>CALMYW010000477.1 GCA_937873665.1 uncultured Sphingorhabdus sp.
GAGCATAAGTGGAAAATTCCAGTTCTGAATGGCCGTGTTTACGGGGGGCACGTCAAACTTCAAGCTGGATTAAGCATCGGGGGCAACGTCAAACTCCACTTCACGTCCCTGCCTGTGCGCTCATTTGTTGAAGGTCGCATCCCAGCCGATCCGGGTGATCGAGACCTGCGCGCGCCCTTGATTGTTGGCGTAGAAATTGAGGCAGGGCAGGTTGATGCCGTCATTCACATAGAGATAGAGCGGCCCGCCGCGCTTGGCCGTGAATTCGGCCACCAGCCGATGGCGCTCGCCGGCGGCCGATTTGGGCGGTATGAGCGGCAACAGCGGGATCTCGGCGCGCCCCTCCGTGCCAAACCGGGCGTGGAGCGTGAACCAGGGCTGCGTGACATTCCGCCGCAGGAGCAGCCCGGGGAAGTAGGTCAGGTGGCGCTTGAGAAGTCGAAGGCCATGCGCAAAGCTTCCCGGCGTCCCTTGGACGTCAGCGAGGCCGTAAAGATCGGCCGCATAGCCGGCGTCCCACCACGTCGGGCTGCTGCTGGCGTCTACTGCCTTGCGCGCGCCGGTGGTTTTCCCAGCGAAGGGGCTCCAGCAAGTATAGACGGAGCCGCTTTCAAGCCGGGGTGCGGGTTGCGCCACCATCTCGACGCGGTAGCGCGCACCCCCGGCAAGGTTCACCCCACTGTTCCAGTAGGGACAGCGCGAATCGAAGGCATGGTCGATGGTCTTAGCGCTGCCTTCGATGAGATTCTCGACGGGAACGCCGGGCGCGCAATAGTTCGGCAGGGCGCCATCAGGCTTGGAGAACAGGGAGAAATAGATGCGGCTGAGCCCGCCGATAGCGGCAAAGGCAAACAGCAGAAAAAATACGAACGGCAGCCCCGCGCCCTTCAGCCAGCGAAACAGCCTTATATACGGCTGACTGCGCCGCAGGGCGCCCACCGCGCGATCGATGAAGGCAGGCCTCAGCCCGAGCCTCGGATGCGGCGTGCTCTTCCACATGCGCCCGGCGCGGGCGTTGATCGTGTCCTTGAGCAGCGTGCCGATGATATTGAGCGCGATAATGAAAAGGACGAAGCTGAGGAACATCCCCGGATTGGCGGCCCAGGAATCGATCCACGGTTTCATGAAGCCGGGCAGCATCCCCGCTAAGCCCTCCGGTATCGCCGAGATGAGGCTGTTGGTCGTCCGGTCGTTTCCGTCCGTGTTCTCGATGTCGGCGTAAAATGGCATGAAGGCGAACAGCAGGGTGAAGAGCAAGGTGGAGAAACATCCCCCCCGCCGCAGCCAGACCCAGTTGTCCATCTCCTCGCGCGTGACGGACTGATCCTCGAGCAGCCGAAGGCCCAGTTTGGCGCAGTGGCGGCCGATGTCCGGTTCGAGTCTGCCGTCCGGCAGCAGCACTGAAGCCCCGCGCGGAATCACGAAGGGCGCGTAATTGTCCACCCGCGCCGCAATCCGCTTGAGAACGCTGTGGTGGATGATGGGGCTGGTGAGTTCCGGTCCCGGCAAGTCGGGCACGGCCTCCTGATCGCGCATCTTGCCTACGGCCCGCTTCACACCTTCCTTCACCGCCGAAAAGATTGAGCCCACCCGCTTGCGGGCCAGCAAGGCAAAACGGCGCGGCTGATAGCGGTAATAGGCTCCCACCCCCTGTCGGGAATCTTTCATGGGGCCGAGCGGATCGGCATCCTTGCAGTATTGCGTGATCCGCTCGGGGATAAAGCTCAACCCGAAGCCGGGATGTTTGCGCCGGTCGATTTCGTCAATCATCCAGCTCAGCGAGACATGGCTGAGACTGTCGATGGGGTAGCCGCCCCCGACATTGGAATGCATGCCCGAGAACCACACCTGCACGATGCGGCGCTCTTCGAGCGGCAGCGCCTCCATGCCCTCTTTCTTCTCGTTCCACAGGACGGGGTGGAAGGTGTTGCGCTCATCATCGAGCGCAAGCGCATGGCGGGCGCGCTTGACGATGGGGCTCAGGTCCCGGTCGCGCATGGACAGCGGCCAGATGTAATCGTCCCATGCCTTGGTCATCTCCTCGATGGGCAGGCCATAGGCATCGACCGTGTCCCATAGGCCGAGAAACTCGATGGGGGCCGGGGTGTTGCCTGCCTTGCGGATGGCCTCGACCGAGCTCAGCGTCTCGTCGCCCGCCCGCAACTGCATCGGCCCGACGTAGGGAATGCCCACCCAGGCGCGATCCCACGTCCGCAGCACGATGTCGCGTATCCCGCGCGCTAAATAACCGAAAATCCACATCGGGGAATCGACGGCATATTTGCGACGGTAATCCTGATACGCGCGCGCCACCTTACGCTGAAGATCGCTCTCGTCGCGGTAATCGGTGATAACGCCCTGACTGCTGATCAAGCCGGTCAGTACGCGAATGGTGAAGGCCCCGCGGCTGAAGCCGAACCCGTAGATTGCATCTCCCGGCTGATAGTGACGGCACAGGAAGGCATAGAGATCCTTCACGTTCCGGGCGAGACCATAGCCGAAAACGCCGCCCAGAACAGCGAGTGGGCGAAAGCTGGAGGTGCCCACGCCATCGTCATAAGCGGCAATCTGATCCTCGCAGGAGGAATCCAGTGCCTGATACAGCCGCCAGACATTGGTCTTGAACACGCTGGCCGAGGAATTGCCCGTTCCGTCCGAGAACAGGATGATGCGTTTGGACCCGCGCGGGATCAGGGCTTCAAGGTTTTCGGCTTCGCTTACTCGGCTCATTGCCTGCCCCGCTCCTTGTTGGTTCCGTCCCCTGCGCCGTCCGCCGGGGCGGCAACTACTTTTCCATCTTGGCGATCTGATACTTCTCCAGTTTGCCGAGAAGGCCCCAGGCCCCCATGCCGAGGAACATCGGTAACAGCGGGCCGCTGGCCCCGCTGAGCATCGGCACGGCAGTGCTAATCACCCCCGCAAGCTTGGAGAACAGGCCATCCGGCGTGCTCTGCTGCGTTACGCCCAGCACGATGATGCCGATGGCGGACTTGTATCCGTTGAGAAGCTCGCCAACCCCCTTGCCGAGCGCCCCGTTGACCGGCCCGAGTGCATTCTGTTCCGGGTTGGCAATGGGGGGCGACGGCTTGAAGTTGAACGCGTTCAGCACCGCGTAGATCAATGCCTGCGTGGCGGGATCAAGCCCTGCATCGGGGGGTGCCGGTGCAGTGTTGGGCGTCGGCGTTGGGCTTTGGCCGCGCAGCAGCTCCAGCAGGCGGCTCAGAAGCGGCAGGACGGCCTCCGCTGTCGGCGGTGCTTGGGTCGCCATGGTCGAGGGCTCCTTCCTTCCGGCGGGATCAGTCGCGGCGGGCATCTCGGCCAGCAACTTGGCGCAGGTGGCGCGCAGGTGCGCGACACGATTCATGAACCCCTTGCCAAAAACATCGAAACGAGGATACGCGCTCAGGCGGATCTCATAGCGATCAAGCACGCCGCCCATTAGCCTCTCGGTATCGCAGCGCCCCACCGCGCCGATGGTTTCGGGGCCGATGTCGCCGTCATGGTGCACGGGCATGCCCAGCGCAATCAGGCTTTCCTGCAGGAAGCTGCCTGCCATTCCCGTGCCGCAGTGGACGCCGGCGTTGTAAACCGCCAGCGGCGCAGGCAGGGCGCCGCATTGCATCTCGCTCCAGTAGCAGTTGAAATAGATGTCCTTGGCCTCCTCGTAGGACATCGTGCGGACGTCCTCAACACTCGCTGCTGGGACCTTGCGCCAGCGCGCTAGTGTCGTGTGGGTAATGCCAAAATTGGTCGCACCGCCCGGATCGGCTGCATTGTTGGCGAAGCCCCCCTCGTATTGCCGGATGATCGCCTGCGCGCGCTCGAACATATCGCGCGAGGCGCTCGCTGCCGCGGTGGTATGGGTCGCGCCCGAAGCGCCCGGGGCCTCATACGCCCCACCGTCGTGGGGCAGAATGGCCGGGCGTTCTATGCCGATATGCGGCAGCGGCGGCGCACCTGATGGCCAATTTTCGATTGCCTCGGTGGGGGCTGCAGCCCAGCTTTCATCGCCCCCCGGCGGGTAATGCCCGGCGCGCAGATCCGCCAGGCGGACCCCCGGGAGTTGGAGGTGGGGCTTTTCCCAGCTCAGCGGCTCCAGACCATGCGCGCGGCCGATGTCGTTCATCCGCCGCCAAAGCGCATCGCACCTGCCGCTGGCGTCCCAGCTCCATTCGCGATCGTCCTTGAAGACAAGATCAACCGCTAATTCGCATTGATGGTAGGACTGCCAAGCATCGGCCTTTGTAACAGAGCCTTGGCGAAACAGAGAATGTTGGCGTTGCGGCGTCCGATAGGCCTCATATACTTGGAATGGTAGATTTTCATGCACCAAATCTTCCAGAGCGCCCCTGACAACCGTCCTGACGTGCGGGTGCAAATCATCCAGATCACGACGCTCACCTACCATGGCCACCCTCATTCCGAAGGCACTACCGATAAGCCACCCCACACATACATTTAATACACTTTCTAGCCTTGTCCAGAGTTTTCTCAGAAAAAATTATATTGTAAAAATCAAATAATAAGCAGAAATAGAAATCTTTTAATTTTATTATTTATGTATAAAATAGTATTTAGATCGGTTTTTTCAATATGAACCGCCCCCGGTTTGTCGGAGGCTCCAACTTCCAAGTAGGATGGAGCCATGACGAGCAAAACGACGAACAAGTTCTCCCCCGAGGTGCGCGAGCGCGCTGTGAGATTGGTGCTGGATCGCGAAGGGGATTACCTCTCACGCTGGACAGCCTGCCAGTCGATTTCCGCCAAGATCGGCTGCTCGGCGCACACGCTGCTTGACTGGGT
>CALMYW010000478.1 GCA_937873665.1 uncultured Sphingorhabdus sp.
TCCCGCGGATTGTGCAGCCATGTTCGCGGCGCGTCGTAAAGTATCCGGTCTCCGATCTCGCTGAGCTTGTGGTCGCGGTACTGGGAGAGGTCGATCTCGATTGCGCCGACATCCATCGCTTGGATCCGGGCGATTTTTATTGAGTCGCACGGATGAGTGACCTTGAATTCTACGATGAGCCTGCGATCGCGTAAGAGCAGCACGACGTCGGGAACGATCTGCCCATCTTTGGTTTCTAGGATCGCTCGATCGAAAGTACGCTTCGCCGCCCGGACAACAACTTCGCGATCCTTCTGCTCCTCCACGACCTGCGCTGGCAAAGTAATTTCCAGGCGCTCATCCAAAATGAGTTTCGCAAACTTATGCAGGGCCGTCTCGCCGGCGGACGCGCATGACCGGCCATCTTGCTGAGCATTGTGCGCAAAATGGTGGGCCTGCACATCTCCCTTTTTCGCAACCATCCGCCTTCCGCAGCCGGGACAGACGCAGTTGCAGGCGAGCCCGGAGGGCACCTCGCCAATATGCAGGAGTCGACCATCGGCAGATTCGGCGACGAAAGCGCCGCCTTGCTCCGTACAGGCAAACAGTTCTCTCAGGCGTATAGACATCGTCCGGCTGCTCCCTGGCCGGTATCGCCAGGTGGAGTGTCAGCGCCACTCCATCCATCGTGCTACCCGTGATAGGTTTTCCAAGAATAGATCGAGGTATGCTTCACTGCCCAATGCGAACCCTGCTTTAAGCAGTTGTTGCCTGGTAGGAGTTGATTTCAGCTCGTGTTCTATTGAGCGTCGCCCCTCGCTTCGCCAGCCGATGCGACCGACAGACATCCTAGCCTTCCTGTCGCCGTTCTCCAGTTGATCCTTCAGTGCCCTTTCACTGTTCTCTTCAAGGTGGACCAACGCCCCCAGCGCCTCAAAACGATCGAACAGCAGAGCATTGGCTGTGGGGACGCCCAAAAACGCCGTGCCCCGCTCGAAGGATACGTCGAATAGATGGTCGCTGAGTGGTGTTTTTCGGCGGTTGTTGCCTGTCGTGAAACCTTCAACGTTATTCCAGAGATTGTCGTCTGACCCCCTCCAGTCCCACAGGAAGAGCGAATTCACGAGACGTTTTGGGTCCCGCTCGTCCCTAGGCATCGAGAGAGAAAACAGGTCATGCAAGGTCTTCCAACGCTCTGCTCTCGCAAGTCCGAGCCCATATGCAGTCATGAGCAGAACGGCCGGATACGTCCTTAGATCAAGCCATATATTCAGGCCGCTGCCCACCTTGTTCGCCCTGGCAACGACGCCGCGGATCGTATCGGCAATGAGTGCAAGCTCGGCGTCATCCCCCCATCGTCCGAGAACACCAAAGGCTTTCGCGAGCGGCTCGGTAGTGGCCTCATAGAGTTTAAGGCGTCGGCGGAATTCCTCAACGGACCACACACCCTGCGGAGAGAGCTCCTTCGCGTCGAGGCGGTCGAAAAGCTTGTTAACTTCCTGTGTGATGACTTCATCGAGTCGAATGCGAAATTCCGGCCTCGCAACGTACCGCTTGATAGAGCCGACGAGGATATCAATCGTCAGCGGACTCTGCTTCCGAGTCTCGGCGAGTGTTTTCACCAGCTCGGCCAACTTCAGAAAAAAGCTATCGGCGTCGGCAACCGGAATGGTCACAGCCTTACGCTGACTGATGATGGGCTCTGCGCCGCTCCCAACTTTCCCCCGTATGCTCCAGAAAGTAGGGTAACGCCTGTTAGGAGCGCGCAACAATGCTGCCCGTAGCGCGTCATCCCACTCGCCTGACCAACCGCAAACTATAAGACCGTGCTCATCCAAAATGCGGTCGAGCAGCGCATCGTATTGCGGCGGATACACGCCTAACTCTTCGTCGGTATTCAGGATGCGTGCATCCTTGTAGTCACCATGAAGCTTCAGCACGTAGCACGGGCTATGTGTGAGCGGCTCGGCTCCTGACAAGCTGTCGACGGAGGTGACGACAGTTGGCTCAACGCCAACTTCTCGCAGTGCATTTTCTAATAGCCGATCGAAATTGGTCGTTAGTATCACTCGGACATACCCGTCGCGAACCAGGCCCGCGATTGCATGGTGCGCGGCTGTCGGAAGTTTCTTACCCTCTGCACGATCGTCTTCGTCAGGCTCGATGTACGAATGTAAGATGGATCGCCGTTCGGCAGGCGAGGCCGCCAGTCCTGCTAGAATCGCTGAATAATCGGGTTCCGCACCATACGTTTTGCGATACCACGTCGCCCAATCGGACTGATTCTTGACGCCTTGCGCGAGCGCGACTCGTCGAACTAGGTCCAAAGTGATTTCCCATCCAGTTGGAATCCCGGCTGCACGAGAGAGACCAGAGCCGAGAAGCAAAGCATAGACACCCTTGCTCTCGAACATCGAGAATGCGAGCTGAGTAATCGGATCGCTTGATAA
>CALMYW010000479.1 GCA_937873665.1 uncultured Sphingorhabdus sp.
GTCGGGATTGGGTGACCTTGAACACCAGCACACTTGTCGTCCAATTCTAGTTAGAGCACGATTTCAAAAAACCTCAATGGAATAATTTTATGAACAAAATACTAATCTCATCTGCAATACTCTCCTTTCTCTTGCTTGGCTGCGGAGAACAAAAGCAAAACAATTCAGAGACAAACAAATCCAATCAATCTCAGGACACAGCAAAAGAAGATAACCCCCCAATTGGCACAAGCACAATTAAAACCCCAGAAATCCCAATAAAAACCTATGACGGGCCGTTTGGTCTTGCCATGGGAATTAGTATTAATGAATTATCTGGCACAATCGCCTCCGCAAAAGCACTAGAAACCAATCCAAATATTTATACAATCACACCACCCAAACCAGCACCTGGATTTGATCGTTATTATGTCGTTGCAACCAAGGAAGATGGGCTTTGCAAAATAAATGCCATATCAGAGGTTAATGTCGTCAATGATACAGGGGATCAACTGAAATCGCGCGTCAATGAGATCGCCGAGATGGTCGAACTCAAATATGGAAAATCGCATAAAAAATATGATTTTGCACGGCAGGATGTCTACCGCAGGAATCCTCAATTTTTCATGATGGCGCTAAAAGAAGATGCCGTTACCTATGGATTTGATTGGGTAAATAAAGCAAACAAATCAACACTACCCAGCGATTTAGAAGAAATTAACGTTTTCGCCAATGCTTCGGAAATGAGCAAAGGATGGGCCTCTATCGAATACGTTTTCAATAATTTCAAATCCTGCCAAGTTAATATCAAAAAATCTAAATCGACAAATTTATGAGACAACAATCTAACTATTCGTCGCAGCCGACCGCCTACGGCGGCGGCTGAACTCAGGGCGTTGGGCTGCTAAAAGCGGGCTGTCACAAGTCGAGGACACATGAAAGAACTTCACGGTCGCTGTCTATGTGGTGCAGTTGAGTATGCAGTCGCAGACGACTTCAAATACATGGGCTTTTGTCACTGCTCTGAGTGCCGCAAATTTTCGGGTTCGGCTTTCTCCGCTATGGGCGGCGTTACAGCGGCTAGTTTCCGTGTGCTCAAGGGCCATGAGAGCATTGCCCACTACAACAAAAGCAAAGATACGGTTCTTGGGTTCTGTCGCGCTTGCGGTTCCAGCCTCTACGCTCAGAAACCTCAAAAGGGCATGGTTCATCTGCGGCTCGGCACTCTTGATGAGGCGCCAAGCGTGAAACCTCAGTTTCATTCTTACGTTGGTTCAAAAGTGCCGTGGCATCACATCGGCGACGATTTGCCACAATTTGAGGCTGGGCGTAGTGCGGTCACAACCCAATAAGCATCAGGTATCACACGGGCAAAGCACATGCTTTATGTCGTTCGGTTTACTGACAACCCTGAGTGTTTGCCTATTCGCAAACAATTTCTGCCTGCGCACCTCCAATGGCTAGAGCAGCATCAGCAATCCATCCTTGTCGCAGGCTCGCTGCGGCCAGAGCCGGAGGCCATCCCGGTCGGCGCTTTCTGGGTGGTTGAGGCTGCGAGCAAATCAGCAGTCGAGTCCCTGCTTCTCACAGATCCATTCTGGCTTCACGGCCTTCGTCAAAGCGTCGAAATTTTGCACTTGTCAAAAGCATTTCCAGATCGCAAGGTTCCAGTATGAGTTCAGCGCAGCCCAACAAGGCGTTGCACCGGAAAAACCCGCCTTCGCTTCGCTACGGCGGTTTTTCCGGTGAACTTAGGCGTTAGCCGCCTTAACAAGAGCGGTACGTTCTCTAAATTTCGCATTAAAAGAGGAAAATAATGAAAGGTCAGATTCTTGACTTCACGGTACAGAAAAATGAGGGAGTGATCTCTGGCGCAGATGGTGCGAGATACACCTTCACAGGCTCTGAATGGAAAGGGGATGTTCAACCAAACAGGGGAATGTGGGTTGACTTTGACTCTCAAGGCTCCAATGCAACGGGCATTTATCGAGCATTGGGGCAGGTTTCAAGCACCCCACGCGGCAACAAGAGCAAAGCTGCCGCGACGTTATGGGGCGCGTTCCTCGGTGGGTTCGGTGCACATAAGTTCTATATGGGCTCTTGGGGTTGGGGAATTGTTTATCTTCTTGCATGCTGGCTCTACATTCCGTTCATCGTCGCGTTGGTCGAGTGGATTCGTTATGTGCTGATGTCTGACGATGAGTTTTACGGAAAAGTTGCTGATTTCCAAAGTCGGAATCCTGGACCGTTTAGCTTCTTCTGGTGAAACCGTCGGCTAACAAGGCGCTGCACCGGAAAAAACCGCCTTCGCGTCGCTACGGAGGCTTTTCCGGTGAGCTTGGGCGTTATGCAGGGAGAAGATTATGAAGCCAAGAATCAGCATGATTACCTTGGGTGTCCAAGACTTGGAGCGGTCAATCGCGTTCTATGAGCACGGTCTCGGGTTCCCGCGGATGGATTCTCCGCCTTCCGTCGCGTTCTTCACGCTGAACGGCAGCTGGCTGGGGCTTTACGGTCACGATGCTTTGGCTGAGGATGCAACGGTCTCGGCTCAAGGTGGCGGGTTCAAAGGAGTGACGCTCGCCCACAATGTCGAATCCGAGGCGGCGGTTGATGCCGTTGTCGAACAAGCTGTGGCAGCTGGTGCGACGCTGATTAAAAAGCCGCAGACAGTGTTTTGGGGTGGGTATTCTGGTTACTTTGCTGACCCAGATGGGCACCTCTGGGAAATCGCGCACAATCCACTGTTTTGGGTTGGCCCGAAGGATAGTGATGCATAACAAGTCATTCCAGCTGACCGCCATCCCGCTACGCGGGCTGCCGGCGGCTGAATTCCGGCGTTAGGCTCAAGTAAAGATCGGAGAATTGAATGCCATTACCGCTAATTCCGATTGTTTCCGCACTTGCTGCCGGAGGCACGTTAGTTCCGCACGCTGCTGGTGGAATGATCGTTACCTCCGCTGCTGGGTACGTTGCCGGCACCTACCTGAGTACTGCGGCAATCGGTGGAGTTCTAGCCGCAGCTTCAACGGCTCTCGGAGCGGGTGCGCTTTACCTGTCTGGTGCTGCAGGGAGCATCATTGGCGGAGCCGGAATTTTTGGGACCACCATTGGCGCCTCAGGCATAACAGGGGCTTTGATGTCCGTCGGCGTCATTGCAGCCACGCCCATCTGGATTCCACTCGCCATTGGCGGTGCTGCAGCAGGTGGAGCTGCCGGCCTCGGCTACGGTAGCTACAGATTGCTAAAACTGAAGAAGAAAATACAAAGAACCGAAACAGGCAACGAAGCTCAATTCACCGAAACTGAAGCGAAGATGATCGAGGGAGTCATCAAGCGTTTAAGCACAAAACAAAATCAGATCGACGAAGCCTAACCATTCGTCGCAGCCGACCGCCTTCGGCGGCGGCTGAACTCAGGGCGTTAGATCAAATACCTTAGGGGGAGAATATATGAAGTGCCCAAAATGCTCTT
>CALMYW010000480.1 GCA_937873665.1 uncultured Sphingorhabdus sp.
CCTGCGCGGTCAAGCGGGCCACGGCCCAGTATCCGGTCCTGCGCAACTATGCCGAAACGCACTACGGCGCGAAGAGTTGGAAGTGCCAGCGCCGCGTCGTCGCCCGGATCGAGGCCAGCACGCTGGGCATGGACATCCGCTATGTCGTCACCTCACTGACCGAAGGCTCAGCCGAGCATATCTATGACACGCTCTACTGCGCGCGCGGCCAGACCGAAAGGCTGATCAAGCGCCACAAGGCTCAACTCGCTAGCGATCGCACCTCGTGCCGATCCGCCAACGCCAACCAGATGCGCCTCATCCTCCACACCGCTGTCTACTGGCTGATGTGGCGCATCCAACAGGAAATCCCCAAGACAGCCGCGCTCGCCACAGCCGAGTTCGCAACGCTACGCCTGCGGCTGCTCAAGGTCGCTGCCCGCGTCATCGAAACCTCCTCGCGTATCCATCTCGCCTTCGCGTCAGCCTGCCCGGACGCCGGCGTGTTCAAAGCCATCGCCACCATTCTCCGGCCAGCACCGACATAGCCAGTGCGGCAGTGCCGATGAAAGCCCGAGCCCTCGTCCATCAACCTCGAAAAGCCCATCGCTCCTGCTGCGGGGAAAAACGCCGGCGCCGGCGCTCGCCCAGATCACGCGGCAACCGACCCACCAAACCCTAAACACCCCAGTGCAGCGGGCTCATGAATAAGCCGGGCTAGAGGCGATGCCGCGAAATCGAGCCTTGATTGCTGACAACCCCTCGATCGACGGGCCACAAGCAGCGTGTCCCCCGCACGACCGAACCTGTCACGGCCTTGCGGGGGATGGGGAATGCAACAGTCCGGTCGTTCAGACGCGAACGAATTTCGATGGTCATCAAAGCGCGGTGGTTGCAGTCTGACGATCGAATATCATCGATTCGTAGCCCGAATTCCGTACCGATTGAAGTTCTGAACGGTAATTGCCGAGACCACCGAGATAAAACATCACTGCGTTTTTCTTGCCAGGAATGTTCGCCCCGAAAATCCACGATTCCGCCTTAGGGAACAGTGTCATGTTGGCAATTGTCCGGCAGGTTTCCACCCAGGCATCTTCGGCTTCCTGCGTCGGCTCGATAGTGGAGCGGCCGTCAGCTTCCATGGTTGCAATCGTGTCGGAAATCCATTCCACCTGGCTTTCGAGACTGGGAGGAAGGTTTGTGAATGGACCGTTGGGGCCCAGGATCATGAACATGTTCGGAAAGTCGGCTTCCATCATCCCGAGGTAACCCAGAGGGCCATCGGCCCACTTGTCCCGGATGGTGACGCCACCGCGTCCCCGAATATCGATCTTCGTATAGTTTCCATCGACCGCATCGAAACCTGTAGCGAAAATCACCGCGTCAAGTTCGTGTTCGATCCCACTGGCCAAGCGGATGCCTCTTGTCGTGAATTCTGCGATCGGATCGTCCTTGACGTCTGCCAGCGATACGTTTTTCCGGTTGTAAACACCGTAATAATCCGTCGCGCACAGCGGGCGCTTGGCATAGATATCGCCGGGCGTCAGTTTCCGGGCGATTTCTGGATCCTTCACGATCTTGGCAATTTTCCGCTTGATGAAGTTTGCCGCCGAGGTGTTAACCTCATCGCTGATCGCGACATCGTTGAAGGTCTCGAACATGAAGCGGAATCCACCACCGCGCTGCCACGCTTCCTCGAATACGCACTCCCGCTCGGCCTCGGGGACGTCGATTCCCGCAACGGTGCTCTCGACAAAACCGAAGGCGACATTCGAACTCTTTATCTGCTTCCAGATTTCGTCATAGTTGGCCTTGTAGGTATCGATCGTCTCAGTGTCTTCGGGCCAGTTTCCGATCGGAACGACGTATTGGGCAGATCGTTGGAATACGGTCAGGTGCTTTACCTGGGGCGCCAGGGCAATGATCACCTGAATTCCGGTTGAGCCCGTCCCGATTATGCCGACACGCTTTCCGCTGAGATCGACCCCTTCAGGCCACGCGCCTGTATGGTAAATGTCACCGGCATAGTCGTCGATGCCACAGAACGTCGGCTTGTTGATCGCCGAAAGAAGTCCCAGGCCGGTAATGAGATACTTGGCCGATGCCGTCTCACCCTTGTCCGTTACTACATGCCATAGCCCAGTCGCTTCGTCGAAACGGGTCGATACTATCTTGGTGTTGAACTGATAGCTGCTGCGCAAGTCGAAGCGGTCAGCGACATTGTTGAGATATTCCAAAATCTCGGGCTGAGTGAGATAGCGGGTCTGCCAGCTGCCTTGATCAAGGAGTTCCTTGTCGAATGAGAAGCGATAGCAGAAGCTCTCGGTATCCGAGAGCGCTCCCGGGTAACGATTCCAGTACCAGGTCCCTCCGACATCGCTCGCATTGTCATAGGCCTTTACGTGGAGACCCTGGTCATTACGCAGCTTGTGGACCGCATAGAGCCCTCCGAAGCCTCCGCCGATCACAATTGCGTCAAAGTCCGCGCCAGGGGTCTTTGTCGCGGTCACATTTCTGATCATATTTACCTCCAGCGCGGGATTTCCGCGCAAACCATTGTTGCAAGATGCGTTTTTCCGGCGGTCAAAGTGCGCGATACCACGCTGAGATCCTGAGCAATTCGTCGTCCGCCTCATGCGCGCGCCCGGCAAGGGCCGGAAAGACATGCTGCATTCCGGGGACGACCGAGAGGGTGACGGAAACGCCTGCGTTGCGAGCTTTTTCGCTCAACGACTCGGCATCGCTCAGCAATGCCTCGGCTCCACCGGCATTGATATAAAGCGGCGGGAAGCCCTGAAAGTCATTCTCGAGTGGATTGGCCAGCGGATCCAGCGGGTCCGCAGTGCCGCCAAGAAACATCGAGATCATGCCCTCGAGTATCTGGCGCCCGACAAGAGCGTCCGTCGCCGCGTTGGCTTCGAGTGTCGCGCCACGCAGCGCCATGTCCAGCCAGGGAGAAAAAGCTATGATGCTGCCCGGAAGTTGCCGGCCCAGCTCACGGAGCCGAAACGCAATGGCAATGGCGAGATTGCCGCCCGCACTGTCCCCCGCAGTCGTTATGAATCCAGGGTGGAAACCTCTTTCGATCAAACCGAGATATGCGGCGATCCCGTCTTCGATCTGGGCAGGGAACGGAAATTCGGGGGACCGCCGGTAATCGGGAATGAACGCAGTTACGCCCAGAGCGCTGGCAAGATGCCCTGCGAGCTTGCGATGACTATCTGCCGATCCCACGGCGAAACCTCCGCCGTGGGTGTAGAGAATGACGCGCGCGGAATCGGCGTCTTGCGGAAATGCCCATATTCCCGGGACTCCGCCGACTTCATCTGATTTGTAGCTTACGCCCTCGGGTTCACGTGCTGGTTTGCCCCACTCGTCGAACATACTGCGCAAATCGGCAATCGACATTGCGGGATTGGCGGCCATCCGGCTGCTCCAATCCTCGTACAATTCGCGCAGGAAATCTGCTTCCCGATTGTCCGCCATTTGGCCTCTCCATCCATCTTTTTTTGAACGCCCCAATCGATCGTTGTCCGAAACTTCGGGCGGCCGAGAGCTGATCCAGTGGAGAAGCTATGTCGTGCTTGGCTTCAGGTCTTGAATTTTACTGCGCGTTCCGTTGTCGTTTTTTGCGGCCACCCAGAGGCAGGTCTCCTAGACCCGCTCCAGCAGCAGCGCGCTTCCTTGTCCGACGCCCACGCACATAGACACAATGGCGTAGCGCCCGGTCCCTTGAGCAAGTTCAATCGCTGCGCTGCCCGTAATCCGTGCCCCGGACATGCCCAGCGGATGACCGAGCGCGATCGCTCCGCCGTTGGGATTTACGCGATGATCTTCATCATCCAGACCCAACGACCGCGTGCAGGCCAGCGCCTGGCTGGCAAAGGCTTCGTTCAGTTCGATCACGCCGATGTCGCCCATCGTCAGCGATTGCCGAGCGAGTATCTTTCTGATCGCCGGAACCGGACCGATACCCATGATCCGGGGAGGAACCCCAGCTGCCGCAGCGGTCACCACTCGGGCAAGGGGTGTCAGCCCATATCGACGAACAGCTTCCTTCGACGCCAGCAGCAATGCTGCGGCACCATCGTTCACCCCGGATGCGTTTCCTGCCGTGACGGTCCCGTCGGTACGCACGATTGGTCGTAGTCGAGCGAGGTCATCTATGGTCGTGTTCGGTTTCGGATGCTCGTCAGCGTCAATTATCGCGGCTTGCCCCCGCTTCACTGGGGCGCTGACCGCCACGATTTCCCGCGCCAATCGTCCGTTGCTGCCTGCTCTGGCAGCCTTGGCCTGCGACCGCAGGGCAAAGGCATCCTGATCGGTCCGCCCGATCGAATACTCCATCGCGACGTTTTCGGCGGTCTCGGGCATCGAGTCGACGCCATAGCTCGTCTGCATCGCCGGATTGACGAATCGCCATCCAATGGTCGTATCCTCCATGGCGACAGCGCGTGAGAACGCGGTTTCGGCTTTTAGCTGAACAAACGGGGCTCGACTCATGCTCTCCACGCCGCCAGCGATCACAAGCTGGAGTTCACCGCACCGTATCGACCGGGCACCAGTGATAACCGCCTCAAGACCTGAGGCGCAAAGGCGATTCAGGGTCAGGCCGGGAACTTCCTCGGGTAGGCCCGCGAGCAGGGCAGCCATGCGGGCCACGTTTCGGTTGTCCTCGCCTGCCTGATTTGCGCAGCCAAGCAGGACCTCATCGATCTCGACCAGGTCGATCGACCGATTTCGCTCGATCAGGGATCTGATCGGAACAGCGGCCAGATCGTCGGCGCGTACCCTGGCAAGGGCCCCGCCGTGGCGGCCGATCGGCGTGCGGATGAAATCGCAGATGAACACATCAGCCATGTCTTCAGACCTATCTTCAAGTTCAGGCATCCGCGAACGACCTGGCGTCGCGAACCAGGTTCGTGATCAGTGAAGGGACTCTCCAGCCCAGAGGGTCGGCGGACGAAAACTCGGTGATCCTTGCAACCACGCAAGCCGGAGTCAATGTGTCCGCGTGATACATCAGTCCCCCTCGCCAGCGAGGGAATCCGTAGCCATGAACCAAGACCAGATCGATGTCCTGTGTCGAGGCGGCGATTCCTTCTTCAAGAATAAGGCAGGCTTCGACGATCATGGACGTGATAATTCGATCGACAATCTGCGCCTCACTCAAAGTCCGACGGGCAAAGCCTTCTTTCGCCGAGATCGCCACGATGAGGTCTTCGACCAAGGCGGACGGCCGGAGCCGACCCGCGTCATCGTAATCATACCAGCCAGCCATCGATTTACGGCCAAGTCTACCATGCTCTTCGACCAGGCACTCGAGTATGGGAAGCATTCTTGCGTCGGCGCGGCCGTCCAGGCGTTGTCGCTGGCGATTGGCATATGCAATATCGAGACCCGACATGTCCTGGGCTTCATAGGGGCCCATGGCCATGCCGAATCCCCGCATTGCCGCATCGATGCTCGACGGTGTTGCGCCCTCGGCAAGAAGGATGTCCGCCGTTTGGCGATATCGGGTCAGTATCCGGTTTCCGATGAAGCCATCGCACACACCGGCCACGACCGGCACTTTGCCTAGCATCCTGGCGAGCGCGATGCCCACGCCAAGAGTTTCCGGAGCCGTTCTGCCACCACGCACGATCTCGAGCAGTTTCATCACGTGCGCAGGACTGAAGAAGTGCAATCCCAGGAAGCGCGCGGGCTCGGGAACACTTTCCGCCAGAAGATCGACATCCAGGTACGAGGTATTCGTTGCGAGAATTGTCGAAGGCGGCAGATTGTCACCAAGGGCTGCAAAGATAGCCTTTTTGACAGCGAAATTCTCGAACACGGCTTCGATGGCGATGTCAGCCGCCCCGAGATTTTCGAGCCCCACCACCACGTTCGTCAAACTGCTGATACTGTTAGCCTCTTTCTCGGTCAGGACCCCCTTCTTTGTGCCTTGTTCGACCAGCCCCGAGAATCGCCGCCGGGCATCTGCTGCCCGCTGGGCATCCATCTCGACCAAGGTCACCGTGATTGAGGCTCGGGCAAGGGCGTAGGCTATGCTCGCGCCCATATTCCCCCCGCCTACGACAATCGCCCGTTCGATCGGACGGTCTGGTCTTGGGTAACATGACCGGGTTGAAGCGGCGCGCTCGGCGAAGAAGATGTGGCGCAATGCCTTGGCCTGATCGGATCCGCGAAGTTCGAGGAAGGCCTCCCGCTCGCGATTCATCCCGACATCAAGGTCCCAGTCGGTACTCCCGGCCACCAGTTCCAGCGCGCGCTCGGGGGCCTTCTGCCCTCGGGCGCGGCGGGCAGCATCCCTGGCAATGGCCGACACCGCATCTGGATGTGCCGCTGGCGCGGGACGCCGGTCGGCGACCAGCATGGTATCGAGTTGATTCCGGTCCATGCCGAGAGCGGCGGCGACGGGATCGGATGCAACACTATCGACAAGTCCGATATCATGCGCCTCCCGTGCCGACAGCAGCCTTCCGTGCACAATCATGTCGAGCGCGTGGGGGATGCCCACAATACGGGGCAGACGCTGCGTTCCACCAGCGCCCGGCACTACCCCGAGCGTCACTTCGGGCAGGCCCAGCCGGGCCGAAGGTGCGGCAACCCTGCACCGGCAGGCCAGCGCAATCTCGAGGCCTCCGCCAAGCGCGCTCCCATTGATCGCAGCGATGGTCGGCACGGAGAGTTGCGCGATCTCCCGCAGCACGTCGTTCAAATGCGGCTCTATCGGAGCATCGCCAAATTCCCGGGCATCGGCCCCGGCCACGAACGCCTTGCCTGCCCCGGTTATGACAATTCGCTCGGGATCGCTGGCGGCGGCCGTGCGTATCGCCGCAAGCAGGGCGGCACGTACCGCAGCCTTCAGGAGGTTGAGCGGAGGATTGTCGATGGTCAGAAGCGCAACACGATTTCGCCACTCGATCCGCACCAGTTGCCCATCGCTCACGCACAAACTCCTGCGAAACGCGAAACGAATTTCGTGTTGAGGTAGCCATCGAAAGTCTCGCTGCCGCCTTCGGTGCCATATCCACTGTCACGGACCCCTCCGAACGGGGTTTCGGGCAAGGCCAGTCCAAAATGATTGATGCTGACCATGCCGGCCTGCAGGCATGCCGCAGCGCGGTCCGCGCGTTCAAGCGAGTTGGTGAAGACATAGGACGCCAGGCCGAACGGCAATGCGTTTGCCCGATCGATGGCATCGCTCATGTCGTCAAAGCGCGAAACCACGGCGATGGGGCCAAAAGGTTCATCCCGCATCAGCGCGATACGATCGTCCGCAGTATCGACGATAGTCGGTGCGAAGAAATAGCCCGCATTCCCCTGTCGTGTGCCGCCGGCAAGGATGGCGGCTCCACCGGCGCGCGCGTCGTCGACCAGGCGTTCCATTTCGGCAATCCGCCGGGCGTGACACACTGGCCCCATCTGGATATCGGGCTCAAGGCCGTCACCCACTTTGACCGTCGCAAAGGCATCAACCAGAGCTGCGACAAAGCGTTTGTGAACGCTCGCCTGCACAAAGAACCTGGTCGGCGATATGCAGACCTGTCCTGCGTTGCGCAGCTTGTTGCCGGCCAGCACCCTTGCGGTCGCCTCGGCGTCTGCATCATCGAAAATCAGGACAGGCGCATGACCGCCAAGTTCCATCGTGGCGCGCTTCATGTGACGACCAGCGAGTTCGGCAAGGCTCTTGCCGACTTCGACCGATCCGGTGAAGGTGATCTTGCGAACATCGGGATGGGCCACCAATGTTTCTGAAATCATTGCGGCATTGCCCCAGACGAGATTGAGGCATCCATCAGGCAATCCCGCTTCCTGCAGATAGCGGGCGATGGCCATACACGCAGACGGGGCTTCCGCAGGGCCTTTCAGGATCATTGTGCAACCGCAGGCCAATGCTGCGGCAACCTTTCGCACTGCCTGGCTCAAAGGGAAGTTCCATGGCGTGATTGCCAGGCAGACGCCCACCGGTTCCCGCAGAACCTGCTGCTGTACAGCAGGGGATCGCGATGGGATTATGCGACCGTAGATGCGACGCCCTTCTTCGGCGTGCCAATCGATATGATCGGCCGAAGAACGCACTTCAACAATCGCTTCGGCCAATGGCTTTCCCTCGTCGAGGGTAATGGCGGCTGCAATTGCCTGTTCGTTCTCACGAAGCAGATTGGCAAACCTGCGCAGTATGGCGCTGCGATCAAGCGGCGAAAGCTGCCGCCACCCTTCGAATGCCACGCGGGCCGATCTCACCGAAGCCTCGAGATCATCGGGCGTCGCTTTCGCGATAAGCCCGATCTGCTGGGCGGTCGCCGGGTTGATGACGGGCTGGGTTTCGCGCTCTTCCGGGCCGATCCACGTGCCTGCGATGAACAGTGCGATGTCTGCATAGTCATGTTGAGTCATAACAATCCTCTTCACCGTCGAGTTTTGGCAACCACGCGGAACTGGACAAACCCGATTTTATTCCGCTCTGCGGAAATATATTCCGCAATATTGACAAACCTCTTACTACCAGTGTAGAGACATTTCAAGTCGGCAACGGCCGGGGTGAGAGGAGTATTGCGGTGCGACCGCGCAAGGAGCTTTCAAAACAGGAAGGTACGGACCGCGATTTCGTGGTTGCCCTGGCGCGTGGACTCGAGGTCTTGCGCGCTTTCCGCAGGGAGGGTGAGGCGCTGGGCAACGGCGATTTTGCCGCTCGGACCGGCTTGAGCAAATCGACCATATCGAGATTGACTTATACGCTGCACCGCCTTGGCTACCTCAGCTTCGACCCGGAAACAGCCCGATACCGCCTCGCCCCGCCGGTACTTTCGCTGGGATTCTCATGCCTTGCCGGATTGCCGGTCATAGATCTGGCCAAGCCGTACATGCAGGAACTTGCAGACTATTCGGGCATGCCTGTTGCGCTGGCAGGCAGGGATCGCCTGACGATGATATACTTGGAGCGTTGCCGCGGCTCGAACCCGATCACGCTCGCGATCGACGTGGGAGCCCATATCAAACTGGCGACCACGGCCGTGGGCCGCGCCTTTCTGGCGGGGATATCCGAAGAGCGCAGATCTGAAATTATCGAGGACATCCGCCACCACGAGGGTCAGGCATGGCCGGCAATCGAGAGAGGGATAAATGATGCTCTCGAGACCTACGCCAAACACGGATACTGCCTCTCGATCGGCGAATGGAAGGCGGATGTGAACTCCGTTGCCGTGCCCTTCATCCCTGCAAACGGTGCGCCCGTTCTGGCCTTCAATTGCGGCGGGGCGGCATCTCATCTGACTCGCGACTGGATCGAAACCGACATTGCTGCCCGGCTGATTGAACTTGTCCGCAACGTCAGCGCCATTTCGCCCTGAGCCTTTAGGAAGCCCATTTCATGTCAATGGACAACGAAACTCTTTCACAGTTCCTGGACACGCTGGATCGCTTTGTTCGCGAGCGGCTCATTCCGTGCGAAACCGAGGTGGCCGAGAATGATGCAATTCCCCAGGCTCTTGCCGAGGAAATCCGGAACATGGGTCTTTTCGGCATGTCGATACCCGAGGCGTTTGGTGGCCTCGGCCTGACCATGTCCGAAGAGGTAAAGGCGGCATTTATTCTTGGTCAAGCATCTCCCGCATTCCGATCTCTGTTCGGCACGAACAACGGCATTGGATCGCAGGGTATCATCATTGACGGCACGCCTGAGCAAAGGGAGCACTACCTGCCTCGCCTAGCCACGGGCGAATTGATTTCATCCTTTGCCCTGACAGAGCCCGATGCTGGCTCCGACGCTGGCTCACTTTCCACATCCGCGAAGCGGGACAGCGAGCACTTTGTGATAAATGGCACCAAGCGCTATATTACCAACGCTCCGCTGGCAGGGTTATTTACGGTGTTCGCCCGTACCAAGCCGGGAACCAAAGGTTCCTCCGGGGTCACCGCCTTCCTCGTGGACGGGACTACCCCTGGTATCTCGTTCGGTGCACGCGATCGCAAGATGGGACAGAAGGGATCGCAGACCTGCGATGTGATCTTCCAGGATGTGCGTGTGCATGAATCGTCGATCATCGGCGGGCCTGAATTCGAAAACAAAGGGTTTCGGACAGCGATGAAGGTCCTTGATCGCGGCCGCTTACACATATCAGCTATATGCGTCGGGGCCGCCGAGCGGCTGATCAAGGAAAGCCTCGCTTACGCCCTGGAGCGTAAGCAGTTCGGTGAACCCCTAGCCGAAAAGCAGCTTATTCAGGCCATGCTGGCTGACAGCAAGGCCGAGGCTTTTGCCGCACGATGCATGATCGAGGAAACCGCTCGTCGGCGCGACGCGGGCCAGGACGTGTCAACCGACGCGGCGTGCTGCAAGATGTTCGCCAGCGAGATGGTCGGCCGGGTCGCGGATCGCGCAGTCCAGATTCATGGCGGCGCGGGCTATATGTCTGAATACCCGGTGGAGCGGTTCTACCGCGATGTGCGCCTGTTCCGTATCTACGAAGGCACCACCCAAATTCAACAACTGATAATCGCCCGAAACATGATCAAGGAAGCCGCCTTCTGATCGGAGCAACTTCCTCACCGGAGAAACTTATGGACCTCAACTTCCTGTCTTGTCCGCGCATTATTTGCAAAGCGGGATCGCTGTCCCAAGTCGGTGACCTCGTCTGCGAGCTGGGAGGCAGCCGAGTCCTGCTCGTCACCGATCCTGGCATTGTGGCTTGTGGATTTTCCGAACAGGCCATGTCCAGCCTCGGTGCGGCAGGCATCGCGGTCGAGATTTTTGACCGCGTAGCAGCAGATCCGCCCATGGCAATCGTCTCGGAAGCTGTTGGATTCGCCAAATCGTTCGGAGCCGACGCAATTATCGGCCTAGGTGGAGGAAGCTCCCTCGATACGGCCAAGGTGGTCGCGCTGGCAGCGGCGAGCGGCCAGACTATCGACGGCATGATTGGTGTCGGCAAAGCAATCGGCCAAAGGCTTCCACTCATCCAGATTCCCACAACCGCCGGCACTGGCTCGGAAGTGACGTCGGTTTCCGTCTTGACCAGTGCCAAACAGGAAAAGCTGGCTGTTTACGCGCCGCAACTGCTTCCAGACATTGCGCTGCTGGACGCAGCGCTTACACTCGGCATGCCTCGCAAGATCACGGCAGCGACCGCACTCGATGCCATGGTCCACGCCATCGAGGCTTCGACGAGCAGGACTCGCAAGAATTTGATTTCCGACGGTCTGGCAGACAAGGCCCTTTCGCTCCTGGGGCAAAACTTGCCGCGCGTCCTCGACACCCCATCGGATCTAGCCGCACGCGAAGCAATGTTGCTGGGCGCAACCCTTGCAGGCATGGCATTCATCAACGCCAGCGTGGGTTCGATCCATGCACTATCGTACCCGCTGGGAAGCCATTTTCACGTGCCGCATGGACATGGCAATGCTCTGGTTGCTGCACCAGTGATGCGCTTCAATCTGGTAGTCGCAGAAGCTGAATACGCGCATCTTGCCAAGGTATTCTTGCCGAATCGGACCTTTGCAAGCAACGCGGAGGCTGCCAATAGTCTCATTTCGGCAATGGAGGAAATGTTCGCAGCGAGCGGTCTGGAAACGCGGCTATCGCAGCTGGGCATTTCTGCCGATGCCGTTCCGGCGATGGCGCGCGAAGTCACCACGGGACTTACTCGCCTGATAGCCAACAATCCTTGCGACATGTCTTATGATGATGTCGTGTCACTATACGAAAACGTGCTATGACCTCGGGTCCCCTCACAGGAATCCGTGTCGTTGACCTCAGCCGTGTTCTCGGCGGACCATACTGCACGCAAGTTCTCGCCGACTACGGCGCCGACATCATCAAGATCGAACCACCTCAAGGAGACGAGACGCGAGGATGGGGCCCTCCATTCAAGGATGGTCTCAGCGCCTATTTTTCGGGCGCAAATCGCAACAAGCGATCGATCGGCATCGACGTTGGCAAGCCCGAAGGACGCACGGTCGTGCTCAAGCTGCTGGAGAGCGCGGATGTGCTGGTCCACAACTTCAAGAGCGGGACTTTGGAAAAATGGGGGCTGGGCTACGATCAAGTGCTTCAAGCGCTGTTCCCGAAGCTTGTCCTTTGTCATGTGACGGGCTTCGGCGCTGACGGTCCCCTGGGCGGACATCCGGGTTATGACGCGGTGGTCCAAGCAATGACCGGATTGATGAGCATCAACGGCGACCCCGGAAACGGGCCGGTCCGTATGGGCACTCCGGTGGTTGATATCGGGACCGGCCTTATTGCCTGCAATGCAATCCTTGCCGCATTGATCGAGCGCGGCAGATCGGGGCTTGGCCAGAAAATCGAGGTTCCGCTCTACGACTGTGCGATCAGCATGCTGCATCCTCAGGCCGCCAACGCCCTGATGTCAGGCAAAATTCCGGTAGCAACGGGCAACGGACATCCGAACATCGTGCCTTATGACATGTTTGAGACGCGCACCGGAAAGATCTATCTTGCCGTTGGCAACAATGGCCAGTTCGCCAAACTTTGTGCAGTTTTGAAACGCCCGGATATTGCCGTGGACGCCCGCTTCGTCGATAATGCCGCAAGAATCGCGCATCGCAGGGAACTTGGCGAGTTGCTGACGCAATGCCTTGCCGAGCTTGAGGCCGAAACTCTCGAACATATGCTGCTGAATGCCGGCGTGCCGACAGGCGTTGTGCGCAACGTGAGCGAGGCGCTGGCGCATCCCCATACCATTCACCGAAACATGGTGGTGAAGATGGGCAATTACAGCGGCACGGGAATTCCGGCACTGTTCGGCCGGACGCCCGGGTCTATCCGCAGTGCACCGCCAAGCTTCGGGCAGGACAGCCGGTGCATTCTGCTTGAATCTGGGTACAGCGAAGCTCAAATTGCACAGATGGAAGAGCAAGCCATAGTGTTTGGTGCAGGAGAGAACGAAACTGGCCAGGTTTGAAATGGCCGATCTCGACTGAGATTTTTCCAATCACCATGCGCTCTGGGTTGGGGGGTGAGCCATGAATGATCTAATTCCGCCAGAAGATATCACGAAATGGATTCCTGGACGCAAAACGATCGACAGCACTGCACAAGGCTGGCGCGGATTAACATTAATGGGTTATCGTTACGCTGGCCTCGAAGTCGAGATTCCGCCGATGCGGGATTATATGATCGTGGTCTATCAAGACGCCGATACCAGCATGCGCCGTCGTTGCAATGGCCCTTGGCAAACCGAGAAACTTCGGCCGGGCTCCATTTCCCTGCTCACACGGGGTGAACAATCGACGTGGCAATGGGACGATGCGATCAACGTCAGGCATATCTATCTTGGCCATAGTGCGATCAGCGAAACCGCTGCCCAAATATTTGACCGGGACCTCGCGAGCATCGATATTGCAGACCGTGTTTGTACGACGGATAATATGATCCAATTCTGTCTAAATATGCTTGAACAGGAATACAGTGGTTTTGGAGTAGGCGAGTGCCTCTTCATTGATGCATTACGAACGCAACTTGCAGTCCACCTGATCAGAAACTATGCTGATATTGCAATAAAGGAAACTCATATTGGTACTTTAGGATCAAATTTGCGGAAGGTGGTTTCAGAGTACATCGAGGAATCGCTAGGCGATCGAATTCATCTCGAGGATTTGGCATCGATCGCGGGATTAAGCCCGTTTCATTTTTCCCGAAGGTTCAAGCTCGAATTCGGCGTGACACCACATGCATTCGTAATTCAACGAAAAATTAAGAAAGCAAAGGCATTGCTTCTCAAACGGGATCTGCCTTTGAAAGCGATTGCGGCTGATTGCGGTTTCTCCGATCAAAGCCATATGAACAGAACATTCAGAAAGGTGTTAGGCATTACACCAGCGGAATATCGCCGATCTGCCTAGCACTACTTTGGCAGAAATGTGATTTTGGGGATTCCCCTGACGTCGAATGCGTGATTCATGGAGAGCCAGCTTTGACGGAGGCTGGCGATGGGCGAGAACTGGCAGGCAGACTTGGAGCGGTGGCTTGGAGCGGTGGCTTGGCCCGTATTTGGAGGGGCTGGGGAACAAGACAGGACGTCGGATGTGTCCGGCCTATATCGCCGGCCTGATTGGGCCGGGTGATCGCAAGAGCATTCAGCCCATGGCGGCCCGGTCGGACGCGGTCGCTTATGACCGGCTGCATCATTTCATCGGTGCCGGCCTGTGGGACAGCGCCCCGCTGGAAGCGACCTTGTGGAGCCAGGCGGACGAACTGGTTGGCGGTGACGACGCTTGGCTGATCATCGACGACACCGCCCTGCCGAAGAAGGGCAAGGCGTCAGTGGGTGTCGCACCCCAATACGCCACGGCGCTGGGCAAGAACGCGAACTGCCAGACGCTGGTGTCAGTGACGTTGGCCTCCGGCGAAGTTCCACTCATGCTGAGCTTGCGTTTGTTCCTACCGGAAAGCTGGACGAGCGATGTTGGGCGGATGGACAAGGCCGGCGTGCCTGCTTCCTTGCAGGAATATCGCACGAAGCCAGAGATCGCGATCGAGGAGATCGATCGCGTTATCGCGGCCGGGGTGCGCTTCGGCTGCGTGCTGGCCGATGCCGGTTATGGGTTGTCCGCTCCGTTCCGGCAGGCACTGAGCGAGCGCGGCCTGTGCTGGGCCGTCGGCATCCCCCCGGCACCAGAAGATCTACCCGGCCGACGTGCAACTGATCTTTCCGGTCGCTGGTCGCGGGCGGCCCCGGGTGCGGCACGTGCCGGACGTCAAATCCCGGGCCGCACACACCATGCTCGAAGCCGCGAAGTGGCGTCAGGTTAGTTGGCGCAAGGGAACGAAGGGACGCCTAGCCGCACGCTTTGCCGCCGTGCGTGTGCGCATCGCCGACGGAGCTCCCCAGCGGATCGGCTCCGCCGGAGCCCAGCACATGCCGGGGGAGGAAGCCTGGCTGGTGGGCGAGCATCGCTCGAACGGCGAACGCAAATGCTATCTCTCGAACCTGCCCGCCGGCACCCCGGTCAAGGACCTGGCCGGCGCAATCAAAGCGCGCTGGATATGCGAGCAAGCTCATCAGCAACTCAAGGAAGAGCTCGGCCTGGATCACTTCGAGGGCCGGTCCTGGACCGGACTCCACCGCCACGCTTTAATGACCATGATGGCCTATGCCTACCTCCAAAGCCGCCGGATCGCTCAGGCGGGACGGAAAAAAAAGAGTCCTTGGCCCGCCGCCGCAACCCACACTGCCAGCAGTGCGCCAAGCCATTCGTGACCACCTGTCACGCTCTCCACCGCCCCAATGTCCTCGCTGCGGATGCCTCTTGAACGCAAGGTCAACCAAACTTCTGCCAAAGTAGTGCTAGGGTCTCGGCCTTTGCATACCATTCGTGCCCCGCAGGGAGGTCCCCAAGCTCGATGTGGACAGCGCCCAACAAAGTGCATGGTCTATAGTCGCTTGAGGTCAGTTGATGCGCTTCGCTTGCCAGTGCCTTCGCCTCGTCGAGGCGGCGCAGGTCACGCATTGCTCCGCCACGCGTTGTCGCCAAGGCCGACCTAAGTTTGGGATTTGATCCGACCTTTGCCAAGGCCGCGTCGGTCAGACGCAAAGCTCGCTCCGGTTCACCAGCCTTACGCCAATGCCCGCTCGCATTCACGGCATTCCAGGGATCACCGCTGCTTTCCCATGCTTTGGTCAGGGCTTCGGCTTCCAACGCATGCCAGGCTCTCTGCAGTTCGTCGGTCCAGCAGTAATCGGCCTCGGTCTTGAGCCATGCGAGGTCCTCGACAGTGAGGCGTTGCCCGGTGGCGACCTGCCTGAGTAGCGCCATCACGCGCCGATAATCTTCGCTTTCGATATATCCCACGCCGAAGCGTTGCCGCAGTTCCTTGGCCTCTCGATTTCGACGGAGGGCGGGGTCATTAGCCATGGCGGCGAAGGTTGCCTTGACCGCAGCGGCTCTGGCATCAGCGCGTTCCGCCAATTCTGCCGCATCCTTCACGGCCTTGACCGAAGCCTCTTCAATGCGCGCGGCTTGCTCCTGCTCGGCCGCGGCCTGAAACTCTCCCAGGGTTGCCTTACCGTCCGTCAAGGTGACGAGGGCTCTGTTGCAAACATGGGGCACGGCCGCGCGGCGTCACCCAGTTGGGGGA
>CALMYW010000481.1 GCA_937873665.1 uncultured Sphingorhabdus sp.
GCGGCCAGTGTCATCAAGCAGTATGTGCAGGTCTATCGTCACTTCTTCGCCTGGCTTGGTGATGAAGCGCCCGAGTTGGCCGGCGTCAGCGACCTGCGCGCAGTCCATATCGATGGGTTCGCCTCCGCGCTCGAACGGCGTGGCATAAGAGCGATTTACCGGCACATGACGGTCGGCAAGATCGTCAACACGCTACGTGCGATCGAGGCAGACCAGCCCCATCGGATCATGCCCGACCTCCATGAGCGGCTGCGCTATACGCTGGCCACTTCTGCAGGGCGCTCGATTCCGCGCGATGCTTACAGCCCATTTGTCGCCCGCGCGCTACGCGACGCGGCGCGGGCCGATGTAGAAGCGATGTTTCGCCGTATTGGCGCCGACGACCGCACTGATGAGGGCGATTCCGTAATCGTCAGAGCGCGCGCCGATGTCGAAGCGATCATCGCTCGGCATGGTGCCATCCTAACTGACCGCGTCGAGGTGCGCCGCCTCTATTTCATGCGCTTGCGGCGCGGCCTGCCGTTCAGCACGCTCATCGATGATCTTCATGGCCGGCATTACCTGCTCGCGCGTGATCTGCCGGCGCTGCTCGTGTTGCTCACGCTCGATACCGGTCTCGAGCCCGAGTGCCTGAAGGCGCTGAGCACAGATTGTCTCGCCAACCCCCATGCCGGCACGGTGGAGCTGCGCTATCTGAAGCGCCGCGCTCGAGGCGACGAGCACAAGAGCATGCGCATTCGCGACGGCGGTGGCGGCACGCCCGGAGGGCTGATCCGTCGCCTGATCGACGTCACGGCGACTGCACGCAGGCATCTGACCGATGATCGTCTTTGGGTTTATCACAACGCTGGCGGCCTGCGGGCCGGTATCGGTCATCCAACAGAACGGATCGACGCCTGGGTAGCACAACACGATATTGTTGATGATGACGGCAAGCCCCTCCACCTGGTGCTTTCCCGCCTCCGCAAGACCCACAAAGCGCTGTGGTACACCAAGACCGAAGGGCATATGACCCGCTTCGCGATCGGTCACACCCGCGAGGTCGCGGCGCGCCACTATGCTGATCTGTCGTCGCTTCGGCCCTTGCACGAGGCGGCCGTCGCCGACGCCTTTCGGGAAGCGGTCGCGACCGCAATGCCGACCATGCTTTCGCCCACCGCCGAGCAGGCGCTGCGCGAAGCGCCCGAACAGGCCGCGCCGCTGATGCCGCCGGATGCGGTGGGTCCGTTGCTCGACGGCGAACAGGATGTCTGGCTCGCCGCCTGCGCGGGCTTCCACAACAGTCCCTTCGCCGAGCCCGGTTCGCCCTGCGCTCAGCCGTTCTGGGGCTGCCTCGATTGTTCCAACGCCGTCATTACCGCGCGCAAGCTCCCCGCCATCCTCGCCTTCCTCGCATTCGTCGAAGAGCAGCGGCAGGGTCTGCCGGCGAGCGACTGGGTGGCCAAGTTCGGGCATGTCCATGCCCGCATCACTGCCCAAGTCCTGCCAGCGTTCTCCGATGCTGTCATCGCTGATGCGCGCCGGCAGATGGGCGACGAGCGGCTCTACCTGCCGGCGGAGGCCCGCGCATGACCATGCCCGCCCACGCCCAGGCGCCCGCCTTCGACGATCGCCCCGTGCTGGCGAGCGCGCCGCTCAAGGCGGGCCATGCCCGCGAGGAGCTGTCGCGCGTCGGCGACCCAAGCTGGGATCTCGGTCCCGCCGTCTTCCGGGAGAACGCCCGCCGCTGCCATGTCACCGTGCATTTCGACGTGCTCGAACATGCCGATATGCAGGCAGCGATGCGCGCCTATCTCTATGCCCGCCTCAACGTCGATCTTCCCGGTTTCCGCGCCAAGCTGCCGCCGGCGAGCATCCGACAGGCATTCAACCGCGCACGCCGGTTCTTTGCGTTCGCGCGGAAGCAGCTTGGGTGGCTCGACCTTGGCCGCATCGATCAGGCGTTGGTCGATGCTTATGCCCGCCACCTGCGGGATGATCCAGCACGGCGTCCCATCATCGTCGGCCAGCTCTTGCAGGTGGTCACCGATCTCTATCATCTCCGGGATCACCTGCCTGGAGGCGGTCTCGGATTCGAGCCGTGGGCCGGGCGAACGGCTGCGTGCGTGGCCGGATATCGGCATGTACGCGAGAACCGCACCCCACGCATGCCAGAGGCGATTGTCACGCCGCTGCTGGCTTGGTCGCTACGCTATATCACGATCTTCGCGACCGATATTCTGGCGGCTCGGGCCGCGCTCGATCGGCTCGAGGCGCGCCGCGCTCGGCTGCTCGCCGCCGAACGCGGGCTGCCTGACGCAGAGCGCCGCCGTCGGCAGTGCTCGCGCCTCGAGCGCTATCTCGCGCGCCGAGCTCGGCAAGGACGCGGTGTCCCGATCTGGACGACTGCACACAACGGCGTCACGCGCATCGATCCCCACACCGGAGAAGCGACCCCGCCGATCAATGCCCATCTCCTCCATCTGCATGCCGGCATCGACGCCATCGCCGAGCCGGCTATGCATCTCATGCTCACTACCGGCGCGCCGGATATCATTCGCGAAGCCGTTGCATCGCTCGGGACTGAGGTCGGCGGTATGGATACGCCGATCTCGAACGATCCCGGGAGCGGTCGGCCATGGCGTGCCCGCTTCGACGTGAAGACCCTGGCGATCGAGGAGAGGATGCTGCAGGCGGCCGCCTATGTCGTCTGCGCCTATCTGACCGGCATGCGTGACTGCGAGGTGCAGGCGATGCGGCGCGGTTGCCTCTCGACCGCGCGCAGCGAAGATGGTCTGGTCGAACGGCAGCGCGTCCGGTCGACCCTCTACAAGGGTAGGTCGAGCATCGGCGAGACGGCGAGCTGGGTAACGATCGAACCGGTCGCCGAGGCGATCGCGGTGCTCGAACGACTATCGGAACGGGCGGCGCGGAAGACCGGCAGCGACACGCTTTGGCCAGTGCTGCGCCCCGGCGCCGTCACCAAGACGCATCTGTCGAGCGAGGTGGTCCGTCAGCTCAACACCTTCCGCGATCACCTCAACACTGCTTTCGGCAGCCCCGATATGCCGATCATCCCGCCCGGTCCCGATGGCAAGTCGTGGCGCATCACGACGCGGCAGTTCCGGCGCACGATCGCGTGGCACATCGCCAACCGTCCGTTCGGCACCATCGCCGGCATGATCCAGTATAAGCACGCCTCGGTCGCCGCGTTCGAAGGCTATGCCGGGACCAGCGCATCGGGGTTTCGCGCCGAGGTCGAGGCGCAGCGCCGGCTCGGTCAGATTGACGATCTGCTGGACTATTTCGACCGGCGGCAGGGCGGCGCATCGCTCGGTGGTCCGGCGGGACCGCGCATCGCTCGGGCCCTCGACCATGCCGCCGATAAGCTCGGGCCATTGCCCGCCATGATCGCCGATCGCGCCCGCCTGCGCGGCATACTCGCCAGCGTCGCGCGCACCTTCCATGTCGGACCGCTCGCGGATTGCTTCTTCGATCCCGCGACCGCGCTCTGCCTCAAGCGCGTGACGAGCCCCGATTCCGCACAACCGCTCACCGCCCTGTGCGAGCCGACCCGCTGTCCCAACGCCTGCATCACCGCCCACCATAGGCCCGCGTGGGAGCGCGCGGCGGCCGATGCCAGGGCGCACTTACGCGAACGGCGCATCTCCGATCTTCAGCGCCGGGCGCTCCGGCGCGAGCTCGACCGCCTGACCACGGTGATTGCCGGGATCGATCCTCCCGCGCCGTAAACCACCCCGGCTGTTGGCGGCAGGCCTGCGCCGGTCGGCGCGCCCGCGCAACGGCTTTGCCGTCCTTCGCTTCGCTGCGGCCCTGACGGGTGCGCGAGCCCCCCTGTGCCCGGCGCGATCGGGCCTCCGCCGCCGGGGATGGTCCCCGGCGCGAGTACGGAGAACAGATCATGTCAGCCTCACAACGCTCAGACGTCTATGCTCGCGTCACGCAAGCGATCGTCGACGCCATCGAAGCCGGCACCGGCACCTGGTGCATGCCGTGGCATCATTCCGGCGCCGACGTCACCCGCCCGACCAACGTCGCCAGCGGCAAGCCCTATCGCGGCATAAATACGGTCTCACTCTGGGCGGCCGCCTATGGCAGCGGCTATGCGAGCGGGGTCTGGGGCACCTATCGCCAGTGGCAGGCGCTCGGCGCGCAGGTCCGCAAGGGCGAGCACGCTAGCCTCGGCGTCCTCTGGAAGGAGTTTCGCGCGAAGGGCGACGAAGCCAGCGACGATGATGGCGACCACCAACGGCTTTTCGCCAAGGCGTTCAGCCTGTTCAACGCCGATCAGGTCGATGGCTATGCGCCCGAACCGGGGCCGGTCCTGCCCGAGAACGAACGCCTCGCCGCTGCCGAAGCCTTCATCGCCGCGCTCGGCATCGATACCGTCTACGGCTCGGCCAGCGCCTATTATCACATCGCCGAAGACCGCATCCACATGCCGGATTTCAGCGCCTTCCACGACGCTAACGGCTTCTACGCCACCCATATTCACGAGGCCGCTCATGCCAGTGGCGCAGCCCACCGGCTCGACCGGGATTTCAGCGCCAAGTGGACCAGGCACGCGCTCGCGATGGAGGAAGCGACCGCCGAGCTGACCGCATCGTTCCTGCTCGCCGATCTCGGGATCGCCCACGAACCGCGACCGGATCACGCGGCCTATATCGCTTCCTGGCTCTCGCTGCTCAAGGACGAGCCCCGGGCGATCTTCACCGCGGCGAGCAAGGCGCAGGCGGCCGCCGACTGGATGCACGCCCAGCAGCCATGATCCAGCAGCGACCAAGGCTGAGCGGCCGATCCCTCGCGGGCTCGGCCGCTTCGTCATGCACGGCGATGCGCGCAGCTTCGCCCGCTTACCAGCGGACGCCGCAGGCGCGGCGGCGCTGATTTTTCGGGCCTCCCTCGATGCGGGTCTGGTCGGCGCTCCCTGCTAGGCCCGCCACGGCGCGCCGCAAGCCCGGCTTCGCCGAGCTGCTCCATTTCATTTCGCCCCTCCAGGTGCGGCCCGCCGCTTGCGCGGGCCTCTCCGGTCGTTCTCGCCGCCCACCCCCGCCTCGGGGGAGCCATGGGGTTTTTGGGCAGTGCTGGAGGCACCGATGGTTTTCACCTTCCAACCGCCATTTTTTGCTGGACTGTCAGGATATGTGGCCGAAATGGCGGGCGCCTTCATCTGCGCGGCGCTCGGCATCGTACCGGGCGTCCGCCATGCCGACTATATTGGTTCGTGGATGAAGTTATGCTCACCTCGGCATAACTTGAGTAATCGCGAGGTGTCGATAATGTGAAGGAACGCGGCCAGATTGGTGGTTTTCCGCAGTCTTCTGCGCACGTTCCTCCTCATTATTTCAGAGCGTGTCGAGCCAGGCGAGCACGCTGGTATCGCGCTTCCATGACGGCTGCCGGCCCGGTGTCACGGGTACGCCGACCTGCTCCAGGGCCTTTCGCTTCGTTTCGAGGTTGGCCCTGGCATAGTGGTTGGTCGTGTCGAGGCTCACGTGGCCGAGCCAGCTGCGGATGACGGTGACGTCGACGCCCGCCGATATAAGGTGCACGGCGGTGGCGTGCCGGAAGGCGTGGGGTGTCACATGCTTGTCGCGGAGCGTTGGCGTGGTCTCGGTCGCCGTCTTCACGTAGCCCGCAAGTTTGAACCGGACCCCCGAGGCGCTGAGCGGTTCGCCATAGCGGTTGACGAACAGCCGCTGGTCCGGCGCTCGTGGCTGCCGTTTGAGCAGCTTCTTCAACAACATCGCGGTTTCCGGCCAGAGCGGGCAGATGCGTTCCTTCCGGCCCTTGCCGGTCAGGCGCACGCAGCTCGGGCTTTCGAACCGGATCGCTTCGGGGCACAGGTCGAGCGCTTCCTGGATCCGCGCGCCGCTGTTGTAGAGGAACGAGAGCAGTGCGTGATCGCGCATGCCTTCAATCGTCGAACGGTCAGGCTGGGCGAGGATCGCCGTCACTTCCCTCGGGTCGAGGTAGCATGGTTCCGATACCGGCGCGCGCTTGATCGGGATGTTGAGGATTTCGACGCATTGCGCGATCGATCCGGGATCCTTGGTCGCCACGAAGTGGAAGAAGCTGCGGATCGCGGCAAGCCTACAGTTGCGCGTGCCGATCGTGCCCCCGCGTTCATGCTCGGCGTGACCAAGGAACGCGATGACCTCGCCGGCAACAAGATCGGCCAGCGTGATCATCGCTACCTTCTTCCCCGCGCGCTGGGCGACGAACCGAAGGAACAACCGCCAGGTGTCGCGGTATGATCGGACCGTGTGGACGGATGCATTGCGTTGCTCGACCATCCATTCGTAGAAGAACGCGCGCATCAAGTCCGGGAACCGGTTGGCCTTGCTCATGTCCGCGCCTCCTGCCCCAGATTGAGGCATGGCGCGCCCAACGCGCGGAACCGCTCGTTGGCGTGTTGCAGCAGGTCCTGCGTGACTGTGATGTAAACCAGGGTCGAGTTGATATCCCGATGGCCCAGATAGGTTGCGAGGAACGGCAGGCGCTCCTGCGGGTTGATGCCTGTCCGGTACCATTCGAGGATACGGTTCACGACCATCGAGTGCCGCAGGTCGTGCAGGCGAGGCCCCGTTCGCCCCAGCTGTGGCTTCAGCCCGGCCCGACGGATAACGTCGACCAGCAGCCAGTTGACGGCCTGTTTCGTGTAGCGGGCGCTGCGCTGCTCATGCCAGAACAGGCCGGAACTTGGATCGTGTGATCCACCGGCCCGGCGTCGTGTATCGATGTAGGTCCGGAGTTCGGCCATCACGCTGTCGGGAAGCGGTAGGATTCTGGTCTTGTAGAACTTGGTCTGCCGGATCGTGATCGTGCCGGCCTGGAGATCGACGTCACCCAGATCGAGGCGGGCAAGCTCGCTTCGCCGCAGTCCTGCGCAATAGGCGAGCAGCAGCATGGTGTAGATGGTCAACGGGCGAAGCGGAGCCCGTGGCGAGGGGTAGGAACGGGCGATGTCGAGCATGTGCCGCACATCGGCGGGCGTATAGATATGAGGTTTGCGCCATTGCTTGGCCACTTCCTTCCCCGGACGCGGGTCGGGCCGGCGCGGCGGGAGCGACGGATCCCGGTGGCGGAGGATATTCGCAAGGAGGCGCTTCAGCTTTTCGCACTCATTCGCGTGATTGCGTGCCGTTTTGGCCGCTGACCAGTGTTCGAGCATCACCCCGAGCGGTTGTTCCTGAAGCGCCGGGTTCAACTGCAGGAACCGGTCGAACCGCAAGAGCCACACGGGCTGCGAGGTGTATTTGTAACCCCGGTTGCGCATCAGCGCGACGTGCTCGGCCATCATTTCACCCAGCACGCTGCCGTAACGCCTGGGCTGGCGAAGTTCGGCAAGCGCGCCGTCCGGATCGCGCGACGCCAGCGCCCGCCACACCGGCATGCACTGCTTGATATTACACGCATCGCGCAGGGCAGCGACGGGATTGCATTCGATCGCTCCAGCTTCCAGCAGATGGTCGAGGAACCGGTCGATGATGCGAGTGCGGTGCAACCGCGTCGTTGCTGCCCACTGGGTCGAGAACACCTCTAGCCAGGCCACCAGCACGTCCTTGCCGAGTTCGGCGTGGTGTTCAGCGGCGTCCTGGAAGCTGCCCAGCGCCTGCTTGTAATAGGCGCGGCTGCTGGGGCTGCGCAGACCAAGGCTCGCAAGATAACGCGCCATCAGCAGCCGGTCAGGATCGGGCCATATCGTCATGACAACACCTCCGTTCCTGGGACGTCGAGTGCGATGGCCCTGAGATCCTCTGTGGCAAGCTTAAGGTAAGGCGCCGTGGACTCGGTCGAACGGTGCCCGAGCATGTCGCCGATGATCTTCTGCGGCACCGAAGCGCGCAGCATTTCCACCGCGCGGGCATGGCGGAAGATATGCGGACCACTCTTGCCTGGTGGCTCGACCCCGGCGTCACGAAGCCGCCGCCGCACTGCGCTGCCCAGCATCCCAAGTCTGCGATAGGGCGCACGCGTACGGATGAAGACTTCCCGGGCGTCGGTCACAGGCCGTCCCGCGCGTAGATAGGCGAGCACCGCTTCGCCCACCGGCGCCATCAGGGGCAGGAACGAACAGGCGCGGGTCTTGGTGTGCCTGATACGGATCGATTCCGCGCGCCAGTCGATGTCGTCGATCCGCAGGTTGCGGATCTCGCCCGACCGCAGGCCATAGGTCGCGAGCAGTTGCAGGATCGCGTAGTCTCGCAGTCCCACCGGCGTTCTGTCCTTCCCCGCCACCTCCAGGACGGCAGCGATCTGGTCCCGCTCCAGGATCGAAGGCACACCTTCGTAGGCGTAGAGCAGCGGGCCTATGACGTGCGGCGACAAGTCGATCGCAATGCGGCCTGTGCGGTGCAGATAGCGCAGCATCGAACGAAGTCGCTCCGCGACATCCTTCACCGATTTGCGGGTCTGGTGGGGGCTGCGCGTTTCCATGTAGCGGTCGACGTCGCTGACGGTCGTTTCCATCAAGCTACCGACGCCGCATCGATCATGCTGCCAGGCAAGGAAGTTCCTGCCCTCCCACATCAATGCGTCGATGCTGCGCTCCGCCAGGCCCCGTTCCTCGCGCAGCCAGGTCTCGTATTCGTCGCAGATCGCAAAGCGTAGCGCGTCAGCAGCGCAGGTCGCTTTCGGTGCCGGCGGCCACTGCCCTTGTGCATGCCGCAGCAATGCATGGATTCCCGATCGCGGAATGAAGTGCCAGTACGGCCCAGGCGATCGGCCATGGCGTTTGCGGAACATCGCGATCGAATGTTGCAGGTATTGTGCCACCAGCGCCTCGGTCACCTCGATGATCGGAATTCTGCGCTGAGCAATATAGTCGAGGAACCCGCGCACATAGGCGCAGTAGTTCCCGGCCACCACCGGGCTGTATCGCTGGCTGATCAGTACGGCTTTGAGTTCGGCAATTAGTTCGCAATTGGCATTCGACATAGTGGGCTCCTCTGCTGGTCAAAGCGACAGCAGAGGTTTGGCGCGAAATAATGCGGAGCAAAGCCCGTCAATCAACGGCGGAATCACGCGGATTTCAGACGCTGAAGCCGCGTTCCTTCACATTATCGACACCTCGCGATTA
>CALMYW010000482.1 GCA_937873665.1 uncultured Sphingorhabdus sp.
GGGGTTAGCCGTCACACTAAAACTGAGCCATGGCCCCCTGGCCGTGTTGTTGCCGATGCTTTTCGTCTTCTGTGATGGCCCATGGCTTGCACGCGCCAAATGGGTCGTACTTTGCGCGGCGGGGATTTTGGTGGGGTTTGTCGTCAGTTACGGCTATTGGGGCTATCAGCTCTGGATTCATTTTGGCAACCCCATTTACCCGTTCTATGACGGATACTTCCAGCTCTTTCGCAACGGGACGGGCCTGCATCCATGATTCGGTTCCTGGCTGACACCTGGCGCGACGCCATTCTGCGGCCCGTGGCTATGGCCGCACCCAACAGTTCGGTTTACATCGAGATCGCCGCCCCCGATTTCCGGTTTGCTATTGCACTTGTTCTGGCAGTGTTGGTCTTGATTTCCACCCGAAAGACCAAGCTCCAGCCGCAGGGCTGGTTGCCGACAGTGGCTCTTTTTACTCTGGTATTCCTGTCGTTCATACCCTGGATGCAGACGACAGGCAATGGCCGGTATTTCATGCCCTATTTGATTCTGATCGGTCCTCTGTGCATCGCGCTAATCAACTTGATGCAAAACACAGTCGGCATGAAAATCTTCCTCGTGGCTGCCGTCCTAGGCATACAAGGATTTGCGCTGAATCTGAACAATCCTTGGAGATCCTGGGACGCATGGACGTGGATTCCGTGGAAAGATGCGCCTTTTTTGTCTCTTGAATTGCCCAAGGAAGGTATCGACCCTCACACCACTTATGTGACCATTGCCGTGCCGACGTTTTCTTTGGCCGCGCCGCTACTACCTGCTTCGTCGCGCTGGATCAATCTGGCCACATTCGGGCCGGCGGACGAGCAGGATCAATCCCCCATTTACGCACCGATCAGGAAAACGCTCCGCGAAAGTCGATCGTTGAAACTTTTTATGGCCGCTGCACCGAGATCGATGCTAGAGAATTCCTCTCAACCAGATCAATATGCCATCAATGCGATCACCCCCCATCTTGAAGCGCATGATCTGAAGTTGAAAATCCCTGCGGAGTGCCAACTGCTAAGGTCCAAGTCCATGGTGCATCGAGCTTTTTTTTACGGGGACGAGACACCTGCGGAAAAGGCTCGCATCATTGATCAAAGTGGATTTTGGATTTGCTCTATCGAGTACTCCCGTACTATGAAGAAAGTGACTGCCCCTTCTGTTGAAGAGCTCAATGCCAAAGTGTTGTTCGAAAAGATGGAAAAAATCTGCCCCCGATTCTTCAACCCAGGGCAACAGCATGTGAAACCCCGTTCGCCCGGGTTTTATCGTCGATACGGTGGCAGTGATTCCTTCCTGATCGCCACCAAAGATGGCTATCTTTATTTCAAATACGATCGAGCGCTCAATCCACAGCTGATCGGAAAGGCCGAAGACGTTCTTTCACCTGGCTTCACCTATGACTGCACAAAATTCAAAGGACGCGCCGGGCTCCCGTGGGAACGTGAAATCTGACGCCTGGCGAGCGGTCTATTTCGACACCACATACACCCGCACCCAGGTAGGGAGCGTCGGGATCACCCGTACCGTGCGGCGGTTGTTGCACGAGCTTCAACACGGCTCGCCTTCCGAGGCGCCGCTGCGGTGCGTGGCCTACCATAGCGGCGGCTATCGGCTGGTCGGTGGGGACGAAATCAAGTCTCCTCAGGCGACAACCGAGGAGGTGAGCGACAGTTTTCCAGCCAGGCTGTTGCGGTGGATCAGTGAAAGTTTTGCGAGGCGGTTGGCTTTCAATTTGCTCCCGACGCTGCTGCTGTATTGGGTCTGGCGTGTCCAGAGCGCACTGACCTTTGACGCATTGAGCAAAGATGGGAAACCCGTTCAGTTTGCGAACGGGGATCTTCTCTTGCTTGGGGACGCTTCCTGGTGTTGCAACGCTTGGGTGGCTGCGTGTTTGGCCAGAGCCCAAGGCGCCAAGGTCGTACTGATCGTCTATGACTTGATTCCGATTACGCAACCAGAGTACTCGTCGCCGCTGACGACCATCATCTTCAGGAAATGGATGGAAAGAATGCTCTCCTGTGTGGATGGCATCGTTTGCATCTCACTTGCTACCGAAAACGATTTGCGGGCGTACGCCCAGCGGTACCAGTTGCCCCTGCCTCCTACGAATCACTTTCGCCTCGGGTGCGACAACACCCATGTGACAAGCAAACCGAGTGCACGCGACCAACTCAAGTCATTCCTCCGGTCCGACATGCCGTGCTTTGCATCGGTGGGCACCTTTGAGCCGCGCAAGAACTATGGAATGTTGCTGACCGTGTTTGAACAACTTTGGGCGCGAGGGCACAGCATGCGGCTGATCATACTGGGACGCCCGAACCCGGATTGCCACACCCTCCTGCAGCGCCTGAAACACCATCCTGAACAAGGCAAGCGCCTGCTTACCGTGTTTGATGGCGCCGATCAAGAACTTGAATACGTCTATTCGCACTGCCGCGCCTTGACTCTCCCTTCGTTGGCTGAGGGATTTGGCTTGCCACTGGTGGAGGCCCGCACACGAGGTTGCGTAGTGATCGCCAATAATCTTCCCTCCTTTCTGGAATTGGCAGACGACGGAGTCATCTTCTACAAAGACAATTCGCTAGACGAACTAGCCACGTTGCTTGTCAAATTTACCGAAGAAAAACAATATAAATCAGAGCGCATTTATATGCCCCCTTTTACATGGCAGGACAGCGCAGTGCAGCTTATCCAGAGAATCGACTCTCTGTTGGACCTCCAAAATTGACACTAAGAAAAATGGACTTCTCTCTTTCAAAGCTTGAGTTCATCGCTCGTCGAATATATGACATAGCGTTTCCTCCGTCCAAGTCCATACCAAAAATACCGCCTCAGTACGCCGATTTTGCCGATGACAAGTTCGAACCTACCTTAAAAAATCCCATTTCACAACTCTGCACTGCCAATCAGTTCAATGAGGACGAATTCAGATTTTGGGCATCCGAGATGCAAGAGCCACTTCGGAGGCATCGGAAGTTATGGGAGTTTGTGTACATTCTGCAGACTCTGAAAAGGCATGATCTATTGTCACCATCCCGCCGGGGCCTGGGCTTTGGCGTCGGGAAAGAGCCACTTCCGGCAGTAATGGCAAGGTATGGCGTCGAAGTGCTGGCCACCGACCTCGATACCGCCACAGCTGCGACAAAAGGATGGGTCGAGACGAACCAGCACGCTCATACCTTGGCCGACTTAAATGCTCGAAGCATCTGTCCCAAGGATTCCTTCGAAAGACTGGTCCGCTTTGAGTTTTCGGACATGAATAGTATTTCCAAGTCTTTTCGGGACTTTGATTTTTGTTGGTCTTCGTGTGCTTTCGAACATTTGGGTTCCATTGATGCGGGTTTGGCTTTTGTGGAAAACTCCTTGAACTGCCTCAAGCCGGGCGGACTGGCCATACATACGACAGAGTACAACTGCTTTTCTGACGACCGAACTGCGCAAGTTGGCGGAACGGTTATATTTAGAATGCGAGATTTCTTGGAGTTAGGGAAGCAACTAAGAAAAAATGGTCACGAGATTAAATACAACTTTAATCAGGGCGTTGATCCAATTGATCACCATGTTGATGTTGCGCCCTACTCCGATGATCCTCACCTGAAACTAAGTTTAATGCAGTACACAACGACCTCTATAGGACGGTTGATTAGAAAAGGTCTATCCTAGATCAGGACCATTATCGCAAATATTTGAATTTGATAATTAATTCGTTGCATAGAAACAGATTATATCGTATTGGAAATATACACATTGCGTTTGGTATTTATGAAACTTACGTTTAAATGCACTAGCCGCGTGATGAACATTGAGCTTGAGCCATGATTGGAGGTAAATTTGTTGCCTCTTGGACAATTCTGCTTTAGAGGCACGCGAAGACGGTATATGGTAAATAGTGAGCAAAGAACTAACCAAGCGGATTTGACCATAATCACCATCTCGCGAGATGATGCTGCCGGTCTAGCGCTGACCTTGAAGTCTATTTCGCTTCAGATCGTCCAGCCCTTCGAAGTGGTGGTAGTGCGCTGCGGAACATCACTTGATCTTGATTTGGACGAGTTCGGCATCACAAGCCTAAGCGAACGCTCCGATCCGCGAAATGGCATTTCAGGAGCATTTAATGCTGGCTTGGACGCGTCTAGCGCTGCTTGGGTTATGTTCCTGAACGGCGGTGACGAGTTGCATGATGAGTCGACGCTTAAGACGCTGCATGAAGCCATCCAATCGAGTAGTAACCCCACTGTACAAATTATTGGCGGTTTCGCTTGTTCGTTGCGAGGAGGCAGGATTCCGGTTTCCAGACCTCGGACCTTGCACGACAATCTTTATCTTTCGCATCAAGCATCCATTTTTCGGCAAAGTCTTTTCAATTCAGTTGGGCTTTTCGATACCTCTTATATGATCCGAATGGATCTCGATTGGTTAGCTCGCTTTGGCGAACGATTTGGCAGTAAGGGGGTCTTGTTCATTGATTCTAATTTGGTGCGATATGAACCTGAAGGCGTTTCGTCTCGGCGTTGGATCCTTTTCTATTTGGAAGAGTTGCGCGTGTTGATTTTGCATCCCGTTTACGTTCGACGTATTTTTCGCGTTCTTTTGTGGGATATTCCTTCCCGCTTGGCCAGTCCCTCCACATGGAGACGGCGTTTATTCAGGCTGATCGGGCGTCGGGCGGTTTCACGCGAGCGCTGAATGGATACCGCAATTGCTATGCCAGTTGTCTTTGAGATCTACACCTCAAGCCAAACGTTCGCACACTCCAAGGTTGTCGGCTCTGAGGGTTCATTCGGGTGAAATATCTCCTTGCCTTTCGCTACATACGGTTAGAACCGTTTGATACGATGACTGAACAAGGCCGGGCCGACGAGCGTTACCGGTTGGCGGCACTGTCCGTGGTGGCCAGCATCGCGAGCCGGGTCGTCAGCGTCGTCCTGACCCTGCTCAGCGTCAGCCTTACGCTGCCCTACCTGGGCGTGGAGCGGTTCGGCATCTGGATGACCGTGGCCAGTTTTGCAGCCATGCTGACGTTTCTTGATCTGGGAGTTGGCAACGCATTGACCAATCGAGTGGCCTATCGCGCCGCTGAAGACGACCCTGCCAGTTTGCGCCAGACGATCAGCGGCGGGCTGGCCTTTATGGCCCTCATCGGCTTAGGCATGGGCTTTCTGCTCTGGCTGATCGCCTTATTCGTGCCCTGGGCTTCGGTGATGAAGCTCGAACAACCTGAGCTGCTGCCTGAAACCCGGCAAGCCGCCTTGACCTTTGCGGTGCTGTTTGGGATCACCATTTTCACGGGTGGCATCCAGCGTGTTTTTGCCGGGCTGCAACAGGCCTACATCGGGCATGTGGCCACGGCGGTTGCGTCCGTCGCGGCCTGCATGGGTATGTGGTTTGCAGCGCGCGCGCAGGTTGGCATATCCGCGCTGCTGACCATCATGCTCGGCGCCCAGGCGGTTGCCGGCCTGTTTTTGCTTTGGTGGCTGGCGGCCCACAAGCAGTTCGCATTCAAGTCCATCACCCATTTCGGAAGACTGGAGTCCCGGCTTCTTTTCAAGGCGGGCGGGCTGTTCTTCCTGCTGCAAATCGGCACCATGATCGGCTGGGGCGCCGACAGCCTGATCATCTCCAGCACGCTGGGGGTGGCCCAGGTGGCGGTCTTCAGCGTGGTGCAGCGACTTTTCCAGTTTGCATCGCAACCCCTGAGCATCTTGAGCGCACCGCTGTGGGGTGCCTACGCGGATGCCCACGCACGCCATGACAATGCGTTTATCAGGCAAACCCTCAAGCACAGCTTGGTGATTACTTTTGCTGGCGCAACTCTAGGCGCCTTGGTTCTTTTGCTATTTCACACATGGCTTATCGAAAAATGGACGCATGGCAGCATTGCGGCACCTGCGATTTTTGTCGCGATCTACGCTGCTTGGGCCATTCTGGAGGCGTGTGGAAATTCGTTCTCCATGTTCCTGAACGGGACGGGAATTATCAGGGCGCAGGTTATTACCGTTTTATTTTTCATCGTGTTGGTATTACCGATGAAACTGATTTTAATTGATTATATTGGCCTAGTGGCCGTGCCGTTAGCTGCTGTTATCGCATATCTTGCCGTTACTTTCAGTTTGTATGGCATTGTTTACAGAAGAGAAATTATTGCAAATATCAATAAATGAATGCTGCCAAGGCGGCAAAGAATAACCATGAATATTAAAAACTACATTTCATCGCGCTTTATGAGGGCGCAAAAAATACTCGGCATTAAGCGCGAGTATGCATATCGCTATTTTTCCATAATGTTGCCAGCAGACCATAGGCTGCCTATTTACCAACATCAGCACCCCAAGTACGACCGTTTTCTTCCTCATATTGCCAAGAAAATAGCTGCCAATGCGACCATTATCGATGTCGGCGCAAACTGTGGTGATACTTTGGCTGGCATGGCCTCTGAAAATGCTGCATCAAAATATATATGCATCGAACCGGATCAAGCCTTTCATGACGAACTGGTGTCAAATATCATCCGCATAAAGAAGTGCCATCCAGATCTGGATGTGGTTACCGTGAAGCATTTGGTTGGAAAGCGCATGTTGAACGTTTCGCTCGAAGGTGTCGGCGGCACAAAACATGCAGTGGTGGGGAAGGGGACTCAATCCTCAAAGCCATTGGACGAAATACTTGCTGGCATTGCGTGCCCAGCAGTAAAGCTGCTGAAGATAGACGTTGATGGCTTTGACTATGATGTGATTGATTCAGCACCGAATTTGCTGGCGTCACAACATCCAATTTTGTTCTTTGAATGTCAATGTGATTTTGAATATCAAAAAAAAGGATTTGAAAAAACCATTGCGTGGCTGAAAACAATCGACTATTCGGACTGGACTGTATTCGACAATTTCGGAGAAATAATGTTGAGAACGGATGATGTTCAGCAGCTGTTTCAACTGCTGGAGTATATTTGGAAACAAAACACCAAAGCCGCGACACGGACTATTTTCTATTATGATATTCTCGCTGGCACCCGTGCAGATGCTGGTTTTATAGATGATGCGTTGGCAACCTATTGAATATTGGCCATGTTCTTATCGGTAATGCGGATTATTTGCAGGCATCAAAATTTCTCACGTAGAAATAGCTGATCTTTCCTAAGTTTTAGCAAGAGAAGCAAAGTGAATATACTGAAAAAATTTATAAGGTTGTATCGAGCATTAATGCAGATTGGCATTGATCTCGACAAAATTCGGCAGACTCTTGGGAGGATTGAGAAAAGGCAGCTTGTCGCGCGCGCGCCTGAAAAATTTATCGATCACGAATATCAGGTTTACTCGCAATGGGGGGAGGATGGACTGATCCAGTATATTTTAAGTCGGGTGGACGTGGCGAACAAGATATTTGTTGAATTTGGTGTTGAAGAATATACGGAATCGAACACGCGATTCTTGTTGATCAATGATAACTGGTCGGGACTGGTTATTGATGGATCGACTAAAAATATAAATTATATCAAGAACGACCCGATATACTGGAAATACAATCTGAAGGTCGATTGCTCATTTATTGATAGCCAGAATATAAACAATATCATTGCGCGGAATGGTATATCTGGCGACATAGGGCTGCTTTCAATAGATGTTGATGGCAATGACTACTATATTTTTGAATCAATTGATGTTATCAGCCCAAGGATTGTTGTGTGTGAGTACAATTCATTGTGGGGTGACAGTCTTTCCGTAAGCGTGCCATACGATCCATTATTTGTCAGGGGCAATGCGCATTATTCAAACCTGTATTTCGGCGCGTCAATCAATGCTTTGACGAATCTGGCTGCAAGAAAAGGTTATTCCCTGGTCGGATCAAATTCAACCGGTGCGAACATTTTCTTTGTTCGCAATGATCTCCTTGCTGAAATCGAAGTGGTGACGCCCAAGGAGGTCTATGTTCAATGCAAGTTCCGTCAATCAAGAGGTCCCGCAGGTGAGCTTACATTTTTAGATTTCGCCGAAAGTCTAAGCTTGCTGGCCGATCTGGATTTAATGGATGTTGAGAATGGGAAATTGCACAAAATTCAAGACTTGCTGGTTGGGTAAATTTTTATATGACGTCATTATTGTGGGTGATTGCAATTAACAAATTACGATCAAATTATATTTGAGGCGTTTCCTTGGATAACCAGTGAATATCATTTACGATCATCAGATTTTCACAGCACAGAAATATGGAGGCATTTCGCGCTATTTTGTTGAATTGGCCAACCACATAGCCGATGCAAAAAAAGCGCAGGTCAGAGTGCTCAGCCCGGTCTATGTCAATGCCTACCTGGCGTCAAGGTCGCCCAAGGTGCCGGTCACCGGACTGAAGGTACCCATGATCAATTTTGCCGAACTGGTTTACGGCGCCGTCAACCGAGCGCTGGAGAGCCCGCTGCTACACTGGTTCAAGCCCGATCTGGTTCACGAGACCTACTACGCGTCGAAGCCCGCAAAGCCCAAGGGGCACAAGTGTGTGCTGACGGTTTACGACATGATTCATGAACTATTTCCCGCGGAATTCCCCCCGAATGACCGCGTCCTCATGGACAAGGCCTCGGCAGTTGCACGCGCAGACCATATCATTTGCATTTCTGAGCATACCCGCCGAGATCTGATCCGCATACTCGGCGTGCCACATGAGAAAACTTCGGTGATTCACCTTGGATTTTCCTTGCGGCCAACGGGTGCGCGGGTTGATCTGCCGGTTCGCCGGCCCTTCCTGCTCTATGTCGGCGCGCGAGGGGGCTACAAGAATTTTGCGAGCCTGCTGCGGGCTTACGCAGCCAGTGGCCGGTTGATGAAAGACTTCGATCTTCTGGCGTTTGGCGGCAGCCCGATCAATGCCAAGGAGGCCGAACTAATTCGGCAACTCGGCATCCCCCCGGAAAACCTGCGCCAGCTCCAGGGGGGCGACGATGTTCTGGAAGGTTTGTACCGGCGCGCTGCCGCATTTGTCTATCCTTCCTTGTATGAGGGCTTTGGCATCCCGCCGGAGAAAAACGGTGATTACGCCTGGTTCCTTCA
>CALMYW010000483.1 GCA_937873665.1 uncultured Sphingorhabdus sp.
CCTCTTCTGGGCACCACTTTTCAATCTAAGCATTTGAAATTCTTAGATTTTACGGCGAGTAAGAAAGCGCCGTTCCACCTTCTATTCCACCTTTCGTTGTAGTGCTGTCCCCAGCGGGCGTTCGACAAACGTTCCGCTTATGTTATACTACATGGCAGATGGTTTGTTTCTTTGAGGCGCTATCGCAACCCGTCACCGTACAATTGACGGCTCTGTGTAAATGCCCTGAGACCCCTGCTTTAAAGACGGATTAAACGTTCCGTATAGGGGGCCTTGAAAAAGCAAATCATCAAAACGACACAGTTGGTGTGTTGGTGCGTGGGGATTAGTGAACGCCTACGGGTAGACGGGTTTCACGGCATACTAGTTATCGGCCCGTCCTTTCTCCACACACAAGCACATCAGCAACAGATAGCTTTAGGAAGGTGCTAGATGGCCAGCGACAAATCGGAGAGGGCAACTGCCGAAGATACTGCACTGGTCAAAAAGACCGATGATGAAATCAAAGCCGAGGTATCGGTTTTTTCGTTCGACATACCTGCCCTGAAAAAGAGGGTACGTGATGACGACCCAGCACAAGCCTTCATTCAAGCCCACCTCTATCTCGACCACGTCATAACGCGCTTGTTGAGTGAGGGCGTGCCATTCCCGAGACACCTGCAACTCGACCGAGCTGGTTTCGCACAGAAGCTCCAACTCGTGGCTGCACTCGGTCTACTGCATCCAGTGCATATTCCCGCCATCAAGGTGGTGAATGCAATTCGAAACAAAATTGCCCATCAGCTCGACTACGTTGTGAAGCCAGAGGATGAGACAAAACTCCGCTCATCTCTCCCCAAGGGCGTCGACAAGGAGGAGGACGGGAGTTCGACATCATTGGCTGGGATGCTACGTCTTCTGGCGGCCATGATAGACGTCGAACGACAACAACGGGCCTTCGAACGAGCTAAGAGGAATCAGGCCATGGCAAATGTCCGGGTCGTATTGGATGGCATCAAGATCGACTGAGCAAGCCTCAATCTCTTCCACCTTCCATTCCACCTTTTTGCCTGCGCTGCCCTGATTCAGCATGATGCGCTATGAGGCTGAAGAAAGGTGGAATACAGCCAATCCACGGTCACTATATGGCTGTATGATAAGGCTTTTCATGCCTCTTCTGGGCACCATTTGTTCTTCCGGAATCTTCCGCAAGTGTCCGGAAAGATCGAAGAAATCATAAACTTATTACGAAGCTGGCGCATCGCCATCCGGCTGAATTCGTTGCAATTGACGGTATCTGACGGCATTTTTGACGGTGTCGAAATCGTCAGAAAGGTGCCGTCATGCTTACTGATCGGGCAGTCCGAAAGGCAGTTGCGCGGACCGGGGGAACGGGAGCGCCATGACCAAAGGTATCTTCGTTCATCGAACGGATTCGATCTACGACGACAGCCCAGCAGAGCAGTATCAGTTCCCGCGCCAATATCTGACTCGCGTCAGCGCCTGCATTGGTGATTGGATCATCTACTACGAGCCCAGCAAGATCCGCGACACACGCGGATACTTCGCGGTGGCCAAAGTAGCCAATGTCGTGCCTGACCCGACTGCCAAGGACATGTATCTCGCCCTGATCGAACCCGGCACGTACTTGGACTTCGCCAATCCAGTCCCGTTCAATGGCTCTTTGGGGCTGGTTGAGCGCGGCGTTCTTAATGATCAGGGCAAAATCTCGGGTCGCGCCCAATCCGCAGTCCGCCCCCTGTCGATCGAGGATTTCAACCGCATCATCGACCTTGGTCTTGCGGAAGATGACAGCTTCTTGCCTAGGATCGATGAGACGGCCGACAACCTGCTGCGCGAGGAGCGCTCACCGTTTCAGTTCGACATCGTGCGGGACCGCGTGGCCAATCTCGGTTCACGGCTGGTCCGTGACCGTCTGTTCCGCCGCCGTGTGGTCGAGGCCTATGATGCTCGCTGCGCGGTGACTGGCCTGAGACTGATCAACGGCGGCGGCCGCGCCGAGGTTGAGGCAGCCCATATCCGCCCTGTGGATCGCGGCGGGCCGGACATAGTCACCAACGGCATCGCCCTTTCGGGAACTGTCCATTGGATGTTCGATCGGGGGCTAATAGGATTGAATGACGACCTCGAGATCCTCATTAGTCGGCAGGCGAACGACCCCGACAGCATCCGCTCGCTAGTCAACAGGACCGGCTTCGCCATTCCCCCTCAGCGACCCTTAGAGCGCCCGCATCCGGCCTTTTTGGCTTGGCATCGAGAGCATTGCTTCAAGCATTGATGGAATCTGCATCAATCGAAGCAGTCGAGCGAGTGCTGCAATCGGGGGCAACCCTCCCGCGCGACATCAGCGCGAGGGTCGATACCGGTGTGCTAAGAGTCAGGCGCGGGCTTGAAGTGCAAATCAAGTCCGAGATCAACGGCTAGCGACTAAAGGCGGGCATAGGCGAGCGCTTGCGGCCTAATAGCCGCTGAATACCTTCCTTATTTTGGGAGTTGTCTAGACACCTGCGAACAATGGCGAGCAAGCGCCTGGAGCGGGTGAAGGGAATCGAACCCTCGTCGTAAGCTTGGGAAGCTTCTGCTCT
>CALMYW010000484.1 GCA_937873665.1 uncultured Sphingorhabdus sp.
TACCACGTCGACGCAGTACTGCCAATGCCGTCGTCATTAGCCAGTTGGCAAGGTGAACACAGCGAGCTGAACGATAAGGCACCCGCGCTCGATAAGAGACCAAGGACAACAAATAAGGAGATAAATGGATGCAACGACTCACCCTGGCCCTACCCGGCAATGAAGATCTGGCCCGCGGCATCGCGCAGGCATGCGGCAGCGAAGCCGGCCGCATCGAAACGCGCCGATTCCCCGATGGCGAGAGCTATGTCCGGTTGCATGGCGAACCTGCCGATCGGATCGTGGATGTGATTTGCACGCTGGCCCATCCTGATCCGCAGTTCCTGCTTCTGGCTTTTGCCGCTGACGCGGCGCGCGAACTTGGCGCGCAAGAGGTGAACCTGATCGCACCGTATCTGGCCTACATGCGCCAGGACAAGCGATTCCATGACGGAGAAAGCGTGACGTCGCGGTCCTTCGCACGTCTGGTCTCATCGACCTTCGACAAGCTGCTCACGGTGGATCCGCATCTGCACCGCTATCCGACACTATCAGCGGTCTACACGATCCCCACCATCACCTTGCATGCCGCACCACTGCTGGCCGACTGGATCGCGAATCATGTCGAAGAACCTTTGATCGTGGGCCCCGACGAGGAAAGCGAGCAGTGGGCCGGCGCCATCGCGTCCCGCATCGGCGTACCGCACGCTGTGCTTCGCAAGACACGCCATGGCGATCGCAGCGTGGACATCGATGTTCCCGACCTGTCGATCTGGCGCGGCAGAACGCCGGTGCTTGTGGACGACATCGCATCATCAGGCCGCACGCTCGCCGTCGCGGCGCGCAAGCTCGCCGAGCAAGGAATGCGCAAGCCGGAGTGCGTAGTGGTGCATGCCCTGTTCGCCGAGGATGCCTGGGCCCAATTGACACCGTTGTTTGCCCGAATTACGTCCACCGACGCAGTACCGCATCCGAGCAACCGGATTGGTCTCGCTTCGCTGATTGCCGACGCTCTCTCTAGCGGGAAAACCGATCCGCGAGGCTGATCTTTTTATCGATCCAACTATTTTCAAGGAGACCTGAAATGTCCTCTCAAGCTAACCTCGCAACCGATTGGCGTGCTGGTTACGGGCCCATCGCGCACAGGTCTGAAACCATCGAACGTATGCAGGCCCTAGTGCAACGTCTGGTCGCGCAAAGGCGTATAGCAGACGAAGCCTCGGCCCATGCGCTGCTGGCTGCAGCCGACCGGGTGGCCTGCACGGCCATGAGCGTAGTGGCGCATATGACCTATGCCCGGCGCATCGACCGAAGCGGCTGCCCACTGGGCTCCGATGATTTCAAACAAACGCCCGAAGGCCACACCGGCGGCTCGCTCAACATGGTGCCAGCCTTCGTGGGTTATCTGTTGGCCAACGCGCTGACCGGGACGACACGCGGCTGGCTCATGGGGCAGGGGCACTGCGTGGCCGCGATCGAGGCGGTGAACGCACTGACCGGCGATGTATCCGCCGCCCAGCGTGGACGCTACGACCGCAGCGAGGCGGGCCTGTCGCTCCTGATCGCGGACTTCTACTCCTATGCCATCGATAAGCAGGGTCGGCCCGCGGTACCGCTGGGTAGCCATGCCGGGCCGAACACGGCCGGCGCGATCTCCGAAGGCGGCTATCTGGGGTTCGCCGGGCTGCAGTATGTGCACACGCCGTTGCCGGGAGAAAGCCTGGTGGCATTCCTCAGTGATGGCGCTTTCGAGGAACAACGTGGCTCGGACTGGGCGCCGCGCTGGTGGCGCGCCGAGGACTGCGGCTTCGCCATCCCGGTCATGATTCTCAACGGACGGCGCATCGAGCAGCGCACCCAGATCGTGCAGGAAGGTGGCGCTACCTGGCTGGCCGAAGATCTGCGCCACAACGGCTTCGATCCCGTCATCGTTGATGGACGTGATCCGATGGCGATCGCATGGGCCATTGTTGAAGCCGAAGACACGCTGAGCGCCTTCGCCGCACGCTCGGATCGGCGCTATCCGGTCAAGCTGCCCTACGTGATCGCCGAGACGGAGAAAGGTTTTGGCTTCCCGGGCGCGGCGACCAATGCCGCCCACAACCTGCCGCTGAACGGCAATCCGCGCGAGGATGCGCAGGCACGCGAGGCCTTCAACGCAGGGGCTGCGGCGCTGTTCGTGCCCGAGAGCGAACTGGAAAACGCGCTCACCGTCCTTGCGAATCACGGCCAGAGCCAGCGCTCGCGCGAAAGCGAGCACCCCATGGCCCTACGCCATCCAGCGAGCCCTCATCTGCCGATGCCGGCCTGGGCGCCAACTGAGGTATCGGGCAGCGCCATGTCCGCACTGGACCGTTGGTTCGTGGAGCTAGTGCAGGCAAATCCACAGTTGCGCATCCGGATCGGCAATCCCGATGAACTGGCCAGCAACAAGATGGGAGCCACACTGGCACTGCTCAAGCACCGCGTCAACGTGCCCGAACCCGGCGTCCCGGAATCGACGGATGGCTCGGTGGTCACCGCACTCAATGAAGAAGCCGTTGCGGCCGCCGCCCTCGCCAACAAAGGGGGGCTGAACCTGATCGTCAGCTACGAGGCATTCGCGGTCAAGATGCTTGGATTGATGCGCCAGGAGATCATCTTCGCGCGTCGGCAGAAGGAGCTGGGCCAGCCGCCAGGCTGGATCTCCGTCCCGCTGATCGTCACATCCCACACCTGGGAGAACAGCAAGAACGAGCAGTCACACCAGGACCCGACCATTGGCGAAGCATTGCTGGGGGAGATGTCGGACACCGCACGCGTGTTGTTCCCGGTGGATGCCAACACGGCGTCCGCCGCGCTGCGAGCGGTCTACGCCAGCCGGGGCCAAGTGGCCTGTGTGGTGGTCTCCAAGCGCGACACGCCGAATCACTTCAACGCCGCCGCCGCTCAATCGCTGGTTGAGCACGGAGCAGCCCATGTAGCCGGCGATCCGGCTACAGCACAACTGCAGTTCGTGGTGATTGGCGCCTACCAGTTGGAGGAAGCGTTCAAAGCCCACGCCCGCCTGGAGCGCCATGGACTTGCGTCGTGCGTCACTGTAGTGATCGAACCCGGCCGCCTGCGCATTCCGCGAGATGACCTTGAGGCCACCTTCGTGGTCGGTGACGAAGCCCTGCAAGCACTCTTCCCGCCTCACTTGCCTCGCGTGTTAATAAGCCATACCCGCCCAGAGCCGATGCTGGGTGTGCTGCGCCGCATTGACAGCGGCACCTCGAAGACGCGGGCTTTGGGCTACATCAACCGCGGCGGCACGCTCGATGTGGCTGGAATGTTGATCGCCAACCGCTGCACCTGGGTGGACGCCATCTATGCCGCTGCGCAAGTGACCGGCCGGAACAGTTCGCAGGTTGCTGCGGCCGCGACCGACGAGCGAATTTCAAGTGGTTCTGACGCGGTCCGCGGCGACCGCGCCGGTTCCTGATTTCACAACCCACAAACAAGAGGGGAGACAAATACATGCTCTCATTGACCAGCCTGGGCGGTGCCGGCACCGTCACCGGCTCCAAACACCTTATCACCCATGGCAATACCCGCATCTTGATCGACTGCGGACTGTTCCAGGGATTGAAAAACCTGCGCGAACTTAACTGGCAGCGCCTGGCAGTTGAGCCCAAGGACATCGATGCGGTCGTATTAACGCATGCGCACCTGGATCATTGTGGGTATCTGCCCCGATTGGTGCTGGACGGGTTCCGCGGGAAGATTTTCTCGACCTCAGCCACGCGAGATGTCGCCGAACTCATCCTACTCGACAGCGCCTGGTTGCAGGAGAAGGACGCCGATTTCGCCAATCGAAAAGGATTTTCCAAACACAAGCCAGCCCTTCCGCTGTATCGGGTTCGGGATGCAGAACGTACGCTCCTGCAGTTCAAACCGGTGCCGCTGCATCAAGAGACTGAATTGCCGGGCAATGCCCGTCTACTGCTGCGCAGCGCCGGTCACATTCTTGGGGCGGCGACGGCTCAGATCGACATTGGCGGCAAGCGTTTGGTGTTCTCCGGCGACTTGGGACGCTTTGACGACATGGTCATGCCTGATCCTGAACCAGTCACGGAAGCGGACTACATCATCATCGAGTCCACCTATGGCAATCGTCGTCATGACCGTTCCGATGCCGTCGAAGCGCTGGGCGACATCATCGAGCGCACGACTCGCCGCGGAGGCACGGTGGTAATTCCCGCTTTTGCCGTGGGACGAGCGCAGTCGTTGATCTACGACTTGTGGCTGCTGCGACAGCGCGGTCGGCTCCGCAACGTGCCCGTCTATCTGGACAGTCCGATGGCCACCAACGCAACTGTGCTGCTGCACCGCCACTCCGACGACCACAAGCTCACGCAACACGATTTCGAGGCCGCATTTTCGGAAGTCAAATACGTGCGCGACGTTGAAGAGTCCAAGGCACTATCGGCGAATCGCTACCCCAAGGTGATTATTTCCGCCAGCGGCATGGCCACCGGTGGCCGCGTGTTGCATCACATAGAAGCGTTTGGCGGCATTCATCAGAACACGCTGCTGTTCTCTGGATTTCAGGCCGCAGGTACGCGCGGACGCAAACTGCTTGAGGGCGCTCGCGAAGTCAAGATTCATGGACGCTGGATGCCGATCAATGCGGAGGTCGCCGAGCTTCCGATGTTGTCGGCTCATGCCGACAGCGATGAACTGATGCGATGGCTGGGCGGCTTTACCCGGGCGCCGGAAGGGGTGTTCATTGTTCACGGTGAATCCGATGCCTCCGAGGCGCTGCGCGAACGTATCCAGCGCGAACTCAAATGGCACGCATCGGTGCCCATGCAAAACCAGGAGTTCGCCCTGTGAGTGCCCGCAT
>CALMYW010000485.1 GCA_937873665.1 uncultured Sphingorhabdus sp.
TGATGACCAAGCGCCTCAGTAATCTCGACCGCACATTGAAGCTTGTGCACGCGCTTACGCAGAGCATCGAAGGTCTGACTCTCGACGAAATGGCAGCGTTGCTTGAAGTCAACCGGCGAACGGTTGAACGTATGCGCAACGTCATTCTGCTTCATTTCGATCTCGAAGAAACGATCGACGGTCGAATCAAGCGATTTCGGATCAAAGACAGCCCGGGACGAGCCTATGCGAGGCCGAGTTCGTCCGAGGTTGCCGCGCTTCAGTCCGTGGTGGAAGCGGGGCGCCGCGAAGGCACCGCCAACACCGAAGCGCTCGAGAAATTGCTCTCCAAGATCAAGATTGCCTTTGACAGCGCCGAGAGGCGTCGGCTGGACAATGATCTTGACCTGCTCACCCGCCTCCAACGCTCGCGTGTCGCAGCGGGGCCTGCCGTCATTGCCTCGCCCGAAGATCTGACGACGATCCAGTCTGCTATTCTCGCATCCCATTGTGTCGACTTCGATTATCAACCCGACTGGGCGGACGAGCCCTCTTGGCGCAGGGTTGTTCCCTATGGCCTGATCCATGGACCGATCACCTACCTCGTAGGCAAGATGCCTGACCGGGACGATCCGCCTTTCACCTTCCGCCTGGACCGGATGAGCAACGTCCGGGACAGCGGGATTGTCGGATGTCCTCCCGAGGATTGGGATCTCGATGCATGGATGGCTCGCAGCTTCGGCATCTGGCACGAGGCAGGTCACGAGATCGTTCTGAGAGTGCTGGCCCCGGCGGTCGATCGGGCGCGGGCTTGGCGCTTCCATCCGCATCAACAGTTTGAAGAAGATGGCGACGAACTGATCGTTCGTTTCCAATCAGGCGGCTTGTTCGAGCTCGCCAATCACTTGTTTGGATGGGCCGGCGAACTGGTGATTGAAGGCCCTGACGCACTCAAGGACATGATGGAAAAGCGCCTGGCTGACGCGCAGACAATGCTGCGACCAGATTTGTCGTAATTCACTGGCAAGGGTGTGGAATGGCGGCGTAGGGCGACTTTTGAGGGGGTAATTTTGAATGTTTGAGAACTGCCATCTTCGGATCGGCGAAGCGCCCTTTACGAGCTGCATGCCCCTCAGTGCGCAGCTTCTGGGGAGCCTTTATGCCTTGCCTCAGTCCACCGAGAAGCCGCTGCGCGAGGCCCTTGATACCTTGGGTGACAGCGTCCCTTGGGCGGTAAGCTTCGCGGTAGCACCTGAGCAGACGACCGGCGCCGTGGGGGCGATGCTCCGCCACATCATGATGGCAACGCGTGATCTCGAACCGACATCGGTTATGATTGATGCGCTACCGGGCGAGGGCAGGGCCCGCCTTCATTTGGATGCCCTGCGCAATCTGTGGATCGGAAGCGATGCCCTCGTTCCGTCCGATCTTGCGACGCTCAAGGCGTTCCTTGCTTGTGAGGCAAGCGACGCTCTGCAGCAGTTCCAGGTCGTCTGGGATCGAGACAGTGGTCACCTGACCCCGCTGGAACGTGCGATCCTCGAGCACATCGAAAGCCATCATGGCCAGCTGAACGCGGACGATAATGACGTCGTCCGTCTGATTTCTGACCGGAAGCTCGCGCGGGCACCCGGAACATGTCTGGCAGGCCACGTACAACGCCATCTTCTGGATCCGGATGTCCCGGTCATGTCGCTCGACGACAGCCTGGCCATACTGTCCGTCCGAGACTCCCTGACCGAGTGCGAGGCCGCGGCGGCCATCGTGCAGCGATGGCTGGCTGATGATGCAAGTCTCGCAGCCAGCGACATCGGCATCATCGTCCCGCAGGGTGCGGAATATGGCCATTATCTGGCAGAGACCTTCGCCCACGCTGGCTTGGTTGCCTCATCGCTTCCTGGGGTTGGTCAGCGGAGGAATATTGGCGGTGAGGCTCTTCTGCATTTCCTTCAATGCCGACGTCGGCCAGCTCCGGCCATGGCGCTCGCATCGCTTTACTGTTCACCAGTCCTGTGCTGGCCCGAAGAAGTGGGAACGGCCTTGGCGGCAGCCGTTATGGGTGGCGACTTTCAGCCAAGAGAGGCTCGTGACTTTGTAGGCAGGCAGGCATCTCTCTTCGCCCTGATCCGCTCGGCATCGCCTTCGACCAACGGGCAACTCAAGGAACAGATTCGATCTTTCCAGAGGCTGCTCAGCGACAACGAGGCACTCGCTGAGGATGTCGCTGAAGCGAAGCAACAGGCATCGCGTCTGATCGCAGCCCTTGGCAATGCCAACGACGCCGCAGAAGCGGAACTGGAGAAAGCCATCCAGATGGCAGCGGCCTACCAGGCTGCGCCACCGGCGAGAGGAGCTTACTTCCTCGGTGGCATTTCGGTGATGATGGCTCACGAAACACCCAAGCGGTCGTTTCGCAAGCTTCTCGTCCTGGGCTTCAATGACGGCGCCTATCCATCACCGCCCACGGGCAATCCGTTTTTCCTCGACAGCGAAGTTGCATCGATTGCCGAAGATTGCGGCATCCAGCTGCCATCGCAGGCGCAGCAACTCACTGCCGCGCTGGAGCTCTTCACCCGCCAGATCGGTGCAGCGAGAGAGCAGGTTATCCTCATCCTGTCAGAGCGTGATCGCAGCGGTAGCTCGCTTTCGGTGTCGTCGAGCCTGCCGCTGATCTCGCGGCTTGTGGAAGGGATTGAGGACCCAGAGGATCTGATCGTGCCTTTGAGCCATAGCGAGGGGACGATCTGGGACAGGCTGGTGGGATGGAAGCCCCGACCAGTGATCGAACCGGCGATGATGCCGGAGGTGCCGCCTCATTATGCCTTCGACTTCAATCTTCTGGGGCTGCGCCAGAAGGAAGACGGCAGTGCGCGAGCGCAGAGCCCGAGCCGGCTCGAAAAGCTTCTGGTCAGTCCCCTGGCATGGCTCCTCGCTGAGCTGGGCGCCGAACATGTTTCCTGGCAGCCCGAGGCGCTTGACGTCATGCTTCGCGGATCCCTGGCGCACGAGGTTTTCGAGCGCCTGTTCGTGCCGGGTAAGGCGCATCCGTCCAACGAGGAGATCGAAACCAAGGTCCCCGACATCCTGCTCGATCGCATTCGCGCACTGGCGCCGTTTCTCCAGACATCGGCATGGGCGGTTGAGCGCAACACGCTTGAGGCAGAAATCACCAAGTCCGCGAAGCATTGGTCGTTGGTCCTCAAATCTCTGGCTGCCGAGATCGTGGGCAATGAGTTCTGGCTGTCGGGAGAGCTGTTCGGTCATCCGGTGCACGGCAAGGCCGATTGCTTGTTGCGGCTTCCCGATGGGCAGCCGGTCGTCGTGGATTACAAGAAGAGCAGTTCCGGCACGCGGCGCCAGCGCCTCCAGAAGGGATGGGATCTACAGGTCGATCTCTACCGGCGCATGAGCGTTAGGCTCGACGAGCGCAGCAACGACGGCGTTGCTCGCATTGCCGAGGTATTGAGCGGGTGGTCGGAGCTCCCGGCAGTCGCCTATCACACGCTCAACGACGGGAATGTCTTGCTCAACGGGATTGATGAGTTCGATAGCGTTGAGGTCGAACTTGTTGCGGGCGATATTGCCGAGCATGCGCTGGCGCTCATTTCGGCGCGGTTCGATGCCCTCAAGGCAGGACGCCTCGATACCAACACTACAGCCGATGAGAAGTTCTTCCAGCGCTCCGCCGCGCTCGGCACCTATGCGCTGGAAGACAGTCCGTTGATCACCGCTTTCATGCGCGATGAGATCAACCCCTCGGTGGCGCTTACGGACAATGAAGATGACTGAGCTTTCGATCGTTCCAGCCGGTGCAGGGGCTGGCAAGACCCATCACATCCAGGAAACCCTCACTCAGTGGGTACGCGACGGCAAAGTTCGGCCAGAGCGGATACTGGCCGTCACTTTCACGGAGGCCGCGGCTGGGGAACTTCGTCAGAGGATACGTGGAGCACTGATTGCTGACGGCAATCTGCAAGCGGCTTTGGCCGTTGAACGAGCCTATGTTTCTACGATCCATGGCCTTGGACGCCGACTGCTGATTGAACATGCCTTTGCGGCAGGCTCTTCGCCGCAGCAACGTCTCATCGCCGAGGACGAGCAGGACCTGCTCATCCGCCGTTCGATCGAGGAAAACCAGGCGCTAAGCGAGCTTTCCCGTAACCTCGGGGCCTATGGCTACCGGGGTAGCTTCACCTCGGACGACACGGCGGAAGACAGCTTCCGCAAGACGTTGCTCGGCGTGATTGCACTCCTGCGAACGCTTGGGTCGCGGGGAAGCGACCCGGCGATGGCCGACTTTGTCGAGTCCTCGATCAGGCAAGGATATCGCCAACCGGTCGGGGTGCCAGAGACCTTGGCGGCAGGCTTGAAAAAGGCCGTCGACGCACTGCTTCTCGCCTTTCCGCGATCGCTGGCGGACGACGCTGGAAGTGCCGCGGCCAAGACGGCGTTTCGGGATAATTTCCGCGCCTTGAAGCAAGCCGAACAACTCCTCTCGACCGGCGGGAAGGACTGGAAGCTCTGGCAGCGGCTGCGTGATCTCCGCCAGTCCAAGCGCGGTAGTCCGACGCCTGATGGTTACGATGACCTGGCCGCCGCAGTCATGGCGGCGGCCGACACACTGGTCTATCATCCGGGTCCGCTCGAAGATGCGGTTTCTCATGCGCGCGCACTCGTGAAAGGCGCCCAATCGGCCATGACCGACTATGAGACCCGCAAGCGGGAACTCGGCGTGATCGATTTCAGCGACATGGTCACCAACGCCGCGCGGATCCTCGATGACAAGCCCGGCGTGCTTGCCGCGATCATGGACGAGGTAGACTGCGTCATTGTCGACGAGTTCCAGGACACCAACCCGATCCAGTTCACGTTCCTGTGGGCCCTGGCGCGGCAAGCGAAGCGCTCGCTCGTCGTCGGAGATACCAAGCAGGCCATCATGGGCTTTCAAGGCGCCGACCCACGGCTGACCGTCGCGCTCACGAAGCAGTTCGAAACCAGCCCGCTCAACCGGAACTGGCGTTCCGATCCGCGGATCATGGATTTCGTCAACGCGCTCGGCCCTTGCCTTTTTGGCGATGACTACACTTCGCTCACCGCGCAAAATCCCACCGGGCATGATACCGCGCTTGAAGTCATAGAGCTGGCTAACAAGCGCGGCGCGCGCTCGGGCGGGAAGCCCCAGCATTTTGTCGCGGATCGCCTTCTCTCCCTGTTGTCCGACGATCAGGTGACGATCGTCGACAGGCATACGAAGAATTTGCGACCGCTGGAGCCCAGAGACATCGCGGTCCTGTGCCCAACCCATAGCCACTGCGCGAACTATGCCAGCGCGCTGCGATCACTCGGCCTGCCGGTTCGTGTAGCGGAAGGTGGCTGGTGGCAGAGCAAGATCGTCCAAGCCGCGTGCTTTGCCCTGCGGTTCGCCGTCGATCCTGCGGACAGCCATGCCGCGATCTGTACGGCCACGCTTGGTCCTGGGGCGACAGCGCTTCCGGATGCGATCAGGGCGCTTGCCCAGGAAGGGCGGATCGACACGCCTGAATTGATTGCGCTGCAGAAACTTTGGCCCGACTCGCTTGCGACACCGGTTGATCGTCTGGTTCACCAAGTCATCGAAGTCGCGGGGCTTCGCGGCTGGTGCGACAGGCTCGATGACCCGGCCCAGATGAGAGCAGACCTGCTCCGGTTCGAAGCGGAAGCCGCAGCATTCATGGATGCCCACCGCGACATGCGCGAAGCGTCCGGCTATTATGGGCAGAGCGCTAACGTCTTTCTCGGATGGCTTGAGAACAAGGTCGGTCTCAAAGGCGAAGATCTGCGGCCTAACCCTTCAGGCAGTGAAGCCGACGGCGTCGAGATCGTCACCTGGCACGCATCCAAGGGACGTGAATGGCCAATCGTCGTTGTCTGCGGGCTCGACCACAAACTCGACCCTCGTGCCGGGACGTTCAGCACCAAGTTTCCGGGGTTCGACGACCTCGATCATGTGATCGAGGAAGCAACGCTCGCCTACGCTCCCGAGTTTGCCGCGCCTGAAGCGACCGATCGCTTTCTCCATGAACTCCATCCGGAGTCCGAAGAAACAGCGAGGCGGTTGCTTTACGTGGCCCTGACCCGTGCGCGGGATCGCCTGATTATCGAATGGCCGCAGGACGATGAGAAGGTTGATCCGCCTTTGCCGATAACCGGCCGCCGCCTTCTGCACGACGTCTGTGGCATCAGGTTTCAGGGTAACCAGATCAGCGTCGGCGCCGAAGAATTTCCTGCGCGTATGACGATCTGCAGCAAGGAGTTGCCGGCCTCGTTCGAGGCTGAGAGCAAGGTTCATATCGACGCGTCCGACCGCGAGCTGCGATTTGCACTTGAGCGGCGCCCAATCGACGCCATGACAGCTGTGGTAAGCCCTTCGCAGGCAATCGTGACATCACGGCCGCTTCCTCCGCAAATCGAGACGCGCGCGATCGCTCCAGGTATCAAGCTTGCTGGACCTGATCTCCTCCAGGCGACCGATAAGGGCACGGCGATTCATGAGGCGCTGCGCATTCTCCTGTGCCGCCCTGATCAACGCCATAAGGTTCACGAGCATTGCCGCGTGCTCGATGCCGAGGTCGAATTTCTATCGCAGCAGGCAGATGCCCTGCGAAAGGCTCTCGCGGACCTTGGCTATCCGCGACTACATGTCGAGCAACCGATAGAAGTTCGCCTCTTAGATGGTGGGAGTCAGAGCATCATCCTGGATCTCATCGCTGAAGGCTCGGACGGCTTCCTGGTCGTCGATCACAAGAGTGGGCCGGTCTCAGACCATGCGCTGCGCTTCGAACGCTACTGGCCTCAGCTGGCAGCCTACATCGATGCCGTCGATGAAAGGGGAGGTAAGGCTGTGCGCGCCGCTGCCGTGTTCTGGACCGAGACTGGCGAGTTGACATTAGGACAAGTGTTGTGTGGCACTAACGAACGCAGCAATCTTACTACGCCTGACTGGGGGATGCGATGAGCGTCCAGTGGGGTACGTTTGCTCCCGACTCAGCTCCATCATACCGTCGCCTGCAGACGCTCGGACTGACGGTCGCAATCCGGCACTATAACGACCGATCAGTCCCAGGGCTTGGTGGGCTGAGCTTCGGCATGCCCATCGCGTGGTCGTTACTCGGCGTCTGGTTAGCTGAGGAGATTGGCAATCAGGTTCGGCCGCTCTCGTGCGCCAATGCGATCGAAGCTGCAGTTATGGTCCAGGCGCTGAAAGAACGGCGCAAACGAGCGCGCGGCCACCGCAAGCTTGCCGGTGTTTCTGATACAAGCTTCAAAGCTTTGAGCGGACGCGGGGCGTATGTGACACAGCCCTACCGGATGGGAACAGTCGAGCCGCTGCTGCGGTTGGGGCTCGTTGTTGGCGCGAGCCAGCGGTTTAATCTGTATCGCCTAGCGCCGCCAGGCGAACGCATCCTCCAAAACCTGAAGGCGGAACAGAACAAATTGAGAGCTTGGGCCACTGGCTCGAGCCTGACGCGAATCGGGCGCTTGGCTCCGGACGCCGCCTTGCCGGCAGCTTCCGCCAAGCTCCTCGAACGTCAACTGCGTGATTATGGTGACGCCCATCGGCGCAGAGCCCTTCTTGATCTTCCAGAAGAGGTTCTGCGCGAGGCAAACATGACGAGCGCTAAGCCGCCTACAGGCATCGAGCAGGCCCACTGGAATGACATGCGTAGCGGTGTGGCTCTGATCCAGCTTCGCAAGGCTGCACTCGACGCAATTGCAGTGATCGAGGAACAGCTTACGTCAAGCGGACGAGCTGGGCTGACCGTGCACCAAGCAGCGGAGGCGGCTGGCAGCAAGCTGGAGCAAACTGCGGTACTGGCGAGTACAATGCTCGCTCGCGACGATACCAGCCCGGGCCAGCTAGCCCACGAATTCGCCCGAGTCTGCCGATCATCGGCGGAGGTCGTCATCGCTGAGCTCGCCAGGCGCGACGGAACCGTGATCAGGCTGTTGCCGAATGGGCAGGTGGGCCTCGGCCCAGCCGGAGGACAGCTCGCTACGGGAATGGACGACGAGGCGGACCAAGAAGGTCTTGGGGAGACCACCACGGTTATTCCTGAGCTTCCCAGGATCCATAACCTGTACGCGCTCAAGCGCGACTTGCAGCTGAGCATGGCGGATCATTGAGTGGAACGAACAACCATACTCAGTTGCTTCACGCCGCCCGAAGGGTTCGAGGGCAATTTCGGCTGGGTTTGCGGCTTCACCGCGAATGCAACAGTCTTGGAGGAAATGGCCGATCGGTTCACCTCCGGCGTGCGGCGGCCGCGTCCGTCACTCGCCGCCTTTTTGCATCCCACATCTTTCCACTATCCGGTCCTGCGCGGTGTCTCAGTTCCCTTCAGGCGCTCGAGTGCCGACTGGTCATTCAACCTGCTTCACGCAAAGGTGGCCCTGCTCCATTTTGTGGGTCCGCATGGCTCTCGGCTGCGCCTGGTCGTTTCTACCGGGAATTGGACCTACGATCCGATGTCGACCAGCCTCGACCTGTTCTGGATCGTCGAATGGGATGAAGCTACTCCCGATCGCCAAGCTGCCTCTGACATCAGAGCCGCAGCGGCGATGTTTGTATGGCTTAGGCAGCTGTTTGATACCTCGGTCCTCGAGGCCGATTGGGGCCATGGAACTCCTGAAAACGGACTGCGACGGGCTGTCGAACTCCTTCCCGCTAAACGCCTCCCTCCCAGCCGCTTTTTAGACTCGCGCAAGGGTTCGTTGCAGGAGCAAGTTTTGCAGGGGCTCGCCCAAGCGCCACACAAGCGCAACCGCGTACTCATGGGATCGGGCTATTTCGAAACTGGAGAGCATGCCGATAGCGGAGTGCTGTCCGAGTTTGTTCGACAGCTCTCGGAGCGCGGATTTGCCACCGCTAGACCGCGCGTCGACGTCATATTGAACCACGACGCCTGTCAGGGGCTCGCCGCGCAGCGTCCGGAATTGGAGAAGCTTGAGTGGCAGTTCAGGCGCCCGTTCAGTCGCGACCTGCCGGGAGCTAAACTCCACGCTAAGTTCATTTTTAGCGCGGGAGGGTCCCAGAACTGCTCAAATCCCTGGTGCTACATCGGATCGGGAAATCTTAGTCGCATTGGGTTCACGCGCAGCGTCCGGAACGGCGGAAATCTGGAAGCAGGTGTCCTCTTCTTTCCTGAGGAACATTTGACGTGGCACGGGGATGACAAGGCCGCATTGTCTCGCCGATTGCCGATCGATTTGAACAGCACTGTGGCGGTCACCGAGCTTTCAGACGGCGATCCCTATGAGGCGCCAGCACCTGCCATCACTCCCCCACCGGTTAGTTATCTCGTGTGGCGCGATGCCACTTTACAGCTGCCCGATGGGGCGCCGAGCGACATCGCCGTTACCGTTCGCATGGGGAGCGAATGGCTTCCCCTGCCTCTCGCGATGCCTGAACCTCTCGTAACGGCAGTGCTTGGCCCTTCGGGTGCAGAGGTGCCGATCCTCACCAACGGAGGCTTCATTCTTCCTCCCCCGGCGCCGAAACGATTGGACGATGTCCTGCACGAGCTCGCGATGTTCCCGCAAGCAATGCCCAGTGAACGCGATGGTGACTTCGCGCGCGACGACGCGGGTAATGAGGACTCTCCCAGTCCTGATAAGGCAGCGGCCGACTACCCGCTAAGGTGGGCCATGAGGCTGGTCGTTAAGCTCACCGAATATCAAGGCGTGCGAACTCCTGCTGAGTGGGAGCGATGGGCCAACCGGCTGGATGAGCTCCTCGAAGCGGTGACCGAACCTGAAAGCGAAATGATCGCTGCCCTGCGTCTGTGCGGCATTGACCCCCTTTCCGCGCTGCTTGAGCCCATGTTCCAGCCGGCCGACCTGTCCGCAGAGCAGCGAAACCGGCTCATCCCGGTCATCGCGCGAATCCGCAAGCTCTGGGAGCTGGATCAATGCGCATCGCTCGTACCGGGCAAAGGCGGAGCTAAATGAAGCTACAATGGACTGACGTTGCCGATCGCCTCGAGGAGACCGCCCTTGGTGATACCTTAGCCGATGGAACGAGACTGCAGGACGGTCAGCGCGCGGCGCTCCTGGCTATCTGCGAGCGACTGCGCGGTGGTCAACGGGCGCTATTACTCGCCGACGAAGTGGGCATGGGCAAAACTCTCATCGCTGCTGCGCTGATCAAAGCTGTGCAACGCAGCGGCGGGCGAGCCGCGATCATCATCCCGCCAGGCCTTGGAGCTCAGTGGCAGGCTGAGCTGAGACGATTTGACACAGCCGATCACACGTTATCTCCGCTGCGGTCCTATTGGGGCTTCATTCAGGCATATGCCCGCGCAGAACACCTTTCAGATCGACAGCTTTTGCGCGAACGGCGTGAGCGAGAGTTAGCGGATCGGCGCCTGCAGCTGCAGCTGCCTTCCGGGACCTGGGCACAGGAGCCTCTGCTCTTGCTGTCGCACACCCTTGGCCGTCTCGTGCAAACGGAGGGTACTCAGACCGAGTATCAGGCGCTACTTGACGCTATCTTGAAGGTGCACGCAGGGACGCGCGCTTATCGCCGCGATCCGGCCAAAGCAGCCTATCAGAACGTTGCTCGAGCAGCCGCTGAACGTATCCTCGCCGGGCTCTCCTCTCGCGAGCAGCGGCAGCTTTGCGAAGGCCTCACGCATCGAACGCCCGACCTTCGCAAGGCTATCTGCCTTGCCATGGGACGTGCTCTGGGCAAGTTTGATCTCATTGTCATTGACGAAGCGCACAAGACCCGCGGGACCGAGAGCTCCTTATCACGCGTGCTGGACACACTGGTTTGGAAGTCAGAAACTGCGTTTCACCTTGGCATGACGGCCACACCGGTTGAACTCGACCCTGATCAATGGACACACACGCTCGCTCGGTTGAGTGTTCGAAGTGAACATCTGACGGAAATGGCTGATGCGATCCAGCGGTACGATCGCGAGGTTCAGAACATTCAGGCTGACGAGGCCCTTACTTCGGATTTGGTCAACCGATATGCTGAAGCTTCTCGCATTTTACATTCTGCACTTGCGCCATGGGTGTTGCGGCGAGACAAGCGAGAGGATGACCTTCTCAAGCGCTTCGAAAAAGCCTGTGGCTCGCATCGCGAGATTGTTCCGATTGAAGTGCCGATCTCGACTATGCCCCTCGCATGGCGACGGATTTTCCTAACCAGCGAAGCGCTCTCCCAATTGCACGAAGAGCGCCTGAGTCCTCAAGATCGGCGGATGCGGCTGTCGTTGCCCAGCGGTCGCTCTCTGCGGGATGAGGCTGAGGAAATGGCTCGATTGCAGGCATGCGATGACGAGATGATGCAGGTAGATTCGCCAGGCGAGCCGATTGGTCCTTGGCAACGCCTTAGCCGCGAACTGCTTGGTGAGGAGGGCATCAGTCTGTTCGATCACCCAGCGGTAATCCGTACTGCTGAGGAAATCGAGATCGCCGTACGCGCGGGGCACAAGGTTCTCGTATTTGGCAGGTTCATTAAACCGATGCGCGCGCTAACGTTCTTGCTCGACGCGCGTGAGATGGTTCGACGCCTTTGCGCCGAAGACAAGGTCGAAAACAGATGGCCTCAGGCTGGACTTGGCGAACTCGACAGTGAACGAGAGGCTGCGCTGAAGCAGGCGCTGCGCGACCCGGCCGTGAACACGCGCGGGCTCGATCGTGATGCGGTGGATAAGACCCTTCGCGAGCGTGCAAGTCGTTTTGAGACAGTGCGCCGAGCGAATCTCGAAGCAATGCGCCGCGAACTTGCCGACGACCCGGAAGCAGCCGACCTCAGAGAGTTCTGGTTAGCAGACGGCGGAAGACGTGATGGCAATTCAGCGCTCCTAGCTGCGCTTGAAGACCAGCGTAGCTTCTCCGAGCGACATCAACCTTGGACCAAGGAAGCCTTGTTGGCGGCTTTTCGTTCCCTCGTTAGCGAAGTCACAAGTGGCGACCAGGCGGACGATTCTGACGCTGACTTGAAGGCGCGTCTCGATGAGCATCTGTTCGACTTCGCGGGCCGCGAGGGGCACTTCGCCCGTTTAATGTATGGCAATACGGCACCACAAACGCGGCGGCTCTTGCAGGCAGCATTCAATCGCGAAGGGAGCTGGCCGCAAGTTCTGGTGGCACAATCACTCGTGGGACGAGAAGGACTAAATCTCCATCAGTCGTGTCGAATGGTTGTGCTGCTTCACCTCGAGTGGAACCCGGCCCACGTCGAGCAGCAAATTGGCCGAATCGACCGCATCGACAGTAAGTGGGCGCGCGAGGCGGAGGCTTATTTGGGAACGGGGGACGTTTCGAACTCACCCCCCAGGATTGTCGTTCGCCCGGTCATTGTCTCTGGCTCCTACGACGACCATCATTGGTCAGTGCTCAAGCGAAGATGGGATAGCATGAGAGCACAGCTTAACGGCGATATTATACCAGAAGCTAATGCTGATACGTCGGAACCAGAGCGACAGGCACTGTTTGACAAGATCAGAGCTGCAACGCCCACCTTCGCGCCACCTCCACTGGCGTACCACCAAAGGAAAGTGTGAGAATGCTGCTATCGCGATCAACCTCCTATGCCCGCTCTGCTTCAGCGTCTGGTAGCGGACCTTCGTCGACTTCGACGGGAGCCGCCAATGAAGACGCGACTCTATTGCTGACCACGTCCAATGTCCGGCGCTGGGGGAAGAGGATCGGTTCGGGCCCATTTTTGACGCTTGCACAGGCCCAAATGACATGGCTCAAACGCAGCCTGAAAACGGTTCGTCGGGTCCCTGAATCGCTTCATCGCAAGGTCCCATCTTGGGGGTAGTGAAGGGGGTATTTCTGGGGGTATCGATAAAATTATTACAATATATCAACTCGATATTTGGTAGTCATGGATCCCTCCTCCGCTACCA
>CALMYW010000486.1 GCA_937873665.1 uncultured Sphingorhabdus sp.
CTCTCGTTGAAGTTCGGCAAGGACGGAGAGCATCCCGAACATCGCGCGCCCTTCCATGGTCGTGGTGTCGATGCCCTGCTCAAGAACGACCAGCCCCACGCCCCGTTCTCGTAAGTCCGCACCGAGCGTGACCAGATGGAGCACCGAACGCCCGAGCCTGTCCAGTCGAGTAATGACAAGCTGGTCGCCATCTCGGTTGGCAGAGGCAAGGGCCTTATCGAGCTCGGGCCGGCTGGCTTTGGCGCCGCTGGCATGGTCGATGTAGATATTGTCCGGGGTGACCCCCGCACGCATGAGGGCGTCTACCTGATGGTCCGGGTTCTGGTCTGCGGTGGAAACACGTCCGTATCCGATCAACATATGTCGAGAATACAGTGCGGGAAAGGATTGTCGACGTTGAATCTCGGCACGAGTTATCGACACCAAATTCGCGGCGTGTCGTCATCAAGGACCTGTGTCGGCAAACGACCGTTTCTCGACATGCTACGTCCGGCCGCAGTGTATCCCGGTTAGCACCCGCATCACCGGGCATTTTCCCGGGCACCGGGTATACAGGAATGCGCCCCTGCGGAAACACGCTGTCATTTCCCTAAGCCGACTGCACTGACTGTCCGAAGTCCTCTGCACTACGATTTCGCGTCCGCAAGGGGACCAGCTTGCGGGACAGCTTCAATCGACAGTCTAAACGGAGCCCGCCACTGAACACTTGCCATGGTACAATTGCAACTGTGAATTATTTATTCTTCGTCTACTGGGGCTAACACCAGTCTGCTCCTTGTGAGTTTTCCGAGGCTGCGGGCTGGTTTTTCATGCCATCGTCACCGACATTTCTGTCATGTGTGGCGTCCCAGCAGATCTGAGCGCATTTCCCGCTCCACATCACGCCCATCACTTCTAACCATGGGTGTTTTCTAACCGAGCGGTTGCGCCTCCCTTTCGGAGGAATAATGACCATCACAATTAGCTTGCCTGCACGCGCCCGCGCGCAGCTCATAGCTTCCACTATTCATGTTGTCCGTGGCGGGCGTAGGGTCCTGACCAACGTTGACCTCACCATCACACCAGGAACCCGAGTGGGGATCGTCGGCGAAAACGGCCGCGGAAAATCAACCCTGCTTCACGTCCTTGCCGAGATACTGGCACCTGACTCAGGCACAGTGCTACGCGTTGGCACGCTCGGCATCGCCGAACAAGAAATGCCCACCGATGACGGCCGCACGGTCGGGGATCTCATCACCGAGCAACTGGCCGATTCCCGCGCTGCGCTGCGCGCATTTGATCTTGGCGCAGAAGCCTTGGCGGCCCAGTCACCAGGAGCGGAGGAGATATTCACCGAAGCCCTGAATGCGGCCGAGACGCTTGATGCCTGGGACGCGGATCGCCGGGTTGACGTCGCTCTCGAAGCTCTGGGTGCCGTCACCGACAGAGAGAAACTGCTGTCTGAACTATCTGTGGGTCAGCGCTATCGCGTCAGGCTTGCCTGCCTATTGGGCGCTGAACATGATTTCCTTCTCCTGGACGAACCGACGAACCACCTCGATCAGCAGGGGCTGGACTATCTCACCGAGCAGCTGCGTGGTAGCCCAGGAGGAATCGTCGTCGTGAGCCACGACCGGGCACTCCTGACAGATGTTGCAACCCACATCTTGGATCTTGACCCGAGCCGAGACGGGATTCCGCGCCTCTACGGCGGAGGGTATTTGGGGTACAAGGAAGGACGCGCAGCAGAGCGTGAACGGTGGGTCGATGAATACGAACAGCAACAAGCCGAACATTCCCGACTGACCCAAGACCTGGCAACCGCTCAGAACCGGCTCGTGTCGGGATGGCGACCGCCCAAGGGAACAGGGAAACACCAGCGGCAAACCCGTGCCCCAGGTCTTGTTCGTTCGGTGCACAGACGGCGCGATGACCTTGAAAATCACAGAATCACTGCTCCCGAGCCACCGCTTGAATTTCGAATGCCCGAACTTTCCGCGCGGCCTGGTGTCACACTGATCCAGGCGGTGGAAGTCGCAGTCGATGGGCGGATGCCCTCAGTGACGACGCTTTTCCTCGAGTCGGGCAGCAAGTTTGTGGTCTCCGGGCCGAACGGTGCCGGAAAATCAACCTTCCTTAACGTGTTGGCCGGAACCCTCGCACCTTCTACCGGAGAAATCCATCATGCCCGTGGAGCAAGAATCGCATACCTTGCCCAGGAATCTCCTACCGCAACGACATTGCGGGCACGCGACGCATTCAACGCCCACCTCGGCACCTTGACCAGCGCCGGAACGCTCAAAGAAGGCGAAATGATTTCCCTCAAGTCGCTCGGGATTCTATCCTCGGCCGATCTTAACCGTCCCGTGCGGGAGCTATCCATGGGCCAACAGCGCCGTCTCGATCTTGCGATGGCACTGGCAACCAAACCTCATGTGCTGTTGCTCGATGAACCCAGTAACCACCTGTCCATATCCCTTGTTGATGAACTCACCGAGGGGCTACACCTGACGAAGGCCGCCGTAATAGTAGCGACCCACGACCGTCAACTTCGCCGCGACCTTGCAAGCTGGCAGCACATCAACTTGGCAAACCCCAAAGAAAACTGGTCTGGAAGCTCAACATTCGAAGGGCGCACCTCATGAATACGTCACCACATCACAAACCCGCTTCTGCATCAAAATGGCGGGCCTTGGCCCCGCTTCATCATCGTGACTACCGCCTACTACTAGGCGCGGTGGGTCTATCACTTTTCGGAACCGGCATGTGGACCATCGTGATGGTTTTCCAGGTACTCTCGATCGACAACTCACCCACGGCACTATCAATGGTCGCGGCCTGCCTCAGCGGCGGCCTCTTCGCCTTCGCTCTGGTCGGAGGGGTCACCGCCGACCGCTTCTCGAAACGGACCATCATCATCTCGGTCCAGGCAACGAACTTGGCTGCCGTGGCAATGGTGACCCTTATGGCGTTCAGTGGAGGTATCCAGCTTTGGCACATGGCCCTTGCCTCAGCAATGCTCGGGGCTGGGAGCGCGTTCTTCTACCCGGCCTACAGTGCTTTCCTGCCCACCATTTTGCCCCCGGATGAACTCTTGGCGGCCAACGGTTTGGAAGGTGCACTCAGACCCACTATGGGGCAAGGAATCGGGCCGGCGATCGGAGGAATGATCGTGGGAGCGTTCCTTCCGATGCACGGCGCGTTGGTCGTCGCCGCACTCTATGCGATAGCACTGAGCCTGGTGGTCTTCATACGTCCAGACCCGAGAGGCCCCAATGA
>CALMYW010000487.1 GCA_937873665.1 uncultured Sphingorhabdus sp.
ATTCTCAATTACACCACTGGTGCTGAATGCAACCGGCCACACTAAAAGTATCTTCAGCATCGAAATCGTAGTGTTCGTTTTTACCGCAATCCTGATTGTTCCAGCAGCTACAATTGGAAAAGAGGCAGTAGCTGGAAGTTTAATTATTGTTTCATTAGCCTATGGAGCAATGTGCTTCAAGCATCTGAATAAAGTGCTTGGCTTATCATTGCGTGACATATTTGTTGCCTTTTCACGAGCGATACCCGTATTAATAGCTGCGATTGTGATTCCCATTTTATTGCTGGCGACTAACATCATTGAAAAAGACTGGATCATGGTACTTGTAGGAGGCTTGGGGGCAACGATGGGATGGCTAATTGCGATCTTTGCATCCAAGCATCCGATACGTACGGAAATTGTGAAGTTGGCTACACATGGCCAAGATAGATTGCGCAGACGTTTTTAGGATATTGTTCAGATTTTTTAAGAATTTGGAGTTCTTGAATATGCCCCCAGATTATCTTCGTTGTTTAATCGCAAGCACCATGGTATTGCTGTTTGTTAACGCTAGAGCGATTGCTGGCAACGAAATCCAATGCGGCAACCTTCGGTCAGAGGGCCAATACGGGCCTTTTGATTATCGAGTCGCTTCAATTGACAAAAAGCAATTGGTTGAAGGAGCGCATTTCACCAGAGAAGTCGAACAACTTATTCGCGGAAAAAATTCAGGAGACCCCGCAGGCGATTTAGACTATACCCTTCGGGCTTTTCCGAACCACCCCAGGGCACTAAATTCCCTCATGCAATGGGGTTTCAGAAAAAAAACTGATCAACCCAGCGGTACTAGGTGGCCAATCTGGTGCTATTTTGACCGTGCGGTACGTTTTCAGCCTGACGATGCGCAGGTAAAGATGCTCTATGCGATTTACCTCGGTCGAAAAGGAAAGCCTCGGGAAGCGGCTATTCAACTGGAGGAGGCGCAGCCATTCGTAGGGGATAGCGCCAATCTTCATTACAACATGGGTCTTGTTTACCTTGATGTCGGCGATTTCGAAAAGTCCCTGTATCACGCTCACCAAGCTTATTCATTAGGTTTTCCACTAGAAGGGCTGAAGAACCGGCTTAAGCGTTCAGGGAAATGGAGAGAGGCTGTACCGGCTCCGAAACCTGTTGAACCGCCGACTGTCTCGCCGAATGTTCCGGCGTCAATGGAACCGGCAACACCGCCGCAGGAATAGGAGCTAGGGTGGATCTGCGCCACATGGAGTTAGTGACGTAGCGGCGTTACGCATGTCGTTTTGCTGAGTGGCCAAGGGACAAAAATGCTTCCGGTTTCGTCAACCTGCCTGCTTTCCTCGAAGACGAAATTTCGGGGGACCCTAAGTTACAAGATGTTGCAGAAGACGCCCGCCAAAGCGGACTTTAGCTTTGTCCCATGGCGTAAAACGAGGCAACTGATACAGATCCGCACTGCTTCGTGCGCTTCCCTTGGCTGTCGAGAGCGCTACATCAAAGCCAAGTTCCTGGGCCAATGAGACATGCTCATTCAGGTAGTCAACACCGGGCTTTCCGTTGGGGTAGGCAAACAGGCTCACGCGCTCACCAAGCAAACTTTCCAGAAAGATTTTGCTTTCAGCCATTTCACTGCGTGCTTCTGCAAGGTCAATGCTTGCCAGGATCGGATGGGAAACTGTGTGTGCTCCAATCAGCATGCCGGCTTCACGCATATTTCTTAGCTGCTGCGTGGTCATCATCAGGTCACTTGGGGGAAGCGCGTTCGCCAAATTGGCGATCCGTTCTGTAATTTCAACTCGCTCTATGGTCGAGCGGTATTTCACTTTGCTGATGATTGCCGCAATGGCTTCACGCTTTTCATGGTCAGAGCCCACGGAGTAAGCGGCCAAACTAACAGGATTCAGGTCAAGTGTTGCGCTTGAGCAGGCTCTGACGGATTCGATGATTGTGTCGTTCCACATGCGCCCGCCATCGAGAAAACCCGTTG
>CALMYW010000488.1 GCA_937873665.1 uncultured Sphingorhabdus sp.
CCGCCATTGGCGAGGACATGGGCTATCTGGTCTGGCGCAAGCGGAACTGCTGCGCGCGAGCGCCGTGACGGCGCGGAAAGGAAATATGTATGTAATTCAGCATCATGTTCCTTTCGATCGTCTTGCTGACGATCGACCGGTGGCTGCGATGCCACCCCGCCTGGCGGAAGGAGTCGGGTCGGAAGGGGGTCTCCAAGGTTTGCCGCGTTCCGGCGGCCGGCCTCAAAGCAGGAGACCTGAAATGTACCGGATGCGGCCCGTCAGCCGCAGGTTGGGCTACCACAGGACCTAAGGTGAGATACAAGCGAATGACGTGTCTGAAGCCTCTTTATTTACAGTTGAACTCCCGATCACCTGACGGGGTGGGGAGATCGCGGTGTGAACCGGTTGGTTTGTTGTGCTGCCTTCTGGTGAATGCTTGCAAAGCATTCGTGTGCGGGTCGTCCTTTCTTGCCCGCACGCCCGAGCCGCAAGGGGTTAAGCGTCGCACCTACGGGTCCAAGGTTGATCGTCGGAACACGGGAACCACCATCGTCCGCCTGCTTCGGAGCAGGCTATCCGCGGAGACCGGGGATGGGCGCTGGTGGGGCGGAGCCTGCGTAGTAGTCCGAGGACGGGAAAGCCGTCCACATGGCGAAGGCGGGCAGGAAGTCGGTGGGCTATCATGACGGAGGAACTACCAGTGGACTCTGGTAATCAAGCCCCACAGGCTTGGCTCCTCGGCGTTCAGAGAAAGCTCTACCAGTGGAGTCGGGAAAACCCCGAAGAACCATACTGCGACTTGTGGAATTGGGTGACCGATCCCCGCAACTTGTACATGGCCTGGAGGACGGTTGCCGGTAATCGCGGCAAGCGCACTCCGGGGATCGATGGGGCGACCGTAGAGAAAATTGCGACCGGCATCGGGATCGGCAAATTCCTTCAAGAGCTCCGCGAGGAACTCCGGGCGGGCGAGTATCGTCCGTCTCCTGCACGAAGGAAGTGGATTCCAAAGCCGGGCAAACCGGGGAAGTTCCGACCCCTCGGTATCCCTACGGTCAAGGATCGCGTGGTGCAGTGCGCGGTCAAACAAATAATGGAGCCGATCTTCGAGGCTCGGTTCTGGCCAGTCTCATACGGGTTCCGGCCCGGACGCGGCAGTCAGGCCTGCCTCGAACATATCCGTGTGACTATCCAGTCGCGGGGCAAGCCTGCGGCTGATGGCTACCGACACAATGCGCCGTACCAATGGGTAATCGAAGGCGACATTGAGGCCTGCTTCGACAACATCGGTCATCACCCCCTGATGGAACGCGTGCGCCACGGCGTCGCGGACCTCAAGGTGAACCGGTTGATCGTGCAGTTCCTCAAGGCCGGGGTCTTGGAGCATGTCACGTACAGCCCCACCGACACCGGCACGCCGCAGGGAGGCGTGCTCTCCCCACTACTGGCCAACATTGCGCTGAGCGTAATCGAGGAACGGTATCGGGACTGGGTGTGCCGCCCCGAAAGCCCGGAGCTGAAATCCGATGGGATCAGGCTCGCGGCGATCAGGCGTGACAAGGACCGGAAGGCCGGTCGAACGGTCTTCTACCCTGTCCGCTATGCTGACGACTTCCTGATCTTCGTGTCGGGGACGGAAGCTGACGCTCTTGCCGAAAAGCAGGCGCTGGCGACCTACTTGCACGAGACGATGGGTCTGACGCTCTCGCCCGAAAAGACGCGCATCACTGCGCTGACCAAGGGCTGTCGGTTCTTGGGATGCCGCGTGCGGCTCAA
>CALMYW010000489.1 GCA_937873665.1 uncultured Sphingorhabdus sp.
ACAAAAAGTCCTAAAACACGCGCGCGCTGAAGGATGGCTCGAAAAGGCTGACCAGTCTGACGAGAGCGGACTAAGCCAGTTGAAGCGCACCGTCGCCGAGCATGTCGCCGATCACGGTACGCCGTCCCTTCTACGGACCGGCCTTAATGTGGAGGATCATTCTGGGGACTGGCTGTTGTTGTCATGGAAAGCCCAGGTCACACGGCGGGCGCAAGCTCAGATCCAACGGACCAAGTCTAAGTACAGGGCGCTCAATGTTAACTGGGTCATGGAACTGGCACGGCTCAGCGTTGAAGAAGACGGCCCGAAGTTGGCCCAGAAGCTGTTAGCCGATCATGGCATCGTGCTTGTCGTCGAACCACAAATTTCCGGCATGACTGTCGACGGTGCAGCATTCCTCGTTGACGAAATACCAGTGATTGGAATGACGCTCCGCCACGACAGGATCGACAATTTCTGGTTCACACTGATGCATGAGCTGGGGCATGTGATCCTTCACTATCGTACTGGGCTTTCAGCAGGCTTCTTCGATAGCACCGAGGACTTCGCGGTTGATGATTTTGAGCGGCAGGCAGACGAGTTTGCGAGCAACATTCTGATACCGGAAGAACTTTGGATCCGCTCACCTGCACGAATTGCCAAGAGCCCGGAGCCGCTTGAAAGGCTCGCGGCTCAACTGGGGATTGCACCGGCCATTGTCTTTGGTCGTGTGCGTATGGAACGCAAAAACTACACGATTTTCTCGAACAAGCTCGGCGCCGGTAAGGTCCGCAAATTGTTCGATGCCCGGCAATTGGAGAATACCCAATGACCAAAAGGAAGGCCCCTCTGTACGCGCCAGCGCTTCGCATGAAGGCAGGTGAGCTTGAAGGTGTTCGGCTTCTCGCAAGTGATGTCGCGGATTGCGTACTACCCCGCTTCATTGTGCCGCCCTTCGGAGAACGCGATCCGGATATGCCGCTTCCCCTTTCCATGGATAGGGTGCCGGATATCTCGGCGGCTTTGGCTGGAGCCTGGCGGGGACGTCCGGCGTTGATAGACGCCACATATATCGTTGACGAATTCGGACGGGAACAAGCACCACATTGGCTTCCTGCCATGTTCAGGATGGCAAGGACGAAAGGCGTAGATGCCATTCCTGCCGCCCTCCTCAGCGATGTTGTTGACTGTGCGGCAGCCTTTCTTGCTGCGATCGACCGAGCCGCCGAAACCAAATTCGCACTTCTCGTCTCTTCCGACGAGATGGTTGGACCAGACTTGCAGGCGTCCTTGAGTGCAGCACTGGTTTCGTTGGGCCTTAAGGCAGACGAATGTGTGGTCATCGCCGAGTTCACAAACGTCGAGTTCTCCGAGCCCAGCATCGTAGCGCCGATTATAAGCGGAACCCTGGAAACCCTCCAGGAATGCGGTTTGTGGCAGTACATCGTTTTCCAAGGCAGCCATTATCCCGACAAGAATCCTGCTGAGCCTGGAACGACGGAATTCTGGCCTCGAAACGAATGGCGAGCATGGAAGCTCGCGGTCCGGTTCGATCCCACCACGGCAGAACACATGATATTCGGCGATTTCGCGGCGGATTGTTCGCGGATCGAGTTCAGCGGGAGTGGCGGGAAGGCTATTTGCCATCTTCGCTATACGGTTGGTGACAGCTGGCGTGTGGAGCGCGGACCTAAGACTGGTTCTGATCGGGAAGCCATGCACCGGGTTTTTTCGAAGATCGCGGACAGCACCGATTTTGCTGGTGCCGGGTTTTCAAAAGCCGACGCCTACATCGCCCATGCAGCCGCCAACCTGAATGCCCCGCACGGCAATGCCAAGATCTGGCGAGAGATCAACACGACCCACCACATCACCCAAGTTGTGAACGATATCGCACATGTTCGTGGAATTGGCATAAAGGCGCCGACAGTGGACACTGAAGCCCAATTGGTTCTGCCGGACTTAGCGTAGATCGCGCACTCCTCGCTAGCAGGAAGCAGTTACGTACATCCGCATTTCGAAGAACAGGAAGGTACGAGGATTCTAGCGGTGCGTTGCGAACAAGGACCGAAGCCTGCGTTTTCGTAAAGGATGGAAACGTCCAGCGTTTCTATGTCCGGGGCGGGAACGCCACCACCGAATTGTCTGGCAATGCCGTGTCAGACTATGGGAAGCACCGGTTTTGATTGATTGCTGCTGATAGGGACAAAGTAAAATATGGATGGGGTAATTGGCAGCATACTCGACGGAATTGGCGCGCCCATTCATTGGGCGAGCCAAGGCCTGCTATTCATACTGCGATACGACGCCAGCGTGTTCTTGCTTTGCGCGCTCGGAGCCCTCTGGTGCTGGCTTTTCATTCGGCGGAACAGGATCGCGCATTTTGATGAGGCAATGGGCGGATTGGTAAGCCGCGAAGAAGCCTTGTCGAGAGTCGCGACCGCCAGCGACCCGGTGGAAGCTCAGGTCAGATTTTCCGAAGACTTCGATGCCATCGCAGACGTAATGGCGCGACAGGACCGAAAGGAGCTCGCCCTAGCTTGGGAGCAATTTCGCGAGACGTTCATCGACGAAAATGAAACCACCATCCGAACGACGGCGAGGGCCGAAGCATATTTCCTGCACTTGGCAGATGATACGCGTGTATTGGCTTGGGGGGCGAACATTGCCGTTGGCCTCGGCCTGACAGCTACATTTCTCGGCCTGATCGCCGCGCTGACATCCGCTATGGATGTGCTGTCAGGCGCATCCAATGGGACTGAGACCGCGGAGGCTCTTCAGGGCCTGCTCAAAATCACTGCAGCGAAGTTCTGGACCTCCGTTACCGGCATCATCTGCTCGATCGTTCTTCGGCGTACTGATCGCCGCTGGCACGAGCAGTTACAGCATCATATCGAGACGATATGCCAAATCCTTGATCGTGGGACGCTCTTCACTCCGGCGCAGAGACTGGCAGCAGATCAATTGCGGGAGATGAAGCGCCAGACTGAGGCGTTCCAAACCTTGGGCACGGACCTCGCCACTGCAATCGACAACGCACTGACGAACCGAATGTCTCCGGTCGTTTCCGTGCTGGGTAGCATCAGCGAAAGCATCGAACAGTTCGGGAAAGGCGGTTTCAACCAGATCAGCCAGGATCTGGGCAAAGCCTTGGGCGAGCATGCAGGACGTGAGATGCAGGAGTTGGGTCAAACTCTGGCGGTCATGGCCAACAAGTTTGATGATCTTTCCAACGGGCTATCTGGCGTGCCAGCGGCTCTAGAAAATTCACTTCGAGAGATGCGCGTGCAATTCGAAAGTGAACAGGAGACGACCCGCCGTCGGCAAGCGGAGGCAGGCGACCAGATGGCCGCCCAGCTCAGCGATCTTGCTGACAAGCTCTCAGGCGTAACCGGCCAATTTTCGGACGATCTTGCGAACAAGCTGCAGGAGACCATCAAGACGGCAACAGACACGAGTGGGGAGGCTATCGGCTCGGCATTCGCGAAGTTTGGCGAAAAAATGACAAAGTCGAGCGACGAACTCGTGGAACGCCTCGCTTTGCTGGCGAACACTGCGGCCCCGCTGAGTGAAGCGATGACGAAGGCGGCCGAGGCCACCAACCAGCAAGCGCAACGCCTCGAGGCCGCTGGACGTTCAACAGAGGAGGCGGGAGGTAAATTGTCGGTGGCCGTGTCTGAACTCAATTCGGCACTCAACCCCGTTGCCGCGGCCGCGAAATCCGTGAGCGAAGCTGCTGCATCCATCTCGACCGCTCTCAAATCACACGAACAGGCAGCAGAGGAACTCCCCGGCACGCTCAAAGCAACCGCCAGTTCTGCTGATACGGCATGGTCGAGCTATGAA
>CALMYW010000490.1 GCA_937873665.1 uncultured Sphingorhabdus sp.
TTATCGCGAGGTCGCGGTAATGCGCAGGAACGCGGCGAACGCCCGTAATACCGGGGAACATTTCGCCACGTCCTTCACATTATTTCATAGGGTGTCGAGCCACTCTATCAGACTGGCATCCCGTTTCCACGACGGTGGCACGTTGCTCGCCACTGGCGCACCCACTTGTTCCAGCGCCTTGCGCTTGGTCTCCAGATTGGCCTGTGCGTAGTGGTTGGTGGTATCGAGGCTGACGTGCCCCAGCCAACTGCGGATGACGGTGATGTCCACCCCGGCCGCGACAAGGTGGACGGCGGTCGCGTGCCGGAAGCTGTGCGGAGTCACATTCTTGGTCAGAAGCGACGGCACGGACTTGGCAGCTTCTTCTACATAGGCGGCAAGTTTGAACCGCACTCCCGAAGCCCCCAGCGGCTTACCGTATCGATTGACGAAGATCCGCTCGTCTGGCGCACGCGGGTGGCGTTCCAGCAACTTCCTGAGCAACGTCACAGTTTCCGGCCAGAGTGGGCAGATCCGTTCCTTGCGTCCCTTGCCATAGAGGCGCGCGCAGTACGGCGCATCGAACCGGATCGCGTTGGAACACAGATCGAGGGCCTCCTGGATGCGCGCGCCGCTGTTGTACAGGAATGAGAGCAACACATGGTCGCGCATCCCTACGAGGGTCGTCCGGTCGGGCCGGGCGAGGATCGCCTCGACCTCGCTCGGCTCGAGATAGCAAGGTGCTGATGTCGGTTCCCGCTTGAGCGGGACGGTCAGGACCTCGGTACATTGCGCGACGTATTCAGGATCTTTGTCTGCCACGAAGCTGAAGAAGCTGCGGATCGCGGCAAGACGGCAGTTGCGTGTGCCGATCGTGCCCCCGCGCTCATGCTCGGCATGGTGAAGGAACGCGCGAACCTCTCCGGCCGAGATGTCGGCCAGTTTGATCCGCGCGACGCCGCAGCCATTTCGCTCCGCGATGAACCGCAGGAGCAGCCGCCAGGTGTCGCGATAGGATCGGATCGTATGGATCGAAGCACTGCGTTGCTCGGCCAACCATTCCTGGAAGAACGCCCGCAACAACGCGGGGAACGGATTGCCCTTGGTCATGGCCGCACCTCCATGGTGAGGCATCGGGCACCGACGGCACGGAACCGCTCGCTTGCTTCCTGCAGCAGGTCCTGCGTGACAGTGATATAAACCAGCGTGGAGTGGATGTCCCGGTGGCCCATGTAGGTGGATAGGAAGCGCAGTTTGTCCTGCGGATTGACGCCAGATCGATACCATTGGAGGATTCGGTTCACGACCATCGAATGGCGCAGGTCATGAACGCGCGGCCCCGTCCGCCCGGATGGGGGCTTGAACCCGGCGCGGCGCATGACCTTGGTGATCATCGTTGAGACCGACACCGGGGTATAGCGATCATTGAAGTGCTCGTGCCAGAAGAGCCCGGATTGGGGATTCTGCGGCGCACCAGCGCACCGCCTTTCATCGATATAGTTGCGTAACTCGGCCACGACGCTTGCGTTCAGCGGCAAGATTCTGGTCTTGTAGAACTTCGTTTCCCGGATCGTGATTGTGCCCGATTGAAGGTCAACATCGCCCAGATCGAGCCCAGCGAGTTCGCCGCGGCGCAGTCCGGCACAATAGGCCAGGACCACCATGGTGTAGAGAACCATCGGCCGCAGCGGCGCATCCGGGGACGGATAGGACCGGGCAGTGTCGAGCATCTGCTGAACGTCGGACGGGCTAAAGATATGGGGCCGCCGATGTTCACGTGCTACTTCCCGCTCCGGCCGGGCGTTGAAGCGTTTCGGTGGGATGCTGGGATCAAGGCGATACCGTGCCTTGGTCAGGAGGCGCCCGAGCTTCTGGCATTCAGCCGCGTGATTGCGGGTTGGTTTGGCCGCTTCCCAGCGCGCCAGCATTGTTTCAAGCGACGCTCCGGCAAGTTCGGGATTCGCCTGAAGGAACCGATCGAACCGTAACAGCCAATGAGCCTGCGTCTCATACTGGTAGCCTCGGCTGCGCATCAACGCGACATGATCGCGCATGAAGTTGCCAAGAACGCTGCCGTAGGGCGCAGGCCGTCGCAATGCGGAGAGGGCCTCGTCGGGATTGGCCGAAGCCAGCGCCCGCCAGATCGGCTTGTTCTGTTTGACGTTGTACTGAGTGCGCAACAAGGCGATAGGGTTGTTGGCGATCAGCCCGATTTCAACGAGGTGGTCGAGGAAGCGGTCGACGATGCAGACCTGGTTCAGCAAAGCCGAGAGTCGCCAACGCTTTTCCATGTCCTTCAGCCAAGCCTCCAGCATTGGTCGATCTACTGCTGTATGCCGCAGAGCGGCTTCCTCAAAGCTGCGGAGGAACCAGCGATAGGTGGGTCTGCTTGCCGGCCGGAACTGCGATATTTCCAAGAAGGCGTCGATGACGGTGTGTTCGGGATCGTGCCAGGCGCTCATGACAGCACCTCCGATCCGGGCACTTCGAGCGCCACGGCTCGGAGATCTTCGGTGGCCAGCTTGAGATAGGCGTTGGTGGATTCGGTGGATCGATGCCCGAGTACGTCGCCGATGATCTTTTGCGGAACCGACGCCCGCAGCAACTCGACCGCCCGCGCGTGGCGGAACACATGCGGCCCTCGTTTTCCTGGCAGCTCGACGCCTGCAGTTGCCAACCGCCCGCGGATCATGCCGTACAGGTTCGTCATTGCGATATAGGGTGCGCAGGATCGGACGAAGATTTCCCGCACATCAACCTGGGGGCGACCAAGGCGCAGATAATCGAGCAGCGCCTCACCAACCGGCGCCATAAGCGGCATGTAGGAGTAAGCATTGGTCTTCGTGTGACGGATGCGCAGGGATTCTTCGCGCCAGTTTACGTCCTCAAGCCGAAGGCGGCAGATCTCGCCTTGTCTCAGACCGTATGTGGCAAGCATTTGAAGGATCGCATAATCGCGCAGACCCCGCGGCGATCCGTCCTCCTTCGTCGCGGCCAACAATGCGGCGATTTGGCTTTTATCCAGCGTGGAGGGCACATCTTCGTAGGCATAGAGCATAGGGCCGATGATGTGAGGTGTGAGATCGGACGGGATGCGCCCCGTCCGGTGGAGATAGCGGACCACCGAGCGGAGCCGCTCAGCGACATCGGCCAATGATTTGCGCCGTAAGCCAGGCGCGCGCACGTCCATGTAGAGATCGACGTCCACGATACTCAAAGCTTCGAGGCTGGCAGCACCGCCGCGGTCGAACTGCCATCGCAGGAAGTTTCGCGCCTCCCACATCAGCGCCTCAATGGACGCGCTTGCCAAGCCGCGCTCCTCACGCAGCCATGCCTCGTATTCGAGGCAAATTCCATGTCGATGCACGGCGTCGGGGCCGATCATCTCTGCATCCGGTGGCCATTTGCCTTGAGCAAGCCGAAGTAACTTGGCGATTACGGCGCGTGGCAACATATGCCATCGCGCACTGGGAGGTCGGCCGTACTGGACCTCAAAATCCTGAACCGCATAGCAAAAATACTGATCGACCTGTGCCGGCGTCACCGTCTCGACCGGCATGTCGCACTCGGCCAGATAATCGAGGAATGCGCGGGCGTAGAGACGGTGGTTCGCCACGACCACGGGGTTGTAATTCTGGATTTCGAGAAAATTCGTGATTTTGGCGATCAACTCGTCGTGCAACTTCAACATGCTTGCCTCCTCAGCTGGTCCAGGGACCGCCGAGGTTCGCAACCAGTATAATGCGCAGCAACTGCGCCCACTATCACGGGAATTCGGTGGCTACGCCGCGTTCCTGCGCATTACCGCGACCTCGCGATAAGCGGTAATCCATACCAACTTGCGCGAAGCGCTCGAGGCGACCCGCATCGTCGATC
>CALMYW010000491.1 GCA_937873665.1 uncultured Sphingorhabdus sp.
CCCACACGGGCAGCGCTTCGCTGCGTGGAATCTCTGACCCATCTGTTCGCGTTGGCACGGTCGGGGCGCTCCTTGTCGGCACTGAACTGTTCGACAAAGTATGGCCCATCGTGCCGGGTGAAAACACCCCGCGATTGTTTCAGTTCTAGCGTTGGATTCACTAAAACCCTAGGAATGAGCAAGAGGCGATAGGCGGAGTGAGAAACGTTTCGCTTCTCGCAAACTGATCATTTTCAGTATGCGCTACCGCTAATCGTGAATCCTCACGTCGCTAACGTCATCCGGGTGAATTTGTGCCATGCCCTTATATTCGACGATTTCTCCGGAAACACAGAGTTTGGTACCGATTTCAGGCTTTTCAACTGGGCCGGAATCCCAAAGCACTATCGTGAATCTATTGGGGTCAGGGTACGCCTTTCCTAAATCTAAGAATACGTCATCGTTCGAGTTCCCGTAGTCGGCAAAAGGGCCACAGACCGTCCCTACTTCGCCAATGTGATTTACCGCGTCATCCCAAGCCACGCTTGAGTCATGCGCACTGCCGTTTCCCGTGGAAGTTCTGTCGTCAGGGAGTTCGCCTGTGCACTTGCCGGTGTCTCTGGCCAGTTGAAGAGCTTGCCGATCAATCCGCACGCCGGACCAGGACTGACAGGACTCAACGCCGGAAACATCAACCAACGCAAGGACGCCCGTGTAGTCGGTGTAAACCTTCCGTTGTTCTTCGCACTCGTTATCGAATAATCGATCAACATCCTGATCGGAGGCGTCTCCCATTTGACGAATTTGGGAGACCACGTTTTCGAGGTAGATGTCGCAAGGTGGTTCTGCAACGCTTGATGAAGAGTTCTGGGTGCCGCACGAACTGGCAATCGCCAGTGAAAACAGAATCAGTGCAAGGCCCGAGTGGCGACTTTTCATTTCAAAACGATACCATTCAGGTAGCTTTCATGTACTCAGCCCTGAGGAGAAGAAGCGCCAACAATTCGCGCCATTTACGCTGATTTCTTGATGTGCCGAACAAATCTGTGGAGGATCTAAACACCATCGGTAGGAAGAGGATCGGGCCTTGTCGGAATTCGTAGACGATTCAGAACGCATTATCACGCTCATTCGAGACACAAGTACCGAGACGCAAGCTGCTGATATTGCCGCGGTCGATCTGCGTTTCAGGGACTACGTTGAGCCGCTCGAGATTGACTGGAATCGAGTTTGGGCCTCGTTCTCAGCGATTGCTCACATTCCCCCGATTCAAGGCTCCTATTGGTTGGACGGCAAACCGGTATCAATCCTTGCGTTTTGGGACACTCCGCACCGGATCCGTATCGCGTCGGACCCACATGCCCCAGAAGGACTCAGGGGGTTGATGTTGAATGATGCCGACCCGCATGTGCGAGATCTGGCCCGCGACCAATTTCCTGAAAAAGAATTGTCCACAGCTCCCGCAACAAAGTCCACGTCCTCAGGGTGGGTATGGGCCTTTGTTGGCGCATTGGTAATCGCATTTTTTGTTGGGCAGTCGAATGCTTCTGACTTCGAGGAAGAGCACAAGCAAGCAAGAGCCGATGCTCTAGAGTTACGTGCGAGTCAGGTGGCGTTTGACGTTGTGGAAGAGGGCGGATACATATGCAAAAACAATCAAGATTACGGTTCCTGTCTTAAAGCGAGTATTGAGATGTACAACGCTGTTTGTGCTGGCAGTTACCTGACTGAGCAAGGTGATGCATATTGCAGCAATCTCAAGAAGAGCAATGCCGATGCCAAGAAGAAGGCCAAGAAGTGTGTC
>CALMYW010000492.1 GCA_937873665.1 uncultured Sphingorhabdus sp.
GCGGAACTTGCGACCATCGTGGGTACGACCCTCGACAAAGTCGTAGGACCACACGTGCCCCGGATACTCGGGTCGCAGCCGGATACATGATCCATCGTTGAGCCAAAGTCGGGAACGTTTGGGTTGCTTATGCGGCACCTTCAACCCCTCCCGGCGCCAGATGCGCTCCACGCGCTTAAAGCTCACATGCCAGCCTGCCTCGCGCAGCAGAGCCGTTATACGGCGATAGCCATAGCGACCATATTGCCTGGCTAAGGCGATGATGTCCTGGGTCAGTGCCGCTTCGTCATCAGCCCCACGCGGCGTCTTGCGCTGTGTTGATCGATGTTGCCCCAGCACACGGCAGATCCGTCGCTCGGACACCGAGATTATGCCCCTAATATGATCAATACAGCGCCTGCGGCGCGCGGGGCTTAGAAGTTTCCCTTCGCTGCCTCCTGCAGGATCAGCTTGTCGAGCGTCAGGTCCGATACCGCTCGGCGCAACCGGGCATTCTCTTTCTCCAGCTCTTTCATCCGCCGGGCCTGGTCCATCTTCAGGCCGCCGTATTCTTTACGCCAGCGATAATAACTTTGTTCGGTAACACCGATCCGCCGGCAGGCATCAGCAACTGTTCCACCCTGTGCTAGCACGATCTCCGCTTCACGCAGCTTGCCGATGATGTCTTCCGGCTTGTGCTTCCTTGCCATTTCAATCCTCCTTCGTGGCCATTCCTAAAATAGAAATTGGGCCACTCAGAAGGGGGCAGATCAGCGAATCAGGTTACTACGGAAAGCGACGGAAATGGCACAGCTGGGGCTATGAGGATGAAGGTATTACGCCTGCAGAAGTCAAAGAGATGGCGGAAAGGGTGGCTCAACGGCTCAATATCGATGAGCCGGTTATTCTTCCAGATCCTACACTAGAAGAGCTTGTGCTCCGTGAGCCGCGGATCAAAATTCCGGCTTCTTTGCAGCCATTTTGTACAACCGACAAATGGGATCGCGTTTTCCATACCTATGGCAAGAGCTTTAAAGATCTAACCAAGATTTACCGCCGCGATTTTGACAATGCTCCTGACGTTGTGGCCTATCCAAAAGATGAGGCAGACATTGCTGCTGTGTTGGATTGGTGCGGCGACAAGGGCTACGCCGCTATTCCTTTTGGTGGCGGCTCTAGTGTGACCGACGGATTTGGTTGTCCAGAAGACTATCCGGGCGCAGTGATTATTGATCTAGGCAATCTCAACAAGATTCTTGAAGTTGATGATGTTTCTAGATGCGCCTTGATTCAAGCCGGCATATTAGGCCCAGCGCTGGAAGAACAATTAAAGCCTAAGGGGCTTACCTTGCGGCATATTCCGCAATCGTGGGAATTCTCGTCTCTTGGTGGTTGGATTGCAACACGCTCTTCTGGACATTATGCCACACACCTGACCCATATTGACGAATCGGTTGAAAGTCTGCGTGTAGTCACGCCAAAGGGTACAATTGAAAATCGTCGCCTGCCTGGTTCTGGTGCTGGACCAGATCCAGACCGCCTGTTTATAGGGTCTGAGGGCTCTTTGGGAATTATTACAGAGGCTTGGATGCGCCTTCAGGGGCGGGTCAAATTCCGCGCCAATGCAACCATTACTTTTGACAGTTTCTATCAAGGTGCTGGTGCCGTTCGTGAAATCACTCAGGCTGGCCTCTTTCCTGCCAATGCGCGCTATCTTGATGAACAGGATGCCAAATTTTATGGCGCCGGCGATGGCTCTAAATCGGTGTTGCTGTTGGGCTTTGAATCGGCCGATCATCCGGTCGACGCATGGTTGGAGCGCGGCATTGAAATTTGTAAGGACCATGGCGGCAGCGTTGAAACCAAAACTGGCTCGGGCGGCGATGCGCTTCAATCCAGCCGTTCCGGGGCTCAAGGCAACTGGCGCAAGCAGTTTCGCTATTTGCCGCGAATGATGCATACGCGTGCAGCGATGGGCGTGGTTAGCTTTACCTTCGAAACCGCGTACACTTGGGATAAGTTCGAATCCATCGATACCGAAGTTATTCGCCGCCTCAAAAAGGCACAGGAAGAGATCACAGGCGGCGGTATTGTTTGTCGGCGCTTCTCATTCCTCTACCCGGATGGCCCGGCGCCATATTATACAGTTGTTGCGCCTTCAGATCACAGCAGGAGTTTGGAAGATTATCAGGCACTTTCAGATGTAGCTTCTGACGCGCTTACCGAGCTTGGCGGAACGATTACGCATCACCATGCGGTGGGTAGGAGCTTCCGTCCTTGGTACGACAAAGAAGTGGATCCGTTGTACCGCGCAATGCTCGCAGGTGCGAAGAACACGATCGATCCAAATTGGATTATGAATCCTGGCATGATTCTTGACCGACCAGCGCACTTCAAGATGGTCGGCTGATTAGAGTATTGGAAAGTTACAATGATTGAACTGTTCTTCTGGCCGACACCAAATGGCTACAAAGCAACTATTACTCTGGCCGAGCTGGGGTTGTTGGACAAAGTTACGCCAATTGATATTCTGTCTGGAGAACAGTTTGATCCTGCATATCTTGAACTCAACCCCAATAATAAGGTGCCTACGATCATTGATCACGATGGTCCGGGCGGAAAGCCAGTTACGATATTCGAAAGTGGAGCAATATTGCTCTATCTAGCGGAAAAAACAGGGAAATTACTACCCAAATCTGAATTCAAGCGCTTAGAAGCTATCCAGTGGTTGTTTTTTCAGGTGAGCAGTATGGGGCCGATGCTGGGCCAGACCCATCATTTCAGAACCTATGCGCCAGAAAAAATTGAATATGCGATCAATCGCTACACCAAAGAAGCAGAACGCCTGTACAAAATCCTAGACAATCGATTGTCTGACCATGATTTTTTGGCCGACGAGTATTCGATTGCAGATATTGCTACATTTACCTGGGTCCGACCGCGCAAGATGCAGGGGCAAAACCTTGATGACTACCCCAATGTGAAACGGTGGTACGATACAATCAAAGTGCGACCGGCAATTTCTGAAGGCCTAAGCGTGCTCTCGGACAATATGAAATGGAATGCCAAGCCGGGTTCCAAAGAATGGGAAAACATGTTTTCGGCCTCTAAGAAGTAGTCAGCCAGGCTGAGCTCCAGCAGCACGTTTTCCAAGCTGACACCCTTTTTGCGGCACGGATCCTGAGAATTGAATAGATATCGTGGAATAATTTGATGGCTATAGCAGTAACACCTTCGGGTGCCTCTTGTGGGGCAACTGTCCGAGGTCTTGATTTAAGCAAGTCGTTGGCGGCTGATGAAATTGATCAAGTACGCAAGGCTTGGCTCACTCATCATGTATTGGCATTTCCGGATCAGAAGTTGGATATTGACCAGCTAGAAGCATTTTGCCGCCAATTCGGCGAACTCAGTGAAGACCCATTCTTTAACCCTCTGCCGGCGCGAAAATATACTGCGGCCGTCAAACGCGAAGCGACTGATACTAACCGCATATTTGCGGAAGGCTGGCATTCAGATTGGAGCTTTCTGGAGAGCCCACCAATAGGTACCGTTCTGTATGGTGTCGATATCCCTCCAGTCGGTGGGGACACTCATTTTTCTAACCAGCAAATTTCGTTTGAATCGCTTCCCGATGAGGCAAAGATACGTTTGCAAGGAATGAAGTCTATACATTCTTCCGCCGCCACTTATTCGGCTCAAGGAATTTATGGCGACACAAGCAGCCATGGAGCAATGGACATCAGAAGT
>CALMYW010000493.1 GCA_937873665.1 uncultured Sphingorhabdus sp.
TATTCACGCGGCGTGATGTCCACGGAAACGTCATCCCATTCGTCGGTCGGGATTTCGGCAAGACGGCGTTCCTGCAACGCTTCGCCCGTCGATACGATCTGCACGACACAGGCGTGACCGGCCTCAAGATCGCGCTGCATCGCCTGAATGGTACTTGGCGTCTGCATTGCGGTGATCAGGTGATTGAAGAAACGCTGCTTGGCGCTCTCGAACGCTGATCGCGCTGCCGATCGGGCCTGTGCGTTCAAGGTCCCATGGGATGCACTCGTAACGCCCGATGCTTCGAGCGCCGCATCGAGATGGGCGTGAATGACCTGAAATGCCCCGGCATAGGAATCGTAAATCCGCACCTGCTCAGGGGTCAGTTGGTGCTCGAGCAGGTCATATTCGACACCGTCGAATGACAATGAACGGGCAGCATAAAGGCCGAGCGCCTTCAGATCGCGGGCCAGCACCTCCATGGCAGCAACGCCGCCATCCTCAATCGCGGCCACGAAGTCGGCGCGTGAGGCGAAAGGGAAGTCTTCGCCGCCCCACAGGCCGAGCCGCTGGGCGTAGGCGAGGTTCTGCACCGTCGTGGCACCGGTGGCCGAGACATAGACGATGCGGGCATTGGGCAGGGCATGTTGCAATCGCAGGCCCGCCCGGCCCTGCTGCGAGGCTGAGACATCGCCGCGCGCGCCCTTGCCGCCTGCGGCATTGGCCATGGCGTGCGCCTCGTCAAAGATGATGACACCATCAAAGTCATGGCCAAGCCATTCGACGATCTGCTGGACCCGGCTCGCCTTGCCGCCCCGCTCCTGCGAACGCAGGGTCGCATAGGTCGTGAACAAGATGCCTTCCGCCAGCTTGATGGGCGTGCCCTGACGGTAGCGCGACAAGGGTGTCACCAGCAGTCGTTCCTGCCCCAAAGCCGACCAGTCGCGCTGAGCATCCTCAAGCAGGCGGTCCGATACCGAAACCCAGAGCGAACGGCGGCGGCCTTTTAGCCAGTTGTCGAGAATGATGCCTGCGACCTGACGGCCTTTGCCCGCACCCGTGCCGTCACCCAGAAACCAGCCGCGGCGGAAACGGATGGCAGCATCGTTTTCCTCAGCCGCCGCCGAGACGAGATCCCATGTCTCGTCAACGGTCCAGGCCCCTGCCAGATGCCCGGAATGGGCCTCGCCAGCGTAGATTACGGATTCCAGCTGCGCGTCGGACAACACGCCGTCACCCAACAGGTGCTCGGGCAAGTGCGGGCGATAGGTTGGTTTCGGCGGGGCCACCGAGGCCATTGACGCCGATTGAACCAGCGGCGTCGGGTGCGGCAATGCGCCGGGAATGACGACCGATTGAAGTCCATATCGTTCGTAGATGCTGTCACCGAGTTGCCCCTCGGGCGGAGCCCAGTCAGCAGTCGAATAGGTGAGTTCCGGCGCATCGGCATCGACCACGGGATTGATCGGGGCAGTTCGAGCAACCGCGCGGCTCGCGGGCGACGGCGAAGAAGCGCAATGCAGTCCTGCACCGGGCAATGGGGCAATCGGTCCGCGCGGCGGCACCTGCGCTTCGACCCATTTGAGCAAGGTCGCGGTATCAGGAGCGGTTCCTGCGCTCGAAACGAAAGTCGTGGGATCGGAAGCGGGCAGCTTGTCGATCACCGTCAATCGGGTGTCGATCGTCGTGCCGTGCTTGCGATAGACCTTGCCGTCGATGGCGGCGGTGAAGACCACACGTCCGGTCCCCTGCAACCGGATGAAAGCATCGCGCCATGCTGGAGCATCCGGAGAACAGCCAGCGCCGGTAATGACCACCAGCCGGCCCCCATGCTCGAGCCGGGCCAGGGCGGAAGCGATGTGGCGAAGCGCGGCGTCCTTCATCGTCCGCTCAACATGCGCGACGGCCGAAAATGGCGGGTTCATGAGGATAACGCTCGGGCGTGCCGAAATGGGCAAGCGATCATCAATCGAGGCGGCGTCATGTCCGCTAACGGCCACGCCTGAAAACAAGTGCGACAGCAGCGCTGCCCGGCCTTCAGCGAGTTCATTCAGCACGAGCTGTGCACCGGCCAGTTCGGCCTGAATCGCCAACATGCCTGTGCCAGCAGAAGGTTCGAGCACAGTTTCGCCTGCGCCAATCGAAGCAGCGACAACGGCCACG
>CALMYW010000494.1 GCA_937873665.1 uncultured Sphingorhabdus sp.
GGGAGTATGGGGTGTAGAGCCTCATCGAGGGTTCGAATCCCTCCGTCTCCGCCAAAAATTTTTGGTAAGTTGTTGATTGCTAAGAGATTTTTAGATTTTAGCATTCTTGATTTATCAAAGCTACTATCAAAAGCCGCAGTGAGTAACATCGCTGCGGCTTTTGTCTTTGTGGACTACAACTTTGATCGGTGTGGCTACTCGACAGCGTGGCAAGATGGCGGTTGTCTGCCAAAGTTTTTTAGTTGGCTGAGGGCTGTTTGTAGGCGCATACACTGAATGTGTCACGGCAACAACATCGCTCTGATGTGTGCTTGCCGCGGACCAGCGCGTAGGGCAAACATTGGCCCACTGCCGCAAAGCCCAATTCCCCTGATTCGTAATCTCTGAGCCCATCGGCACTCGGGCTGGCTTTGCCCTGCGCGTTGATTTCAACCTTTTAAGGAATCAACCAATGGCTACAACACCCGTCCTCTCTAACTTCCAACCTCACTTCAAGCGCGTATCCCAAGGTGATGACCGCCACGCAGACTTGCTCGCCGTAATTGCCACTCTGTGCGGCAAGCAAATTAACGAGGTTCGCACTCAAGCCGAAGCGGTCGGCATCCCAAAGACGGGCCCTTACTACCAGCACATCGTCGATGGCACCACCTTGGCAAAAGTTCTCGCGCATTTCGGCTGGGTCGCCACAGTTTGGAAAGATTGCACGAGCTACCAGGACGTGAGCGACCTAGCAATTGTCGGAGTCGATGCCGATCTTGACTACGAAGTTTCGAGGTATGTCCTCTTTCATCGAATGAGGTCTGCCGACGGCAAGACCGCTCAGCCCTATGCCGTTGACCCTTACCCACACGCCGACAGCAGACTGCACACCAGGGTCGGCATGGCGGATATAGCTGGGCTTAAGCCCAGTTGGTACCTCGGTTTGACACAGATGAAAAAGGCGGTAGGGAAGTAATCAATGAACGCCAACCGCCGCTATCCGATGCTGGAGCTGAGTAATGCTGTTTGAACAACTCTTGCTCCAGCCTTTGCGAAAGATCGAGCTGCTCGACCCGTGGCCGGATGACATCACAGGGGCTGCCGGTTCCAGCTTGCTTGCCGGAGCGATAGTTCTGCGCTTCGATCAGACAGCGGTGGTTTGCACCTCCCCACTAAGGTACATGCAAAGCCAGTCAGGAACCTTCATATCAGTTCCAAGTGTCGATTGCATGGCCTCACTGGGCTGCCGCCTCACTCTGATGACTCAGGAGGATGCCGACCTGATGTCTCCATCAGTCCTGAGCCGGAAAGTGATTGCACCTAAGAGTTGGATGCTGTCCACTGAGTGGATCACCGGGGCGGCAGCTCCGGTGTTGCTACTGGCCACAATGGAGCAGCAACCGCAGGCTACATGGTCAGTGAAGATGCGCTTTCTAGGGGGGGCTTACATCCTTGCATGGCGGCCAGACCTCGACGGCTGCATTGAATTTGCACCTGTAAGGCAACAGCACACCATTGACCGCATCGCTGTTCATAGCCCGGCAGACGCGTTTGGATGGCTCCATCCAGCCTATCAGCATCCCTTTGTTCTGGACGAAAACTGCTGGCGCTCAGCCAAGATTAGCGATTGGCCGTGGCCTTTACGCAAGGCACTGCAAAGTCACCATGAGCCAGAGAAGTTTTACCGTGAAACGCTGTTCAGTGCATTGGCAGCGCGATTCCGGCAAACGCCATCGCTCCGGCAGCGGTTGCTGGCATTGCGCTACCCGGTGCAGATCAATGACGTACCAGACGGCCTGATTCAAGAGGTTGCGGCAGCTCTCAGAAAAGACTCACTCGCGGGGCTTGCTCGGTGAGTGTTTCAAAGGTGCTTCCTCTGGCAGGCCGGGAACTTCCGCCAGCAGCTTCTTGATGCTTTTCCGCACGGATGCCGAAGCCCGCTCGTGCCGATAGATCAAGTCTGCAAGCTCGTCGCTCTCTGCGTAGAAGTATGCAACGGGCACACCCAGTTCTCTTGCGATGTTTCGCACCGTCAAAAGATCGGGTCGATGAACTCCCGTTTCATATCGGTTGATGCGTGCGTTCGCAGCAGTCTCATCAAGGCCAATCCCGACACCGAGCTTTCTCTGAGATAGAGCAGCCGCAAGCCGGGCTCTTTTAAGCCTTGCTCCCCACTGTTGATCTAATTCGGACGTATCTCGCTTCATGTGCTACGAGATTCGTCTACATTTCATTTCTTAACTAGTTCGATATTCGTATCAGTTAATCAAACCAAGACAGGAAGGTATCCCAGTAAATGCAACCCCAAAGAGAGCAAAAATCGCTATCTATAGCGGTCTCAATTGCGGCAGTCACCTGCATGCTTGTCGCAGCCCAATCCAGCTACGCACAGTCCGCATTGCAATTGGCTTGTCCACCGGACTGGAATGCGCTTGCTGAGCTTGATGGTCCGAACCCGGACCGTCTCATCCTTGGGGTCAAGGCACGGGATTGGCGCAGGGATGACGTGGAGGCGGTCTTGGCGAAAACACAAGAGTGCCAACGCACCAGCAACCTGCCGGAGTCGATCAAGAAGGCTGAGTTGACGGACATCCAAACACGCGCCTACCCAGGGGCATTGGCAGCCGTTGAACGCCTGAGCCAACGTCTGCAACAGGAGGCACTGCGAACACAAGCAGTGACAAGTCCGGCTGTGGCGGATGCTCCAGCGCAGGCATCAGCACCTCCGCAAGTGTCCGAACGTGAGTTAGCAAAGCAACGGCTGGAAGCTGAGTTTGCACAGCAAAACGCGCGGAATGCAGAGATTGAGGCCCAACGGCAGGTCGAGCGCAGCCGCAATGACAAACTCTGGTTTGTCGGTATTGCGCTCGCGGCAATCCTTGCCGCTTGGTACTGGAACCGATTCATGCGCAATCGCTGTCCCAGCTGCAAATCCACCGACTACGAGACCACCAACGTGGCGGAAGTTGATCGTTGGCGCGGAACGAAGGCGGTAGCAAAGACGGTGCATCGTCGCGGTGGCATCAGGGGTCAAAGCTACAAGGATGTGACCCAGCATGTTGGTGTTACCTTCGTCAAGAATCAGTACTCCTGTCGCTGCCGCGCCTGTCAGACCGAATGGACATTCGAGAAAAGGGAGGAAAAATGAGACCGAATAATGTCAATCGTTGGTTGGCCGTCGCACTGTTCGCAGCATCGTTCGGCGCATTCGCCCAAGAAACGAGCATCCCGAAGCACCTTCAGCTTGCGCGGGACTTCGTTGCCAACACCAAGCAGGAGAACAACAGCTACTCCAACACCCGCATCTACACCCGCATGCCGGGTGATCTGTTCGCTTCCGAGTACGTGGTGGCAACGGACTGTGGTGGCTTCGTGGAAGACATGTTCCGCCGTACCAACTCGGGGGTGCTTGAGCAGCTGAAGACCAAGAAGTTCAAGACCCGATTCAGCATCTTTGACTGGCACCCCAGCATCGAAAAAGAAGAGGCGTTCACACGCATTTCGAAAGTGACGGACATCAAGCCTGGCGACGTGGCAGCGTGGCTCTATACGGAGAAGGTCACCCACACCTTGCCAGGGCACATATTGTTCATTGATTCACCGCCCGTGAGGCTGAATAAGCCCCGCAAGCCTCTGGTGGATGGCCTAGATCAGTACGAAGTCACCATCATCGACACGTCTCAGGAGGCCAAAAGTCGCGATGACACCCGATTCGTGAGCGATGCCGCGTTGCGTGATGAAAACGAGGCCAAGGGCAAGCAGCGCGGCAGCGTGGCTAGTCCGAACTACAAAGGTGTCGGTCGAGGGCACATTCGCTTCTATGCGGACAGTGCAGGTGCAATCAAAGGCATCGCCTTCAGCTTTGATAAGGCCAAGTTCCATGGGCTTGATGACTGGAGCATTGTGGTGGGTCGGCCGAAGCTGAAGGCCGCAAGTGCGGAATGACGTCCGAAGCAAGCAGACCGTATGTGGATACGGCTCATTTGTAGGGCTGACACGTCGTTTGGATCAGCAATGTTCCCTTTCGGACTGAGTCGCTGACCCTGCATCTGCTTGCTTACCGGGAACGCCTTCAACACCCTGCTTTTGTCCCCTGATAATGAGTGTTTCAAGATAATTCAAAAAATGCGCTGATCGTGGTCATGGGGGCAACGATTCGGGAGTGTCACAAGAGCAAAAAGCAGGGTCTGAATGTCAAACCAGTTCTTTGAGAAACCGATTCTCAACTCGCCGTACGGGTATCCCGGTCGCCATTGGGAGCTTGACGGCACTGGGCAACCAACCCAGCAGATTGTCGAAACTCGCCGCCGCGCCGAGTTCATCACCCCGATCCCCAAGGCAAAGAAGCAAAAGGGCGTCGCTAAGCAAGATGCCCTGCTGTTTGATGATGAGCTGTCCACGCAGAAGCAGGCCTACGACCACACTGCCGTCATCAACTCGGTGCGACAAGAGGTGGACAAATGGCGTGCACACAAGAACCCGGCCGACTGGCGCGTCACGCCCGAAACCGCGCGTCTGCTGCAACACTGGCGGCACCATCCGTTCAGCAGCATCCGCCCGTTCTTCTGTCAAGTAGAGGCTGCCGAAACAATCATCTGGCTCACTGAAGTTGCCCCGCAAGTCGGGAAGATCGGTCAGACCTTCCTTGACCACCTGGCCAACGCCAACAACGATGCCAACCCGGAATTGATGCGCTTGGCCTTGAAGCTGGCCACCGGCGCAGGCAAGACCACGGTGATGGCCATGATCATCGCGTGGCAAACCGTCAACGCTGTGCGCCGACCTGGCAGCAAGAAGTTCACGCGAGGCTTCCTGTTGGTGGCCCCCGGCTTGACCATCAAGGACCGCCTGCGCGTGTTGCAGCCCAACGACCCCGACAGCTACTACGCCAGCCGCGAGCTGGTGCCCAGCGACATGCTGGACGACCTGAACCGGGCCAAGATCGTCATCACCAACTACCATGCGTTCAAACTCCGAGAACGCATCGAGTTGTCAAAGGGTGGCCGCCTGCTGCTCCAAGGCCGTGGCGGCGATGAGCTGAACACACTGGAGACTGAGGGCCAGATGCTCCAGCGCGTCATGCCTGACCTGATGGGCATGACCAACGTGCTCGTCATCAATGACGAGGCCCACCACTGCTACCGCGAAAAGCCGGACGCAGAGCTGGATGCGCTCAAGGGTGACGAGAAGAAGGAAGCCGACGAGAACAACGAAGCCGCCCGCATGTGGATCACCGGCTTGGAGGCCGTCAACCGCAAGCTTGGCGTTGCCAAGGTGGTGGACCTGTCGGCCACACCGTTCTTCCTTGCTGGTTCCGGCTACGTTGAGGGCACCTTGTTCCCTTGGACCATGAGCGACTTCTCGCTGATGGATGCCATCGAGTGCGGCATCGTCAAACTGCCCCGCGTGCCCGTAGCCGACAACATTCCCGGCGGCGAGATGCCGAAGTTCCGCAACCTGTGGGAGCACATCCGTACCCGCATGCCAAAGAAGGGGCGGGGTGCTGCGAAGTCACTCGACCCCTTGAGCTTGCCGGTGGAACTGCAAACGGCGCTGGAAGCTCTGTACGGTCATTACAAGAAGACATTCGACCTGTGGCAGGCCGCTGGCATCAAGGTGCCGCCCTGTTTCATCGTGGTGTGCAACAACACGTCCACGTCTAAGCTGGTCTATGACTTCATCTCCGGCTTCAACCGTGAGAACGACGACGGCAGCTCGACGCCGGTCCCTGGGCGGCTGGAGCTGTTTCGCAACACCGACGAGTACGGCAACCCCTTCGGCCGCCCCCGCACCCTGCTGATCGACAGCGAGCAGTTGGAATCCGGCGATGCGCTGGACGACAGTTTCCGTGCCGCCGCAGGTCCTGAGATCGAACAGTTCAAGCAAGAAGTCTTCGAGCGTGGCGGTGCCTTGGCCGATGAACTTCGCTCAGGCAAAGACTTTGACGATGCACGGCTGCTCCGCGAGGTGATGAACACCGTTGGCAAGGCTGGCCGATTGGGCGACTCGATTCGCTGCGTCGTCTCCGTGTCCATGCTGACCGAGGGCTGGGATGCCAACACCGTCACCCACGTGCTGGGCGTTCGCGCCTTTGGCACCCAGCTACTGTGCGAACAGGTGATTGGTCGCGCCCTGCGCCGCCAGTCCTACGACCTGAACGAGGAAGGCCTGTTCAACGTCGAATACGCCGACGTGCTGGGCATTCCGTTTGATTTCACTGCCAAGCCGGTGATCTCCAAGCCCCAGCCGCCGCGTGAGACGGTGCAGGTGCGTGCACAACCAGACCGTGCCGCGTTGGAGATTCAGTTCCCCCGAGTGCAGGGGTACCGGGTCGAGTTGCCCGACGAGCGGCTGACGGCGGAGTTCACCGCTGATTCAGTGCTTGTGCTCACGCCTGACTTGGTTGGCCCCTCCATCACGCAGAACGCGGGCATCATTGGCGAGACCGTTGACCTCAGCCTGGACCACTTGGCTGACATGCGGCACTCCACCTTGCTGATGCACCTTACCAAGCGGCTGTTGATCAACCATTGGCGCGACCCGGGTGACGAACCCAAGCTGCACTTGTTCGGCCAGCTCAAGCGCATCACCAAGGAGTGGCTAGACACATGTCTTGATTGCAAGGGCGACACCTACCCAGCACAGCTGATGTACCAGGAACTGGCCGACGAGGCCTGCAACCGCATCACCGCTGCCATCACCAAGGCCGAGCAAGGCAACAAGCGCCCCATCAAGGCGGTGCTGGACCCGTACAACGCCACCGGAACCACCCGCTTCGTCAACTTCAACACCTCGAAGACCGAACGCTGGGAAACCAACGGACCGCCACCCAAGTGCCATGTGAACTGGGTGATTCTTGATAGCGACTGGGAGGCCGAGTTCTGCCGCGTCGCCGAACGCCACCCGCGTGTGGTGGCTTACGTCAAGAACCACAACCTGGGCCTTGAGGTGCCGTACCGCTACGGCTCGGAGACGCGCAAGTACCGCCCCGACTTCATCGTGCGAGTCGATGACGGCAATGGACCGGATGACCTGTTGAGCCTCATCGTCGAAATCAAGGGTTACCGAGGCGAAGACGCCAAAGACAAGAAGTTGACCATGGAAACCTACTGGGTGCCCGGCGTCAACAACCTGGGGGCCTACGGCCGCTGGGCCTTTGTCGAGTTCGTTGACGTGTACCAAATGCAGCATGACTTCGCCAAGAAGGTCGAAGCCGAATTCAACAAGATGATCGATGCCGTTGCCCCGGCCACCGAATCAGTACCCGAGGGCGCACTCTGATATGGCTACCAAGAAGAACACCCCGCTGAGCGTTGAAACGCTCAAGCACGATGACGCCACCCGCAAGAACATCCCTACGGCCGAGTATCAATCGGTCATGAAGCAGGAGCAGCAAAAGCCTATTCCTGTCCGCTATCCACGAGAACGCGAAGACCGTAACCGAGACCTGGACCCGCAACTAGTTTGGCGCGGTAAGGATGAACAAGATTGGTCAGATTTGGTTGTGCATGCACCGCCGCTCTACATTCAAGAAAAGGTGCACCCTAAGGTCTTGATTGATGACCTCAAACGCCAGACCGAACGTGCGCAAGGCACAAATGCCCCGCAGGTCGATATGTTTGCCGACTTCAACGGCCTGCCCAGCGAAGACGCGAAAACAGAGTTTTACGCACATGATGCGCATTGGGCCAATCGCATGATTTTGGGCGACAGTCTGGCGGTGATGGCCTCCCTCGCCGAGCGCGAAGGGCTTCGCGGAAAGGTGCAGTGCATTTACTTCGATCCGCCTTATGGCATCAAATTCAACAGCAACTTTCAGTGGTCTACCACAAGCAAAGATGTGAAAGATGGAAACGCTGAACACATAACACGAGAGCCTGAACAAGTGAAGGCCTTTCGCGATACATGGCGTGATGGCATCCATTCATATATGACATATCTGCGAGATAGATTAACCGTGGCGCGTGATTTGCTCGCGGAATCTGGCTCGATATTTGTGCAGATAGGAGATGAAAACCTACATAGAGTTCGTGCCGTTCTTGACGAAGTTTTTGGCGACGAAAATTTCTTTTCCCAAATAACACTAAAGAAGCTATCACCCTTAGGCACTGGCGGCATGGCCAATGTAACGGATTATGTAGTCTGGTATGCAAAGTCTAAGCCACATATTAAATTTAGACCTATTTTTGACAAAAAGGCAAAAGGGTCTGAATCGCGTTACGACTACGTTGAGCTACCATCAGGTGAGCGGCGAAAACTCACGGCTGCAGAAGAAGAAAATCTGGAGATGTTGCCTTCCGACTGGAAGGTCTATTGTCCCCAAGGTATGTTGTCGTCCGGCTATACACCGACTTGCACGTTTGACTTTGATTTCAATGGATATCCCGTACAAAAGAATAAAAAAAGCTGGAGAACAAATCGCCAAGGGGTTGAAACCCTGATAAAGGCTAATAGGCTGGTTTTGCATGGAACTCTGCCCTATTTCGTTGCTTTTCATGAAGACAATCCTCTCTCGACAATGAGCAATATCTGGACAGACTCAGGTTCTGCCAGTACTTCATACGAGAAGATTTATGTGGTGCAAACTTCAACAAGGCAAATTCAAAAATGCATCTTGATGGCCACCGATCCTGGTGACCTTGTGCTTGATCCCACTTGTGGGTCTGGAACAACTGCAACCGTGGCTGAGCAATGGGGGCGGCGTTGGATCACTATTGATACATCGCGTGTCGCGCTGGCTCTTGCACGGGCGCGCATCATGGGAGCACGTTATCCGTACTATTTGCTAGCGGACTCTCGTGAGGGGCAAATCAAAGAGGCAGAGATTACACGTACAGCTCCTAGCTCCTCGGCAGTGAAGCACAGCGTCCGCCGTGGTTTTGTGTATGAGCGCGTACCACACGTTATGTTGAGCTCTATCACCAGCAATACTGAGATAGATGTGATCTATGATCAGTATCAAGCATTTTTGGAGCCGCTGCGCGAGCAACTTAATCGAGCTTTGGGCAAGAACTGGAAAGAATGGGAAATACCTCGCAACGCGGATGACAAGTGGCACGAGAGCACTTCGAGGATTCACTCTGAGTGGTGGGCGCAGCGAATCGCACGTCAGAAGGCAATTGATGCATCTATCGCGGCGAAGGCTGAGTTCGAGTACCTCTATGACAAACCTTACGAGGACAAAAAGAAAGTCCGAGTAGCCGGTCCGTTCACCGTTGAAAGCTTATCGCCGCATCGAGTGCTAGGTGTCGATGAAAACGATGAATTAATCGATCCGAACGACCCCAATGTTGCTGAGCAACAGGCCGAGTACAACGCTGCGCGTAGCTTCGTTCAGATCATTCTTGAAAACCTCAAGACCGCCGGGGTGCAGCAGGCCCACAAGGAGGACAAGATCGTCTTTACGTCGCTGGTGCCTTGGCCCGGCGATCTTGTTTGCGGGGAAGGCCTGTATGAGGACAGCACGGGCGAAAAGCGTGCAGCTATCTTCATCGGACCGGAGTTCGGCACCGTGTCGCGCCCGGACTTGGTGTCTGCCGCACGAGAGGCAGGCGACGCAGGCTTCGATGTTTTGATTGCCTGTGCGTTCAACTACGACGCGCACTCGTCCGAGTTCGAGAAGCTGGGCCGTATCCCGGTTCTGAAGGCGCGCATGAACGCGGACCTGCACATGGCCGAAGACCTCAAGAACACGGGCAAGGGCAACTTGTTCGTGATATTCGGAGAGCCCGATATTGACATCCTCGATGCCGCCGAGGGCCAGGTTTGCGTCAAAGTCAACGGAGTGGACGTGTTCCACCCGAACACCGGCGAGGTACGCAGCGATGGTGCCGACGGCATCGCCTGCTGGTTCATCGACACCGACTACAACGAAGAAAGCTTCTTCGTCCGCCATGCGTACTTCCTGGGTGCCAATGACCCTTACAAGGCGCTTAAGACCACGCTGAAGGCCGAGATCAATGAAGAAGCCTGGGCGACATTGAACAGCGACACGTCTCGCCCATTCGACAAGCCGACATCCGGCCGCATTGCCGTTAAGGTGATCAATCACCTTGGTGATGAGGTGATGAAGGTCTTTAAGGTGTCCTGAAATGGTTGTAACAGAGGCCCAAGTAGAACTTGCCTACAGGAAGCTAAAGAGCCTTGTCTATTACGACAAGACGGACCTTCGGTTGCGGGCGCGTCTGGCTGCCTTCGAGTGCGACGAATCCTTCGACGCCAAGATGGCTGCTGTACACAAGGTTGTCAATGCACCCCGGCCATCGGTTGATCGTCAGTTTCGCAGTTGGTTGAAAGATGTTGGTTTTAGACTGGTTCCCAAGAAGCTCAAACCAGGCCCTCAGGACCGCTCGGATGATCAACCTCTGCAGGGCAGATTTATCACTAACGTGACGACTGCACCGAAGATTGAGATTGAAAAGGTTAACTATTTTTTTGACGGACCTATTGAGCTACATCTGATCGCAGTCCTTTGGATCATGTTGGAAGGACGCATCCTGGATGGCGCTCTTGGTGAAGAGTGCTGTGGCTCTCGACTCTCAACCAATCTAAATGATGAGGACGACGATTCCATTGCACTGTTCGCGAAGTACCACGAACAGTATGCGCGTTGGCGCGATACAGGAATTCGAAGAGCAAAACAACTGCTCGTTCAAGAACAGCGCAACGTGGCGATCTTGGGACTTGATATTCAAGAGTATTTCTACAGGGTAAGCATCGATTTCGATGAAATTCGGAATGCACTGAAGGAGACCATTGCTCAGGAACCGGATGGCCCGGACGACCTGCATCCACTGCTCACATGCATCCAGGTCGTGGGCGCAACTTACCGGAAGGTCGTTGCCAAGACGCTTGCGCAGACTCACCCTGGAATCTCCGATGAAGTAGTGGGGTTGCCCATTGGACTGTGCTCGTCGCTCGTACTTGCCAATTGGTACTTGCAAGATTTTGACCGAATAGTGCTGCAGAAGGTGCGGCCTGCGTACTATGGTCGCTACGTTGACGACATCCTGTTGGTGGTACCACTGCCCACTGACCCGGCAGTTGACAACGACAATCCGGTCGCAGGGTTTATTAAGGACTTGCTTGTCAGGCCACGCATACTCAGCGACGCAGGCAGCGGCGCATATGCAATTCGTGCACGCGAAGGCCTACTGCTACAGCAGTCAAAGTGCATCCTGCAGTATTTCGATGCGCGTCACTCAATTGCCGGGTTAGAAAAATTCCAAAAGAAGTTGGAAGAAAACGGAAGTGATTTTTTGCTGTTGCCAGTTGATGAAGCGGACAACTCAATGGAGGATGTCGCATATGAGCTTCTCTACGAGGGGTCGGTAAACAAATTTCGAAGTGTCAAGGGACTCGCTGAGAACCGCTACGAACTGGCGAAACATCTGGCACGTCAAACAATCCTGCATCTGCTAACGGATGATGCGCCAGACAGAAAAGTCAGTCGAGGATTACAGAAGTTCTTCAAGGGGCGCAGCGCCATTGAGTTCTCCGACCTTTGGGAGAGAGTTTTTACGCTGCTAGGAATTGCTGGCGACCAGGTAACGCTCAAGGCGTTTAGCAAACAGTTGAAGTCTGAGATCTCGCGTGTGAAGGCAGATGAGGAGGATGTGACGAAGCAACTGATAAGTGACTTAAGAGTGCACCTTCAGCTTTCACTGGCGATGGCTGAAGCGGTCTGCGCTGAAGATTTAGGACTTTCGGAGCTAGTCGATGGCATTCACGCCGAAGAGTTGCGCCGTGCAAATCTATTGCGACATCATTTTGTTCGCAGGCCGCTGTTGAACTTTACTACCTATTCTGGACCACTGAGTGCTCGCGCACCGAATTCTCTAGTGAAGCTTGATCCGCGCAAGATTGAATTTTCGCCAAGATTTGTCAACTTTGATGAATGCATGCTCCTTGCATACAGTGGCGACATATCGCTCGGGAAGAAGTCTGTCTTTGATGTTGCATCGAATATCTTCGAAGGAATAAATCGAAAGACATTGGCTGGTGTTGAATGGTCAGATGCAGCCGAATTGGAGGAGTGACCACATGGCGACATTTGAGCTAGTCAAGGCAGGAGGGGATTCAATTGACCTGCATGCCAGCATTCAGATTGCTGTAGCAAACATTCCTGTGAGATCAGCCGACATTGAAGCGAGCTATTTGGGAAAGCCGAATCTCAGTCGTGACCGCCTAAAGCCGTTCACAAATCTGTTGAATGAAATTTCGTGCTACCAAGGTACTGCGAATAGTCGAATTGATTTGGTGGTCTTCCCAGAGGTAAGCGTTCCGCACGCTTGGGAGTCGATGCTGGTGGCATGGGCTCGTCGCCACCGAATCGGAGTCGTTTGTGGGTTAGAGCATCGAATCAATGCAAAAGGCCAGGCGTTAAATGAAGTTCTTGCTGCGTTGCCTTACCAGACGGGAACTGGACACTGGACTTGCGTTCCTATTCGTCGATTGAAACGCTTCTATTCGCCAGAAGAAGAATTCATACTCACAAATGAAGGCCTGAAGTTGCCTGGGAAAAAGGACCCGTATCACCTATTTAGGTGGAGAGGCGCGAGCTTTGCGATATACAACTGTTTTGAGCTAGCTTCGATTGAGGATCGCTCGCTGTTTAAGGGGAAGGTTGACTTTATTGTGGCCTCAGAGTTCAACCGAGATATCAACTACTTCTCAAATATCGTTGAATCTGCCGCACGCGATCTGCATTGCTACGTGGTTCAAGTCAACGACTCTTGCTTTGGAGACTCACGAGTGGTGAGTCCATCCAGATCAGAACGCATGAATCCGCTGAGGATTAAGGGAGGTGACAACTTGACGTTTCTGACGGCTAGTTTGAACTTGAAGTCTTTGAGAACACACCAAAGGAAAGGGTACGGATTACAAAAGGAATCAAAGGAATTCAAGCCTACGCCGCCAGGTTTTCCACTTGAGGAACTTCAGATTCGCACGTCCTTAGGGAGTTAGTCGTCGAGCGGGTCTCGCATAGATTTCACGATACCAAACACAATGCAATTCAGAATAGCAGACACCTTCACTGACAGCCTCGCCAAACTCACGGGGGATGAGCAAAAAGCAGTCAAGACGACTGCGTTTGACTTGCAATTGAACCCGGCTCACCCAAGCATGAGCCTGCACAAGATCGAGCAGTCAAAAGATAAGAATTTCTGGTCGGTCAGGGTCAGCAGTGATATTCGACTAATCGTGCACAAGACGGCCACCAGTTTTTTGCTCTGCTATGTTGATCACCACGATAAGGCTTACAAGTGGGCCGAGCGTCGAAAGCTGGAAGTGCATCCCAAGACTGGGGCTGCTCAGTGGGTTGAGATTCGTGAACGCGTTGAAGAAGTCGTGGTTCGCGCTGGCGAGGTGGCAGGGGCGCCTGATGGTGTCAAGGCCAATCCATCGAAGCCGGTTGGTGTGCCAAAGGCAAGGAGCTTGTTGTTCGACGGGCGCTCTGATGACGAACTGTTGAGCTATGGCGTTCCATCCGAATGGCTGGCTGACGTGCGTAAGGCGGACGAAAACAGTCTGTTGGTGCTGGCTGACCATCTTCCTGCCGAGGCTGCCGAGGCCTTGCTAGAACTGGCAACGGGCGGAGCGCCGAAGCCTGTGGCGGCGATCCAACCGGGTGCCGATCCATTCAGCCACCCAGATGCACAGCGCCGATTCCGAGTCATGAAAGATGTGGAAGAACTGGAGCGTGCGCTAGACTTTCCTTGGGAGAAGTGGACTGTCTTTCTTCACCCGGCGCAGCGGCAATGGGTTGAGCGCGACTACCCCGGGCCTGCCCGAATATCTGGCCCCGCAGGCACGGGCAAGACCATCGTGGCATTGCATCGTGCGGTTCACTTGGCCCGCCAGCATCAAGACAGCCGGGTGCTCCTGGCGACGTTTTCCGAGACCCTGGCCAGTGCCTTGGCTACCAAGCTGCAAAACCTGATCAGAAATCAACCGAGGCTGGCCGAGCGGCTGGAGGTTCAGTCCATGTCGGCCATTGGTGCTCGCTTGTATGCGGCGCATTGGGGAAAGCCGAAACTTGCCTCTCAGGCACAGATCGTTCGGGTCTTGCTTGACGCGGCAAAGGCAGACACTAGCTTGAAGTTCGGCCAACGGTTCCTGCTAGGTGAGTGGAATGATCTTGTTGATGCTTGGCAGTTGAAGACGTGGGAGGCCTATCGGGATGTGAAGCGGCTGGGGCGTAAGACCCGGCTTTCGGAGTCCCAGCGCCTCGCCCTATGGACTGTTTTTGAGCGCACGCAAGAAGAGTTGAAGCAGGCAGGATTGATCACGCATGCTGAGATGTTCAGTCGCCTTGCAGAAAAGGCCGCAACGCTGCCGCATCAGCCCTTCGACTTCGTTGTGGTTGATGAGGCGCAGGATGTGAGCATTGCGCAGCTCAAGTTTCTGGCAGCGGTCAGTACCAGCCGAGGGCAAGTTCGCCCGAACAGCTTGTTCTTTGCTGGTGACTTGGGGCAGCGAATCTTCCAGCAACCGTTTTCGTGGAAGTCGCTGGGTGTCGATATCCGGGGGCGGTCACGCACGCTGCACATCAACTACCGAACGTCGCATCAAATCCGAGCCCAAGCCGACCAATTGCTGGGACCGGATGTCACAGATGTGGATGGCAATAGCGAGGACCGTCGCGGCACGGTATCGGTCTTTAACGGACCGGCCCCTGACATTCGTTCGTTCAAGTCCGAGGTCGCGGAGTGCAAGGCGGTTACCGCTTGGATTCTTGACCGGGCGAAAGATGGATTGGCTCCGCACGAGTTAGGTATCTTCGTTCGCTCTGATGCCCAGATACCGCGGGCGGTTGCTGCCGTTACCGCTGCTGGTATTCCGTTCAACGTTTTGGACGAGCATGTGGAGACAACCAACGGGCAAGCCAGTGTCTGCACCATGCACTTGGCAAAAGGGTTGGAGTTCCGCGCAGTGGTTGTGATGGCCTGCGACGACGAGGTGATCCCATTGCAGGAACGCGTCGAGGCGGTCACGGACGATGCTGACATTGAAGAGGTCTACAACACCGAGCGCAATCTCCTTTATGTAGCTTGCACTCGGGCCCGGGATCGGCTGTTGGTGACGAGCGCCGACCCGGCTTCGGAGTTTCTGGAGGATCTGCGGGGCTGAACCACAGGTCGTCCTCAACCTCGTCA
>CALMYW010000495.1 GCA_937873665.1 uncultured Sphingorhabdus sp.
GTCGAAGCTGATCAGGCACGTGCCGGTCACGGCATGGGCGGTCTCGTGGAAGCCGGCGAAGGGCGCCAACAAGGCCCAGTCGGCCCGAAGCTGCGATTTTGGCCAGGTTGAAGAACGAACACTGAACGCTTGATTGATTCTACCAGGACCGTTGCTGACCACCGACCTCGTAGATATCGGCTTCCATGGAGCAATTGTAGCTCTCTGCGATGTTGAACATCTCGGAGAGGAGGCTTTGGATTTCCTCATCAAGGGAAATGCCATCCGGATCGGGGTCATAGGCGACGGTCAGTTTGTAATCACAATTGCCGTTTTTTACCATGGCGTAGTCGCGTTCCAGCATCGCCTCAATCCGCTCCCGAGCGGGTTTTCTACCTCTTCCACGCTTGTTGAAGTTCTCGATAATCAGATGCAGGGCGATGCTGGCAGTGGGCGGCTTTTCCGGCAGTTTGGTCTGTGACGGAATAATGTCGAGCGCCCGATAGACGGTCATTCGTGAGACCTTCAGGTCGCGGGCAACGCGGGCCTTGCTGGCGCCGGCGGCAAGGCGACGGCGGATTTCATCGTCATCGACGTTCTTCTTCCGGCCTTTGTAAACGCCTTCGGCGCGCGCCGCTTCGATCCCGGCGCGCTGACGATCCTTGATGAACTTCAGCTCCATATCGGCGACCATGCCGAGTATGGTGATGACCATTCGCCCCATGTCGCCCGCCGTCGTCACCTCTGGCTCAAGGATGCGCAGCGAAGCTCCCTTTTCATCAAGCTCATGCACCAGGTTCAGGACATCGCGCGTGGAGCGGCCGAGCCGGTCGAGCCGCAGCACGACCAGCTCGTCGCCGGTGTGCATAAACTGCATGATCGTTTCCAGTTCCGTGCGCCCGCTCCGCGAGGCCCCCGATCCGGTCTCGGAACGGATAATTTCGCAACCTGCATTCTTGAGGCGGCCAATCTGGATATCCAGATCCTGGTCCGTGGTGCTGACGCGGGCATATCCGATACGAGCCAAGTGCAAAATCCGTCACATTAGGGTGGCTCTTGCAGTGTATCGTCACATTGAGCGCAAACCCACCCTTTTGTGACAGACGAATGGTGTCACTCGGCCCTATCACTCTGGGGTGTACCCAAATGTTATAGGCCGATCAGCCGCCTCACGCTGCAAGCCGTCCAAAATCAATCCGGTCGTTCAGGTCGAGGTCGAAGCGGCCATAAGGGTTCACATGACTGTAGATCAACGGCGTGAGACCACGATAATCTTCCGGCGTCATCCGCCCCGCCCACTTCGGCTCAACCAGTACGGTCTGAAGCATGCGGGTGTTCACATACACCAGCGACGCTTGCAGGAGGTGTAGCGCCAGAACGGAGATTTCCTGCTCATGGATGCGGTTGGTGGCGATCTCGCCGCCCTTGCCGAAGAACACGAAACCATTAGCGCCGTTCCAGTTCTCAACCACATTCAGCCCTTCGTGGATCTCGCGGCGGAATGCCTCCTGACGCAAATACCGGCATAGGAAGATTGTTTTGACCGCGCGGCCGAGTTCACTCAGCGCCTTGTAGGTCGGGTGCATCACTTCGGCTCTGGCAAACCGGAGCAGGATCGCTTCCGGATCGGCGGTGCGCGATTGCATGGCAGCGGCATATTTGACCATTTCGTCCCAGTCGATCGGGCTGGAGAGGATCGGCAGTAAATTGGAAAGCCGCGTGCGCATGCCGGCTTGGGGAAGGGCCAGTTTCTGGCGTGCCACTGCTTTCAGCCGCGGGGCAAGCTCAAATCCAAGGAGTCGGCAGAACGCAAAGCCGACTGCGCTCTGGCCGTGGCTATCGACGTACTGGCGCTGGATTTCCATGTCGGTGCAATGGCGTAGCACGCCTTCGATCATGGAGGCGACCTCCGAGGAAGAGCACCGCTTGAGCTGGGAATAAACGCAGGTCGCGCGCTTCTCCACATGCCAGTAGATCATGACGCCACGGCCGCCATAGCGGGCGTGCCATTCCGTCATCAGGTTGCGGTCCCACGCGCCGAACTTCGTTGAATCGGACGCGCATGCCGTGCCCGCATCTCCCCATACTGCGGCATTGCGGATTGCCAGTGTCGCGTTTGCTACCCGCGCGCACGCCTCCCTCAGCGCTGGCGCGTGGATGAAACGGCGATGGACATGCAGCAATTCCTCGTAACTGACATCGGGTGTTGCGCCAGCGACCCGCTTGAGCCCGGCGTTCGTGCCCAAGCCATAGAGACACAGCAAAAGACGCTGAGCCAAGGCTGCTTTCGACAGGGTAACCCGCGAGGCCGACGTTTCGAAAGCATCCATCAATCCCGTGTCCAGAGCAGCCTCTTTCAACACGTCCAGCAGTCCGGTCATCGGCCAGCGCTGACCGATCTCGCTTTTGATCGAAGCGAGACCCTTCGGTTCGGGCAAGGGCTTGAACGGTGTAATCGATATCCGGTTGTCGCCGCGCCACAGGAGCCGGACCTTGTCGTTTTGTGGAATATTGGCATTGAGGAGCAACAGTTCCCGTTCAAGCTCCTCCCGGATCGAGGCGCAAAACGCCTGCGCATCTGGCGTCAGGCTGAGGCCGGAATAGTACGCATCTCGCCTGATCTCGAAGTCCTTGGGAAGATCGTCATCGGGATTGCGATAGCGATCCGCCCCGACCACCCAGATTTCTTTGGAGCGGATGCGGTCGCGCAGTTGCGTCAGGACGCAAAGCTCATAGCTGATCCGGTTTACCCGCCCATCGTCATCAATGACGGAACTGCGCCATCGCGCTGGAATCACCTCATCGATCGGAACATCCTGCAATGGCACGAAGCGGCATCCGCCATCCACCTTGCTCCT
>CALMYW010000496.1 GCA_937873665.1 uncultured Sphingorhabdus sp.
ATCCCGGCCGGCTTCGCGTCGGAATAGGTGGCCGGATTAAATCGGAATCCGCAATCTCGGCGAGATCACCCACAAGGGGCAATCTTTCTCCGGTGAGCACGAGTCGATCATCTCAGGCGATCTGTTCGAAGCTGTCCAGAATTGCCTTGCGGGGAACGTGCGCGGTTCCTGCGACACATGGCGATCCTCCGGTGCACTTCTGATCGGTCGCATCCATGATGACCGGGGCAATCTGATGACGCCCGCGCATGCCAACAAGTATCCCGGCGGCAAGATCGGAGCCTCAGGCTGCGTGCGCTATCGCTACTATGTCTCCTGCGCCATCCCGCAGGGCCGCAGGCATGAATGCGGATCCGTGCCGCGTGTGGCAGCACATGAGATCGAGGAGCTGGTGCTGGCGGCGCTGCGCAGATATGCCGGGCAAAGGCGCACAGCTCTCGACAGCGATGATATTTCTCGAGACGACCTCGATATAGACCGTTGCCAGGCAGGGCTCGAAGATGAAGACCTCGGCAACGAGGAGCTGATCGCCAATCACCTAGATCGTGTGATCATCCAGCCCGACAAGCTGGTTCTCCAGATGAAACTGGAGGCGGATGGCGCAGAGCCGAGTGCGCCCATTATCGTTCCATGGTCGCGCCCGGTACATACCCGTAAACGTGAGATCATCCTGCCGCATGACTCAAACCAGCTTGACGTCCGGCCGATCCGTGCCGAAGCCCGTGCTCGCCTCATAACTGCGATCACCCGGGCACGAAGCTGGGTCGCGGAGCTAACAGCCGAACACGAGGCGACAACCGCCAGCATAGCTGCCCGGGAAAAAGTCTCGGAACGCTCCGTCCGCATGACGTTACCGCTGGCATTTATCAGTCCGACGATAGTCAGGGCGGCGATCGATGGTACGCTCCCCTTCCGTGCCGGTGTTATGGCTCTCGCCGAGCTTCCCATGGATTGGGAGCAGCAAGGGCGGGCCATCAGCCTCGCTGGCAAGACCGATCCGAGGAGGTCGGTCATTTAGGCTGCGTAAATTGCCTGGGAGGGGGCCGGAAGCTGTCTGACGGCTTTCGGGGGAGGCGGCGGGTTAGCTGCTGTCGTCGAACAGGTTTTGCATGCGATCATCCGCCTGCGATGTGGTTCTAGTCGACTGGACAAAGCAGAACACACAAATCGTCGTTGGGCGACATGATCGTCGCGCGGGTTTTTGCGCGCGTCACGCTCACGCGGAAATTCTGGCGAGCTTGCGTCATAGCTCCCGCGCGGACATTGCCGCCCACAATGCGATCGGGGTTGCCGACGATCTCGCCGTTGTAGCGCTTCGGCCATCCTTCGAAGATGATGACCTCATCGAACTGCTTTCCCTTGGCCTTGTGCATGTTCATCACGATGACACCCGACTCCGGCTTGTGAGCGGTCGCGAAATGCTCCTGCACGAACGCTTGGCGAGTGACAGCCAGCGCGTTCTTGTATCCGCCAGTATCGCGCCAGTCCTGTGACAGACTTTGCCGGAGCTGCGTTCCGCGTTCGAGAAGCCGGACGTTGCGCGCCTCCTTCGCAACCTCGGCAAGCCGAGTGCAGGCCCCTGCCTCAAGCACCGCACGAATGGTGGTCCAATCGCCGTCGGGCTGTCCAGTCAGCGCAACAGCCATTGCAGCCTCGTGGACCGCGAACGTGGCTTGTAAGACGCTGTTCGCCGGAACGGCCTTTCCCTTCGCAAGGCAGTCATTCCACTTGCCCAGCGCCGAGCGGAACCGCGCCGCTTCCGTCAGATCGCCCTTCGTCGGCACCTGGCCCCCTCGGCCGCTGAAATAGCTGCAAAGCACGTCGACGAATTCGTCAAAGCAGCCGGCGTGATTTCGCTGCTGGAGAAGGAAGGCAATCACCTCTGCCGCCAGGATCGGGCCTTCCATGTCGACGGCGGCCGTATGCGCGATCGGAGGCACGTTGCCAAAGGGCTCGCGCAGATTGTCGGAGGCCCGTCGCGACTAGCCGCTTACGAGCTTTCAGAACCTGAGCGACAAGCGAGGCGAAGGCCTGATTAGGATTCGAGGCAAACCCCTCGTAATCGATGCCCTGATACGCTTCTTCCCGGAATTTGCCGGTAAGGAGGTGGTTGCCGAACAAGGCAATGTCCGTCCCCTTGCTGCGATGGTTGTCCCCGGCCAAATCGTGCTCTGACGGTTTGAAAGCGTGCCTGAAGTGGTCGAGGCGCTCGGGGTCGGCGCCGATGAAATCAAAGATGCGCTGCTCGGGATCGGCCAGAGCGATCAGCGTGCTGCTCTTCCCGATTGCCTCGACCACGCGCCACTGCTGGGCGCTGGTATCCTGAAACTCGTCGAGGATGATGAACGGATACATGGTCGACACGAGGTCGCGGACCTTGGCGGAGCCATGCAGCAAAATGGCCACGCGCTCTGCGAACAGGTCGAAGCAGATTTTGCCTTCCTCTGTCGCCAGCCGCATTCGCTCGGCAATCTCCAGTGCGGCCTTCTGCGCCTTCTCCTCGCCCGAGAGCTTGGACTGTGCCTTGAAGGCGCTGCGGATCGCTGAAAGCGCGATCGCCTCGTTCGGCGGCGTCAGAATTGCCATGCGGCGCGGAAACCCGACGAGATAGCCGTGCGCCTTGAGAATGCGCCAGAAGAAGGAGTGATAGGTGTCGACCTCAATCCGCTTCTTCTCCTCCTTCGTGACGGACTGCTCTTCGTCGATCGCCTCGAAGACGCGCGAGACCGTCGCTCGCGCGAAACTCAGGAACAGGATGCGCTGCCCCGACCTGAGTTTTTCACGGGCGATCTTCGCCGCCTTCAAAATGGAAACGGTGGTCTACCGGAGCCAGGGCCGCCCACGACGAGCTGGTGC
>CALMYW010000497.1 GCA_937873665.1 uncultured Sphingorhabdus sp.
GAATCGGCGGCAGGATCGGATGTCGCCAATCTGAGTTGCCGGGCCGTAAGGGTAGCGGACGGGTGGGAGATTACCGGCACCAAATATTGGTGCACCTTTGCCGATGGAGCGGACTTCCTCGTCGTCTTCGCCAGGACCGACCCCCAGATCGATCCCACAGCGCGTCACAAAGGCATTTCCGCGTTCATTCTGAACAAACCGCGCGGCGCGCTGCCCGAAGGCGTCATGGGCAGCCCGATACCCAAGATCGGCTATCACGGTTGGACAACCTGGGAGCTTGCCTTCGACGGCTGCCGCGTTCCCGCCGAAAGCCTCGTCGGTGAGGAGGGAAAGGGTTTCTACCACATCACCTCCTTCCTTGAACTGGCCCGAGCGCATACAGCGGCGCGCTCGATAGGCCTCGCTCGCGGCGCCCTCGAAGATGCGCTCGCCTACGCGTCCGAGCGCGCCCAGTTTGGCCAGCCGATAGGCGACTTCCAGGCTATCAGGTTCAAGATCGCTGACATGGCCACTCAGATCGCGGCCGCGCGAAGTCTCATGTATGATGTGTGCGACCGGATCGACAAGGGTGGTCGCTGCGACCTGGAATCCTCGATGGTCAAGTTGTTCGCCAGTGAAATGTCGGAAAGAGTGACCTCGGAGGCGCTCCAGATTCATGGCGGCGCCGGCTATACCACCCACTTCGCGGTCGAGAGATACTGGCGTGATGCCCGGCTGACAAAAATCTTCGAAGGCACGTCGGAGATCCAAAAGAGGATTATATCAGATTCGTTGATGGGAAAGGTACGGTCGTGAGCGGTGCGGACCTAGCGGCCGCAGAGGCCATGTCGGTTCATCGTTCGGGGCTGACCGAGCAGGTTGCGGCGTTTGTGGCGGATCCGGATGGCATCATTCCGGAAGAAACGCTCGATACGGCGCGATGCTCGCTTTTCGACTGGTTCGCTGTGTTGCACGCGGGGGCGACCGAGCCTGTTGGCGATGTCGTTCGTGCGCTGACCGTTCATGAACGGTCGGAAGGCAAGAGCCTTGCGATGGGCCTGCCCGGCGCATGGTCGGCCCGGGCGGCGGCCTATGTGAACGGCGCGGTGTCTCATGCTCTCGACTATGACGACACCCACTTCGATATGCTTGGTCACCCAACAGTCGCCGTGCTTCCGGCGGTCATTGCAGTGGCGCAGGAGCGCGGCGTCAGTGGTGGTGACCTGCTCCGGGCGTTTGCGATCGGCGCTGAAACGGCCTGTCGCCTGGGCAAGCAATTCGGCCGGGTGCATTATGCAGCCGGTTTTCACGTCACAGCCACTGCCGGCATTTTTGGAGCAACCGCTGGTGTCGGCCATCTGCTCGGCCTCGGTCGCGAGCGCCTGTCGCACGCTCTGGGCTTTGCGGCGACGCGTTCCTCCGGACTGCGCTCGCAATTCGGCACCATGGGCAAGCCGCTTCACGCTGGGATGGCTGCAGCCGGTGGAATCGAGGCGGCATGTCTGGCGGAATTCGGTCTGATATCGCGGCCTGAAGGTCTGGAATGTGTCGAGGGCTTTTGCGCAACCCACGGCACGGCCGCAGTCGGAAGCGAGACCGGTTTCGCGCCGGACGATGCATTCCTGTTTCAGAATGTCCAATACAAGTTCCACGCCTGCTGTCACGGCACCCACGGCCCCCTGGAGGCCGTACTCGCGGTCCGCGACCAGATCGAAGGACAGCCCGACACGATCGCGAGGGTCGCCATGTCGGTGCATCCGCAATGGGAGAATGTATGCTGCATTGCGGAGCCGGCGACCGCACTCGAACTGAAGTTCAGCCTGGCGACCGTCATCGCCCTCGCTCTCAAGGGCATCGATACCTCGTCACCTGCAACGTTCACGGCAGAGCTGTGCGGCAGGCGGGACGTGCGCGATCTGGCGCGGAGGGGGTCGATCCGTTTCGATTCCGAAATGTCCGATACGGTCACGTTTGCGACGATCGAGATGGCCGATGGCCGGCAAATCCAGACCAGCCACGACCTCTTGCGTCCTGTTGCGCAGGCGTTGGTGGCGACAAAGCTTAGACGGAAAGCTGCGGCACTGATCGGGCAACGTTAGGCTGATGACTTGTGGGCCTTCGTCAGCGGCATTCATGAGCTGGATGGTCCGGAACTCGCGCTGCGATTGTCCGATATCTTCTCTGCCGTTGAAGCCCTTCAGTGAGATACGTAAGATATCATTGCTGCCGTTCAGTCGGCTTGGCTATCGTGGCGGGCGGACTATAGCACGGTATGGGCGCGGACAGCTGAGGCAGCCATCCGTGCCATGAGGGTATCGAGGCACGATCATGATCCCCTTTGCGGATGTTCCTGCATGGTTTGCTGCCCGCGCCGGCGCGAATGCTGTGGCGATAACCCTCAACGACGAGACTCTGACGTGGGGGCAACTCGACGAGCGCTCCACGCGTCGCGCGCACGCTCTCCAATCCCTCGGCGTAAAGCCTGGCGACTTCGTGGCGCTTTGCCTTCCGAACGGCTTCGAGTTTTTCGAGAGCAGTTTTGCGATCTGGAAAGCCGGTGCGAGTGTCGTCTTGATTCCAAGTCGGCCCTCTGAGCGCGAGGCCCGACATCTCTTGCAATTGTCGCGGCCGTCGGTCCTCATCGGAGGGCAGGCCGAGTGGTGCCAGTGGGGGCATTGGCGTCATTTGCCGGAAGGGGCCGACACGAGTTCGATGCCTGACACGATGCTGGCTATGCCAATCGCGCGTTTTTGGGCGGCCATCCCGAGCGGCGGGTCCACGGGCACGCCGAAGCTGATCGTCCAGCACATGATGGCGATTACCGGACAGAATTATCGCGTTCCGCATGGCCTCAAGGCAGGACATGTGATGCTCAACCCTGGCTCACCCCTCTATCACACAGCTCCGTTTCTCTTCTCGCATTCCGCACTGTTCTGCGGCGGGACCATCGTTCTGGCGCCTATGTTCGATGCGGAAAGCGTTCTGCAATTGGTCCAGAAACATGCGGTCAATTGGCTCTATCTCGTGCCGACTATGATGCACCGAATCTGGCACCTGCCACCGGAAGTGCGGGAGGCATATGATCTGAGTAGCCTTGAAACTATCGTGCATACAGCCGCACCAACCCCGCTCTGGCTGAAGCGGGCGTGGATAGACTGGCTCGGTCCTGATCGCGTCGTCGAAGGCTATGGTGGAACAGAGAATTTTGGGGGAACGTTCATCGAGGGCCGGGAATGGATCCGCCATGAAGGGTCTGTCGGGCGAGTCGACGTTGAAAAAGTCAAGATTTTCGATGAGGCTGGCAACGCGGTCCCAACTGGCCAGATTGGCGAGATAAATTTCCTTGACGAAGATGCTTTATGTCCAAAGTCACATTGCATCGGCGGCAATAATAGACAATCCGTATTGGGCTGGAATAGTTTCGGGGATTTTGGTTACATCGATGAAGATGGTTATCTTTTCGTGGCTGATAGGCGTGAAGACCTGATAGTAAGAGGTGGAGTCAATATATATCCCGCGGAAGTCGAATCTGCGCTTTTGAAGAATTCGGATGTTTTGGGCTGTGTCGTCATCGGGCTTTCGAACGCCGATCTTGGGCAAAGTGTTCATGCGATCGTCCAATTGCGTGACGGTATTGGTTTCAACCGTTTCGCTAACAGCGTGCACGAATGCCTTGGCGACCTGGCCGTCCACAAACGTCCCGCGACATATGAACTCACGAACAGGCCTCTTCGCAACACCGCCGGGAAAGTAAGGCGCAGCCTTCTTCGCCAGGAACGCGATGCGGCAGCGGCCGCGGGAGCTCCGGTCGGCCGCGCGCTCTCCGAGCGCGATATTTGACGGGCAGATGCTGGCTGCCTGGGTGTCTTACCTTACGAGATACGAGGTAAGGGCGTAGGGCAATTCGCCCATTTGTTCCGGTAATTGGGACAAGCAGCTCAATGGGGCGATCGGGCCCAGTGTGGACCCGATTGACACTCCACCAGCCTAGCGATAATGTCCGGTCATAAGGAAAGACGATTGGTCGACCGCGATTGCACGCGCGCCGGCCCATAACAGTCTATTGATCGGGGAGGATTAAAGCCAATGGCTATGCGGATAATGAGTTGCGGTTCGAAGCGTCATCGGCTGCTTCTTTCGTCCGGCTTGATGGCTATTGTCAGTACATTGGGTGCTCAGCATGCTCTGGCACAGGAAATGTCTGCTGATCAGGTCGCGGTTGCGGGGGCGGGCTCGGTCGCGCAGGTTGAGGTTGCCCAGGAGCCGGTTGGGCAGGCGCAGCGAGATTCCAGCACTGCGATCGAAGACATCGTCGTGACCGCGCGTCGCCGCGAAGAGAATCTTCGTGACATCCCGATCTCCGCTCAGGCGTTGAGTTCGGAGACCATCGCAACCCGCGGTATCGTCGCGCTCGAACAGCTCTCGACCTACACTCCAAATTTCCGGCAGACCTCGGCGATCATTTCTCCGTATCGCGCAATGCGCGGCATCAGCTCCGGTTCGAACTTTTCGTTTGACCAGGCGGTAGGCGCATTCACGGACGGCGTTTATATCGGTCGGGCTCAGCTGGGGCGTATCCCCTTCTTCGACATCGAGCGCGTTGAGGTCCTTCGCGGTCCGCAGGTCATCCTGTTCGGTAACTCGACGACCGCCGGCGCCATTAGTTCGACCACGCGCCGTCCTGGTCACGAGTTCGAGGCCAATATCCGCGGATCCTATGAGTTCAACAACCAGGAGACCATTCTGGAGGGCGGTATCACCGTCCCGTTGAGCGAGAGATTCTCCGTCCGCGTGGCGGGTTATATGCAGCAGCTCGATCGCGGCTGGCTGCAGTCCAACTTCAACGGCACGCGGACGCAGGATCCGCGCATCGACACGTCCGCCTTTCGTGTCACGGCGGTCTGGAATGTGACCGACGATTTGACGGCCTCCATCCGTTACGAGCACGCGAACGTGCGTATCGACGGCGGCACGCAGCAGGCGGTGGCCAATCGCAACAACAATCCGCTGGTCGGCGAGATCAACTTCGATGATTTCCGGACGGTCGGCAGCGGGCCGCCCTTGGGCATAGATAATCAGAACGGCATTCCGAATGATCTGATCCGGTTTCGTCCCGACATCGTCCTGGGTCGCATCGAATATCGCTTCGGAGACTTCACGCTTACATCGCAGACGGCACTTGTGGAGTTTGATTACTTCCAGACCGTCGAGTCTGATTGGATCACGACGCCGTTCGCCCAGATCGTGCAGAACGAAGAATATCGTCAGTTTAGCCAGGAGTTGCGACTGGCGGGCACGATCGGTCGCCTCGATCTCCAGGTAGGTGGCTATTACCAGAGCGACAGCAAAGTCGGAGATTTCAGGTTCGACTTCAATTTTCCGGCCGTCGGTCTCACGTTGCCGGCGTTTGGACTGCGATCGACTGCCGACTACGACACCGATAGCTGGTCCCTGTTCGCAGACGTCAACTATCGCCTGACTGACCGGCTGCGAATTGGCGTGGGTGCTCGTTACACCCGGACCACGCGTGTCACGGATCAAACAAATCACGCATCAGTCATCGGGACGGGCGCGCGCAATACGGCGGTCGAAACGACGATTGCCGCTCCGGGGCGCACGATCTTCAATCTCGTCGGCGGAACGCCTCACGACTATCTTGGGATTGAAGATTCGGAATCCCATTTCCAGCCTCAGGCGTTGGTGCAGTATAATTTCACCGACGATGTGATGGGTTATTTCAGGTTCGTGCGCGGTGCGAAGGCGGGCGGCTACGATTGGCTCTATCGCGGCGCCGATCCCAGGGGCGGCATCTTCCTGCCTGAGACGGCGACGTCATACGAGGCGGGCATCAAGGGCTTGATATTCGATCGATCGCTCAGCTTCGAGATTCAGTTCTATCGCACCGAGTTCAGCAATCTCCAGGTCAGCGCATTTGACGGCGTCG
>CALMYW010000498.1 GCA_937873665.1 uncultured Sphingorhabdus sp.
CTAGACAGCGCGGCGTAAGCCCCCAGCTTATCACCTTAAGCGCCGTTATCGGTCACACCAATAATTTTGACCGCTGGCTTGATTGTGCGCTGCTTCAAACGAGCGAACGCCCCGTCCCCCTAGTTGAGGGCGTGTTGGACCGGAGTGGCGCGTTCACAAGCGTGGGACCGGGTGGCGCGGAAACAGTTCAGTTTATCGAACGCCACCGAATTCAACAGCGTAGGTCAAAGCCATCTTCGCAAGACGTTATCGTTCCGTTGGTGCAGCAGCTTGTCGCTGGGGGCGAGAAGGTCATCGTGTTCAGAAACGCGCGCGGACCCGCAAGTGGGTGTGCGGAATATCTTGCCAATGAATTGGGGCTTGATGCCGCGCGAGACGTCCTCGACGCGCTCCCGGAAGGCGATCCGTCAGTTATGTCTGAACGCCTTCGTCGCGCCCTCGAAGGCGGCGTTGCTTTTCACAATGGGGATCTGACAAGAGACGAGCGCTTGGCTGTCGAGAAAGGCTTTCGAGGCCACAACGGCAGCATCAAAGTCCTTGTGGCTACCAGCACCGTCGCGGCGGGGGTGAACACTCCGGCATCGACCGTCATTATCGCCGAAACCGATTTCCCGGGGCGAGTACGCACGCCTTACACGGTGGCGCAGTATAAGAACATGGCTGGACGTGCCGGCCGCCTCGGATTTGAGGCTGAGGGCAAATCAATCATTCTCGCCGATACGCCGATGGAGCGAAACCAGCTCTTCAGGAAGTATGTGCAGGGTCAGCCCGAAGCGATTACTTCCTCGTTTAATCCAAATCAGCCTGGCACTTGGGTAATCCGTCTGCTTGCGCAAGTACGCGACGTGGCGCGTGAGGCGGTCATAGATTTGGTAGCAAACACTTATGGGGGCTATCTCGCTGCGCTCCAGAATCCAGGCTGGCGGATCCAGATGGGTGAAAATCTGGAGCGCCTGTTGAACCGCATGATCGCGGATGGCTTGATCGACCAAGAGGGCGATAACCTGCGGCTTACGATGTTAGGTCGAGCCTGCGGTGAGTCGCCGCTTAGTTTAGAATCCGCCATGCGACTCGTTGAGATATTGCAACGCATCGAGCCAGGCAACGCGACGCTCGAAAATCTACTCGCTCTGATCGAGTGCCTTCCAGAGCGTGACGAAGATTACACGCCCCAGAGCGGTAAGAACGGGGAGCCCCGCTGGCAGCAAGAAGCGGGGGCACGGTTCGGTTTTAATATTACTCGCTCGTTGAGCCATCGAGCCGATAGCGATGTTGCCTTCTATGGACGCTGTAAGCGCGCGTTGATTGTAAGCGATTGGATCGCGGGTGAGCCGACGACCGATATCGAAGCTCGCTACTCGTCAAATGCCTTTTCTCGCGTTGGGCATGGAGACATCCGGGGATTTGCAGATGGCTCACGCTTCCTTTTCGACTCTGCTTTACGGATCGCGGCCATCGTTCTTGGCCGGGCACACGATCAGGAAGCGGCGGCCCTGCTGCTGACTCGACTCGATCTTGGACTTCCCGCTGATGCGCTTCCTCTCTCCTCCGTTTCGTTCCCACTGACACGCGGGGAAATTCTTTCGCTCTATCGAGCCGGGCATCGTGACAAAGATACTATTCTGGCGCTAACTGCGGCCCAATTGACAGCCATTATCGGACGGAGAGGTGATGCCCTTTACCAGGCACTTCAACTGGTGCCGGAGAGGGGTGCATAACAGCAGAAGCGCAACAACGATCAGCCCCACGAATGAACGGCAGGTTTCGGTATCGATGACGATGGTGGCGAGCCTGTCAGGTATGCGTCCCAAATTCGGTCGTTCCGGTCGAGTGACTCGATCTAGAGAGCGGACGTTGGAAATGAAATGTTCTTTTCCGTCCTCGGCCTTTCGTAACTAATTTTTATCTAGCTCCGCGATGCCTTATCCGCTGCATGAAATCGGCTCTGCTAAGCTATCGAAGTCGGCATGAAATACTCAACGCTGGGAAGCAAGGTGTCACCTTTCGAAGATTTGCTTGAGCTTCTCGCGCAGGGCGCGTCCGGCGCCGACCGCGCGTATATGCACGCCAAGCTCCGCGAAGTCGTGGGTCGGGTCGGCTGAAAGCAGATTGTGGCTCGTAATGACGATGTTGTCATCGTCCCAAGCGATGAACTTCGCGTGCATTCGTGGATCGCTGATCTGGCGAATCCGCATGCCCTTCGCTCCGTGCGCGAGTTTAAGCTCCGTCGCTTGCTCGGCCGTCATTCCGTCCGATAGCCGCCCGTAATATAGCGCAGCGTCGATCCCATTCGCGTCGACCGCTGCGCGTGTAGGCCGGATCGAGAGATTGTTCGCGCTGCGCCCCATCCGGTGACTGCCGAGCACGATGTGGCTATGGGCGTCATCGCGCGCCTGCAGCACGCATTCCGCATGCTCAGGGCCCAGAACGATTTTAGCGTCCGCCCGCCGGCCTGGGCGAGGCGCGTTACTCTTGCGGATATTGACTGCCTGACCTGCGAGCTGGGCTGCCACCCCGCCGTTGAGTCCCGTCACTGTCATAGCCAACTGCGCGAGCGCATCCATGATGTCGCTCACAAGCAGCGGATCGTTGGTGCGCACGGAAGCCTCGAACGATGTGAACCCTGTCGAGAGCCAGTTGCACGAGCCGAGCGCCGCCACGAAGCCTCCCTTACCGTCGTCAGCGACCAGAACCTTTGCGTGTGACGCCGTCGAGAACGGATGGGCGCGCACGAATTGCTCAAGCCCCGACTTGCGCATCCGCGTGTTGATCGCCGCGCAGGCATCCCGCGTCGCGTTGCTCCCGTCCACCGCGTCAGACTTGCCCCAGAGGATATCGACGCGGACTCCGCGCCGCGCCGCCGCCTCGATCAGTTCGATCATCTCGTCGCTGCTGCCACCGCCCACAAAGGTCGAGTGGATGACGATCGACGCCGCTGCCCCGCGGATGATCGAGCGGAGCAGCGCTTCGTGGTCCGGCCCCCCGAGCACTAGGTCGTCACTCGAAAATGTGACGTGGCGCTGCGTGAACTTGGGAAGCCCGACGCGCACATCGCCCACTCTTTCGGGCTGATCGGGGCGCGTCTTCTTTGCGGCTACAGCGAGTATTTCGGTGAGCAGCGCTTCGGGTGCGTTCGCGAGTCCACGCACCTTGCCGTTGGCGACCCGCACGAGCGCATAGCCATCGCCCGCTCTCGCCGAATTGGTGACGATGCCGCGATACTCTTCATCGTCATGCAGCATCGAGGCGATGACATCGATTTGTTTGGGTTCGGGCAGATCCTTCGCTGCCGCGATAACTGCGTCGACTTGATCACGCATCTGCCGGAACCGGCTGGCCCAGACGAATTCGAGATCGCGATAGCGCAGCACCGATCCGCTGACGCGGTCAACCGCATAACGGACTGGCCGACGGATCAGCCGGGTCACCACCGGCAGATCGTCGCGGCCGACATTGGCCCGCCCGCCGGCGGTCGCGGCAAACACGCTCGCGGTGCCTTCGGTGACAAGCTCGATCCACCCCGCACGCATGAGGTTGATCATAGCCTCGACGACCATTCGCACCGGCAAGGTCGAGGCGATCGAGAGTTCCACTGCTCCACGCGGTCGCTGGCAAACCGCGTCGAGCAACAAATGCTCAACGACGCTCCAGCGGCGGCCCTTGGCTGCGTAGATGGTGACCGATCCGACCGAGACCGGAACTGCGATTAACTTCATCACTTCGCCGCCCCCCGCAAGGTGTCGATCCCAATGACCTTCACTCCTTCGCGCGGATCAGCGACCTCGGGAGCCATGAAACTGAGCATGCGGGCAAGGAACGCGAGCGGATCCCCAGGTGGGAGCGCGTCGTGCTCGGGGAGGCACGCGCGGAGGAAATCCACGCTACCTACCACGACAAGCCGCCACTTGGCTCGACTAAGCAGCACGTTCATGCGTCGCTCGTCGCTCAGGAACCCAAGTGCAGCGAGGCCAGACCGCGAATTGTTGCGCACTAGCGACACCACTACGACGTCGGCCTCGTTTCCTTGAAAGGAGTCGACCGTACCGTAAAAGCCATCCTCGGTCTTGGCTCGAAAGGCATCGAGGTTGCTTAGGC
>CALMYW010000499.1 GCA_937873665.1 uncultured Sphingorhabdus sp.
GCCCGCAGTGCCCAATCATCAAATTTCGCCCTGAGGGGCTCGTAGAGCGCGTTCGGCGCGCCGCTGCACCCTTCCCCTATCCGGGGCCTATTTTGGCGCTGTACGGCACATTTCCGGGGAGGTCATATTTTATAAGTAATGTCAGAAAGTTAGTTGAATTTCTGCTGTTTTGACGAGTTTTGCCCATCACACGGCGATGACATAGCGGCGGAAGGCGTTGCCATGGGTGATCTCGCGCAGGAGGTGCGCCTTGCACGCCTCGGCGATGAGCCGAGTGGTCGCCTGCCGAGATAGCCCCAACGCTTTCGCCGCGCGCGCGACGGTGAGCGAAGGACCTGCTCCGGCGAGCAGGGCGAGAGGGCGCAGGTGCGATGCCTTGCGCCGCGATGCACGGGCGGTGCGGGGCCGGGCCAGCCACAGGCGCAGCCGCTGGTCGAGGCGGACCCCCGCTGTGCCGCCTGCGCCAAGCGCTTCGAGCCAGGCGAGCCGGCAGCGTTCGTCACGGGCATGGGTTGTCAATTCGTCGAGGTCGTCGTCGGTGGCGCCGGTCAGCAGCGCCCGCCAGGGGGAGCGATTGTGGTTGAGGCCGATCGCGGCAATGCCGCCGGCGGAAAGCTTGCCCGCAGCTATCGCATGCCGGTCGGCCAGCATCGCCCCGATCACGACGCTGCCATGGGGCAGGGGCGCGGCGCGAGCGAAGGAGGCGGCGAGATCGGCGCTGGCGATCAGGCGGGGGAGCGCCGACAGACGCGCGGCCTGGCGCGCCCAGCCCTCGAGGCGGGTGTCGGCAATTTCGAGCGGGGCAGGGGTGGGCCAACCTTCTATCGCCGGGCCGTCGGTCTTGAGCCACGCCCGGATGGCATCGGCAGTGGGAATGGCGCTCGAGGGGGGCTTGCGCTCGAAAGCCTGGACAAAGGCGAAGGGCCAGCGCCGCCACGCGCGCGGGGAATAGCCGTAGTTCATGGCGAGCTGTTCTGGTATGAAGCTTTCGCCTTCGAGCCAGCCCAGCGCCTCCTGCTCGGCGCTGCGAATATGGGCGATCAGGATCGCCGGTTCGGGGAACAGGGCGAGCCTTTCCTCGGCCCGGGCCAGCCCCTCGCGGGCGGCCCCGTAGGCGTTCAGGACGACACTCGAAAAATGCCCGGACATGCACGGGATAACAGCGCATTGAATGTCAATTGTCAATTTAATATACCATTAAGGTGCGTATGACGGATGCCCTGCTGAACCCGTTTTTTCCATAATCTAATATTATGGTAAAATCGGACTTGCCGAAGTGGCCGGATTTGGCCCAAGAAGCCCCCGTGAAACGCGCACGAAACGATCGCCCCGCATGACTACCGATCGCCCGTTCCCGTCCTCGGTGGAACTGGTGCTGGGTGGCCACGCCATGCTGGTCGATACCCGCGCCGCCAGCCCACTGGCGCTTGAGGCCGCAGTCGCGGCGATGGCCCCGGCAACCAAGGCGGCGATCACCGCCGACCTCAAATGCTTCCTCGCCTGGTGCAAGGCGCGGCGACCGGTCGTGACGGCCGTCCCCGCCGAGCCCGAAACCCTGGTCCACTATCTGCACTGGCTGGCCAAGGGATCAGACATCCGTGCCGGTGCAAAGCCTGCCACCCTCGCACGCCGGATAGCCTCGATCGCGCGGATCCACCGCATACTCGGCTTTGGCGGACGTGAACCGCTGCCAACCCAGGCCGGGATGGTTCGTGACACGCTGAAAGGTATCCGGCGCAAGAAGCGCGAACGGCAAAGGCAGGCCGCGCCGCTCCGGTTGGGCGAGGCGATGCAGGAGGGTCAGGCGCCGCCCGATGGGGTAACGGTCAACGCGTTGCTGGCTTCGTGCGGCACCGACATCATCGGTCTGCGTGACGCGGCGCTGATCAGTCTCGCCTATGATGCGGGTTTGCGCGTGTCCGAACTGGTTGGGGCGACGGTGGTCGATCTTTCCCAGTTTGGCGATGGCAGCGGGCGGCTCGAAATCACGCATTCCAAGACTGACCAGTTGGGGGAGGGGGCTCTGGCCTGGCTGTCGGCCGATACCATGGTGCGTCTGTCGGCCTGGTTGCTCGCGAGCGGGATTGCGCATGGCCCTGTGTTTCGGCGCATCAATGT
>CALMYW010000500.1 GCA_937873665.1 uncultured Sphingorhabdus sp.
GCTTCAGATCGTAGCGGCCGACGCGGACGCTCGCAGGGGATTTTTCAACGGCCTGTTAAGACGTTCGAAGCTCACGGATTGGTCGTACAGGAGCCGAAATCCAAGAAATATATGCTCGGCCCTGCCATCATCGAGTTGGCGGGCACCAAGCTAGCGCAGGATGATTTGCCTCAAGTCTCCAGGCGATACTTGGCGCAGCTTTCTTCTGAAACTCGTGAAACGGCTCACTTGGCTACCCTCTACGAAAGCGAGGTTCTTTACCTGGATAAGGTCGACAGCCCGCAACCGGTCCGGGTCGCAGCCCGCATTGGCGGTAGAGTCCCGCTGCATTGCACGGCTAATGGCAAAGTTCTCCTCGCATACCAAGCTGACGATGTTATCGATAGGTTTCTGCAGACGCCTTTAACAAGGTACACGACAGCAACCATTGTCGATCCGGTCGCGCTACGCGCTGAACTCATCCAAATACGCGGAGCTGGTTTTTGTGCTGAGCGAGGGCAGTATAGCCCCGACACCTGCGGTATTGCCGCCGCAATTTTCCGATTTGATGGTGATGTTTCCGCTGCAATTGCGATCTCTGGACCTTCTCACCGGCTTACAGAAGATCAGGTAAGTGCGTTCGTGCCGCTTATCGTAAGTGCAGCTGGGGCGATATCTAGCCAGCTTGGCTATAAAACCTGAATTGATGTAGACCTCGGGTACTCCCAACACCCAATATGGCGCTAGTAACTTTAAAAAGAGGAAACTCCATGCAGCCAGCAAAAGGCGCGAGAATGAAAGATGGCGCCATACATACGCTTGAACTTGGAGCACATGAGGCAGCGCCTATTCACGGTCGATATGGCCGACTCTTGCTGAGCATTTGTAGAGGGTTTGCGCTGGGGGGCGGCGCGATTTTCGTGTCGCTGGTATTCATGTCGCTGGTCTCAATCATCGGAAGGAAGCTCTTTTCTGCTCCCGTCCCAGGGGATCTCGAGATAATGCAAATGGGCTCCGCTGTCGCCGGCGCGGCATTCCTCCCATATTGCGAGATGGCGCAGAAGCATCTTCGCGTTGACTTTTTCACCGCAAATATGAGCCCACGGCGCCGAGCAGTACTGGATGCCGGTGCGCACTTTCTGTTGAGCGCCGTTGCAGTGATTGTGGCATGGAGGACCGCTGCTGAGGCTACATCTCTTTACGAGTCGGGCGCGGCGTCAATGATGCTGTCGTGGCAAATGTGGCCTGCTACAGGATCAATGGTTCCTAGTCTGGTCCTATTGGCGCTAGCCGGTCTCTACAATGCTTTTTACTATTTAGGGATAGTCAGGGACTATCCCCTATCCGCAGGGAACGGAGCGGCGAAATGAGCGGGAATTTTATCGGACTACTTATGTTCGCCGCCCTCATGGGGTTCCTGGTGTACCGAGTCCACATCGGCATCGCGATGTTCATTGTCGGCGCAGGCGGCTATTTGGCGATGTACGAGGGAAATTGGTCGCCACTCATCAACTCACTGAAAAACCTCGCCTTTGCACGTTTCTCTAATTATGATTTGGCAGTTATCCCGCTCTTTATATTGATGGGGCAATTCGCGACCAACGGAGGGCTTTCCCGTGCGCTTTTCCAATGCGTGAATAATTTTGTAGGCCATTGGCGGGGCGGGGTAGCTATGGCCGCAGTCGGCGCATGTGGAGCGTTCGGCGCAATCTGCGGATCTTCCTTGGCCACTGCCGCGACCATGGGTCAAGTGGCACTCCCGGAATTAAAGCGCTTTCGATACTCCGGTGCATTGTCCACCGGGGCGCTCGCTGCAGGCGGCACACTTGGCATTTTGATTCCACCATCCGTGCCTTTGGTAATTTATGCAGTGCTGACCCAAGAGTCTATGGGCAAGCTATTCATGGCGGCAGTGGTGCCGGGCGTCATAGCTTTGATCGGCTATATGCTCGTAATCCGGATTGTCGTAACGCTGAATCCGGAAGCAGGGCCGGCTGGTCCGAAAGTCGCGCTCGATGAGAGACTGCGGTCGTTGGTCAATGTGGCGCCTGTCATCTTTGTGTTTCTAGTTGTCATTGTCGGTATTTATGCAGGTTGGGCAAATCCGACTGAAGCCGCGTCGATTGGTGTAGGTGCCTGTGGTATTTTGGCCATTCTGAACGGTATGAGGAAGGACGGGGTTGTCAGGAGTCTTCTTGGCACTGCAGAGGCCACAGCGATGATTTTTTTAGTACTGCTCGGGGCGGACATGCTCAATGCTGGTTTGGCTCTCTCCCAACTACCTGCAGAGCTAGCGAACTGGGTAAAGAATAGCGATCTTCCGCCGTTAACCGTCATCTTCGCGATCTTGGTTATTTACATCTTTCTAGGTTGCGTGATGGATTCTCTGGCGATGATCCTCCTTACCATCCCAATCTTTTACCCCGTTGTAATGGGCCTTGACTTCTGGGGGATGTCACAAACTGACAAATCCATTTGGTTTGGAATTCTCGCGCTGATGGTGGTCGAGATTGGATTGGTGCATCCACCCATCGGCATGAACATCTACATCATAAATAGTCTAGCAAAGGACGTCCCGTTGAAGGAGACCTTTAGGGGTGTGATCCCATTTCTCATTTCGGACCTGCTTCGCATCTTGCTTCTTTTATTTTTCCCAGTTGTAGCGTTATTCCTTGTGCACGCCACCAGCAGATGATTGGTGGCGCATTTATCCCTCACTTTGGAGACAGAAATGAAATTTAAGTATTCGCGCTTGGCCAAAGGGTTGTTGTCCGCCATGCCGCTTTTGCTAGCAGCGGGAAACGCGTTTTCTCAGCAGGTTGTGACCTTGAGGGTTCATCACTTCCTGCCGCAAAGCGCGACTGGACACGCGAAAGTTATAGAACCGTGGTGCGCCAAAATTGCCGCGGAGTCCGAGAACAAGTTGAAGTGCCAAATCTACACTTCTATGCAGCTTGGAGGCACGCCCGCCCAGTTGTTTGATCAGGCCAAGGACGGTGTGGTCGATATCGTTTGGGCAATTCCGAGCTATCAAGCCGGGCGGTTCATGGTATCTGAGGTATTCGAACTACCTTTTTTCGTGACGTCAGTTGAAAAAGGCAGTGAGGCATTGTGGCACTATGCGACCAAACATGCCGTAAAGGAATTTGCCGGCGTTAAGCCAATCCTATTTCATCTCCACGATGGGAACGTTTTGCACAGCACGAAGAAGCATGTCAAGACACTCGAAGACTTCAAAGGATTAAAAATACGTTCCGCGACACGGCAGTCAACCAAAATGATTACGGCTCTCGGCGGAGCGGCAGTGCCAATGCCATTGCCACAAACTCCTGAGGCGCTGGCGAAGGGTGTGATCGACGGCGCGTTGGTTCCGTGGGAAGTAGTTCCTTCCATAAAACTCGAAGAAATCATTCGTTACCATACTGAATTGGATCAGGGTCTCGGGCAGTTTTCGAACTCTGTATTCATCTTCGGGATGAATTTGGCTAAATACGAAAGCTTGCCGCCTGATCTGAAAAAGGTCATTGATGCTAATAGTGGCCCCGCGACGTCGGCGTGGGCGGGCAAAGTGTTTGCCGAGGCAGGTGTGCCGGGCCGTAGGTCCGCTGAGGCGCTCAAGAATAGATTTTACAGTGTGCCGGCGAATGAAGTGACCCGTTGGAAGAAGGCTGCTGAGAGCGTGACCCAAGATTGGATGAAGGATGTGAAATCCAAAGGTTATGACGGGGAGAAGCTGCTTAAGGAAGCAAAATCTTTCATGAGTGATTGAGCTGTATTCTGTGAATGAGAGGGGAAATGCATTGATGCTTCTAATATCCACAAGACCCACAAATCGCCGCTCTTCTCAACGAGTCGATTTCATCCCATACCAATTCTGAGGAAACTTTCATGGCCATCACTGACATTGCCTATCTGGTATACGGGGCGGATTCAAAAGTGAAGTGCAACACCTGCCAACCTGTAAGGTCCGCAGATGCCAACCACTTCCTCGCACTATCACCAGCTTCAGCCTGAAGACCGTGTCACCATCGCCAGCCTGAGGCAGCAGAACCACAGCGTACGAGCAATTGCCCGGCAACTGCACCGCTCCCCGGCGACCATCAGCCGCGAACTGGAGCGCAATGCATCTTCATCTGGCTATGGCAGCGCACATGCCCAGTGCCAGTCCCTGCAGCGCAGACGCTGTGGCAGACCAGCTATCAAGCTGCATCCCGAGTCGATCTTGTCCTGCCTGGTGATCCATCTGCTGCGGCTGCGCTGGTCGCCCGAGCAGATTGCCCTGACACTGGCACGTTTGTATCCCCTGGGCCATGAATACCGCGTGTCACACGAAACCATCTACAACTGCATCTATGCCATGCCCGTGGGAGAGCTGCGCAAAGAGCTGATCGCCACCCTGCGTCACGCCCACAACAAGCGGCTGCCGCGCAGCAAGGGCAAGGACCGCAGAGGCCAGATTCCCGACATGCTGAGCATCCATGTACGCCCGCCCGAGATCGAAGACCGCCAGTTTCCCGGGCACTGGGAAGGTGATCTCATCAAGGGAGAAGGCAATGCCAGCGCAGTCGGGACCTTGGTGGAACGCACCAGCCGGCTGGTGATGCTGGTCAAGCTGCCTGAGTTCAAGCCGGCCAGTGCTATCAACGTCTTGCAGGCCTTCACGGACAAGCTATTGGGCATTGCGCAGCCGATGCGGTTGAGCATGACGTACGACCAGGGCCGGGAGATGTCCATGCACAAGAAGCTCAGTGAGCAAACCGGCATAGCCGTGTACTTCTGCGACCCGCACAGCCCTTGGCAAAGAGGCTCCAACGAGAACATGAATGGCCTGGTGCGCCAGTACCTGCCCAAGGGGACGGATCTGAGCATCTACAGCCAGGAGCAGCTCGATGCGATTGCCGATGAAATCAACAACCGGCCAAGGAAAGGGCTGGGAGTACGATCACCGCTGGCGGTCTACCTCGAACTGCTTGTGAATAGCCCGCAGCACTCCACTCTCATTCACTGAAATCCAGGGTGTTGCACTTCACTTTTGAATCCGCCCGGTCACACCGACTTGGAAGCGACGGAGCGCTTCTACACGGACTTCGGCTTGACGGTCGCCTACCGTATCGAGAACGAGATCGGCTTCCGACCTGCGCTGGCACGAGGCTACTGCTACGTGGCGTGCAAGGCGAGCAAGCCTCACTTTCAAATCTGCGATTCGTGGCGTCAAACCGTGGTCGGTTTCATCCATTGG
>CALMYW010000501.1 GCA_937873665.1 uncultured Sphingorhabdus sp.
TCCCGGTCCGGCTTGCCGCATCAGCGGTCGAGATCCCGGACCGGGCAGGAGGCATCAGAAGGGCTTGATGTTGCCCAGGAAGGCCGTTCCCAGCAGGAGGATATACACAACCCAGACCCAGATTCGGGTCAGGTCCATCGTACGCCGCAGTGGCACTTCCGTTTCATCGCTGGAGCCTTCGGCAATCAGGCGGCCAAGCTGCGGCCCGACCGGTTTGAATGCTACGTCGATCATGATCGCGGCCGCAAAGATCAGGCCGAACATGACGGCTTTCCCCGCCAGCCACAGCGGCGCCAGCGGGGTGCCCTTCACAAGGGAAACCACGCCAAGTGCAAGATAGAATACCGTAAGCGCGATCTTCAGCACGAACTCGATACGATTGTTGCGCTTTGCCCGCGGAGTTTGATCGTGGAAATGGCTGTCCCAGACCAGCCAGAGCCAAAAGCCCCCGATTGCCCATGCCGCGACGATCGCCGAGCCGGGAAGATTCCACCAGCCACCGGCGTCGACCATGGAAAGGGTGAGGGGCACCATCAGCGCCCAGGCTGACCGAGGGACCATATCAACATTGACCAGCAGTTGTAGCAACGCGAGTCGCTGGGGCAGCGTCCACTTCTCGCGCTTCCTGAAGTGCTGGCCTAGCAGAAACACGCCGACGTCGGCACCAAGCCACAGAACGAACAACAGCAAGTGTGTGAAAACAAGAACTTGATACAGGGTAACTGACATCTCCGGCATTTCGGAACCCCCTTCGCTTGGCAGCGGCAAACGGTATGCCGCGTGCGTTTTTCCAACGATTGACATTGCCTCCCTTGCATAAGCTGTGGCGCTGTGCAAACTTGTCCGGACAAATACAATGTCATCCGACAGGAAGGGTTTGTACATGAGGACAGTATTGTACCGGGGTGTTGCCATCGCCGCTTTGGCCGTAGTTGCCAGCAGCAACGTCGCATTCGCGCAGGATGAGTCTGGGGCAGCAGTGGCCCAGGAAAGTGAAGATGATGCTTACGGCCTGAACGAGATTACCGTTACCGCTCAGCGGCGCAGCGAAAGCGTGCAGTCCGTTCCCATCGCCATCAGCGCATTCAATGACGCGGAACTCGCAACGCGCGGCGTCAGCAGCGCGCTTGAGGTAACGCAGTACGTTCCGAACCTCGTTGGCATCAACAATACCGGTCTCGGATCGGCAAACGCGTACTATATGCGCGGCCTCGGCAACACTGAATCCATCCCCACATTCGACCCCCCGATCGGTACTTATGTGGATGACATTTACCTTTCGCGGCAGAATGCGAACAACCTCTCGCTGTTTGATGTCGAGCGGGTCGAAGTGTTGCGCGGGCCCCAGGGAACGCTGTTTGGCCGGAACACCACTGGCGGTGCTGTTGCAGTGTTCCTCAAGGATCCCGAACCGGACCTTGGTGGTTATGTTCAGGCCGGCTATGGTTCGTATAACCTGTGGCAGCTCAACAGTTCGCTGAACATTCCGCTGAGCGACAGCTTCGCGGTCAAGGTTTCTGGCTATGTCCAGGACAGCGACGGCTATGCGAAGAACACCGTAACGGGTGAGCGCCAGAACCAGAATGACGGTTGGGGCGTGCGACTGGGGCTGCGCGCGGACTTGTCCGAAAACGCCACCTGGACCGGTTCGTATATCCACACCTTTGCTGACGGCGCCAACATCGCCAACTTCGATTGCAACCCTGCCAATCCTGCGCAGTGCGATGGTCGCTTTGTGACGACTGGCTTCCGGCGGGACGGCAACTTTGGCGGGCGGATCACCGGCAAGAAGAATGATTTCGGTCATTTCGTGAAGACATCGATGGACTTCGTCTCATCGAATTTGAAGCTGGGCAACGACGACCTGAGTGTCAGCCTCATCACTGGCTACGTTTACACGACCCAGGATTACGCGCTCGATTTCTCCGACGGGCGCGCGCTGCCCAGCATCAATGTTCCGAAGGCCCCGGTGCAGAGCTTTGTCCGTGGCGGCTTCACTGTGGCAAATGAAGGCGAATTTTCCCAGTTTTCGCAGGAAATCAAGGTAAACGCCACTCTAGGTGACGGGCTGGTCGACCTGGTTGGGGGTGTCTACTACTTCGAAGAAGACAACTTCAGCGATTTCGCCGATCTGTTCACGATCGCCAGCGCCGCAACGCCCGCCCCGCAGGGGAATACGCTGGTTCTTGCGGACCGCATCATGACGAATTCGACGCGGGCTTACGCCGGTTACCTGCAGGGCGACCTTAATCTCACCGAACAGCTCAAGATTACAGCGGGCGTGCGCTACACGGATGAGACCAAGCAGTTCTCGATCCGCGACAATCGCGCATCGTGTAATGATGGAACGGTCGAAGCGACCTGCCTTGCCGACGTCAATCTGGTCGTTCCGAACGGCACGGTGATTCCCCGCAAGCAGAACGTCAAGATCTGGACGCCGCGCTTCGCTGTGAACTACAAGGCCAGCAACGATATCCTGCTTTTCGCTTCCGCAACCAAGGGCTTCAAGTCGGGTGGCTGGAATGCCCGTGGCACCAGCCCGTCCGAATTGCTGCCGTTCGATGCCGAAAAGGCCTGGAGCTATGAAGCGGGTGTTAAATCAGAACTGCTGGATCGCCGGCTTCGCGTGAACCTTTCCGCTTATTGGCTGGATGTCAGCGGCCTGCAAACCCCGTCGGGTTTTGTACGCGCCAATGGTTCGATCGGTTTCGTTACGCGCAATTTTGCGGATTACGAAAACAAGGGCATCGAGCTTGAAATCAATGCCGTTCCGGCGCGCGGTCTGAACGTGTTCGCATCGTTCGGGTATCAGGACGACAAGTACAAGATCGACCTCAATCGGCCTGTACTCGACGCCTATGGTGTGCAGTCGGTGGGTGCCCAGCAGGCCAAGTGCCTGGCTCAGCTTGCAGCAGGTCTGGTGCCCGGCGGCAATGCAACGGATTGCGCGCAGGGCATCGTGGCAGCAAACGGCTCGCTTGCCAGCCCGGTACGTACGCCTAAGTTCAACCTTTCGATCGGTGGCAGCTATGAAGCGGAACTGGGCGGCGGGCTGAGCCTGATTCCTGCCATTAACGCGAACTGGCGCGACAAGAGCGAAGTTGGCACCAGCAATGTGACCTTCTATGACGATCCCGTGACCAGTTCCGCCGGGCCGGTCTATGCCAACAATTTGCTGGGCAATGGTCCCCGCATCGCAGGTTCGCTGAGCGAGTCTCGGTGGATCGCCAATGCCACGCTCACGCTCAAGAGTGAGGCGGGTTGGTCGCTTTCGGTGGAATGCCGCAACTGCTTTGACGAGGAAGCCGTGGAATCGACCCTGGCGAACCTTGAATACATCAATCCGCCACGGACCTGGCTGCTCAAGGGCCGGTTCTCGTTCTGATTGATGAGCGTTTGACTTGAACAGGGTCGGGGGGGCGGTTTTGCCGCTCTCCCGATCCGCTCTGAACGACGGATGGAATTTCGCAGATGAAAGCACTCCCGCAAACAGCGAGCGGATCATCCGACCGCGAATTCGCGAACGGCTGGAAAGTGCTGTTGGCCGGCATGCTGGGTGTAACCTGCGGCGCATCGCCCATCCCATTCAATCTCATCGGTTTCACGGTTGAGCCGCTTTCGGCGGAATTTGGCTGGAGCCGGACCGAGATCATTCTTCCCGCCACGATCTATGGTCTGATCGCCTCGCTCATGGCGCCAGTGTTCGGTTGGCTGGCAGATCGTTACGGGGTGCGCAGGGTTGCACTCAGTTCGGTGTTTGCGTTTGCCGTGGCCCTTTCGGCGGTGGCGCTGACGCCAGCTGCAAATACACCGGACACGCTGTACTTCTATTATGGCCTCTGGGTTGTGATCGGGCTGGTGGGCATTGGCTCCACACCGGTGACGTGGAGCCGGGCCGTGAACCTGTGGTTTTTCAAGCATCGCGGCCTTGCGCTGGGCATTCTGCTGATGGGCACCAGCCTGGCGGCGCTGTTTGTGCCGAAACTGGCGGTCTGGGCCATTGCCCAGTTCGGATGGCGCACGATGTTTGCGATCATGGCCCTGCTGCCATTGCTGGTCGCATTGCCCGTGGCATGGTTATACTTTCGCGAGCCGCGTCCGGAGGAACGGCCACAGGCACTGCTCAACAGCGATGGGCGACTGGCCGGGATGACACTGGGCAAGGCGATGCGTGGCTATCGTTTCTACGTCATGTGGATTTCGATCAGCATCGTGGCCGGGTGCTATTCCGGGGCTTTCATCAACATGCCTGCGATCCTGATGGATGACGGGATGAGCGCCCAATCGGCCGCCAGCATCATGGGTGTGCTCGGTCTTGGCATCTTTGCAGGACGGGTCATCACCGGGGTCTTGCTGGATCGCTTCTGGCAAGGCTTTGTCGCGTTTCCCCTGCTCTGCCTTCCCGCCATCACCTGCCTTATCCTGCTGGGTGGCGACGTAACCTTCATGCTTGCCTCGTTAGCCGCATTCTTTCTTGGCTTTGCTGCGGGAGCAGAGGCGGACCTGATCGCCTACCTGGCGGGGCGCTATTACGGGATGGCTCACTACGGCAAGATCTATGGCATGCTTTACATGCCGTTCGGGATCGCTTCTGCGCTCTCCTCGATCCTGTATGCCTATGTTCGCGACGTAACCGGTTCCTATGATCCGGTGTTGTTTGTGGCGATTTTCGGCTTTGTCGGCGGCGGAGCAATGTTGCTGCTGCTCGGCCGTTACCCAAACTCAATTGATGACGACGCTGCGCAACTGCCCGTCAGCTCAACCTAATCCCCTTTTCTGACCTACTGAGGATACAACATGGCCACGCTTGCTGAACCCGATCTGATTCAGGCCCTTGCTGCTGGCGGTGCACGGGTATCAAACGATCCGGCCACCCTGGACCTTTTTGCGCACGACATTTTTTCGCGGGGTGCCGATTTGGCGGCGGTGGTCCACCCGGTTGACACGGCGTCACTGGCGGCTGCGGTAAGGGCAGCCAGCGACCGCGGCTTGACAGTGGTGCCGCGTGGTGGCGGCATGAGCTATACCGGCGGCTATACGCTGGGTCAGAAGGGCGGCGTTCTGTTCGACACGGCCACGATGAGCCGTATTCTGGACATTAACGAAACGGATATGACCGTAACGGTGGAGGCCGGTTGCACCTGGGCCGCACTCCATGAGGCTCTGCGTCCGCGCGGTCTGCGGACTCCGTTTTGGGGTACGCTGTCCGGCATTCACGCTACGGTCGGCGGCGGGATGAGCCAGAATGGCATTTTCTGGGGTACGGGGCGCTATGGCACAGCGGCACAAAGCTGCGTGGCGATGGAAGTGGTCCTTGCGGATGGCACTGTCTTGAAGACGGGCAGCGAGCATACGCGTCCCTACGGCCCAGACCTGACTGGGCTGTTTCTGGCCGATACGGGCGCGCTGGGCATCAAGGCAACGATTACGCTACGCATGGTGCCTGAGGCACGTGCCCACGGCTATGCGAGCTTCACGTTCACCGATCCGGATGCGTATTTGGCCGCCATGGCGGAAATCGAGCGCGCCGGCATCGCCACGGAATGCTTCGGGTTTGATCCCCGTCTCAACGCAATCCGGATGCAGCGCGACAGTCTGGCAACCGACGCCAAGCAACTGGTTGGCATGATGAAGAAGCAGGGCTCTGTGCTGAAAGCCCTGAAGGAAGGCGTCAAAGTGGTTGCTGCGGGGCGGAGCTTCATCGACGAGGCAAGCTTCTCGATGCACGTTCTGGCCGAAGCCAACATCCAGCAGGCCGCCGATGCGGATATCGCCAGTGCGCGCGCCATCGTTGCTCGTCATGGCGGGACTGAAGTCGAGAATACCATTCCCAAGATCGTCCGGGCCAATCCCTTCGGTCCGTTGAACATGATGCTTGGCGCGCAAGGAGAGCGCTGGGCGCCAATCCACGGGCTGGTTCCGCACAGCCGTGCGCAGGCCTGCTACAAGGCAGTGGTCGAGCTGTTCGATGCAAACGCCGACCGCATGGAACGGTTCGGCGTTACGCACGGCACGCTGATTGCCGCCGTGGGTGGATCTGGTGTAGTGATCGAGCCGTGCCTGTACTGGTTCGATGCGCGAAATCCGCTGATCGACAACACGGTTGAACCGGCCCACCTCAAGAAGCTGGAAAGTTACCCCCATGATCCGGAAATCTGGGCGTTCGTGCAGGAAATGAAGTGCGCGATTGTTGATGTCTTCTTTGCGCACAATGCTGCGCATTTCCAGATCGGACGGACCTATCGTTATCGCGACAGCCTGGCTCCGGCTGCGGATGCATTGCTTGTCGCTCTCAAGGCTGCGGTCGATCCGCGTGGCATCATGAATCCCGGCTCTCTGGGACTTTAGGAGAACGCAAATGGAGGTCGCGCGCAGGCATTTTCTGGCGGGTGCGACCTCCGGAATGATGATCGATGGGATTGCGCCGGCATTTGCCAGCGAACGAAAGCAACGGAAAATGGCTGACGAAAAAACCTATGCAGCAGTGGCGATGCAGTTGGCCGCCCAATCGGTCGAACGAGCGCCCGATAAGGCAGCCGCGCGCCAGCAGATGCTTGGGACCATTGCATCGATGGAGCCGAAGATTCGCTCGGCGGCCATTTTCGTCCAACAGTATGCCGGATCCCCGGTAAAATTGGCGGTGCTGCCGGAATATGTGCTGACCAGCTATCCCGGCCGGATCTCGATCCCCGATTTCGCGGACATGGCTGCGCTGGAGGTGGGTGGTCCCGAATACGAGGCAATGGGCGCGATGGCGCAGCGCCTCGGCATGTTCATTGCCGGCAATGCCTATGAGGTCGACCGTCATTTCCCCGGCCTCTATTTCCAGACAAGCTTCATCATCGATCCCTCTGGTGATGTTGTGCTGCGGTATCGCCGGCTCAATTCGATGTTTGCGCCGACGCCGCATGATGTCTGGTCGAAATATCTCGACATCTATGGAATCGACGGTGTGTTTCCCGTTGCCCGCACAGATATTGGCAACCTTGCGGCAATCGCATCGGAAGAAATCCTCTATCCGGAAATCGCGCGGGCGATGGCGCTGCGCGGTGCGGAAATTTTCGTGCACAGCTCCTCCGAAATTGGTTCGCCCATCGAAACGCCCAAGGCCATTGCGAAGCGCGCTCGCGCCCAGGAAAACATGGCCTATGTCGTGTCCGCCAACACGGCTGGCATCGAGCTGTCGAGTTTGCCGGTCGCGTCAGGCGACGGCAACAGCATGGTGGTGGATTACAAGGGGCGGGTGCTGGCGGAATCAAACGCGCGCGAAACCTTTACCGCCTTTGCAGAAATCGATCTTGGCGCTCTGCGCGCGGCGCGGCGAAAGCCTGCGATGACCAATTTTCTGGCGCGCCAGCGGCTGGAGCTTTTTTCCGCCGTCTATGCTGCCAAATCGCCGCATCGGGCCGACAGTTTGATCCAGAACAATGAAGTAATAATTCCGGATAGGCATTTCTTTCAGCGGATACAGGAAGAATCCATAAATAATATGATCAAGGAAGGGATCGTATGAGCAATTCAGTCGGACCAAATGTTCCGCCATATCGCGCTGTCAGCAAGCATGAAATGTTTCCGGATAGCACTCTTGATGAGGCTGCGCGTTTTGATTTCATAACGCACATGAATAAGTTCCTTTCGTCATCGCTTGGTCCGGGCAATAAGTTGGCGTACGAGCGGCGCGTTTTGCCCGCATTCCGAAAGGAAAAGGGGCGCGATCCGAAGGACCGGTTCGAAATCCGGCACGCCATGAACAGGGATCCGTTCCATCAGCTTTGGTCCGCGTCCAAGCGCAACACGATGGAAATGCGGCAGCAGAACGGACGTTCGGTGGTGCTGCGCCAACTTGATGAACTGGATGCCCGCGCGAATGCCTTGAATGAGGGCAAGGCGACCTTGCGGCTTGATCCTTCGGTCGAAGTGCCCCGGTATCAGTCGGCGGTGGACATTCACTGTATGCCTGGCTGCTATCATGGCGAGGAGCGTCCGGGAGATGTGTCGGCGGGCGCCAACTACGACTGCGGCATTTTTGCTACGACGGCAGGCGCTCTGGGCGGGCTGTCGGATGGAGGCGGGCAGGCCGTTGTCGAATGGCTGCGCAAGAACTATCCTAATTGGCAGCCTCGTCGCGTGCTGGATATCGGTTGCACGGTTGGCCACAACGTCGTTCCACTTGCGCTCGCATTTCCTGAAACAGAGTTTGTGGCGATTGATACGGCGGCTGCTTCGTTGCGGTATGGCCATGCTCGCGCGCAGGCCCTCGGCGCGACAAACATCACCTTTATCCAGTATAACGGTGAAGATCTCTCGCGTTGGGACGATGGCCATTTCGACTGGGTGCAGACCACGATGTTCCTGCACGAACTGAGCGGCAAGGCGCTGCCCGCGATCATTCGCGAAGGTTTCCGAGTGCTGGCGCCGCATGGGTTGATGCTGCATGTGGAGCAGCCACAGTACTCTCCGGAAATGCCGCTGTACGAGCAGTTCATTCGCGATTGGGACGCGTTCAACAACAACGAACCGTTCTGGTCGGCGATGCACGCGCTCGATCTCAAGCAACAAATGGTCGAGGCCGGCTTTGGCAAGGATGATTTGTTCGTGGCCGCCGTAAAGGCGGTGGCCGATCGGGCAATTTTCCCTGAAGCGGCAACCGATGAGACCGAGGATCACGGCCGCGCTGCGGCCTGGCACGCCTATGGTGCCTGGAAGGGAGGCGCACCGAAATGACTGACGCAAATCTGGACTGGATGGTTCTGGCCAATCGCAAGCCAAAGGGTAAGCGCCCGTCTTACTTCGCCGATCCGCAGAACGAAGAGATCTATTCGATCCTGTTGTCACTGGTTGGTGAAGTATCGGTAATGCGCCAGCGTCTGGATACCGTTGAGCGCCTGCTCGATGCCAAGGGTACGATTTCGCGCGCTGATATCGAGGCATTCGTTCCGGCGGGCAATGCCGCGGCCGAACGTAGTGACATGATCCGCGAATACATTCTGCGCGTCATGCGCGGGCCGATGCAAGCGCTGGAGGCGCTCACTGAAAACGATCCACCGATCGAAAGCATCTGCGAAGAATTGATCCAGAACTGATTTCATCATGACTGGATGACCGGATGCCCGGACGGTACTGTCCGGGCATCACACGTTTACAGGCAGCCTTGATCCGTCAGTTTGTGCGGCATTTCGTTGTGCTTTCGCAATGGGACCGACCTGCCCTATTCCTACCTCCGGAAAGACCGTATGGAATTCACCGCCCCCACTGCCGAACAAGTCCTGGCCATCAAGGTCAACGCCG
>CALMYW010000502.1 GCA_937873665.1 uncultured Sphingorhabdus sp.
TAGCCACAGGCATTCTCGATGGAATTTCTCTCTGATGCACTGACGCGAGATAGATCCGGCTGGCCACCGGAGTTTGCTAATTTGGCCAGCTCTAGTTGTTGGCATCGGTAATAGTCGGCCGGCCCATTGACGCGTTTGTGATAGCCACACGCATTCTCGATTGCAACCTGTTCTGAAGGACTGGCCATCGAGACATCAGGCTTCCCGCTGGATAGTGATCGCTGTGGCTGGGGTATCGGGGCAGTGGCCAGTGTCGGCGTAGAAGAGGACTTAGAAACCGTAGTCGTAGCTGCAGTTGCAGTCGCGGCTGCGGCAGAGGGCGTATGTGCGCGCTCTAGCTGGAGCAACAACGCTTGATCTGCCAGGCCGGTAGCCGCCAAACCTCTGTCTTGCTGGAATGAGATGATGGCCGAACGAGTGCCCTGCCCCATCACCCCATCCGGAGTTCCGACGCTGTAGCCAAGCTCATTTAGGTTGCGTTGAATGGTTTGCACGGTCGAATTCGGAGGAGGGTGCGACGGTACTGACTCCGACCTGGTAGATGTACGAGCGAATCTGCTTCTACCTTCATTCTGGAACAGACTTCGGTACGGCTCGATGTCCCTACGCGCGCTTTCCAGTGCACCGCTTCGATAGCGGAAGCTCCCGCAGCGGCTGTTGTAATCAGCCACCATCGCGTTGAAGCGATCAACGTCTAAGTCGATGTAGTTATTGAGAGCCGATTTCGCACCCTCCATACGGATGTCCTCCGCCAAGCAGTAGCGAATCTGAGCCATTGAAAACACCAGATCCTGACCAACAGTTGGCATTGACTCTTGGGGGCGGGATGGTGCTTCCGGCACATCTGGCGATTGTGAGTAGATTGGCGTGGCGGTCTGCGCGGGAGCCGAGTAGGCGGAAACCGGCGCCATGGTGTGCTTGTTGAACTGGCCAATCAGCCAGAGCACGCCGATGACGGCTGCGATGCCCAACAGCCACTTGCCACCGGACGAGCCCTGAGACGATTGCGTAGGCGGCTGCTGGTACGTCTGGCGTGGTTGCGGCTTCGTTTGAGTGGCCTGCGTGGCTGGACGCGAGGCGCTCGGCCCAGGCGCCGCAGGCTCCTTCTTGGGTATAGGAGGTGGTGGCGTCGTGTCCACATTGGACACGAGCGAGGAAAGGCCCGCAAAGCCTTTGCCCTCCCCCTTCTCCTGCTCGTCATTTTCCCCTGTCACTACCCTCGCCCCTTAAACGAAACCGATCCGCCGCTTGGTTTGGCCACCACCCTCACGTTCCCTCGCCGGTGAGGAGTTCAGCGCAGCCAACAGGCTTGCCTGATCCAGCCGATCCTTGCCGGATCGTGCTGCCAGTCTCGCGCCCTCGCGCACCACAAAAGAGACGTCCGACAGCGGCCTGCCTGCCAGCGCCTTCGCCAGTGGCTTGGAGTCCACGTGCGACTCTGTGGGCAAGGAGGACAGCAGCTTGTCCAGCAGCGACTGCACCTCAGTCTCACTGGCAAAATCCACCTTGATGACGTGATCGAAGCGGCCTCTGCGCTGGATTGCGGGGTCGATCATGTCGATCCGGTTGGTCATGGCGATGATCAGCACGTCATTCTTCACGGCCTCCGGGATGCGGCGCAGGAACTCCGCCACTTCCTCGACCCGATGATGCCCCGAACCCATCTCGCGATCGGCTAGAAATGCTTCCATCTCATCGATCACGAGGACCGACGGCGAGTTCTCCATTGCCTGGTCGAATACCTGGGCAACCTTCTTGCTGGTCTCGTGAATGTAGGGACTAGCGACGCTCGATGCGTCGATCTGGAAGCTCGGCCAGCCGAGGAAGTCCACCAACTGGTCGACCGCAAAGGTTTTGCCACAACCCGGAGGACCGTGAAGGATCACCGCCGATGGGAACTCGATACCCAGTGCCTTGTAGCGGTCGCGATGCAGGATGATGTCGACGATGTGCTCATTGAAGAAGGCTGCCAGCCCTGGACGCCCAGCGAGCTCGAAGACCTTTTGGGGTTCCGGCTTGTCGCGTTTAGCTTCCTCCACCTTCTCGGCAGGCGCAGCTTCCGTTATTTCGGTAGGAGGCGCTTGCTTGCGCTGCAGTGGAATGATTTCCCCTACCTCGAAGCCAGCCGCTTGCACGACATCCTTTAGGTGGCTCGCGCCCAACCAGCTCATAGTCTGTCGCAATCTACGGAAGGACTTGGCAGATATGGGAGCGCCGCCGGTCAGCCAGTACCCAAGAACAACGTCATCATCGGCCTGAGAGCTGATGCTGTACGTTGGGAGAAGTCGGCTGATCTTCTCCACGTACAAGGCATCCTGCAGTGGCGATGCCGGATCAATTTCGCGAGTCGCCTTCAAGGCCAACGCGAAGGCCAGGGCCTCGACCTTGGTATCCGGAGACCGAGCCTCACTAACGGGCAGGATGACCTGGCTAGTACCGCAAGATATCGATTGGAAGTCGTACTCCCCGAACCTGAAGAAACTGAACTCCCCGTCATGAATCAAGTCAGCGGAGAGCCAGCGATCTGCCAGCTCTTGGTGAACCACCAGGGCATGCCCCTTCCCGGCAGTTCCGAAGATCTGCCAGCCGGCACCTTCAAACGCGGCGGAGCCGATCTTTGCGCCATCTGGTAACAGGAACCCATTGGGTAACCAAGCATCAATAGCCACGATCAACCTCGCCTGATGTTTGAGCCTTCCATCATGTCGTCGACACTGGAAGCCCCCATTCGAATGGACGACAGCTTTCCAACGACCGCTCGCAACTTGTCGATGTCGTTGGCCTTGAGCGCCTCCGCACCAATGGCAATCAACTGGGCGTGTTCGTTGACGTCCTGGAACATGTATGTCCGTTCGGCATACATCTTGAAGCGATCAATCACGAACCAATCCTGGCGCCACAGAATCTCAAAGTTGCGCCCCCGTAGCTCATCCAGGTGCGATTCAAAGTCACCACTGTTGTTGTCGATGGCGCGCTGTGACGTCCTTGCCAGGTTGTCGAATGCCGTGGCTTCAGTAGGTCGAGCATGCTGCCGCACTACTTCGTCAAAGAATCCGATGACATGGTCAAGATCCAGCTGACGAATATCCTTCAGGTTGCTCTTGCGCACCGCGGCCAGCAGCTTCTTGGCTTCCTGCACCAGATCGTCTGCCTGCTTAGCGTTCTCCGGATCATGCTGGCCGCGGGTGATCGCCTCAGCCTGCTCGAGCTTCTCCCGCGCCTGATCAAAGCGCGGATCCGACACCTTGCCTTCCATCTCCTCCAAACGACTGAGTGCGTGTTCCGACTGCTCCTCGATGAGCTTTGACTCCTTGGAATAGTCGCGCTGCCCAGATTGACGCGAGTAGAAGTTTCGTCCGCTATGGAACGAACCGCCAATGGACGGAACCGAAACCTCCATCTGAATGTTGCCGGAGTCGAGCACTTCGTACTCGCAGACGAGCTCGGCGCCTTTCGCAATGACACCATCATCAAAGTCAGAGCCCTTGATCTCGAACATTCCGATCATGCGGTTGTCCGTAATCGGATCGGAAATTTCGCCCTCCCAAAGCTTGAACTTGAGGGATCCGGCATCACCGGCTTTCAAGGTCTCGTCGGCCCGATAGACCTTCCTTCCCTTCTTCGGCAGCTGGTCACCGTCTCTGACCAGGAAATCGAGTTCCGGGCGCCCCTTCTCCCTTACCTCCACGCCAACGGAGTGGGAAGCGGGGATGGCATCAATGCTCGCGGCGGTACGTGAAATGACAATCTTGTCTTCCTTCAGCGCGATGGGTGCGCCATTGGAGTCAAAGACGAAAATTTTGAACAGATTCTCTCCGGGCTTGGTCAGGGCTACCTCCACCCCGGCGCCGTCCTTCAGTTCGATACGACCGGATGACCACCCGGTATCCAGGCTGTCCACCTGGAACTCTGCGCCCGCGGCAGAACCCTTGCCGAGTTTGAGTACCACCCGGGCCTTGATGTCGGGCGTCCTCGCGTTGTAGTTGATCGTTAGATCCAGGCCGCCACCGGCGCTGATGGTTCCGCGTGCGCTCTTGCGTCCCCGTGCCTGCGTTTTCCAGTCGATGGACTCGGCGAACACCGCCGCGCCTTCCGCAACAGCCGTCATCGGATTGACCTCGGTAGAGGCTGCGATGGCGAGTTCCTGGGCGACCTTGTCACGAAGCGGACGGTACTGGGTAGGGCCGCCGACGAACACGATCCGCTCGATGTCATTGGCGGTAAGTCCAGCCTTCTCGAGTGTCTCCCGTGTGGCATGAATGGATTCGTCGACCTTTGCGGAGATCAGCTCGTCGTAACGCTGGCGCTCAATCGGGATGTCGAGGTAGATCTCTTCACCGGCCTCGTCGCGGACGCCTATCTCGGTATCCGGCGCATTGATGACGGCCTCCTCCTTCTGGGAGAGCTCGATCTTGGCCTGCTCTGCGGCAAGCGTCGCCACTCGAATCAGTGTTTTGTACTTAGGATTGGCGCTCAGGTCGTCTGGCAGGTCGAAGTTGTCAAATAGCCAGGGCTTGACGACGTTATCGAACAGGGCGCGGTCAAAGTCTCGACCGCCGCACATGGCTACGCCGCCATGTGCAAGGAGATTCACCTTTCCGCCCGTACTGTCGGCAATGGCGACGTCCAAGGTGCCGCCACCCAGGTCATACACAACAAAGATGCCATCGTTCTTTCTCTGCCGCATCACGCTCATCACGGCTGCGACCGGTTCTTGCATCAATGCAACACGGCCAATGCCCGCCATGTCGGCCGCAGCCATCGTGGCGTCCTTTTGCATCTGGTTGAACGCGGCAGGCACCGTGATTACTGTGCCAGTGTCGCCCGCACCCCGAACCTCCTCCGGCAGGTAGCCGAACAGGGCTCGCAGGATTTCAGCCGAGCACTCTTCAGGCGTCATGGCCACATTGACCGCTGGCAGCTTCACCGGCGTACTCGTACCGATGAACCGCTTGAACAGCGTGGCCGAGTTGCCGGGACTCCGAGCTGAATTCCGATAGGCGCGTGCACCAATGTACTTGCCGCCGCGTTTGTCGATGAAGATCGCAGATGGCGTGACGTCGTGCTGCTCAGGGCTCTTGTAGAGATGAATCCGCTCACCGTCAAAGGAGCAGATGGCACTGTTGGTCGTGCCCAAATCGATACCGACGTACTTCACAGCTGCACCTTCCTGAGCATCACCGAGCCCTCCCTTCGCAGGCCTTCCGGCCCCATGACAATTGGTTCCAGCATCTGATCGACGATCAGATGATCATCCGCGGCAAAGTCATCCAGATTGAGGGCGGATGCCGCAACGCCCGCGTCGTAGGGAAGCCCCTCGACATTGACCAACTTGAGGCCATTGGCGTCCAGGGACTCTTCCATCTTCTTCTGGAAGTAGCGAACCTGATTGAGGTAGCGACCGGACTCACCTGCATCCAGCTTGCTGATCACGCGGGTGAACAGGCGCGAAAAACGCCAGCCCTCTACCGCCATGTCAATGAGCGATTGCTCGATCTGCTCGTTCTCAGTCTGCAATGTCAGTTCCCCTATACGTATCGAATTCAAATCCAGATGCTTGAAGCTTTACGTCATCAAAGCGGCGGTGGCGCATGTCCTTCCGGCGGCTTGCGATAAGTCATCCCGAATACCGTATCCGCAAGCCACTTCCTGAAACTGTCGTTGTCGCTGTACTGCCGGAACAGCTCGGTATCGTCCTTCATGAAGTCGATCAGCACGCGACCAAGCGCCTTGTCATGCTCGATTCTGGCATTGGCCGCTCCAGAGTTGGCCTGCGCGTTCTGATAGGCGGTGTCTGCAGCCACACGCTGCGGAATATCCTCGGTGATCAGCTTGCGGACGCGATCCTCGTCCTGCCAGGAGATGTTGCCGAACTGGTCGTTGAAGGTCTTGAGGATGTTGGACAGCGGCTCCAGCTCAGGGTCGCGCTTGCCGGCACCGCCGCCATCCGGCACGGGGTCCAATGAACCATCTGCATCCGCAAGCGCAATCTTCATGGCTGCCTGCTTCTCTACCCGATAGCTGTCCATGTCGATCGTTTCAAGGATCCCGCGGGACAGGTCTTCTTCCTTAGGTGCCGGGAGCTTGGGGACTAGCAGGTTCAGCACTATGGATAGCCGCTCCCAGTCCGCTTGCGTGTACGGCAGGATGGCGGAGAGGAAGGCGTAGGTCCTGACGAACGCCTTGGCCTTGCCCTTGAAGTCGACCTGCGCGTCTTCGTCCAGTTCGTTGTAGGTGGCGACGCAGGCGTCGAGGATCGGATCCAGCTTGTCGCGCTGCGCGCCAGCCAGGAACAGGTCCACCAGGCGTTCAACCTGCTCAGGTGAATAGACCTGGTAGCCGTCGAGTGCGGACTTCAGGTCATGCAGCTTGTTGGGATCAGTCTCGTCAGACAGCAGCGTGGTTCGGTAGTAGGGCTCGAATGAGCCCTTGATGGTGTCGGCGTCGTTCATGAAGTCGAGGACGAATACCTCGCTCTTCTTCGGGTGCGCCCGGTTGAGCCGCGACAGCGTCTGCACGGCCTTGATTCCGGATAGGCCCTTGTCCACGTACATCGTGTGTAGGAGCGGTTCGTCGTACCCGGTCAGGAACTTGTCGGCGACCACCAGCAGGCGGTACGGGTCTTCCGCAATCCGGTCCGCGATCAGGCTGGAGGCAAATCCATTGAGGGAAGCC
>CALMYW010000503.1 GCA_937873665.1 uncultured Sphingorhabdus sp.
GCGTAGGGTGTGCCCCCTGTCCCCTACTTCGAAGTGCGGTACCAGTGTTTGGGCTTGAACCGGATTGCACGTCCTCGAACCAGCTACCGGCGGGATGAATGCGGCGCGCGATCGGAGACATTTCCGACCCAGATCAGGCCTGGGTTCCAAGCAAAACGAAAGGGGAAGCCCGGATGACCGGACTCCCCCTTCGGTGGTGGTCGGTAAGCTAGTTGCGGCTATTCTTCGTCGCAGAGTTTGCTCGGCACGGTCTCGACGATCCGGTCGTAAAGCCTGGGTGCCAGTGCTCCATAGTCGCCTTCGTCGATGGCAATGAACCCTGCTTCATCATCGGTCAGAACATACTGGTTGAAGTAGCTGTGGTAGGAGCGGGCATGGGCCCGGTCCAGCGCGGCAAGGTACGCGGCCTGGTCGAATTCCAGCGGCGTGGCGGTAAGGACAGCAGATACGATCATGGCAAACCTCCTGATGTTCGATGCTTCGCATCAGGGGCGCGGACGATGGGGGCGACGGGACGGGTCAGGGACCGCGTGGAACACGCGGCCGCGTAGCGGCGATGGGGGGCACGATTTTGTGGAAGGGCCTTGGCCCTTGAGCAAAATGGTGGGGCCCCGTCGTCCTTGACGCGGCCCCAAAGCCTCCATCATGCTTGGCCATCTCGCGAGAGAGCCCTCCTCCCTCTCGGTCGCGGACTGCCCTCTCGACAAAGTGTTTTCCTACAAGCCCTCGACCTGTCACAGACCCAAGCAGGAGGGGACCAACGGCCAGCGAAAGGATGATCCATGGCCAGGTCCAAAGTGAGCGCCCGCGACGCGCTCTTGAAAGTGCAACGCCAGCGCGAGGAACTCGCTGCTGAGGAAGCAAAGCTGCGCGAACGCGCTGCAGCGGAACTCAGCAAGGTGCTGCTCGAATGCGGCGCTGAAGCGCTCGAGCCGGCGCAGATGCGGCAGTTGATCCGCCAGTCGATGATGCTCGGAATCGAGGAAAGCCTGAGGCGCCTCGCCTCCACGCCAAAGTCCGCTTGATGCCTGTCTGATACCTGCCCGATCCGGCTGCGCGCGGGCTCGATGCCCGCACGCAGCCGCTTCTAAGCACACGCAAAACGAAAGCCCCGGTGGCTCGCGCCGCCGGGGCCTTTTCGGAGTTCGGGACCGGTCAGTCCTCGTCGATGTCGGGTGCGCCTTCGTTGCCGCCGGCCTTGCCCTTCGAGAGGAAATCGACCTTGTCAGCGATGATCTCGCAGCCGTAGCGCTTGGTGCCGCTCTGGTCTTCCCACTGGGTGTAGTGGATGCGACCTTCGACGGTCACCAGCTGGCCCTTGGTGCAATACTTGGCGACGTTCTCGCCGAGGCCGTTGAAGCAGGTCACGCGGTGGAATTCGCTGTCCTTCACCGTGTAGCCGTTTTCGTCCTTGTAGGTCTTGCCTTCCTTGCGGGCCGGGCGGTCGGTCGCGACGGATACTTGGGTGATCTTGGTGCCGCTCTGGGTCGTGCGGGTTTCGGGATCGCGGGCAATGCGGCCGACGAGGATAACGAGATTGGTCATGGGTCTTCTCCTGAACGAGCATCCGGGACCATCCCGGCTGCGAACCCAAGTGCAGAAGCGGCCAGCGACGAGACGCACCGAAGGGGAACCCCGGGCCGGGCCGGGTGGTGCGGGCAGCCGCCCAACAGGCGGCAACACGGCCGGACAGCGCCCGCGGGTTGCGTCTGGGCGAAGGCCGATTCAAGGGACGGTTCGCGAAGAAGCCGGGTGGTCCGGGGTGTTCGCTCGGGAGATTTTGACCTCGATTGTTCGTGCCCTCGTGGGGTTGTCTCGGCACCTATCCGCCACCCCCAAGGACGCAACACTAAGGACCAGTCGTTGCACTGCAGCCTTCGGGCAATGAGCAAGACCTGGAGCGAAACGATATCGTGGACAGCGCCAAACCGACCGTGAAGTCTGCCTGGACCGAGGCAGCCGATTTGTGTTCCGCACGCCTCGGCGGGCTGGTGCGAAGGAGCTTCCCTTGCGCCGGCTCCGACCTATGCTGCGGCCCATGAGCGAGATGCGATCAGGTTTGCCGATCATGCTGTTCGAGACCGCGCAAGGGTTCGGCGATTGGCTCAGTGCGCAGCCTGATGATGCGGCCGGGGCCTGGCTCCGGTTCGCTCGGAAAGGCGCAGGCATCGCGAGCCTGAGCAAGGCCGAAGCGATCGATCTCGCGCTGTGTCACGGCTGGATCGACGGGCAGCTCGACAAGTACGATGCGCAAAGCCGGTTGATCCGGTTCACCCCGCGCAAGGCCAAAAGCAAATGGTCCGAGGTCAACCGGACACGGGCCTTGGAACTGATCGCTGATGGACGGATGACGCCGCGCGGATTTGCCGAGATCGACAGCGCCAGGGCGGACGGCCGCTGGGAGGCTGCCTATGCCCCGGCCAGCAGGATCGAAGTTCCTGCTGACCTCAGAGCAGCCCTCGATCAAAACCCCAGCGCGTCAGCGTTCTTCGCTACGCTGACCGGGGCCAATCGCTATGCGGTGCTCTACCGGATCGGGGCCGTGAAACGTCCCGAAACGCGCGCGCGCAAGATCGCCGAGTTCGTGGCGATGCTGGAACGCAGAGAGACTGTTCACGGCTGAGCACAACGGTAACGAACGCCTGCCCGGCTGTGCCCATTTCGGAATCGTTCGCAAAATGGCGAAATCATACAAGGACAGAATCGGCCGCAGGATTTATCGACATCTTGCGACCCGAAGGACTCGAAAGAGATCCTGACTTTCAAAGCGGCGGCATCGAGCGATGCCGCCGTTCTTTTGGATTCAGGCTGGCTTTGCCTTGGGATTGGTCCCCAGCGGACCACGGCGATCGACGACAGTGATGCGCCGGGACTTGGCCTCGATGACCAGGCGTTCGAGGACGCCGTTGCCTGGAAACGCGACGACATAGCGCGGATCGAGGGCGAGCATCCGCTCGTTGCGCTTGAACCCGGCACGGGCGCCAAGCCGCATGTCGAGCGAGAAGGTAACCTGGGGAATATTGCGGCGCTCGGCCCAGCTCGATGCCAGGCGGTCGACGCCCTTGGTGTCGCCACCGTGGATCAGCACCATGTCGGGAACGCGGTCGCGGACTTTGTCGAGGGTCGCCCAGACATTGTTGGCAAAGATGAGTGCGTCGGCTTCATCGGCATGGCGAGTGCGTCCGCCGGCGAATACCACCGGCGTGCCTACGGGCATCGCCGCGCGGCGCTTGGATTCGGCCCGGGCTCGGAGAAAGTCGCGGCCCTCGACGAGCGCGGATGTGAGCATTGCGCCGTGGTTGAACCGCGAACTTGAGACCGGCTTCCAGGATGAACCGAACTCGTTGAGGTAGAGGCCAGCGGCGACCTCGCGCATCTCTTCGAGCGCCAGCATCGAGGCTTCGGCGCACTGCGCCCGCTCGACCTGGGTTTCGAGCTCGGATGTGTGGATTTCGCTGCCATCGGCGGTCGCGACCAGCGCGCGGACTTCGTCGGTAGCGCGGTCGAGCGCGCCCGACTTTCGCTCGGCGGAACGGTGGAAGAGATTGACGAAGGCCCAGCCAAGGTCCTCGGCGTCGGCTTCGAGCGCAGTCCCGCAAACCAATGCGAAAAGATCGGACCAGACCGCTTCGAGCGTCTGGACGACGGCCTCGCGAACCGGAAAGTCGGTCACCGATACCGGGGCGGGACCGATCGAAAATCCGGCGAGATCGAGACCGGCGAACTGGTCGGCAAATGTGATGGGCATGGGCGTGTCCTCCTGACTGGTGTGAGGCTGACGCACCCGCTTGGTGGCTGCGCCAGCGAGAGCCCGTCAGGGCCAGCCATGGGCGGCATCGCGCACCGCAGGGGAACCCGCTTGGCCGGGCTGGCGCGGGCAGGCCGAGGCCCATCGGGACCGGCCAACACGGGCCTGGCCAAGCCGGGTTGCGCGGGGACCGCCGGCTGGCCCAGGGCCTCTCTCGCTTGCGGCGCTGCCCCAGTGGGATTTGCCATTGCCAGCGTGGACTTCGCTCATCGCAGGAAATTGACCGTCCCAGCTGGCTCGGCGCGTCAGGCGATACCGAAATCGGCCCCTGTGTAGACGAAAAGGTCCCGGGAGGGGAACGCGGCCAATGCGGTGAGACGGCCGCCCTCATAGCGCAGATGCCAGGTCCGCCTGATCGTCGGCGCGGCAGCGGCAAAGGCTTGCGGCGCGAGAACGACGACGTTGCAGCCCTGCTGCGGATCGCGCACCGAACGGGTACGGATGACTTCGACTCTGGCTTCGCGGGCAACGGCCCCGAGATCCTGGCAAGGCGCGTAATCGATCGGGTCGATCCATTGCGCGGCATCGCGGTCGAACGGCGCGCGTGTCAGGTCGATGGCCCGATCGGCCGTAACCTCGACCGTGAAACTGGTGTGTTCAGTCGTCGCCGAAGGCGGAATGAAACCCGGCGAGCGCAGATAGAAGCGCAAACGCCAATAGGCGGTCTCGGCGATCGCGGTGCCTTCGGCTTCGCTGGCGTAGAAGATCCCCGGTCGCTCATTGGCGCGGCGAAAGCGGCTGGCGGCGGCGTGACCGTAGCGAAACGGCGAGGCGAGCAAGTAGTGGAGGCCCTGGGCCGCCTTGGGGAGATCGGGTTTCGCGGCTTCGGCGAGTGCTTCGAGCCGGGCCTGGTCTTCCAGGCTGTCCGCAAGCCGGTTGGTCGAGATCCGGTGCTGGGCCTCGACCACGCGCCAGACCTTGCCGCGATAGGAGCCAAGCTCAGACGCGAGCGCGGTGGGCGTCCACATAATCGCACACGGTAATTAGGCCCTTGAAGCTGTCGATGAGATCGAGCGGGCGTGCATCGAGATCGAGATTGGGCGTCTCGAGCCAGCGGCGCGAAGCAGCATCGTCGCTCCCCATCAATGCATCGAGACCGCGAAACAGGCGCAGCAGAAACTGCCCGGCTTCGAACGACTTCGAAGCCGGATCGAGCAAGGTCTTGCCGCCCTTGAGCCGCGAGACCGTTGCTGGAGACAGGCCGAGCACCTGGCCGAGCTTGGGGTTGGAAAGACCCCAAAAATCGGCAATCCTGGCCACTGCCGAGGTCAACACCTCGCCATCGGAACGCTGGGGTCTGGGCGAAAGAGTTGCCATCACACGTCCTTTCAAATGATGGATATACACATATATCGTTCATTTGAACAGATGCTGAATTAGGTGGCCATGCGTTTCTGGTAGACGCCCTCCCCGTTCGACATGTGCCCAAGGCAGTCGTAGTCGCCGAACAGCGCATCGAAACGCGCCGCGATCTGGCGAAGCCAGCGCTGCGCTCGGGGAGAGCGCGCGGTGCGCCATTCAAGGTCCCAGTAGGCGCCATCGTCACGCTCGGCGATCCAGACCGCAACCAGGCTGCCATAGACCGAAACACCGAAATCCGCGAACGCGTTGCGCATCAGGATCCGGTCTTCGCGCCCGCGCCAGCCATCGTAGGGGGCAAGCGAGGGAAAGGCGGCGGCGGCGCGCTCGGCTAGATCACCGCGCAGCCATTCGTAATCGAAGTCCCAGTCGTCCTGGTCTTCGACGTCCAGTACGGTGAAAGCGACCAGAGCGCCTCTGGGATAACTAACCGATCGGCCCATGATGCCCTCCTTCAGGCTGCGAGTGCGACGCCGTCGGGCTCGGCCGCGTCGTCTGCGAGCGCGCGCCCACCGAGCTTCAGCAGCAGGCTTGAGGCCTCCTCGGCCTTGGCGGCGGCGGTAAGGATCGCGCGGTCGTCATCGCGCAGCAGCTTCAGCCAATGCTCGATATAGCTCGCGTGGCTGTCGAGGTGCGTAACTGGAAGTCCGAGTTCGGCCCCGAGCATCGCGCTCGATAGTTCGGC
>CALMYW010000504.1 GCA_937873665.1 uncultured Sphingorhabdus sp.
TGTCGGCAATGCGGGCGTTGCGAACTCGGGCATATCATACGCCTCGACCATGCCTGCCGCGCCCGCACCGGCAGTCAGCGACCTGCGCGAGCTGCTGATCTCGGAAAACGCGGCGCCCCAGGCACCAACAACCACATCGCGCCCTCCTCCACCGCCCAAGTGGAACGTCTTCGAACGCGCCGCATACGACCGCGAAACCCAGATTCTCGCTGAGACCGAGAGGAGCAGCATATGAATGTCATCCAGAGAGTCGGGCGCGGGATCGGAGCTTGGCGGGCAGGTCTGGCCGCCAAGTTCAATGCCATGCCAAAATCGCGGCAAAGCGCCATAATGTGGGGCGCGGCATTGACGGCGGCGGCGATCATTTCGTTCGCAAACCCCGATCCTGCCTACGCGCAGAATCTGGAGAGCTTCGCCAGCAAGGTTCGCGGCCTGCTTTCCTCGACGCTGCTCCGCACGCTCGCCGTCATCGCCGTGATCGTCACAGGCCTGCTCTGGTTTACCGGCCGGGCCTCAACTGCCGTGCTGGTAACGGTCATCATCGGGATCGCCATCGTCTTTTCGGCCGATGCGATCGTCGGCGCGATCGCCGGATAGCGCCGTGACCGACGACGAAGCCCCGACCAAGAACACGCTGTTCCTCGCGGTGACACGCCCGGCATTGTGGGCGGGGATTCCGATCGAGGCGGCGGTGCTGCTGCTCATTTCGAGCGCGTCGGTGCTGATCTGGACCAACAGCCCGCTCTATGCCGCGCTGGTCGTCGCCTTCGGCTATTCGATCTCGCGGCTGATCGTGCGCCACGATGTCAACGCCTTCCGCTTGTTGTTCCTGTGGGGGCGGACGAAGCTCGGCAACCGCAATCGAGCCTTCTGGGGCGGCAGCAGCTATTCGCCGCTGCTGCTCGCTGGCCTGCGCCGCAAAGGCTTTGGCCGTCATGGCTAAGCTGATCGCCTCGGCAAACGCTGTGCCGCTGAAGGTGGCGCAGCGCGAGGCTGACCCCGCCAAATTCCTGCCCTATGCACGGCATATCAACGAGGACATGGTGGCGCTCGATTCCGGCGACATCATGCTGACCTTCGAGTTGCAGGGCCGCGCCTTCGAGACCGCCGATGTGCGCGATCTCAACGACTGGCATACCAAGCTCAATGGGCTGCTCCGCAACCTGCACGACGAACGGCTGTCGATCTGGACGCATCTGATCCGCTTGCGCGTCGATCAATATCCCGGTGGCAAATTCAATTCCGGCTTCGCCGCCGATCTCGACCGCGCTTATTTCGGGCGCATCAACCGCGAGCGGATGTTCATCAACCGCTTCTTCGTCACATTGGTAATCCGGCCAGGTGCCACCGGCGGCGACAAGATCATCCAGTTGTTCAAGCGCCGCGTGTCCAAAGATGCGGCGCACGGGCCGATACTCGACGAAGCGCTCGTCGAGCTGCTCGACGACAAGGCCCGCGATTTCGAGAAACTGATGGCGCGCTGCGAACCGCGCCGCTGCGCCATCTACGAACATCGCGGGCTGATGTTTTCCGAAACGATGGAAGTGGCCGACATGGTGATGACGGGTCGCCACCGCCGCGTCCCTGTCGTGCGCGGCCATCTCGGCGGTGCGCTCTACCGCTCGCGGACGATCTTCGGGGCGGAAACCATCGAAGTGCGCGATGCCGATGCCTCGGCGTTTGGCGGGATCTTCGGCATCCGCGAATATCCCGCCCAAACCACGCCGCGCCAGTTCGAGGCGCTGCTGTCGGTCGATTTCGGGTTCGTGCTGACGCAGA
>CALMYW010000505.1 GCA_937873665.1 uncultured Sphingorhabdus sp.
GCATACAGTTATCACGCCTTCGAACCCGAGGGGTTGGTCACCCAAGACAATATCCTCCGGCTGAAGGCAGGAACCAAGCTGGAGTACCAAAGACCGGAGACGGTTGAGCAGTTTCACGCTTGGCAGCATGCCACCGGTCGAGAATCCGGATCCGAGCTAGTAGTCACGAGCTAGCTGCGACCGCAACGCGCGGTCACGTGAATCGTAAGCCTCGGCCCAATTGTAATAGCACTTAGTTAGCATTCGAGCAAATGCGAAAGCGCTGCTTCGTATGCATAGCATACTTGATCCCAATTATAGTACTGCTCGGCGCGTCTAAGGTTCGACCTCGACAATTCTTCGAGGGTTTCCGACCGTTTCATTAGGGCAAGGATGGTCGACGCGATCGCATCGGAGGTGGGTGCTGCGAAAGTACCATTCGGCCCCAGTACTTCGCGGTTGAAGACGGTGTCTCTAGCCACAATAGGTGCCCCCGCCGCCATGGCTTGAACTAGCGCTGGGTTTGTACCGCCTACACTATGTCCATGGAAATAGACACCAGCGTGTTGCCACAAAGAGAGTAACAATTCATCATCATTAACGTGTCCGAGCCATCGGACCGACCCGTGACGAGCGGCCAAACGTCGAGCCGCCTCATCCAAAGCCCCGCCATAACCTGAGCTTCCCACAATCACTACGGGATAATCTCTGCTGATCGCCGGAACCGCATCAAAAAACTCCGGGATGCTGTTCTCAGGTACAAATCTCGCCACCACCAGCACATAACCTCGGTGCCTTAAACCGCTCGGAACCGGAGAATGAATCGCCGGATCACCTCCGTACGGAATAAATATCCCCTTCGCACAGAATTGAGCGGACCAGTAGCGTTCAATCTCATGCGAGTCAAAGACAAGAACACTCGCCCACCTTGCAGCAGACTTGGCGCCTAGACGAAAAACACGTTTGGCAAGCGGACTCCACTTCGCGCGTTCCCACTCAATCCCGTCAACGTTAACCAGTGCTGGAATGCCACGTGCCTTTAACACCGGGAGGAAATATCCATTTGCCACGTTGAAAACAAGCGCAACGTCTGCGCGTCGAATGGCTGCATCTAACGTGGCGGTTAAGCCGTGGGAAAGTGTGCTCAGATTCTGCGTTTCCACTCCGAATGTGTTACGTGCTTCCACTCGGCTATCTGCTTCTCCACAATCCCCGACCGTTGCACCGCGGCGGCCGTAAACAGTCACCCGCCATCCCCTGTCGGCGAGGTACGGTCCAAGCTTGCGAACTGCCGTTTCAAACCCGCCGTAGTAGCTTGGATAACCACGAGTTCCAATAATTGCGACTGATCTCACAAAGTCTCCAACAAGCTATCCTGGTATCAATTACATGGCGGTAATACCCTCGCTCAGATTGACCCACCCCCTACATTACCCAACAGATGGATTTGTCCGGAGCTCTTGCAGTGTCTGGTTAATTAAAGTGCTGCTCGTGCCGTGAGTGTACGGGAAGTAAATAACGCCGCAACCAACTGTCTGCAGTTCCTTCTCCATCTTTTGCCAATTCGGATCAGCGTACCAATCATCACCAACAAAGAGGCGATTCGCTCCTAATTTTCGGACAGCCTCAACCTTGTCGATTGACAGTTGCGGAATTGCCACATCGACATATCGGCAGGCACGAACGACTTCAATGCGATCCGCGAAGGAAATAACAGCCCGCTTACCCTTGTATGCAACGAGTTCATCGACCGTGACTCCTACGACTAGTTTGTCACACAGCGAGCGTGAATTTCGCAGAATATTCACATGTCCGATATGGAACAGATCAAATACACCCGTGGTGTAGCCAACAATCACAAAATTAGGCTCATATTCTCTCGAAACCAAAGGTCGTAGTTTTCGAACTTGCCGCCAGTCGTTTCTCCTCCCAGAACCTTTCCGACATCGATCGGAAAACCCACCTTAGGGGCGAAGGCAAATGCTGCCCCGAACTTATCCGCGGCTAAATCTCGTAATGGCAACTTTCCAACTCCGCCTCGAAAAAGATCTGTGGGTTCAATCTTCATAGCAACTTCGAACATCCGAGTAGATGCGAACGGCTCTCGACCTTCGACACCCGAAAACATGAGCGCAAAATCTAATCTTCTAAATAAGATCGGGAGATGCTTTTGAAGGAAAAACTGCCGCACCATTTCGAAAGCGTTGACTCCCGGCAAAGATGCGAAGAAATCCTCGAAAAGGCACCGTATCTCTTCAGAAATATTCTTCGAGTCTGCGTAAGAGTAACGCTCCAAAAAGCCATCCACAGAAAATTCAGTGCTCGATAGCGCCCAGCCGTATATCCGATCATAACCTCCGAAGAACTCGTCTGCAGCTTCGCCCGACAGCAAAACCTTACCTCCGCGATTTCGCCAGGCCTCGGCCAAATACGACAAAACCACCTCGTTGGGAACCGATAGAGGCTCCTTGCGAAGTCTCACCATATCCTCGAGTCTGCTGCGGAAGCATTCGTGACTCACGGAGACAATCTCGACATCAGAATCTGCAACCGCGCGCGCATACTCAACGTCGTAGTCGCCGTCAAAGCCACTAGTAAGGCATTCGAGTCTTCGATCACTATGGGCGCGGATGAGGTTGCTATCGACTCCGCCGCTAAGGAGAAGACCAACGGGCACGTCTGAAACTAGGCGCGAAGTGATCGATGCATCGAGCGCATCGCTCACTTCACCGGACACGTCCGCAAGTCTTGAATATTTCGAACTGATATACTGAGCGGGATCGAAGTATCTACCTGTGATGAGGCAACTCCCTGGCTCCGCCGCCGTTATGCCTTGGAAATAAGACCCCGAAAATATCGGCGCGCGGAAGTGCCGATACTCGGACAACGCCATTTGGTCGTATTGCAATCCGTAGAGGTCTGCGAGTACCGAGGCCTCGCTTGCAATGGCGATGCGGTCGCCGTAGCTATAGTAAACTAGCGGCTTCACACCGAATCGATCCCGCGCACAATGGGTCAGTTGACCACTCGAATTAATGTGAACAAAAGCGAAGAATCCCTCGAGCTCGTTGAGGTCGAACTGGGCCAGAGAGAGCAGTTGCGCCAGAATATCGGTATCAGAACCGTTATTTTGCAGTCGGTACCGACTCGCTAAAGAAGCGTAGTTGAGGATTTCTCCGTTGAACAGCAAAACGCCACCCGATCTTGAGAAATACGGTTGCGAAAACTGTTCGGTGGGCGCGATGATGGAAAGCCTCGAATGGTACAGAACCCACCCCTTGTGCTCAACGACTGGAGATTGCCAATCCGGGCCGCGGAAGGCCAAGCGATTTCGTAGGGGCGCGACTACGCGGTCCCGTACACCGGGATCATTAGACGCAAAAATTCCGCACACTTGGACAAGAACTCCAACACGTCAGGACGTAACCTTAGCGGCCTCCCTGCCAAGGGTTGGCACTTAACTACGCCTAAGATTACCTCAGCAAGGCGAAACACCGCATCTGCACGGATGGGCGCTCTCCGTCACAGGCTATCACAAGAAGCGAAAAGGCGTTCTGCATGTAGCGCACTCGGATAGGTCGCGCGAAAGAATCATCCACTGGGACCGTTGCGTATCGGTTGTTCATCGTGCCGGTAGCCTTGACCGAATGCGAAGCAGATCAGCACCGCCTGCCCGCAATTTAGGCGAGTTCGTGAAGAGACTGCGTTCCAACTTAACCGCGCGCGCGCTGTCAGGGTTGCTCCGCGTGGTTCCGCCAGGCGACCATGTATTTGTACATGGTATGCCACCGACGGAAGGCAACGCGGTCGAGGTGGCGAAGGCACTCGTAAAGCTAACTGACGCTTGCATAGTCTCCTGAGTTCGGACATTTGGCTTAGTAAGCCATGTTGATGCCGAGGGCGGCCAGGATTTTCCGTTGGGGTTCGGCGATGTCGGGTGGGAAGGTCTGGGTCGCGCCGTTGATGGTGATGGTCGCTGAGCGCAGGGGCCGGAGCTGTTTGATGACGTTGCCGATGGCCAGCCCGCTGCGTTCCTGGATGCAGTGCGCTACGGCCAGGGCGGTGAACACGATGGTCAGGTGGGCTTCGATGGCGTCGCGGGTGCGGTGGAACATGGGGCGGGCTGCGAGGTGGGTTTTGGACATGCGGAATGACTTCTCGACGTGCCAGAGGTCGTGGTATTTCGCGATGACCTCGGTGGCGGGCATGACGGCGGCCGGCAGGTTGTTGACGTAGCCCTTGAGCCCTACGAGGGATTGCGCGCGGGCCAGGCTGGCTTCGTCGAGGACGCGGTCCCCGGCGTGGGTCTTGACGAAGCGGGTGGATTTGACGGTGCGTTCGCCGTTGATGACCTCCCGTGCCCGGGCCTCCTGGGCGTAGAGGGTTTTCTGGTCGCGGCGGGCACGTTTGGCCGAGTAGGCCCAGATCGCCCGCCACGCTGCGGTGTCGGTCTCGGGGTTCCAGACCGGCTCGGCGCGATGGGCGGTGTCGTTGACCTTGCTTCTGGCGTGCCGGGGCGTGACGGTGTCGATGATCTGCCCGTCGGTGAAAACATCACCGTTCCAATGGAAGTGCGATTCCAGATCGATCGGGGCCTTCACGCTGCGGGACCCGACGATGAATCCCAGACCGGCCGCATCGAGGGCGGTGAGGTTGGTCGCCGAGAGCATGCCGGCATCGGCGGCGACGACCATCGGGGTGGAGCTCAGGTCGTGGCGCTCGGCGAAGGCGGTGATGGTCGGCACCAAGGTGGTGGTCTCGGCGGTGTTGCCCTCAAAGCAGCCGATTTCCAGGGGGAACCCGGTGCGATCGACCAGCAGCCCGACCACGATCTGCGGGTCGACCCTTCGCTCTTTGGAGTAGCCGACCTTGCGCAGGTCGTCTTCGCTCTCGGCCTCGAAGTACAACGTGTTGGGTGGGCCCGGGGCGCGGTGACAGCGTTGCTGCTGCTCCGTTTCCCCGGGCCTCCCGCCGAACCCGCCGTGCGCCTTTCGACGCAACGGGCTCTCCACGACGATGATGCCGGTTAGGCGGCGATGATCGGGTCGTAGGGACTGGGGATCTTTGTCCCGCGGTACCAGTAACGCTCGATCCGCACTTTCGTGGGGTCGAACAGGACCGCGCCTGGGGCCGTGATGGTTTTCCAGCTGCCGTCGGCACGGCGCAGCCATCGTTTGACCTTCGACCAGTTCCAGCGGTGCTGCTCGCGCTGCCAGGCAACGAACCTTCGCCAGGTGAAATACCGCAGGAAGGAGAACCGTCGCCCGGCCAGCGCATGGCGGAAGTAATACGTCCAGCCCCGCAGTGCCGCGTTGACCTCGATGATTACCGCTGTTAAAGGCCGGGGAGACCGGCGTGGAATCAACTGGCGGATGGTCTGCTTGATCGACCGGAACGCCTTATCGGCGATAAAGGTCATGCAGTACCACTTCCCGCCCCCTCGACGTTGCCGCCACTGGAGATGGAAGCCGAGGAAGTCGATCCCCTGCTCGAGGTGGGTGATACGGGTCTTGGTCTCAGACAGCCTCAGACCCAACCCGCCGAGCACCTCAACGACTTGTTCCCTCAAGGCGAGCATGTCATCTCGGCTGCCGTTGGTCATGACGACGAAATCGTCGGCGTAGCGGACGATCCGCCAGTTGCCCAACCCGGTGCGCATCCGTTTGCGACGAGCCCACTGCGTGGCCTGATCGCCCCCGGGTTGCCACGGGGCCATGACTGCCTCGTCCAGAGCGGACAACGCGATATTGGCCAGCAGCGGTGAGATGATCCCGCCCTGAGGCGTTCCCGCGTCGGTACTGTCCTGACCGCCGAGTTCATCGAGGACCCCGGCTTTGAGAAACGCACGTAGCAATGCCACGGTCTTCTTGTCCGCGATCCGTGCCCGTACCCGCGCGAGTAGCGCCCGGTGGTCGATGTGGTCGAAACATCCTTCGATGTCCGCGTCCAACACCCACCGGTACCCGCGTGTGGCGTAGTAGTGGATCTCGGCAACCGCGTCCTGAGCTCGCCGCTTGGGCCGGAACCCGTAGGAGACCGGAAAAAAGTCGGCCTCGAAGATCGGTTCCAGCACCATCTTCAACGACTGCTGCACCACCCGGTCGGTCACAGTCGGGATCCCCAGCGGGCGAGGCTTCCCACCCGGCTTGGGGATGAACACCCGACGCACCGGCGCAGGCCGATACGAGCCGTCTTCGATGCTCGCGGCGATCCCAGACAGGAAGGCCAGGACCTCGCCACGCTGTTCGATCTGGTGCACAGTGACACCGTCAATCCCAGCAGTACGAGCCCCTTTGTTGCGTGCCACCACCGTCCATGCCATCCACAGGTAGTCCGGGTGTGACACCAGGTTGAACAAGTCCCCGAACCGCGCCGTGCGGTCGGTCTTGGCCCACCGGTGATACTTGATCTGCGTCCGCGCTACCCGATCCCGCGCAATCTCTGCCCGAGGCCCGGCGCCGGAATTCACCGACGCATCTTGCGCCATCGCAGTACCTCCTATCCATAGTCGCTGCCGCCCTTCCCGATGTGTCCGGCTCTCCCGGACTCGCAGTACTACGGCGGCTCCGCCAGCCTCCGACCTGATCGGTCGACGACGAACCCAGCCCGCCATCACCACGCTGGCTGCGCATTGCCTGCGGGCAAAGCCGGAGACCTTCCCGTGTTCACTCGCTGTTCGCTCACCGAAGGAGGCACCCGGCTATCTGCCTGCGGCCCGCACCAACAGCTACCCCGTAGTCATTCGCCGCCGGCCCCACCGGGAAAAGTAACTCGCTCCCCGAGCGGTCTGGATGCCCGTCACTCCGACACCCAGCTGTCCGCGCCCGCCCCATATCCGCAGGGTTGAAGGCGGTTATACGTCAAGACAGGTGATGACACCGGTTCCTCGCGTGTACCTCTTCGGCATTGCTCGCCGCGCTCACGCCATCCAGCGGTACTGACGCGACACGGCTTTGTCAGGGCTGCTCCCACCCACCCGGGCGTCTCCCCGGCCAGGCTGCCCCCAGCTTCCAAACCCCTGCTACGGCAGGAGCTCTCGATGCAAGTCTTTCACCTCCATTCGAACAACAAGCGCCTCACGGCGCACGGTGACGTCATATAACAACAAGCTCAGCGCGCCTCGGTTCGCGGCGTGTTCAAAGCAGCGGGCGGCCACCAGATCGCGGTACTTGCCGGTGGTGGCCTTGCCCAGATGTCTCTGAATTGTTTTGTAGGACATGGGTTCTGCACCGAGATCGGCCAGCACCCGCAGCGAGTCGATCTTGCTGGTGGGTTCCACGATCCGGGCGATCACCAAGTCGCGGAACACCGCATCACCGACGCAGTCGAATCCGACCCAGCCATAGATCGCCCCGATCACGTCATAGAGCAGCCGCGAGCTGGTGGCCGCGGTGCGGCCGGGGGCAACGACTGCTCCTTTGGGGACACCGGCGGCCAACGTCAACGTGCCGCTGCGCCAGTCCGCCACGTCGGCGACCCGCTGTGCACGGGCGGAAACCTCGAAATCCAGGACGTCTTGATCACCGGTGGCGATCCGGCGGGCCCGCTCCAGCAGAATCCCCAGCTCAGCGTCGGTATGGGCGGAACCGACATGCTCGACCAGCACGTCCCGGCGGCCGGCCTTGCGCATCACTTGCACCGCCACCGCGCCCGAGGCGGTGCGCACTTTGCGCACGAACACCCACCGGACCCTACCCGCTTAGTAAGCCAAAACGCTCCGCCCGACAACCAAATATCCAGGTCAGAGCGATTTCGATTCAGGAATTCCGCGGAGGTGTCCTAACTCAGGTCGGATAGGTCGCGCGAAAGAATCATCCACTGGGACCGTTGCGTATCGGTTGTTCATCGTGCCGGTAGCCTTGACCGAATGCGAAGCAGATCAGCACCGCCTGCCCGCAATTTAGGCGAGTTCGTGAAGAGACTGCGTTCCAACTTAACCGCGCGCGCGCTGTCAGGGTTGCTCCGCGTGGTTCCGCCAGGCGACCATGTATTTGTACATGGTATGCCACCGACGGAAGGCAACGCGGTCGAGGTGGCGAAGGCACTCGTAAAGCTAACTGACGCTTGCATAGTCTGGCCTGATGCACCGCCTGATTACTACCTTGAATCGTTGGGAATCCCAGTTGCGCGTGTTCGCAGATTAGCCTCGGCGCGCTCTTGGGCATCGTTGTGGTCCTTCGTGCGCGCGCGGGCCGTGTTCCATACTCACGGGCTCTATGGATGCCCGACGCCTTCGCGCCGGCATCCGATAGTCAATGTTTGGCATGGCGATAGCTTCAAACTCGGAAGGCACTTTCCCGATCGGAAGTTGAAAGGTCCGTGCGCTACTTATGGTATTGCGTCCTCAGTGGTGATGGGAAGAATTAAAGCAGATTTGTCTGAGATGCCCTACGAGCAATTGCTAATTGTCGGCAATCCCCGAACGTCTCAGATGTTCTCACCTCCGGCGCGAAGGCAACTTGAAGCCCTCGGGATTGATTCCGCCAGGCCGTTCGTCATGTGGATGCCTACCTTCAGGGTCGCACAGGACTCGACTGGGCGCGTCGCTTGGTTAAATACAAAAGATCCCTGCAGTGACCGCGCTTTGGCGAACGTTATCGCGACGGTTGCTGAACGACTGAGCGAAGCCGGATTCTCGCTTGTAGTAAAGCCGCACATGCTAGATGCTACAGCTAGAGCCGTTCCCAACGCATTGATCCTGACCAACGAGGATCTCATGCAGAAACGAGTGCCTCTATACAGCCTACTGGGCGCCTCGGCTGGTCTGATCTCCGATTACTCCAGTGTTTGGATTGATTATCTCGCAATTGATCGACCTATCGGATTCCTCGTGGACGACCTCGAAGACTTTCGGGCATCACGCGGGCTGGCTGAGCCACAATTGATCAGGGACTACCCAGGCGAACACCTGGACTCGACTAAAGGAATTGAAGCTTTCATAGCCGACCTCCATTCCGAAGGAGAATTGACGAGAGCAAGGCGGACTGATTTCAAGGAGAAAATTGGATATGTGGTTTCGCGCAACAGTGGCGAGAAAATTGTTCGAGCAACGCTAAAGCTTGCCTAACCGGCTCTTCGCATTTAGCAGTGGCACTGGTGCCGGCTGGGTGTGACTCGCCGTGATTGGCGGGTGCAGGCCCACCTTACGCGGCGGCGTTGGTTGTCGGGGTTGCGGAAGCCGAAGGCGATGCGGCCGACGTGTTGTCGGGTAGGACCGCCGCATTGCTGCGGCGGTCCCCCCTCAGAACCGTGCGTGCGGCTTTCACCGCACACGGCTCAAGCGAGCCGCTAGGACACACGCAGTGTTCTGGTCTCCTGCGTTCGTCGCGTGGAGCCGGCGATGGCAGGAGGTGTGCACGATCCGGGTGTGGTTCCTGTTCGGTGTGCTGCCGTCGTTCCTGTCATGGGTGAGGTACTTGGCGGCGATCGCCCGTCGGACGATGGAGTGCCACCAGCGTTCCCATTCCTGTGGTGACTGCGGCGGTTGATCGGCGGTGAGGATGGGGTCGCCGCAGAGTGGGCAGCGCCCGGCCTGTCTGGTGAGCAGGCGCAGGTTGTAGCTGTCCAGCGCTGGTTTGACCTTGCGTCGCCGCTGAACCCAGTAGTCCCGGAGGTCGGGGTCGTCCACAGACGCGCCTCCGGCGACCAGGGTGTGCCGAACGAGACCGGTCCAGGAGAACTTGACCAGGTGCGCGATCGTGTCGCTCTGGTCGCCGACAGGATGGTCGGGATCGCCGAACACCCATCGATCGTTCCTGAACTGGTGGAACCGGCCGAAGTAGCGATGTGCGATCCACTTCCTCGGCTTTGTGGGGTGGCTATGGCGGGCCCACCGCCAGGTGAGCCACCACAGATCGTTGTCCAGCGAGCTGAAGATCTTGCTGGACACCACTCCTCGGTAGTAGGCGGCCCAACCTCGGATGATCGGGTTGAGTCGGACAATGAGAGTCCCCGCGTTGGAACCGCGTGCTCGGCGGATTTCCTCGGCGAGCCTTTTCCGGATGCGTTTGACCGCGTCCTGACTTGGCTTGATGAGCAGCTTGGCTGGCCGTCCACCGCGTCGCTGGTAGCGACGGATGTTGAATCCGAGGAAGTCGAAGCCCTCTTCGAGGTGCACGATGCGTGTCTTGTCCTCGTTGAACGCCAAGCCCCTCGGGGCCAGCCATTCCGCCAGTCGTGCCTTGACCTGTTCAGCCTGTTGCCGTGAGTGACAGCAGACGACCATGTCATCGGCGTACCTCACCAGGATCGGGGTGCCCGCAAGCGTTTCACCGGCATGGGTGCCGGTGGCGATGTAGCGGACTCCCGCGGCCTCCTCCAGCCCATGTAGCGCCACGTTCAACAGCAACGGGCTGATCACACCGCCCTGGGGAGTGCCCTCCTCAGTCGGTGTGAACCGCTGGTTCTCGATCACTCCGGCTTTCAACCATCCCTCGATGAGTTCCCGCGCGGGGAACGAACCGAGTGCGTCGAGTAGTCGGCGATGATCGATCCTGTCGAACGCGGCCGACAGATCGGCATCCAGAATCCACACTCGTTTGGCTTGCGACCCTTTGAGCGTGACATGTAGGTAACCGATCGCGTCGGCGCAGGCACGTCCGGGCCGAAACCCGTAGGAACGGGCCTCGAACCGGGCCTCCCACTCCGGCTCCAGAGCATTGCGGACCCGGCCCTGATGGCAGCGATCCAACAATGCCGGAATTCCGAGCGGTCGGCGCTTTCCATTGGCCTTCGGAATGTACACCCGCCGGACCGGCACCGGTTCCCATGACGAGCGCGAATCATGCACCCGCACCGCCACGTTCGCCCGCGCTTCCGGTGACAGGGCGATCTCCCCGTCGATCCCGGCCGTCCGACGTCCAGCATTGCGCTGAGTCACCTGACGAACACTGACCAGCGTGTTCGACCACGAGCCCAGCATCAACTTCTGCAGCGACCGGGCTGTGGCCCAATCCTGCTCCCGCGTTGCCTTGAAAATCCTGCGCCGCAACCTCGCTACGTTCTGTTCGTGGACACGCCAATCCACAGCGTCCCAGTCGAAAACGCCCTCGGGTCCGTTCACCTCGACGGTGTCCAACTTGCCCTTTCGGTTCACAAGGTCCTCAGTTTCGGTGTTCAAAGGCTCACCTGCCCACGTCAGCGCCCTTTCGAGCCCAGCCACGCTGGGCTGGTATCCGACCGGTTCCCCGCGACCGTCGCCAGGAGTGATCGACACATCGCCGCGAGTCCCGTTGCCTTTCGGCGATCGGCCTTCGCTTCTTGGGCATCCTGTTCCCGCCGAGGAGTTCCGCCCCTCTTACGATCGGCCTACCGGATCAAACTCAGCGATCCGGACCCGACGGGGTTTCCACGTTCCACGCATACGAGACACGACCGGGGTGGGCGCCCTCTATACCCCGGGATCAGCGGTGTCCTTACCACCGGCTCGTCATCACCGGTTGCCGCTCGCCGTCTCCTCCAACGGCCCGATCCTCGACCCGAGGCATTCATCCCGCCCCTCGGGTTAACCGTCACGAGGCATCACAGAGGGTTCACTCGCATTCGCCCGTCCGGTCTTCCCCTCGCCTGGTCGTTCCCCCAGACGGAGCAGGGGCCCTTGGGCTTCTTCCCTGGGCTTCGCACCCCTGACAGGCAGGACCTGCAGACGCACGCCGGGGCGGGGACCGATCTCGGACACTGATCGGGAACTACGCGATCGACATCGTCGACCTCCCTTCGCGAGTCCACTCATATGCGCGACCTCGTGTCGCACTGACGATGCGGTTGTAGCCCTCGGTGCGGGCGTTGGTTGGTCAGCCCGGTCTGCAGGGCGGCGATGATGGGCGTCTGCCAGGAGCGGGGTGTTGATAAGCGAAAGTGCCTGTCCTGCAACGGATAATCGGACTTGTC
>CALMYW010000506.1 GCA_937873665.1 uncultured Sphingorhabdus sp.
TTATTGATTCCTTCATCGACACCTCACCTTCGAAGATTAGCTGGTCGCGATCACTGAAGAATGAGCTCGTGAATCTGCGCAAGATTGGACATGATGAAAGGTCTGTTGCCACATGCCTATATCGTCCATTTACGAAGCAATGGGCCTACTACAGCCGCAGGTTCAACGAGGGCGTTGGACAAATGCTGCGCTTTTTTCCTGACCCGGATTCTCAAAATCTCTCAATCAGCATTTCTGGAAATGGCGCCAAGGACTTCAGCTGCGTTGTCACAAGTGCTTGGAACGATGTGCAGCTTCATTTCAATGGTCAGGCATTTCCGCTCTACATCTACGACGAAATGGCACAACAATCCGACGTCGGCTTGTTTCCCGGCCAGGCCACTGGAGGCCCATGCCGCCGTGACGCCATTACCGACGCCGGCCTCGCCCACTTCCAGTCCGCCTATCCCGGCGAGGCGATCAGCAAGGAAGATCTGTTCTACTACATCTACGGCATCCTGCACTCGCCGGACTACCGCGAACGCTACGCCGACAATCTGAGCAAGGAATTGCCGCGGATACCGCGCGTAAGGAAGGCGGAAGACTTCTGGCATTTCAGCAAGGCGGGTCGCGACTTGGCGGCGCTGCACCTGAACTACGAGACGGTGGACAAGTACCCGCTCGATATTCAGACCAAGGGCAAGCTTGCCGACGCTGACTACCGCGTCGAGAAAATGAAGTTCGCCAAGAAGAAGGACCCCGAGACCGGGAAGTCCGTCAACGACCGCAGCACGGTGATCTACAACTCCAAGATCACCATGACCGGCATCCCGGAAGCGGCGTGGGACTACGTGGTTAACGGCAAGGCCGCTCTGGACTGGGTCATGGAACGCCAAGCCGTGCGTGTGGACAAGGCCAGCGGCATCGTCAACGACGCCAATGACTGGGCCATCGAGACCATGGGCGACCCGAAGTACCCGCTGGAGCTATTCCAGCGCGTGGTCACGGTGAGTCTGGAGACCCAGAAGATCGTGGCGGGCCTGCCTGCGCTGGATATTCGAGAGGACGGGTAAGGAAGGGCGATTCGTTGGTGGGACATCAGGGGATGGCACACAATGACACTGGCTGAACGCATCGTTGCGCTGTTGCAGCAGCGACCGAATCTGAAAGCTGCCGAGATTGCCTCGGCGCTCGGCGTCGAGCGACGGGACGTCAATCGATGCCTGTCGCATGATCTCGCTGGTCGTGCTCGCCAAAGCGAAACCTATCGATGGAGCCTGAACGGGCAGACGGCTGCGCCAGTCGAGCGGGCAACCGAACCCGTCACCGAAATCGCCAGGATGATGCGCTACTACCTCGAGTGCATCGGCCAGGACAGCGATGAGGGAGTCAGCGCGTTTGCGGCGAGCCAGTTCGATTTGGACTATGCCGAATTGCCCGTGATGCCCCTCCCGGGGACCAGCGCGGATTGGTGGAATGCCCCAGGTGCTGCCCGACTCCTGGGCAAAGTGCGTGCAGATCGAAACAAGCTGATCGCCTACGTCGGCTATCCCGTCCGCCTGCGGAAGCAACGCTCAGCGAGATGGGAGGGTTTCTTGGTGGAGCCCGTGATGCTCTGGCCCATTGAGCTACCTGCTCAACCAGGTGACCCGTACCGATTGCAGGATGAGATCCCGACCCCCAACTTCAAATTCTTGAAGAGTCTGGCGGTAGGTGATCCCAGCCAGATGATGGAGGAAGCCACCCGGCTCGCCAACGATCTCGGAATGAACAATCCGATCGATGATCAGCCTGAAGTGGATGAGCTCTTGGTTCGGCTGGGGCAAGTTCGCGCTGATTGGGACTGGCAGGAACCGATCGACCTCGAGGCATGTTCGGAGGGTCCGCCACTTTCGCAGTTGCAGACAGCGGGCATCTACAACCGGGCCGTCATCCTGACGGGCGAGCGTTCTCCCTATACCCAGGGATTGGAAAGCGAGCTCAAGCTACTCGCAAGCAAGGCAGAGCGTGACCTCTCAGGTACAGCACTCGGCGCGTGGCTTACGGGGCAAATGGCTGAGCCAGAGGCGGTGGACGACGAGCCATTGCTCGAAGTGCTGCCGATGAATTCGGAACAGCGTGAGGCTGTCCGATCCGCTCTAGGCGCCCCTATAACAGTGGTTACCGGCCCGCCAGGGACCGGCAAGTCGCAAGTCGTGACCAACCTCCTGGTCAATGCGGCTTGGCGTCGAAAGAAGGTGCTGTTCGCCAGCAAGAACAACAAGGCTGTGGATGTCGTGGAAGCCCGTGTCAACGGGCTGGGCAACAGGCCGGTCTTGCTGCGCATGGGTTCCAAGGAGTACCAGGCCAAGCTTGGTGACTACCTGACGGCCATGCTGTCGGGAACGGTGACCAAAGACGACGAGCTCAGCTATCAAGAAGGTCTTGATCGCCATCGTCAACTTGCCGCGCGGATAAAACAGCTAGACGACGCCCAGGATCGGACGCTGCAGGCTCGCAACCGCGCGGATCAGCTCGATGCGGCAGCGGAGGACTACAGGCGGCTGTTTGGGGCGGAACGATTCAATGCGTTAGACGGCAGCCTCATCGAGGCAGCACCTGCAGCGATCGCACGTTACCGGGAGGCAATCGCCGCGGCAGACATCCGTGGCGCAGGCTTCTTCGGACGGCTGCTCGGCAAGCTGAATCGATCTGCTCGGCTCGGTGCACTGTCCGAAGCAGTCACCAATCTGAACGGCTTGGCCGCCCACTTGGGCGCCTCACTCCCGCGCGATGCGGAGATGCCTTCATTCGATGAGCATCTGGAGGCCGTCAAGGAGCTGGAGCGACGTGTTGACGCGGGCAAGCAAGTGTTGGCGTATCAACAAGCGTTGGAAGTATTACGTGCCAGCCCGCCATTCGAGGAGATCGCACGACAACGGCAGCAACTCGGCGAGCAACTTGCGAAGAACTGTGCTGGACTATGGCGTGACTACGTTCAACTTGCACCAAAGCGTCTTTCCGCTTCCGAGCGGAGAGATGTGTCCGACTATGCCGCACTCCTGCAGCTGGTGAGTGGACCGGAGTCGCAGACCATCAGTTCGACCGTTAGGGCCCGTGCCAAGGCGCTGCAACAAAAAGTCACCAAGCTGTTTTCATGCTGGGCTGTCACGTCTCTCTCTGCACGCGGAAAAGTGCCGTTCGAGCCAGGCTACTTCGATTTGGTCGTGATCGATGAGGCGAGCCAATGCGATATCGCGTCGGCACTGCCGTTGCTGTACCGCGCAAAGCGCGCGGTCATCATCGGAGACCCGATGCAGCTGAAGCACATCAGCTCGCTGACCAAGCAGAAGGAAAGCGAGCTTCAGCAGAAGTACGATCTTGTGGAAACGCGTGCGGCTTGGATGTATTCGGTCAACTCGTTGTATGACCTGGCTGCCGGAATCGTCAGCTCGGAAAGCATCGTTAACTTGCGTGATCACCATCGTTCACACGCGAACATCATCGAATTCTCCAATCACGAGTTCTATGGAGATCGTTTGCGCGTGGCCACGAAGTACAACAGCCTGAAGCGACCACGAAATGCCGAACCGGGGGTCGTGTGGCAAGACATCAGGGGGCGAGTTGCGGCTCCCAGGGGCGGCGGAGCCTCCAATTCGGCTGAAGCAACCGCCGTTGTGTCGGCGCTCCGCGACCTACTGGTCGACAGGGGATATCAAGGTTCGGTTGGCGTGGTGACACCTTTCCGTGCGCAGGTGGCGTTGCTTCAGCGCGCGGTGGCGGATGATCCGCAGCTGACGGCAGTCGCCGCACGAGCGGAGCTGTTGGTGGACACGGTTCACAAGTTTCAGGGAGATGAGCGCGATGTCATGTTCTTCTCGCCTGTCGTCTCAGCGGGCATGCCACAAGGTGGGCTCTCGTTCCTGAGAGCGAACGGAAATCTCTTTAACGTGGCGATTACGCGCGCTCGTGGGCTACTCCACGTGGTCGGTGACCGCGCCGCGGCATCGTCGTGTGGAGTCGACTATCTCGCCAAATTCTCGAAGCACGTGGAGTCGATTTCAGACACTAGTGGTCCACATTCGACAGCTTCCATGGCAAGTCACGACCTTGGCGCTCGATACCCGGCTGTGGCCAATCCCGAGCGCGTATCGGAGTGGGAGCACCTCTTCTATGCGGCGCTCTACAACGCCGGGCTCAGGCCGATCCCACAGTTCAAAGTGGAACAATACGACCTCGACTTCGCGCTATTCGATGGGGAGCGTTGCTTGAACATCGAGGTCGATGGCGAGAAGTATCACAGGAGTTGGACAGGGGACTTGTGCCATCGCGATCAGTTGAGAAATCAGCGGCTGATTGAGCTTGGCTGGGAAGTGAAGCGATTCTGGGTATATGAGATTCGTGATCGGCTAGACGACTGCGTGAAGGCTGTTAAAGATTGGGCCCGCAATCGCAATCGGGCCTCCATTGGCTGATGGTCGCAATGCGCAGGCGTCACATTGAGAGTCGACCTTCTTCGGTCGTGACGTTCAGATGGAAGGAATGACGAGGGTACTGTTGGATGTCGATCGATCTGAAGAGTGACGACGGGCTACGGAGCGCTTGCGAGGGCGCGATTGAGCAACATCGGCGAAATCATCATCTGGACGAATGGCTGGAAAGACTCAAGCAATGGCTGTCGCGCGTCGGGTCCATTGACCGCCAGGACTTCCTAAGTGAGATGTTCCAGCAGGAACTGTGGGAAAACGACACGATCTCGTCGACGGGATTGGGCCATGTCAACGTATCCCGCGTCATCGCCGACAAGGAGATTGCAGAGAAGCTCTGGGAGCTGAAGCAATCGACGATTCCCTCCCTGCCGGAAGATCGCCTGAAATGGTTTGCCGATGCCTGGGACGAAGTGGCGAACTTGGTCGAGGCGCGGACCGACCGAAAGCCTAGGCTCAAGATGTATCGTGTGTTCGCATCTCTCTGGCCGACGTACTTTACGACGGTTGCTCACATCAACAAGCTGCGGCGGCTCGCTAGGGCGATGGGTTTGAGCCGTGGCATCGAACACGATACCGAACTACATCAGAGGGTTCTGGAGCGTGTGGACGCTGTTGGGGCCAAGCCATCCTCACGAGAGGAGCGGATGACCTTGCCCTGGCTTCTGTTCGTGCACTACGTGGAAGACCGCGGCACTGATGCGACAGAGGTTCCAAGCGACGTTCCCGGGGATGCCAAACTCAACCCACTCCCCGCGAATCGGCGTCGCCGAGGAATGCTGGCGATCGCAGGACTGATCCCAAGCCTGCTCGCCATGCTGGAGTTTGCGAAGGACGGTTGCAAGCGTGCGGACTTCCTCGAGCACATTCGCTCGGTCAATCCAAAACTGGCTCCATCGTCGCTTGCGACCAATCTCAACGCACTCATCGCTGCGTGCGATTGGTGATGATCTCGAGCTGACGCCGCGAGGCGAAGCCTTGCTGGAAACGGGCGAACCAGAAGAGGTCTCGGACTGGCTACTCACTCGGATTCTCGGCTTCGACAACTTGCTATACATGCTTCGCAGCAGCCCACTTCCCTTCAAGCAAGTCATCGCCAACCTGCAGCAGGTGAATCCTGGCTGGACCAGCAACTTCGCTCCGACAGCCTTGGTGGGCTGGGTGAAGGGCATGGAACTGGCCGTAGCGGACGCAAACAAGGTGCTCCATCTGACCGATAGAGGCCAGGAATGGGCATCTCGAATCCACTGGACGCCCGGGGCATTGGCCGCCACCAATACGTCGGTTGCCCTAGGCGAGACGGAATCCAGCGTCCCAAGCAAGAACGATTTGTGGGCGCAACTGCCATCGCTGGCTTCGATCAACACAAGCTTCCCGACCCAGATTGCTTTCGGCCCGCAGCTGATTGCCAGGTTGCACGCAGGGCTGTGGAATCGAAATCATCCGCGTCGCCATTTCGCGGTACTCACCGGGCTCAGTGGGGCCGGTAAGACCTTGCTCGCGATGTGCTACGCAAAAGGACTATGGGCAAGCCAACCCGACCAGGCCGGTTGGTATGTCGTGCCTGTACAGCCAGGCTGGCACGACCCGAGCAGCTTGCTGGGCTATGTCAATCCGATCGACAACAATGTCTACGTTCGCACGGGGTTTCTCGATTTCCTGCTCCGGGCCAACGCCGATCCGGATCGCCCCTACACGGTTCTGCTGGACGAGATGAATCTCTCGCATCCAGAACAGTACCTCGCCCCCCTACTGTCCGCGATGGAGAGCGGTGGTGACATCGAGCTACACGCGCTAGGCGATGAGGTGGGCGATGTGCCGGCAAAGATCCCGTACCCGCAGAACCTCGTCATCATCGGGACCGTCAACATGGACGAGACCACGCATGGATTGAGTGACAAGGTGCTGGATCGGGCGTCGGTCATCGAGTTCTGGGACATCGACGTTGACAGCTTCCCAGGCTGGAAGACAACGGGCCTAGATGCCACGAGCAGCGCATTGGTCAGGGATGTGCTTGGCACACTTGTAAAAGCCCTGCGTCCGGTCCGTCTGCATTTTGGCTGGCGAACAATCGGTGATGTGATTGGTTACGTGGAAGCGGCGACGACCGGCGGTGCATTCGACGCCAAGACGTCCCTGGACCATGCCATCTACTCGAAGGTCTTGCCGAAGTTGCGTGGCGAGGACACGCAGCGGCTGCGTGCTGCATTCGAAGAGGTCGAAAGCGTCTTGCGTACGCGGGACCTTACCGAATCGGCGAACAAGGTCGCAGACCTGGCGACGGATCTACACCAACTGGGAAGCGCGCGCTTTTGGCGCTGACATGGTTGACTTGCGTTGCGTTAGCCAGGCGGGCATTGCCGTTGAACTACGGCCAGGAGTGGTTGCCACAGGTTTCCATGAGTTGGGAAGCTACTGCTTCCTTGCGCCTATCGATGGGGCATCCCTCTACATCGACGAAGCCCCTGCGGAGGCCATCAAGGTCGACGGCGTTCACGCGTGGCGATGGCGGCCTGGATTCTATGCGGGCCAGGTGGTCGCCGAGTTGGTCTCGGCCACGGGTCAGCGACTCGCAGAGTACAGAATCGATGTAAGCCCCGATGAGACAAAGCTTGGTGACGACGTCTTCCGAGCCATGCTGGACGACTTGTATGGATTTGATCCAGGCCTGCTACTTGGGACAGAAGCGGCCCAAGCCAGTGTCGGAGTTTCTGGTGAGGTGACGTCACCCTTGTTGGAATATGCGCGCCTCAGACGGTACGCAGGCGATTTTGTTGGAGCACTCAAGGCAGTCACCGCTCAGCCATTGACCAGGCTACGGCGTGAACGTGCACTTGTTCCCTATCATCAGGTGCGCAGGGTTGATGCCGGATCGGCGAGGGGACTGTTGCGTCGCCCGGATACCGCTGCATTCCTCCGCCGAAATGTTGCGCTGGCGGATGGGGTGATTCCCCTTTTCGACGTCATGCGTTCGATCGACGATTCCGATAATCCAGCCAACCGTGCGCTGGCCTCAAAGCTGTTGGCGGTGCGTCGCCGTTGCGTCCACGTCGCCGCGGCCCTACAGGACGTCGCTTCGAAGGAGGAGGAATCAGCAACCCGCACGCCGCTGCAACCAAGACTCTCACGGAAGTTGGAATTCTTAGGCGAGTTGGCGGCAACGCTGGACAAAGTTGCTAGGTCTGAGCCATTTGCCTCGGTGAGTCGTGCCGAAGTCACCGCCGCTGGCCTCAACGCGATTTCCGCTCACCCGGCGTATGCGCGTGCTTATCGCTTCGCCTGGTCAACCCTTCGTCATGGTGTTGCTGGTGAGACAAGGGCTGAGAGTCTCTGGTTGAGTCCTACGTGGGAAATCTACGAGCGGTGGTGCTTCAGTCGCGTCGTGGCCTCCTTGCGCGAGATTTTTGATGCTGTCGAATGGAGGATGGCATATGCCTCCAACGGTAACGATCGCATCAGGCTGATAGGCAAGGGGGCGGGCATTCGAGTTGAAGCATGCCTGCAGCGGTGTTTTCCCCCAGGTGGCGCGGATAAGAGTGGCTTCCAAAGCGTCTCCATGCAGTTGCACCCTGACATCGTGATAACAGCTGAATATGGCGATCAGCGGAGGATGCTCGTCCTTGATGCCAAGTACCGGACAAGTCGACAAAACGTCTTGGACGCCATGCGCTCTGCGCACCTGTATCAGGACGCGCTTCGATGGAATGGGTCGCGGGCCGCGATGTCGATGTTGCTTGTTCCAAGGGGAGGCGGGGCGCCTTGGCTTGAGGAGCCTCAATTTCAAGCAGCGCATCGGGTCGGCGTGCACGTGTTGGCGCCCAACTCAGCTCCCACCGCTTTAACGCAGTTGCTTGAAGAGTGGTTGCGTCCTGGGTTGGCGGCTCAGCATCACGGGCCGATTGTCGTTGCTTAATCACTGAGTCCCGCTTGACCTCGCATTCCAGTCTCGCAAATTGAGATGCCTTTGCGACACTCTTGCAGGGTGAGACAGACAGGAAGGAGCGAGCGTGAAAGGACTTGTTGTTGACGAGCCGTGGATTTCGATGATCCTGCGAGGCGATAAGCAGTGGGAGATGCGTAGCCAAGCCACTGCGATTCGCGGACTGATTGCCCTGATCCGAAAGGGCAGCGGCGCCGTTGTCGGTGTTGCTCGCGTCACCGGTTGCCGGGGACCCTTGGACATCGAGCAGCTTCGCGCACATGCGGGTCAACATCGTGTCCCGTTAGCGGAGTTCGAGTCCGGGCGCGCAGCCAAATGGACAACAGCGTGGGAGCTCGTCGACGCGCGACCGCTTCCGACGCCAGTTCACTACCGCCATCCCTATGGTGCGGTCATCTGGGTCAACCTCGATGCGGGCGTGCAGGCGGCTGTGGAAGCCCAGCTGGATGACGAACCGCCGATTGAGATCCGTACAGCTCCCCCGGTAGGGGCGCCGCGTGATCCGGAACCGGAGAGGAAATTTTTCACACTCGATCCCGCGACTCTGGTGCCCGTCGCCGGTGATGGCTCGTGGTTCTGCCCTGATCTGCTGCGCGCGGGTCAATTTACGGTCGGTGAGAAAGGAGAAGAGCGGCGCTTGGACACGTTCGAGGATGCGCTACGTGCCTTGCGACAGATGGCGATCCCGCGCTGGCGTCGGCCGAATCCGCAGGGCAATTGGGGCATTGTTGCGGGCAAGCGATGGGCTCGCGTGGCGGAGCTTCAGCAAGCGGGGGACTGAATTCTCCTGGCAAGCGCTTAGAATCAGGGCTCGACCACTACCCTGGAGGGAGTGGCTGAGGGGCCAATTCGGGGGCGTGCGATGCAGTCGTTGTTTTCCCATCTGACGGGAAGTTTTGTCATTGCGTTACTGAGCGTGATCGCGGCGGGATTGCTACTTCATTTTTTGTGGCAATACGTCTACAGGGGTTGGCGTCTTCGCAACGATCTGAAGCTGCTGGCTGGACGCATTCGGGGGTTGGAAGGACGTCCTCGAGCGGATCTCCGCAGCGAGTTGAGCGCGTTGTTCGCTGGTAGCCACGCGCAGCATGCTTGGAAAGAGTTCGACGACACGCTTCATGACCAGTACGACTTGGTAGATGGAGAGCGCCAGGTCAGGGACGTTCGTGCAACGGTCCCTGCGGAAACATTCATTAGCCTGGAAACGGTCGTTGAGCCGCGAATTGGAGCCGAGTACTTCAGGCATCTGCCGGGCTTGTTTACCGGACTCGGCATTGTCGGTACCTTTTCTGGACTGATCCGCGGGCTGCTGACATTCAGGCCCGACGCTGATGCGGACGCCCTGAAGAAAGGTTTGGGCGATCTTTTCGGTCACGTGCAGGGCGCCTTCTTCTTCTCGGCGCTTGCGATTGGCCTGGCCATGATGGTCACGCTGATCGAAAAGTGGCTGTATGCCTCCTGTTCCAAATGGGTGGGCGAGATCACCGCCGGCCTGGACAGCCTGTTCCGCGCAGGTGTCGGCGAAGAGTATCTGTCGGGTCTTTTGCAGGCCTCCCAGGAAAGCGCAACGCAGACGCGGCAGCTCAAGGAAAGCATGGTCGATGACCTCAAGGTCCTTCTGACCAATCTGACCGAGCGCCAGATTCAGGCCACGCAACAGCTTTCAATGGATCTTGGTCAGCAGATCGAGGCAAGCCTGAAGGAGCCGTTGTCTCATCTCGCCGAAACAGTGCGCCAAGCAAGCGGACAGCAGACGACGTCCACCAGCAATGTCCTCGAGAACCTGATGAGTGCCTTCATGGCCCAAATGCGCGAAACGCTTGGGGGCCAGCTGGGGGATCTCAGCGGTCTGATGCAGCAGACCGCGCAATCGATGACGCAGGTCGAAGCCGCGATGCGCGCGTTGGTCGACGACATGCAGCGCGTGAGTAGCGAATCGACCAGGGGAACCCAACAGGCTGTGCGTGAGTTGATCGACTCGATGACGCTCCATCAACGTGAGCAGGCCGACACCATTCGTGGAAGCACAGCAGGCATTCTCGAGCGCGTCGAGGCAACCGTCGGGCACCTTGCTGAACAACAAGGCGCGATGCTGGATCACGCCCGGACGTCGATGGCGGATGTCACCCAGGCCATGGAGACACGGGTCTCTGGCCTGGTCCACGCCAACCAACAGACGGCGGAAGCGACGGCGACTGCCATCAACTCCCTGAGGGACGTATCGAGCGAGGCGATTGGCGGAATGAACAAGGGCGCTGCGGCAGTGAACGCGGCGGTTGGCGCCGTTCAACACGCCGTCGAGGGTCTCGCTCGCCTGACGGATCGCATGGGAGGGCTACAGTCGAATCTTCTGCAGGCTGCGGACAAACTCACTCAGAGCACGGGTGTTCTAGGTACGGCCAGTCAGTCATTGGCCACGGCCTCCACCACGCTGGGCACGACGTCGTCCCGGCTCGAATCGGTGGCTCAAGCGGCGAGCACGGAGGCAGATCTGCGTGCACAACTGTTGGTCGACCTGCGCGCGATGACCGAACAATCGCGCAATGCAGGGATTGAGCTCGCGTCGCTCTCGGAAGAGGTTCGCGGCGCACTCGCCGAGAACGTCGATTCGTTCGGACACAGCGTTTCTAAGGTGTTGTCGCAGCACCTCGCCGACTACCAGAAGCAGCTCGGTGATGCCGTCAACATGCTGAAGTCGGCGCTGGAAGAGCTGGCTGAAGTCGCTCTCGATTCGAGGCCCTGATCATGCTCGGGGCGATGACGCGGCCACGTAAGCGAGGAGCGCCAGAAGGCGAGAAGCCATTCTGGATTTCCTACGCAGACTTGATGACGGCAATGATGACCCTCTTTCTTGCGGCCATGGCTGTCACGATGGTCGCCATCACCCGTGAAGTGCAGAAAGAGAAGAATCTCGAGGTCGTTCGGGCTGATGAAATCAGGGAAATATGCGGCGGCCTGCAGGCCACGTTTGCGTCGCATCCCTTCATCAACGTCGATTGCACCGACAACCGCATCAGTTTTGGAGAGGCGGGACGTTTCGGCCATAACGACTATCGCCTATCCGAAGCCGCGGCTAAATCCCTGGCGCAGCTGGTGCCGGTCATCCTCCAGGCTGCCGATGGGGAGCTCGGCCGCAAATGGTTCAAGCAGGTCGTGATCGAGGGCTTTACCGACACCGATGGATCGTATCTGTACAACCTCGATCTCAGCTTGAAGCGCTCAGAGTGGGTGATGTGCATGCTGCTAGATCCTCGACGCAATTCCGATCTCCAGCTGTCCGAGGCTCAGCTCCAGCGGGTGCGGGACCTGTTTCTGGCCGGCGGCGTCTCGTTCAACAACGCAAAGCAGAGCAAGGACGCAAGCCGACGAGTTGAGCTGCGGCTCCAGTTTTATGGGCAAGACGAGCGCGACGCCGGAATTAGTCGTCCATCGTTTCATTCTCCTGACGACGATCGCTGCATGTTGCAATGAATCTCTCGGCCT
>CALMYW010000507.1 GCA_937873665.1 uncultured Sphingorhabdus sp.
AAGCCCCAACAGGCGGGTCCCAGTGCCACCGCAACCCCGGACAAGCCGATCCTGGGCGTCGCGGCCACGGCGCTGGCCGACTGGATCGCGGCCAGTGGTTTGAGCGAAGGCCCGATCTTCCGCCGTCTATGGGGCACCCGGATCGGCCCGGGCGTCAGCCCCAAAGCCGTTGCCGCGATCGTGCAGCGGCGCGCCGCGCTGGCCGGACTGGCGGGGGATTTTGGCGGCCACAGCCTGCGCTCGGGCTTCGTCACTGAGGGTGGCCGCCAGGGAGTTGCCCTACCCGCGCTGATGGCCATGACCGAGCATCGCTCGGTCGCTAGCGTGATCGGCTACTTTCAGGCCGGTAATGCCGCGGAGAACCCCGCCGCAAAACTGCTCGAGTAACGCCAGCGACCCGCCGAGGCTGTCTTGCGAAATCCGTGACCTAGCGGGAGATCAGCTGCGAATCATTGCCATGAGGCCGATGGCGACCACCGTGCCAATGACGCCGGACGCAGCAACGGCTCCCCAAGTTCCCAGTTTAGGCTTGAGCCAGTAGTAGCAGCCGAAGGTAACCAGTCCTCCAACCAGCCCGAACAGTTTGACGATAATCACAGCCAAGATGGACGGCCAAAGCCAGTCCCATGAACCGTCTTTCTTTTCAGGAGCTGCGACTCGCGCTGTTGTGGGCGCTGGCGATGGCGACGACGACGGTGCGTTTGGGTCTTCGTAAGCCATTTTCTCTTCCTAGCTTGGTTGTCATTTCCCTGCCGCGTTGAGTGCGCTCATCAGGACCAGCACGACGAACACGGCGGTGGTGCATACGAGCGCGCGAAACACTCCCCACTTCTTATGCGCCACCACCGCGTTGGCAGACGTATCCCACAGCGTCGTGCCGGTTGTCGTGAGGCGCCGATAGGCGAACAGTTGCGTGAACAGAGCGACGAGGGGGATGCCCAGCCCCACACCCTGAACAAACACCAGGAACGAGCGGTTCAGAGCCTCTGAAAAGGGCAACAAGGCGCCGCTTGGTTGTGCGACCCGGATGCCGAATAGCCACTTTGCAGGGGTGGTTCCGAACGTTGAGAGCAACAATGCCTCGGCAGGCAACCAGATCAGATACAGCACGACACCAGCGATGATGGGATTTTCTATTGCCTTTGCGAAGCCGGCTGCCTGATCTGGCATCATCGCGCCAAAAGCAAAAATCAAGAGCAAGAACAGCGCAAACCCCGCAGTACATGTATCAACTGTGCGTGCAAACAGTCGCCGCCATGGGTGATGCTGCCCACCAAGAAAGGTCTTACTTTGATCAATGGGCGAGGTTGACTGTCCCACATAGTTGTTGGTGGCGAACGCTGGGGCGTTTGGATCTTCGTATGCCATTGGGTGGGCCTCTATGCCTGTTATCGAATTGCGATGCTGCTCTTCAAACGGTTGTGCGCTGCAGTTGCCTGTGGATCGCCTTCAATGTATGAAAGCGTAATCAAAGCCTTCTCAGCGCCCAGTGGCACGTGGTACTGAGTCACCCTCATGGTTTCGGCTGGATTTGCCGTTGAAGTGCGGCCGTAGCTGATGACCAACGCGATTTGCCCGCCAATCGGCTCAACGGCAAAACGCGGACGCCCGACTTGTTTCACGCCATTCTTTGCCAGGCCTGCCCACATCGTCGGCGACTCCTCGCGCCAAACGTCGGCCAAGTCCTTTAGCACCTGCTGCGCATTGGCCTGAACCTCTTGCCGGACTTCTGCTTGGGAGAGTGGTGGCTCCATCGGGATAAACGACACTCTGACCATCGTTCGTGAAGGGGCCGGGTAGGATTGTGCGGCCAATGAAGCTGTATGGATACTTCGAACGCCGGTGAGTTTCTCGGCTTGGTCCTTGATGAGCTTCCGTTTCTCCGCATCGTTAATCGTCCAGTCGCTCGGGATCTCGAGTTGGACTCGTCCCTTGACGTTGAGCTTGCTGTAGCCCGTCGTTCGTGCGGCGACAGACAGGGCGACCAAAGCCAGCAAGCAGATACACAAGGCAGAGACTATTGTTTTCGTAATTTTCATCATCAGTTCTCGGTGAGGAGGCTCCGCAATAGTTCTTGCTGGACGGCTTGCAACTGGTCGCGGCTCCGCGGTGAACCGCTCCCCTCATACACATTGATCGACAGTGGAAGCGCGTTCAGCAGCGTTGTCCCGCCGATCCCTGTGATCACTCGGTTAGTTCCCCCAACGCTCATGTTCATTTTCATGGAAAAATAGACGGCGTTTCCGTCCCGCCCGATCGGCTCAAACTTTGTATCAGACAGGCTGATGTCGCTAGTCTCAAAAGACGCGTTCAGTCGTCTATTGAGTTCGTCAGCATTTACCCGTGGACTCGAGCGGGAAAGGCCAGCAAGAAAATCTTCTCGCGGCATCTCGACTCGCTGGAAGTTTCCCTTCGCGCCGAGAAGCTGAATTTGTAGCCAGTGATCCAGCATGTCTCTGCGCCCCAGCCGGTAGTCCTCCAGTTCGGAACACAGGACTGCCGCATGCAGGAGGCGAGCACCTTCGCCCAGGGAACGCCGTGCAATGTCCAATAGCTCGACTTCGCGCGGCGACGTGCCTGGCGTGCAGTAGCCGCTCGGATTCGAGAACACTACCTGCTGACCGAGCACGTCCATCGATTCTGTGGCCGCGCTTCGCTGGATGATGTCCTCTTGGGTGGTCTGCTGCTGCATCACCGGCGCAGGAGGTGGTGGCTGATAGGAGGGAGTATCCGTGGTGGGTGTTTGCGCAGCCGTAACCGCTGTCGAACGGGTGGATTCTTTCTTGGTCGCATTGATGAAGATGATGAGCAGGAGGCCAATTCCCAGCCCGATACCGACCATCCATTTGCCGGTGGTCGCTTCCGAGGAACTATCGTGCTGAGCTTTAGACGGCGCAGGGGCGACTGGTGCTGGAGCTCCCTGGACCTGTCCGGGCGGCTGTTCTGGAGTCGGCGCGGCGCTTGATGGCGGGAGAACTTCTCGCGCAGCAGCAGGCGGGCTGGCTGGACTGCCAGCCTCGACATCAGTGACGAGTGTCGAGAGGCCGGAGAAGCCCGTCGCGTTAGCCTTTTTTTTGTCGTCGGAAGTCACGACCTTCTTATCTCCAGATCACAACCACAGATTGGCCTATTGGGCTTGGGAACTCGACAGGCGGCTCTTTACAAGTTCGAGCTTGGCCTTGTGAGCCAGCGGCCTGTTGAAAACACGGTTCTGGATCTGGTCGGATACCTTGCTGATAGCGATGTACGCCATGCTCAGCCCCGACTCGCGCTGAGAGGCTTTCTTCTCGATGAAGTCGTAGGGGAAGTTCTCGCAGAACTTATGGAAGCCGGAGAACTGGGCGACCTCATTTGTGAATCGGAAGCCGTCCGGTGTGAGGCGCGAGCGCCGGGGATGGTACAGGTCGACGAACAGGATGAACCACTCAGATCCATTGAATGACACGGCCTCGAACACATCCACCGTGTCGATGGCTCCGATACGGTGGAACAGGATGCGCTGACCGGACTGCGTTTCGAGTCTGGACAGATATGCCAACTGCCCGATTGGCCCGTTGACCGGGATCGGGTTGGTCTCGGTATAGCCAAACGGACCGGTGCCATCCGGGTCTTTGTCGTAGGCCGGAGCGGATTCCAGCATCGACTTCATCGCCGGATGAACCAGTTCCAACTGGAACTTCTCGTCATCAAGAATGCGGTGGATGTGCGCCATTGCTTCGCGGAGCGCCTTGTCCTCTTTGTTGCCCCCAAACAGATTGGATAGAAATCCCATGTCACTGCCCCCTGGCTATTTGATTGATCTACTGCAACACGTCGCTCAATCGGCGCATTCCTGGCTTCTTGAAGGCCATGCGGATGGCCTGCTCCAAGATGTGGGAATTCGCGACGTTAATGTAGGAAATGCCGACGTTGAGCTTCTTGTCGTCCTTGGCGCCGATGTAAAACGAGCCATCGGCGTTCCACACATGGATTCGATCCCATGAGCAGCGAACACGTTCGTTCGTGCCAATAAACTTGGACTTCTCCAGCGTGATGCCATCGTCGTGAAGGAGTGCATCGCCGAAATGCAGGTCACGCCCGTCTCTCAGTGCTTCGAGCATTTCGGTAAGCAGGCGGACGCATACCGCTCGCCAGAGCTTGTCAATAAACGTCGAGTAGATATCCTGCTTCTTCAGCTCCACAACCGCCTCGGAACTCCGGTTGCCGAACGCAATCGTGTAGGTTGTCCCCGTGGGGATGCCATTGACGGACTGGCTCACACCGCCCCAGCGAACGCGGGTAATCGAATCGAGTGGGAAGTTCTGGCCTTTCCATGAGACGCCCTGAGGCGAAATGCTCAATGTGTCCTTGAACACCATCCCGATCTCGGCCTGGTAGGTAATCTCACGCGCCCATTCGTCTCTTCTTGCGGTGGTCTGCTTGCGTTGCTGGAGGATGTTCGCAAGCGCGTCAGCGTCCTCCTCGACTCGGTCCGCAACATCGGGAACCTCAGAAAACAGCTCCTGAATCAGCCCGGTCAATCGTTGCGACTGGGTGAGCATGTCGTGCTTGTTGAACAAGTCGATGGCTAGGCTGCGAATCTCGTAGGCCAGATCGCGGCTCGCCTCGTGATCGATGCCGCGCGCCTTCGAGCTCAGCTGAATGGGCTGGGCGATCTTGTCCCAATTGCGAGCGACGGCATCGAGTTTGTCCACATAGGGCTTGACGGCCGCCTCCCCGGAGCCCGCGTGTTCTCTGGCGACCTTGATCAGCTTGTGGACGTTATCGGCCTCATTCTGCAGAACGCCTTGAGTTTCCTCCTCGTAGCTATCCACAAGGTCATCGATCAGCCCGGGCGCATGATCCTCGCCGCCGGAGGTCACGCCGTCTACCGTTTCAGTCATCACTTGAACGAGCGTCATCGGCGGTAGCCGATTGAGGGCATCCTTGATAGCACCACGGTAGTACCGCTTGCGTTCCGCCAGTTCGGCCTCGATCTGGTCTAGCGCACGCACCTCCGGAAAACCAGACACGGCCCGGTCCTCGTTGATGTCGCGCAACACCTCCTCCGGGGTCAGATCGTCGGCGAGGTAGGCGAACTCGATAATGAATCCGGCCAAGTCGTCCGCATCGTGATTGCCATCCACGGCTTCGAACGCGGCAGCAAGCAGGTTCAGGTGCGCGAGTGTGGGCAGGCCAGATTCTTCCCTTAGTGCCATCGGGTCGTTGAGCAGGTTCTCGACTAACTGGGCCGCTTTGCGTGGCGAGACGCCGGGGAGCCACGCAATCTCTGCGCTCAACCGCGTGCGTGGGTTAGTCAGGTCGGAGCGTGCCTTCTGACAAACATCGTGATCCAGTTCCAGCGACTTCTCTTCCGCCAACTCGACGATGTGCCTTCGGTTGTCGCGGGTGGTCACGCCCAGGATCGCGAACGCGGATTGATGTAGCGCTGATGTTGCAAGACGGGGCTTCGGAATGCTCGGCGCAGGAGCCGAAGCCACCGCCGGCCGCGGGCTCGCTTGTGCTTGAGGCGCGGGGTCCGATGGGGCCGGAATGCTTCTGATAGCCAGCGTGGCCCTCGCTTCATTGTCCGAAACTCTAATAACTACGCCGGCTGGTTCCGCTCGGAACTCCACAAGAATGCTCGGCTTACCTTTCGGCATCGGAGGTATGCCGGAAATCTCAAACCTCCCAAATGAGTGTGTAATCGTGGAGTCTGAGCTATCGCCACTGCACAGATGGAGCGTGATCTGATCCTGACCATCCTCGGCAGTGGAGAAGGTTTGCGAAGCGGAACACGGCAGCCTGCTGGCTTTGGCGAGAATTGTCGTGAACGTACTGCCTACAGTCTCAATTCCAATGGCTTCTAGGAGGTTGCCATCGTGTGTGAGAACTGATGTTGCCGGTACCGCAATTGAAGCACTCTTAGCGCGCGGAAAGATTGGGGTCTCAGGCTGTTGTGGCCCTGACTGAGGCCGGGGGATCGCTGGCGGCTGAGGCGCGATTTCCGGAGCGGGGGGCTGAACGCCAAGCATCGCCAAAAGCTGCTGGTCCTTAAGCGCATCATGAGCTTGGATGAGGTCCTGAAGTGGCACGGACGCACTTGCGCCAGAGCGTAGCTCATGACTATATCCAGCGAGCTGCTCTTTCGATGACAAGTGGTCGGAGAGCGTCAAGGACAACGCGAGATCATCGTGGGTTCTGGGTACGGTACGACAACCATTGCACAAAACCAGTGCACCGGACTTCGCGGCACCGCACTTGAAGCAGATTGCCATGCCCATTCTCTTTATCTCTCACTCACCGCAACTTATTCAACTCACTACGCAGACAGTGATAATAGTCGGCTGGGCCATTGACGCGCTTGTGGTAGCCACAGGCATTCTCGATGGATTTTCTTTCGAATGCACTGACGTGAGATAGATCCGGCTCGCCGCCGGAGTTTGATAATTTGGCCAGCTCTGTCTGTTGGCATCGGTAATACTCGGCCGGCCCATTGACGCGTTTGTGATAGCCACAGGCATTCTCGATGGAATTTCTCTCTGATGCACTGACGCGAGATAGAT
>CALMYW010000508.1 GCA_937873665.1 uncultured Sphingorhabdus sp.
AGGTAGGCGGGGAGACCGCTTTGGGACTGGCCAAGGTAATGGCAGATCCAGGCCTGGCTGCACCTGCTCTGTCCATTCCGCCGGCTACTTGCATCCAGCCTCCCGCATCGGCGACGGTATGAACCACCCGCGGCTCGTGGAAATTGCCGCTGTTATCTACACGGGCGGGGAAAACCACTTTGAGGACGCGGGGTTCGCGGCGGGTAATACCTGCCCCTGCCCCTGCCCCTGCCCCTGCCTCTGGCACCGCCCGGAAATTGGCGGCGGTGCTCCGGCTGCTGCTGATGGGCAGCAAGAGGGCGCTTCGCCCCGCTGTCAGCGCCTGAGGCGAGGTAAATGACCTTGCGGCCGGACGCCCCGTTGTAGGTATCAGGGGTCTTGCGCTCTGGATCATGGCGAGCGCCTGGTCGTCGATTACGGTCGAGGGCGCGCATGTGCCGCCGGGAGCGGTGCAGGTAAAATTGCCCTTGATGTTGCCGCCCCACAGGCTCGTGCAGGCCGCCAGCTGGGTCGCCGCCAGCCCGATCGCAGCGATACCGGCCCTGCGGGCACGCCCGGAATACGCCGGATCCTGCTTGGCTCTTTGACGCAAAAGCGCTTCGATCCGGTTGGTGAGCTTCCAGAGGGCCAGGCCCCCGGAAAAGGTCAGGTTGCTGTGCGAGAGGGCGACATGCCCCGCGGAGCGCTGCCAGGCGCGCTGGCGCAACAGCGCCAATTCGCGCGAGCTGAGCGGCCTGCCCCGAGGCTCGCCAAAGGCGGCCACCAGGTCCTGCCACAGCGCGATTGCCTCGGCTCGATCAAGGTCCATGGCAGGAACCCGGACCTGGCCTTCAGAGTACCGCTGCACCGCGTGCCGGAGTACGGTCAGTTGCGACTGGGTCAGCGCAGTCATGACCGCACCGCCTTGAGCCAGGTTTCGAGGAAGGCACGTGGCCGGTATCCTTCGATCACCGCGCCGTCCGAGCGCACGATAACCGGCGTGCCGGCGATCCCGGCCTCGCGCGCGAAGCGTTCGTTGGCATCCAGCGGTGCAGTGTCGCAGGGTTTGCTGTCGGTGATGGCCGCGCCGGCATAGGCCGCCTTGATTGCACGCGGACGATTGCGAGCGCAGAATACCTGGTTCGTCAGGTCGCGGCTGCCGAGCAACGAGATCGGCCGCTCGATTACCCGGACGTTCATGGCCTCGAGTTCAGCCGAGAGCGCCCGGCAATAACCGCAGCGAAAGTCGCTGAACACCGTCACGGTCTTGCCCGTTGGGTTGCCCCAGACGATGCCGCCAGCCTCGGGCAGGGCGACAAGCGACATCTTCCGAGGAGCACCATTAGCGCCATTCTGCGGCACGGCAGCCGTATTGAGCCCACGCGCGGAGGCCTGCGTGGTTTCCGCTTCACGGCGGCTCCCTGCCGCGCCGCCGACCAGCAGGTCCGGGTTGACCTCGAGCAGGCGCACCGCGGTGAGGTCCTGACGGGTCTGCATGTCGTAGACGCGACCAATCATCAGATAGCGCGCAGATCTATAGACGTAGAACAGCTGCGCGCCTGCGGTCACTTCGCAAACGCCATCTACCACCTGGCAATTGACCCGGGTGACTGCTGTGCGTGGCAGGCGCTCCTTGAGCAGACTTGCCACTGCGCGATCGGCCTCGGAATGCCGTTGCTGATCTGCCTGGGCATTGGCCCAGACCAGCGAGGTGCCGCTGCCTAGCACAATCGCGGCGAACGGTATGGCGAACTTCCCGAGGCGCGATGGCTGGAATATTGCGGCTGGCGATATCTTCATCGTTTCACTCCTCATCCGTTGATGAACACGCCTTCGAGGAAGACGATTTCGACATCGATCCCGGTCGGCATCTCAATCACGGGCTGGTACTGTTCTGCCCGTTCGATCAGATACTTGGAGACCATGTCGGCCGAGGTCGCGACCCCTTCACCGAGCCCTCCCTCGAGGATCTCGCCGACCCCGAGCTTCTGACGCTGACCGTTCACATTGACATTGGCGCCCTGGAGCACCGAATTGGTGTTGGCCGAAAACCCGCGTCCAAACCCGCCGGCTAGGCCGGCAAAAAATGCCTGACCAATCAGCGAACCTTCGCGGCTGACCACTCGGCCCCTAACCCCGGTCTTGCCGCCAAAGGCGATGAAGCCTTTGACCTCCGAGACCGCATAGCGCCCGCCCGGCTGCGGGCAGGTCATGCGCTGGAGCTTCACGTAGACCTTTTCGGAGGAGAGATCGGCGCGGGCAGCCCCGTTGACCAGACAGCCGGCGATATTGGTCGTGAGCAACCGCCCCTTGTCGTAGACCGAGCGGGCGGGCCCTGTGATGCGCAGGACCACGGGGAGCGGATCGGTCTGACTTTGGACCCCGGCATTGGCATCAACGCCAACAATGACCTTGGCGAGAGCGATCGAATTGGGCGGCAGGTAGTTGGCACTATCGGTATAGACCGTATTGCCCTTGGTCACCGGGGTCCCGGTACCGCTGCTGGCGCCTTCGCCGAACGAGACGAGGCTAACTTCGTTGCCGCGCACGATGGGCAGCGCAGCAGCGGAAACTGCAGCCTGTCCGGCAGGTGTGGCGGGCGCACCCGCAAGGCGGGGGGCACCCGCGACCTGATAGCTTGGCGGGCTGGTGCGCCCGTAGAGTGCATTGGGACCGGTGTTTATCCCGGCTCCGGCGCCAGCTGGCGACTGTCGCGCTGCGGCGAGGGCCGCGCGCAGCTGTTCGTTTTCGCTCTGGTATGCCGACAGCACGCGTTCGGTATCGGGCGCCAGCCCCCCACCCGGCTGCTGGGCAAGCTGGGCTTCGAGCTGATCAGCGCGTTCAGCGCGCGCCGCAAGCGCCCGCATATTGGTGTCCATCGACATCATCTGGGCTTCGGACTGGGCGCGCCACTCCTTCTCGGCCATGTTTTTGTTGACCATCTCGTCAACCGAGAGGTTCTCGACTTCTGCCTGTAGCGCCTCTCCGCCCTTGCTCGGTTCATCGCCAAAGATATAGAACGAGCCGAGTACAAGCGCTGCCGCGCCGGCCGAGCCGAGGAGTAGCATCTGCTTGCGCTGCACGGCCTCGTTTACGGCCATGGCATTGCCGAGGGGGAAACTGTCTTCGCCAGCGCCGCCATCCAGCGACAGGGGTTTCTTCTGGAAGAGTTTCGCCAGGTTCATCACCGATCCCCTGTCTGCGTGTTGGCACTGGACTGGATGAGGTAAACAGCCGTTTCCTGACCGGCGGCAAGTTCGCTAACTGGCGCCATGAAGGCGAGCGCACCGCGCGCGGCGAGCATGTTTTCGTTGAGGCTCTGCGCTTGGCGCCCGGTGTTGCGTACGCGCAGGACGAGCCCGTTCATCTCGGCGCTGCGGTATTCGCCAACCTGCTGGACCTGGAGGCGGCCGATCGTGACCGGTTCGAGCACGGTGGAGCGCATATCGAAGCCATCCACCGGCTCGCCCCGGTACATGGACTGGGCCAGGCGCACGGCGGTATCTTCCGGCGAGCTGCGCTCTTCCTGGTTCTGGGCGCGTTCGCTGGGGATCGCAGTATTGGCGATGAACACCTGTTCGGCTTCGGTCCCGCGAACCTGGCAGATGAACTTGTAGACAAAGCCCTTGCGGGTCGTGCCGAAGAACGAGAGCGTGGCCCTGGGAAAACCATCGGGCACCGAAATGTAAATATCGCCCCGCACTGGTTCGTTGACGATCTTGAAGTCCTCAGCGGGATTGCCGGTCGTGATCTTCGAGACTGAAGCAAACTGGTCGCCGGCCAGGCTGATCCGGGTCAGGTCTTTTGCCGAGGTGACACACTGGACCGTCCCATTGTCGGCGGCCATGATGTTCTGGTCAGCGAATGCTGGCGCTGCGAAGCAGAGCGCGCCGAGGGAGATGAGCACTGTGCCGATCGGCCGGGCCGTCATGGCGCAGGGCCGTCCGGCAAGGAGCGCACCCGCGCCGATCGCGCAGACCGGCAGATAATGGGCGATCTGCACCATCATGCCTCCCCCTCGCCAGGCAGGGTCTTGTTGTCCTTGGTAACCTGGCCGAATCCGGCGAGCTGCAGGGTCACGCCCGAGTAGGACCATACGAAACGGAAGGTCCGTGCTTCGGCGGTCACTTCCTTTGAGCCGACGACGGTATGAAGAATTCCGCCCACCTCGCTGGTCAGGTCTTCGGGGTCGACGCTCAAACTATTGATCGTGAAATATTGCGAGACATTCGAGCCGCTTTGTTCACTGACAACTTTCATCAGCTCGGCCTTCATTCGGCCGTGGGTTCTGGGATCCGTGATCTTCAGAATTGCATCCATCCAGTACTGGAGGTTCGAGGGCGACCGGTTGAGCGTAAGCAATGCCGCATCGCGGGTGACGAGTTCGAGATAGTCCTTGTCGACGTGCGAGGAGGACAGCGTGAGCGGTCTGGCTAGCACCGGTTGCAGCACCACCTCGCGGTCTCGGCTGGCCGCGGTAAGTGTCAGGAGCACCAAGAGCGCGGCCAACCCGGCACAGCCGATTGCCAGCAGATTGCGCTGCCTCAGCAGGCGTTGCGCGCGGGTATGGGAAATCGCCAGATCCATGTCAGCCTGCCATCACGCGAAGATGGGAGGGCGGCATTGCCTTCAGGCCCATGAACGAGCCGGGCAGGTACCAGTAAGCGGAGTGAATGATCCACGAGACCGCACGTCCGGCCTTCAACTTGCGCAATCCCCACCAGGCCAGCACGCTTGCTATAAGCCCAATCAGAATATGTTGAGACAGGACGCCCCAGGCAAACGGCACGATCATCGCGATAAACTCATCGAGCGTCCAAAAGCCGATAAGTTCAGGATCATCGAGATGTGCTGGGATTACGAAGCGCTGCATGACAGTTGCCGCCCTCCAGTTGTCCGGCCGGGCTCAGCCCGCAGCCGGTGGGAACCATTGCTCAGATCGTCGCGGTTACTGCGGCGGTCACGATCGGAACCCCGGTGCCGGCTCCGACACCGACACCGACGGGGATTGCGACCTGGGCAAGGCTGAACCGGCCCGAGGCAAGTCCGACGATGCCGCCGGCAAGGCTCAGCACAGTGATGATCTTGCCGCCTGAGCCTTCGAGAAAGCCGGTGAACGCGGTGAGCGCTGTGTTGAAGGTCGTATCGGCGCCAGCATAGGCGGCGCTGCTGCCAAGCATGGCCGCGGCGAGTATGGCCGCTCCCTGCGTCAGAGCCGCGCCTTGCGACTTTGTCATGATGTTCATAGTTGTCCGTCCTTCTTCCAAGCTGCCAGAATGTCTCCGGGCAAAGTCAGGAAGCAGCCGCGGACCTCGCGCGGCAATGTCGGAGCGATCGCCAGAGGGTTCTATTACGCCGCGATTTCCGGGAATGAGGTGCCGGGACGGTGCGCGAGTTCATTTTGGGAACACGCTTGCCCACATCGAGGATCACGCGATTGCCTTCTTTGCATTGGTGATGTCCGGCGCGGGTGATTCCAGTTGCCAGCGGGGTAGTCGAATCGTTTGAAGCCGGCCCGGGCTTTGCTGGCCTGAAGGATTCTGCTGCAGCGCTGTCGATTCAGGTGCCGGCTCTTAAGAAGCATGGCGTTCGAACGAGACTGTGCCGTTGATGCAGCCGCCGGATCGATAGTGCGTCTGTGAATGCAAGGCCTGTGAGTATTCAGGCAGTCGCGGCGGCTATGCTCCTGCTCTGTATCGGCCCGGAGTTAGAGGAAATTGCCCGGGCCAAGCGGCCAACGCAGGGCGGTGGCTGGTGCATTCGCGCGCTGGTAAAGCAGCCATGCCGATGATGTTGTGTCCTAAAATATGAAGTAAATTCAGAGTCTTCCCCTATTGACAGCTTGCACCCAACCATGGCGCAATTGCACGCGAGGGAGGAGCAAATCATGACTGACCGCGACGTGAAACGGGATGCCGAGGTGGAAGCCGGCGATGAGATTAACGCCACAGAAGCTGGTGAAACTTCACAGGGTGAGCCGATTTTCAGGTTCGGTGGTTCCTCCTCGCACACGTCGGCGCAGGAGCAATACAAGCGATTGATCGATGCCGAGGCCGGGCGGCAAGGCTTGCCGCTGGCACATCTCGCGGATCGTATCGCAATTGGGCGTTCGCGCCTGCATAAGGTGATCCGCGGCCAGGGCTTGTTGCGCGAAGATCTGCGCGACCGGTTGTTCGAGGTGCTCGGCATCGATGCGGTTCTTGCCCGGTTCTGCGTGGCCTTGCTCGATGACTACAAAGCCTACGCCAATCCCGATGTCTTTCTAACCTGTGAAGCGATGAAGGGCTTTTACACAGAGATCGTGACCCGCCAGCGCGGTGAAATCCTGGTCTCGCTGCGCCCCTCGATCATTCATGAAACGCAGCGCCGTGCATACGACATGCTATTGACCCATCAGGCCCGCGTGCTGGAAAATGAGCAGTCGCTTCAGGCCTGACCGGGCTCTTTGTCAGGCCGGGGAGGATCTGATTTGGCATCTGTGTGCCGGATCAGCATCCATACGGTGAACGGCGCGCGTCCGATCTTTGCCTTGCGCCCGTGTCCGGGGCGGGATCTGGGCCTAGCATCCGGAATGGTTGGCGCACCTCTTGTTGATACCGGTTTGCCCGGCGTCAGACTTGTGCCGTGACTGGCCGCTCAAGCTCCATCGAACCGGGTAAACTCGGGGTGACGATAGCCAGACGCGTGTACGGCGCGTTTTGTCAGCACGCCGCGATCACCTGCCGGTTTGCGCGCTTGCTGATCGAGCGCGATCAGGCGATTCCAGTTTTTGAGAATGATGCTGACATAGTGCCGGGTTTCCGGGATCGCGGGTACCCGCCCTTCCCGCAATGAGCGCCGCTCCGGCCCGGCATTGTATGCGGCCAGGGCCAGATCGAAGCGTCCGAACCGGTCGAGCTGCTGGCGCAGATACCAGGCGCCGGCCCGTAAGTTCGCGGCCGGATCGAACGGGTTGGAAAGGCCGAGGGCCCGGGCCGTTCCTGGCATGATCTGCATCATGCCCGCCGCGCCTGCCCGGCTTACCGCATACGCGTTGAACCCGGATTCCTGCGCGATGAGGGCATCAAGCAGGCGGCGCGGCAAATCGAATTCACACGCGATTTGCGCAACTGTCCCGAAATACAAGGCGCGCCGCTGTTCGGTTTCTGGAGGGTTCCACCATGTTGGCGTGTAAGGCTCGCCCCGGCAGTTTTGGCGGGCAGCCAAACCCGGTGCATGCGCAGCAACATCGTCGCCCTGCTCTGGTGCGATACCTGCCTGTGCTGTCCCAGCAAAATTCCGGTCAATTGCTGCGCGGGGATCGGACAACATCGCATTCAGGACTGCTTCGCGAGATCCGGATGGATCATGCGGTACTTCCTCGCTGACGGAAAGTGTGCCGGGCATCCAGGCTGCGGTGTCAGCGCTGTTCGTGAAATCGAGCAGCTCGGCCTCGCGCGCAAAAATCGTGGCAGATGGCCCGGCCAGGAGCATCAGCGCGGACAAAATTCTTGAGAGTTTCATTTGACGCACCTTGCAGTGCGTGCGGTGGTAAGAATTGCGCGAAACCACCGAAGCAAATCTCGGCAAGGTCGTCAACCTGGGCGACGACGTGCCAATTGGTAGCCCGAACTGCACCGGGCACTGGCCCCCTCTTGCTGTATTGGCGGCTATTGCCTGCCCCGGCAGTACGGCCAGCGCGGGTGGTTGGAGGATGAGATCGCTGGGTTCCCCGGCAGAGGACGTGCTTGCTCGCGGCGCTAAACGCTTATATTGAAAACATAATACCGTTGACCTGGCGCCATCGATGGAAGGCAGGGGCCCGCTCCACCGGGGGACTGTGACGATGCGATTGAGTAGGACATCCATGCTCCTCGGCTCCTGGCGGCCGGATTCAGGTGAAGCTGATGGACCAAGCATAGCGCTGCGTGCGGCGCCATGCGACGCGTAAGGCAGCTGGGTGGGCATTGGCGGTGAAAACTGAGCAATCGCAGCCGGTTATTTTCGGAGTTGAAACCTGGCCTGACTTCACCATCGCCCAGGGTGCGTCGCCTCCGCCGATCGCAGCGCAGCT
>CALMYW010000509.1 GCA_937873665.1 uncultured Sphingorhabdus sp.
GAATCCCGGCCGGCTTCGCGTCGGAATAGGTGGCCGGATTAAATCGGAATCCGCAGAGGTTGCCTTCGGCGAGTGGGTCCTTGAATTCTGGCTTGGAAGTCTGAAGTTGCAGGAGCAATCGTTTTGCCTTTTCGATCCCGATGCGCCGGCGCCATCGTCTGGCTGCACTATTGTGGTGGGTTCAATGGAATGACAGCCGAGCTAGCAGGTGTCCAGGTTGATCGACCGAGCTTTCTTGCCAAACGCAATACCCCCTCTCACGTTCGATCCTCCCCACAACTAACCGATGGTGTGGCCCACGCGGACATCCATATCGGAGGTTCCCTTCCTTTTGTCGCGATAAGCGAGCAGCCGCAGCGCGTTGACGACGACCAGCAGAGTCGAGCCCTCGTGGACCGCCACCGCAGCGCCGATACCGAGTCCAAGGATCGTCGCCGGCACGAGCATTGCGACCACGCCGAGGCTGATGAATACGTTCTGTAGAATGATCCCGCGGGTGTGGCGGCTGAGGCCCACCGCGAACGGCAGATGACTTAGATCGTCAGCCATCAGCGCGACATCCGCGGTCTCCAGCGCGACATCAGATCCGGCCGCGCCCATCGCAATGCCGACAGTTGCACTCGCCATCGCCGGTGCATCGTTCACACCATCCCCCACCATGGCGACCTTCTGCTCGGCGCGCAGCTTCTTGATCGCGTCGACCTTGTCTTCCGGCATCAGATCACCCCAAGCCTCGTCAAGTCCTACATCCTTGGCGATCGCGTCGGCGACCTTCTGGTGATCTCCGGAGATCATGATCATCCGCTTGATGCCGAGCGCGTGGAGCTCGGCGAGCGCAATCCGCGCGGCAGCGCGCGGAGTGTCCATCAGCCCGATTGCGCCGAGCTCCCTGCCGTCGTAGCGGATAACCATCGTGGTGCGGCCGCCTTCGCGTAACTCTGCGATTGCGGCCGCAGAAGCCTCACTCAGGGGAGCGATGCCGTCGCGGCCGAACATCTCGGCTTTTCCAATCCAGACAGGTCTGCCGTCGAGCGTCGCGGCCACGCCGCGTCCGGTGAGACTCTTGAGATCTTGAGCTTCTGGTATGTGACGGCCCCCGAGCCGCTCGCGGCCGTCCCGCGCGATAGCGGCGGCGAGCGGGTGATCGCTGAGCTGCTCCACCGCCACCGCGACCTTCAACAGCTCTTCCTCCGAAACGCCTTCTGCTGGCACGACATCGGTGATGCGGGGACGGCCCTCCGTCAGCGTGCCGGTCTTGTCGAAGGCGATCGCGCTTAGCGAACCGAGATTCTCCAACGGTCCCCCACCCTTCACCAGGACGCCGCCGCGCGCCGCTCGTGCCACTCCTGACAAGACCGCGCTCGGTGTGGCGATTGCAAGTGCGCAGGGGCTCGCCGCTACCAGCACCGCCATCGCGCGATAAAAGCTGGCGCTGAACGGCTCGTCGATCACCGCCCAGGCGAAAAGCAAGGCGAAAGCGAGCACCAGCACGGCGGGCACGAATAATCGTTCAAACTTATCCGTAAAACGTTGTGTCGGTGATTTCTGCGTCTCGGCCTCACTGACCATCTGGACAACCTTTGCCAGCGCCGTCTCGGTCGAGAGACGCGTCACCTCCACCTCGATGGCGCCGGAACCGTTGATCGTCCCGGCGAAGACTCGCGAAGACGAATCCACGGCGTTGGGCCTAGTCCGCGCAGTAGCGGTATCGTCTACCGGACGCTTGTCGACCGGGATGCTCTCGCCGGTGACCGGCGCCTGATTGATGCTAGACTCGCCTTTGACCAGAAAGCCGTCGGCTGGAAGCCGCTCATTTGGACGCACCACGACTACGTCGCCGACCGCGAGCTCCTCGACCGGCACCTCCCGAGTCTCGCCGCCGCGGCGTACGCTGGCTGTTCTTGGGGCGAGATCGCCCAAGGCCTCGATCGCCTGCCGAGCGCGTCCCATGGCGTAATGTTCGAGCGCGTGGCCGAGGCTGAACAGGAAGAGCAACAGCGCGCCTTCGGCGAAGGCTCCGAGCGCCGCGGCGCCCGCCGCGGCGACCAACATTAGAGTATCGATCTCGAACTTCCCGAGGCGCAGATTGTCGATCGCTTCGCGCAATGTGTAGAATCCGCCAAAAAAATAGGCGGAGACGTAACAAGCGGTCGGCAGCCAAGCTGGGGCTGCCGGGAGGAGTTTCTCGATCGCGATGCCGATCGCAAGAAGGGCGCCGCAGGCGATAGAGAAAATCAGCTCCGTGTTCGTTCTAAGACGGCCGCCATGTGCGTGATCGTGCTCCTTCTCGCCGCTTTCGCCCTTGTCTCCGCCGTGATCATGGCCGGCATGCGCGTCGGCGCGCCGGTCCTTCCCAGCGCGCGCCGGCTCAGCAGCCGGTCCGCGGGCGGCGATAGTGCCGCTCACAGTGACACCCATCCCGGCGAGCGCGTCGCGGATCGCCTGCTCGGAACCGTGCCGGGTTCGTTCGAACTCGACGCGCACCATCCCGGTAGCGCTGACTTGCGCTTCCAGGACGCCCGGCAAAGCACGTAGGCGATTGGCGATTGTGCGCGCCCGACGCTGGTGGGCGATCCCGTCGACTTGCCACAGGACATGGCCAAACTGTTCGCTGATCCGCGCGCCGGCGCTTGCCGCTAGCTCGCGGATACGCGCCAACGGCATCATCTCCGGGTCGTAATGGATGCAGAGCTGAGCGGGCTTGTTGGGACCGATGGCGCGCACATGCACGTCCTCGACGCCCTCGCGCCCGGCGATCTCCGATCGGAGTCGCGCGATACAGGCATCGTCGGCGTCTGGCACATCAGGCAGTAGGATCGGAATGTCCAGACGTAGCTTCTCGCTCATCTCTTACCTCTTTGACTTCAACTACCGACGACTAACTACCCGACGACGATTGGAGAGCGCTACCAGCTAGCCTCTAATGATCGCCAATGATCGCCTTCATATTATTTCTGCAAGACGTGATTGGCCGCTAAATTGTCTGTGTGACCATGCTTGAAGATGTCAGCCAGAAGTGATTTGTGGTACGAAACCGTCATTGCTCAGTCGAAGTTCGGGTGCCAGGAAAGGTTGCGGGCATGAATAGGATCGCAAAGGCGAGTTTGTTCGTGACCATCCTTGCCGTACTCTTGCATCCAGTACAGGCGGTTCCTCGTGACTTTGTAGCGCTCGCAGACTTCGTCGCACCTGCCTATACCGCAATGAATGTTGCCGTTCTCTGTGCTCAAGAAGACGCCGCATTTCTGTCAGACACCGCTGGGCCACGTGGAACGGCTGTTCACTACGCCGCCCATGTGAAAGATGAGGTCATCGAAGGCTTGCCGGACACCGAAGCCCGCATTGTTCTCCGCCGGGCCGCGGATTTTGCCCGTACAATCGCACGCGCAGAACTTGATCGGATTTCCCGCCTTGGCCCGGTGCAGACGGAAGTCCGCGCTTGGTGTCAAAGCACGGCACGCGCGTTCATACGTGAGGTAATCGTCCGCCATGATGAACATCACGATCAATGGCTCGCTGCCGTCGCTAGTGCTCGCGATTGAGCTAGACCATCACACTTTGTAGCGCGATCCATCGCAACATCTCGGTCGGAGTCATCATCAACTGTTGTTAGACAAGAGGCCCAATCTAAGCCTGGAGGTATTCGAAGTTCAATAACAGCTTCGAAAAAAGAGGCCGAATCATTTCATCACGACGACGAATCTCTTTTCGCTGATCTTTAGTAAGCCACGCAACGTCTCCCCTTGCTGCCGCGAAGTACCAGATTGGTGTCGCTCACGCGACCGGCCGGAGCGGCTCCAGACACTGCGACTAGTCGATACGCGTTGCATGTTCGCGTAAGAATATGCTTTCACGCAGGAAGCGCGTCGGCGCTCCTGCTTGCTTCTTTATTGCGTCAAACCAAGGACTCTGAAAGGGGGAGTTTGCCGCAGCAAGGAGTCGCGCGCCCGGTGCGTCCGACAATGGGCCAAACGCAAACCAGCCTAAGTAACAATATCTCTGCAACTACCTATCCGCGATACTCTCCCGGAAACACCATGTCCTGGTCGACGAGCACGTTGAACTTGTAGCCAGGCCTAATCTCCAAGGTCGGCTGAACGTCCATGTTGCGAGAGATCGTACGCTCGGCCATGCGCCCGAAGGTCTCGGCAAACGAACGGCGGGCTGCATATTCCGCACTGTTTTCCATCCCGAAGGAATTGCGATCGCGCGGGATCGCCATCTCCGTGCCGGCGCCGATCAAGGCGATCAGGATCGCCGAGCCAAAGGTCTGGAGCAATTTTCGGTCGACCTTGTCGCTGAAGCCGCCATAGCCCTGCGCATCTGTGCCGGCCATGCCGCCAATCTGCAAAGTCGAGCCGTTCGGCAGGATGATGTCGGTCCACACGACGAGCACGCGCGACTGGCCGAAGGAGACCTTGCTGTCGTAACGCCCGAGCAGTCGCGTGCCCTGTGGGATGAGCAGTTGATGGCCGGTCGCGCTATCATACACATTCTGAGATACTTGGGCCGTGATGCGTCCGGGAAGGTCGGAGTTAATGCCAGTGATGAGGGTTGCCGGAATGACCGAGCCGCGCTTGAGTTCGAATGGCGATCGTTGCGGCACCACAGAGTTGGGCAGATAGCCGAGCTTGGTGAGGTCGCTGTTGAAGAAGTTCTCTTTCGACGTCTGCCCGTTCGGGTCAATCTGCTGGCCGGTTAATCCGGCGCGGAGCGCGGC
>CALMYW010000510.1 GCA_937873665.1 uncultured Sphingorhabdus sp.
AGCCGCTGCGCTTGAGCACATGCCGCAGCCCGTCGCCGACCGTGGCGCGGGCGTCCTCGGGCATCGACACGTCGATGGTCTGCAACAGCAGGTCGCGCTGCGCCGCCGTGGGTGCCAGTTCCACGAGGGTGTAGCGACCGTAGCGCACGACGGGGATGTACTCGGGCGCCTCGGGTTCGAGCGCGACGGAAACTTCCTCGATGGCGTCGGGTGCGACCGGCGCGGTCGTCGTCGCGCAGCCGCTGGCAAGCACAGCCCAAAGCAGGCCGAGAAATCCCGTCAGCAGACGGCGTTCGGGATGGTGAAACCAAGGTGGAGAGGGGCACATGGCATCGACTCATCTGTTGCGATGCCGATACCTTGGCTGCGTCCCAGGGTTCGGTCAGCCAGGAATGCGAACTGCGCGTTGCCCGGTTTTTCTGCCTCGGAGTAGTACGGGGTGTGGCAGTACGGAAGCGGAAGCCGTTGCTGTCAAGCCCAGCCAGACTTACTTTGGGTTACATTGACTCGGTGCTTACCTTGATTGGCCTTGCTTTGCTATGAAATCGATCAGGATCAGGAGTCAGCGTATGCCCACAGGATCACTGCTCGTCTGTTGTTGTGGGTCGATGGAATTTGGCCAGCAGCCAAGTTTGTTCTAGGAGAAACAAACCGGTATGACGATTCGGTCGCCTCATCGCGATGCACTGCGAATTTTGTTCGTTTTAAGGGCAGGAGGTAGCCCTGTCGAACCGCCGACGGCTGAGCACGCTCTTATCTTCAAAGGCGAAGCACGTCTACAAGCGTTCGATTTTTGGATGCGAAACCCAGACTATCTTGCGGCGGAGTTGCTTGATTTGTTCGCAGAGACAAATGATAAGAGCTACTACAAAGCAGCGGAGGCGATCTTGGATGACGAGGAACCTGACCTTCGCCGTGTTCCTATGATCCGGTACTTCTTTGGTGCCTATGAACGCTTGGATGATGCCCTCTCGCTGCTGAGATCGCGGGATCTCATTCGTATCACTGGCGCCAAGGGAGCCAACAACAAGGTCTTGGAGACAGACTTCGTTCTTACGAAGGCTGGCTATGACACCTGCTCGACCGCAGTGTCGCAGGAGCCCATTCTTCAATGGTATGCAGATAGGGCGGCGTTGGTAGCCAAGGTTGCTGGTCCTACGGGTGGGACAGCCCTGAAGCAAAAGCAGTATCAACGTGCGAGCTATGCGGAAACCAAGTTGGGCGGGGTTATTCCGGCCATCACCGAAGATGTACGAATTCGTCTAACACAGCTGCAGTCCGTGCAGTGATGGGGAGAAAGATGGCGCAACCCAAGGAAGAATGGCTACACGCGATAGCAAAGCGAGCAGAAGTGGAGACTGTCGCAGTTGAGGGCGTCATTTCCGCTCACCGAATTCAACCATCACCTGTACTTGCCCAGCCTCGCAGGCTTGTTCTGCGAGAGATCGAGTTTTCTGGCGAGAAGGATGGCGTCGCGAACGCTGGCGCTTTCGCGTTTTCATGGACAGCCCTTGATCACGGACTGTGGGCTATGCTTTCTGAGCACAACCTGCGGGGCAAATCAACCATCATCGAAATCGTTCGATGGATGATAAGAGGAAGACCGTCAAGCAACCTGCAAGATGATGTGCGGCGATGGGTCCATGCTGTGCGGCTGGGTTTCTTCCTTGATTCAGACGAATACGAGATCGTTGCCAAGACTCAGGGTGAACCTATCGGCAGCCTGTACCGTATTCGTGCGCCCAGCCCTACCGGAAGCGAACCGGGGAGAACCGTTCTTGCCAGCTTTGCTACTAATGGCGAGTTTGAAGCAGTCATGGCGGATTTCTTCATGCGCACGTTCGCAATGGACCCCATATCGACTTGGCGACAGGAAAAAGAAGGCGAGGGTCAGTCGATAACACATAGCTGGGTAGCCTTTTCAGGCGCCATGTTCATCGGCACCAACTACGAGGTACTCCTGGGCGACATGCCCGTCACCACGGGACTCACATCGCGGTTGATGCAGATGTACCTCGGCGTCCCGTGGGTTTCAACACTCGCTGCTGCGAAGACCGCGCATCAGATCGTTGAACAAGCTGTTCAAGTTTCTGCGAGAAAAGATCAGCAGGGACAGGAAGCGACTAAGGCGCGCATTGCAAGCATTAGAGCCCAACTGGCAGAGAAGCGTGCCGAGCTGGCGAAAATTCCAAGCGATGAGGCCGTGCGCGACGCTATTGATGCCGATGCGACCGAACTGTCTAATATTCGTCGCCAGGAGCGAATCATGGTCGAATATGTGGAACGCGCCGTTTCCGCGCTCCGAGAGCTAACCACCGTCTACCAGGAAGATCGGCGGGACCTCCAGACACACATGGATGCCATGTCCGCGACGGCAGTATTTCGTCGCCTGGAGCCGAAGTGCTGCCCTCGCTGCGATCATACGATTTCCAAGGCAAAGAAGGAGCTTGAAAGCTCTACGCACTCATGCTCTGTTTGCGGTGAGTCGATCACGAACTCCGAAGATGGCGAGGCGATCAAGGCTGAACTGCAGGAACGGGTTGCGGTGTCCGAGGCTGCAGTAGCAAAAGCCTCGGCCAAGAAGAAAGAGGCGGAAAATGAATTAGGTGCCCTTCAAGAAAGAATTGGTCTCCTACAAAGCCGCCTTGAGTCGGCTTCCAAGGAGCTAGGTTCCGCAGTGCGGCGGCAAGAGGCTGCAATGGCCGTAGCGACTCTGGAAGGTCGGCTGGAAGAAGCCTCAATAAGCCCAGTTGCGGAAGCTGACGACCGAAGTGGCGAACTGAAAATTCTGTCTGCTGTCGTGGCGGAAACGGAGGCTCGGGTTAAGGCCGTGCGGGACGGATTGCTAATCGATGTTTCTGCACGCTTAGTCGAATACGCCAAGGCCTTCGGAATGGAGAACTTGTCGGAAGCATCACTGAAGGGAAATGCGGCTCTATCATTGGTCAAAGGGGGAGTGCCCACGAGCTACAGTAAGGTGACGGAAGGCGAAAAGCTTCGTCTGAAGGTGGCGGCTGTGCTTGCGATGATTGAAATTGCTGAAGCACGGGGTATTGGCCGGCACCCAGGATTGCTCATGATTGATTCGCCCGCTGCTCAAGAGGTATCTCCCGTCGACGTAGATCATCTTATTGCCGGACTTCAGGCAGTTTTTACCAAGCTGCCGCATTTTCAGGTGTTTGTTGCCGGTATCTCATCTAGGGCGATAACCGATCACATACCGGAAGCGAATCGCCGTGAGGTTACCGGCAATGCCTTCCTATGGTGACAGACATGCATCCGATCGAAGCCGAACTCATAGAGATCGTGAAGAGTGGCCGAGACTGGCAATTAGAAGATCTTGGTGGGATCACGAAGCTCGCGCCGGCTGCACGTTCACTCGGCAGCACACCCATTATGCCCGAGCTGCTCCATCCGCTTGTGTTGGCATGGAGTGATGCCAAGGCGGCTGATAGAGACACGCACAAGGGCGTCTTGCACGATCTATTGGAGGTCGCGACAACGGACTTCGTACTCCTTGAAGCAGTCGATATTCTCGAACATCATCGGCCGTTGCCAGATGAAGGAGATGAATGTTGCTTCATGCTTTTCTTGGCAAAAGCAGCAACCGGCGACCGTTCGCTATCCGGTCTATCGCGCGGCGCAGCGCTTGATGGTGCGTTTCGCTGGGCCGGTGACAACAGACGCTGGCAACTTCGCTTGCTCGACTTCTTCCTCGGTCTTGCACCAGGCGACGACACAGAGTTCCTACGACGGGCCGTCAAGATCGTCGGCGTCGCTTTTTCGCACTGGCGCGACAAGGAACTGGTCGAGGTTTTGCACAAACTATCTCAACTAGAAGCGGTTCGGCCTGAGGCAGCTTTCGAGTTGGGAATGGCTGCTCTTGCTGAAGCCATGGACAGAGCGGACAGCAACGCGGCGGCCACCGCCTTCCGTGAGGCCAGAGAGTGGTTTGGCGAGTCCGACGAAATATCTGAGCACCGCCCCGAGGCCAGCTTGTACCTCAATGGCCTCGACCTACTCCTGAACTTCCACAGCGGTGCCGTAAGCGCATCGCTCGATACCGTGAGCGTCCGTGTTCAGCAGCGCGCGTTCGAGCTACACGCATGGTCCGGAGGCTCTGGCCCTCCGTGGTTGGGGGCCAGACAGACCGAGGCGGCATGTTGGAGCGCGTTGGCCAGTGCCGTTGCGGGACTGGCGGGCTCACTTGACGAGCCGAGTTGGTGGGAACCGGCTGCCGTCATCGAAGAAAGTCTCCTTTCTGTGTATAGCGCAGGTCGATCAATCTTGCGTCGAGATAAACACGGTGGTGTCGAAGCGATGGTCAGGCCTCGAATTCGCGCAAGTGTCGCCACGCAGGCCGGACAAGCGCATCAAGTTCGCACGTGGCTCCAACAGAATGCGACTCACGAATGGACCGCGGAAGCGCAAGATCTGATCGCACAGATTGGTTCTTTCATTGAACAGTCAGGCAGTCCGGAAAACCCTCCTGAGGCGGCGAGCGAACGGACCTCGCTCGCCGCCATCATCGCGGGGTCCAAAATTCCGGAAGAGCAGAGGAGTATCCTTCTTGGTGTAGTCGCGAACGCCATGTCTCTGCAACTTGCCAACATGACAAGTTCCGAAGCCGATGTCATCGAACGCTGCTGTAACGAGGTTCGGGGGCACACCGACTACAGTACGAACATGAACGGGGCACGTCTCTTCGACACTGTGCTCCTCTGGTTGGTCCGTTTCGTATTCAATCGCTTGGAATTGACTAAGGGCGACGACCCAACTGGCAGTTATCTCTTCGAACGCGATGATGGCTCAATGCCTCACGAGGATGAACTACAGCAGGACTTTTTTCGCTGGGTGGCAACGTACGCAGCAGGGAGTGATCTTGAACCGACAAACATTGCGAGTGGCAGAGCCGATATACGCCTGAAGTTCGGCCCCGAACGTCTTGTTGTCGAAGTGAAACGTGAGGAAAAAGACTGTTCTTTCGATGCGCTTTTCAAGTCGTATGCAGCACAAACGGCGGACTACCAGAACGTCAGTATCCGATTGGGCGTGCTGTTGGTGCTCGACTTGGCGACACCCAACCGCGAAGGCACACCACATCTAACGAGTTTATTTGAGATTCGCCGCGTTTGTCGCTTGGGAGAAGATCAATCTCGATTTATCCTAATTGTCAAGATTCCGGGTCGACGCAAAAGACCGAGCGACCTGACAAAGCTTGCCAGAACCAACCGTTAGCAGTTGCTCTGCACTTGTTGGAGTTCATGGAAATAGAAAAAGCGCAGCCACGGCCACGGAAACCGTGGGCGTGGCTGCAAGGTGGGAACCGCAGAAAAGCCGGCGGCACTATGCCGGCGTTGGCGTGGGGGTCAGACGGCGACCAGTTGCCGGGCCAGCGCGACCTCGACTGAATCACCGTCCTGGTTGAGCACATCCAGCCCAGATTCGGGCACATCGCCCGAAGTGGACTGTGAGACCATGATCTTCTTGGCCATCAGCTCCAGGCAGGTCATCTGCGAGGAACCGGCGTAGCCGAGGTAGATCACGCGCACGGACTGTTTCTGCCCGATGCGCCACGAGCGGCGTGCCGCCTGCTGCAACGAATACACGTTGTAGCCGCTCTGCATGAACACGATCGTTGGAAACTCCAACAGATCGAGGCCCGTTTTGACCAACTCCGGGTTCGTCACCAGCACGTCGATGCCACGATCCAGTTGCTCGGCGATCCAGTCCTCGCGGCGGCTGGCGTCCACGCTTGCGCGCAGCACCGCCACCCGAAAACCTTCTTGCTCCAGCAATACCTTCAAGCGCGACGTGGTGTCGCGCGTGCCGGTATAGACCGTGTAGGCCAGAACCTTGCGGCCCTGGGCCTTCTCTTCCTTGCAGATGTCGATCAGCTCGCGCTCTTTCGGCGTCAGCTCGAACTCGTTGAACTGAGCCGGGACGAACGCCAGGGTGTTGCGCGTGCGCGGATGCACCACGGTCTCCGACCGGAAGCAGCAATCCGGCCAGGCCAGCAGCACGTTGAGGACCACACCCAGCAACGTCGTATCGCGTCGCGCCAGAGCCTGTTTCAGCTCCGCGGTCAGCCGACCCGCCAGATCGCGGTAGGCCGCGGCTTGCGCCGTGTCCATCGCGACTTCGCGGAACTCCTCGTCATACGGCGGCAGGACGTTGCCGCCGATGTCCTTGAGCTTGAGGAAGATCGTGAACGGCAGGATGCAACGAAGTACGCCCTTGGGGCCGAAGCCCGGGGCCTTGACCGTGCGCACCGATACCTTGGTGCCCTTGGCCGTCTTGTGCGCCGTGCCGGTGCTCTCGGAATAGATGTCCTTCAAGACACCGTGATCGCGCATGAACGCCATCGCGGCCGAGGTCATGCTGCCGCTCGTG
>CALMYW010000511.1 GCA_937873665.1 uncultured Sphingorhabdus sp.
GCTGCGCGATCGCGCGCCCGCCTGCCCTCGGCGTCGTTGTCGGCCAGCAGGATCAAGGTTTCGACTGAGGCGGGGATGTCGACCTGGTGGAAGCGTTTGGCACCCATGGTCGCCCAGGCCTGGATACCCGTGAGCGACGTATAGGCAGCCGCAGTCTCGAACCCCTCGCAGATGCCGATGGTCTTGGCTGGCGGGCCGTTGGTCCATGCAGCGCCGATAGCCTGGCCGAGGACGCGCTTCTCGGTGTAGGTCGATGTCGACGGATCGAGGAAGATCCGCTGGATCGCGGCGATCGCGCCCGCCTTGCGCATCGCAACGAGGAGTGCCGGCTCGAAGCTCGCAAGCTTCCCCTGCCCTCGTGGACACCGGGGATGAAAGCGCAGGTCATCGACCGGTGCCCAGATGTTGCGAACTTCGCGGACATAATGCTCGGCCAAGGTTCCCTCGATCTCGCGCGCCGCCTGCCAGATGGCGAGATAAGCCCCATGGCTAGTGTGCCGGTTTGGAGAGATGCTTGGAGGTGTGAAGCTCGGCAGATCCATGATGCGCCGAAGGGCTTTGAGGACATCGCGACTGTCGCACCCAGCATGGCAGGTGACGAGGATACTGCGGTCACCCTGACGGATCGCGAGGGATGGGGTCCGGTCAGCATGCGCGGGGCAGCAACACATGGCAACATTGCCGGACCATCTACCGTTCAGTCGGGCTACCAGGTCGCGGAGAGCGGGTGATGGTCTGTTTTGAACTATGGACATGCAAGCCCAACCAGACCACCCTCCTCTCTCTTGTCATTGAATCCTATTGATCAAAACGCCCAAGCGCAGCTTGGGAGGTTTCTTAGATTCAGGATTCTATGATTCGGGGGTCTTTCGGCACCGAAAAACAGAGACTTAATTGCCTTCTATGTGAGCCGAAGGGGGCTTTAATATGAGCCTGCGGGGGCGTCTGCATGAGGCCGCGGGGGCGTCATTATGAGGTCTCGGGTGATTTCATGAGGAATCGGGGGACTTGGTAATCTCACAACAAGACCGGGTCAGAAGGCTTTGATTCCAGTGACTGAATCGCCAATTTGGTTCGTGGTGGGTCTAAACCAGGCGTCTAAATGAGCAATGGGGGGAGTCCGCGCCTCTGCGGATCGGGTTTACCTGAGGAATCGGGGGTTCGTGTGTTGCCGGGACAGCCAATCCGAGATCAATTATGTGAGTAATCGGGGTTCTCGCGAAATTGCGCCCAAAACCAATAACATGGCGCGGCGTATATGTGAGTCGGAGGGGGCAATGTGACAGCTGCCTTTTCCGCCGCGACGAACACCCTGTAACCCTGCCCCATGACTATATGAGTGATCGGGGGAATTCCGGGCAAGGACGGAATCCTGCGGCCTTCCAGAGAGTTTTATGTGAGCCTTTGGGGGCTATCCCGATGTTGCCCCTTTTTTGCGCGGACAGGCCTTTATGTGAGTGATCGGGGGCTTGTCTATGTGAGTTCACGGGGGTGTGTTCTCATTATGACAAGGTGATGTTATGCAACTCACATGGAGCTCGATTCGAATCCCAGTGAAATCGAGGTTACTCCAGGTTTGGAGGGCCTGAGCCGCACCTTGCGTGTGGCCGAAGTGATTCGCCGCAAGGACCTGGACTTCGTAAGCAAGCCTGGCGAACTCGTCGAATCTGAATTCGAAACTGGCTCCCTAAGTGCGGCCGCGAGAAAAGCCTTTGCTCTGATGTTGCGCAAGGCCGGGCCGGATGCGGGCGAGACCAAGACCTTTACGATCACCAAGAAGGAACTGCGCGGGTCACATAAGGGGAACGAACGAATTCAGCCGGTCATGGATGAACTGCTTCGCGTGATTGTCCGCATCAGGACCACGTCGAAGAAAGGCAAGCCGGCGGTCATGTCGCAGTCGTTGCTTGCGAGCTGCGTCGAGGAAATCTCAGAAGACGGGATGAGCGTCGTCGAGTTCGAGTTTTCAGACAATTTCAAGCGTGTGATCCAGCGTTCGGACTATTATGCGCGGGTCAATCTCGGGGTTATGTTGGCGCTGCAATCGCGTTACTCCCTCACCCTTTATGACCTCGGCTGCCTGATCATCAACCGTCAGAACCGGGTTGTGAAAATGACGGTCGAGGAGCTTCGCCGTAAGCTTGGCGTTCCAGAGGGGAGCTTCAAGAACTTCGCGGAATTCCGCCGAGACGTGCTCGCAAAGTCGAAGGCCGAAATCGATCAGCTAGCCGACTTCATTGTGGAGTGGGAGGAAGTTCGGGGGGCTGGACGCGGCCGTCCGGTTGTTGCGGTCAAGCTGACCTTCTCGCCCAAGGAGCCGGGCGAGCAGGAGGCAACAGCCAAGGAATTAGATCGTCCAAAGGTGGGACGCAAAGCCCGCCGCGATGGGACCGCAGAGCAGATCGTTGCCATGCCCGCGCCGAAGATCACGACCCGTAAGCTTTTCCCGACCGATTCCCTGCATTTCTGCGGTGATCAGACCATTCTGACCATCGTGAGTGACTTTGGTGGTGGCTGGGACAAGGATCTCGTTGCGGAGGCCTATCGCAAGCAGATGGGCCCCAAGCTCGAGACCTTGAGCGGACAGGCGCTATACAAGTCCTGGGAAGGCTTCTGCAAAGGCTTCGTCAAGGCCCGCGGACGGGCCTGACCCCCCAATCACTCACATTAACCTGACCGGTTGAGGGTTAGGCCCCCTCCCCTGCCCCTTCCGCCAGATCGAGGAGCGCCACGATTCCGTCGGGCAGGCTCAGATTGCGTTCGTCGCACCATTGGACGAGGCGGTCGCGTTCGGGTGGCGAGAGCCGCATGCTGATGTGGAGTGTGCGCGTGGGGCCACGCTGCGGCTTCCGCTTGGGGACCATCGCTGTGTCGACGGCGACTTGCGGGAAATAATTGCCTGGCAGGGCTGCTGGAGCTGGATCGCGCGCAATCGGTGCTGCCGGTGCAGGCTTCGCCACTGTAGTGGCTGCGACAAGGTTCTTAAGGCGGTCTGCCGGACTTGCAGGCGGCGCAGGCTGCTCGAGGCGCTGGCGCGTTGAACTGATGATATCGCCCATCGCGCTGCTGGCGGGGTTCTGATCAGGCATTTACGGCCTCCTTGTTCTGGATTTCGTCGAGAATGTTGGCGAGCACGCTTTGGGCGATGTGTCGCGCCTTCTCGGTCTTCGCGAGTTTGTTTGCCTCGACTTCGGCGAGCGTCATGCGGAAATTGGACATGGCGCGGAACGCGTCGAGATTGTGCATTTGCTCGGTAAATGTGGGCAAAGCCTTGGAAATCTGACTATCGATTTCCCATTCAGCCTTAGACCGCGCGACCTGGCCAGTTTGCGTGATCAGCACCCGATAAGGTACGCCGCGGCACATTTTTTCGAGCATGTCGCTGGTTTCGACGGTGCGCTCCAGATCCAGGCGCGAGGACCGCGTCGGAATGACAACAAAATCGGAATCCATGGCGGCATAGGCCGTCTTGAAGTTGGAGGTTCCTTCGGAGTCCACGATGACGAGTTGCGCCAGTTCCCGTGCTTTTGTGATCGCGGCGCCGATGTCCGCATCGCGCAACTGTGAGGCATCCTCGACCTGAATTTTGGAGTCCCCTCCCCTCCCCGCAGCCAGTCGATCGCGATGCCAGTTCAGCAGGCTGTTTTGCCGGTCTGCATCCAGCATGTAGACCGAACCGCCCAAGGCCTCGAATTCCGATGCCAGCGCAAGCGCGAGGGTCGTCTTGCCTGCTCCGCCTTTGCTTTGGGCGATTGTGATAACGGGCACGGTCATTCTCCTGTGTGGCGTCAGCGCGGCACATCGCGCGGCACAATCTGAAAGTGCAATCACGAGCGCGGCACCATCTGCGAGTGCTGGCCCTAGCGCGTATGGCAGCGCGGTGCAAGGCGTAAGCGCGGTACAAGTTGGCAGCGCCAGCGAATGCGCTGGCGGATGGTGCCGCGCCGCACACAGCGCGGCACATCAGCGCACCACGATATGCGGTACAAAGAGCTGCACAGTATGAGGCACAAAACGCGGCACAATGTGCCGCGCTGAATAAACTGGCGGGATTCAGCCAAAAAAAGGGGAGGGTGGGGCCCCAAAGTGGGTGCCGCGTTCTGCAAACTCCAGAACCTGAATCAACCACAGGCGGATAAAATGACCTTGTCAGCGGGCCGCAGCCGTACAAGATTCGCGCTTTCTAACGCGACCACGGCCAGGGAAGCAGTCCGAGGCGTAACTTCAAGTGCGCGAGCGAGCTCGGCACGGGTGAGGGGACCCAGTGCCGAGATGAGCTGCCACACATGCGGGGCATGAGAAGAGGCATAAAGGCCGCGCAACTTAAGATCACGACGATGAAGCGCCTGACGCATCGCCGCAAGATCCGACGACACCGCAGCCGCGGCGCTACCAATAGCAGTGGAAAGCAGAGAGGGCAGGGGGCTCTCGAGAATCTCCTTAAACAGGCCACGCGGCGCGAGCCCGGCAAGCGCAAGGGGGGCTGCGCCGAGACCGAAGAGCTGCGGGCGCAGCGCGGCGGCAAGTGAAGCGGCCCAAGCTGCGCCACGCGGGGCAAAGCGGCTGAACACGTGCCCTTCAAATTCAACGAACTCGCTGCCGCCTTCAAGGAACGGGGTTTCGTCCTCGCGCAGCTGATGGATCCATTCGGCGAGCGCGGCGAGCGGATCGGCAGCCGGGAGCAAGGCATCAAGCCGCTCGAGTGCGCGATTGTCAGCCGACAGAAAAGACTGCAATTCTAAAAAGGACGTTTAATCAATAGGATAGGATGACTCAAATACGCATAACTCTGTCGCAGCACGTTTCCACGCCGCATGGCCGGACAGATTATGCTACATTTGACGATACAGGGGAATCTACAGCGGAGCCAATCGTATGATTGAGCGAATGCCGTCTCCTGCACCCAAGCGCAGCCTCAAGTCCCTCGAGGCGGGATTGGCACTGTTCCCGCATTTCCGAAGGCATATTTCGGTGTCCGGGCCGGTGACGGCGGCGCAGATTGCCGCTATTTGCGAAGCCACCGGTTTGAAGGAGCGCCAGATCCGAACATTGGCCGCGCGGTATCGGGCGCATCCGGTTGCCGAATCGCTTGCACCTAAGCCCCGAGGACCGCCTCCCGGCTCACATCGGATCGACCCGGTGGTGAGAAGCGCCATTGATGCGCTGACCAACAAGATCGCGCTTAAGATGGTGCCGCCGAACCGCGCTGAAGCGGCTAGGCAAATATGGGGCTTGCTCCATGCAGATAACGGAGAGCACCGGTTTTCCGCCGATTTGATCCCGAGCGAGAAGACAATCGAGCGGCTGCTGGCCGAGATTCCGAGCAGTGTGTGGGCCAAGGCCAGCATGGGCTCCAAGACCCGCAGCGCGCATGAAGCGCACCCTGGGGAATACCGCAGCGATGGTTTCCTCGATCTTGTCCAGATGGACCATACCAGGGGGGACGTTATCCTGGTCGACAGCCTGCGGCGGGAAGAGCTCGGACGGCCGTGGATCACGTTCCTGATTGAAATCTGGACCCGTGCGATACTCGGCTATTATGTCAGCTTCGGCGATCCTTCGATTTTCCGGTGCGGCAGGGCGGTCGCGAGCGCGCTGCTGCCCAAGGAACCGGTGCTTGAACACCTGGGTGTGGATGTCAGCTACCCGATGTTCGGCCTGTTCCGGCGCCTGCATGCCGATCAGGCCAAGCCGCATCGCTCGGAGTCGTTTCGGCGGGCCTGCGTGCGCAATGGCATCGACCCGGATGTCCGCAAACCCGGCCCGGCCCATCTGGGTGGCCATATCGAGCGGCTGATCGGCACAATGGTCGGAAAACTGAGACTTTTGCCGGGTGCTACGGGATCGAACGTGTCTGCGCGCGATGACTACGACGCCGAGGCTGAAGCGGCGATGACCCTTGCGGAATTCGAGCGCTGGCTGCTGTGCCAGATCGCGGTTTATCATCACACGCCGCATTCCGCGCTCGGCGGGTTGTGCCCGGCGCAGATGTGGGAACGCGAGGCAGCGCGCCATGGTCCCTTGCTCCCGGTCTCGTGTAATGCGGACGAGCTTTTTCGCCAATTTCTGCCGTCGAAGTCGCTGACGGTCCATTCCCGGGGCATCCAGATCAAGCATCGCCATTACTGGCACCCGGCGCTCGGCAAGCGGATAGGCCAGAAGATCGAGGTCAGCTGGGACGAACGGACGATCCAGCATGTCTATGCCGAGCTCGAGGGCTCTTTCGTGCAAATGGCGGTTATCGGCCAGTATCCCGATGTCTGGGAGGCGGACTGGGAAGCCGCCAGGGCCAAGGTGAGGGCCCTGGGCCGCGGCTACCAGGCCGATGGCGGCCGTGCGGCGACGGCCCGCGCCATCGCAGCGGCAAACCAGGAAATCCATCAGGCGCGGGTTCGCACCAAGGAGGCGCGACGGCGGGCAAAGCGGCGCGAAGGGGAGGGGCTTACGCTCGCGGACCTGCGGACGCCTGAAAAGCTTTTAAAACAGCCGGTTCAGTGGAAATCGGTGGGGGAACTGGGCGAGGATACCTGGCTGAAGGTGCGCCCGTGAGCGCGGTCACCACCGCGCAGCCCTCGGGGCACCTATCCACATTCTGGATCGACTTCGACGAAGCCCGCAACGCCGTCGAGACCATCGTCGAGGTTGCGCATGACGATCCGGAAGAACGACCGACCTGCATCGTCCTCACCGGCCAGTCCGGCATGGGCAAGACCTCGATCCTGCGCGAGGCGCAGCGGCGTCTGACCGAGGCCTTGCCCGAGCCCGCCGATTGGGGCGAGGCCCGGTACCAACCCGTGCTGCGCACGGTCATTCCCTCAAGCCCGACCTCGCTCAAGATCAACTTGGCGCTGCTCTGGAAGCAGGGCTGGCCGATCCGGACAAACACGCACAAAACCGCCGATTTCAAGGTGGTCGATCTGTTGGCCGCGCAGGGGACGAGGCTGGTCGCGATCGACAATGTCCATGTGATCCTGACCGCCAGCGGGGTCGCGCGGCGCGATACGCTCGATGCCTTCCGCTTTCTGATGAGCGCTGGCAACGTGCCGCTGGTCGTGGCCGGGCTTGATGTCGCCCGCCAGATCTTCGCCGACGATGTCGAACTCGCCTTTCGTTCGATCATGCTCAGATTGCCGCTGTGGGAGCCGGGAGAGCCGTCGCAGCGCCTGATCCGGGCGCTGGCGATGGGCATGGACATGGCCGAGCCCGAACATCTCGCCGAGCCCGCGTTCGCCGAGCGGATCTGGCGCGAAAGCGGCGGGGTAACCGGCAATTTCAAACGGATCCTGCACTGGTCGGCAAAGGTCGCCAAGCGGCACGATCGCGTGCTGGTAGCGCACGACGATATCAGCGAGGCCTTGCAGCTCTTTACCCCCTATAGCCCGGATTGAGCGCCGGGATGGGCGCCGCTCAGGGCAGAGCCGAGATCGAGCCGCTGGCCTTCCGGGTCAGGCCCCTGGCGGGGGAATGCTTTGAATCCTGGCTGCATCGTCTGGCCGCGCGGCATGAAACCACGCGCAAGGCGCTGTTCAGCCATCTCGGCATCGAGACAGCCCTCGCTACCTGTGACCTGGCCTCATTAGCCGATGGCACCGCAGAGCGGCGCAGGGTCATAGTCGAGCGGTTGGCCTGGGCCACGGCGCTGCCGGAGAAGGCCATTCTGCGGACTTTCGTGGGGTGTCCCCGCGGCGACCTGCTGCCCCCGGCGCTGCGCTCGATCGGGTGCGCGCAATGCTGGCTCGACTGGCTGGAAAGCGGCGCGCAGTGGCGGATTGAGCGGAGCTGGATCCTGCGCGTTACCCTGCGCTGCGAGCGCCATGATCTGCTGCTAATCGATCTTCGGGGCATCATGGCGCTGGGGCGCTCGATGGCGGCGCAGCGGCTGCTGGAGGAGACGGTGGAGCGGACACGCGAGCAGATGGCGCGGTTTACTTTGGTCAGCACTCGCCTCGCCTGGAATCTCGTTATTTCCCGTGCCCATCTGCGTGGCAGTGAACCCAGCTCTTACGCGTTTTCAAAGCGATACATCGCGGCATTGATCGGCAACCGGTTCCATATTGCGCCTTCGCGCCACCTGTTGCTGGCGGCGCTGCACAGCAGCAATGTGGAAGAAGCCGAACGGATGGACCGCACGTTCCGCTTCGATGCGCAGCCGGCGCGTGGTCCGGTAAGGCGAGCCGCTCGCGGCGCGGTGCCCGGCCTGGCCGATCTCGCGGCCGCGATCGCAGCGGTGGGGAAGCGCGAGCTTGACCGCAAACGCCGCGTGCTGGAGGTCGCCGGACAGAAGCTCGAGCAGGCCTGGCTGGGCTACCCTGCGGTGCATGCGGCGCAAGTGGTGCGCCGACAGCGCGAGGTCCTGGCGAGCGAGGTACGCCGCCGCTACGCAGCCGAGCTTGCCAGTGCCGCGAAATCTCCGCTCAGCTGCTTGCGCGGGTTCCAGGATGCCCTGTTCTTCCTGAAGCAGTGCGGATTGGCCGACGATTTCGTCCCCGCAGCGACCGGGCGCCCCGATCCGTGGGAGGATTGCCTTGGAAATCCGGGACTGCTCCACAAGCGGTTGACCCGGCGCTTTGCCCATCCCGCGTTTCGCATTGTGCTCGACCTGCCAGGTCATTCTTTCGACGCCGACCCATTCGAGCGGGCGAGCAGCCGGTCGATGGCGGCCATGGCGTCGTCGAATTCGGCGAGGCTTTCAGCCGAGAGCACGGGAGACAGGTCCACTCCTGGATCTGTCTCGCGTCCCGTGCCGCCCGCCAGGCTCGCACGGATCAGGACCTGACCGCGATGCCGCTCGATCTCGGCAAGGCCCGCAGTTTTCAGCGATTTGACCAGTTCGCGCGCGCCGTTCTTGGACAGGTGGAGGGCACGCTCGATCTGGCCCGGGCGCAAGGGTCCGAACCCTGCGAGCAGGGTGTAGAGCAGGGGCGCGCGCGAATTCGAGCGCAGGTCTGCAAGGGTGGAGGTCATGTGGTGATGGCGCGTCCGGGCCTGTTCAACCAGCCTTGCGAGCCGCTCCGCGCTAGATTCGAGCGCCTCGGCGACCAGAATGCCGCGTTCGCGCGGCCATAGCCAGGGTGCCAGCGCCTCGGCGCGCAGCGCGCCGGGGCAGGGGAGGGGGACTGTGCCGGGCGCGGACCCCGACAGGGCTGCACCGGCCACGAGATCGATCGCCCAGAGCGGCGTTCTGGCGCGCGGCTGCGCGAGGGCCATCGGCCCACCTGGAAGGTCGAGCAGCCACTGGTCGGGCTCGCTCGGGGCGAATTCGGTCGATGCCGCAGCAGCAGCGTGGAGGTGGTCGATGGCCACGAGCGGCCAGGTGCTGTCGCTGTGCGGGACCGCGTCACTGGCCAGCTGGCCAGCGAGCGCAATCGCCTCGCGCGGCGAGAGCGGGTCGGCGGGGCCGGCGCACCCGCGATCCGGGCCGGCCGCCGCGCGCAGGCGCTGCGCAGCCCGCGCGATCGGCTCCCAGCGGGCGAGCGACAGCTCGGTGAGGATCGCATGCGTGATTCCCCAGGGATCCGCGAAGACGTGCGGGCCTTCGGCCGGAGGCGCGGCAAGGCCGCAAAGCCAGAGGTCGATCTCTGCTGCGGCGCCGGCGTGGCCCGCTTGGGATAGGGCATCACGCAGCTGTGCATGAATGACGCTGGCGGCGAGCAGATCGGCGACGCCGGGCTCGAGATGTGCTACCAGACCCTGCAATCGGCCCCAGGCAAGCGCGGCGCGCGAGCGGGCCAGCATGAGCGCTTCGGGCGATGCGTCTTCGTCCGCCTGGAGCGGATGGAATCCGGCAAAATGGGCTTCGAAATTCGCCATCGACACAGGCCTAGCAAACTGGAGTTAACTGTACCATAGCTGTTAGGGCTTTGAAGTGCACTAATGATAATGGGAGATTACATATAGTGACATGGCCGTTTCGCCATGGTATTCGGCCCCGATGAAGCGCAAATTGGTCTTGGCATCGCCAACCAGCCTTTCCGATAGGACGCCAGTGCCCGAAGGCGAGGTCGTCACGGTGCTTGGCCCCAGCGAAGCGCGTCTGCCCAAGCGCCGGGCGAGGCCGGGCTTGACGACGGTCGAACGGTTCGTCGCCGTCCTCTCCAGCTTGGTCGATGGCGATACCGCCGTGGCCAAGGTCAATTTCACCAAGGCGCTCGAGGCGCGCAGCCCGGCGACACTGCGCGCGATGACCTGCGATCTTGAAGGCTATACCCTGTTCGCGAGCGAACAGGCCGGAGCTGGTCTCCCCGCTTCGGCCGAGCGCATTGCCGAGTGGATCGACCATCTTGAGGCCAGTAACCAGAAGCCCGCGACTATCGCCCGCAAGCTGGCGACGCTGGCGACGGTGCATGGACTGCTTGGAATCCCCAGCGCCGTATCGAGTTCGCTGGTCCGCGACGCGATGAAGGGTCTGCGCCGCCGCCAGGGCAAGGCCCAGCGGCAGGCCGCCGGATTGCGGCTCGGGGAAGCGATCGGCAACGCTCCGGTCAAGGGATTCACGCTGGCGGCGCTGATGGAAGCCTGCGGAACCGACCTTCCGGGCCTGCGCGATGCGGCGCTGCTGTCGCTCGGCTACGATGCGGGATTGCGCGTGTCGGAAATTCTGGAGGCGAGGGTCGAGGCGCTCGAAGTCCAGGACGATGGCAGCGGCCTGCTCGACATCGATCGCTCGAAGACCGATCAGGAAGGGCAGGGGGCCTCTGTCTGGGTGTCTCCTGAAACCGTCCGGCGGATCGCTCTCTGGCGCGAGGCTGCCGCGATCCGCACCGGACCGTTGTACCGCCGCGTCGGGGTGATCCGCACCAAGGGCCACCCCGGCCGCCGGGCGCTCGCCATCGCCGATCTCGCCTACAACGCCGGCGTTGACCGTGAGCGCATGGCGGCCATTCCCGCGCGGCAAGCCAGCGTCACCTACGTCGTCGGCGACACCGCGCTGACCGTGGCGGCGGTGCGGTCGATCATCCGCAAGCGGGCGCTGGCGGCGGCGGACATGGGGCTGGTCGATCTGATGGGCGAGGATCTCGAGATTGCGCTGGGCGGCCTGAGCACGCATTCGCTGCGCGTGGGGCTGACCCAGGACCTGTTCGCCAGCGGCGAGGATGCCGGCCCGATTGCCCAGGCCTTGCGCTGGTCCTCGGTCGGGACCGCGCTGCGCTATGGCCGCCGGCTTGCGCCCGCCTCCAATGCGGCCGCGCGGCTGCTGGCGGGTCGCAGGGTTTGACGGCAGGTAGCCTGGGGTCTGCCTCGCAGGCAGTATAGGGAAAGGGTGGGATCGAATGTCGAAGAGCAATGCCGGTCACGATCTTGGCGGGCTCATCCGGTTTGCCGAGCGCGCGCCGTGGGACGAACGGCTTGACGCCATCCTGGCGCTGCATCTCGATCCGGTTTGCGCGGCAACAGGCCTGGAACCCGAGGCGATTTTCGACGCGGTGGGCCACCATTGGGAAGGGCCTCTGTGGGGCTGCGCTTTCGAGGACCTGATGGGCCGCGATGATTGGGAGGACGGC
>CALMYW010000512.1 GCA_937873665.1 uncultured Sphingorhabdus sp.
GGATATTGTCTTGGGTGACCAACCCCTCGGGTTCGAAGGCGTGATAACTGTATGCGCCGTAGACGGCATCGAAAACGTTGTTTCGGATCATGATGTCGGCGGGAGTTTTCCAGAGATATGTGAGGAGGTGGACACGCACATCTTGATCTGGCCGTACGGATGCGAATACTGAAAATCCTCCACGCTCACACACGTTACCTTCGACAAGGATGCGTTTGAAACCGCCGGCGGAATCATTGCCGCTCGACCAAAACTCGAATGTCTGCGTGCAATCGTGTATGTGGTTGTTTCGAACGGTGACGTCCTCCCAACTACCGTACGGCCCCGCGCGCCCTTGAGGGGTCCAGGCAACGTCATAGACCTGAGTGATTTCATTTCGCTCAATCAACCAACGCTTGACGTCAACCCAGTTCTCGATTCCGTTGCCGTATCGGCGAAGACTGCCATCCCTAAGGTTTGCGCCCCCAATGTAATCGATCAGGCAGTCGTGAATGTGTACATCAGGCGCTGTGCCAGCGATACCGCATCCCCCTGTTCCAGTCAGGTGAAGGTCGGAGATCGTATTAGAGCCGTTTTCGCATGAGATAATACGGCCGTTGGGCGCCGCCTTAATGTCGGAGGCTAGCGCCGTGGGGTTAGTGGGAGCACAGATGAACAGTATCTTCTCGGGAAATTCGCAGTAGAAGTCCCAATGGGAAGTCAGTTCGGCTTTCCTGAACTTTAGTGCCGGCTTAACCTCGCCGTCGACCATGAGAAATCCGATGTTGTTGGATATTGCCTCATATCCGTCATGGGATGCGGGAGAGCCGAGGTCAATTTTCCAAATTCCAGGGGTATCCTCGACCCAACTATCTGGCCTGTTCAACAGCTTGAAGTTTGTCAGTATCGGCCGTTCTCCGGTGCCGTATGCACCCACTACGCAACCGTGTGCCGGAATAAGTTGACCAAAGAACGTGTCACCGGATCGGAAGAGAAGGGTTGATGCTCCGGGGGGAACCGACGAGTTTGCCTTTTGTATGGTCGCCCACGCAGATTCGGGGGAGAGGCCATCAGCCTCATCGCTTCCCGACGTGGAGACGTAGTAAGTGCGTTTTTGTCCGCCTGCAGGGTCGGCAAAGGCCGTGGGTTTAGGAATGAGTGTGCCGGCAGGCAGGGACGCGAGTGCGCCGGATAGGCGTAGGAGTTGACGCCGCGAAAGAGGCATAACTTCTTCTCCTTGCAGTCCTTAGCTAGGGAGCGTTCCCTTGACCAGAGGTGCATGACGTCGAAACCTACCGGACGGTAGCGTCCTCAACGCACTCCTTCGTTGTCTGGGGAAGCGTCCGACTGTCGGAATCTGGGTGATGGTTGTCGCTGGCCACTTGGTCTTACTTGATCTCGAACGTACGCCATTCTCGTCGACCGGCCGTTAACGGCTGATTGAACAGCAATGCCGGCGATAAAGAAAACGAAAATCTGGTACTGCGTTATCAACGCAGCTGTTGCAAAGAGCGGTATCTGTCCGAATATGGCAACTTCGGGGGCTGAAGCGTGACCGAGGAGCACCCTAGCAACAATAACAATTAGTGGAAAGATTGCGATGAATAGTGCTACCCAGCCGAAGTTCAGTCCAAGGTGCAGGATCGCACTATCTGTCGATCTGACTGAATCCCTTGACTCGGATGGTCCGAGCCATTGGATGGTAGAGAAATACCGAGAGTATAAAATGCCGCGGTATGCAAAGCTGGTCTGCTGTTCCGTGGTGCTTAGGGCGAACGCCTCGAAAGTTGGCATAAGGATAGGGATTCCAACGAATCCGACAAATGTCAGGGCAGTGAGGGCCGCCGTTCGCTCGATTGGGCTTCTGAGTTTGAGCAGCATGGAGGCTAGCGCAGTGAGGGCCGCAGCAGCCATGGCCGCTCTGCTGCCTGACGCAAATGTTCCTGCTCCAACGGCAATGATCATCAGAGTCTTTATAGGGGAGCGATATGTAGAACCCAACATGAATGGAACAGCCATTGCCAGCGAAGCGCCGAGTGCTATTGAATGGCCAAAGGCCCACTCGCTCCGGTCCCGTCCGCCGCGATCCTGAATCCAGTACCAAGTCTGATACTCCAATGAACCGTTGGCCCACCCGATGAATGGATGCCAAGTCAGGAGCAGTTCAATCACGGCTAGCCCGGCGACAACCGTGAAAAACATCGCGATTGAGTTCGATGCAAATTTCACGCCTGTCGCAGATATGAGAAACCTCGCGGCATAGTAAGGAATCGCCCATCGAATAGGAAATTGGAGCCACAGTGCCATGCTGGAGTCTGCTAACCATACGGCGCAGAACGAGACGGCCAAGAATAGGGCCAGATAAGCGTCAAATCGAGTGATGGCCAAACGCACTCCGCCCACCGAGGCCGCAATGGCCATGATGGCGGAGATGCACTGAATCGGGAACGTGGCGCCAAAGTCAATGCCAATCCAGATCGGCAGCATCGTCAGTGTCAGCATCCATATTGTGAAGGCGGCGCGGGGAAGAAGGCGAGCCCGCTCGATGTCCCCTGCAAAGTCCGCGGGGCGCTTGCTGAGCGTGCTCCCTTGAGTCTGGTGCGCACCGTTCGCGAGGTTTCGCGTCATACGTTGGGGCTTGGCGGCGCTCTCAGACCGGGCAGGAGTGGGCTCGTCAGTGGTTATGTGATGCTGCTGGTCCACGACTCTTCTTCTTCGCCTCTCTGAAGCCCGCAATAGTCCCTCGGATGGCAGCCTCGGCCTTTGCGAACCGACCCTGCTTCTCCCTTAGCAGGGCCCTCGCGAAGGGGCGGAGCGTCTCGATGCCAGCAATGCCAGCGACTAGCTGCCAACGGGAGACCCCGACGTCTCGAGCGAAGACGAACCGATTCCGTGTCGACCAGTAATAGTAGGTGCTGCTTTGGCTAGACCCGGATGCCGCACCCACGGAGTGCCAGATTCGTGCTTCTGGCACGACGCCTAGGTGGTAGCCGAGGAACTGGGCCTTCCATGAAAAGAAGACGTCTTCCCAGTACAGGAAGTAGCCAGGAGGGAATCCGCCTACCGCTCGGAAGGTTGCTACCGACATCATCGGTGCGGCTCCTGTGATGAATTCTGTTTCAAATGCCGTAGGGGGCGAAGCCTCAACGGGGCAACCATAGTAATGATGTTCGACCCGAAAGTCGCGAGTGCTGAGCGATCCACCGCAGTACCAAATCCAGAATGCTCCTGTGTATCCGCTATAGACCAGGGGCGAAATGACTTCGAAGTTCCTGGCATTTATCTCGCGCTCAAGGAACTCGATACAACGAGCACTGATCCGCGTATCCGGGTTAAGAACCCATAATATGTCCTCGTCTCTGACGCCTTCTTGCGCGACAAGTTCGTTGAGTGCCTCGCCGTACCCGATGTTTGAGCCGAATGTGAGCGTGCAATGTGGTGAGCCAGCAACCCCTTCTTGGAGCTTGAGAATGTTCTGTGGGCTGGAGGAGTTGTCTCGGATGTGGACAGCGATTTCCCGTCCATGTGGAGTTCGGAGGGGAATGTCTCCGAGTAACGCTGTCGTGAGCTCGGGCGTGTTGAAGTGAACTATCAAGATACGTAAGACACCGGTGGTGGGGTCACCCATTGGCGGCCAGGTCGGCTAGTGCGCGCCACTCGCTGGCACCCTGCTGCGAGTAGCGTCCCGCGTTCTGCAACTGGCTCTCGCGGCCGGCCACTGCGGCTTCTAAGGCGTCAAGCCATGACTGTGGGCGGCCCCAATCATCGACCGAGCCCGGAAAGTCCTCACCGAGAACCGACCTCAGGAATCCGGAACTCCGGCCAACGACTGGAATGCCGGACTCTAGCGCGCGAAGGGCCACGCCACTCTGGAAGTAATGGCGGTATGGCAGAACGAGCACTCGTGCTGTTGCGAGCAATGTTCGGAAATCGTCTTCGCTCAAGAACCGACTGTGAACAGTCCATCCGGGAATCTCCGGCCACCCGCGGCCCGCAACTACCAGGTTCCAGCCAGCATTCTGCGCCTTCTCCGCAATCGCTGCCATCGCCTCGATATCCCTACTGGGCTTGTACTGCCCTAGGACGAGCGCTACGCGGCCGTGGTCGGCTGAATGGGCAGTTGGCGGTGTAATCATTGGGTGCGGCGCTAAATGTACAATTTTCGGATCGAAGTGCTTCACGGCTATTGCGTGTGCTTCCGGGCTCATCGTCACGATATGTGGCCATCTCGGTCCCGCTAGCCGAGCGGAGAGATTTGCCGTCCATTGGGATAACCCGTGTTGCCGAACCAGCGGTTCGGGGTCGTGAACCACGATCAGGGATCCATTCGTGGAGTGACGCCATAGCGGCATTTCCAGCCAACCTAGTAGTGGCCATGCCACAATCAACGGCGCACCGGACTCCACGTGGCGGCGCGCTATACGAACGTGGTTGCCGAGAGCCAGTGCCTTGGCCCTAAGGTCGCGACCAACCTCGCCATTCACCGAGGGAATGCATATAGACGGGCGTCCTGCCGATTCAAGCCTGTCGGCCAGCTGGAGGACAAAGTGCGCCAGTACCAATGGGAGCGGGTTGTAAATGTGCACATGGGTGGGATCAGCCATGGTTATCTTCACGACGCCGGTACTCAGTCGAGATCACCACTCTCCAAACTCAGCTCGGCCTGACTCAACGACCCAGACTCGGGAGGCGGAGGATCGTGGCCCTTGCGGGTGAGATCGCATCAAACCTCTTTACGATTCTTCTCCGATTCGTGGGCTCGACCGTAGTAGTACCCGTAACTGTATGCAGATCCAGCCTTTGTCGGAGCCATCGTGAGGATTGCTCCAAGCAGCTTCGCTCCGACGTCGTGAAGCGTCCGGGTTGCGTGCGCGAGTTCTTCGCGTTTCGTCCTCCCTGCTCGGGAAAGAATGAGTGCGCCGTCGGCTTCTGCAGCCAATATTGAACTATCTGTCACCGCCAGCAATGGGGGAGTGTCGATAATTACGTAGTCGAATTTGGCCCGTAGTTCATTCAGTACCTTTCTGGCCGAAACGGTTCCCAGCAGTTCGCTGGGGTTCGGAGGGACAGGCCCGGCCGCAAGGAGGGTTAGATGCGGGAACTTCGACTCCTGTAACACATCGTCAAGGGAGGCTGCCCCGCTCAAGACTGTGCTGAAACCTACCGCTCCAACCATGCCGAGATAACTATCCAGGGATGGCCGACGCATATCGCCATCGACGAGCAGCACGCGGTGGTTGGCCTCGGCAAGCGCCAAGGCGATATTAATCGACGTCGTACTCTTTCCCTCGTTTGGAACGGAACTGGTGACGACGATAAGGCGAGGTGGGTCATCCACGGATAGAAACTGCAAGTTAGTCCTCAGCTTGCGGAAGGCCTCAGCAGTCGCAGAATTGTCGGTGCCGAATTTGATAGCGGGATTCTGACGCCTGGACTTGTCCAGCGGAACAATGCCGACTACGCCAGCATTGGAGACTCCTTCCAGGTCCGCTTTGTCTTTCACTGTGTTGTCGAGCAGCCCTCGGAGAACCGCGACGCCAACGCCGAGCATAAGCCCGAGGGCGATGCCCATGGCGATGTTTCGAAGCGGTTTCGGGATCACTGGGCTGCCAGGAATGGATGCCCGTTGCTCGACTACTACACGCGCCTCAGGTGTTCCGCCGCGGACGGGAGTCTCCAATTCTCTGACCATGGCGACGAACTCATCCGACAAATCGTTAGCGATATCACGCGCGCGCACCGGCGACTGATCGAGGACGGAGACACTGATAAGTACCGATCCGGGCTTCGACTTGGCGGTGACCCTTTCGCGGAGGTCGCCGGCACTCATGTCGAGATTCAGGCGGTCAACGGTGCGCTGCGCCAAGGTCAGTCCCATCACTAATTCTGTGTAGGACAGCACACGGTCCTGGGAAAGCCGATTCCCTTGGTAAAGGTCATTTGTCGTTTGTCCGGAGGTGGTGGAGACGAATAGTCTCGTTGACGCCTCATAGAGCGGAGTTGTGAGGACGGTGTAACCGATTGCTCCCAAGAGCGTTACCAGGGCTGTGACGCACACGCTGATCCAGCGCGTGCGAATAAGCTTTACGAACTCGTGAAGGTCCACTCGTTGCCCCTACTGATACCTGCGAGACGGGTGGAGCCTGAGCGGATCAGCTACGAGCATGTGGGTACCTCGACTTTGGGCGTCAACTCATCGACGAGGGGCTGTAACTCGACGAGTGGCTCACCCGGCGCGGTTGGTTCGCGGAGTCGGAAGGTCAATTCGCCGCTCGCTCCAGGTGGTATCGCCAATTGGACTTCAAAACTCGGGCGTCCGCGATCTGTTTGAACCACTGCCGATGTGCGCTCGCCGTTTGAGGTCACACTCATCAGCACCGCTCCTTTGGTGGCAAATATCTTCACGGAGGAAACCATCGTGCCGGAAGGTGCACTTAATGGCAGCGCTTTAAGGCCGGGCGTTCCACCTACATACTCAGGGAGTGGGGCGCCAGATGAGATATTAGTCAGCCTAACTGTTACTGTGGAATTTCTAGTATCGCCATCGCATATGTCTGCTACGTACTCAATTTGTCGCCTGAGGTAGTAGTCCATCTTGTTTCCGGCAAGATTATTTATCACGACCTGTGAGTAAGGAGACTCCGCCCTTGGTAGCACATGCGCAAGCGGCGTTTCCTCAAGTACTTGCTGATCCGCAGGGTTGGCGCTCCAAACGGAAATCCTGCGTTCGCCAATCGCCCTGCCGAGGGCATCAAGCATCTTCTGGGGCGATTGCATCTGCCCCGTCAGCTTTTTGACGACTTCTCTGGCAATCCCCTGGAGGTATTCCTTACGATCGTTGTCGATCGTCAAGCGATCCCCATTCGGGAAGTACCTGAACTTTGCTGGGAACCGCGCGTATGCCGTCGACATCGTCAACTCGACAACGTTCTGTTCTGTGATCACTTCACCGTCCGGCATTGTGATCGGCCCAAGTGCACCAAGTAGGTAGCTAAGGGCAACCGGGTCGATTGCGATTACGCCGTCAACCCTCTGCCCAGTCTGATTTGCCCACATCGAACTCCAGATTTCGGCAGCGTAGGGGAAGTGTGGACTCATGTTGCTGTTGCGGTAGTCGGTGTAGGGATTCGTCCAGCCGTACACTCGGTTGAATTCCGGGCCAAGATCGACGGCTGCGACAGCGTTGGCGAGTTCAGTATTAGGCGCCAGAGTGTCGACGGTTGCCTTACCATCGTCGAATCGCAGAATGCCGACGCCGCCCAAAAGGCCACCGGTCCCTCGGGCCTCGGCGTTGGTTTGGAACCCCATTAGATATGTGCGAGAACCGCCGGCGCCGAGCATGGAGGGTGCTAGTTGGGCTGCCAGCGAGGTGTTACCCAGAAGTTGGGCAAGCTTGGAAGTCTGGTCTTGTAGTTGGGATCGTGCGTCGCGGATGAGTGACAGATACGTCGGGTTGGAGATCGCCTTGGCCCGGGAATCAAGTTTGGCTGCTGCGGCCGCCAACTCAGCGAGGCGAGGTTGCTCAGCGCGCAGGAGACTGAGGTCCAAACGGGTACCGTCGATCAGCCTTTCCGGCGACAAGCCAGCCCCCAACTTGGCACCAGGAAGCAGTACATCGTCAGCGAGTCCGACGACGACATCGGTAATCTGTTGCGTAGCCTTCAACGGGCTGCCGAGAAGTGGTACGGCGGCCGCAGCATTCCACGGCAGGGAATGTGTCGCCGTCTGGGCCTCGCGAGCATGGAACTGCGCGGCCTCTGCGAAGCGGTTAGCTTCCTCTGAATTTCCGCCGAGCAGAGCGTCCTTGGACTGCTCGGCACTGTTCCTCGCCTTTTCCAGGTTGGATTTCGCCTGATAGGCGTCAAGACCCAGCCACGCCGCGAAGGCTGCCACTAAGAGCAAGAGCACGATTGAGGCCCAGTGGATTCCGCTTGAAAGGGCTTTAACGCGTCCGATCAGATGCATTGCTCTTGGACGTGAATCATCGTGAGAATGGAGCCTTTCATCTGTGGTGGATCATAAGGGCTTATGGAATAGCAGACACAAGAAAGGAGGCGGCTTGCTAAAGCCGCCTCCTTTCTTTTTGGGTCAAAGTACGTACTATCCGCAGCCCGAAGAGTTGTAGCTGAGAGAAGACGTCCCATATGGTCCGATGACGCTCTGCTGACCTGTTATCCGCTGCGATAGACCTAACACGCACGCATCAATGTTCAGGTTCTGCATCCATCCAAATGTCGCTGACTGCAGGTCGGGGTCGGCAACAAGCGGCACGTCAATGATGGTGACTTCATCCCCAACCGCCAAGGAGGGAGTTGCGTTGGCGGATGGCGCGGCGACGTTGGTGCTCGAACGTCCCTGCGAGGAGCCGCCAGTCGATCCGCTGGTGGACTCCGATTCGGACGATGCGCTCCCGCCCGACGCGCTGCTGTCTGCCTGCAGGCCGGTATTGGTCTCTGGGCGTTCCCGGTCCTTGCGGCTCGACCGACTCGGGGCTTGGCCGGCCGAACTACCCACGGCAGCGCCGGGAGTGTCGCTGGCATCGGAGTCGGTCGGATCAGCGAACGCGACCGGCACAAGAGTGGCTGCTGCCGCGACGGCGAAGGCCGCGGTGGTCCACTGGATTTTGCTGGCGATGGTAGCCATTGGCTGGTCCCCGTAACTTCTATCGTTCGAGCTTGGATGAATCTGAGATAGAACTTAACAGATCGTCCCACTGGGCACGGGAAGTGTCAACTTTTTGACCCAGTTTCCGCACATTTCTACGGGGAGGCGATCCGGTCTTCGTGAATGTGCTGTCGCACGATCCCTGAGCGCGACTCCACGGTGCTGAAATGGGCAGTTAGTCCTGATCGACCGGCGCGCAGCGTTTGCTGCTCGCTGACGCAGTGTGAAGCGCCGCTAAGCAACCGCGGCCGCCCCCGGCTTCAGGTACGTCACCAGGCTGACATCCAGGCTCTCGTCGACGAAATAGAACTGGCAACCGGTCAGGTACTTCATGTACCGGTTGTAGTTCTCCTCGTCGGTGATGGCGATGGCCTGCTCCTTGTTGCGCTCCAGTGCGGCCGCCCACAGGCCCAGGGTCTTGATGTAGTGATTGCGCAGCGACATGGGCTCGGGCACCGCGAAGCCGGCCTTCTCGCCGAGTTCGACCATCATTCCGGTGCTCGGGATCCGGCCGCCCGGGAAGATCTCGGTGTAGATGAACTTGGCGAACCGGGCTAACTCGAAGGTCAGCTTCTTGCCGCGGGCGGCCAGATCAAAGGGGTGGTAGCCGACGCTGCTCTGGATGGTCATCCGGCCGTCGTCGGGGAGGATGTCGAAGCAGGACTTGAAGAAGTCGTCATAGCGCTCGAAGCCGAAGTGCTCGAAGGCCTCGATCGACACGATCCGGTCGACGGGGGAGTGGAACTGCTCCCAGCCCTCCAACCGGACGTCGAAGGTGCGCTCGGAATCGACCTTGCTCAGCAGTTTTTGGCAGTACGCCTGCTGGTTGCGAGAGAGGGTCAACCCGATGACGTTGACGTCGTACTTCTCCATCGCTCGCTGCAGGGTCAGGCCCCAGCCGCAGCCGATCTCCAGCAGCGTCATGCCCGGCTTGAGGTCGAGTTTGTCCAGATGCAGGTCGACGTTGGCGACCTGGGCTTCCGACAGCGTGACGTTCGGGCCGGTGAAGTAGGCGCTGCTGTACTTGCGGGTGGAGTCCTGGAACAGGCCGAAGAAGTCGTCGGACAGGTCGTAGTGCGCCTGGATGTCCTCGAAGTGCGGACGCATGTCCTTGGTCTCGGTTTCAGGCATGAAGAAATGACTCGCTTCCCGTACTGGTTTGTCGCAGTTTACCCGTGTCGGGCCTATCTAACCTGCGCCGACTCGGCGAACGTCGTGGTCAATTCCCCGACGATCCGTCCGAAAAGCGGCTCGGGAAGGTCGTGGCCCATACCGTCAAGCAGCACCAATCGGGCGCCGGGGATCGAGGAGGCGATGGCCCTCCCGCCGGAGGGCCGCATCAATCGGTCGGCCTTGCCGTGGATCACGACCGTCGGCGCGGTGATCTGCTTGTCGTAGCCGCGCAGGCTGCCACTGCCCATGATCGCCCCGAAATGCCGGCCGATGCCCTGCGGGTAGAAGCACCGTTCGTAGTTCTCCTCGGCGTCGGCTCGCAACTGCTCGTCGGACTTGGGGTAGCCGGGGCTGCCGATGATCTTCGACACCCGCATCGAGTTGGCGACGATCACCTCCTTCGGCGAGGACGGGTGCGGACCCTTGAGCAGCGCCAGTAGCGCCTTGGGTGCCGGCGGGGGCAACAGCGCGGAGTTGTTGGAGGAGAAGATGATGCCCAGGCTCGCAGTCCGTTGCGGGTAGGTGGCGGCGAAGACCTGGGCAATCATCCCGCCCATCGACGCGCCGACGACATGTGCGCGCTCGATGCCCAGATGGTCGAGCACCGCGGCGGCGTCGCAGGCCATATCCTCGAGTCGGTAGACCGACGTGCTGGGCAGGCCGACGAACGAGCGCAGCAGACCCGGGATCAGCTTGCCGTCCGATTTCTGGCCGTGCAGCTTGGAGGACAGTCCGACGTCGCGGTTGTCGAACCGGATGACCCGGTAGCCGCGATCGACGAGCTTTCCGCAGAACTCGTTGTGCCACAGCGTCAACTGCGCACCCAAACCCATGATCAGCAGGACCGCCGGGTCGGCCTCGTTACCGAGGTCCTCATAGTGAAGTTCGATGTTCTGGTCCCTCGCGGGGTTGTGTGCGTAGCCGCTGCGAATGTCCATTTAGACCTCGATGTCCTTCTGGTGTTCCCGGCTGACCTCGACCATGAAGTTGGCGAAATAGCCGGAGAACTGCGGATCACTCATCATCTGCCATTTCGGTGCGAGAAGTTTCATGTAGCGCTCGACGTAGAGGAACTGCTTGCCGATCAACACCAGTTCCCGGGGCAGTTTCACGTCGTAGGCCTCGGCCAGGGTGGACAGTTGCTTGCCGATCTCGGCGTAGCTCATATCGCCGAGGGTCTTCAGCGTCAACGGCGCGGCGAACGCCTCCAGATCCTTGGCGGCCTGCGCCTCGGGTTTGACGGTGCCGACCGCGCCGAGCAGCACCACGATCTTGCCGGCGGCGGCGTGGTCCTTCTTGACCAGCAGCGCGTAGATCAGTTCGCGCAGCAGCCAGCGGGTGCGCGGATCGATGCGGCCCATGATCCCGAAGTCCAGGAACACGATCCGGCCCCGGTCGTCCACCAGCAGGTTGCCGGCGTGCAAGTCCCCATGGAACAGCCCGTGCCGCAACCCTCCCTCGAAGGTGGCGAACAGCAGCGCCTTGACCAGTTCGGTGCCGTCGAAGCCCTGCGTGCGGATGGCCTTGACATCGTCGATGCGCACCCCGTGCACGCGTTCCATGGTGAGCACCCGCTCGCTGGTGAACTCCCAATGCACGTCGGGCACCTTGATGTTGCGGCCCAGTGGCGAGCCGTGCAGGCCGGACACCCAAGCCTCCATGGACTGCGCCTCGATGCGGAAGTCGAGTTCCTCGGCGAGGTTGTCGGCGAAGTCGGCAACGACGTCCTGCGCCGAGAGCCGCCGGCCCAGCTTGGCCACCTCGACAAGCTGCGCGAACCGTTTGAGGATCTGCAGGTCCGCGGCCACCCGGCGGCGGATACCGGGGCGCTGGATCTTGACGACGACGTCCTCGCCGGTGTGCAGCGTGGCGAAGTGCACCTGGGCGATCGACGCCGACGCGAACGGTTCATCGTCGAAGGATGCGAACAACTCGGCCGGGTCGGCGCCGAGTTCGTCCTTGAACAGCTTGTGGACCTCGGCGGTATCCGCGGGCGGTACGGCGTCGAGCAGGGTGCGGAACTCCTTGGACAGTTGCTCGCCGAATGCGCCGGGACTGGAGGCAACGATCTGGCCGAATTTGACGTAGGTGGGGCCCAGGTCGGAGAACGTCTTGGGGATCTGTTTGACCACCTTGTCCTGCAGGCTGCCTTTGCCTGCCAGGGTGGGCAGTATCCGCAGTGCGGTGCGGGTGAGCTGCCAACCGGTCACCCCGATGCGGGCCGCCTCGACCGGAAGCGGCACCCGGTCGAGGGTGGCGAGTTCACGGTGCTGCTCGCGGTTGTTGGTGGAACTCATCTGTGCCAGTGTGCCAAAACGGTGCTGGTTAACCCTAATTTCGTGGGGGCTGGCTCATGGCCTGCGGGCGGGCCTCGGGCGCGGCCTTCATCGAGGTGGCCGTAGGTCCCTATGCACGGGAACGGGCTTTAGTAACTTTCTTCTGCTTTTGCTGGCGTGACGCCCGCCTCGTGTGGAATCATCCTGAGAACATACTGAGTAACAGGTACATAACGGAGTCGGAGATGCCCGCAGAAAGCTCGGCGATGAGGTTCACCGCCCCAGTTGTGGGTCAACCGGTGCCGATTCCCGTGACCTCGGGCGCGTTGGTCCGTTCCAACGCATCGCGAGTGACCGCGCGCGGTGAGGATCGGTCCGCCCCGTGGCTGGCAAAGTATGGGCGGGGGCTGGTGGCGGCCGACCTCGTGGCGGTCGTCACAGCAGTCGCCGTGGCGCAGTGGGTCCGGTTCGGCGACGTTCCGGGGAAGCCCGTACTCACCATGTTTCCCAAGATCACCTATCTCGAGATTTCCCTCTTGGTCGCCATCGTCTGGATGGCCGCCCTGTCGATCAACCATGCCCGGTCGCCGCGCATCATCGGTTCGGGTGCCGAGGAATACCGCCGGGTGTGGCTGGCGACGGTGTCGGTGTTCGGCGGTATCGCGATCATCTCCATGGTGTTCAAGCTTGAGGTCGCTCGTGGCTATCTGATGATCGCCCTGCCGGTGGGTTTACTCCTGCTCTTCCTGGGCAGATGGATCGCCCGCAGAATGATCGTCAGAGCCCGGAAGACCTTCGGCCGCTGCATCACTCGACTGCTGGTCGTCGGCAGTCCGCGAACGGTCCGCGACCTGACCGTGGCACTATCGCGGGAGCCGTGGTCCGGTTACGACATTGTCGGTGCCTGCGTCCCCGGGCCGGTTACGCGCAGCCACATCTCGGTCCCCGGTATCGGTGACATCCGGGTCTACGGTGACCAGTCGATGGTCGCCGAGGCTGTGGTAGCGACCGGCAGCCAGGCGGTGGCGGTGGCCGCCACCGAGTCGTTCCATGGCAAGGGTCTGCGCGATCTTTCCTGGGAGTTGGAGCAATTCGATATCGACCTGCTGGTGTCCCCCGGGGTGATCGATGTTGTCGGACCCCGGTTGCATATGCGCCCCGTCGCCGGCCTGCCGCTGATCCACATCGAGAAGCCGCAGTACCACGGCGCCAAGAAATTCCAGAAGCGCGCGTTCGATGTCTGCTTCTCCGGACTGGCACTGCTGTGCGGGCTGCCGGTTCTCCTGCTCATCGCCTTGGCGGTCAGCTTGACCAGTCGAGGGCCGGTCTTCTACCGGCAGGAGCGCATCGGTATCGACGGCCAACCTTTCCAGATGTTCAAGTTCCGCACGATGATCGTCGGCGCCGACGCGATGCTCGACGAGCTCATCGCGCATAACGAGAGCAAGGGCGGGGTGCTCTTCAAGATGAAGAACGACCCCCGGGTGACGTTCATCGGCCGCTTCCTGCGCAAGTACAGCCTCGACGAACTGCCGCAGTTCTTCAACGTCTTCAAGGGCGATATGAGCGTCGTCGGGCCCCGGCCGCCGCTGGAGACCGAGGTGGCCCGCTACGACGACGACGCCATGCGCCGCCTCCTGGTCCGCCCCGGGATCACCGGGCTGTGGCAGGTCAGCGGCCGCTCCGATCTGGCGTGGGAGGACGCGGTTCGGCTGGACCTGTTCTACGTCGAGAACTGGTCGATGATGGCCGACCTTCTCATCGCCTTCAAGACACTGCGGATCGTGCTGCGACCGTCTGGGGCGTACTGAGCGCGGAGGGTCATCATCGACGATTGTTGGAGGGTCCGCGCGGTGGCAGCGATGGACCGTTTCCGGCAGGACGATCCGCAAGCTTGGGCGGACTACCTCGTCGAAGCGGAGGGGCTCTTCGAACTTAACCGGGCAGTGCCTGTTCAGGGATGTCGGCGTGTCGTTGACGTGAGGTGCCCCTGGCTTTCGGGAATCTGGATGTTGCGAAGCACTCAGAATCCGAAGGAGAGCCAGGGGCATGGTCGAGCCTACGTCGTTGTTGTTGGGGCTGGAAGGACTCGGGGT
>CALMYW010000513.1 GCA_937873665.1 uncultured Sphingorhabdus sp.
ATGTTCGAGCGTCTGATTGGCGGGCTGTTCACCCGTGCCAAGCGGGGCCAGGAACGACGTTATCAGGACACGGCACCGTCGGTCGGCAAGCTCATGCGACTGTTCGGAGCAACTATCGCGGCATTGGACATGGCAGAGGAAACTGGCCGCGATCCGCTGATCCTGATCGATGAGATGGTGGGCTGGCATCGCTTGATGGCCGCGCGTCCCCACGTCGATGCCTTGGCTGATCTCGCACAAGTGGACACTCTGGTCCTGGCGACCGAACGGTATGCGACGCTGCGTCGGTTTTCCGGCAGCTTCCTCGACACGTTCACGTTCAAGGCCTCGGGCAGCGGTACGAACCTACTTTCAGCTATCGACCTCCTTAAGCAGACGAACAGTAGTCGCGGCGCGCATCTGCCGGAAAATCCGCCCATGCCCTTTGCCAATCGGCAGTGGCCCAAGCTTATAACTGAGGGAGGAAAAGTCAGCCGCGCGCGCTACGAGACGGCGGTCCTGGCAACTCTTCGCGACAAGCTGCGGGCCGGCGATGTCTGGGTCGAAGGAACACGCGCCTACCAGCGATTCGATGCCTATCTGCTCCCCCGCAACGCCGCACAATCGGCAATAGCTGACTTGCCGATCAACGTGAACTCTAGGGAATATCTAGCTGAGAAAAGTGCCGAACTTGATCAGCGCTTGCGGCACTTCGCACACCAGCTGCGGACCGGACGCCTGTCTGGTGTTGCGCTCGTTCGCGACAAGCTGAAGGTTGTGCCGCTGCAGGCGGCAACTCCGCCGGACGCGGAAGTTCTGGACCGCAGGCTCGATGCGCTACTCCCGCGCGTCAGGATAACCGAGCTCCTTTTCGAGGTTGCTGAGCGCACCGGCTTCCTCGCGGCATTTCGGGATGTCCGCTCGGGCAAGGAGCACGACAAACCCCATGCCATCCTCGCTGCCATTCTAGCAGATGGCACAAACCTCGGCGTCGAACGTATGGCCAACGCAAGTCAGGGCGTGACCTACGCACAGCTCGCCTGGACCCAGAACTGGTATATCTCGCCCGAAAACTACGAGGCCGCCTTGGCCCAGATCGTGCGCGAACATCACCGGCTGCCGTTCGCGCGCAACTGGGGAGAAGGTGTCAGCGCATCATCTGATGGTCAGTTCTTCCGCACCGGCCGAATTCGGTCAGGCGCAGCCGAAATCAACGCCAAATACGGTCACGAGCCTGGCATCAAGATCTACTCGCACCTGTCCGACCATTTCGTTTCGTTCAGTTCGCGCATCATGTCTGCCACCGCAAGTGAGGCACCGTACGTGCTCGACGGCCTGATGCTTGGCGCCCGTGAATTGCCACTGCAGGAGCTGTATACCGATACCGGCGGCGCCTCCGATCACGTCTTTGGCTTGTGTCACCTGCTGGGCTTCCGTTTCGTCCCGCGGATGCGCGACCTAGCCGATCGACGGTTTGGTGCCATTGCAGCGAACTCAGCCTACAAAGGCATCGAATGTCTGTTCGGCCAAGCGATCAAAGTCGGCGCGATCGAGGCAGAGTGGGACGACCTGGTCCGCATGGCGGCATCGATCCGTGAGGGCACGGTCGCTCCGTCAGTCATACTGCGCAAGCTTTCCGCCTATCGTCGGCAGAACAAGCTCGATCTTGCCCTTCGCGAACTCGGTCGCATCGAACGGACGCTGTTCACACTCGACTGGCTGGAACAGCCCGAATTGCGCCGCGCCTGCCAAGCCGGATTGAACAAGGGAGAGGCCCGGCACGCCCTGGCTGATGCAATCTACACCAATCGGCAGGGACGCTTCACGGACCGTACCCTGGAGAACCAGCAATACCGAGCGTCTGGCCTCAACCTGCTCATCGCCGCCATTGCATACTGGAACACCCTCTATCTCGGCCGCGCCGCCGATCACATTCGCTACTCCGGGGCAGAGATCGACGAGGCACTACTGGCGCACGTCTCGCCGCTGGGTTGGTCGCATATCGGCCTGACTGGCGACTACCTGTGGGAGGATGCGTCATTCAGCGACGGTGGCGGGTACCGAGCCCTTCACGACCCGAGCGGCAGGTTGCAGCTCGTCGCGTAGGATGTTCTCACTATGTCCGGCTTAGCGTTGTCTGGCGAACAAATCTTGAGGCGAGGCCTGCTACGCTTTGACGAAAACCGTGTCTGTCTCGCCCTGTTCCTCGACCGTGACACCATCGCGGATGTTGTAGAGGCGCCGGAACGTGGGAATGATCTTCTCGTCATGCGTCACGACGATGATCGCGGTTTCGAACTGCCGGGCCATGGTGTTGAGCAGGTCAATAACAGCAAGTGCGCGAACGCTGTCGAGCGGCGCGGTTGGCTCATCAGCAAGGATCACCGGCGGCCGGTTGATCAGCGCGCGGGCAATGGCAATGCGCTGCTGTTCGCCACCTGACAACTGCGACGGCATGGCCGCCGCGCGGTGCGCCACGTCCAGCGCCTCCAGCAAGTCGCGTGCTTCCTTGCGGGCCTCGGCATTCGGCTTGCCGGCCAGCATCGGTAGCAGGGCGACATTGTCCGTCACGTCGAGGAATGGAATCAGGTAGGGTGCCTGGAAAATGAAGCCGATGAGGTCGCGGCGCAGCGCGCGCAGATCGCCCGCTTTCCAGCCATCGTCGTAGATCACGGTGTCACCGATGATCATGCGCCCGGATGTCGGTTCGATCACCGCCCCCAGGCATTTGAGCAGGGTGCTCTTGCCGGATCCGGACGGTCCGATGAGACCCACGACCTCGCCTTTGGCAACTGACATGTCGACGCCGCGCAGGGCATGGACGGCAGTGTCGCCGCTGCCATAGGTCTTGACCAGCTTCTCGATACGAATGCCCTCAGCCACCGATCGCCTCCGCCGGATCGACCTTCAGAGCTGCATGGATGGCCAGCAGACTGGCCAGCGCGCAGATCGCCATCACGGCAAAGAAGCCACGCACCGAATCTGCGGGCAACAGAAGGACATATTTGGGGAAGAACGGCGCCCAGAAGGTCGCAGCGATCTTGCCCACGGCAAAGCCGATCAGGCCCAGACCCAGCGCCTGTTGCAGGATCATGCCCGCAATCGTGCGATTGCGTGTGCCGATCAGCTTGAGCACGGCGATCTCGCGGATCTTGCCAATGGTCATGGTGTAGATGATGAAGGCGACGATCGCAGCGCTGACGATGGCGAGGATCACCAGGAACATGCCGATCTGCCGTGCCGAATTGGCAATCATCTTGTCGATCAGAATCTCTTCCATCTGGGCGCGGGTATAAACCGTCACGCGCTGCCAGCGCCGGATGGCGGATGCGACACTCTCGGCATCGGTGCCGGGGGTCACGGTTACCAGCACCGCATTGACACTGGTGCTGGTCGTCTGCGCGGCATTCACGGCATCGGCCACGGCCGGATTGCCGGGCGGGTTCAAGGTCGGACTGGAAGCCGTGCGCGCCCGCTGACGCATGATCGCATCGCTGTCCTTCTCGAACTGGGCTTCCTGTGCATCCTTGAGCGACAGAAACAGCATCGGGTCGCCGCCGGACGAGACCATCCGGCTCGTAAGTCCGACAATACGATAGCTGTTGCGGCGCACCTTTACCTGATCGCCTATTGCGAAGCCGGTCTTTATGTCTGCCACCGCTTCGTAATGACCTTGCACGATCCGGCGGCCGGCGAGGAGGTGCGGGGGCTGGCCCGGCTCGCCCGGCTGAGCCACTTCGGCACCAACCACCATGACCCGCACGTCCTTGCCTTTGTGTGCGATCTGCATGGTCAGATAGGTGACGCCCGCCGCGCGATCGACGCCCTTCATGGCCCGGATCGGACGCTCGGTATCCTCGTTCAGGCTTGATGGTTCGGCATAGGGGCCAAGCGTGTCCTTTTGGACCACCCACATATCCGCGCCGCTGTTGTCGAGCAGGGCCTCTGCATCGTCAATCATGCCGCGATAGACTCCGGCCATCGACAGCGTGACTCCGATCAGCAGGCCGAGCCCCACGCCAGTGAGGACGAACTTGCCCCAGCCATGCAGGATATCGCGGCCGGCAAGGCTGATCATTGCCGCACCGTCACGGCAATTTGTCCACAACAGTGATGCGGCTCGAAGCCTTCAGCGGCCGGACGCTGTGCAGGACCACCTGATCGCCCTGTTTCAGACCATAGAGCACCTGTACCCAGCCTTCGGCATCTTCCACGCCAAGCCGCACTGCCACGAATTCCAGATCGCCATCGCGCAAGGCCCAGACACCCAGCTCGCCTCCGTCGCGGTGTACCGCCGCGTTCGGCAAAGCGAGCGTGCGCCTACGCGCGGGCAGGCTGATTGTCACTTCGGCGAGTTCGCCAATGGGCGGAAGCGCTGCGCCTGCATCGAACGTCACTTTGGCCAGCACCTCTTCGGTCACGGCATCGGCCATTGGCTCCACCCGAAGGACGGAGCCGCGCAAGGGCGCGCCGATCCGTGAACGCAGCACGATGTGCGCTGGAAGTCCTGCCGTGATGCCGCCTGCGCGGGTCTGGTCGAACCGCGCATTGATCCAGAGTTCAGCAGGATCGACTATTTCAACGACGGCTTGCCCGGCCACCACGGTCGTCCCCGGTTCGGCGAGGCGGCGGACGACCAGCCCGGCCTTGGGCGCGATGAGGCGCAAATTGGCTTTCTGCTCCTGCAAAGCCGCACGCTCCGCCCCGGTCCGACCACGGTCCTGGACAGCGGCCGTCCGGTTCGCCTGGGCCGCTGCTAGCCCGGCTTCGGCTGCTGCCAGCGCCTGGCGTCGCTGGTCGAGCGCCGCGCGGGTCAACCAACCGCCACGGAACAGCTCTTCGCCGCGCGCTGCCTCGCTGCGCGCCAGGGCAAGACGTGCGCCGGCATCGGCCACTTGCGAGGCTGCCGCCTGCTCCAGTGCCGCCGAGCGGGCCGTACTACCTGATGCTGCTGCGATGCGCTGATCGAGATCAATCGGATCGATCAGGGCCAGCAACTGACCGGCTTCCACCCGGTCTCCGACATCGACTTCCATACTCGAGACCCGACCTGGCGCGGTCGGCCCGATCCGGTGCAAGTAGCGCGCTTCCACCGTGCCGATACCGAAAAGGGCTGGCGCGACCGCGCGCTCCCCGACCTCGGTCGTAGTAACCTTGACCGGAGCCAGCGGGCCCGAACGGATCGCCACCCAGATGAGGAGGACTACCAGCGGCACAAGCACGGCCAGCAGCATCCACACCCTTCGGTTTTGCGGCAGGGGTATTCTCATGGGACTTCCCCAAGGCCTTGCCGGAAAAGGCCGAACAAACGGCTGGCCAAGGCTGGCATGGCCGTGAAATCGTCCACGGCAAGGGCCTGCATGACCAGGCCCTGGACCATGGCGAGGAACATGACGGTCGCCGCATCGACATCGGTGCCTGACGCGATTTCACCGACATCGCGCGCGGCGGAAAGCTCGCGCGCCACTCTGGCCCGGTATCCTGCCATCAGGTCGCGGACGATGGCCTTTGTTGGTGTGTCGCCGGCGCGCTGGAGCTCACCGAACAGGATGCGCGGAACGCCGGGGCTGGCGATGACGAAATCCACGTGGGCGGCCAGCATTGCCTCAAGCCGGGCAAGCGGATGATCGGCGACCAGCGCATCGAACCGGCTGTTCAGTTCGGCGCAAGTCCATTCGAGCACGGCGGTCCATATCGCCATCTTGTCCGGGAAATGACGGAACAGCGCGCCTTGCGACACGCCCATGGCCGACGCGATCTGCGTTGTGGTGATTTCCGCCGGATCGCAATGCGCCGCCTGACCGATCACCGTCGCAACGATTTCGGCACGCCGCATGTCGGCGGAAAGGTAGGGGCGGCTCATACGGTGCTTGTGTCACAATAAAAGCAAGCCGTCACTTTCTTTTGAGAGTCGCCCTGGATGGTGTTCGCCGGGCGCAACGCCCTCAAAATTTGCTCTATGACAACAATACCCCATTCCTCGACACGCTATTACGCATATGATATACGCATTAAATCGGTTGGGCGGGAGCACCCTCATCCTTGAGTCAATTTCATGGCGCAAATCGCTCCACCCGACTGGTGCGTGATCGCGCACCAGCGTTGCGGACCCTGTGTCGATTGCTTGCCGCACCCCATGAAAGCGGCTTGTGGACGGCATGGGCTCCGCAGCGGAATTGCTTGGATGAGCCTGCTTGGAGCGCGCCTATCCTGCGAACTACATTGCGCCAGCGCTACGCAAGGACGCCAAAATTCCGGCCAGCGCAGCGACAAGGTCGGTCTGCGTAACAATGCCGATCAGCTTTTGCGCTTCATCGACAATCAAGACTTCATGCCGGCTACCATCGGCAAGCGGGCGGACCAGCGAAGCTACAGTTGCATCTTCACGGGCCAGAAGCGCCCCGGATGATAATTCTCTCGCCATCTTGCCGGGCCGCACCAGATCCAAAGCGGTAATGATGCCCTGCACCTTACCCAAACTATCAACAACCGGCAGCGCATGCAGGCGGTGTTCGGTCATAAGCGCCTCCACATCATCGCGGCCAAGTTCTTCTGGCGCGCAAATCGGACAGGCTGACATGATGTCGCGGCACGTCAGGCTTGCCGTATCCTGCTCCAGTTGTCTCAGTTCGACTTCACGGAAAAGCGTCTGCAGATCGGCCTCGCTGACATCGAGGACATCGCCGTAGCTTCCCAACACTTCGGACAGCGCATCGGGCGAAGGTCCGATCCTCTCGACCGGCGAGGGGCGACCCCGAAGTCCACCCGGTTGACCGGCCCGGTGCGGATAGCTGTGCCCGGAAATCCGGTGATAGAGCATGGCGCATAGCACGAGCAGCAGCGAGTTCAAGGCGACCGGTTGCAGCGCAAACAACCAGCTATGCGCGGGACCTTCGCCTCCGCCCAACGCAACGAGCAATGCCGCAGCGCCGCCAGGCGGGTGCAGGCAACGTAATGCAGTCATCGCCAGGATGGCAACGCCGACCGCGCAACCCGCAGCTAGCGCCGGTTCTTGAACGAACCGGGTCAGGACAACAGCGGCCAGTGCTGAAACGGTGTTGCCCCCGACCACGGCCCAAGGCTGCGCCAGCGGGCTGGCCGGGATTGCAAACAACAGGACAGCGGACGCGCCGATTGGGGCAACCAGCCATGGGGCGGTCCCATCTCTGGCAAGCAATGCACAAACGAGAGCTGTCAGGGCAATTCCCAGTAGCGCCCCGGATGCTGCCTTGACGCGATCCAGCCACGAGAACCCTGGTAGACGAACACCGTGCAGGTGGGTCTGGGTATCACGCCCCTGGGTCATCCAGACAAGCTCAGTTCACGGTCGAGAGGTAGGCAATGAGGTCTGCGCGATCCTCGGGCATTTTCAATCCGGCAAAAGCCATCTTGTTGCCCTTCACGAACGCTTGCGGATTTTCGAGATAGGCTGACAGCGTCTGCTCATCCCAAGTCAGCTTTGCGCCCTGCAACGCGGGCGAATAGGTAAAGCCTGCCTGGCTTGCCGACTGCTTGCCGACAATTGCGTGCAGCGAGGGTCCGACGCCGTTCTTTCCAGGTTCCACACTGTGACAGGCCGCGCAGCGCGCGAACAGGGTCTTGCCATGTGCAACCGGATCGGCGGCGGCCACGGGCTCTTCTGTCGCAACCGGAGACGCGGGTTCTGCACCAATGCTGCCGGAATCGCCTTGTGCCGGCGCGGTGTCGGAAGCCGGTCGCCCGCAGGCGGCTAGCAACATGCAGCCAAGAACGACGACAGGATGAGGCAATTTCATGGAACAGCTCCTTGAAGGTGTTGAATTCGCTGCGATGAAGCGGGCGGGTGTTTCGCGGCTCTGCCGGTGAAAAGCGGGAAGCTCCAGGCAATTGCCAGCACAATTGCGAGCCAGAGAAAGCCCTCTCCAAGCCGCCACTGGTCGGCGATCAGGTAATTGTTGCACAGCCGGGCCGGGGAATGGGTGAAAAGGAAGGCCATGAAGCCGGCCATCGAAATGGCCTGCGCTTTGGCAAAGCCGCGCAGCAAGGGATGCGCGCGCCGCCAGCCCAGTGCTACTGCTGCGCCGATTGCAGGCAGGCTGGCGAACTTGACCAGCATCATCCCGGCCTCACTCACCGAAGCGTCGATGACGCGCGGGAGCATCCACCAGGCAATGCCGAACAAGGCAAAGAGCAGCGGCGCAAAACCGCCTTCAGCCCAGCGCAAGCCCTGCCCCGCCGAGCCATGAAACGCCAGCCAGCCTGCCAGGGCGAGCAATGGTAGTTGGACAAGCACATGGCGCACCGGATCTGCTACCAGCCAATCGTTGCCGAGCAGGCAGAAGGCCAGTAGCGCAACGATCACCCTGGAGCGAACAGACCGGAAATGCTTCATCGCAGCAGCCGTGCCGCGGTGTCCAGTGCCCCATCGAAATCACCGGTATCGTGAATTCCACCGATCCTGCCGTCAGGTCCGACGACGTGAACCGCCACGTTGTGCGTATAGCCGCCCATCTGGTCGGGCAGGACGATGATGCCGAATTCATCGAGCAAGCGGGGCAGGACCGACTCCTGTGGACGAGTGATTGTCCAGAGAGCCCCGTCCGCGTCATGCCGTTCGCCATAGTCCGCGAGTTTGTCGACCGTGTCGAAACCGGGATCGAAACTGACCGAATAGAGCGCGACCCGGTCTGACAAGCCTGCTGCACGCACCCGGTCGGCCAGTTGCCGCATATCCGCTCCCGCCGACTGGCAGATCGTCGGGCAACTCGTATAGATGAACTCGACAATGGCGACTTTGCCTTGTCCCGGGACGCGGGCGGTCGCCCCGGACATGGTTTCAAGCGTGAACGGACTGACTGGTGTGCCCCGGGAAACTGCGGCAAGCCGCCGGGCACTTTCCGCAGTCAGTGCCCGGCCCTGGTCGGTGGTCTGCCAGAGCAGGGCCGGACCGCCAGCAAGCACCAGCAGCGATGCCAGCCAGGCCTGCACCTCAGGCCTCCGCAGCCGAAGCTTTCAGACCGCGCACGTAGCGCACGAAGAACACCGCAGCGCCCAGGATGACGAGCGCTCCGAACGCTGTTGCGATCTGGTTCTGCAGGAACCATTGCGGCGCGTGGACAGCCCACCGGCGCGGCACGGAAAGCGCGCCGGATATCAGGAACATGACGGTAAAGCCCGCGCCGCCGATCAGGTAGGCACTGAACGCCAGCCGGTTCGCGCCGCTCACCGGCAGCCGTTCACGCCGCCCGACAAGCCACATCATGAAGCCGAAGCTCATCGCCACTTCGCCCAGGATCAGATAGATGTGGAAATGGCCCGGCACCCATTGGGTGTTGTGCATGACCTTGTTGACCGAAATCATCCCGTCGATGATTGCCGGAACCGATCCAACCGACCAGCCGGCAACGCCCAGAACGAGCAGAGCGGAAGCAAGATCCCAGCGCAGCTTGTCCGCCTTGCGCAGATAGACGATGAGCGAGAACGCCGTAACTGCCAACAGGGGAATGCCCGAAAGGTACGACACCACCTGCCCCATCACCAGCGCCCAGGCTGGCATCGCCACGTCTTGCAGAAGGTGGTGCGGATAGACCGCCATGACAAACAGCAGCACCGCCGACCAGGCGATGACAAACATCCGTGAGGTTTTCCACGAGGTGCCGGTATATTCCGGGATGATCTCGTAAACCGCGATCACCGCCATGTAGATGCTGGCATTGATGAAAACATGACCGAAGAAATAGGTCATGTTTTTGGCCAGCAAAGCATCGACCTTGAATTCGGGAAAGTAGAGGTTGACCAGGCTGCTGGCGAGCACTGCCGCGCCCACCACCGTGCCGATGGTGTTGAACACGGTGGTCGCCATGGCCGCCACGACGGTGGGCGGCGGCGCGTCCTCGGCGGAGCCGCGTCCGAAGGCGAGAGGCCAGCCCAAGGCACCACTGATGCCGCCATAGGCGGAGATCAGCTTGCGTCCGACTTCGAGGTACAAGAGCAGGAACGCGACGCCGATGAAGACATAGCCGAGCAGGAAAGTACCTGCCGCGTGCTGCCCCCACGCCCCTCCTGAATTGGCAGGAAGCGGGAACAGGAAAGTCCATGCCCCGCCATAGCCGCCGATAAAGATGGCGCCGAGTATGAGCACGACGCCGATCAGGAACAGGGCAAGAAACGCCCAGAAAACCCAGCGCACCAGATGCACGTGCCGCCCGACAAAATACCACATGATCGCCGCGCCGGTCAGCCCGGCGGTGCCCACCATGCCGGCACCATGGGCGGTCAGGAACTGGTAGAACAGCGCAGGGTCGAGCGCGATCATGTTGGATTGCGCTGCGCGCATGACGAGGCCCACCACCATCATCAGCAACAGGACAAGGCCCGCCAGCAGCATGGTGAATTTGACTGCGCCCGCTTGGGGTGTGGGTTGAGGCATTTGTGTTGCTTTGGTCATGATATTTCCCTCCCCGTCAATTCGCTGCCGCTACGGTAAATTCGCTCAGCATCGCGTGATGAGCTACTCCGCAGAGTTCGAGGCAGATGACCCGATGGACGCCGGGTTTGCGGAAGACATGCTGCACCTGATTGACGTACCCGGGCATGACCTGAACCTGGAACAAGAGCCGGTCTTCCGGGTCCACTACGCCGAAACCGTGGGTCACGTCGGTTGTGCTGGCGTTGAAAACCACCGGCACACCCAGCGGCACGCGATGCTGATCAATTTCCCAGTACCACATCGCGCCGGTCACATTCACCGTCGCACCGGGCTGGAGGTCGCCGGACACGACGTGCGGCCAGCGGGCCAGCGATCCGGCCGAAATGACAATACCGGCAATCGCCAGCATCCAGATCAGGCGCGTCCTGGCCGATTCGCTTGGTGGAGACGCACCAGCTGTCCCGGCGGCGCGCGCGGCGCGAATGAAAATCAACGCTATGGCCGCCATCAGCACAAGACTGACCAGCAGCACCATTCCCTGAATTGCCATTGCCCCCTCCTATTCTTGCATATCAAATGCGTGAATAAGCGGGTGATACGAACAATGTCAATGCCGGACGTCAGCCCTCCGAGGTGCCGGATTCGGCCAGCAGGTTCGCAAATCGCTGCCGGTTTGGTGTCAGGTCGGCCAGTTGATACTGATCGAGGCGCCGCAAGAAATCTTGCAATGCGCGGGTTAAAGCGCCCTGCAAACCGCATGCCCCCGCGACCGGGCAGCCGTTCGAACTCGCCTGCATGCATTCGACAAAATTGCCGAGGTTTTCCATGGCGCGGACAACTTCGCCCACGTTGATATCTTCAGGCGGCCTCGCAAGCGACAGGCCACCGCCGCGGCCGCGCGTCGCCTTGACCAGCCCAAGGGTTTGCAAACGATGTGCCACCTTCGCGAGATGGTTGCGCGAAACATTGTAGCGCCGGGAGATTTCCTCGACCGACATTTGCTGTCCCGAGGTTCCCAGGGCCATGAGGATACGCAAGGCAAAATCGGTTTGAAGGCTCAGGTGCATCAAATCGGCATATGAAATATTGCATTGTCCCGCAACGTTGGTTAAACACGCATATCATATGCGTATTTAAGGAGTCCGCGATGATGCCGCCGAACGCCCATGACAACGCACCGGAAAGCCATGCCCGTTATGCCCGCGAAGCCAAGCGGGCCGAGGCCATGTCGATCGGTATCGACGACGGCTACATCGCCTTGTTTGTCGAGCGCTTCTACGCGACAATCCGGGGTGACGACATTCTGGGGCCGATCTTTGCCGAACGAATTGCGGACTGGCCCGCCCACCTCGACAGGATGAACCGGTTCTGGCGGTCAGTGCTGCACAACAGCGGCGAGTTTTCCGGGAACCCCATGCTCAAGCACATCGCGATACCAGGGCTTGCAGCAGAGCATTTCGATCGCTGGCTGGCGCTGTTCTATGCGACTCTGGCCGAGATCGAGATTTTCCCGCAGGCCACATTGCTGGTTGCCGACAAGGCCAGAACGATTGCCGACAGCTTGCTGACCGGCATCGAAGTCCAGCGCAGCGGCCTTCGTGGTGGCCGGGCCGGAGAGGGCCTGCCCCATGTCTGATCAGAAGGACGGCGGGCAGCGGCCCGATCATGAAACCGGCGGTTTTCAGCGCGGCTTCCAGCTACCCGGATGGATCTGGGCGGCGATGGTTGGCTGCTATGCAATTTTCTTCGCATTCATATTGCTCGCCACCGGGGGGGATGGGCGCGCACTGTTTGCGATCGGCGTTTCCGTCCTGTTCGCGGTGATGTTCTTCGCGACTGCCGCAGTGCTTGCATCGATCAAAGGCAGGGAGTTGCCGTCGCCTTTGTCGCGCGGGCAGGATCTGCAAACCCTTACAGGTCCAATGGGCCTGCCCGCTGTAGTCGGTCAGGTGCTCGCCATTCCGGTTGCACTCGTCATCTTTTCCATTGCCATCGCGCTGATTACATGGGGCGTGCGATGAGCGTGCCCTTGCGCGTTGCGCCGCGCGGCCCTCTGCCCGACGATGCGCAGGTTTACCGCAGCATCGGTCCGTTTGACGCACAATCGGTTCCCCGGGGATTGCTGGGCAAGCACGATCTCAAACCGGGGGCGTGGGCGCGCCTTTGCGTCACGGCAGGATCGGTCAGGTTTGTCTGGGACGATTCGGCAGGTGGCAGCGAGCTTCTGACCGCAGGCGTGGAAATGATCGTGCCGCCATGCGTTCCGCACCATCTTGAACTATGCGGCCCTCTTGAGTTCACGATACATTTCTGCGCCGAAACCTGAACCGGACAAACAGGTTGACATTATCAGAAGTGTTTTGCATAGGATGCCTATGCTTATTGATGATGAAGCACTTGTCCTCCAGATTGCCTTCGGGCTTGAACGGCTTGGTGCGGTCGCGCGTCAGAAGCAGTGGGAGCAGGCCGAAAGTTCGGGGCTGACACCAACGCAGATTGCAATTCTCGAACTGGCGGCCAGCCGGTCTGACGGTGTTCGCATTACCGATGCCGCGGCCCAGATCGGTGTTACCCAACCGACAGCGAGCGACGCGGCTCGATCACTGGTAGACAAGGGCCTGCTGGAACGGAGAGCCGACCCCGACGACGGACGGGCTACAAGGCTGCATCCCACCAGCGAGGGAGGCCAGCTTCTTGATCGGCTCGGCAGCGGCCATGAAGCCGTCGCCAGGGCAGTTTCCCCACGTGATCGACCGGCCTTCTTTGCCGCGCTGGTGCGAGCTGTAGCCACCCTACAGCGCGGCGGGGACATTCCCCTCCAGCGGATGTGCCTTTCCTGCAAATCCTTCGAACCGGACCGGCACGATAACCCGGACAAGCCGCATCACTGCCGTTTCCTGAATGCAGCAATCGGCCCGGCAGGGCTGATGCTTGATTGCCCGGATCACCAGTTCACCGAATATCGTGCCGACAGGGCCGCATATATGCCGACAGCCTGACCTTCCCGGAGTCACGCTTACCGGGTGGCTCCGGCAATGCCCCGCAGGCGGGCCGCCTGCAAACCGGCTCGATCATGAGTCAAATCCATAGGAGTCCTATTATGAAATCCAAGGCCATTTTCTATCACGCCGGTTGCGGCGTCTGCGTTGCCGCCGAACAAGCATTGGGGCAGGCGCTCGATCCGGCGCGGTACGATGTCGAGATCGTCGACTTCAATTCCGCACCGGACCGGGTCGGGGAAGCGGAAGCTGCCGGTGTGCAGTCGGTTCCAGCCTATGTCATCGACGGCCAAGCGTTCCACATCAACTTTGGCGCCTCGATGGCGGCGGTCAAGGGAGAGGAATGATGCGTTCCTCTGCCATTGTTGCCGTCGCCCTGGCTCTGGCTGGCTCACCGGCGCAAGCTCACGATGGCCCAGCCCGGCCCGCAAACCCGGCCAACGAGAGAGTTCCGGCCTCGCACGAACATACCGGCGGGATCCGCCCCGCTGCAGATTCGGCTGTACAGGCGCCGTTCGATATCGTTCACGCGAAGATCAGGACCGAGGGCAATGTGGCCATTTTTCACATGGCCGTCTCCGGACGAGCGGGCGTTACGCGCCCGAAGGCGACCGGGCGGTTCGAAGGATCGAGCGTATTCTCCTACGTCTGGCCAACGACAATCGACCCCTATGAGGTTGGCTTTGAGCGGGGCGCTGGCATTCTCGCGCTGGCGGTCACCGCCCATCCCGATTTCGACGATACCCCGCTGTTCG
>CALMYW010000514.1 GCA_937873665.1 uncultured Sphingorhabdus sp.
GCCGATGCCTTCTGTAATGGGGCCAGTGCAGTCAATGGGTAATTTCCAAACGAAGGCACCTTCGAAGCTGAGCGCTACGAAGGCATGGCTCGGCGAAACGGAAAAGTCTTCGCAGGCCCCCCCCTCTGGCGCTTTCGATACCGTTCCATCGGTTATGATCCTACACCGGTTCGCGCTTCTGTCCGTGGTCGACGCAGTGGTCGCCACTTGATGCTGGTTCATTGCGGTTTCCGCGCGCCTATCTGAGATACGTGCTCGGAGCGGAGGCTCCGGCGACAAGGCATCGAACGGCGTCATCGGAGACCGCGTCCTGGTGAGGACCTCGATGGCCGGCACTTAGGGCGGCCAGATTGTTGTTCATTCGCGGCGGCTCGACTGGCTTGCCTTAAACCTGTCTGGCGGCCTGGAATTCTGTGTTGTCGACCCACATGCGATGCAGAATTACACCCATCCTGCGGGCCAGAGCGACCGCCGCTCGTTTCGCTCCACGCCGACGAACAACCCGTTCCGCCCATGCGCGCAACCAAGTCGGCTTTTTCGAGCGATGGATCACCACGGTGGCAGCTTGATACAGTGCGGTCCGCATATCCAGATCGCCAGCTTTGGTGACACCGCCGATGATATCCGTCTCTCCGGATTGGTAGCGACGAGGTGTCAACCCGATTGATGGGCCAACATCTTTCGACCGCCGAAACCTGCCGGGGTCATCGATGGTTGAGCGGACAGTCAATGCGACGACCGGACCAATACCGGGCATCGTCATCATCAAGCGACAAACCGGATCCTCGCGCGTAATGTCTCGTGTCAGGCGTTCAAGGCGCACAAGCTCGCTGCGCAACGCAGCTCGAGCCCTGAGCATCGGCTCGATTGAAAGCTGGATGAGCTTGTTGCCATCGGTCAATTCGCGAACTCGGTCTTCAAAGCTGACTTTGCCGATCCGACCAAGTCGAAGTCCGAAATTGCGCAGCATGCCCCGAATAGACATCTCGATGTTGATAGCGGCGTCTTGTACGGATCGGCGTGCACCGAGAAGCACCCTAAGCTCCTGCGCGGAAAGCGATTTGCAATGGACTGGTCGGAACCAGCCCATTTGCAGCAAGCGGGCCAGGCCAGCGGCATCGCGTCGATCGGTCTTTACCGGCGCCGCTTTCAAGGCGGCTTTCACTTGCCGGGTCTCCATCAGCACCACCGGCAGTCCAAGGTCGGTCAAAGACTTATGAAGCCACTGGGACAAGGGTCCGGCTTCGATACCGATCGCTTCTACTACTCCCGGCATGCTCCTGATGCAGGCGTTCAATGCCCCGGGGTCACTCGCAACTTTCGTTTCCCTCAAAAGCTTGCCGTGTTCGTCCACGGCGCAAACCGCAGAATTCTCGAGAGATACGTCAATGCCAACGAAAACACCCATAGATCACTCCCCTCTTGATCCCAATGACAGGCAGCCTGAATCAAGCGACGAAGCGCCCGAATTTCCCAGCGGGAAAAGTTCCAGATCCCCCTCAGCGCCACGCGGCCGCCCCATTACGGCATCTGAGGT
>CALMYW010000515.1 GCA_937873665.1 uncultured Sphingorhabdus sp.
TCTTGCGGATCAACAAGTCTCGCCAGAGTGATACCTCTCAGGTCGAAGTCGAGATCACAGCCAGCACGAGCCAGGTCATCACATCTGGGCAGATCTCAGTGCGCCTATATCAGGTGGATGCTGCAACGGAAAAAGCCCGACCCCGCCGACTGCGCGCCGGCATCTATTCTGCGACCGGGGAACTGATCTCGGACAGCCACGACCTCGCCTTTGATTTCAAGTCTGAAAATCCAAGGGAACGCGAGCACCAGGTGCGTTTCCTGATGTCGAGGAAAGCTGACGCATTCAATGGTCAGGAGGTCATTCTGAAACTCGAAGAGCAGCATGGCGACACATCTCATTTCCGAGAATACCGGAGCGCTCGCTATGTTCTGCGACGCAGCTTCACCAACGATTTCGATTTCTGAGAGGCAGGGGCATGACCGCGCTGGACGACAAGATCAATGAACACTTTCCGGGCCTCGTCGTGCGGAAAGACCTGGTAAAGGCTGTCAAAGGCAACGCTATCGTACCGACTTACGTCCTTGAGTATCTGCTTGGTCAATATTGCGCGACGAACGATGAGTCATCGATCCAGTCGGGGATCGAGACTGTCAGGGAGATTTTGCGCAAGCACTATGTGCACCGCAATGAGGCAGGGCTGATCAAGTCCAACATCCGCGAGAAGGGTCGCTGGAAGATCATTGATCGGATCAGTGTGGCACTGAACGAAAAGAGTGATGCCTACGAGGCGAGCTTCGCCAATTTGGGGATATCGAAGGTTCTAATCGATTCCGGAACCGTCAAAGCGCACCCCAAGCTCCTGGTCGGGGGTGTGTGGTGCATCGCCGATATCGAATACGATTATACGGAGGATAAGAACGTCACCCCTTGGATCCTGGGGTCCATGAAGCCGATCCAGCTCTCTCAGTTCGACTATGAGGCATATCTGGAGGCTCGGAGGCGTTTCAACACCGACGAGTGGATTGACCTGCTGTTCCAGACCGTTGGCTTTAATCCTGACATGTTTGGGCGTCGGTCAAAGCTGATCCAGTTGATGCGTCTCATTCCCTTCGTGGAGCGTAATTACAATCTCATCGAGCTGGGCCCCAAGGGCACAGGTAAATCACACATCTTTTCAGAGTTTTCGCCCCATGGAATCCTTGTGTCAGGGGGCGAAGTCACCGTACCCAAATTGTTCGTCAACAACAGCTCCGGTAAGATTGGCCTCGTCGGCTATTGGGATGTCGTGGCGCTCGACGAGTTTGCCGGGAAGCAGAAGAAGGTGGACAAGGCCCTTGTCGACATTCTCAAAAACTACATGGCCAACAAGACGTTTTCCCGCGGCGTAGAGCCGCTAGGAGCCGAGGCATCGATGGTCTTCGTCGGCAACACGAAGCATACAGTGCCTTATATGCTCAAGAACACCGACTTGTTTGATGAGCTTCCTGATAAGTACTATGATTCTGCGTTCATTGACAGACTTCACACCTACATTCCTGGCTGGGAGGTCGGCGTAATTCGCGGGGAGATGTTCTCTGATGGATATGGCTTCGTCGTCGATTATCTCGCTGAAATCCTACGCCACCTTCGAAATGACGACTATTCAGACCGGTACCGCGCACTTTTTGATCTTTCAGCGGACATTTCGACACGAGATCGAGATGGGGTTCATAAGACGTTCTCGGGCCTCATGAAGCTGCTCTTTCCGCACGGTGAAGTGACCCCAGACGAAATCGAGGAGGTGTTGAGGCTCGCCCTTGAGGGGCGCAAGCGGGTCAAAGATCAGCTCATGCGGATCGACACGACATATCCCGAAGTGGACTTCTCATTTTCCAGAAAGGGAGGCGAGAAGGTCAGGGTCGCGACGCTAGAGGAAACTGAGTTCCCCACGTTCTACTACCGCCGCGCGCAGGAAGCAGATGGCGTCGCGCCGACGGGTTCTGAAATGCCCAATCAGGATAATATGGGCAGCGTCGACTCCGGCGATGCACCTCGGAATGGTCCGGCGCCTATCGCGGTCGATAGCGGCCCAAGAGAAGGGCACTTCACGTTTGCGGAAAACCAAAAGGGCGTGACCTTCGATGCGCTCTTTGGCCTTTATCTCGCTGGGGCCCAGAAGATTACGGTCACAGACCCTTACGTGCGTGCATTCTACCAGATCCGCAATCTCATGGAGCTGATTGAGACAATCGCCAAAGCGAGCTCGCCCGCTGACGAGATAGATGTGCACTTGGTAACGTGCCTCGATGGCATTCGGCCGGAGAAGCAGGCAGAAAACTTGGCTGCGATCGCTTCATCCTGTGACGGTGCTGGTATCAGGTTCACGTGGGAATTCGACGAGACGAACACGATTCATGCCCGCCATATTGTCACTGATACAGGTTGGAAGATCGCCCTTGATCGGGGGCTCGACATTTTTCAGCAGTATGAAATGAACGACGCCTTCAGTTTTGCAAACCGCATGCAACAGTTTAGATCGGTAAAGGCTTTCGAGATCATATATTTGAAGTACCGATCCGGCAGCTAAGGCCAATCTGCAGGGCATACATTCAACCTATCGTTACTCTCCAGCGATTGGGGCGAGGGTGAGTTCGCCAGTGTCGGTCCAAAAAATCAAAGTTCCCTTCACCGGCTTTTCGCCGGCCGCTTCCACGGCCTCCGCGTAGGCAGCAAGCTGTGGCCAATAGGTTGCCATGCGCTGGGCATGGTCATCCACTGCGCCGCTCTTGTGGTCTACAACAAGATAGCCTTCCGGGCCTTCAGCAATCA
>CALMYW010000516.1 GCA_937873665.1 uncultured Sphingorhabdus sp.
CTCTTCTGGGCACCGAAGATGTGGCGCTTGAGTTCACCGACGACGCCCTTACCGCGCTGGCACGCATCGCCGCGCAAGTGAACGAAAGCGTCGAGAATATCGGTGCCCGCCGCCTTCAGACCGTGATGGAGCGCCTGCTGGAGGACATCAGCTTTGACGCCGAAGACCGCAAGGGCGAGACGATCAAGATCGACGCTGCCTATGTCGAACAGCAGCTTTCGGGTATTGCCAAGGACGCTGACCTTTCCAAATATGTATTGTAACCAACCTTAGACTCTTCGCCCCCCCGCGAAGGCGGGGGTCCACCACCCGCCAGTTAAATTTCATCCTTGGGTGATGGATTCCCGCCTTCGCGGGAATGACGAAGTGGTGTATAAAAAGTGTTAGGAGAGCGATCATGACCCATCAAGGTGGATGCCATTGCGGAGCAGTGCGCTATGAGGTGAGCGGCGAGCCGCAGCATGTAGCGCTGTGCCATTGCAGCGATTGCCGGAAATCGTCAGGCGCACCGATGGTGGCCTGGGCGGCCTTTACCGAAGATCAGTTCAAACTGGTCGAGGGTGAACCGGTAACGTTCAATTCGTCGGGATCGGCGATGCGTAGTTTCTGCCCGAAATGCGGGTCAGGTCTCTATTATCGTAATGTGGAATTCCTGCCCGGCATTGTCGATATCCAGTCAGCCACGCTCGACGATCCCGATGCCCTCCCTCCCGGCGCGCATATCCAAACCGCCGAACGGCTCGGCTGGATGGAAACCGCGCATAGCCTTCCGGCATTTGAGCGCTTTCCAGGTTAGATTGGATACAGTTCGATCTTCAGCCGTAGTGCTGAGCCTGTCGAAGCACGTCTGGCGGACAAGCACCCTTCGACAAGCTCAGGGCTGCAGTGAAATTCGGAACTCGGACTCACCTATCGAGAGGCGACTGCGTCTGCCTCTGGCTCGACCACCATCGTCCAGGCCTTCTCTGAAACCAGATATTTGCGCGCCAGTGCCTGCAACTGCTCGGGCGTGACCTTACTGTAATCGCTGTACAGCCGCCCCAGAACTTCATAGCGCGCGGCATTGTAGGTCGCGCCCTCCAGTTCGTTCATCCAGAACAGATTGCCAGTCGTGGAGCGCTCGACATATTGCAAAATCGGCTCCAACGCGCGTTGCAGTTCATCCTTGCTCACCGGCGTTGCGGCAAGATCCGCTGCAACCGATTTTGCAAAAGTGAAAAAGCGCTCGCTGTCCTTGGGCTGCATCTGGCTGTACGCCATCAGAAAGCCGCCCGATGCAAATTCATCCGGCCATGTCGCGGTTGCATCCGGGCTATAGCTCGCCGCCTGTTCCGACCGGAACTTTTCGAACAGCCGATCGCGGAACAATGCCGCAAGCACTTCCAACTGGCGTGCTTCACTTATTTGCGCCAGCCCTGCCCCGGTGGGCCAGCCGATGACGGCAGCCATCTGGTCCTTCGGGCCTTTATGCGTAAAGCGCAGCGGTTTTGCGTTGGCGGCCGGGAAAACAACCTGCGACGCCTTTTGCGAAATGGCGGCTGTGCTGCGCGGTTTCATAGCGCCCACGGTATTTTGAAGCGCGTCGACCGCTTTTTCGGTTTCGAAGTCGCCGAACAGCAACACCTCCACCGGGCCACTGGCCAGCAAAGGCTCCCAAAAGGCGCGAAACGCCTTGGCATCGACTTTGCGCACTTCATCGGGCGTGGGGATTTTCCAGCGCAGATCATTGCCCGACAGCCGATATTGCAACTCGCGTTGCAGCACTGCAGTCGCCGACATGTCGAAACTGCGATAGCCCGCAATGGCAAGCGCTTTTTCGCGTTCCAGTGGGGCGCTGTCCCAATTGGGGTTTTCCATCTTCGCTACAATCAGACGCAGCTGGTCAACCAGATCCTCAGGTCGGGTGGCCGCGGTAAATTCAAAGGCATCATTGTCGACCGTGAAGCCCAGTTCGATCCGGCGCCCGTTGATCAATTGTTCAATCTGTGTCCGGCTGTACTTGCCGATGCCGCTTTCGCTAATAATACCGGGACCGGACCAGAATAGCGCACCCTTTGCCGGATCGACCGCCTGATATCCGCTGCCGAAACGCACCAGCACACGCACCTGCCCGCTTTCCGACTTGTTGGGAAACAGCAGGGCGCGCACGCCATTCGACAGCTCAACCGATTCCATTTCAAACCGCGGTAACGGATTGCGTGCGACGACCTTTGCCGGTTCGCCGAGCTTTGGAAGGTCATCAAAAGTAATCGCATTGCCCGCCAGCCGCACCGACGATGCTGCGGAGACCGAATCGGTCAATGCCTTGGCAAGCCGCACATCGGCATCTGCGCCGTCGTCAACGGGCGTTGTCCGCAATATGCGCACCGCATCGGCCGCAAACAGCGCCTTGGTTGCCGCAAACAAGCGTTCGGGCGTGAACTTGTCACGCATATTTTCATACACAGCGACGACCGTATCCGGTGCGGCAATGGTTTCCCGGATATCGACAGCCTTGACGATATCGTCCGCCTGCTTGGCCGCTGCCTCGAAAGGATAGCTGTCGCGCATCGTGCGCAGCGCATTGCCGAACAGCGCCAGTTCGCGGTCGATATCGGCCTGCGAAGGCGGCGTGGAGATCGCATCTTCTATGATGGCGCGCACGTCACGCACCGCTTGCTGCCAATTGTCACCGATCGGCGTGATGATGACCGTGGTTGTATCGGCGCTGCGCGAAATATCTTCCTGCCCCACCTCGGCAACGCTGAACGTGGAACCGGCCCGCGCCTGAGTCACCAGTCGGCGATTCACAATTTGCTGGGCTAAAGCATCGACCAGCAACTGCTCGTTATAGGCGATGGTGTCGGCAACTTTTTCCCAAGGCCGGGCATAGATGAGCGCGACATTGGGCGGCAGCGTTGGTGCAACCACCGTTTTGGCGACCATACCCTTCGGGTCGGGCTTTCCGAAATCGGGGTCAGCGACCGGTTTCCCCTGACCTGTCCATCCGCCAAAATGCTGACGAACCAACCGTTCCAGTTCGGCTGGCTCCGCGTCTCCGGCAATCGACACCACGATTTTTTCGGGGCGGTACCAGCGGCGGTGAAACTCTTTCAGCCCAGCCGCCGACGCCGAATCGAGGCTCTCAATCGAACCAATTGTCGAACGGTCGGCCAGCCTTTGCCCCTGAAAAGCATGCCGCCGCATCGCTTCGCCCAGGTCCATTCCGGCCCCAGCCGACTCGCGCAGCTCGGCCTGCACGATGGCGCGTTCGGCATTCAAAGCGCTTTCCGAAATATTCGGCGCGCGCACCATCCCGGCGAGGATTTTCAAAGATTCATCGAGCGTGGCAGGCGAACTGTTCGGCAGATCGAGCTTGTACACCGTCTGCGTTGGCGTGGTCTGGGCGTTACTGTCGCTGCCAAAGGTGACCCCGAAACGCTGCCAAATGCGCTTCGCCTCTCCATCGGGCACATGTTCAGAGCCGCGAAACGCCAGATGCTCCATCAGGTGCGCAAAGCCGAGCTCATTGTCCTCTTCGTGCAACGCCCCCGCATCCACGCGAACGCGGATAGAGATTTGTCCCGCCGGGACGACGTTCTTTTTGACGGCATAGCGCAAGCCGTTATCGAGCACGCCAAAGGTCCAACTTGCGTCGACCGGGACGTCGCTATTTTCGTAAAGCCAAGGGGTTTGCGCCGCCTTGGTCGCGGTGGCAGGCGCCGTTTCGGCGGAAGCCATATGTGCAGGGATCAATAGCGCGAACGCGGTCGCGAGGCGAAGACCATGGAGCAATTTCATCGACCGGCTTCCTGCGTAAAGGCATATTGACGCGTGATGAACAGTCGTCGCCCCGGCGCAGGCCTGGGCCGCTGCAAGTTTACGCTAAATTGACGGACAAAGCCAATTGCGGCCCCTGCCTTCGCTGGGGCGACGTGAAATAGTGCTTCAAATCCCGCCATCGATAGTTTCATAACCAAAGCCCGCCAGCCCCGATCGCAAAGCCTCTACACAGGCCGCAAGCTGGTGCGCGTCGGTCGAGCGTACCACGAAATTCGCCCCCACCCGCCCCTCGCGGAAGAAGGGATAGCTGCCGATCTGGCAGCCTTCATGCGCCTTTTCGGTATCGCCGAGCAGCTTGGCAATCTCGCTTTCAGCGACCCAGCAGCCGATCTGGTGCGACAGCAAGGGGGCGCCGCCCTCCAGCGTACCGGTCAAAGCGTCGAGCATCCTTGCGGTGATATGCGGCACGCCCGCCATGATGAAGATATTGCCGATCTTGATCCCCGGCGCGCCCGACATCTTATTGGGGATAAGGTCCGCCCCCTCCGGCACGCGTGCCATGCGCAACCGCTGCTCGGTTACGCCTCCGCGCGTTTCGTAATAGCGTTCAAGGATTTCCTTGGCGATCGGGTGGAGCACCACTGGCACGCCCAGCGCCGCCGCAATCGCGTCGACGGTGATGTCATCATGCGTCGGGCCGATTCCGCCAGTGGTGAACAGATAATCGTTGCGCGCGCGCAGCGTGTTGACCGCCTCGACAATCGCTTCCTTGACATCGGGCACCACGCGCACCTCGCGCAGGCGGATGCCCTGCACGTTGAGCCAGAGCGCGATCTGGCTGATATTCTTGTCCTGCGTGCGGCCGGAAAGGATTTCATCGCCAATGATGACGAGTGCGGCGGTGTAGATGCGGTTTGAGGTCATGGACTCGGACATAGCCGCAAAGACTCCCCTCGCAAAGCACGGATAAAGCGCCTATATGCGCCCCCATGAACCAATATGTTGCCGTTACCGCCGAAGAGGCCGCCATCCCGCGTGACGGGGTGATCAAGCTGCACGGGGCGGAAGCCTTTGAAGGCATGCGTAAGGCGGGCCGCCTCGCTGCCGAAATCCTCGACGCCCTCACCACCTTTGTCGTGCCCGGCGTGACCACGGGCGAGATTGACGACCTGGTGCGCGAAATGACGCTGAAGGGCGGCGGCATCCCGGCGACGCTCGGCTACCGCGGCTATACGCACAGCTGCTGCACCAGCATCAACCATGTCATCTGCCACGGCATCCCGTCGGACAAGAAACTGCGCGATGGCGATATCGTCAATATCGATGTCACCCCGATCGTCGATGGCTGGCACGGCGATACCAGCCGCATGTATCTGGTCGGCGATGTGCCCACCAAGGCGAAGCGGCTGGTTGATGTGACCTATGAATGCCTGATGCTCGGCATCGAACAGGCCAAGCCCGGCAATCGCATCGGCGATATCGCCCATGCGATCCAGACGCATGCCGAGGCGCACCGCTATGGCGTGGTCCGCGAATTTTGCGGGCATGGGCTGGGGCGTTTGTTCCACGACGCCCCCGAAGTCGTCCATGCCGGCCGCCCCGGCACTGGGCCCGAACTGAAACCCGGCATGATCTTTACCATCGAACCGATGATCAACATCGGCAAACCGCACGCCAAGGTGCTGGAAGATGGCTGGACAGCGGTGACGCGGGATCGGTCGCTATCGGCTCAGTTCGAACATAGCATCGGCATTACCGACGATGGCTGCGAGATCTTTACCGCGAGCCCCAAGGGGCTGAACAAGCCGCCTTATTGAGAACGGGTAACCTTGCACTGGGGAAAATTGCTGCACCCGAGGAACTTGCCCTGCTTTCCCTGTTTCAATCGCATCTGGCCGCCGCAGCCATGTCGGGGGCAGTCGGTTCCATGAGCCTCAACTTTTTGATGGTTAAATCCGGCGAGAAAACGGTCTTCGGGCAAGCGCCCTCGATGCACCTGCTTCTTGAATGCCCATGGGCTTAAATTACTGTCAAAGGCCCATATTCCTCTTCGCTGGCGACGGGCATCGGACTGGGCATCAAGATAGGCACCCTCGGGGCCATAACGCTCAAGTACCCAAGCCCAACCGTTCAAGACCATTTCCAATTCAATGTTTCGAACAAGCGTATGGCGCAACCCGAATGTCTTCCGCGCTGGATTAACGGCAGGGAGTGATGTTAATGTCGAGGTTTCAGTCAGGAAAGGAACACCAACAATTCGGCCATATTTGTCGACGCAGTTGCCCGTTTCGGTTTTGTCGGTAATCGCGACGTCAAGTGTTTTGCCATCGATTAGCGATTTTAGGTAATCGCGGGCCTCAGGCCCACCGCGCTGCTTAAGTTCGGGTGCGTCGATAAATCCAAAGCGCACTGTGGCATCAAGCTCCATGCCGGGCCGATGCATGATCTTAGTCCGGAAGCCATCACCATCACCGACATGCAGAACCTTAAGACGCAAGGCATCAGCAGGCACGCGATTTGGAGCTACAATGTTTTTATGGTGTATAAACATGAATTGCCGAGTCTATTTAAGAACTCAGCTTCTAATTTTGATGATTTAATAAAGTATTTCGTGACCAATTAAAGTCGCAACCCGCTCACCTCATCCAGCCCGGCCATGATATTCAAATTCTGCACCGCCGCGCCGCTGGCGCCCTTGCCCAGATTGTCGAGCATCGCCATCAGCCGCACCTGATCGCCCTTGGGCGAGCCCATGACATAGAGGTCAAGACGGTCGCTGGGTTCCTGCGAATTGAGGATCAGCAGTTCGGATGGGGCCATGTCGGCATGCACCTTCACCACCGGCGAGCCCGCATAATGCTCCATCAGGCAGGCACGCATTTCTTCAGGGCTATCGCTGCCGGGCATCACAGAGATCGGCAGCGGCACCTCCACCATCATGCCCCGAAACGCCTTGACTACTGCGGGCGCGAAGATCGGGGCGAGCGACAGGCCGGCATGCTGCTGCATTTCGGGCACATGCTTGTGGCTGAGGTCAAGGCCATAGGTGCGGAAACCGATATCGGCACCCTCGCCTTCGAACCGTTCGATCAACGCCTTTCCGCCGCCCGAATAGCCCGACACTGCGTTGACCGTATAGGGCCAGTCTGACGGGATCAGCCCGTTCGCCACCAAAGGTGCGACAAGGCCCAGAAAGCCGGTGGGATAGCATCCCGGATTGGAAACGAAGCGCGCCGCCGCGATCCGTTCATGCTGGCCTTTTTTGAACTCCGGAAAGCCATAGGCCCAATTGGGGTCAACACGGTGCGCGGTGGAGGCGTCGATTACACGGGTGCGATCATTGGCAATCATCGCCACCGCCTCAATCGCCGCATCATCGGGCAGGCAGAGGATGACCAAATCGGCATCGTTCAACGCCTCGCGCCGCGCGGCTGTATCCTTGCGCTTGTCCTCAGGCAGGATGATCTGCGCAAACTCGCTGCGGCCCGAAAGCCGGTCAGCGATTTCAAGGCCGGTGGTGCCGACTGCGCCGTCGATGAAGAGGCTGTAGGTCATAGTCCTCTCCCTTTACGGGAGAGGATATGGAGACTTGGCAACTTGTTGCCTAGTCGCAATTGGAGAGGGCTTGTGGCGGTCGCCCCCCCTCCCAAACTTGCTAGGCAACAAGGTGCCAAGCCAAGTCTTTCCTCTCCCGCAAGGGGGGGGGGGCAGAAAAACGAGGGGGCAAACACAACGCCACCCCCCTCCCCGCCCGCACCGGCTCATCATGTTCGGCGAACCGCGCCGTCGCGTCAGCCAAGGGCTCCACCGAAACCGCCATCGCCGCGCCATTAGCGTGGATCAGGTTGCTCTCGTCCGCCATGATACCGACATGGCCGGGGAAGAAGACAAGGTCGCCGCGCTGCAGCTTTTCGTCCGCGCCCAGTGCTTCGCCAAAACCCGACTGCTGCATATCGGCATCGCGAGGCGCCTTGATGCCCTTGAGTCCAAAGACCAGCTGCACCAGCCCCGAACAATCGAGCGCATCGCCGCTGCGCCCGCCCCAGCTATAGGGCACGCCGACCAGCTTTTCTGCCAGATCGGCCGGCGATCCCTCGACCTTGCCGGGTTCGGACAAATGCACGCGCGGAATCCAGCCGCCTTCGCAAGCCAGAAACTTGCCACATTCGCTGGCTTCACCGCAGACGATCTGCGCGCCCATCGGATAGCGGGCCAGCACCGGAGCCTTGATCGAGGGCGTTGCCACCAGCAAGGTGGCAGGTGCGCTGACCACATGGGTTGCAGTGAAATCGTCCCCCAGATCGGCAAAGCGCAGATAACCCAGATAATCGTCGTGCAGGCAATAGCCCCAGGCCCATTCGCCCGCGACATCGAGCACGGCAAATTCCTCCCCATGCATCAACGCGCTGACGGGCATTGAGGAGAGATGCGGCTCGGCATGGATTTCGGTGACAGGCGCAATCCCGGTGCGCAGCATCGGCACCGCATAGTGCGGCGCGAACAGCTTACCGGCGAGCTTGATGTCCGCCAGATCGCCGCGGATCGGCGTCGTGCGCTTGTCGCCTTCGATGCTATGCCCGCTGAGGCGATAGGTCGCGCGTTGTTTGGGTGGCTGCTTTGCCAATTCTAACCCTTACCCTGTTATCGTCACCCCCGCGAAGGCGGGGGTCCATCACCGGCTGTTGAAACTTCCAAGTCAGGTGATGGATTCCCGCCTTCGCGGGAATGACGAGATATTCGAATTTAGTCCTTAGCGGACCGGATAGGCCTGCGACAAGTAGCGATAAACCGCCCGAAGCCCCAGCGCCTCTCCGCCCTTGGGCCGCCCCGGCTTTGCGGTCGGGCGCCATGCGAAGGTATCGAGATGCGCCCAGCGAACTTCATCGGGCACGAATTTCTGCATGAACAGTGCCGCGGTAATCGCGCCTGCAAAACCGCCGCCCGCATTGGCGGTATCGGCAATGTCGCTATCGAGCATATCGATATAGGGCTTCCACAGCGGCATCCGCCATAACGGGTCGGCCACCGCCTTGCCCGCATCGAGCAGGCCGTCAGCCAGTTCATCGTCATTGGCGAAAAGCGCTGGCAAATCAGGGCCAAGTGCAACGCGGGCAGCTCCGGTCAGCGTTGCAAAATTGACGATCAGGCCTGCCTTGTCTTCCACCGCCTTGGCCAAAGTATCGGCCAAAATCAGCCGCCCTTCGGCATCGGTATTGTCGATTTCGACATGGATACCCGCACGGCTCTTCACAATGTCTCCCGGGCGCAATGCGCCGCCTGCTACGCAATTTTCGACCGCCGCGACCAGCAAATGCAACCGCACCGGTAGATGCGCCTTCATGATCAGCTCGGCGAGCGCCAACGCATGGGCGGCACCGCCCATATCTTTCTTCATCAACCGCATGCCGACCGCGCTTTTCATCGAAAGCCCGCCCGAATCGAACACCACGCCCTTGCCGACGATGGCGATACGCGGATGGCGTTCGTCGCCCCATTCAAGTTCGATCAACCGCGGCGCATAATCGCGCGACGCTGCCTTGCCGACCGCATGGATCAATGGATAGCCGGTTTCGAGATCATGCCCCTTGGTAACATGCAGCTTGCCCTTATGCGCCTTTGCCAGCCGCTGTGCCTCGGCCTCCAACTGGTCAGGGCCCAGATCACCTGCGGGGCGGTTGACGAGCGTGCGCACCAGATCAGTCGCCTCTGCCTGGCGCACGGCATTTTCGATCCGCCCCGGCTCGCTGGTGAGCAGGACGCGCGGTCCTTTCAGCTTGGGTTCGCTGCGATAAACGTCAAAGCGATATTGGCCGAGCAGCCAGCCCAGCAAGGCATCGCCGGTTTCCGCACCTTTCAACCGATATGTGCCTTCAGGCAAAACTTCTGACGCCTTGGACAGCGACCAATGTTCGAGCTTGGTGGCATCGGCGACCACCAGTGCGGCCTTCCAATCGTCACTACCCGGGATGTGCAGGATCGCGAAATCTCCGGCATTTCCGTCAAACTTTTGCGCGGTGGCGGCGGCGCGGACGGGGCCGGGTTGGGCCGCGAACCACTCGGCAAAACCCTCTTTCGAAACGATTTCTATCTCGGTTGCGGCTTGCCCGCTATCGGGCTGGATCAAATTGCTATAGTCGGTCATCCAGCCTTGATAGCGACATCGATTCAACAGGGGGAGAAGCAAATGGACCTTCGCGCGGATTTTCTGAAGCGATTGCCCTTATTGTTCCTGTTCCTGCTCGCTGCCTGTTCGTGGAATGAACCTGCAACTGTCGAATTACCGAGAGACATCGGAGCTACGTCTGACGCTTTTGTGGCGGCGCTGCAAAAGGGCGAGAAGGCAGCGGCAGCGCGCCATGTCGCACCGACCGCCCTGGATGAACTCGAAGCCCGATTTTCAAAAGAATCTAAAGAATTACAGGCGGCACCTAAACTGACACCGCGATTTATCTCCTACAAGCCCGAAGGCATGCAAGGCCCAGAGGATTCGGAAGTCACCGTCACCTATGCCGCCAAAGATAACGGCAAGTGGACGACTGCGGAAGTGCGCCTGTTCCAGCTGCGCAACGAGCCCTATGAGGTCGATTACTGGAAGATCAGCAACGAGATGCCGGTTGCCAAATCCTACACCCCCGATCTGAGGCCAATGTACGGCGTCTTCGCCGCACTCGCTGGTGCCATTTTTGTGATCGGACTGCTCGCCATCGGCATCATCCTGTGGATCGTCCGCCGCAAACCGCATGTCGTCGCACCCGAGCCGGTCGCCGAAAGACGGGTGGCGGCGGTTACGACGCGGGAATCCGAGAACGAAGGTCATTAGAGAAAACCGTAGCCCTGAGCCTGTCGAAGGGCGCCTCAAGGTTTACACTATTCTGAAGGTCGTGCTTCGACAAGCTCAGCACTACGGTCGATTTTGCGAGCGTGAAGTTGTTACTCCGCCGCCTCCAGCATCGGCTCTGCAGTCGCTTCCAACGGTTTCACCATCTCGCCGGCCTTCGAAAATTGCATGATGCCATCGTCAATCGGTTCTTCAGTCAGGATCTTTTTCTCCGCCTTGTAATCCTGCAATACCCGCCATGGGTGGCGGTCGCCATTTTTGGGCAGCTTGTCGAACGAGCGCGCGAAATAGCCCGAGGAGAAATCATCAACCCACGGCAGGCGCGGCATATCGGCGTCGGCCAGATGCGGGTTGGCAATCTGCACACCCTTTGCATCCATCGTTTTCAGCAGGCGGCAGACATAATCGGCAACAATATCGGTCTTCAGAGTCCAGCTGGCATTCACATAGCCAAACACGCTCGCCATGTTCGGGATATCGTTGAACATCATGCCTTTATAGCTGACATGCTCATGCGGCGCGGTCGCCTTACCATCAATGCTGAGATTGGTCTTGCCCATCATCACCAGATTGAGGCCCGTAGCTGTGACGATGATATCCGCCTCCAACTCGCGCCCTGATTTCAGCTTGATGCCGGTCGGGGTGAAATGGTCGATATGATCGGTCACAATCTCCGCCTTTCCGCTGGAGATAGCGTTGAACATATCGGCATCGGGCACAAGACACAGCCGCTGTTCCCAAGGGGTGTAAGGCGGTGTGAAGTCTTTTTCGAAATTCGGATAATCGGCAGGCAGCATCTTGCGCGCCATTTCCAGCAGCCGCTTGCTCATCTTCTCCGGCTTGTTACGCGCCATATTATAGGCAAAACGCTGCATCGCGATGTTGCGCCAACGGGTGATCTTGTACGCCGTCATCTCGGGCAGGATCGCGCGCATCATATTGGCCAGCCAATCCTTTGCCGGACGGGAGACCATATAGGTCGGCGTGCGCTGCAGCATGTAAACCTTCTCGGCGGTCTCTGCCATCACCGGCACGATGGTCACGGCGGTTGCGCCGGAGCCAATCACTACAACCTTCTTGCCTGCATAATTCAGGTCTTCGGGCCAATGCTGTGGGTGAATGATCTTTCCGGTATAGCTGGCCTCTTGCGGGAATTCGGGGCGATAGCCTTGGTCATAATCATAATAGCCTGCGCACATGAACAGGAAGTTGGCGGTGAACTGCACCTCCGCGCCATCCTCTTCGCGGCGCGCGGTTACCGTCCAGCAGGCTTTTTCAGTCGACCAGTCGGCACCGAGCACCCGGTGGCGAAAGCGGATATGCGGTGTAATGCCATATTCCTCGGCAGTTTCATGGACATATTTGTGGATCGACGGGCCGTCGGCGATTGCCTTCGCCTCGGTCCAGGGTTTGAAACGATAGCCGAGCGTATGCATGTCCGAATCCGAACGGATACCGGGGTAACGGAACAGGTCCCAAGTCCCGCCCATATCGGCGCGCTGCTCGACAATGGCATAGCTTTTACCGGGGCACTGCATCGTCAAATGCGCGGCGGCGGCAATACCCGACAGCCCTGCCCCGACAATCAGGACATCAAATTCGCCACCATGCTGCTTCCCGGCCATATGCGTCTCCTCTGCGCTATTTAAGCGTGCGCTTAAAAGGAAACTTACTTACATGGTTGCAGATTGCAACCCGTTTACATCAGCCTTGGGCAATCACACCGAACAAGTCATGCTCGTCAGCATCTTCTATCGCAACGTCAACGATATCGCCCGATTTAAGCGTTTCTGGCACATCCCGCAGGAACACATTGCCGTCGATTTCCGGGGCATCGGCTTGGCTGCGCGCGGTGGCACCGATGCTGCCTTCTTCGTCCGATTCCCCGACCTCGTCGATAATCACGGGCAGCGTTCGGCCGACCTTCGCGGCGAGTTTTGCAGCGCTGATCGCGGCGGTTTTCTCCATGATGCGTTGATAGCGCTCTTCCTTGACCTCTTCGGGCACTGGATTGGGCAACGCATTGGCGGCAGCCCCTTCGACGGGTTCAAACCGGAACGCGCCGACACGGTCCAGCTGCGCCTCATCGAGCCAGTCGAGCAGATATTGGAAATCCGCCTCGGTTTCACCGGGAAAGCCAACAACAAAGCTGGAACGGATCGCGATATCGGGCGCGATGCTGCGCCAGTTGCGAATGCGTTCAAGCACCTTGGCCTCATTGGCAGGCCGCTTCATCGATTTGAGTACCGAAGGCGCAGCATGCTGGAACGGGATATCGAGATAAGGCGTTAGCAGCCCTTCAGCCATCAACGGGATGACATCATCCACATGCGGATAGGGATAGACATAGTGCAACCGCACCCAAGGCGCTTTGCCCTCCGATGTCCGCAAGTGCCCCAGTTCGCGCGCAAGATCGGTCATGTGCGCGCGCACCTGCCGCCCTTTCCATTCGCGCGGTTCGTGGCGGGTATCGACGCCATAGGCCGACGTATCCTGGCTGATAGCCAGCAGTTCCTTTGTGCCCGCCGACACCAGTTTCTCTGCTTCGCGCAGTACCGCATCAATCCGGCGGCTGGCCAGTTTCCCGCGCAAGGACGGGATGATGCAGAAGGCGCAGCTGTGGTTGCAGCCTTCGGATATCTTCAGATAGCTGTAATGGCGTGGTGTCAGTTTCAGCCCGCCTTCGGGAACCAGATCGACAAAGGCGCCGCGCGCAGGCGGGGCCGCTTCGTGCACCGCAGCGACGACATGTTCATATTGATGCGCGCCGGTGACGGCCAATACTTCGGGGAAGCGCGCGCGGATCAGCTCGGCTTCATTGCCCATGCAGCCGGTAACGATCACCCGGCCATTTTCGGCAATCGCCTCGCCAATAGCCTCAAGGCTTTCCTCCTTGGCACTGTCGAGGAAACCACAAGTGTTGACCAGAACGACGTCCGCGCCCTCATAATCGGGCGACATTGCATAGCCGTCTGCGCGCAGCTTGGTAAGGATACGTTCGCTATCGACCAGCGCCTTGGGGCAGCCAAGCGACACCATGCCCACCTTGGGCGCTTCTTGAATTTTCGTTGCCATGATGGCGGCGCGCATAGGCGTTTTGCGCGCACTTGTCACGAAGTGCGTTCACGCGCATGATGGAGCCGGGAGGAAACAGACATGGCAAACGCAAATCTTCTGGCGATACTGGTGGCGGCGGCATCTGGCTTCATGGTCGGCGGGCTTTGGTACGGTCCGTTGTTTGGCAAAGCGTGGCAACGCGAAATCGGGCTATCGGACGATGAAATCAAATCGGGCAATATGGCCAAGATTTTCGGGATCACCTTCCTGTTCAGCATCTTGTCGGCGGTTTTCCTCGGCCATTTGCTCTCGCATTTCGATACCGATTTTTACCGGACGATGATGATCTCCACCGGGATTGCGATCGGTTTCGTCGCCCCCGCTATCGGCACCAATTACCTGTACGGGCGCAAATCTGGCAAGCTGTTCGCCATCGATGCCGGATACTGGATCGCCTTTTACGCCGCGATGGGGCTAGTTTTCGGGCTGTTAGGGGCCTGATCGAAAGCCTTCAACTGCCTCAGGAATCGGTTTCGATCGGGTAGCAGATCCGAAAGCATATATTCGTCAAGCTTGTCGAGAAACGCCGCCAGCGCTCCGTTCAGCGCGCCCTGCAGCCCGCAAGCGCCAGCAACCGGACAACTGTTTGACCCGCGATCGAAACATTCGACGAAACTCTCGAGACTTTCCAGCTTGCGCACGACAAAACCGACATTGATCGCTTCGGGGGCCACGGCAAGCGCGAAGCCACCGCTACGCCCGCGCCGGGCCTCTATCAATTGCAATTCCACCAGACTGCGTGCCACCTTCATCAGGTGGTTGCGCGAAATGCCGTAGGCCCCTGCGATTTCATCGACCGGCGCCTGATCGGATTTGGTCGCCAGATACATCAGTATGCGCAGCGCATAATCGGTGTGCAGGTTCAATCGCATTAAAGTTGTATATCAAATGTTGCTTTTAGGCGCAACGCGCTTATAGATGCATTTCAAATACCACTTAATGAGTCGTATCATGACAACGCATCCATATTCCGCCTCCGCGCGCCAGGCCAAGAAAGCAGCTGCCGAGGCTGTCGGCATTGACGAGGCCTATATCGGCCTGATGGTCGAAAGCTTTTATGCACAAATCCGCAGCGATGCGATGCTGGGGCCGATCTTCAACAGCCGGATCAAGGCTTGGCCCGAGCATCTTGAGCGAATGAAGCAATTTTGGCGGTCGGTCTTGCACAACAGCGGTAGTTTTTCGGGCAATCCGATGCTGAAACATGTGGCAATCCCGCAGATCGAGGCCATCGAGTTCAATCACTGGCTCGCCCTTTTCAAACAAACCCTTGCGGATACTGCGCCATCTGAGGCCGCCCGGGATCTGATACTCGGTCGCGCACACATGATTGCCGATAGCCTACTGACCGGGATTCGCATCCATCGCGATGGCCACCTCGCCTCCAGAATGAAGGATGTTCAACATGCTTGATGAATCGCAGAGCGCAGCCCTTATCGAACAAAAGCCCGTCCCGATTGATACTGCACGCCCCGTTCGGATTATTCCTGACATCCCTGTTCTGCCAGAGGCAACCGACCTGCAGATCCCTAACTCGGTATGGCACGTCATGTGGGCATGCTACGCGTTGTTCTTCGTCGGCCTGCTCGCGGCCATTGGCACCGAACTTTCGGGCCTGTTCATGCTGGCCATAAGCGCTGCCTATACATTCATGTTTTTCGGGACAGCCGCTGTGTTGTTCGGCCTGAATCCGCCCCGGAAAAAATCGCACTTCGAACATGGCATTGGCGTGCTCGAAACCTGGACCGGCCCGATGAGCCGCAGCGCAGTAGCAGGACAGATATTGGCCGTACCGCTTTGTATTGCGCTGTTCGGCATTTCGATTGCGGTGATCGCAAGGGCGGTGGGTTTGTGAGTAATCCGGCCGTCTTGCCTGCATCGGCCACGCCCTATCGCAAAATCGGGCCGTTCGATGCGGCGACACTTCCTTCAGGCCTGCGCGCGGAGCATCGGCTGAAAGAGGACGTGTGGGGAAAACTCGAACTACTGGAGGGCTCGGTAGACTTCGTCTGGGACGATGGCCGCACCGATAAGCGCCACAGGCTCGTTACAGGCAATATCCAGTTGGTTACGCCAACGACCCCGCACCATCTGGAAGTGTCGGGGCCGTTCCGGCTGACAATCGAATTCTGGAAATAGCGCCGTTCAGGAATAAGCGGTGCGCAGCACCTGCAGCGATTCACGATGGGTCAGATCGAGTTGCAGCGGTGTGACCGAAATGAAGCCGTCATCGACGACTTCAAGGTCGGTATCATGGCCTGAGGTATGCTCGACCCCGTGCAGGCCGAACCAGTAATAGTCGTAACCGCGCGGATCGGTGCCCTTGACGATCGAACCACGGCTGTAATCGTGGAAGCCCTGCCGCACCACCTGAATGCCCTTGACCGCATCGGGTGCAACCGCCGGGAAATTCACATTGACCAGTGTGCGAGGTACGAACGGGGTTTCGAGCAGCGGCGCGAGCACTTTCGCGCCCCACGCCTCCGCAGCAGAAAAGGGCACGGCATCGCCCATGCCTTCCTTGCCATAGACCTGGCTCATCGCGATCGCGCGAACGCCAGCCAATGCGCCTTCCATCGCGGCGGAAACAGTACCCGAATAGGTGATGTCATCACCCAGATTGGCACCGCGATTGACGCCCGACAGAACGACGTCGGGTTTCGCATCTTTCATGATCACACCCAGCGCCATCATCACCGAATCGGTGGGTGTGCCAGTCACCGAGAAATGCTGATGGCCATGCTGGCGTATACGCACCGGGCGGGTCAGCGTGAGCGAGTGGCCCGCACCCGAATTCTCCTCTGCGGGGGCGACAATCCAGATATCGTCGCTGAATTCGCGTGCGATCTTTTCGAGGACCTTGAGGCCGGGGGCGTTCACGCCGTCGTCATTGGTGAGAAGTATGCGCATCAGTTCATCGGCTCCAACTTATTAAGTCCGCCCATATAGGGCTTCAGCACATCGGGAACCGACACACTTCCATCGGCATTCTGGTAGTTTTCAACCACGGCAACGAGCGTGCGGCCTACTGCCAGCCCCGATCCGTTGAGCGTATGGACAAAGGCTGTACCTTTGCCTTCCGCCGGACGATAGCGCGCGTTCATGCGCCGCGCCTGGAAATCACCGCAGTTGGAACAGCTCGAAATCTCGCGATACAGCCCCTGCCCCGGCAGCCAGACCTCCAGATCATAGGTCTTGCGTGCTCCAAAGCCCATGTCGCCGGTGCAGAGCAGCAGCTTGCGATAGGGCAGGTTCAACGCCTGCAATACGCTTTCCGCCGCCGCGGTCATCCGCTCATGCTCGGCAACGCTGTCTTCGGGGCGCGTGATCGAGACCAGCTCGACCTTTTCAAACTGGTGTTGGCGGATCAAGCCCTTGGTATCTTTGCCCGCAGCCCCTGCCTCGGAGCGGAAACAAGGTGTCAGTGCGGTCATGCGGATCGGCAGCGCGGCTTCGTCGAGGATCTGCTCGCGCACGCTGTTGGTCAGCGACACTTCGGCAGTAGGGATCAGCCAACGGCCATCGGTGGTCTGGAAGTTATCCTCGGCGAATTTGGGTAGCTGACCGGTTCCGAAAAGCGACTCCGTCCGCACCAGATACGGCGTCGCACATTCGCTATAGCCGTTGGTGCCCGTCTGATGGTCGAGCATATATTGGCCAAGCGCGCGATTCAGCCGCGCCATCTGCCCGCGCATGAAGGTGAAACGCGCACCGGAAATCGCGACACCGGTTTCGAAATCCAGCCCCAGTGGAGGGCCGATCTCGCTATGGTCCTTGGCTTCAAAATCGAAGGTGCGTGGCGTGCCCCAGCGGCTGACTTCGACATTGTCATTCTCGTCAGCACCTTGCGGCACTTCATCGAACGGCAGGTTGGGGATCGAAGCGAGCAGCGCGTCCAATTCGCCGGAAACCGCACGCTCCTGTTCCTCCAGTTGCGGCAGCTTTTCCTTGAGCACGCCGACCTCCGCCTTCAGCGCGTCGGCGGTTGCGGCGTCCCCCTTGCCCATCGCGGCGCCGATGGCCTTCGATGCTTCGTTGCGGCGCGATTGCCCTTCCTGCAGCTCGGTCAGCACCGAACGGCGGCGTTCGTCAAGGGCAAGGATTTCGGCAGACACAGCTGCGGCACCACGCCGTGCAAGCGCGGCGTCGAAGGCGGCAGGATATTCGCGGATATATTTCAGGTCGTGCATGGCCAAGGCCTATGCCGAGCAGCGCGCGCGGGCGCAAGCATCATAAACGAAAAGGGCGGCCCGAAAGCCGCCCCCCTCAACATTCCCCTGTGACGAAAATCAGGCAGCTTTCGACAGCTTCTTCTTCGCATTACGGCGGCGAGCAAAAAGGCCGGCCGCTGCTGCGCCAAAGAGAAGGACCATCGGCGGGGCCGGAACGTCCGTGCCACCGGTGCTGCTCGAGCTGCCGCCGCTCGATGACGAAGAACTGGAGCTGGACGAAGAGCTGGAAGAGCTGCTGCTCGACGACGATCCACTCGAACCCGTCGATCCAGTGCTGGTGCTGCCGCCAAAGCTGGACGAACCGCCTGACGAGCTGCTCGAAGAGCTGGAGGATGACGAACTGCCCGACGACGAGGAGGAGCCGCTCGAGCCGGACGACCCGCTGCTACCTGACGAGCCCGAGGATCCACTGCTGCCCGATGAGCCGCTCGATCCACCATTGCTGGAATGGCCACCGCTGCTGCCATGATGGCCGCCGCTGCTACCGCCCGGCTTGCCTCCCGTGCTGCCGCCGCCTGAAGACGAGCTCGACGAAGATGACGAACTGGAAGAGGATGAACTGCTCGACGACGAAGAACTCGAAGAACTTGTGCTATTGTTGCCCGACGAGGTCGATACGTTACCGCTCGAGGTGCTCACGCCGCCGGTCGAAGTGCTGACACCACCAGTCGATGTCGAGACGCCGCCCGTTGAGGTCGATGTGCTGACGCCGCCCGTTGAGGTCGAAACGCCGCCCGAAGTGCTGGATGTGCTGGATCCGCCAGTTGAGGTGCTCGAGCCGCCCGAACCGCCCGACGATGTGCTGGTCGAACCGGTCGAGGTGGACGAAACAACCACGGTGCCACCGCTGCTGCCGCCACCGCCGCCAGAAAAGCCGCCGAAGAAGCCGCCGCCAAAGCCACCACCAAAACCACCGCCAATCACAACTGGAACACCGCCACCGCTGCTGCCGACATCACCCATCGGGGGAAGCGGAGCATAGGGAATGGGCATCGGCATGCCCTGAGCGATTGCAACGGGTTGCGGTACGCAGGTTGTTGTCGTGGTGCGCACGACCTTGCGGACGCGCTTGACCTTACGGACGGGCGCGTGGCGGGCGATCTTGCGCGCCTTCACCTTTTTCTTGGCCTTGTGTACCTTGACTTGTGCGGGCGGTTGGTCAGCAACCTGCACCGCGCCGCCGCCGATCAGGGCACCGCCACATGTGCACGCGCACAATTTTGCCAAAGCCATCCGTACTGACATATTCCCTGACCTCTTCAGTCGTTGCGACGGTCAATTCACCCTGTTTGATGGATTCCCGCCCTTAATCGGTTCAATTGGGCAGAAGACTCCCATAGCCGCAATTCCATTAACCCTGTTCACCCGCCGAGAACAAAAAAAATCGCACGTTTTCCGGTGTAAAATGACGAAACGTCCCGTTGTGGAACTGTTTGGCCAGGCAAGGGTTAACTCTAACCGAAGTTATAGCAAATTTTGAACGAAAATTTCCACAGACGAATCTCGTGCGTTCGATTTGCCGCTTGTGCGGCTTTGGAGCCGCGTCTATAGCGCCCGCCAAGAGAGGGAATGCAGGCTTTTCGGCCTGTATTCAAGCCGTTCTTCGGTGGAGATTCTGCAATGAATGCCAGCACTCAAGTGCAAGATAAATCCGAAAAAATCAGCGAATTGGAGAGTGACCTAGACCCCGATTACGTGCCGTCTGATGATGAACCGTTCATGAGCGAGAAGCAGTTGCGCTTCTTTGAACTTCAATTGCTCAAATGGCGCAAAGAGATTCTGGATGAATCACGCGGTACGCTGAACCAGTTGCAAGACGGGCCCATTCGCGAACCCGATCTCAACGACCGCGCGTCAAGCGAAACCGATTGGGGCATTGAACTCCGCACGCGCGATCGCCAGCGCAAGCTTATCGCAAAGATCGATGCCGCACTGCGCCGGATCAAGGAAGGCGAATATGGATATTGCCAGGTAACCGGCGAACCCATTTCGCTCGCCCGTCTGCGCGCACGCCCGATCGCAACCATGACGCTGGAGGCGCAGGAACGCCACGAGCGCCAGGAACGCATCTCACGCGACGACTAATCAGAGTTACGGCGTCCTTTGTATTTAAGGACGCCGTCTCTATCCTAATAAGTGACGATCTTCACCTTCTGACCGCGCGAAAGCGCAGCGTTGCCGGATAGCCCGTTGAGCGCCAGGAAGCGTTCGGTCTGGAAGTTTTTATAGGCCATTTGTGCTGCCATCGTGGCTACCGTATCCGAACGCCCAACGGTAACAACCCTGACCTTACGGGGTTTTATGTCAGCCGCCTGCCTGTCGGTGAGCCGCGATACGCTCTCGAACATCGAAGTGAACGGAGTTGTATTGACCGGTGCAATTGTGACGAAGTGGAACGCCTGACTGTTCGCCCATTCATAAGCGAAAACTGTCAGCCTGACTGTACCAGATTGCTGAGTCGGTACATCAGCTGATGCGTAAAATGCTGGAATTCCATTGACCGTGGTCTGTTGAATCTGGCCGTAGTTGACCTGTTGCTGATTGCCGACCACAGCCTTGAACGCGGCATCGATATAGGCCCGCCGGTCGCCATTATAGGGCTGTGTTGTGAAAAGCGCTTTGCCGCCATTACCGTTGATCGTCACCGCCTGCGTGCCGTTAGACATGCCAAAGCCTGAAGGCACAGCAAAGCGGAGGCGAATGTCGGGGTGGAGAAACTCCTGCCCTTCGATGACGCCCTCTTTCGGGTCATCATCATACATCATCCCGTCGATCGCCCTTAGATGCGCATCGGCATTACGCACCGTGCTTGCGGGATATTTCCGCGCATTGGTTGCTGCACGGACAACGCGCTTCGCGGGATCGGGGTGCGTGCTCGCCCATTCGGGAACCGAATGGCCATTGAGGCCCGCAGCCTTGGCATCCACCGCTGTCTGCAGCGCGAGCGAGTTCAACATTGCCGACAAGGCAGAGGGATCATAGCCAGCCTTGCTGAGATATTTGATCCCCAGATCATCGGCCTGTTCTTCCTGGCCGCGCGAATATTTGAGCGTGAAAATCTGAGCCAGTGCCCCTGAATATTCACGGGCAACACCGCCCAGTGCGCCAGCGAGACCGCCATTGTCACCCAGCATCGCTCCGCCGACCGTACCGATCGCGCCGAGGATATTGGCTATTGTCGCCTGTTTTTGACGCTTCTTGCTATGGCGGGCAGCCGTATGGCCAACTTCGTGCCCCAATACGCCGGCCATCTCTGCTTCGCTGTTGCACAATGCGGCAAGCTGGCGGGTGATGTAGACGTAGCCGCCTTCGATCGCAAAAGCATTGTTCACGGCCGAGTTGAGGAAGGTAACCGTGAATTCGCCCTCGCTATTCGCCAGGCCAGATTGGAGTGCAATCTTCTTACCTACGCGTTCGACATAGGCGGTCTGCGGGCTTTGATAGGCGCCGCCAAATTCCTTGAGGATTTCAGGGTGATATTTCGCACCATTGGCCTTTTCCTTTGCCGAAAATGGCAAGGGTTCGCTGCTTTTCGATTTTGCTGCAGATACGCCTTCGGTTGAAACGTTACCTATGGCGAGAGCAGAGGCGGCGAGGGTCAAGAGCAGTTTGTTACGCACGACGGACTCCTATTTTTGCAGGCATACTTTAGCATGCAATCCCAAGAGTCTAGGTAAATTGTTGCAGTTGGCCCTGTTATGAACCCGGTTCGTGCAAGCGCTTAGAATTGGCCCATTTTCAGGAACTTGGCGTGCCGCTGCTGCTTCACTTCGCTCGCGCTGAGTTTCTCGAGTTCGGTCAGTGCTTCGGACAAGGCCTTGCCTAGATTAGCACTCGCCTCCGCATGATCGCGGTGGGCGCCACCAACTGGTTCCGGAACGATCGAATCAATGACGCCCAGCGATTTCAGATCAGCGGCGGTCACCTTCATTGCCTGCGCCGCGTCGGCGGCGCGATCATTCGTACGCCAAAGGATCGACGCACAGCCTTCCGGCGAAATGACCGCATAAACGGCATGTTCGAACATCATCACTTTATTGGCGGCAGCGAGCGCAACTGCCCCACCCGAGCCGCCTTCACCGACAATGCACGAAATCATCGGCACGCCCAGTTGCAGGCACTTTTCGGTCGAGCGGGCGATGGCCTCTGCCTGACCGCGTTCTTCCGCCTGGACGCCCGGGAAGGCGCCTGAGGTGTCGACCAGCGAAATGACTGGCAGTCCAAAACGGTCGGCCAGTTCCATCAGGCGGATCGCCTTGCGATAGCCTTCGGGTTTACCCATGCCGAAATTATGACGAAGGCGGCTTTCGGTATCATCGCCCTTTTCATGTCCGATCAGGACCACGCGACGGTCACCCAGCCTTGCCAATCCGCCCAAAATCGCCTGATCATCGCCAAAGGCGCGGTCCCCCGCCAACGGCAGGAAATCATCGAACAGATTTGCGACAAAATGCTTGAAATGTGGCCGCTCGGGATGGCGGGCCACCTGCGTTTTCTGCCATGGCGTCAGCTTCGCATAGGTATCGGCCAGCAATTTGTCCGCTTTGGCACGCAATTTTCCGATTTCGCTCGCTGCATCAATTTCGGTCTCACCCGCTGTATCTTCCAGTTCCTGGATGCGGGCTTCGAGTGCGGCGACCGGCTTTTCGAAATCGAGATAGACTGTCATGCCTCGCCGTTAGAACCTGCAGGCGGCGGGGTCAACGAGAGAGCTTGCGTTTTGCGAGCGGGTGCCGCTGGTTCACCAGTTCGACGAGCTTCGAGGAATCGACATGGGTGTAGATTTGCGTGGTTGCGATATCCGCATGGCCCAACATAGCCTGTAGCGCCCGCAAATTGGCCCCACCAGCCAGCAAATGGGTAGCAAAAGCATGGCGTAATACGTGCGGGCTGACCTTTGCCGGATCAATACCCGATTCCGCAGCCAGTTCGCGGATTATCTGGAACAGGCGGATACGGCTGATGTGCACATCGCCATTACCCGAAGCCCGGGCCGCCCGCGAAGGGAAGAGATATTTCGACTCTTTGGGCACAAAGGCGTGCCAAGCACCGACCGCTTGCCGCGCACGGTCCGAAATCGGAACCAGCCGCTCTTTCGAGCCTTTGCCAATCAGGATGATGTAGGGTCGGTCGCGAACAATAGAGGTACGCGGCAGCGCAACAAGTTCGGTAGCGCGCAAGCCAGAGCCGTAGAGCAGTTCAACAAGTGCCGACAGCCGATAGTCGAGCGGCGACGGTTTTGGTTTGGCCAGTCGCGTTTCGATCGAAGCAAACAGCGCCTCCACTTCTGAAATATCGAGAACTTTTGGCAGAGCACGGCTTTGCACCGGGCGCGGCAAGGCAGCGGACGGATTATCAGCCCGAAAGCCTTCTTCTTCCAAAAAGCCGAAAAAGCCCCGCAATGCCGCCGCTTTTCGCGCGATAGAACTGTTCGCCAGATGCGACCAGCCGGCAGTCAATATGGCCAGCCTATCCTTGCCGGCTACGGCCATTTTGCCTGCAAGCATCTCGGATGCGGCAGCAAGATCGCTGCGATAGGCGAGAAGGGTATTTCGCGCGACGCCACGTTCTGCAGCAAGCATTTCGAGGAATCGCTCAATCAGATCGGCATCGGTACCTGGGTTGGTTGAGCTATTCAACTGAGCCTCAACTCCAGCTCACTGCTTCTGCGGCGATCATCCGCGCTTCCCCATCAAGCCCGACCTTTTTCAGCGCGCGCACAATGTGAAAGAGATGGTGCGGTGGAATATCCTCCCAGCCAGCGCCCTGCAGCGCCGCAGCAGAAAGGAGGACCACGGTTCCGCTTTCCCCGCGTTGCGCCGCCGATGTGATTGCACGCGACCAGCCACTTTCTTTGCGGATATTGACCTCGAGTGTCTCCGAGAAATCGGTGACTGCTGCGGCCTCTACACGGCCAAGTCCTGCAAGGCCTGCCAGCAAGAATTTCGATTTCCGATAATCGGTACTGTCGTCATTGCTGCGGAAATCGTTGAGTTCGCCTTCGTTGATCGCTCCACGCCATCCGGGTGCGGCACAGGCAAGCAGACCCCAGCCGAGCGAACCGCCCTCGACGATCGATGCCCAGCGAACCGCCTGTTCGTCAAAGCCGGCCGATAGCATGGACGCAACCAGTCGGTCGGCTTCGCCCGCATGATCTTCGCTAGGGGCAATCAAGGCCGCTGCACGCGCAGTCAAAACCAGTGCTGACCGGCGCTGATCGGGGGTTGAACCACCATCCCACAAATCGGCCATGGCAGCGACCTTCGCGGCGTTGCCATTGCCTGCATAGGCCGTTCGCAACAATTCCCCGCGTGCCTTGATGTCGGATGGCGCATCGGGGTCTTCAAAGGCGATGCTATAGATATCGACCAATGCGCGGTTGGATAGCACGCCCATCGCAGCAGCAGCCGGGGCGGAACGCATACGGGCAGGAAGCGAGGCCGTGGGAAGTTGCGCGACCCAGCCATTCACCTGTCTGCCTGCCTCCGCGTAGAGTGCTTCGGGGGGCTCAACACCGGTTGCCTGACCGATACCATGGCGCCAGGTCGTAAAGCCTTTGGCTTTTTCCCATTCAATTTTTACCGAGCGACGCCCCTGCATCCCGGCGCCGACCGCTTTTTCGCCCAGGAGGTAATCTATCCCTTTCATCCACCCGCGCGCGCGCGCCTGATTGATCAGCGCTGTCGCGCGGCCTTGCTCTCCAGCCAGCGAGGCGCAGATCGGCTGCGCCATCTTCCACGTGCCTTCGCCCGTCTGCTGCGCGCCAGAGTCTGCCACAGGGCACATGCCGGACAAATCGGCATTGGCGAGGAAAACCGGCATCGCGACTTGATACAGCCGCTTTGTATATCGATCCGGATCGATCTGTTGCACCAACTGGCGCGCTGCGACCGCATCGCCCATGCGTAAAAGCAGCCAGCTACGCTCTGCCGTCCAGTCTGCGCCATTGACATTGCGCGGCGTTTCCGTGCGGCTGGCGAGCAACCGACGGGTCATGATCATCCCCCAGCGCGATGCGAGCGGGCCGTTCGTCCGCTGCAAAACTTGCGTCAGAAATGGACCGTCTATGGTTCCGAACGCCCCTGCCGGAAAACCGCCCGATGCGTCGGTGAATAGTCCGACTGCCTTGAGGGAGCGCCTTGCGGTCGGCGGCACGTCATATCGAACTTCGGTCTCTTCCTCTTCCTCCTCTTCATCCTTTTCAGGATCTTCGGAAGACGTGGCGTCTGTAGCAGTGTCGTCGGCAGGAGCCGCGGAAGGCGCCGTTGGCGCACCATCCGAGGGGCGCGGCACATTGCTGCCCGGCGGCGGCGAAGGACGCGATGCAGGTGGAGGTGCAGGATCGTTAAAGCCAGGCGGCAACAGCGATTCCGGTCCCTGTTGGCCAAGCACCGGGATGGTGTAGACCAACGCCGCAACGCCTGCCGTCGCGCATAGAAGCATCGAGATCCGCTGCTTTGCCATATCAGTCTTTACCACTCGCTCCGTCGGTTGTGGGCCGGATGCCCGGCTGAACCTCTATTTCGACAACCCTTTGCGGCTGTTCACTGCCAAGCCATTCGAAGAAAAACAGCGCCGCGACAAGTACAATCGCCACCGTGAACCACGGCAAGATGCGCTTGACCTTAGGCTTACCCTGCACTTTTCCTCCTGAATACGCCATTCGGCAAAGGGCTTTCCGGCAGGGATTAGCCGATATATAGCGCGCATCGCAATGGCTTCGCGACCCGACCCCGCATCTGTTACAATTGACGGCAATGACCGCTCAATCGTGCTTGTCGGCATGATGGGCGTGGGCAAGTCAACCATAGGCAAATTGCTCGCCGGAAAACTCGGGCTCAGCTTTGTTGATTCTGACGAAGAAATCGAGAAGGCCGCCGGCATGCCAATTTCGGAAATGTTCGAACGCTTCGGCGAATCCAGTTTTCGCGATGGCGAGAGGCGGGTGATCGCGCGCTTGATAACCGAAGGCCCCAAAGTAATCGCGACAGGTGGTGGTGCCTTTATTAACGATGAAACCCGCAGGCTGATTAAAGAAAAATGCCGTTCGGTATGGATCGATGCAGACCTGGACGTGCTAATCGAACGCGTATCGCGCCGCAGCAATCGGCCGCTGCTGGTGGGCAAGGATCCGCGCGAAGTTCTGACCGATCTCGCGACCAAGCGCACACCCTTTTATGCCGAGGCAGACATTCATGTCCGCAGTGATTCCGGGCCCCACGCCCGCACCGTCAACCAGATATTGGAGGCATTGGCCTGATGGACAGGATTACAGTCGGTCTCGAAGGCAGACCTTATGATGTGCTGATAGGTCAGGGGTTGATCGGCAAATCGGGCGAGTATCTGGCACCTTATGCGCGGAGCGGACGCCTGTTGATCGTCACCGACACCCATGTCGGACAACATGTCCTTCCCCAATTTGCTGCTTCATTGCAAGCAGCAGGGCTCAGCTATGCCGCCCATTTGTTGCCCGCTGGAGAAGGCGCCAAAAGCTGGGCAGAGCTCGAACGCCTCGTCGACTGGCTGCTTTCCGAACATGTCGAGCGCAGCGACCATATCGTAGCCTTGGGTGGCGGTGTTGTCGGCGACATCACGGGTTTTGCGGCGCATATCGTGAAACGCGGCTGCCATTTCGTTCAGGTGCCAACCACGTTGCTCGCCCAAGTCGACAGCAGCGTTGGTGGCAAGACGGCTATCAACAGCGGCGCGGGCAAGAATCTGGTGGGCGCATTTCATCAGCCCGCCCTCGTCCTCATCGACCCTGATGTGCTCGATACACTCCCGCGCCGTGAATTGGGCGCGGGCTATGCCGAAGTCGTGAAATATGGCTTGATCGATGCGCCCGAATTTTTTGACTGGTGCGAAACCAATATCGACGCCTTTCTGGCGGGCGATGCCGATACTCGCCGTCATGCCATTGCGCGGTCGGTCGAGGCGAAGGCGCGGATCGTGGCGGCCGACGAAAAGGAATTGACCGGCGTTCGCGCCCTACTCAATCTCGGGCATACTTTTGGTCACGCGCTGGAGGCAGAGACCGGATATTCCGACACGCTGCTGCACGGCGAAGGCGTGGCTGCGGGCATGGCGCTGGCATTCCGCTATTCGGTGCGCAGGGGGCATTGCCCGGCGGGCGATGCGGATCGGGTGAGCGTCCATCTCGCCAAAGCCGGCTTACCGACCACATTGCGTGAAGCCCATGTCGATGCAAGTGGCGGACAGCTCGTCGAACATATGCTGCACGACAAGAAGAAAAGCGGCGGCACCCTGCCCTTCCTGCTCGCCAATGGGATAGGCAAGACATTCCTCGCCAAGGATGTCGATCTGGAAGATGTGGCGGCCTTCCTGGATGAAGAGCGGAATCGCTAACCCTCATCCATTGCAAAATCGTCCGATTCCTTGCCGCCGAAGCTGTGGCGCGAACCGGCACGCATATTGCCAGTCTTGAACTGCGCCTTCAGCCGGGCAAGATCACGGCGGCGGAATTCGGTGACAGCCTGTTCGGCGACCGAAGGGTCGACATTGATGGAACGCAGCGCATCTTCTGCCATTTGAACAGATGATTCAAATACTTCCCGTGTAATCTTGAGATTCTCTGCCGGCATCAGTTCGAGCATTTGACGCCTGTCATACGCCCTCACAAACAGCTTGGCATTGGGGAAGGTTTCGCGCACGGCGACCAAACCGTCGGCATCCAAATCACGGTCATCCATACAGAATAGGATCGCACAGGATTCATCCGCGCCCGCGCGGCGGAGCAAATCTATGCGCGTGCCGTCGCCATAAAATACCTTGCGCCCGAACTCGCCGCTGACGTCGATCTGCTCGGGCTTGATGTCAATCAGGGTTATGGACAGACCCGCGGCCTGCATGATCTGCCCGACAGTCTGGCCAAAGCGGCCATGGCCGACGATGATGATATTGGCTTGTGCTGCTAGTTCAGGATCATCAAGCGCGACATCGCTCGTCCGCCGACGGGCCGCCAATCGGCCTGCAAGGATCATCAGGAACGGCGTTGTCGCCATCGATAGCGTGATAACCGCACCGAACAGGCTGGCCGCCTCTGGCTCGATCAGCAGCGCATTTTGCGACGCGGTGAACAGCACGAAACCGAACTCCCCGCCCTGGCTGAGCAGCAGCGCCATGATGATCGACGCGCTGTTGTTTAACCCGAACAAGCGACCCAAGCTGAAAACCACCGCGGTTTTGACCAGCACCAGCCCCGCCGCCAAGCCGACAATCAGCAAGGGTTGCGCAGCGATGACATCGAGATCAAGCATCATCCCGACTGCGAGGAAAAACAGACCGAGCAGAATGGAACGGAAGGGATCGATATCCGCCTCCAGCTCATGCCGGTAGGGCGATTCGGCAAGCATCACGCCTGCGACGAACGCGCCTAGCGCAGCCGAAACGCCAATCGACTGCATCAGGGCAGCACTCGCACAGACCGCAAACAGGCCAGTGACAATGAACAATTCGCGTTCGGACACCCGACCGACCAGCCGCAACAAGGGCGACAGCACATAGCGCCCGGCCAGTATCAGCCCGCCGATGGCGAGTATGGCATAGATGGCGAGCACCAGCCCGCTGGGTGCGCCCTCTTGCGCCGGCGCGCGCGACAGAGCGGCAACGATGGTCAGCAAGGGGACGATCGAAATGTCCTGAAACAGCAGGATGGCAAAGCTTTTCTCGCCATAGTCGGTTTTCAAACGCCCACGCGATTGCAATAGCGGCAGGACCTGCGCGGTCGAGCTCAAGCCAAGCGGAAGCCCCAGCACCAGCGCCGCCTCCCAGCTGAAAGGAAGCACTGCGTAGATGATGGCGAACATCGCGAGGCCGCACAGCGCGACCTGCAGCGGTCCGAATAATAATATGTCCCGACGCATCACCCATAATCGCGAAGGCGACAGTTCGAGCCCAACGAGGAACAGCAGCAGGATGATACCGATTTCCGCAAAACTCAGGATGGTTTCGGGTTCACCGCTCAGGCCCAATACGTCCGGCCCGATGATGATCCCCGCGACCAGATAGCCGAGTACCGCACCCAACCCCAATTTGCGGAAAACCAGAACCGCCACCAGCGCCGCACCCAGCAGAAGTGCGCCAGTGGTCAAAATGTCGGTCAGGAAATGGTGGCCCTCGTCCATCAGTCGGCCCCCGTCATCGCGGCGAGAACCGCATCAAAAGGCAGTAATATCGCCGCATGGCGTGCCGGATAGGCGCGAGCGCTTTCAAAAACCGCCAGTTCGGGCCAACAGCCATCAAAGCCGCCATCTCCAACAAGCGCCTGCGCAAGCGCGGCCCGCGCATCCGCAATCTCTTCAGCCGAACGACCAACTGCAATTTTACGAACCACCGCCGCCGATGCCTGTCCCATCGCGCAGGCGCGGCCACGCAAGGCAATCGCCGTGAGAAGGCCATTGTCGACTTTCACTTCGGCGCGCATTTCACTGCCGCAGACTGGCGAACGGCGGGTTGCGCTTGCATCGGCGTCCCCCAACGCGTCTGCATGCGGCAGACTCGCTGCAAGCCGCAATATATCCTTGGTGTAGAGCTCGGGCTTGGGCGATTTCGAGCGCGCGGCAAGATCAGCCGGCATCGCTGCCCTCGCCTTCACTGTCCTGCTGACGTTCGCGAATGAAGGACGAGAGCGCATCCCCCGACGCGTTCAACAACGGATATGTGCGGGACGCGGTCATCCATTCCGGTCGTTTGCTGTCGCCGCCATAAGCGACTTCGAACAGCATGACGAGCAGCAGGAACAGCAAAGTCGCGCCGATCAGCCCCTTCACCGCGCCAAAGCCAAAGCCGAGCACGCGGTCGAACGGACCAAGCGCCGACTTGCGGCTCTTCTCGCCAATCTTGCGCGCTATCAACCGCCCGCCGACATAGGTGACGATGGCAATGGCGAGAAATGCCAGAACGGCCGCCCCGGCGTCGGTACCAACCGGACCATAAAGCCATTCGGCGGTCGGCGCGTGCAGAAATCGTATCGCCGCAACGACCAATACCCAGACGCCCAGCAACAGCACTTCCTGCGTGAAGCCGCGCATGAAGCCGAAAATGGCACCGGTACCGAGCAGGAATAGGACGATGATGTCGAATGCGGTCATCGCATCCAGTTAGTCCCGCCCGAGTATATGGTCAACGAGGTTGGAGAGCGTCCGGAACTGTTTCAGTTTCATGCCCGCGTCCTCCTGTACCGATGGTGGTACCAAAGCGGCCTGGAAGCCCAGCTTGGCCGCTTCCTTGAGGCGGAGATTGCCATGCGCGACGGGACGGATTTCGCCTGAAAGCGCCACTTCGCCGAACAAAACGCAATCTGAAGGCAGCGGCTTTTCGGCATAAGCGGAAACCAGCGCAGCGGCGACGGCAAGGTCAGCTGCAGGATCGGATATGCGATAGCCGCCAGCAATGTTGAGGTAAACTTCAGCTGTCGCAAAGCTGAGCCCGCAGCGCGCCTCCAGCACTGCCAATATCATTGCCAGCCTGCCGCTGTCCCAACCAACCACCGCACGGCGCGGCGTTGCGCCGCTGGACAGGCGCACGGTCAGTGCCTGGATTTCGACCAGCACCGGCCTTGTGCCTTCGAGCGCGGGGAACACTGTCGCCCCTGTCACCTGCTCGGCGCGGTCGGTAAGGAAGAGCGCGCTGGGATTGCCGACCTCGGCCAAGCCGCTGTCAGCCATGGCGAAGACGCCAATCTCGTCGGTACCGCCAAATCGGTTCTTGTTGGCGCGCAGGATACGATATTGGTGGCTGCGCTCCCCCTCAAACGCCAGCACGGTATCGACCATATGTTCGAGTACACGGGGCCCCGCAATGCTGCCATCCTTGGTGACATGGCCGACGAGCATCAACGCAGTGCCGCGCTCCTTGGCAAAGCGGATCAGCTCCTGTGCCGAAGCGCGCACCTGGCTGACCGTGCCCGGCGCGCCTTCGATGAGGTCGCTGTGCATCGTCTGGATCGAATCGATGATGAGCAAGGCAGGCGGCTTTGTGCTGCCCATCGTCGTCAATATATCGCGAACCGAAGTCGCCGCCGCGAGCTGCACCGGCGCATCGCCAAGCCCCAGCCGCCGGGCGCGCAGCCGCACCTGATCGACCGCTTCTTCACCCGAAATATAGGCGACATCGAGCCCGCGCCGCGCAAGATTAGCCGCCGTCTGCAGCAACAGCGTCGACTTCCCGATTCCCGGATCACCGCCCAGCAAGGTCGCCGATCCCGCAACCAGACCGCCGCCCAGAGCGCGGTCAAATTCCGCTATCCCGGTCGAAGCGCGATCGGGCAGCTTGATATCACTATCAAGCCCGACCAGCCCGACATCGCGCCCGCCATTTTGCAAATGATGCTTCAGCTCGAAAACGGTGGCGCCAGCCTCTTCAACAAGGCTGTTCCACGCACCGCAATCCTCACACTGCCCCTGCCAACGCGGTGCCACGGTGCCGCATTCCTGACAGACATAGCGTTTCTTGGGTTTGGCCATCGCGCAACAGTATCAGAACATATAAGGAACGCAACCAGGTAATTGGCCGCTATGTATACGAAAATGACACCAACGCAGCGGCGTTGCGGGGGTTAAAGGCGACACAGGTTACCGGCAGAATACCCCCCACTGTTACCCGTGTCACTTTAAGGATGTAATGAGGGCGGCGGATTTAGCAGGAGCGGAATGACCGGGTTCAAAGAGCTGGATACCGGCTCGCAAAACATATCCTACATTTCAAGAGGCGACGGCACTCCAATTCAGAAAACCGACGCCGCCATTCCATCTCGTTGTTCAATAAGGTCCAAGCTTGTTCAATCCGCTTTGGCTTGCAGGAACCACCGCTTTTACAGTGCAGGTCAATCCTGCGCCGCACGAGCCCTTTACTATGGTGTCCACCATATCTTCAGTTGGGCTTGATGTTACAAACATTCGACCGTCGCTTTGGCGTACCACTGCCATAAACGTATCCGCAACTGCACGGGCGATTGAGCATGTATTTTTACTCTGCTGTTGGCATGTTTCTAGCGCGCTACGCTCAGCTTCGGCTTTCGAGGCGTATCCGCCCGTTATATAAACCATGCTCTTCGCCGCATTTGTCGGACCAGCTTCGCCCTGCCAGGCTGCCGCAGCATGGACTTTACGGAAATTGCCTTCCGGTTGGTGCGATTCCTGTGTCGGTGCGTAAGAAATCGTGGGATGGGCCACCCAATGCCGAAAAACGGCGCAATAATCATTTTGGTTCCGGCACGCGATCAGAACCGCGGCATCGCTCACCGAAGTATCAGCACCCATTGCATAATATAGGTCTCCGTACATTCCACGCGCGAACGACGCGACATTGTTTGAACCGCTAAACGTTACCGAGCATCGCTCGACAGATGCTTCGTCTGCTCCTGCTTTTAGGAGCATGTTGATTCCGCAAAGCATGCGCGCATCATTTTCTGCGGAATTGCGTTTCGTTGCACCGCCCATGATAAATACATCTGAAGAATCAGGATGAAAGGCCACGGCATAATAGTTGTCGAAACGCTTTTTGACCTTCTTCTTTTTCAGCTCGTCAACCAGATCCTGATTGTTTGTGGCTGGCCCGTCAGACACCATAGCACAGCCTTCATAACCCGAATTTCCTCCGCCAATCGGAACCGAGCCCGGCGGGCAATTGCCCTCTGCCCGAGCACCTCCGGAAAATGTGAGCGCGATGAAGAAAAACAGCGCGAAAAATCTGATCATCCTATTTCCCTTATCGAGATACTTACTTTGCTTCCAAAACCGGCACACCTGTCAATTCAATCGACGCCATGACGGCGGTCTACGGCGAAGATGCCTGCCGTTTGGCGCCCGCCATTTTGGACTACAATGTGCACATGGTCTAGGTTCCAAATCTCTTTAAGTTGTCACCCAGCATGGCTTGCCAATCGAAAACCGCGCTTATCATATATCGATAGAACCAATCGCTAGCGCTGCAATGTCCATGTTGTACTGGTACGCCTAACCAAAGCACGCCGCAGCACGGCGACACACAATCACATGTCGCTCAAATTGCGCTCGGTCGTCCTGGTCGGCGGAGACATTGGATAGGATGTCCCCGGCTTCGCGGTCATTCCACCGTTTCAATCAAAACCCCAGAAAGGTCACCTGCTCGTCCAAAGGCACGCGCTCGCGTTGGAAGCCGTTCACCGAATCGCTCTCATCGCGATAACCAATGGCGAGGCCGCAGAAGAGGAGGACGTCCTCTCCCAACCCCAGCTGGTCTTTGATGGTCTTGCCATACATGCCCATATATTCCTGCGGGCAGGTATCGAGGCCTTCTTCGCGGCAGAGCAGCATGATCGTCTGCAACCACATGCCGGTGTCAGACCATTGGGCTTCCTTCATGAATTTGGGGAAATGGCAGAGCAAGAGCACCGGCGCGCCGAAGGAAACGAGGTTCGACTGGACGAAATCGGCGCGCTGTTTGCCATCATCGCGGGCAATCGCCATCGCGCCATACATCGCGGCACCTACGGCCTGCAGGCGCGCCTTATATTTGTCATGCTTGCCGGGTTCGGAGAAATCATAGTCCATAGGATCGTCCGGCTGGCTGGCGGTCAAACGATCCTGCAATGCCTTGAGCGGCGCGCCCGTGAGGACTGTCGCTTCCCACGGTTGGAAATTGCAGCCCGAAGGTGCCATCCGCGCGCGTTCCAATATGCGCTGGATCGTTTCAAACGGAACCGGCTTGTCCAGAAACGATCGGATCGAACGGCGTGTCGCTACGGCTTCGGATACCAGCATAAATTCTCCTCTGTTTATTTTATGTCTCTTCCGTAAACGACTTACCGTAGTGCTGAGCCTGTCGAAGCACGCCGCACAGCATGGCGCTGCAACTGAGAAGCGCCCTTCGACAAGCTCAGGGCTACGGTTGAAGTTTCAACGTTGTCCGGATGAACTCTGCACGCACATTTAATCGAACGATTAAATGCTGCAACAGATAAATGAACAACGCCCCCTTGCGCGCCCTGTCCCGCCCTGCCACATCTTCGGTATGCGCGAGAAGGAACTGCGGCTGGCCCTTATCTGCTATGGCGGGGTCAGCCTTGCAGTGTACATGCACGGGATCACGCGCGAGATCTGGCACCTTGTGCGTGCCAGCCGCGCCTTCCTCGAAGGCCAGCCGCGTAGCGGCGGTAGCGAGGATGTGTATCGCGAGCTGCTCGAATTGATCGAGGCAAAGTCAGGCACCAAGCTGCGCGTGCTCACCGACATTATTTCGGGCGCGAGTGCCGGGGGCATTAATGGCGTATTTCTGGCGCAAGCCATCACCACCGGGCAATCGCTTGAGCCGTTGACCGACCTGTGGCTGGAAAATGCCGATGTCGAAGTGTTGCTCGATCCCGACGCACGACCCCTGTCGCGCTTTTCCAAATTCTGGGCCGCACCGATTGCTTGGGCGGTATTGCGGCGGCGCGGCGGCGCGGTTGCGCAGACGGTCGCGAAAGAAGCGCAGGACGAAGTAGCAACCAAGCTGTCAGGCTTTGTCCGCGCACGCTGGTTCCAGCCACCCTTTGGTGGACGGGGCTTTTCTACCCTTCTGCTCGACGCTTTGCAGGCGATGGAGCAGCAAGGCGTTGCAAGACCCCTACTCCCGGCAGGCCAACCGCTTGACCTGTTCGTCACTGTCACGGATTTTCATGGCCATCGCGAGCAGTTGCAACTCAACAGCCCGACTAACGTCAGCGAGAATGAGCATCGGTTGACGATCGGTTTTTCGACGCGTGGGCAGGATGCAGGCCAACTCGCCCACCCGGCAGAGCTGGTATTTGCCGCCCGCGCCACCGCCAGCTTCCCCGGCGCCTTCCCCCCCTTTACGGTGCGGGAGCTGGACGGCCTGCTGCAAACCCGCGCCATTGGCTGGGATGGGCGCGAGGCTTTTCTCAAGCGCATATTGCCGCAGCAGTTCGAGGCGGGAAGTGTTGAGGACGCTTTCCTGATCGACGGTTCGGTGCTTGCCAACGCGCCCTTTGCACAGGCGATCGATGCTCTGCGCAACCGGCCCGCCCGGCGCGAAGTCGACCGGCGCTTCGTCTATATTGATCCCAAACCCGGCATGCCGAGCTTTCGCGTGCGTGGGCGCGGCAAGACTGCAGATGGGCATTTGAAACCACCCGGCTTTTTCTCCACCATCTTTGGTGCAACGTCGGACATCCCGCGCGAACAGCCGATCCGAGACAGCCTGACTGCGATCGAGGGCAGGTCGCAACGCATCGCCCGCATGCGCGAAATCACCGATCATCTGGAGGTTGAGGTTGAGCATATGATCGAGGTCATGCTTGGCAAGACCTGGTTCCTGACCAAGCCGACCCCCGAGCGCCTGCGCAAATGGCGGCTGACGATGTTGCAGAAATCGGCGGCGGCCACAGGGTACAGCTATCCGGCTTACGCCCATTTGCGAATGATGGGTGTGCTCGACGATCTGGCCGCCACAGCCCGGCGGCTTTGCCCCGATGCCCGGAGCGAACATTGCCGGATGTTGCGTGATGCGCTGTGGGGCGAAATCTGCCGCCGCGGGCTCGACAAGATGACCGGGCCACGAGGCAAGGTGATGGCTGCGGAATCAATGGCATTCTTCCGCGAGCAGGACGTCCGCTTCCGTATCCGGCGGCTGCGTTTCCTCGCGCGCCGCCTTGCCGAGGATGTGGAGGTGATGGCTGACATACCCCCGCATGTGGCAGACCGGTTGCGGCAAGCAATCTACGCCTCGCTCGCACATTTCCTCGAAGTCGAAACGTCCGAATATCTCGGCGTCGATGTGGCCGAAGCGGTTCGTCACGGGGTCGAAAATCCCGGCGCGCTGCTCGACCTGTTGGCTTCGCGGCGCAATCTGGAGATGGCGGATTCAGCAACCGACGCTGCCTTGATCGCCGCCCTGCGCGACGTTCCCGAAGCCGCCACCCGCAAGATCCTGCTCGGTTATCTCGGCTACATCCTTTACGACATCGCGACTCTGCCGCTGTTGCAGGGCGAAGGGCTCGACGAGTTCGACCCGATCAAAGTCGACCGCATCTCTCCCGATGATGCGACCACCATCCGCAAAGGCGGGGCCGCCGCGACGCTGAAGGGCATCGAGTTCAACAATTTCGGCGCCTTTTTCAGCCGCGCCTATCGCGAGAATGACTATCTCTGGGGCCGCCTGCACGGCATCGACAGGCTGGTCGATATTGTGCTGTCGTCAATGCCCGGAGCGGTATCAGCGGAACAGTCCGAGGTTATAGCGTTAAAAAAGAAAGCGTTTGAAGCGGTGCTGGAAGCGGAAGCGCTGCGACTGACACGGATTCAACCTCTGATTGAAGAGTTACGCAAAGAAATCGAAGCGATTTAACGCTCACATGGCGGTTAGTTGAAAATGAACTCGACCGTTCCAATAGGAACGAATGGGGCTGCCTTCCGCATCGATAGCCGGACTAAAATTTGCACTTCGGACCAGCGCATTGCAGACGGCATCGTCAAATTCTTTTTTTCGCGTAGTTTCCTGAATATGGCATCCGACTACCTGCCCATTTTCGTCAACATCGAGCCTATATTCGACAATAGAAGATTGACCTTCTGCCAACATTTTTTTTGGATAGTCGTTGCTGTTGATCCATGCCCCCGGATCCCCAATAGGTAGCACCTTTTGTTTCAACTTTTTATGTTTCTCGACGTCTAGCCCCCAATGCACCATTAGTTCATCGATGCAGTTGTTCAAAGCGGCGAAGGGACGGTCCATCGCTCCTAATTCCAGTTGGATAGGCTTGTGAAGCGGCATTCTCGCACGAAGGTAGGTCACCACTTTTTCGCGATCAGCCCCTATTTTAGCATCATCATAATATCCGTTCGAATTTGACTCGCCCGTCTGGCTCTGCCCGATTTCTGTCATTGGCGCCAACCGAATAGCTGAACTCATAATTGCGGCGGGCATCGTCGGCCCCAAAAATCCGACCAGAAAGTCGACTCGCTGTTCCCTTTCATTCGGACCAAACTGCAATGTGGCGATTCCGCTCGATTTCATTCGAAAGGGTTCACCTGCAAGGGTTAGGTTAAATTGATCACCTGGGCTAAAACGACTAAATGTTACAATAACTTGGTTTTCGTCCTGGCCGAACTGCCTGATCAACCGGCAACCGTCATTTTGATATTCGGCAACCCATTTTGAAGTTGGCAGGAGGCGCAGAGGTGAAGCGTCACTTTTCGCCTCTGATCGCGCACTCAAAAACAGTGAGACAAAAATCATTGTCCACAGCAATATCAATCGCATGGCCCATCTACCCCCCATTTAAACCTGCAATTCGGATGCACCGACTCCACAAGCTTAATAAAGGTGCAAAGTCTCGAACACTTTTTCGATAAACCAGTACACCGAGGCGCAATATGGGGACGGAATCAGGCCGCGGTTTGCATCTCGATTTCCCCCGCATCGGCGAGCAATTTCAGCATCACCGCCGCACCGCATTGTTGCGACTTGGCGGTCTGGCTGAACTTGCCATCGGCAACAAATTTGCCGCGCTCATAATGGTTGGAAAAGCTCCACAAATAGGGCGTCGGCACGCCAAGCCCGCGATAGCCAAGACCATTATAGGCCTCGAGCCGATAGAGCGTGCGTTCGAGGCTCCAGTCCTTTTGTCCGGTATAACCAAGCAGCCGCAGAGCATCGTTAGCGCTCGATTCCCAGTCCGATGGCGGCAACCATTTTGTCGGCCGACCTGCAGGAACCTGTCGCGTGCGCGCTGTCAGCGGGAAATCGCCATTGTGCAGGTGCGCGCGGAAATTGAAGCTCGCCTCCAGTCCGTGGGTGACCGCGATGAAATACCAGGGAACGCCTGTCTGCGCCTCGACCGTTTCATAACGGCTGCGCGCCTTTCGGATCAGATCGAGATGCCAGTCGACGGTTTCCTGATATTGCGGACGCACGGTCAGTTTGCGGAACAGCCGTGCATATTCGGCCTTGAGGGCAGCAAATTCGCGCGATTTGCTCAAGGGACGGTCGGGTTCGTCGATAATGGGCACGGTTGCAGCTTCGGCAGGAGCTGGAGTGGTTGGCAGCGGCGGGGCACCGGGAACAAAGATGATTTCACCTTGCGGCGTTTCAGGCTGGACCAGATAGCGCTGCTCTTCCGGCAGAAACGGTTTCACACCAGCGTCGCCGAAACCCAATTTGAGCGCTTCGGGCAGTTCGTGCTGGCTTTGATGCAGTTCGGCGAGCAATTCGCCAGCCTTGTCGGCAAAAGGAGGGTCAATATCCTCGCTTCGGTCAATCAGCGCAACCAAGCGCGGCATCGCCATCTGATAGAGCGAATCCGCCAAATCGGAGAGCGACTGTCCTTTGCGCGTTTCGAGGGGTGAATTGGGCAGACCTTTGCGGTCGGCTTCGCGTTCCAGTTGAACCACGGCTTCGGCAATACGTAGAAAGTTTAATGGCTTGCGCGGGATCAACTCGATGACCTGTTTCGGTAAGTCGAGCCCGAGGATGCGGCCGTCCTGCGCAAATACACGCTGGCCAATGAACGATGCAATCACACCGCCACCGGCCAGCTTCAAAAAATCGCGTTTGTCGAAACCCTTGCCCGCCATCGACTCGCTCCCATCGAAGCGAGCATAACATTGGGCATAAAGCGAGTCTTGTACCCGCCTGCAGATTTTACTCGGTCAAATCGTCCCAGAATTCCTTGACCTTGTCGAAGAAACCGCGCGACTGCGGGCATTCCTCGCCGGTTTCGGTCTCGCGGAATTCGCAGAGCAATTCCTTTTGCCGTGCGGTCAATCTTGTCGGGGTCTCGACGTCGATCTGGATGACAAGGTCGCCCCTGCCGCGTCCTTGCAGCACAGGCATGCCCGCACCGCGGACGCGGAGCTGCTTGCCCGACTGTATGCCTTCGGGGATGTTGACACTGTGCTTGCTGCCATCAGGTCCGGGGATTTCGATTTCACCGCCCAGCGCCGCTTTGGTGAAGCTGATCGGCGCGCGGCAGAACAAAGTCGTCCCGTCGCGTTCGAACACCTTGTGGCGCGCGATGTGCATGAAGATGTAGAGGTCGCCCGCAGGCGCACCGTTCGGCCCCGCTTCTCCCTTGCCAGCCACACGGATACGTGTGCCTTCATCGACGCCTGGCGGAATGGTAACTTCAATCTTCTGCCGCTCGTCTACTCGGCCTTCACCACCGCATTTGCGGCACGGATCTTCGATCACTTCGCCACGACCGTGACAGGTCGGACAGGTGCGTTCTACAACGAAAAAGCCCTGCTGCGCGCGCACCTTGCCATGCCCGCCGCACAAATTGCATCGGCGCGTACTGGTGCCCGGTTTCGCACCCGTGCCTTCGCAGTCACCGCATTTCGCGGCAACATCGATCGCGATTTCGGTGGTGCGGCCATGGAATGCGTCTTCAAGACTGATTTCCAGATCATAGCGCAAATCCGCGCCGCGCACCGGCCCACGCTGGCGACCACCACCAAAGGCATCGCCGAAAAAGCTTTCAAAAATGTCGGAGAAGTCGCCAAAGCCGGCACCGCTGCGGCCACCGCCCATGCCGCCATTTTCAAACGCAGCCTTGCCATATTGGTCATAGGCGGCGCGCTTCTGCGGGTCTTTCAGCACTTCATAGGCTTCGTTGACCGCCTTGAAACGGGCTTCAGCTTCGGCATCGCCGGGGTTGCGATCCGGGTGAAATTGCATCGCCATGCGGCGATAGGCGGATTTCAGCGTCTTGTCGTCCGCCGTCCGCTCACATTCCAGCAATTCGTAATAATCAATGTCGAGGCTCAAGGCATACCACTCCCACCTCCCACTTCGTCATTCCCGCGAAGGCGGGAATCCATCACCTGCTATTGAAATTTCGACATCCGGTGATGGACCCCCGCCTACGCGGGGGTGACGAAAATGGGCTTTACCTTAGCTTAGTCCTTTTTATCCTCGTCAACTTCAGAAAACTCGGCGTCGACGACATCATCGTCAGCCGGAGCTTCTTCCGAGGGAGCAGCCGACGCACCTGCCGCCTGTTCCTGTTCGTAGATCGCCTGACCCATCTTCATCGCGACCTGGGCCAAGGCATTCGCCTTTTCCTTCATCGCTTCGGGGTCGCCGCCTTCGATGGCCGCCTTGGTTTCGCCCATGGCTGCCTCGATTTCAGCCTTCAGACCAGCGTCAATCTTGTCGCCATGCTCTTCAAGCTGCTTTTCGGTGCTGTGAACGAGGCTTTCGGCATTGTTCTTGGCTTCGGCAGCCTCGCGGCGCTTCTTGTCTTCTTCGGCAAACTGCTCGGCATCGCGGACCATCTGGTCGATGTCAGCATCGGACAGACCGCCAGACGCCTGGATCTTGATCTGCTGCTCCTTACCGGTGCCCTTGTCCTTCGCGGTCACGCTGACCAGACCGTTGGCGTCGATATCGAAAGTTACTTCGATCTGCGGAACGCCGCGCGGTGCTGGCGGAATGCCGACAAGGTCGAAATTGCCCAGCAGCTTGTTGTCTGCCGCCATTTCACGCTCGCCCTGGAACACGCGGATCGTCACGGCGTTCTGGTTGTCGTCCGCCGTCGAGTAAACCTGCGACTTCTTGGTCGGGATCGTCGTGTTGCGGTCGATCATACGGGTGAACACGCCGCCCAGCGTTTCGATACCGAGCGAGAGCGGGGTCACGTCGAGCAGCAGCACGTCCTTGACGTCGCCCTGCAACACACCCGCCTGAATGGCAGCACCCATGGCAACGACTTCATCGGGGTTCACGCCGACATGCGGTTCCTTGCCAAAGAAGGCCTTCACGACTTCGCGCACCTTGGGCATGCGGGTCATACCGCCGACCATCACGACTTCGTCAATCGCGTCTGCCTTCAGGCCTGCGTCGGCCAACGCCTTTTTGCATGGCTCGAGCGTGCGCTTGATCAGGTCGTCGACCAGCTTTTCGAGGTCTGCGCGGCTGATATTCTTGACGAGGTGCTTCGGACCATTCTGGTCTGCGGTGATGAACGGCAGGTTGACTTCGGTCGTCTGCGCAGAGGAAAGCTCGATCTTCGCCTTTTCGGCAGCTTCCTTCAAACGCTGCAGCGCAAGCTTGTCTTTGGTCAGGTCAATGCCTTCGGCCTTCTGGAAATCGGCTGCGAGGAATTCGACCAGCTTGCTGTCGAAATCTTCACCGCCCAGGAAGGTGTCACCATTGGTCGACTTCACCTCGAACACGCCGTCGCCGACTTCGAGGACCGAAATATCGAATGTACCGCCACCAAGGTCATAAACCGCGATGGTCTTGTTCTCGTCCTTGTCGAGGCCATAAGCGAGCGCTGCTGCAGTCGGCTCGTTGATGATGCGCAGCACTTCAAGACCGGCAATCTGGCCGGCATCCTTGGTTGCCTGACGTTGGGCGTCGTTAAAGTAAGCGGGAACGGTGATGACCGCCTGCGTTACGGTTTCGCCCAGATAGGCTTCCGCTGTTTCCTTCATCTTCTGCAAGGTGAAGGCGCTGATCTGAGACGGGGAGTAATCTTCTCCACCCGCCTTGACCCAAGCGTCGCCATTCTTGCCCTTGACGATATTATAGGGGACGAGTTCCATGTCCTTCTTGGTCATGGGGTCGTCAAAGCGGCGGCCGATCAGGCGCTTCACCGCGTAAATCGTGTTGTCCGGATTGGTCACCGCCTGGCGCTTGGCGGGCTGGCCGATCAGGCGCTCACCATCTTTCGCAAAGGCGACGATAGACGGCGTCGTGCGCGCGCCTTCCGCATTTTCAATAACCTTCGGCTGGCCGCCTTCCATCACAGCAACGCAGCTGTTTGTGGTGCCCAGATCGATACCAATAACTTTTGCCATTACAAATTACCCCGATAACTAAATTAGCCCTGTTTTTGGCGAGCAGCCCTATCAGGCACTGCAGCCAAACATGCGAGGGCGATATAGGTGGCAAATTGCTTGGCACAAGGCTTCGCCCGGCTTACATTGTCAAAAAGGCGGGCAATGCCCCGTTTCAGAACGAAAAAGTCGAACCGGAAAGATTATGACAATGCTGAACATGCGCGCACGATTGGGACTATTTGCCGCTCCGTTGCTGGTAGCCGTTCTGGCAAGCTGCGGCCCCACGCCGCAACTTCGCGTCCACGACGCGGTGGTCAAGCTGAACCCGGTCGATAGCAATCCGTCGGCCATGTATTTCACGATCCGCGGCGGGCCCAAGGACGTCTATCTGATGTCGGTCACCTCGCGTTCGGCACTCCGCACCGAAATGCACGAGAGCAAGGTCGATCCCAAGACCGGCGCGATGACGATGCGTCCGCTGACCCGCGTTTTCATCCCGGCAGATGGCAAGGTCGAATTCAAGCGCGGCGGCAAGCATGTGATGGTCTGGGGTGTCAATCTGGTCGGCCGCCGACTGGGTGAGATGGAAACGCAATTCCTGTTTTCAAACAATGAACGCATCCTCGTCAAAGCCCGTGTCGAGGAAATGGACGGCCGCGAACCCGACGAGAAGACAGGCCACAATAACCACTGATGTTTGGTCCGCACCCATCAGGACGGCCAATGACAGCGCGCGAGATCAAACTTGCGCGCTCGGTGTTTCACGATGCCATCGACTATGAAAAGGTGCGCATCCACAAACGCAAATGGTGGTGGTTCCAGCCGCGCAAGATCACCATGGCGCCCGACGGGCATTTATGGTTCCACCCCGATAGCGACCTGTTCTGCGACGATTTTTGCGACCGCGATCTGGGATTGCAGGGGCTGTTCATTCACGAGTTGGTTCATGTCTGGCAGCACCAGCAGGGCATTTTCCTGCCACTCCGGCGCTATCCGTTCAGCAGTTATAATTATGTGCTGAAACCCGGCTGGATGCTGGAGCGCTATGGCATCGAGCAGCAGGCAGAAATCGTCCGCCACTATTTCCTTTTGAAGAACAAGGCGAAGGTGCCAGGCGCCCCTCCATTGGAACAATATGAGGGCGTGTTGCCTTTCGGCAAAAAAGCGACCGCGAAATGATGTCGCAGTTCGAATTCATTTTTTCGCTCTACAGCCTGTTGCTCGGCCTCTCGCTGGTCGAACTCCTGTCGGGGCTGGGCAAGACGGTGAAGGCGCGGCTGCATGTTGATGAAGAGACGAAGGCCGGATACCGCATCGGCTGGCTGACGCCGTTGCTCGGCCTGTTCGTCATGCTCGACCTCCTGTCCTTCTGGGGGGCGGCCTGGGCGGTGCGTGACATCATTGCCGTATCGGGCGGCTGGATGATGGGCACGATGCTGTTTGCGAGCGCCTATTACCTCGCCGCCCATCTGGTTTTCCCTGAAAGCATCCCGAAAAACGGCGATCTCGACCCGCATTATTTCCACGTCCGGCGGATTGTACTCGGGATGCTGTTTGCACTGTTGTTCGTGCAACTCACATTCTACCTCTCCCACCCCGACTTGTCGGAGCGTCTGGTCAATCCACTCGCACTGGGTCTGACGGCAGTTCTAATTGCTCTAATGACAGCAGCCTTTTTCGTCAAATCGAAGACCATGAACATCGCTGTCCTGATCGCGCTTATCGTCCGCTATGCGGCGGTGTATCTTATCTGAGGACTACTGATACACTCCCGCTTGCGCAAACCGGTTTCAATTGATACCAAATCAGTAGAGGTGGCCCAACCCGCACCTCGCCCAAGAGACTTCCATGAAACTTGAAGATTTTGGCCTCAGCGCAGAGCGTGGCTACCTCTCAACCCATGAAATCGATGAAATTTCGTTGCCCGATAGCTTCGACGAAATGCTGGATGCAGCGGCCAGCCTGTCGGACCTGATTACCTCAGGCCGCGTGCGCCATTTCCTGAAGCAGGTGGGCCATCCCGATATGGCGGCCTTCCTTGCGACCGCCAGCAATGAACAGGTGCGCACCGCGATGGTGCATTACAGCTTCCTCGTGCAGGCCTATGTCTGGGGAGAGGCCGAAGCGCCGACCACCCTGCCCGCAAATCTCGCAATCCCGATTTGCGCCATCGGCGACGATCTGGGACTGCCGCCGCTGCTCCCTTATTCGGGCTATGTGCTCGATAACTGGTACCGGCTCGACAAGTCCGGTGGCATCAGCCTGGATAATATCGCGATGCACCAGAATTTCCTTGGCGGTCAGGACGAGAACTGGTTCGTCCTTGTCCATGTCGCGATCGAGGCCGAAGCAGGCCGCGCATTGCAGTTGGCGACCGCATTGGTTGATGCGGCGGCACAGCAAGACGCAGTCAAAGTCGAGCAACTGCTGACCGACATGAACAGCGTCTGGGATGCGATGAACGCGCATTTTGATCGCATGCCTGAACGCTGCGATCCCTATATCTATTATCAACGCGTGCGCCCTTATATCCACGGCTGGAAGAACAATCCGGCGATGCCCGAAGGCCTGATCTACGAAGGCGTTGCCAAATATGCCGGTAAACCACAGGCATTTCGAGGGCAAACCGGTTCGCAAAGCTCGATTGTTCCCGCGATGGACGGGCTGTTTCAGGTTGTGCACGAAAGCGATCCGTTGCGCGAGTTTCTCGATGAACTCCACCAATACCGCCCGCCACAGCACCGCGCCTTTATCGACGCGGTTCGTGAGGCCAGCACTTTGCGCGACTTCGCCAAAACGCAAAACCAGTCGGTCAAGGATTCCTTCAACGCCTGCGTCGAACAGGTCGCGCGCTTCCGCACCCGCCACCTCGAATATGCCGCCAGCTATATCAACAAACAGGCCCCATCAGGCGCGGGCAACGATACCGATGTCGGCACCGGCGGCACGCCGTTCATGAAATACCTCAAAAAGCACCGCGACGAAAATCGCGCGCAGACGATCTAATTCGTCGGAACAAGTCTCAGCCGGTGGCGCATCAGCCACCGGCTGAGGACCAATGCGGCAACAATGCCAAGGCCGAGCGCCAGGCCGATCCAGATGCCGACACCATCATAGCCACGGTAAAAGGCTAGCCAAGCGCCAAAACCCAGCCCAACAACCCAATAGCCGAACGCGGCAAACAGCATCGGCCAGGTCGTATCCTGCAGCCCGCGCAACATGCCTGTGCCGACCACTTGCGCGCCATCGACGATCTGGAAAATGGCGGCGATAATCAGGAAGGAGACGGCTAGCCGCAGCACCTCTGCATTGCCCTTCAATTCGGGATCGAGGAAGAAACCGGCCAGCGTTCCAGGGATCGTCCAGATCAATATTGCCATTGCGGTCATGAAGCCCACGCCCAGCGCGTAAGCCGTCCAGCCCGATAGCCGGATTGCCTCCGCATCACGCCTGCCATAGCCCAGCCCGACCCGCACCGTCGCCGCTTGGGCGAGGCCCATCGGCACCATGAAGGTCATCGAAGCTATCTGGATCGCTACTGCATGGGCGGCGGCGGCCTCTATGCTGATATAGCCCATAAGGAAGATTGCGGCGGCAAAGACCATCGCTTCAAAACCCATATGCAGTCCGATAGGAAAGCCCAGTTTCCAGATCGTGGCGAAACGCTGCCAATCGGCTCGCCACCAGCGGCCAAAAAGATGGTAGCGACGAAATTTGGGGTGCCGCATTGCGATGGCAGCCAGAAACAGGAACTGGAACAGCCCGGTCAGCGAACTGCCGATACCCGCCCCTACCAGCTCCAACCGTGGCAGACCGAAATGGCCGAAGATCAAACCATAGTTAAGCACGGCATTGACCACCACGGCCGCAAAGCCCGCGACCATCGTCCATTTGGGTAACTCCAGCGCAGCCATGAAGCTGCGCAGCGCGACAACGCCAAGCTGCGGCCACAAGAGCCACATGATAGCGCGCATGAATTGCCCCGTATCTTCGGCCAGCCTTTCCGGTTGCCCCGCCCATGCGAGGATATCGCCGGTGAACCACAAGAACACCCAGATCGGAACACAGACCACCGTCGCCGACCACATCGACTGCCGGAATGTCCGGCGGATATCGCGTACCGAATAGGATTTGCGGCCAAGCTCCGCCGCCATCAATGGCGATCCGGCAACCACAATGCCGATCCCGACCAGCATCATCGCGAACAAAATGCCTGTCCCCAACGCGGAAGCCGCCAGCGCATCCGGCCCCAGCCGCGCAAGCAGAAATACGTCGGTCGAATTGATCAAGACCATCGAGACGTTGGTCAAAATCAGTGGCCAGGCAAGCACCAGCGTAGCGCGAAGCTCGTCACGCCAGGGAGACTGGCTGTCCAAAAGGCTTGCTGCTGTGGCCATGACATTCAATTAGCCCAGCAATTTGCGCACGGCTAGTGCTGGCAGTGCTCTCTGCATTCCAGCTTGCGCTTTTGCATCACCTGTCACAAAAGCGCAACATTGGGGGATGGCAAAAAGGACTATAAGTGACTGCCCCGAAACGCATTCAGGAAAATCTGACCGCCGCTGTCGAGCGGCGCCTGCTCAACTGGATTTGCACGCGTTTGCCCATGTGGTGGACGCCCGACCGGCTGACGGCGCTCGGCTTTTTCGGTGCCATCCTGATCTCCGCTGGCTATATTGCCAGCAATTGGGGCCGCGACTGGTTGTGGCTTTCAGTATTCGGCTATTGCCTCAACTGGTTCGGTGATTCGCTCGACGGCAGCGTCGCCCGCTATCGTAAAATCGAACGGCCCAATTATGGCTATTTCATCGACCACAGCCTTGATGCGCTCGCCAACACGATCTTCATTCTTGGAATGGGGTTGAGCCCCTATATGCGGATGGACACCGCTTTGTTCGGCTTGGCCGGTTATTTGCTGCTGTCGATCCACACCTTCATTTCAGCCAAAGTCACCGGTGTGATGAACCTGACCTATCTGGGCGGTGGGCCGACCGAGGTTAGGATGATGCTGATTGTCCTGACGATCTGCATGTTCGTTTTCGGACCAGAGACGAACATTCACTGGCCTGTAGCGAACCAGATGTTCTCCCCCTTTGACATTTTTGCGGTGGTGCTGGGTATTTTGTTAACAGGCGTTTTCGTGTTCCACACGACGCGGTCAGGCATAGATTTGTTCCGAAAGGGAAGTTGAACCCGCTTAATAACCGCACCAACTTGGCGCGCTTTCATCCCTGTCGCATTGTTTCCGGTCCATTCCGTCGAGATAATATTTCTGTCGCCCGATACGCGTCCAGATGACTTTCGATTTGGTCACCGGAGTGCCGGCGTCAGGTTCAAAAATTTCGATGCCGGTCGTCACCTTCTTCCGGTTGGTGAGAAAGTTGATACTGATTTCCTCACCCGTTCCGCCATTGCGCGCATAGGATCGGCGGTCAAAACCGATCAGGCGATAGCGGCCATTTTCCAGCCGGAATTTATAGCTGTCCTTGGACGTGCTCCAGCTACCGCAGCTGAGCCAATAATTGAGATTTATCGTCAGCACAGTGTTGCGCAAATCTATGCCGCCCTCCTCAAGCGGATCGGCAAGGCAGGGTGTATCGCTATCCCCTTCTGGCGGCAGGAAATTGTCCGCTGAACCGGTCTGTTTATAGCCAGCCGAAACGCGCGACAGAATCAACAACCGGCGCGGATTGGTGTTGAGCTCATCCGGCCCGAGCCCGGCATTTTTGATGCGCTTTGCCGGATCATCCTGCTCTACCATCAGAACGGCAGCATCGGCTTCGGCCGCATCGCCGATCAGTTTCCAGCCAGACGGAACATGACTTTGCCAATCTTCCGCCGCATATGCTGCGGGCGATGCAACCAGGGATAAAGCCAAGAAGGCAAGCGATTTCAAAACACTACTCCCGCATCATGGGCGCAAATCCTGAACCGGTTTTGCGCGTTTTGCAAGCGAGAGCGGTACCTAGTACATCACATAGCTAGTCCGGTTTTTTGGCAACTCCGACCATAGCCGGTCTCAACAGCCGGTCCTTGATCATATAGCCTGCCTGCATCTCCGCGACGACGGTGCCCGGTTCTGCATCTGCGGTCGGGATTTCGACCATCGCCTGATGCTGGTTGGGATCGAGCGGCAGACCCATTGCGGCAATGCGGCTGATGCCGTGTTTGGCGAAGACGCTTTCAAGTTCACGGCCCGTTGCTTCGAGGCCGGTGACCAGCGGCTTCATCTTTTCGTCTTCGCGCAGTTCGGCGGGAATGGCGTCGAGCGCGCGGGTGAGATTGTCCGATACCGAGAGGATATCGCGGGCAAAGCCGGTGGCGGCATAGGCGCGCGCATCGGCGGCTTCCTTTTCCATGCGACGGCGCACATTCTGCACTTCAGCCTGTGCATAAAGAATATCCTGCCGCGCGGTTTCCAGTTCTGCGGCCAGCTTGTTCAGCTCTTCCGCGGCGCTGTCAGCAGCATTGGCCTCGCCCTTCAGATGCTCGGGCATACCTTCCAGCTCCTGTTCAACCGCTGCGTCAATATTGTCCTTATCGTTCATAACTGCCCCGAATGTCTGTGTTGCAGGCGCATATAGGCGCTCGCATCATTTCATCAAGCGGCTGAGGGCCTGTGCGGTGAAATCGACCATGGGAACGATGCGGGCATAGTTTAGCCGGGTCGGGCCGATTACGCCGACCACGCCGACAATCTTGCCTCCCTGATCGCGATAGGGCGCGGCAATCACGGACGAACCCGAGAGCGAGAACAGGTTATTCTCGGAACCGATGAATATCCGCGTAGCCTGCGCTTCGCGTGCGCTGTCGATCAAGCGGGCGATTTCTTCCGTGTTTTCAAGCTCGTCCAGCAGCTGACGCACGCGATCAAGATCGGCTGCCGCGCTTTCATCGATAAGGTTCGATTGCCCGCGCACGATCAGCACTGGCCGGTCATTGGCGTCGAGCGACCAGACCGCAAGGCCATTGCGCACAAGTTCGGCACTGGCTTGGTCTAGCGCGGCTTTGTGGCTGCGAATTTCAGCATCAAGCCGTCCCAGCGCTTCCGATAGCGTCAGGCCGGAAAGGCGCGAGCTGATATAATTTCCTGCTTCAGTTAGCGCACCGTCGCCGACGGAAGGTGAAATATCGACCAGCCGGTTCTCGACGCTGCCATCAGCACCAACCATGATGGCCAACGCCTGCGTTGCAGACAATCGGGTAAAGCTGAAATGTTTCAGCACCGCCTCGCGCTTGGGCACCATCACCACTCCCGCGCAGGCGGACAGGCCGGAAAGCGCAACGGTTGCGGCGGCCAGTGCCGTTTCAATCGGGCCGCTGCCCGCAATCTGCGATTCGATAGCTCGCCGCTCTTCTGCAGTGGGTTCTGCCGCCTGCATCATGCCGTCGACAAACAGGCGCAAGCCTTGTTCGGTCGGCATCCGCCCTGCACTGGTGTGTGGTGCAGCGAGCAATCCAGCCTCTTCCAGATCCTGCATCACATTGCGAATCGAGGCAGGTGAGAGGTTAAGCCCGCTGACTTTCGACAGCGTACGCGATCCCACCGGCGCGCCAGATTCGAGATAGCTTTCGACAACGACCTTGAAGATCGTGCGCGTGCGATCATTGAGTTCAGAGATCGGGGGCGTTGCCATTGCAAGGGAATGTGCGCAGCCCCCGCGTTGGTGTCAATCAGGCTTCGCCAGATTTCGCGCTATCAAGGGATATATGGGTGCCAGCATTGCCCAAATCGCCTCATTCTTGGCGGTGTAGCATGTTCGATCAAAGCGATAGCCTTTTTGGTCTTTAACCTCCGACCACTTCAGAATTCCAAAGGGCTGATCGGTCATGCAGCGACGGTTGGGTTCATCCGGATCGGTTTCCCAAGGCTCTATCATCGGTGCGACACGTCCGGCAATCACGCCATCCAGTGAAGCCCGAACTTTGAGATAACCCGCCCGACCAATGTCGAACCGGCTTTCCCCGGTCGGAATGAAATATTGGTCGCGCAACTCCTTGTCCGCATACCAGCTGATATGACCGTCGGTTACGATTTTTCCTTTTCCATCCGGGTGCAAAATAAAAAGCTTGCCTCCAGCCCCCATGGGACCAACTTCATCATAGCGCAGCGTTTCGTTCCATTCGAAAGGTTTACCGTCTTTGGGAACGGAAATCGCGATATTACCGCCTTGTTCAGACAGGCGCTTGCCGAGAATCTGCCAAGCCTGATCGAACCGCGCCAACATCTCGGCAACCGCTTTATCTTCGTTGCGGCAACCAAAGTCTGCAAAAGCCAGCCCTTCCCTGGCATCTTTAGTCCAGCGCAGCTGTGCGGCACCGAGATCCATTGTGCGGGCCATACGGCATTCAAGCCACGGGCCATCCAGCGTCAATGGCATCGGTCCGCGTTCGACAATTTGCGCCAAAGCGGCGCGCAGTTCGGCATAGCCGTCCGCCCCGATATCAATAGGATGCTCGCCTTGCAGAAAGTAATAGTCATTCGCGGTCGCAGGGATCAGATGACCGATAGAGAATGGGATAGCGACTTCACCCTTACCATCGGGGCCGACGGTCCATTTGAACCGGTTACCAAAGCGTGTGCCGATGATAGTATAGTGCAGCGTTTCACCACCCAACTCAGCTTTTGCCATTTGAGGGGGAGCTGCCGGTGCGGCATCCGCCGCAGCCAGCGATGGCGCGAAAGCCAGTGCCGACAAAAATGAAAACAAACCACGCAGGCGCATAACTTTCTCCCTCGGTCGCATTGCTCCCATAGCTATCTTCGGATAAGTGCCGCGCCGTTGATACCATCAAAGGGAACTAGTACATGCGCCCATCCGGACGCGCGCCAGACGAAATGCGCGCCATTTTCATCGAGACCGCTTTCACCAAACATGCCGAGGGCAGCGTTCTCATCGGCTTCGGCGACACGCAGGTGCTGTGCACCGCCAGCGTCGAAGACCGGCTGCCGCCATGGTTGCGTGGCAAGGGTGAAGGCTGGGTGACCGCCGAATATTCGATGCTCCCCCGCGCAACGCACACGCGTGGCCAACGCGAAGCAGCCAAAGGCAAGCAATCGGGCCGGACGCAGGAAATCCAGCGACTGATTGGCCGTTCATTGCGCGCGGTTGTTGACCTCAAAAAGCTCGGCGAATTCCAGATCACGCTCGATTGCGACGTGCTGCAGGCCGACGGCGGCACCCGTACAGCTGCAATTTCCGGTGCGTGGGTCGCCCTGCGTCTCGCCGTCAACAAGCTGATGGCCGAGGGCAAAATCAAGGAAGACCCAATTACCGGGCGCGTGGCCGCTGTTAGCTGTGGCATCTGCAATGGTACGCCGGTACTGGACCTCGATTATGTCGAAGATTCAAGTGCAGATGCCGATGCCAATTTCGTGCTCATCGAAGGTGGCAAGATCGCCGAGGCACAGGCCACTGCCGAGGGTGCACCCTATGATGAGGAAGCATTGTTGCGTCTGCTGCGTCTTGCCCGCATGGGTTGCGACCGGATTTTTGCAGCACAGGCGGATGCGGTGAAGTAACGTGTTGAAACCGTAGCGCTGAGCCTGTCGAAGCACGCCCAGCAGTCAAGCGCCCTTCGACAGGCTCAGGGCTACGGTATGAGGAAAGCATGACTCACAGAAAACTTGCCCCCGGAAAGCTGGTCATCGCCAGCCACAATGCTGGCAAGGTGCGCGAAATCCGTGCGTTGCTCGAACCCTTCGGGATCGAACCGGTGTCGGCGGGTGATCTGGGCCTGCCCGAACCGGAGGAAACTGGCACGACCTTTGCCGAAAACGCGCTTTTGAAGGCGCATGCCTCGGCGCAAGGTTCGGGCCTGCCCGCCCTCGCCGACGACAGCGGTTTATGTGTCGCGGCTCTCGACGGAGCGCCGGGGGTATACACCGCCGACTGGGCCGAGAAGCAATGGTTCGAGGCGCAGGCACTGGGCGGCCCGGGGCGCGACTGGTATCTCGCCATGGGCAAGGTCGAGGGGAAGCTGGCCGAGCAAGGCCCCGATGTCGATCGCAGCGCCTATTTCACCTGCACGCTCGCCTTGGCTTGGCCTAACGGGCGTGAGGAAGTGTTTGAGGGCCGCGTCCAGGGCACCCTCGCCTGGCCGCCGCGCGGAACTATGGGTTTTGGCTATGATCCGGTATTCGTGCCGCTGGGCCGCGACCAGACATTCGCCGAACTCGATCCCGCCGAAAAACACGCAATGAGCCACAGGGCCGATGCCTTTCGCAAATTGGTTGAGGCACTGTTTTGAGCGAGACGCTCGCCCTTTACATCCATTGGCCTTTTTGCGTTTCGAAATGCCCATACTGCGATTTCAACAGCCATGTGCGCGAACAGGTGGACCAAGCGGCATGGCGCGATGCGCTGATCGCCGATCTGACGCATGAGGCGCGGCTGACCGAGGGGCGCAAACTGGGATCGATCTTCTTCGGGGGCGGCACGCCTTCGTTGATGCCGCCAGAAACCGCTGCCGCGCTGATCGATGCAGCAGAGCAGCATTGGGGCTTTGCCGACGATGTTGAAATCATGCTGGAGGCGAACCCCTCTTCGGTCGAAGCGGCACGCTTTGCCGAACTGGCATTCGCAGGAGTCAACCGCGTGTCGTTGGGGTTGCAAGCGCTCGATGATGCGACTTTGAACTTCCTCGGCCGTGCCCATCGGGTCGAAGAAAGCCTTTCTGCACTCGAAACCGCGCAAAGGCATTTCGGGCGGGTCACCATCGACCTGATCTATGCCCGACCCGACCAAAGCGCCAAGGCGTGGGATGCCGAACTGGCGCGCGCCATCGGCTTTGGAACCACCCATATGTCGCTCTACCAGTTGACCATCGAACCTGGCACACGCTTCGCCACCGATGTTGCGAAGCGGCAATGGGAACCGCTCGACGATGATGCCGCGGCTGATCTGTATGAACTGACTCAGGCGCGGATGGAGGCCGCCGGCCTTCCGGCCTACGAAATCAGCAATCATGCCGCACCGGGCCAGGAAAGCCGCCATAACCTCGCTTATTGGCGCTACCGGGATTATGTCGGCATCGGCCCCGGTGCGCATGGCAGGCGGACTAACATGGCGACACAACGGCACCGCAAGCCGGAGAATTTCCTCTCCGCCATCGAACGTAACGCGCATGGCCTGCAAAGCGAAACCGCGCTTGATGCATCCACACAAGCTATGGAGGCGATGCTGATGGGGCTGCGACTGCGCGAAGGCGTGGATATTGCCTCGTTGGCCGACCGGTTTGCAATGGATAGCGGCGATCTGGTTGATTGGACTGCAGTGCAAAAGCTGGAAGCCTTAGAGTTTGTCAACCGGGATGGACTTCATCTGGCCATTACTCCCAAAGGCTTCCCATTGCTCGACGCCATCCTGCCGCAAATCGTTGCGATTGAGCCGACGCCCGACGCCTGATAGCATCGCCGCCATGGCCGACGCGCTGATCGCCGAATATCGTTCCTACCTTGCGGATAATCGCCGCCGGTCGGTGCACAGCGTGCGCGCCTATGTCGCGACGGCGGAGCGACTGTGCGAATTCCTGACCGAACATTTGGGCGAACCCGCCAACCGCGCTACACTTGCCAAAGCGACCGCCGCGGATTTGCGCGCTTTCCTCGCCAACCGGCGGGGGGACGGCCTGACCAACCGGTCGACCGCGCGCGAGCTATCGGCGGTTCGCAATTTCCTGCGCTTTTCGCTTGGCGATGAAGCCACAATTCCTGCGCTCAAGGGCCCGCGCGTGCAGCGCAGCCTGCCGCGCCCGGTCGATCCCGAAGCGGTGTTGGCGCTTGCAGGCGATGCGGCTGATGGCGCCAGCGACAGTTGGATCGGTGCGCGCGACTGGGCCGTCCTTCTGCTTCTGTACGGCTGCGGGTTGCGCGTCAGCGAGGCGACCGGGCTAACCGGTGATGTTCTTCCGCTGGGGCCGACCTTGCGTGTAACCGGCAAGCGCAACAAGACCCGCATCGTTCCGCTGCTCGACAATGTGCGCGAGGCGATTGAGGGCTATCTCGAACTTTGCCCTTATCCGCCAGCCAAGGGAGAACCGCTGTTTCGCGGGCGGCGCGGCGGGCCGCTATCCCCTGCTCTTATCCGCCGTGCGGTGCAGGGCGCGCGCAATCGGCTCGGTTTGCCGGAAAAGACCACACCGCACGCACTGCGCCATAGCTTTGCAACGCACTTGCTGGCTGGCGGTGCGGATTTGCGCAGTCTGCAGGAACTCTTGGGCCATGCCAGCCTGTCATCAACGCAGGTTTATACTGCGGTCGATACCGCTATGCTTCTGGACGAATATCTGAATTCGCATCCACGGGCTTGATTGTTTCGGGTCGGGGCTTCCAGTGCGCGAGCCGCCAGATATAGGTCACCACAATCGCCGCAATCACCAGCGTCGAAAGCGGGCCCAGCCATTTTTCGACATCGTCGAATTGCGAACCGAGGAAATACCCAGCCCCAGCCAATGCCGCGCTCCAGCCTGCTGTGCCGATTGTCGAAAAGACAAGAAATCGGCGAAGCGACATGCCGAACAGGCCTGCCGGAATCGAAATCAGCGAACGCAAGGTCGGGATCATCCGCGCCATCAGCACAATCGTCGAGCCATAACTTTGGAACAGCCGCTCTCCGCGCTCAACCTCTTCCCAGTCGAGCGTCAGCCAGCGGCTATATTTGTCGATGAAGACATGCATCCGCGCTTCACCGAACTTGATAGCCAGCCAGTACCAGAACCAGTTGCCCAGCATCGCCCCGGCGGTGCCCGCAGCAATCGTACCCGTCAGCGTCATATTACCGCGCGAAGCCGAAACGCCTGCCACCGTCATGATGACCTCGGAAGGCACCGGCGGAAACACGGTTTCGAGCAGCATCAGAAACGCCACCCCCCAATAACCGGCCCAATCGACCAGTCGGATAATCCAGTCTTCCATGGGAGATCAGCTCGCTTTGCGATCCTTGAGACGACGTTCGATCGCATCCCAGATTTTGCCGGGGGTGTCGGTGCCGTTGAACCGGTCGATCGCGACGATGCCGGTCGGTGAGGTCACGTTGATCTCGGTCAGCCATTCGCCGCCAATCACGTCGATGCCGACAAAGATCAGCCCCAATTCCTTAAGGCGCGGGCCCATCGCGGCGCAGATTTCCTGCTCGCGCGAGGTAAGCTCGGTTGCCTCGGCGCTGCCACCGACAGCCAGGTTCGAACGGAATTCGCCCTCGCCCGGGCGGCGGTTGATTGCGCCGGTGACCTCACCATCGATCAATACGATACGCTTGTCGCCCTTGGCCACATCGGGAAGGAAAGGCTGCACCATATGCGGTTCGGGCCAGGTGGTGTTGAACACTTCAAACAACGCGCCCAGATTGTCGCCTTCGGCGGGCACGCGGAAAATCGCCTTCCCGCCATTGCCGTGGAGCGGTTTTACGACGACCGCGCCATGCTCCTTCTGGAATGCGCGCACCTCGTCGGTTGATCGAGTGATTAGCGTCGGCGGCATGAAACGGCGATAATCGAGTACCATCACCTTTTCCGGCGCATTGCGCACGCTGACAGGGTTGTTCACCACCAGCGTCTCATGCTCGATCCGCTCCAAAAGATGCGTCGCGGTGATATAGCCGACATGGAAAGGCGGGTCCTGCCGCATCAAAACGACATCCACATCCGAACCAAGATCGATCCTTTTGGGCTCGCCAAAGCGGTAATGCACACCTACCACGCGCTGCAGGTCATAAACCGGATGGGCCAAAGCGGTCAGCCGGTCATGGGCATCGAGTGTCAGTGTGCCGACATCATAATGCCAGACGTCATAGCCCCGCGCCTGTGCGGCGAGCATCAGTGCAAAGCTGCTGTCGCCATTGATGTTGACGCCCGCCATCGGGTCCATTTGCACCGCAACGCGCAATCCCATCTATCGCCCTCTTCTTCTCTATCCGTGCCAGACGTTGACCAGATGGTGCGGCCAACGCCAAGGTGCAACCAATATCACATCAATCCGCATATTTTCCGCACCCTTACCATAACGCGGCAGCAATTGTTCGGCTGCCGCGGCGACGCGACGCAGCCGCCAACCGTCAATCGCGGTTGCCAAATCGCTTTGCTTCACCCGCGCCTTGACTTCGATAAAGGCAATAGTTTTTCCGCGTCGCGCGATCAGGTCAACCTCTCCACGCGGGGTCTTTAGCCGTTGCCCGACAATTCGCCAGCCATGCAGTCGTAACCACCAAGCCGCAATCGCCTCGCCCTGCCGCCCGCGTTTTTCGGCCAGTTCGCGGCGGTTGGTCACAAACTGTTTCCCCATAACCGTAGCCCTGAGCCTGTCGAAGGGCGTCTCAAGGTTTGCGCTAAGGCTGAGATGCGCCCTTCGACAGGCTCAGGGCTACGGTGAAAATTTGCCGTCATTCCTTAGCCTTCAACGCCATCGCCCGCTCATATACCTCGGCGCGATCGACACCGAAGCGCTTGGCGATACCCTTGGCGGCCTTGGCGGGCGGCAGGGTTTCGAGTGCCGCCCTGAGCGCACTTTCATAATCACCTTGCTCGGCTTGTGCCTCCCCCGGCGCCCCGACAATCAGCACAATCTCACCCTTGGGTTCGGCCACAGCATAGCGTTCTGCCAGTTCAGGCAGGGTACCTGACACCACTTCCTCGAACTTCTTCGTCAGCTCGCGCGCCACAACCGCCTCGCGGGGGCCCAACTGTTCGGCCAGCGCCGCCAGCGTTGCCCCCAGTCGCGGGCCGCTTTCGTAAAAGACCAGCGTAGATTTTACATTCCCGATTTCGGCAATCACATCCGCCCGGGCTTTGGCTTTCGAAGGCAGGAAGCCAGCGAACAGGAAACGGTCAGTGGGCAGGCCCGAAATCGACAGCGCGGTTATTACTGCACTTGCACCTGGGGCGGTACTGACCGGGATACCTGCCTCCCGCGCCGCGCGTACCAGCTTGTATCCGGGGTCGGAAATCAGCGGCGTTCCGGCGTCCGAGACAAGCACGACCACACCCTGACGCGCCGCCGCCAGCAACGCTTCCCGATCCGCATCGCTGCTATGATCATGGTAAGGCCGCATACGTTTTTTAAGGCCCAGATGGTGTAATAGCTTGCCCGTCACGCGGCTATCCTCAACCGCAATCAGGTCGGCTGCCCGCAGCATTTCGATAGCCCGATGTGACATATCTGCCAGATTGCCGATCGGGGTGGCGACGATGTAGAGGCCTGAATCGATTGCCTTGGCCGGTTTATCCGGCTCTGATAAAGAATAATCATAAGGGTCGGAGGACATGGACATGACCATTGCAGCAACCGTGGCTGCGCCGCAAGCGCAGTTGGATAGTATCTGGTCAACAGCCAAGCGTGCTACTGCGCTTTTCATGCTGATATTTCTGGCTGCCTGTCAGTCAGTCATCCCCAAAGGGGGACAAGGCCCGAATGGCCCGCCGCCTGTTGAGTCCCCCGATCCTGGCAATGTTGTGCTTTCGGACGGCGATCGCCACCGCGTTGCTTTGCTGCTACCCGTCACGGGTGCCGACAGTGACGTCGGCCAGTCAATTGCCAACGCAACCACATTAGCGCTGCTCGACACACGCAACACCAATATTCGGATGACGACTTACGACACTGCACTGGGCGTCGATGCTGCGGTGAAAAAGGCAGTGGCTGACGGCAACAAGCTGATCCTCGGTCCGCTGCGGAGCGATGATGTGGTCGCGGTGGCCAATGTCGCAAAGCCCGCAGGCGTGCCCATGATAAGCTTCTCTAACGACGTCGGCTCGGCGGGTCCGAATGTGTTTCTGCTTGGCCATCTGCCATCGCAGTCGATCGACAGGGTCGTCAAATATGCCAAGGCGCAAGGATATACCCGCTTTGGAGGCATCGTACCCAAATCGGTCTATGGCCAGCGCGCCCTATCGAACCTGACCAATTCAGTGCGTGCGGCCGGCGGTGCACTGGTCTCGGTGCAGGAAATTGATGGTTCGACCGTCTCGATTGATGCGGCAGCGCGCAAGCTGAATGCCTCTGGTATTATCGATGCTGTACTGATCGCCGACAATGGACGGGTTGCGATTGCTACCGTGCCTGCATTGCGCAAGGCTGGCCTGTCCAGTGCCAAGGTGCTTGGAACCGATCTATGGAATATCGATGCAGGCGTTGCTGCCAATCCGATGCTGCGCGGTGCATGGTTCGCCAGCGTTTCGGACACGATGTTTCGTCAATATGCCGACAAATATCGCGCCCGCTTCGGTCGCGCCCCGTCGCGCCTCTCGAGCCTTGGCTATGACTCGGTGCTGTTGGTCGCTCGCGTTGCACAAAACTGGAAGGTGGGCACTCGCTTCCCGGTCGCTCGCCTGACCGATCCGGACGGCTTTATCGGCATCGATGGCGCCTTCCGCTTTGCGGCCAATGGCATGTCGGAGCGTATGTTGGAGGTGCAGGAGGTGCAGGCGGGCAAATATGCCACCATCGATCCTGCCCCGCGCGGCTTTGCACCCGCAAAGTAGCGAAACGGCACATGCCGATTGAACAGGCCCGCCGCTATATGGGGGCCGCGCTGGATCTGGCGCGGCTGGCCGCTGCAGCGGGCGAAGTGCCGGTGGGCGCCATCGTCGTCAAGGATGGAGAGATTGTGGGCCGCGGCGGCAACCGCCCCATTGCCGGCCACGATCCCACCGCCCATGCCGAAATCGTCGCAATGCGGGAGGCGGCGGCGGCCCTCGGCACCGACCGTCTTATCGGCTGTGACCTCTGGGTCACGCTCGAACCCTGCGCGATGTGCGCCGGTGCCATCGCCCATGCCCGTATCGCACGGCTCTATTACGGAGCCAGCGACCCGAAAGGCGGCGCTGTCGAACATGGCCCACGGCTGTTCGAACAGCCAACAGTGCATCACCGGCCTGAAGTCTATGGCGGGATATGTGAGGATGAAGCAGGCTTTATTCTGCGGCAGTTTTTTGCGGAGCGACGCTAGGCGACCGCTATTTTTTGAACGCCAAACTTGCTTCATCGGACTGTTGGACGTTGCCCGTTTCAGGTCGCTTCGCGGAAAACATTTGCAGCATCGGCCGTTCAAGAAACCAATAAACGCCGCACCCCATTAAGACCATGCCGACTAAGGTCACTGCAGTAAAGGCCACTATGCTTTTACCTACAATAGGCCAGAGATATACTAGCACGCCGAGAGCGATCAGGTGGAACAGATATATCGAGTATGATGCCGAACCCAGAAAATTTGCCCATTTCCAACTGGGCATCCGGTCTTCTGCACTAAGAAACGAAGCAACAATCACGGCTGCAGGCAATCCCAAAGAAATTAGCCGATCCAACTCGAAAAACTGCATTGCTATCATTGCCGCGAAACCAATAGGTGCGGCAATAATAGGTAGCCTAATACCAAATCGGGCTATCGCCATTCCAAACAAAAATTCCAAGATAATGCTACGGGTATAGAAGCCGAAAATTCCGCCGCCATCAAAGATGAAGCCGGCAAGCACAAGTGCGACAAATACTCCTGAGACTGCATATATCCTGATTTCACGCGCTAGCACTAAGGAAGCAGCAAAGAGCACATAGAAAAACATTTCGTAATTAAGCGTCCATCCCGGCTCAAGAACAGGTTGCATCATTCCAATTTTGGGATTCATAGCCGGTATGAAAAGCAAACTACATATTTTGAGATACCACTCTCCGGTGACCCTTGGCATCGCTGCCAATGTCGCTATCCAATATAAAGGCACTATGCGACGGCACCGCTGCAATAAAAAGTGCTTTGGACTGGTATCTTTTGAATCGGTGGATTGCACCATTACAAACCCCGATATGACGAAGAATATATCAACGCCTCCGCGCATCCAATGAATTGCTCCATTGTGCTTGGGCATGAAATCTACATTACTAAAGATGTGGAAAACGCAAACGAGAACAGCGGCAAGGCCGCGCAGATAATGAATCGAGATGAAATGCTGTTTTTGCACTGGCCGTGGATTTAATTTGATTTCCAACCAGATACATATAATTCACTAGTTAATATTCACTTATCGAGTTTTTTAACTTGAAAGCAGATGCTTCCCGAAAAACGCCAACGTCCTTTGCCACGATAATTCTGCGGCTGCCTTATCGTAGCGCGGGGTCGTGTCATTGTGGAAGCCGTGCTGTGTGCCGGGGTAATAGTGCACCTCAAACGGTTTCTGGTTCGCCAGAAGTGCCGCCTGATAGGGCAAGGCACCCGCATTGATACGCTCGTCATTCTCGGCATAATGGATCAGCAGCGGGGCCTTGATCGAGGGCACTTCGGCCGCGGTCGGTTGGCGGCCATAATAGGGCACAGAGGCCGATAGCTCAGGGCAGGCCACCGCGAGCGCATTGCAGATGCCGCCACCATAGCAGAAACCAACCGCACCGACTTTCCCTGTCGATTTGGCATGCAGGCGCAGGAAATCGAACGAAGCGATAAAATCTTCGAACAGTTTCTCGGGATCGAGCTTCGCCTGCAATTCACGGCCCTTGTCATCGCTGCCGGGGTAGCCGCCCACTGAGGTCAGCCCGTCGGGCGCAAAGGCCAGATAGCCTGCCTTGGCCAGCCTGCGCGCAACATCTTCGATATAGGGGTTAAGACCGCGATTTTCGTGGATAACAAGAACCGCCGGGATCTTGCCCTTGGCTTTGGCAGGCATAGCGAGCAGTCCGGAAATTGCGCCATGGCCTTTAGGGCTCGATACAGACGGGCGCTCGGTCTTGATCGCCGGATCGTCCGCCTTCACCTGCTGCGCCAAAGCATAATCGGGGCGCAACTGGTCAAAAATCATCGCCCCCGTCACGCCGACCGCGGCAAACTTGGCCGCGCGCTCGATAAACTCGCGCTTGCTAAGCTTGCCATGAACATAGCCGTCAAAAATTTCGAGGATCGCCGGATGGAAATCGGCGGCGGTTTTACGTGACATCCGAACTCTCCTCAAGATTGCTGGCAATGGGTTTGATCAGTCTTCGAAGGTTAGAACGGGTCAGCGTGCCATCCATATGTCGATAAATCCCAGCAACCTTAGTGGCGATTGCACCACTCTCGTCCAGCATTTGAAAAGCGATACCGTTTTGGTCGTGTTTCAGTATCTCGATTTTCCAATTTGGGTACAGGTTTCCCAGCTTTCGAATAAGCAGTGTTCGGAACTGGGGAGTAGAAACGCTGGGATTTGCCATTATCAATGCACAAAGCGCGCCACCACGTCGCGATAGCTGCGGCTGACCTTTACCTGCGCACCTGATTCCAGGATCAGGAAGCATTCGCCATTGGTGTGCGGCTTCACCTGCCGGACGAGGTCGAGATTGACGATCTTTGAACGGTGCACGCGCTGGAAAGTGCGCGGGTCGAGCCGCTTTTCGAGATCCTTCATCGTCTCGCGCAGGATCAACGAATTGTCCGCGGTGATAATGCACATATAGTCACCGGCAGCCTCGATGCGCTCGATCGTGTCGACGTCGACGCGGAAAATCTGGCCGCGATCCTTCACATTGATCAGTTTTTCGAACCGTCCGCTCGACATCTCTTCGTCGGCAGGCGGCAGGTTTTCAGCCGCATCCGGCGCTACCTCACTGATGACGTTGCGAAGGCGCTCCACCTCTTCCGACGTCCGCTTGTCGGCCAGTCGGTTGCGAACGCGCTCCATGGTATCGGCCAGCCGGTCGGGCTCGACCGGTTTCATCAGATAGTCGATGGCTTGCGCTTCAAACGCCTTGATCGCATGCTCGCTATAGGCGGTGACGAAGACGAAGAGCGGCGGATCGATGTCCATCACGCCCTGCACCACCGAAAAGCCGTCAAATCCCGGCATCTGGATATCGAGGAAGACCAGATCGGGCTTCAGCGTCTTGATCTTGCGGATCGCCTCCCGCCCATTCAGGCATGTGGCGACGATTTCTACATCGTCAAATGCTTCCAGTCGCAGCTGGAGGCCCTGGGTCGCCAATTTCTCGTCATCGACGAGGATGGTGCGAATAGTCATGCGGTTACTGCTCCTTGAACACCGACGCCCGCTGTTACCGCCGGTGCTTCGATGGCTTTTGTTTCGCCCCCGCTGTTGTTGGTTTGATAGGGGAATTCTATCACAACCTCAAATCCTCCGCCGCTCCTTGTATAGCTGTCAAAGCGCTGTTCATCGCCATAGGCCTGCAACAGCCGCTCGCGCGTATTGGCCATGCCGACCCCTGTCGACAATTTGGGGTCCGGGATACTCGACTGCAACCCCGGACCTGAATCGGATACGATTATGCGAACGCGATCGCCCACACGTCGGGCGTTGATGGAGATATCCGCCCCATCCTCTTGCGGCGTGACCGCATATTTGATGGCGTTTTCAACCAACGGCTGCAGCAGCAGCGATGGCACCAGAGCATCTTTGACGGCATCTTCGACATCGAAGTCGGTGCGCAGCCGCTCTTCGAAGCGCATTTTTTCTATATCGAGATAGAGCTTCAGCGTTTCGACTTCACTCGCCAGCGTCACTTTTGCGGTGGTTTCATTGACCAGCGTGAAGCGCAGGAATGAGGAAAGCCGCGACAGCATGGCATTGGCTTGCTCGGTCTGTTTCAAGAGCACCAGCGTCGAAATGCTGTTCAGCGTGTTGAACAGGAAATGCGGGTTCAACTGATAGCGCAGCATCGTCAGCTGCGCGCTGGTTGCCGCCGCCTCGAGCCGCAACAGCTGATCCGCCTGCTCCTCCGCACGGACGAAATAGTTGATCGCGTAATAGAGCGCGGACCAGGCGACGAGCAAAACGCCGTTGATGAATATCGCACCCACCATCAATTGAGCAAAGGGCGTCTCGTCCGCACCTTCACGGATGGTCTGCAGAACCCAGACGTCGATATAGGCGTAAATCAGTGTCGCGAGGATGACCGAAACGCCCGTGACGCCCCAAGTTAGCAACGGGCGCCGGTCGATGACATTGCGGAAAACAACGGAAAGAATCAGCGAAACCGAAAATCCGGTGACGGCTGAAATCAATACCGGCACCAGCGCGCTGAACGGCTGACCATTGGCGATAGTTGACGCGCTGCGTACCAGCGCCGCGCCGCCCCAGCCTGCGCTATGCAGATTCCAGAACGCCCGGTTCTTGTCTGAAAAGAAGGGCTGGTCGCCCAGTTCGAGTACGGCCATCGCCATTGTCTAGCGCGATTTCGCTTTGGCATGAAGCCCTTGTTTCGCAAAAGGGCGGCGTTTTCGACAAGCACCATGGCCAAAGAAAAGGGCCGCCCCGGAAAGGACGGCCCAGTGTGGCATCTAGCCAGTTAGGGAGGAAAGCGTGCCCCAAATGATAGGCACGTACCCTGATTAGCGGATCATGGTTAAAGAAGGCTTAACGCCGGATTCAGCAGCTCGCCGAACGCCGCCCCTCAACCGAAAAGGAGAAAGGGGATCCATCATGGATACCCTGCGACTGGATCTGGATCAGGCGCGGCGATTCTTTGCGGATCGTGGTCAGCCCCTGACCTGCACCCTTACAGCTATAGCTGATCGTCACCGACGTCGGTGTCGAACGGACGACGAAATGGCTGCACTGGGCATTCGCCCCATGCTTGATCTGCGCCAGCATCCTTGGGTCGCCTGCGCAATATTGGCTTACACCGGCCGTCGACGTACCACCGCCCACTGCGCGTAACTGCCACATCCCGCGTTCAAGCGATTGCAGCAAGTCGGGCGTCTCTGACTGCGCAGCGATGCCCATGGCAGCCATTCCGACCGCCAGAAAAGCGGCGATGCCCAACTTCAATCTTGAAAATTTCATGCTTATGCGTTCCGTCGTTTCACTTGCCCCAGCGACCCGACCCGATGTGCTAATTCGGCTATTACCGATTGATTGTAACCGTCGCCACGATAAACCGTGGCCTATGAACGATGAATGACATGAATTTGGTTAATCGTGACTGAACAGTTCGGTGCGTTCAGTTGTTCAGGCTGGCCAGACTGATCGGGAATTTGCGCGAGCAAAATTCACAATTGACGACGATATCGCCTGCTTCATCTGCCATATCGGCGCGGTCGCTGGCCGGAAAGCGCGCAATGACATCGCGGATATGGTGCGGATCGCAACGGCAGCCTTTGGTCATCGGCTGCCCTTCAACAATCCTCACCTCCTGCTCCTCATGAAACAGCCGCCAGGCGATTTCTTCAAGCGGAAGCGCAGGATCGGCGAGCTCGTCGGGCTTGATTGTTTCTGAAAGGATGCGGACATGTTCCCAATCGGGATGCTCGCCACGCGCCTCAATACGCTCACGGCCTTCCTCGCCATCGGGCAGATGCTGCACCAATATGCCGCCCGCGATGCAGCGGCCGTCGACATGGTCGATGGCGATGCGGATAAAGGTCGGGATCTGTTCCGACTGGTCGAAATATTGCATCGCCGCTTCGGAGAGATTGGCGCCTTCCAAAGGCACGATGCCCTGATAGCGCCCGCCGCCTTGCGCTTCCGGCAACGGACGATCGAATGTGACGGCGAGATAACCTTTGCCGAACAGCGCGAAAAGATTGGGATCCGATGGCACCTCGGCCAGTTTCGCCAGATCAAACTGCGCATAGCCGCGCACCGCGCCGTCGATATAGTCGGTGACAAGTAACGACAACGGGCCATTTTCGGTCTGCGCCTGTATCGTCAGCTGGCCTTCCCGTTCTTTGAGCGTCGTGCCGAGCAAAGCCGTCAACACCAGACCTTCGGCAAGGATTTTCTCGACCGCTGGCGGATAGGCATGTGCGGATAGAACGTCGTTGAGCACGGCATCAAGCCGCACCAGCCGCCCGCGCGCGTTCAGCGCAGGTATCGAAAAGCGCAAAGGCTGATCGCAGCGGGTTTCCGACTGGTCGGCCATCAGATCTTGTCGAAGCACCAGAGCAATATGGATTTCTGGGCGTGCAGTCGATTTTCGGCCTCGTCCCAGATCACTGATTGCGGGCCGTCGAGTACGCTGTCGGTCGCCTCTTCGCCACGGTGTGCTGGCAAGCAGTGCAGGAATTTAGCATCGGCCTTTGCACCTGCCATCAACCGGTCATTGACCTGATAGGGCATCATCGCCGCAATCTTATTGTGCGCATGCTCCTGTCCCATCGACACCCAGGTATCGGTGACGACAACATCCGCACCGGCAACCGCCTCGGCGGCATCGCGGGTGACGGTGATATTGGCACCATTGGCGCGTGCAGCATCGATAAAGGCGGGGTCGCTGTCATAGCCTTGCGGAACGCCGATGCGGACGTTGAACTTCATCAGGCCCGCGGCTTCGACGATTGAATTGAGCACATTGTTACCATCGCCGAGCCATGCAACCTCAAGCCCGGGCAGCGCCTTGCCATGCTCAACCAGAGTCAACAGGTCGGCGACGATCTGGCACGGGTGCGACAGGTCGGTCAGCCCATTGATGACCGGCACGCTTGAATAAGCGGCTAGCTCCTCGATCTTGGCATGATCGTCAGTGCGGATCATGATGGCATCGACATAGCGCGAGAGTACGCGGGCAGTATCGGCGATGGTTTCGCCACGCCCCAATTGCATCTGGCCAGAGGCCATGAACATGCTGTCGCCGCCCAATTGCTTGATCGCCATTTCGAACGAGGCGCGGGTGCGGGTCGAATTCTTCTCGAAGATCATGCCCAGCGTATGTCCGGCCAGCGGCGCATCGGCATCTGCCTTGCCCTTGGGCCAGCCGGCACGCACCGCCTTACGGTCAATGGCGTCGTTGATCATTGCCGCAATCGCGTCAGCACCGGCGTCCGCGAGATTGAGGAAATGCCGGGTCACGCCGCTTGCGGCATCTGATAGTCGCGCGCACCAGCCGAAAGCCGTTCGATGCACTCGGCGATATGATCTTCGTTGATCACCAGCGGCGGCAGCACGCGGAAGACATTCTCACCCGCAGCAACGGTCAACAAGCCGTGATTGTCGCGCAGGTGCGCCACAAAATCGCGGCTGACGGCAGGGTCCTTCATCTTGATACCGAGCATCAGGCCCTTGCCACGGATTTCCTCAAACAGATCATCATGGTTCGGGATCAATTGCTCGAACGCGGCGCGCAGGCGATCACCCATCGCGGTCACATGCTCGAGAAAACCAGGTTCGGTCATCACGTCGAGGATCGCCTGCCCGGCGGCCATCGCCAGTGGGTTGCCGCCATAGGTCGAGCCATGCGTGCCCGCGACCATGCCCTTTGCCGCTTCTTCAGTGGCAAGGCATGCGCCAAGCGGAAAGCCGCCGCCAATACCCTTGGCTGAGGTCAGGATGTCGGGCGTGATGCCATAATGTTCATAGGCCCACATTTTGCCGGTGCGGCCATAGCCGCACTGGATTTCATCAAGGATGAGGAGCAGACCATGCTCGTCGCAGGCCTTACGCAGGCCCTGGATGAATTCGGGCGTGCCCGCAGTCATGCCGCCTTCGCCCTGCACCGTCTCGACAAGGAAACCTGCGGTTTCATCGTCGATCAGCGCCAATGCGCCTTCGAGATCGTTGAACTTCGCATAGGCAAAGCCGGGCAGCAGCGGTTCGAAACCATCGCGCATCTTCGCCTGATCGGTCGCCGAAATCGCGCCCAATGAGCGGCCGTGGAAGGCGTTTTTGAAGGTGATCAGCTTGTGGCGTTGCGGATTGCCATTGGCGAAATGGTAACGGCGCGCGGTCTTGATTGCGCATTCAATCGCCTCGACCCCCGAATTGGTGAAGAACACCGTATCGGCAAAGCTGTTGTCGACAATGCGCTGCGCCAGCGCCTCGCCCTGCGGGCTGCCGTACAGGTTCGACACATGCATCAGCGTCGCGGTCTGCTCGCAAATTGCCTTGGTCAGATGCGGATGACCGTGGCCGAGCGCGTTAACCGCGATACCTGCCGCAAAGTCGAGCGCGCGGCGGCCATCCTCGCCAATCAGATAACATCCCTCGCCTCGCACCGGCCGGAACCCGCAACGGGGATAGACGGGCATCAGGGGGGTGATCGACATGGCGGAATCCTTTCAAATTGTTGGCTTCCGGCACCAGCCCACGCCCCCACCCGGCCTCCCATAACATACCCTGCCGATGGAAGGCCGGGTGGGGGCGTGGGCTGGTGCCGCAACGACAAAGCGCCAAAAGGCAAAAAGCGGCCCCGGGGGGACCGCCATTGCTAAAATCCGGCTATAAGCCCGCCCAAATGGTGAATCAACCCCTTGGGCTCCCCTCCCGCTTGCGGGAGGGGCTGGGGGAGGGCCTGAAAGGGTGCATGGCTCGCTTCGCTCGCCCCCTCCCCTAACCCCTCCCGTAAACGGGAGGGGGATTTACCCCAGCAGCGTGTTGATGTTGATCTGGTTGGTGAGTGTGCGGTGCACCGGGCATTTTTCGGCAATCTCGATCAGCTTGGCGCGCTGCTCGTCATCGAGCGGCCCTTCGAGGCGGACGACTCGGTCAATCATGTCGACTGGCTTGCCGCCATTCTCTCCTTCGCGTTCCTCCTTGGAGTGCTCAAGTGTCACATGCACCTTTTCGAGCGGCCAGCCCTTGCGCGCGGCATACATTTCCAGCGTGATCGAAGTGCAGGCGCCTAAAGCCGATAACAGCAATTCATAGGGCATCGGGCCGTTGTCGATACCGCCGTCCTCGACAGGTTCACCCGCCGCCCATTCATGCACCCGCGCCTTGATCAATTGGGCGTAGGTGCCATCGGCGCTTTCGACAGTGGCGCAGGGGTTATCCTTCATTCTGTTTATCCTTTTCGCGTTTCGCGGCGTTGATGCGACGCTGGAGATAGCCGTAGAGCAACAGATGCACTGCAACCAATAGCAGTACGACAATGGCCACGACTTTGATCATGCTCAATCGCCTCCTCCTCCGTCGCAAGCACCGCCGTCAGAAACCGAACAATCACTTCCGGACGCGTCACTTGCAGTTGTTGCGCCCCCATCAGCGCTCGATTGCTGCCTTCTCTTGGAACTACGGCGCGCAATGAACACCACGAACAGACTGATCGCTACAGCGCCCAAAGAAATGAACAATGCGGCACTCATTGGCTCTTCTCCAGACGCACCCTTGCATCTTCCCAATTGCGACCATCGAACTTGACTATGGTCGGCGTCAAGCCATGTCCGTCATCTAGACAACGATAGTTCACACTCCACGCGTCCGGATGCGAGCGGGGCTGGTAAAAAGACTTCACGCCGCATGTGCTGCAGAACAGATGCTCCGCCGCTCCCGTTCCAAAACGATAGGATGTCAGCGCGGTTTCGGGCGTCAACAGTTCGAAATCCGCATGCGGGACGATGAGGTGAAGAAATCCGCTCCGGCTGCACATCGAACAGTTGCAGTCGAGCAGATCAACCTCAGGCGATGCCAATGCGAAACGAAAGCGCACCGCACCACAATGGCAACCACCTTCGACGTTGATGTCCTGGCTCATGGCCTGTTGTTCCGCGAACAACTCTTCCGGTCAACAGCAATCTTGTCCGTTGCTCGCACACAAAATTATTGCCCAGCCGCTAGCCCTGTGGCAGCGGCCAGTGACAATATCCAATCGAAGAGACGGACATGACTTTACGCCCACTTTTCATCGCCGCCGCTTTGTTGGCCAGCTCGACCGGGGCTGTGGTCTATGCTCAAGGCGTACCGATGATGGGCGGTCGCTATATGTTCAACTGGAGCAATGATAGCGGATCGGGTTCGGAAGAGGTTTGTCTGTCCGATATGCAGCAATTTCGCGATCCGGCACATATTGTTGCCATCTACATCAACAATTACAGCAACAGCTGTTCAACTGAGGCCAAGGGTGGTGGGGTATATGGCGTCAGTTGCACCGGAGCGTTGGTCGAAGGAACACTGACCGTGCTCTCGGCAGGGGCTACGTCCTTTTCTGTGTCGGGAGGCGTATTGGTGAACACGGACAATATGGGCGGACGTACAAGAACCAGTATGCGGCTTTCCGCCCAGCGCCTGGGTGACTGCTAAGGCGCCTCACCCGAACTGTTAATTACTCAAAGAGACTTCGCGGCTAAAGCCTCCTGCGTCAGGAGTCTTTTCCCATGAAGTTCATTACCCTCAAGTCTCGCGGCGGCAATTATCTGGTGGTCGCATCCAATATCGCCTGGCTACGCACGGCCAAAAATGGCCAAACGCAGATCGGCATTGTCGGTGGCTCACCCTTGCTGGTCACCGGGACTATTGAAGAGACTGCTGCTGTCATATTGGCTGAATCCGGCAAGGCGGCCTGAAGAACAAGTCCTTACCTGCTTTGCCGCTAGGATGGTTCTCCGGGCGCAATCGCCTTGTTCAATGCTGCGCTGGGTAAATTGAGCGCACGCAACATCGCCCAGATTTCTTCGCGGGCGTTGGGCTGCGGCTTGCCCAGTTCGGGGATCGCCTCAAGGTCGAACAGCGTCAGCCCCATTGGAAATAATTCACGATAGGTCACCCGTTCGCGCAATCCGGGAACGATCCGGAAACCCGCCACCGGCGCAATCTTTTCCAGCGCGTCGAGCACCTTGCGCTCGTTCTTCGTGGCAAAGTTGCGCGACCGGTTCTGCATCACGACCCAGTCGAGCGCCTTGGGCCGGATGGCCATTCCCGGTTCCTTGAGATGCTCAACCAGCCGCGCGAAATTGCCGAGCGTGCGGAGCTCGCCGGTACGCGGATCGATGCGGCCGAGCATATCAAGATCGATGAAACTGTCATTCACCGGGGTGATGATCGTATCGGCCATGAAGATCGCCTTGCGCGCGATTGGCGAGTCATGCCCGCCGACATCAATGATGATGAAGTCATGGTGGATGCGCGCCATGCGCAGCTTTTCCTCCAGCTCATTCTCATTCTGCTGGGCGAGCAAGATCTGCTCCGGCCCGGGCAGCTTCACACCAAATTCGCGTTCGCTCTCCTGCCTTGCCCACAGCGCATGGTGCAGTGTCAATTGCCGCAGGTCGACGTCGAGTGCGGCAACGCTTTCCCCGGCATTGCACAGCGCGATGCAGGTGTGGAAGGCGCTAGTCGATTTGCCTACCCCGCCCTTTTCATTGGCAAAAACGATAATGTGCCCGCGCTGGCCACCGACCGGATATTTCATCCATGACGGTGTTTCCTGCATCTGTTGGGGATACGCAGGCGCGCTATCAAAGGAACGGTATTGCGGTGCCGGTGAAAGCGGCGCGGGTGGCCACTGGCTATCGTCAAACGGGCGTGGTGGCGGCAGTGCCTGCCGCTTTGGTTTTCGCCGGAATAGACGCGAAAAGAATCCCAATGGCCAGACCTCCGATGCGAGCCTGATGGCGAAAAGCAACCGGGCTTTCAACCCTGCCGCATCAGGCCGGTGGTTCCGCCGGTTTCAGCTTGAACCCCATATAGGCATTGGCCGCCACCGCCGCGCACAGATCGCGATAGGCCCCGACACCGCCTGCATAGGGCATGAACACCCGTGGCTTTCCGGGAATATTGGCACCCAGATACCAGCTATTGGCGTAGTTATAGACGGTGTAGTTCGACACCTCGTTGACATGCTCGACCCAGAATTCCTGCGCATGCGCGGTCGGCTCGATCTCGACCATCATATTGTCGCGCATGAACACGAACAGATCGGCGAGCCATTCGACATGCTGCTCAATCGACACCACCATGTTCGAAAGCACCGACGGGCTGCCCGGGCCGGTGATCGTGAAGAGATTGGGAAAACCGGAAACCATCAGACCCAGATAGGTTTTCGGTCCCTCCGCCCAGCTATCGACCAGCGTGCGCCCCTCGCGGCCCTTGATGTCCATACGTGTCAACGCGCCGGTCATCGCATCAAAACCGATGGCAAAAATGATGGCATCCACCTCATATTCCTTCTCGCTGGTGGCGACGCCCTTTTCGGTAATCGTATCCAGCGGAGTATCGTTGAGGTCGATCAGCTCGACATTGGGGCGGTTGAAATTCTGGTAATAGCCCGTGTCGACACACAGCCGCTTGGCGCCAAAAGGATAACTTTTGGGCGTCAGCTTTTCCGCCACTTTGGGATCGCGCACGATCTCGCGGATTTTTTCGGCAGCAAATTGAGCGACGAGTGCGTTCGCGTCTGGATTGGCCGACTGGTCGGCAAACGCTCCCAATATGGCAAAGCCACCTTCGGCCCAGCGTTCCTCGTAGATCTTGCGCCGTTCATTATCCCCGGTTTCCACGGCCTTTTGTTCATTGGGCACAGAAGAGAGGAACCCGCCCAGCGTCTGCCGCTGCGCCATGCGGTTTTCGGCACGGTTGGCGAGCCAGTTTTTGCGCACCTCCGGATTGGCCGGGCCGTTATGCGCGGGCACGCTGAAATTGGGGGTGCGCTGGAACACATAAAGCTGCCGCACCTGCCCTGCAATTTCGGTGATCGACTGGATCGAGGAGGAACCGGTGCCGATAACCGCTACCCGCTTTCCACTAAGATCAACGCCTTCATGCGGCCAGCGGCCGGTGTGGTAGGTCGGCCCGGCAAAACGCTCCTGCCCTTTAAAATTCGGCTCATTGGGAACCGATAGGCAACCCGTCGCCGAAACGCAGAAGCGCGCATGGACGCTGTCTCCATTTTCGGTATCGACACGCCACAGTTGGTTCGCGGCATCATAATGCGCCGACTTCACCCGCGCATTGAACTGGATATCGCGGCGCAGATCGAAACGGTCGGCTACATGGTTCAGATAACGCAGGATTTCAGGCTGGCTGGCATAACGCTCGGTCCAGACCCATTCTTCTTCGAGCTCCGCGCTGAAAGAGAAGCTGTACTCCTGACTCTCGATATCCACCCGCGCGCCGGGATATCGGTTCCAGTACCAGGTTCCGCCAACATCATGCCCGGCCTCGAATACCTTCGCACTCAGGCCAACCTCGCGCAGCTTGTGCAGCATATACATGCCCGCCATGCCGGCACCGATGATGATGACGTCGTAATCGTATTTCATGTGTTTCCTCTCCCCATGATCCAGCCGCGCCGGTTACAGCGCGACAGAATCACCCGGCAGGATACACAAAAAGGGCAGATGCCAAAGGGGTAGTTGCTACTCCACGGTAACCGACTTCGCCAAATTTCTTGGCTGGTCGACATCGGTGCCTTTGGCGCAGGCCACATGATAGGCCAGCAATTGCACCGGCACCGCATAAACCAAGGGCGCAATCAACGGGTGGACGTGGGGCATTTCGATGGTGGCGAGGCAGCCTTCGCCGGCTTCGGCCAGCCCTTTGGCATCGGAGATCAGCACGATCTTGCCACCGCGCGCGCGGACTTCCTGCATGTTGCTGACGGTTTTCTCGAACAGCGGCCCGCTGGGTGCGAGGACGATCACCGGCACTGCCTCATCAATCAACGCGATCGGCCCGTGCTTCATTTCGCCCGACGCATAGCCCTCGGCGTGGATATAGCTGATTTCCTTGAGTTTCAGCGCGCCTTCAAGCGCGAGGGGATAATCAGGGCCGCGACCCAGATAGAGCACATCGCGTGCAGGCGCGATCAGGTGCGCCATTGCGGCGATATCCTCGTCATGTGCCAGCGCTGCGTTCAATGCGGCGGGGGCTTCGATCAGGTGGCGGACGATTTCGCGCTCTTCCTTAGCCGATAGCTTGCCCTTCACCAGTGCGAGGTGCGCGGCGAGTGCGGCGAGCACGGCCAACTGGCAGGTGAAGGCCTTGGTGGAGGCAACACCGATTTCCGGGCCGGCATGGGTGGGGAGCAAAAGGTCCGCTTCGCGCGCCATGCTCGATGTCGGCACGTTCACGACGACCGCGATGGTCTGGCCATTTTCCTTGCAATGCTTGAGCGCGGCGAGCGTATCCGCCGTCTCGCCCGATTGCGAAATGAACAGCGCGAGGCCGCCTTCCTCGAGCACCGGATCGCGGTAACGGAACTCGCTGGCGACATCGATGTCGACCGGCACCCGGGCGAAGGTTTCGAACCAATATTTGGCGACCATCCCGGCGTAGAAGCTCGTCCCGCAGGCAACGATGGTGATGCGCTTTACACCGGCCAAATCGAAATCCATTTGCGGCAGTGCGACGGTCTGTTCGAGCGGACGGATATAGGAAGAGAGCGTCTGCGCAACCACAGTGGGCTGTTCGAAAATCTCTTTCTGCATATAGTGGCGGTAATTGCCCTTTTCGATCGCCGCTGCCGACACGCCGCTGGTCGTGATTTCGCGCTGGACCGGATTGTTATTCTTGTCAAAAATCTGCGCGCCTTCGCGGTAGATGATGACCCAGTCACCTTCCTCCAGATAGGCAATCTTCTGCGTCAGCGGCGCGAGCGCCAGCGCATCCGAACCCAGATAAGTTTCGCCATCGCCATAGCCAACGACCAGCGGGCTGCCGAGCCGCGCGCCGATCAGAAAATCCGGGTTCTCGCGGAAGGCGATCGCCAGTGCAAAGGCACCGCGCAGTTGGGGTAGCACTGCCTTCACCGCCTCGGTCGGCGATTGCCCTGCCTCAATCTGTTCGCTGACAAGATGCGCGACGACTTCGGTATCAGTCTCGCTTTCGAAGGTGCGGCCACGCGCCGTCAGTGCATCGCGCAGCGGCTTGAAATTCTCGATAATGCCGTTGTGGACGAGCGCGACCTCATCCGTCGCATGAGGGTGGGCGTTGCTGGTGGTCGGCGCGCCATGCGTGGCCCAGCGGGTGTGCGCAATGCCGATATTGCCGGGGGCCGGGTTGCCGGCCAGTTCCTTGACCAGATTGTTGAGCTTCCCCTCCGCACGGCGGCGGATCAGTTGGCCGTCAAGCACGGTGCACACACCGGCGCTGTCATAGCCGCGATACTCCATTCGCCGAAGGCCATCGACCAGACGGTCTGCGACAGAGGATTTGCCGACGATGCCAATAATGCCGCACATTTATTTTGTTTCCTTTGGAGCTTTGTATGGAACGCGGATGCCCGGCATTTCAGCAGGGAAGTCCTTTGTATTTCTTGTTACCAATATCCGGCCTGAAACCTGCGCCGAAGCCAGGATGATTGCATCTGGTGATTTCAGCGATTTGCGCTGATGCCGAAGTGCTGCAGCGCGACGACCGATTTCTTCATCGATTTCGCACATCGCAAACAGACGAAGGAATTCCTCCGTTTCCTTTGTCGCTTCATCGGGAACGCCGGACATAACCTCTATCCATGTCATCCGGCTGATCCATGCACGGGTTACGCTGCGCACTTCAGCCCATGCTGCCGGTCTGTTATGCAGCATATCGATAACGATGTTCGTATCGAAGAATCGCTCGCTCACGCGGCTTTTGATTTCTTTTTGGGCGGCGTCAGGTCGCTCACATCCGGCCATTCGCCGCGAAGTTTGCGTTCATATTCAAGACCATCCACGGTAGATCCATGTCGCTCCCATAGGCCGAAATATTTTTCAAACCCTTCCTTGCCACTTGCCTCCAAATAGTTGGATACGGCTTCACGCAAAACAGCCGCGCGTGACTTGCCTTCGCGCTTGGCGATTTCATCCAGCTTGCGAACATCGTCTGCCGGAACATCTACAAGGAATCTACCCATAATGATATATTGATATCATATCATGATATCATGTCAAGATCAGCTTGCGTAATTTGGAAAATGGCAGGGCAGGGCCGGGATCGGCGTTGAACAGAATTGCAACCGTCCGTCGTGCTTTCAGCTCGGTGAGCAGCATCGCGGAAAAGCCGCTGATAAAGCCATAATGCATGATATTTGGGTGGGCATCCGACGCAGGCGAAACCAACAAACCGCAGCCATATTGCACATCGCCATAATGCGCATCCTCAGGAGAGAAGCGGTTTGCGCCTGACAAACGCCCATCCCGCAACCGTCCAGGCGCAAGCATGATCTGCAGATGCGCCGGATCGAGCAGCCTTCCATTGAGAAGCGCATGATGCCAGCGGCAAAGGTCGCTCGCCGTGCCGCGCAGTGCGCCGGCGCCACCCGCCTCTTCAACCTTCATAAACGCGGCGGGGACGAAGGCTGGCGGCTGGTTTTCAGCATGCGAATAACCGACAACGCGGCGCGCCACATCGTCATCAGCATAGTCCATCGCGATCTTTTTCAGGCGCAATGGTGAGAATATGAGCTCTCTGAAGGCGCGTGGCAAAGCTTTACCCGAAACCTGCTCAATCAAGGCTCCTGCCATGATATAATTGGCGTTGCTGTAAAACCAGGCCGTGCCGGGGAGAAAATCAACTGGATTGGACTGAGCTGCAATTTCCTTCGCCAAATCGATCTGGGTCCGATTTTTTGTTTCACTCTCTATCTCGGCAACTTCGCTCTCATCGCTATGGAGCCCCGCCGTCTGATGAATAAGTTCGATGACGCGAATCTCGGGTAGTACTGCCGTAAATGGAAGATATCGACTGATAGGGGCATTGAGCTCCAGCTTTCCCATTTGCGCCAGCTTGAGAATGGCCGCAGCTGTAAACTGCTTTGACAATGACGCGATGCGAAAGACGCTGGTTGAACTCACGGCTTCACCGGTCGCCAAATTGGCCTTGCCGCCGGATTGGTGATAGACGAATTGTCCTTGCTCCATGACCGCAAGCTGAAATCCAGGCGCAACCTGATTAGCCATCGCCTCCGCAAGCGTCTCAGCGATAGGCTTTGCGAAACGGCTATCGCCAACTACACGGCCTAGAGCAGCGCTCTCAAAGCACAGTAGCGCTGCCGAACCTCCCGCTTGGGCTAGAATATGGCGACGACTGATACTCAATTATTTCCCTTCCTTCTTCTTCCGCATGGCATCGTGGAAACGATCGGCCCAGCCGGGTTTCACCAGTTGCTCTGCCCGCACCATGCGGAGTTCGCCGTCGGCTACGTCACGCGACACCGCGCTACCTGCGGCGACAATCGCGTCGCGACCGATCTTCACGGGCGCGATCAGGGCGCTGTTTGAACCGATAAAAGCCCCCTCGCCAATCACCGTCTGATATTTGAAATAGCCGTCATAATTGCAGGTGATCGTGCCCGCGCCGATATTCGCCTTCGCGCCAATTTCGGCGTCGCCCAGATAGGTCAGGTGGTTGGCCTTCGCCCCCTTGCCCAGATGCGCCTTCTTGGTTTCGACGAAATTGCCGATCTTCGCTTTTTCCTCCAGCACCGTGCCGGGGCGGAGGCGGGCGAAGGGGCCGACTTCGCAGCCTTTGCCGATTACCGCACCCTCGATGTGGCTGTTAGCCCGGATCTTCACATTGTCGGCAATCGAAACTCCGGGGCCGAAAAACACATTGGGCTCGATCACGACATCACGGCCAAGCTGCGTGTCATAGGAAAACCAGACCGTCTCCGGCGCAATCAGGCTGGCGCCATCGGCCATCGCCTGCACTCGGCGGCGCTTCTGCCATTCGGCCTCCATCGCCGCCAATTCGCCCCGACTGTTGATCCCGGTCACGTCATAAGGTTCGGTCCTGACGACATGGCAATGCCGCCCGTCCTGCACCGCGATATTGACGATATCGACCAGATAATATTCGCCCGCCGCATTGTCGTTCGTCACACGTGCGAGCAGCGCGAACAGGTCCTTTGACCGCACCGCCATCAGGCCCGAATTGCACAGCTTGGTCTGCCGCTGTTTTTCGGTCGCGTCCTTATGCTCGACCATCCATTCGATGCGGTCGCCGGTCGCGACGATACGGCCATATTGCAGTGTATCTGCGGGCTCAAAACCAAGCACTACCACCTCCGGATTGTCATCGCTGTGCAGCCGATCAATCATCGCCTGCATCGTCGATGTCGGTACAAAAGGCACGTCGCCATAGAGGACCAGTACATCGCCATCGAAATCCTTGAGCGCGCTTTCCGCCTGCTGCACCGCATGGCCGGTGCCCAGTTGCGGTTCCTGCACCACCGTTTCCGCGCTGTCGCCCAGCGCATCGCGAAGCTGATCCGCCTTGTCGCCCACGACGACCACCTTCTTCGCTGGCTCCAGCGCGTCGACACTCGCCATCAGATGCATCAGCATCGGGCGGCCCGCTATCGGGTGCAGCACCTTGTGCAGGTCGGATTTCATGCGGGTTCCCTTACCCGCGGCGAGGATGATTGCTGCTATGTTGCTCATGCGCCAAGGCTTTAGAAGCAAATGGTTGCAGTTTCCAGAATTTGCGGACACATCTGCAACTTCGATTTACACCGAAGCCCTGAGCCAGTCGAAGGGCGCCTCGCCGGACGGAAATGCGTCCATCGACAAGCTCAGGACTACGGTTACACAATGACCCGCAATTTCCCCTTCGACATTGTCGGCTTTGATCTCGATGGCACGTTGCTTGATACCAGCATCGAGCTTGCCGCCTCGCTCAACCATGCGCTGCAAAGCATCGGACGACCACCGATTGCCACCGACGGCGTCAAGGCGCTGGTCGGCATGGGCACGCGGCACATGCTGACGCTGGGGTTGCAACAATCGGGCGAAGCCAACGAGGAAACCATCCGCGCGCTCCACCCCGTGTTGATCGACCATTATCGCGCCAATCTGGGCAGCAATTGCCCGCCCTTTCCGGGCCTGGTCGAGGCAATCGACCAACTCGAGGCGATGGACGTCAAACTGGCGGTGGTGACCAACAAGTTTGAAAGCCTCGCGGTCGAATTGCTCGGCAATGTCGGTCTGGCGGATCGCTTTGTTACCATCATTGGCGGCGACACAATGGGGAAAGGCAATGGCAAGCCGAAGCCCGACCCGATCCACGAAATGATCGCACGCTGCGGCGGGGGCAGTGCCGCCTATATCGGCGATTCCATCCACGATGTGCACGCGTCACGCGCGGCAGGCATTCCCAGCATCGCAGTTGCCTTCGGCTTCCTCAGCCAGCCTGCAGAGGAATTGGGGGCTGACGCGGTGATCAATCATTATGACGAACTGGTCGATACGCTTCAGGCGCTTGCCTGACCTTTTCGCCATTTCGTCCACAAATGCCGCGCCAGCATTAACGGCGGCATGCGCAGCCAATGCGAGCGGATGTAGAAAATCAGCCGGATGAATTTGCGGGTCGGGCGGCCCCAGCCGTCGCGGGCGGTCAATCGCGCGACATACCATTTATCCTGCCGGTGCCAGCCCTGCCATTCCGTCGGAATTTCGGTACCATAAAGCCGGTGAGCCAGCCGGACGGCGCGTTCGACTGGCTCGGAGAGCTGGTGGCGCGCCGCACGCTCGCGCAGTTGCGCCCAGAATTCTGAGCTGGAAAATTCGCTCATAAGGCAATGGATGTCCCAGAGGTTCCTGAGGCCACCATCCAATTCGCCATCGGCAAAGAGATGCGCTGCGCTGTGACAGACCATGTCTGCAGGGGAGAGGGTGCAGGGCCCCTCCCCTTCAGGGGAGGGGTTGGGGTGGGGTGTGTCAGCGTCGCTCAAGGGCTGAAAGACCCCACCCCTAACTCCTCCCCTGCAGGGGAGGGGAATTGCTTCTACCAACATCCCGTCAGCATCCGGCCTCCGCCCCGCCGTCAACGGCAACACCGTGTGGTGCACATCGATCATACGGTCGCGTTCCCTGTGGATCAGCGGCGGCAGTTCGTGCATGTGATCGCGGTAATAGGCATCGTCATAAGGGTCGGGCTTCACCCATTCCCAACCGGCGGCGAGCAGCGCGACCTCAACCTCCGGCAAATCGTCACGCGCCACCAAAATATCGAGGTCGCCAATCGACCGGCCTTCGCCCGCCCACAAACCCGCCGCGACATAGGCGGTGCCTTTCAGCAGTACGACCTTGCCATCATAGCCTGCCAAGGCACGTCGCGCGCAATCGGCCTCCCACAACGCCGAACGCCTTTGATAGGCGGCGTTGATCCGCGCTTCGGCGATGATTTCTGCGATCTTAGACGGCACCGATTCAGATTTGAGTCGCTCTGCCAGCGTTCCGATCAACTGTTCGGCGCGCGCCATTGAGAGCAATTCGGTCCAGCCTTGCGCGTCCAGATTGCGTGTGGACGCGGGGTCGCGCAGCGCTTCGACCAGCAGCATCGCGTCGCGGCTCATGCCAGCCGCTCCCACAGCTTTTCAACAAGCGCAATCGCCTCTTCGCCCGACTGGTAATCAATCGCGCGCGAGGGCATCGATTTGACGAAGCGGGTCAGCGTGGTGAAGCCCTCCTCCCCAAGTGCAACATAGTTGGTCGAGGCTTGGGTCAGGCGCATGAAAGTCTCGCCCGGAGCCACCTCTCGCACCGCACCCGGATAGCCATAACGCGGGAACAGCAGCAATGCAGGGGCACCGCCCTGCCCCATCCGCGCAATGGCTTCCGCTGGCGGTACCATATGGCGGATGTCGCCCTTGGGCGTACCCGCCAACAGCGGCCCTAAGCGCGCATCGGGCTGCGCCGATTGCATTGCGGCAATGGCTTCATTCTTTAGGCTGATGAGGCGCGGGAACGGGGCGACATTGCCAGTCACCGGATCGAGCAGGACGAACTCATCGCCCAGAAAACGCCAACCTTCCGAGCCGAGCAAAGCCGAGAGGGTCGATTTACCCGATCCCGACTGGCCGGTCATCACCAGCACGCGTCCGTCGCGCTCGACCGCGCTGGCGTGCAGCAACAAATGCCGCCGCCATCCGAGCGCCATTTGCAGGTTCATGGCCATTTCAGCAGCGAGCAGTCCCTGCGCCAACGGCAGGGGCGCCGCATCGGGCAGCATATAATCTCCACCAATCGCGACCGAAGGCCGCAGCCAGCGCCGCAGCCAAGTCGTCGGTTCCAGCCGCACGGTGAAATCGGTGAAATCGGGCTGCGGATAATCGCGGTAAAGATCCGCCAACTGGTCGATAGGTGCCCGCCATGCCGAACCAATGCGAAAGGCCGCAGGCCCCACCTTAACGCGAAACTCATGCATCGGTGACCCGCTCCACCAGCCCAAGCTCGGCCAGTTCCTCCAGCCGTTCGGTGATCAGGGTAACCGCATCATCTTGCCCGCCCAGATCGAAACTGACCGCCAGCCGTGCGGCCAGTGTAGCGGCGTCAACAGCATCCTCGCCCATCGCCTCGAGAATCTGCGGCACTGGCTCTCCGACCATATGCGTGATACCCGACCGGCGCTGATAGATAAGCGTCATCATGTCGAGTGGCTCGACGATACGGGCGTCGGCCGGTTCTGCCGAATAGAGGGTTTTGGGATTGGCCACGACCAAGGCCTAATACAAAGCAATTAAAATACAACGATGCTTACCATCATCGTCATCCTGAACTTGTTTCAGGATAACGGGCTGTGGTGTGTTATCCCGAAACGAGTTCGGGATTACGAAACTATCCGATCAGCGCGGCATCTGCAGCGAGGCGAAACAGGTGAAACCACTCTGCCCTGCCTGCAGGCGGCGGATGTAGTTCACATAGGCCTGGCTCTGCTCATAGTTCGTGCCTGGTAGCGTCTGGCCCGAAAGCGCACGCTTCACTTCCTCACCACTGAATTTCTGGCCTGTGGCAACGAAGGAGCCGGGCGTATCGGGCGCGACCAGATTGCCCGTCGCATCGATATTCATCCCCGTGCCATGCGGCCCCGGAACCGGAATTTCGCAGTTGAGGACTGATCCAGCGGTCTGGGCAAGCGCGGGACGCACCGACACCACCGTCGCAACGCCCGCGGCACCCAGCATTAACGCGCGACGGCGTGTCGGCATCTGGATCGGGTCGTTTGGCTCGGGTGTATCGCCGCTCATGCAATGCCTTTAGCAATATCGACCGGGGAATCCACTGCCGGAATTGTAAAGGCTGGCCTACGTCTTGGAACGGGACAGCCTTTGCGCAAAGGTTAAACTCAGGCGTCAGAAATCGATCTGCGCGCGCATGCCGACAACATCTGCCGAATAGTCGCCGCTGCCGCCCGCAAGCACAGCCGCGTCGGTCAGTTCGAGATGGCCGTAATTGGCCATGAAGCGCACATATTCGGTCGGAGTCCAGACCAGCGATAGGCCGTAGATCTGCTGCTTTCCTCCGGTGACGGCTTCATCAGAAAGATCAACCCAGTCATAACGGGCGTTGATTTGCCACGCACCCATGCCACCCTTGCCCAACGGATTGGCGGGTTTGGTGCGATCGACTACGCCGCCCTTATAGGCGAGCGAATCCTTGGTCAGGAAATAGCCAACCTCCGCATAACCGCCGTTGAAGGTCGGGTCGGCAAAGGCGCCGATGCGCTTGGCGGTCAACCAGTGGCTTTCGGCGCTGGCGTGGAAGCGGCCATTGTTGACCAAGGCTTCAAGACCGAAGCTGTCCTCTCCATTCGCAAGGAACCCGCGCGTATCGACAAAACGGGTGTCGGTGGTGCGGGTGAAGGGGCGGGCGCGATAGCGCGCGGTGCTCGAAAAATCGTTGAAACGGCGGCTATGGCCCGATGCACCGAGGTGCAGCTGTGTATTGCCCATTTTGGGCATGAACACGATGCGGCCATCAAAGCTGCGGCTGTTGTTCGTACCGTCACCGTTTAGATCGGCTGCATTGTCAGCGAAAATGCCGCCCTGCAGCAGCAGATTCTTGGCTACATAAGTCGCAGACAGGCCGACACGCCGTTCGAACCCGAAGGCACCATGATAGGCGGCGCGCTCGTTGAAGCTGGTGAACAGGTCGCTCGTCAGCTCTTCCAGACCCCAAAAGGGCTTGTGCTGGCCAAGGGTTATCGTCAGTTCCTTGTTCGCCTTGTAGGTGAGGTACATGTCAGTCAGTTCAGCCGAACCGCTGCCGATATCGGCTTCGACGCGATAGCCAAAACCGCCCGGGATTGTGCCGTCCATACCGAATTGCGCGCGGCGCACGCGAACGGTTGAACCCAAGCTGTTGGTCGCGATGGTGTCAGACGGATTGATCGACGCTGCATCAATCTGAAGACGTCCGCGCGGCTTGAAGCTCCAACCGCCCTCGCCCTTAATCTCGGGCGAGCCCTTCCATGAAATTTCGGCAGCAGGCTTCTTTTCGGCGGCAGAGACAGCCACCGGGGAGGGCGCAGGTGCAGGCGTCGCTGCCACCTTTTCAACCTTGGCCGACAGTTCGGCCAGTTGCGCTTTCAACGCGGCAACTTCGGCCCGCAGAGCTTCCATCTCGGCGTCATTCGACTGTGCGAGCGCCGGATTGGACGCGAGCATGGCGGCTGTGGCAGCGCTACCGAGCAGCAATTTGCGTGCGAATTTCATGTCGGTCCCTTTTCCTTCCCCGAATCACCGTGACAAATAGATTGCCAATTCGCGTCGCCTTTATGACGGCAATAAGTAGCTTTTGTTACAGCATCCAAATTCCACCGCTTTACGCTTGCGTAAACGTAAGGGCCGTGCCAATCCGCGCCCCGCAAATTCCCGGGGTTTGGAGTCGCTTTTGGGCGCCTATGAACCTCTTAAATCTGGAGCATGAAAATGACCATCAACTTCAAGGATAAAGTCGCCATTGTGACCGGTGCGGGCGGCGGACTGGGCCGTGCCTATGCGCTCGAACTCGCCAAGCGCGGGGCTAAGGTTGTCGTGAACGACCTCGGCGGATCTCGCGACGGCACCGGCCATTCGGATGCCGCACTCAAAGTGGTTGAAGAAATCAAGGCGGCTGGCGGTGAAGCGATGTCGAACGGCGGCAGTGTCACCGAATATGAGCAGATGGTCGAAATGGTTGCCAAGGCGAAAGAAGCCTGGGGCGGCGTCCACATCCTGATCAACAATGCAGGTATCCTGCGCGACAAGAGCTTCACCAAGATGGAAATGGCTGACTGGAAACTGGTAGTCGACGTCCACCTCAACGGCTCGGCCAACTGCACCAAGGCGGTGTGGGATACGATGCGCGAACAAAATTATGGCCGCATCCTGATGACCGCGTCGTCGACCGGCCTGTACGGCAATTTCGGCCAGACCAACTATGGCGCGGCGAAACTCGGCCTCGCAGGCTTCACCAAGTCGCTCTATCTTGAAGGCGCAAAGTACAATGTGAAGTGCAACACGCTGGCACCGATCGCGGCGACCCGCATGACCGAAGACATTTTGCCGCCCGCGGCTTTCGCAATGTTCGATCCGGTCAATGTCGTTCCGGCCGCCCTGTTCCTCGTATCGGAAGACGCGCCTGCCAACGTCATCATGGGCGCAGGTGCCGGTTTCTTCCACACCGCCAATGTCACCATGACGCAGGGTATGCTGTTGTCAGGCGAGGACCTGTCACCCGAAGGCGTTGCGGCCAATTTCGCAGCCATCAGCGACCGTACCGGCGAAATCGTCCCCCAATCGGGTGGCGAACAGTCGATGCAGGCGATGAAGCTGCTGCAGGCAAAGGCTGGCTAAGCCAACAAGGCCCGGATCGCCCGGGCCGCATCCTGCATGATTAACCGGCTATCGAGCTCGGGTTCGTCGAAGACGAGTTCGATAGCCGCATATCCCAGATCGACCGCCAGCCGCGCACGGCGCTCCAGACTGGCCCGATCCTGCCGCGGCTCCAATGCCAGCGCGCGCTCCACCAAAGCCTCTGCCAGCATCCGGTGCGACGCCAGCCGCACCTCGGCCAATTGCGGCACCGCGCGCAGCATCCGCATCACCCATGGTCCGCCGGGGCTCTGGCGTGTCAGGTCGACATGGTCGAGCAGAGACTTGGCGATTGCATCCTCCCCCTGCCCCGGCTCCAGCGGGACCAGCGCATTCTGCGCCGCCATCAGCCGCATTCCCAGCGCCGCCAGCAGCGCATATTTGTCATCGAAATAATGGTAGAGCGTCGGCGGCGTGACACCGGCTTTGGCTGCAACCAAATTGGTGCTGAGCCGCTCCACCCCAACTTCAGCCAGCAGTTCGCCCGCCGCATCGAGCAGCTTTTCCCGTGTCGCGATTGATCGTTTCTGGAGGGGCCTGCGCTGCATTCCATTATCCTGCTTGACGAAATATAGTTATAGCTATATTTCTTGCTTTGGGAAGGGGAAAGCATGCGAAAAATTGCGCTGGCGATTCTGGCAATGCCACTTGCGGCCTGTGGCAGCGGAGAGCCCCCGCCCAAGCCGCTGAGCGAGGCGGAGAGCGCGATGCTGTCACCATCCGATCCGAAACTCGCCGAACTTTATGCTGGCTCGTGCAAGGCCTGCCATACCGTCAAGGATTCGCTCGCGCCCTTGACCGGCGACCGCACCCTTTGGGATGCGCGCTGGGCACAAGGCGAAGATGTGCTTCTTGCGGCTGCCATTCAGGGTAAGAAGGGCATGCCCGCCGGCGGCCAATGTTTCAGCTGCACACCTGATGACATGAAAGCCTTGATCCGCTTCATGGCTGGCCGGGAGGAAAAACAATGAAACTGGGCCGTCGCGCATTATTGGGAGGAGCCGGACTGCTGGCGCTGGGCATCGGCGGGCTGGCCGGACGGCGAATGTGGTTGAGCCGTGAGCCTGAACCGCCCGTCGCCATAGATACCAACGGCCGTGCTCTCTGGTCGAACTGGGCGGGGAACGAGCATGCCTATCCAGCCGCCCGCGCCGCCCCTGCAAACGAGGCCGAGCTCGCCGCCCTGCTGCCCAAAGCCCAGACGCCCGTGCGTCCTGTAGGTTCTGGCCACAGCTTCACCGCACTGGTCCCGACCGAGGGCACATTGCTTTCGCTCGATCGGTTGAGCGGGCTTGTTAGCCATGATGCAACGGCGATGACCGCGACCGTTCGAGCAGGGACCAAACTTTCCGCGCTCGGCCCGTTACTCGCCGGGATTGGGCAGGAAATGCCCAACCTGCCCGATATCAACAAACAGACGCTGGCAGGCGCGTTGGCCACCGGCACGCACGGGACCGGGAAAGGCGTAAAGGCGATCCATGGCGAAGTGACCGCGATGCGGCTAGTGCTGCCCAATGGCGAAGTCGCGGAATGCAGCCGCGATGTAAGGCCAGACCTGTTTCATTCCGCGCGCGTATCGCTGGGCGCATTTGGCGTATTGAGCGAAGTCACCTTGCAGAACCGCCCGCTCGAACGGGTGAAGAAAATCGTCACTTTGGTCGACACCGAAGACATGTTGCGCCAATGGCCTGCGCTCGCCGAAAAGCATCGCAATGCCGAATTCCTCGTCCTCCCCTTTACTGGCAAATCGGCGCTCATCACACATGACACAACAACCGAACCGGTCAGTCCGCGCGGGCCCGATGGCGATACCGATACGCTGATGGACCTGAAATCGCTGCGTGACCTGTTCGAATTTGCGCCTGAACTGCGTAAGAAAGCCGCGCAATCGGCAATGGCCGACATCCCGCCCGATATCGCCATCGACGAAGGCTGGAAACTGCTTTCGAACGAGCGGCCGGTGCGTTTCAAGGAAATGGAATATCACCTGCCGATTGGCGAGCAGGTTGGCGTGTTGCGTGAAATCATCCGCCGGATCGAAAGCGACGCGCGTGGCGTTTTCTTTCCGATCGAGGCGCGGATCATAGCCCCCGACGATGCCTGGCTGTCGCCTTTTTACGAGCGCGAAAGCGGCTCGATAGCGGTGCACGCCTGGTACAAGGAAGACCATGACTGGATGTACAAGCTGGCCGAGCCCGTATTCCGCGAAGCTGGGGGGCGCCCGCATTGGGGCAAGCTGCATTCGCTCGGCGCGCGGGATTTCAAGCGGCTTTATCCGCAATTTGCCGAGGCGGATGCGGTAAGGCGCGCGGTCGATCCCGAAGGCCGGATGCTCAATCCGTTCCTGAAACGGATTTTCGGATGAAGCGCCGCACCTTCTTTATTGGCGGCGGTGCCTTGATTGCAGCGGGAGCGGGTGCAATGCTGCTGCGCCCGGCAGAGGAGGGAGCGATGCACAGCGACTATTTCAAAGGGCTAGCTGCTGCGCTCGGCCGTGCCGGTCTCAACCGCCCCACGCTGGTCATCGACCGCAAGAGACTTGCCGCCAATGTGACCTCTATCCGGCAAAGCGTCGACAAGGCAGGCCTCCCGTTGCGCGTCGTCGCCAAGTCACTGCCTTCACCCAAGCTGCTGGATGCGGTGCTTGCCGGAATGGGCAGCAACCGGTTGATGGTGTTCAGTGCCGAGATGCTGCTCCAACTGTTGCCGCAGCGCGCCGATGTTGACTATCTGATGGGTAAGCCCCTCCCCGCCAGCGAATATGCGCGCGTGATCGATAAAGCGGGTAGCGCTGCCATCGCCAATGTGCAGTGGCTGATCGATACGCCGCTGCGCCTCTCCGAATATATCGAGGTGGCAAAGGCACGCGGGGTGCAGTTGAATGCCAGCCTTGAGATCGACGTCGGCCTCCATCGCGGCGGCTTTGCCGATCCGGCTATGCTTTCCGACACGGTCGGGGCCGCGAAAAAGGCCGGCGTAAAGCTCTCAGGCCTGATGGGTTATGACCCGCACGTCCCCAAAATGCCGAACCCGGACAAGACCTATGCGGCGACGCAGGCAGCCTATAAAAACGCTATCGGAATATTGAAGTCTGCCGACCTCGATATCGGCGCGATGACACTCAACGGCGCAGGCAGCCCCACTTTCCGCCGCCACTGCAAGGGAACCGTCGCCAATGAGGTCTCGGTCGGCTCCGCTTTCGTCAAACCCGGCGATTTCGACTATGACGATCTGGCCGACCTGACCCCGGCGGCTTTCATAGCCACACCCGTGCTCAAGGCCAGCAGCGACCAGCAACTACCCGGCCTCGAGCCGCTATCGGGCGCACTCCATTGGTGGGATCGCAACACCGAACGCGGCTTCTACATCCATGGCGGCCACTGGCTTGCCAAACCCGCATCGCCGGAAGGCCTGCAATATTCCAAGCTGTTCGGCCGCTCTTCCAATCAGGAATTGCTGACCGGTTCGAAGAAAATTGCCCTCAAACCGGGGGACACCATCTTCCTGCGCCCAGACCAGAGCGAGGCGCTGTTCCTGCAATTCGGCGACATCGCGGTGTTCGACGGGGGCGAGATAGCCGAGTATTGGCCGACTTTACCGGTGAGTGCTTAAGGGTTCCCGCGCAAGAAAACCGTAGCCCTGAGCCTGTCGAAGGGCGCCTATCGGTTCAAACCACGGCATCGGGCAAGCTCTGATATCCGCGCCCAATCGCGTTAGATCAACGCTTCCTTCTTTGCCCGGCTCCAACCCTTGATCCGCTTTTCGGCAGCCTTGGCATCATCACGCGACTGGAACGCATCGTTCCACGCAAGTTCAACCGGTCGGCGCTTGTAAGCATATCCTCCGCATACACCCGACTGGTGTTCAGCCAACCGCCTGTCCAGATCATCTGTATGGCCGCAATAAAATGTGCCGTCAGAACATCTTAGCAAATAGCAATGGAACATCCAGTCGCTGGTCATAGGGGACAGCGTAAACCGCAAGGCGCCCTTCGACAAGCTCAGGGCTACGGTTCTGGAACGCAAGTAATTAGCCCGCTAGCCCTCAACCAGCTTCAGCAGTTTGCGCTCCACCGGCGCTAGCACCGGCACCAGTTCGTGCCCGCGTTTCAGCACGGCGCCGCCTTCACCAATCAGCGCCCACATGCCTTGCTTGTTGCGCAGCGAGGGGTCTTTGACGATGCGATATTCGGGGCGTTCGGCTGTGCGCCGGAAAGCCGAGAAAATGGCTACATCGCGGCCAAGATCGATGGCGTAGTCGCGCCAGTTTCCCGCCGCAACCATGCGACCGTACAAATCCAAAATGCGGGTAAGTTCGTCACGCTCAAAGCCGACCTGCGCCGGATGGCGCGCTGAAACCGGAAAGGGCGTGATGATCGCGCTCAAGCCGGTTTGCTACCTCCACGCTTGCGTGCCGAACTTTTGGCCGCCGCAAGGGCATCGCGCTCTTCGAGCAGCACGGCGAGGCGCTTCTGCATCGTTTCCATTTCGCATTGCAGCAGTTCGAGTTTTTGCGTCGCCGGATCGAAGCGTTCGCTGCACGGTGTGCCATAAGGCACAAAATTCTGCGTTTCGGGCTTCACTTCGACCAAAGTCGGCTTGGCCGGAATGCCCACCATCGTCGCACCTTCGGGCACATCCTTGGTGACCACCGCATTGGCACCGATACGGCTGTTCGCGCCGACGGTCAGCGGGCCCAAGATCGCCGCACCCAGACTGACAATCACATTGTCGCCCAAAGTCGGGTGGCGCTTGCCGCCTTGTCCGCTGGTCGGGTTGGTGCCGCCCAGCGTAGCCCCCTGATAGATGGTCACATTGTCACCGATCTCGGCGGTCTCGCCGATCACCACAAAGCCATGGTCGATGAAGAAATTCCGCCCGATTGTCGCGCCCGGGTGAATATCGATCGCTGTCAGGAAGCGGGAGATGTGGTTCACCAACCGCGCGAGGAAATACATCTCGCCCTTGAACAGCCAATGCGCGACACGGTGCATCCCGAGCGCCCATACGCCCGGATAGAGCAAAATCTCCCAGCGTGTACGCGGCGCCGGATCGCGTGCCTTGATCGAGTCGAGATATTCGACAAAATTTCCAAGCATGGCCTTTTACCTCCCGCAACCCGCAGTGCGGACTTCCTGTCCGCATTGGCCATTCGTTTGTTACGCCTGTAAAGTTAAGCGCTGATGCAAATAATTCCAGACCTGTTGACCTTGGTCAAAGGAAAAACATGGATTTTATCGGATAAGGCGATTAATTAAGCCCGATTAATCGATTGGACCGCTTTATGTCGACCTATCTGCCAACGCTGAAACAGTTGCAATATCTGGTCGCGCTCGAGGAGCATGGCCATTTCGGCAAAGCAGCCGATGCCTGCTATGTCACGCAGTCGACATTGTCCGCAGGAATCCGCGAGCTCGAGTCGCTGCTCGGGCTGGTGCTGGTCGAACGCACCCGCCGCGTTGTGCGCTTCACCCCTTTGGGCAAGAAAATGGTTGCCAAGGCGCACCGCATATTGCGCGAGGCCGAGGAACTGGCCGATATGGCGCGCGCTGCCGGAAAGCCGTTGGCCGACGAATTGCGGATGAGCGTGATCCCGACCATCGCCCCCTTCCTGCTTCCGCGCCTGCTGCCTGCACTGCGCAAGAAATATCCCGATCTCAAGCTCTATCTGCGCGAAGAAACCAGTGCAGCTGCGTGTGAGGCACTACACCGCGGGCAGGTCGATTGCGTGCTGTTGGCGCTGCCTTATGGTTGCGGCGATACCGAGCATGCCAAGCTATTCGACGACCGGCTTTATGTTGCCTTTCCCAAGGGCGAGCCGGACAATCCGCCAAGCACTATCCTCCCTGAAATGATCGATGAATCGCGCCTCTTGCTGCTCGTCGACGGACATTGCCTGAAGGATCATGCCCTCGCTGCGTGCAACCGCCCCGAATTGCGCGCGTCGGCAACGATGCTTGGCACTTCGCTGCACACGCTGATCCAGATGGTCGATAACGGCCTCGGCCAGACTTTGGTACCCGAAATTGCGGTGAAGAACGGGCTGCTCAACGGCACCGAAGTATTGGCCCGCCCGCTCGACGCGCCGCATGCCAGCCGTGAAATCGCACTCGTATGGCGCACCAACAGCCCGCGTCAGCCTGAATTCGAACTGCTCGCCGAAACGATGCGCGAACTGGTCAACAACGCCTAATCGCCGGACGGTCCGAGATAGCTCGCCCCATAGACCGCCTGGCGGATGTCATGGTGCAATGTGCCGTCAAATGGCATCACCTGCACAAAATAGACCGCCGCCAGATTGTTTGCTGGATCGACCCAGAACAATGTCGTTGCAGCACCATCCCAGAAAAACTCGCCGGTCGCACCGCGATTTTCCTCTTTCGTCTGCGGTGGCGATTTGCGCACGGCAAAGTCGAAGCCGAAACCGACCGAGCCCTTGCCGGGCAACCATTGCCGGTCGGTTACCCGCGGATCAAGATGATCACTCGCCATCAATTCGACCGTGGATGGTTTCAGAATGCGCACCCCTTCCAACTGGCCCTTACCCAACAGCATCCGGGCGAAGCGCATATAATCGTCGAGCGTGGAGGCAAGGCCATAAGCGCCTGGGGTGAGCTTGTTGTCCTCAAAATTGAGCATACGGGCTTGCGCGTCGCTCGCGCGCTCCAATTTTCCATCTTTGCGCAGATACATGGCTGCGAAGCGTGCAAAATTGGCATCCGGCTGGCGCCATGCCGTGTCGCGCATCTTGAGCGGATCAAGGATATGCTGCTTCACATATTCTGCATAGGGCTGGCCCGAAAGCCTCTCGACCAGCAACGCCTGCACGTCCACCGAAATGCCATAAACCCAGCGTTCGCCGGGATCATGCAGCAAAGGCACGCGCGCCAAACGGCGGCCTAGTTCGGACAGGTCGTGATCGAGCGCCGAGGGCTTGGCGAGGCTGAACGCTTCATGCGCGGGCGTTTCCTTGCCCTCACCCGCAAAACCCGCGCTATGTCGCATCAGGTCACGGATGCTGATCGGGCGGCCCGCCGGACGATATTGCGCAACACCGTTGACGTCCTTGCCGGCATAAACCTGCATATTGGCAAATTCGGGCAGATAGCGCGCCACCGGATCGTCGAGACCGAACTTCCCCTGCTCCCACAATTGCATCAGCGCGACGCCGGTAACCGGTTTGGTCATGGAGTATATCTGCACGATCGTGTCGCGCTGCATCGGCTTGCCATTTTCGCGGTCGGCGTGGCCCGATTTGCCGAAATAGACCTCCCGCCCATCCTTCCACACCAGCGCCGAAACGCCCACTGCCCGCCCATCCTTGACCATGCCCGTCAAAGCCGCATCAATGCGCCCCTTGCTGATCGAAAAGCTTTCTGCGGTCTCTTTGGATGCACCCGCTTGGGCCTGAACCGGAGTTATAGCTGCCAATGCGATCGCACCGCATAAGGCGATATCTCTCAAACGCTTCATACCCCACCCCATTTCATCGATATAGTTCACCCGTCCCAACCCTGGCCGCGTTCGACATCGCTCGTTTTCTGCTCCACCCAATGCGCAACATCGCCCCGATATTCCCGTTTCCAGAAAGGAGCGTCGGTTTTCAGCCGGTCGATCAGGAAGGCACAGGCCTCCAGCGCAGCCGCGCGGTGCGGCGACGCGGTTACAACGAGCACTATGGGCTCGCCGACCTTCATCCGTCCAACGCGATGAATGATTGTACAGCCGGTCAAGCCCCAGCGCTCCTGCGCTATCGCACAAATGTCGTTGAGGCTCGCCTCGGTCATGCCGGGATAATGTTCGAGCTCGATCGCGGTTACACCGTCATCGCCGCGCACATTGCCCGTAAAAGTCGCAACCGCGCCAACACCCGTTGCCTCCAGCGCCACGGTTTCGGCAGCTATATCGAATGCTTCGCGTTGAACCGAAACGCGGATCATCCGCCCGTGACCGGCGGGAAGATGGCAAATTCGGTTGCGCCTGTTACCGGTGCGTCAGATTTCACCATGCGCTGGTCGAGCGCGAAGCGAAGCTTCGACCTGTCCGCAAAGGCCTCCGCATGGCGCGGCGATTGCGCGACCAGCCAGTCAATCGCATCGCCAACCGTCAGCACGCTTGCGGGAAATTCCATCTCCTCGCCGTCGCTGCCCATTGCTTCGCGAACGCGTGCGAAATAGACCAGCTTCATGGTCAATCCATATGCTTGATGCCGACGCGCAGATAATCCCAGCCGGTGATGATCGTCAGTACAGCGGCAACCCACAACAGGCCGAGCGCGGCGGTTTTGAGAAGCGCCCAGTCGGGCAACGCACCAGCAAGGATGAGGCCGCCAAAAGCGACCAGCTGCGCCGTGGTTTTCCATTTGGCCAGTTGCGACACCGGCACCGACACCTGCAATCCGGCGAGAAATTCGCGCAGGCCCGAAACCGTAATCTCGCGCAGCAGGATGATCAGCGCGGCAATCACGTGCCAGCCATCGACATCGCGGGTGAAGACCAGCAGCAAGATGACCGCACCGACCATGATCTTGTCGGCGATCGGATCAAGGAACACACCGAGTTTCGAAACTGTCCCCTGCGCGCGCGCCAGATAGCCGTCGAAATAATCGGTAATCCCCATCAGGCAGTAGAGCGCGAAGGCCAGCCAATAATCGATCGGCAAGGGCTGGGTCAGGCCCGGTCGCGTGCCCGGCCACAGCAGGAACACCAATATCGGCACCGCCAGGATGCGTGAAAGCGTCAAGATGTTGGGCAGGCTCAGCATAACGACTCGGTCTTAGTTAGAATTGCATCTAAATAAAACCGTAGTGCTGAGCCTGTCGAAGCACGCCTTGCCGATAAACGCTCTTCGACAGGCTCAGGGCTACGGTGAAAAATCACAGCCATCAGTTTTCGACACCCACAGCCGGGTAGCTTCGCCACAATGCACCCAAAGCAGCCTTCAGCGGATCGAGCCATTGCTCATAGGGTTTCCATTGCTCCACGCCGTCGCGATTGATCGGGCGGCGCACCTGCTCGCTCGACGCGGTGCGAACCGCGCGCTTGTTCTGGTGGAAATTAAGGCAGGCTTCCTCGAACGGCACACCCAGATAGTTCAGCATCGCGCGCACCTGTGCTTCGGGTTCTTCAATCACCTGTTCGTGGATCACGCGGTGGACGCGCCCCGGCAGCACCTTGTCGAAATGCGCCATCAGCCGCACATAATCGGCATAATAGCGCCCCATGTCAGACAAGCTGTAACTGAACGCCTGCCCCTTGGCGAAATGCTGGCGGAAGTTGGAGAAACAGCAATCGAGCGGATGCCGCCGCGCGTCGATGATCTTGGCATTGGGAAGGATCAGGTGGATGAGGCCGGTATAGACCCAATTATTGGGCAGCTTGTCGATGTAAAAGGGTTTGTCGGTCTTGCGCTGCACGGCAGTACGCTGAAGGAATTCCGCACCGAGCTCGGCCAATCGCTCCGCCGACATATCCTTTACGGCATCGACCCAGCCGCTCGGTGTCGCCTTGCCTTCGCGCAGCGCTATCGCAGGCAAGTCGGGCAATTCCATCGTGCCTTCGATCCGCGAATGGCTGGCCAATATCTGTTCAAGCAGGGTCGATCCTGCCCGTGGCATGCCGAGGATGAATACCGGATCGGGCGTGGGATCGCCCTGCCCTGCACGGGCGGCGATGAATTCGGGGGTGAAGGTGGCGATGATCTTGTCCACATGGCCCGTCACCACATCGGGATCATAATCGAGCTGGCTGTGCCGGATCGCATTCGCCCGGTCATAATGGCCGAAAGAGGTTTCAGCCTCGCGCCGGTCATCAGACGCCTTGCCGAGCGCGAAATGCAGATGCAGCCGGTCGTCGTCGGACAGCCCTGCGGTTTCGAGCGCAGCCTCCATCGCAGCTATGTCAGCCTCGTCAAAGCGCACGGTCTTCAGGTTCGCAAGACTCCACCAGACCTCGCCCAGGGTCGGCTCCACTGCCAATGCGCGGCGATAGGAGGCAATGCCTTCGTCCTGCTGCCCCACGGTCTTGAGGACATGGCCATAGCTCATCCAGAGCTTGGCGTGCTGCGGGAAACGCCGGGTCAATGCGCCATAAAGCGCCAGCGCCTCATCATATTCGCCAATGCGGCCCAGCGCCGCCGCCATAAGGCTCTGTCCGCTTGCATCGTCAGCATCGACCTGCAGCACCGTGTCAAGCAACTCGACTGCCTCTTCGAACCGGTTCTGCCGGTATAAAATGCCTGCCAGATTGGATTTTGCTGCGGTGAAATCGGGTGCCAGCTCCAACGCTCTCCTCAACAGCGCCTCGCTGTCCTTGAACCGCCCCAGCCGCGCCGCCAGCTGCGCCATCAGGCGGATGGCCGCCACATCGAACGGATCGTTGCGCAGATGCGCGCGCAGGATCGGCTCGGCATCGGGCAAACGGTCTTCATTTATCGCCAGCGCCGCCTCGATAAGTTGCGGATTGCGCATTCCGCGCGCGACATAATGGCTGGCAAGATCAGGAGCAGTTTGCGTCATTCTGCTGCGCTTATCGCACTCACCGGTTTCAGCCAAGCGCGCTGTCGGCGATGTACAGCCGCAGGGCGTCTGTCCCTGCACTTTCGAACAGGCTCTCCTCCGTCCCCGTCATCCAGACCTGGCTACCGGTATTGTAAAGCCGCTCGAACAGGGCTTCACGACGGCCGGGATCAAGATGGGCTGCAACTTCATCGAGCAGCAATATCGGCGGCGCGCCGCGCAATTCGGTTACCAATCGGGCATGGGCGAGGATGAGCGAGAGCAAAAGCGCTTTTTGCTCGCCCGTTGAACAACTTGCCGCAGGCTGGCCGTGACCGTCATGTCGAACGAGCAGGTCGTTGCGGTGCGGGCCGGACAGCGTGCGCCCTGCCGCCCGCTCGCGCCCGCGATTGGCCTTCCAGCCTTCGGCCAACGCGGCAACATCGGGCATTTCCGCATCCTCCAGCGCAAGCTTGGGCCGGGCAAAGGGCGATGGTGGCATGGCGGCAAGCCGTTCGGAAAGCTGCACCACTGTGCGCGCCCGGCTTTCGATTATCGCGGCGGCATATTGCGCCATGCTTGCCTCGACCGCGTCGAACCAGGCGGCATCGCCCTGCCCTTCGGACAGCATACGGTTGCGCTGGCGAAGGGCATTTTCATAGCGGCTGCTGTTGAGCGCATGCGACGGCTCAAGCGCCAGCACCAACCGATCAAGGAAACGCCGCCGTGCGCCAGCGCCATCCATGAACAGCCGGTCCATCGCAGGCGTCAGCCACAGGATCGAAAGCCATTCGGCCAGATCGTTGATGGCAGAGTTTGCACCATTGATATGCACTATGCGTCGACCCGGCGCGTCAGCCGACACAGCTGTGCCCAGCGCAGTCCCGTTTAGGGTTGCAGCGACGGTAAACCCCCCGGCCCCGCCTTGTCGCGCCATTTCGTGCAAATTGCTCCGGCGCAGACCCCGCCCCGGCACCAGCAGCGAAACGGCCTCCAATATATTGGTCTTACCGGCCCCGTTTGCGCCATGCAGAATGATGAAGCGCCCCTGCGGACGCACACTCAAAGCCGCATGGTTGCGAAAATCTGTCAGGTTGAGCCGATCGAGCGCCATTAGGATGCCCTATCCGAGATGCTGGCCGCGTCAACGTCGATTTGGGGGTAAGGTGCGCCTTGGCGCAATTTCCACCACAGCAGCCCCAAAATGTTGGCGTATTTTCCCAATATTCAGGTTCGTAAAATCGTGTTTTTTACACCGGACAATTTTATACCTTTGTTATTATTGTTTTTTTCAAATCTGGCACGCCTCCTGCAGTAACCTTGGCATCCCCGGAACACTCCGGAACATGAACAAGGAAGGATATTTAAAATGACCATTTCGACCCGCAATCAGTTCGCTTCGATCTTCGCAGCTATCGCATGTGCATTCCTGACCATCGGCGTCAGCGTTGCCCCGGCAGTTGCTCCCGTAGCCCCCTATCTCGCGTAACAGCGTCACACCTGAAAGGAATTTGAAATGAACGCTTCGTCTCGCAACCAGCTCTTTTCGATCGCAGCCGCTCTGCTGTGCGCCTTCGTCACGGTCGGGATGAGCATCGCCCCCGCACTTCAGGGTGGTATCGTCTGATGAACCCGAAATTCGACCTGCCCCCAGTCATCAAACCCGTTACTTCAAAGGAAAGCAAAATGACCAAATTAGTGCTTGATCGCGCCAACAAGAAAATCTGGGGCGTCTGCGCAGGCCTCGCCAACTGGACCGGCGTCGACGCCACGGTAATCCGCGTAGTTTTCGTACTCGCCACGCTGTTCGGCTTCGGCTCTGCATTGCTGATTTACGTCGCCTTGGGGTTGATCCTCGATTGACCCCAATCGACCCGGCAATGGGTAAATTCTCGCCCACCAGCTAAATCATCAATTTTTAACGGCGTTATTCAGTTTGGACTTAAATTTTGAACGTGATAATCTATGATGCATACAAGCAATCGCTTGCAGGAAAGGCATTCCATGCCAAAAGGCCCGGACAAACGGGATGAAACTGTAGATAAAAGCGACGAACATCGCAGGTTTTCACGCGGCGAAGTCTATATAACCATTGATGTACGCGAACATGGCGGAGGTCGGCATAAGGCGCTGATCATGGATTTGTCCCAGTCGGGCTGCCGCATTTCATCAGTGACCTATATGGGCGAAGGCAAGAATATCCATGTCACCCTGCCGGGTTTCGCCCCCTTGGAAGCGGTCATCGTCTGGAAAAAGCAGGATGAATATGGCTGTTCGTTTCTGCAGCGGCTGCATCCGGCTATCTATGACCATATCCGCGCCAAATATCCGTCGCTCGGCCATTTGTGAGGGCTCTGCGATTTCCGGCTAGCCGGACCCATCCGAAAAAACGCCGCTTAGGCAGAAGCTTGATCGCCTTACTGATGCTCGGCTTCATGTTTGCCGCAGCCTGGTTCTATGACCCTCGGGAATCGATTTCCGCCAGTGGTGAAAAAGTGGCCGTAGCGGATGGAGACAGCTTCACCATCGGCGCCAGCAAATTGCGACTCCATGGCATTGATGCTCCCGAATATCGCCAGACCTGCCGCGATGCAGAGGGCGTTGAATGGCAGTGCGGGAAAGCCGCACGTGCCGCTCTCGAAAAACGCCTGCTAGAACCCGGCCTTGTCTGCAAAGCACAAGCCAAAGACAAATATGGCCGCGCGCTAGCTACCTGCTCCACCCGCCAAACGGCCGATGTTGCCGCTGCCCAAGTCCGCGACGGCATGGCCATCAGCCATGAATATTTGGGCGTGCGCGACTATCCTGACGAGGAGGATGCGGCGCGTGCCGCGAAAAAAGGCATCTGGATCGGCGCCTTCGAGCGCCCCGAGGATTGGCGCGCGCAGAAACGGATCGTCACCGAATAGCGCACACCGATTATAGCAAGCTGTGCGTCGTCACCTGCAATTTTGGCAAAGGCGCATCAGACTGTTCGTCCCAATGCTTGTAATTATACACCGCGCCTTCGGCGCGAACCTTATCGACTTTTTCCAGATCGACGTCAGCGAACAACCACATCGGCTTGTCCAGTTCACCCAAGGCAACGACGCCATTGTCCGGAAAGCCGATGTCGGGAGGGCCGTAGACCCCGGCGGCACCGCGATTGCTATCGAGCGAGGGGCACCACGGCGCCTCCCCAACCGTCGGCGAATGTACGGCGTAAAACTGGTTTTCCAACGCGCGGGCTTGCGCACCGATGCGCACCCGCCAATAGCCTGTCAGCCCATCGGTTGCCGATGGAACGAGCAACAGCTTTGCACCAGCCTCTGCCAATGCGCGGGCGATCATCGGAAATTCGCTGTCGTAGCAGATAGCGATGCCAATCTTGCCCAGGGCAGTGTCGAACAGGATCAGGTCGCGCGCGCCGGATACGCCCCAAATCTCGCGCTCGAAACGGGTCATCACGATTTTCGCCTGTTCCCCCATCTTGCGATTGGGTGCAAACAGGCGCGCGACATTGTGGAATTGCGCCCCCACCCGCGTCGGGCAAGATGAGGCGCAGATATGGATATGATGTTCGGCCGCCAGCCGTTCATGGGCGGCGTCAATGTCGCTGCGGTGATCCGACAACCATTCGAGCGAATAGGCCAGATCGTCGCGCGCCTTGGCGTTCGCAGCGGTCAGTTCCATGATGCCATATTCGGGGAAGACCGCGAGGCTCGCCCCGCCTGCCTTGGCTTCTTCGACCCATCGCGCCAGCTTATCCTCCCATTCGGCAAAGCTGCGGACTTCGTCGATCGGATATTGCGCGGCGGCAATGGTAAAGGCGTTCATAGCTGGCCAATCCAATATTGCATTTGGTGCGACACCTCTTCTGCGCCACCGATTTCCTTCCAATCAAAATCAGTCACGAAGCCGGAAACAGGCGCATAGCCGCGTTTCTTCCAAAAAGCATCGAGAGGTTGGTAATCGACGGGTCGGGCAGGATGGTCGTCAGGCCGTATGACTGCGCAGAAACTTGCCTGCTCCGCCCCTGCCGCTCGACCCGCAGCTTCGCGATAGTCGAAAAAGGCGTGGCCGATGCCTTTCCCGCGATAATCGGGCAACAGCACCGACTCGCCGAAATAGAAAAGCCGGTCGACATCCAGACCGCGCTCGACAAAGGGGCGCTGAAACTCCACCTTTTGCGCGCCCATGGGTGAGGCTGTCGCCGCACCGACAATGCGGTCATCATGGAAAGCCGCAACCAGTGCAGCATCAGGGGCGGCTGCAAATTCGGCTATATAATCGCGTTCGTAGCCGACATCGCCGTCGTAGAGATAGGGGAAGGCGCGGAAAACCTCGATGCGCAAGCGCGCAAGATCGTCGAGCGCTGCGGCGATTTCCGCACCCGTCAGCGTGCGCACCGCAATCGCCAATTCAGCCTCCGACCTGCCGGATCCAGTCGGTCAGATTATAATAAACCGATACCCGCGAAATGAGGCCATCACGCACTTCAAAAAAGGTGCCTGCGGGCAATTCATAGGTCTGTCCTGCCGCTTCGGGCAGGCCTTCATCGGTCGCCAGATATTCGCCATGCACGATGAATTCTGCGGAACCACGGCTGCCATCTTCATTCGCCATCATTGCGATGTCGGTGAGACGTTCCTTGTAACACCGGTCCATATGCGCGAGGAAAGCGCGGAACGCCTCCTTGCCCGACTGCCGGTCGCCCTGATTGATGTCATGCGCGACATCGTCGGTCAGGCAGGCCAGCATGCCTTCGCCATTGCCAGCGTTGAATGCCTCATAATAACGCGACAGCAGCGCCAGCGTATCGGCGCGGCTCATGCGACCTTCCGCACGAACACCGTGCCCGCCGAATAGCCCGCGCCGAACGAACAGATCAGCCCGGTATCGCCGGCCTTCAGGTCTTCACTGTGCTTGTGGAAGGCGATAATCGAGCCCGCGCTGGAGGTGTTGGCATAGGTGTCGAGCACGGTCGGGCTCTCATCCTCATTTGCCTCATGCCCCAGCACGCGCTGCGAAATCAGGCGGTTCATCCCCTGATTGGCCTGATGCAGCCACAGGCGGCGCAGATTGCTGCCTTCAAGGCCGAGATGCGTGGCATGATCGACGATCATCTGCGCGACCATCGGCACCACTTCCTTGAAGACCTTGCGGCCTTCCTGCACGAACAGCTTGTCGGTCTTGGGCCCGCTCTGATCGACCGGCCCCTTGCCTTCAGCCCGATTGAGGAAGCCGAAATTGTTGCGGATATTGTTGCTATACTGGGTCTTCAACCGCGTACCGAGAATTTCCCAATGCTGTGCAGGGGCCAGATCCTTGGACTCGACAAGGATCGCGGTCGCCACATCGCCGAAGATGAAATGGCTGTCGCGATCGCGCCAGTTCAAATGGCCCGAAGTGATTTCGGGGTTCACCACCAGCACCGAACGCGCATTGCCCGAACGGATATAGTCAGCCGCAGTCTGGATGCCGAAAGTGGCCGAGGAGCAGGCGACATTCATGTCAAAGCCAAAGCCGCGCTCCATGCCCAGTTCGTGCTGGATTTCCACCGCCATCGCCGGATAGGCGCGCTGCATGTTTGATGCGGCGCAAAGCACAGCATCGACATCGGCTATGTCGCGTCCGGCCTTGGCCAGCGCGTCGCGGCACGCGGCAACGCCGATTTCGGCCATCAGCGAAATCTGGTCATTGGGCCGCTCTGCATAGCGCGGTTCCATGATTTCGGGATCGATAATCGCGCTCTTGTCGATCACATGGCGCGATTTGATGCCGCTCGCTTTTTCGACAAATTCGACCGAGCTGTGCACCAGCTGCTCGGCATCTGGGTTGCGTGCATTATACAGATCAACATAGGCATTGAAGCTCGCGACCAGTTCCTCGTTCGAGATGGTATCGCTGGGGGTGTAAAGCCCGGTCGCCGAAATGACCGGAGTGTAGGCGTCTGACATGGCAATCCCGCTTATATTGTTGTGATGTCAGCGGACTAGCGCCACCCAATACGGGAAACAAGCTAATTGCTTTTGATTGGCCGCGCGTTCAAAGTCATGCAGGAGAGGGGACCATAAAAATATGGCATTGGAGACGCGCAAACCCAGCCTGCTGTCGCGAGCTGTCCGGGCATTGCTGATGTGGTTTTACCGTCGACAGGGCTGGACTGCGGTGGGCTCGATACCCGAACCGCGCCGCTTCATCATCATCGCCGCGCCGCACACATCAAACTGGGATTTTGTCTATTATATCGGACTCACCCAGACCCTTGGCATTACCCCGCATTTCATGGCGAAAACCGGGCTTTTCCGCTGGCCGATGCGCAATTTCATGCTCGATATGGGCGGGGTTCCGGTCGATCGCAAAAAGGGCGGCAATTATGTGCAGGCGATGATTGACGAATTCGCCAAGCATAAGGAATTCATGCTCACCATCGCGCCCGAAGGCACACGCGGCGCGGTGCGCAAATGGAAAACAGGCTTCTACCATATCGCCATGGGCGCAAAGGTGCCCATGGTCGTGGGAATGATGGATTATGGCAAGAAAACCGGCGGACTTGGCCCGATGATCTGGCCAACCGGCGATTATGAAGCGGATATGGCGAAGGTGGCAGAGGTTTATGCCAAGGTAACGCCGAAACATCCGTCAAAACAAATGGCGAGCATTACCGGGGAGAGCGAAACATGAGCGGTGCGTTGACCATGCTGGCGATCAACCTTGGGGCGTTGATGATCGCAATCCTTTTGCTCTGGGCCTATTCGGTCAAAATCCGCGATGTATCGTTCATCGATGCATTTTGGGCATTTGGCATGGTCATCCTTGCCTGGGCGAGCTGGTTCCAGATCGACGGCAATGGCCGCCGCGCCGATGTGTTGCTGGCACTCACAACGATATGGGGTGTGCGCCTTGCCGCCCATCTGGTCACACGCTGGCGGCGTGAAGGCGAAGATCCACGCTACAAAAAGATTATCGGCCATGCGATGGAAACCAAGGGCTGGAGCTGGGCCAAGACCGCGCTCCTCATGGTTTTCCTGACGCAGGCTCCCCTGCTCTTCATCACCTCATTGCCCGCGCAGCTCGGCATATGGGCCAGCGAGGGCGGACGCTGGGTGATGGGGCCGGTTGCCTGGGTCGGCGTGGCGGTCGCGATGATCGGCATCGTCTTCGAAACCGTTGGCGATGCGCAGTTGAAGGCCTTCCGCCACAATCCGGCAAACAAGGGCAAGGTGCTCGACACCGGCCTGTGGCGTTATACCCGCCACCCCAATTATTTCGGCGATGCCTGCACCTGGTGGGGTATCTGGCTGGTGGCGGCGGAAACCGGCCCTGCTGGCTGGGTGAGCATCATCGGCCCGATCTTCCTGACCTTCACACTGACCAAATGGTCGGGCAAGCCGTTGCTCGAACGCAGCCTGAAAAAGAACCGCCCCGAATATGCCGCCTATATCGAGCGCACCTCGGGCTTCTTCCCCTGGCCGCCGAAGAAATAGCTCCTATGCGGAGCTATTTCACCAACCACACCTCGCCATAGCCGTTAAAGGCGGGGGCGACCTTGTGCTTCACCTCGCGCCCCGGCGCGAAGGCGAGGTTGGGAAAGCGTTCGAACAGCATCGGCAGCGCAATCTTCGCCTGCGCCTTGCCCAGCCCCGCACCCAGGCAATAATGCGCGCCGCCGCCAAAGGCGAAATGCTGCACGTTCTTGCGCTCGATATCGAATTGCAGCGGATCGGGGTTCATTTCGGGATCGTAATGCACGCCGAACAGCGACATGTGCAGGGTGTCACCCTTTTTGATCGCCTTGTCCGCGACCTGCATATCCTCATGCGCGCTGCGCAGCACCTGTGACACCGGTGGCTCGACGCGCAAAATCTCGTCCATCGCATTGTCGTGCAGGTCGGGCCGCGCGCGGAATTTGGCGAGCTGATCGGGATGCTTGAGCAACTGCACCACACCCGCGCCGAGCATATCGGTGGTGGTCGAATTGCCTGCGATCAGCAACAGGCGGATCAGCAACACGATGTCCTGCGTCGTCAGGCTGTCGCCCTCTTCCTCCGCCTGCGCAAGGCGGGTGATCAGGTCGTCGCTTGGCTGGCTCCGCCGAATATCCACCTCGCGCGCCAGATAGTCGGCGAGCACGGTGGTCGATTCCTCGTACAGTGCGGTCTGCTCTGGCGTGCGGAACGGGTTGAGCGCCTGCATGCAGCCTAATGACCAGCGGCGGAAATCCTTGCGGTCGGCGGGGTTGATACCCAGCAATTCGGCCATCACCGTGGTCGGCAAGGGCGAACCGAACAGTTGGACAAAATCAAACTCGCCCACCGCCGCCTCGATATCGTCGGCAAGTCCCTTCGCGATTTCCTCTATGCGTGGCAGCAGCGCCTCGACCGAGCGTTTGTTGAAGGCCTTCAACACCAGCGTACGTTGCCGCTTATGCTCGGGATCGTCGAGCATCAGGATCGACAATTCCTTGCTGTTATTGCCATAGAGCGTTTTGGAGAAACTGCCTTCATTGGCCTTGCGGGGATCGGCGTTGAGTTCGCGGTTCTTGATCAGTTCCGAAACCTCTTGCCCGCGCGTCAGAAAGTATCGGCCAAGCTGCTGGTCATGATGAACCGGGTCGGCGGCACGCAACCGGTCGAGCGGCACCCACGGCGTTTCGCGATAGGTCGGGTCAAGCGCCGAAAGCTGGTAACCTGTTGGCAGCGGCTGTTCTTCGTCGGACATGAATAGGATTCTCGCTTGTTGTGGGACCACCCGCCGCGACGATACGCAGCCGAGTTGGCATTGCAACCATGCTTACCAATTTTGCCCACAGACAATTTGCCCTGCATCAATGGCAGCGCCCAAAATTTCACTATACTGGTCAAATGTTGGCACAACTCGCAATATCGACACTTATGGGGATCATCACCGTCGTCATTCACGGACTCGGCCTCAACTTGCTTACACGCATGGTGCGCAAGGAATTCCACGAGGAAAAGGTGCACCACATCTCTTCGCTGTCGGCACGCAGCATGTTCTTCATCGTCGGCCTCGTGCTGGGACTTTTCCTTCTGCACGGGTTCGAAATCTGGCTCTATGCCTTCCTCTTTATCGGCCTAGGAGCAATCAAGCCGCTTGAGACAGCCGTCTATTTTTCAACGATCAGCTATGCGGGAATCGGTTATGACGACCGCTATATCGAGCCTGCCTGGCGGCTGGTTTCAGCGATCGAAGGAATAAACGGGTTGCTGTTGCTCGGTTGGTCTACGGCTTTCTTTTTCACACTCGTCACCCGATTGGGGCGATGATCACCGCACTGGCATTTCCCGCGTCAGCGCCGCCATGGCGCGATACAGCGCAATCATCTCGGCAAAATCGAATGCCTGCTTCACCGGTTGGTCGTTCGCCAGCCTTGCTTCTATCTCGATCGGCACCGGGCCTTTCTGTTGCAGCAAGGCATCGGTGAAAGTCTTGCCCTCGAGGATCGCGGTCCAGGCGCTGACATCGTCCCGGTCAGACAGAGACTGGTTGACCCAGTCGACCGTCACCGGCGCATTCTCTCCGGCGCGGAAGTGCAAGGGTGCTAATGGCCTGCCTTTATGCTCGGGCCAGTCGTAGGAACTTACCGAAAGGCCAAGCTGATATTCCTCATTCTGGTTCTGCAACACCAGCATGCTTGCGCCTTTGGGGCCGAACCCGGTGGTGCACTGGACGACTGCAGCCGCGCCGCTGAGATAGCAGCGGATCTCCCCCTTGCGTGTGGGGTAAGTGGCTGCCGGTGTTGCGCCTGACAATGAAAAGATAATCGTATCACCTTGATAGAGCGCGCGAATCTTCTCACCGTCCAGCAGGAAATCTTCGACCAGCGCGATACCAATCGCCTTGCCAAAGCCGTCGAGCGTCCTTGCACAGCGAAGCCGCCCACGAAATTGCGGCATCGTGACCGTCGAGGGCATCAACTCTTCGCGCACATAGCCCAGTTCACCAGCGCGCTTCGCCATTTCGGCGGGCAGCGCATCGGTGACGCTGCACGTCGGCACCGTCCCGCGATCGGCAACCTCAAGTTCGGGATTGGCCATTGCGGGCGCAGCACCGAACAAGGATGTCGCAACAAACGTAAAGCCAATCATGGCGGAAATTTTCATACCCTGCCGTTAGCCACCGCTGTCATGCACGGCAAGCTTGCAAATCGTGCAGCCGGGGCGCACAGCGCGCGCAAGAAAGGCGGGAAAATGTCCGACGAAGATTATGTCTATGATGAGGAAAGCGGCGAATGGCTGCCCGCGTCCGAACTTGCGGCCAAACAGGCTGCCGCGAACACTGTCGAAGTACGTGATGCCGTGGGCAACATATTGCAGGATGGCGATCAGGTAACGCTGATCAAGGATCTGACCGTCAAGGGTGCGGGGCAGACGCTGAAGCAGGGCACGCTGATCAAATCGATCCGGCTGACGGGCGATGCGCAGGAAATCGACTGCAAATTTGAAGGCATCAAAGGTCTGGTGCTGCGCGCCGAATTTGTGCGGAAACGCTGATGCGGCGCTTGGCCATAATCGCAGCGCTTGCACTTTCAGCCTGCGCGACCACCCCGCCCGCCAATCCGCAAGACGCCTTTTGGGCGAATCTGAGCGCGCATTGCGGAATGGCGTTTCCGGGCAAGCTCGCCAGTGACGAAGACACCGATGCAGATTTCAAAGACCGCCCGATGATGATGCACATCCGCAGTTGCACCGACAGCGAAATCCGCATCCCCTTCCATGTCGGGCCCAAGGAGGCTGACGGCAAATGGGATCGTTCGCGCACCTGGGTGATTACACGCACCACAACCGGCCTGCGGCTAAAACATGACCACCGGCATGAGGATGGCAGCGAGGACAGGCTGACCCAATATGGCGGCGATACGGCAAACGCGGGCACGGCGACCGCACAAGCCTTTCCCGTCGATGCCGAGAGCATAGCGTTGTTCCGTCGCGAGGGCCGCGACGTATCGGTGACCAATGTCTGGGAGGTCGAGATCAGCGACAAGGGTGCGGCCAATCCCGGCTTTGCCTATGTGCTGCGCCGCACCGGTGAAAATGCCCGCTTTTTCCGTGTGGAGTTTGATCTGACCACAACTGTTGTCGCGCCGCCGCCTTGGGGCGGCTAGGCCATTCCCACAAGTTTTAGCAACGCGTCGGTGAATGCCATCCAGCCCGGTGAATCCCAGATCAGCGGCTTGATGATGCGGTGTGCGGCAACCAGCAACAGCCCGCCCCACAGCGTAATTTTGTGCAGCCGCCCCAAACTGCGCCAGTCGTAAACCGCAAGCCCGACAATCATCAGTTCAAGGACGAAGCGCGTCCACCCCACCGGCCAGTCACCGATGACTGGCCATCTTGCAAGCGGCGCGCCCATCATCCCGATTGTCGCTAAAATCATTGCGCGCTTATGAAGCGCCTTGTTCTTGCGTTTCCAGAAACCGATGCCGGCAAGGATAGTAAAGGTCATCATGCTGAAAAAGGGCGTTGCCCAGCCTTTTTTGGGTGGCATGCCGGTTTGCAGCATGTCGGCGAGCCCGCCTGCCCGCAGCAATGCTCCCCAAAGACCTGTCGTCACCACCAGCACGGCAACCGCAAGGCCGAACAAGCCTAGGCGTTTGTGCAGGTTATAGTTCCCACGCCCGATCAGCCAAGGCTGAACTGCAATCAGCGCCATCCATAGAGTGAACACCGGCCCGTGAATGGTATAATAGAACGGCTCACCCGGTCGCGGAATATCAGGAAAGGCTGCACCGAAATACCAAGTCCGCGAAAAACCGATAAAGGCGACGAGGAACAGCATGATTCCCATGCCGGTGAAAAACCACCGTTCCCGCAGGGCTGCGTCTTTAGCTGATATGTTCAAGCCTCTTCTCCCCCGAGTGAGGCGACCCGCATTTTTTTACTGGCTATTCGCAGAACGCCTGCAAAGCAAGACAAGCAGCCCACTTTTTACATCGGCTTGGGCTGCCAAAGTTCAATCTTTCGGCCTTCGGGGTCCATGATGTGGGCGAAACGGCCATTGGCCTCTTCTGGGAAGGTTTTCACTGGCTCCACCCCATGTTCGGCGCAGCGGGCAAGGATACCGTCGAGATCATCGACCATCAGATTGAACATGAATTCCTTGTCCGACGGCGCGAAATAATCGGTATCGGCCTTGAACGGAGAAAAGACCGTTGCCGCCCCGGGATGTGCAGCGGCGGCATCGGGGGTGAAGACCACGCCCCAAGGCTCCACCTTGATGCCCAGCACACGCGCATACCATTCGTTAGTCGCCGCCGGGTCCGCCGATTTGAAGAACAGGCCGCCAAGGCCCAATATTTTTGCCACATCCGCCTCCTTCAACGCGCTTGAAAAGCTATTACCTCGGCCGAAGCCCGTCATGCAAAGCCTATCGCCGCAGCAGAAAGAACAGAAAGCCGATAGTAAACAACGCATCGCCGGACAGGATTGCGCCCGTCCCCGGAGCTGACGTCCCGCCGAGTACATCGGGCAGCAACAGCGCTACGATCCCCGCCTTGCCCACTATCCCCGCCCACAGCATGGGTCCAAAGCGCCCCGGATCACGGCCGACCATCGCATAGACTATACCGAAACAGATCACGAGCAGGCCGACAATCCGGTCATTCACCGCCGCCGCACTATTCGCCAGCCCTGCTCCGCCAATCACGATATTATAGGCCGCCGCCGCATAAAAGAACCAGCGCCAGCGCTTTTTAACCCCTTCGTCCAACTCCATCATCCCACCCCCTTCAAACATGTATCTACCTGCAAATAGCGCAGGGTAAAGCGCGCGGTACATTGCAGGAGCGCTTTTCATGCCCGTTCTGCGCCGAAAGGGTGTAAGGCGCCGCCAGCGCTCCGAACGCCTTGGGTCAGTCGCATAGAGGAACCAGCCTTGGAAACCCGACTGATCATTGCCTATTCGCTGATCGCGTTGATGGCCGTGCTGGCCATAATCGGCGGTATCGCCATCCGCCGTAACTACGCCCGCAAACAGCGCCGCGACGAAGGCCGGAGCAATTATTGAGCTAGCCGCTCAATAGCGCTCCCCCCCCCCCCTCAACCAAATTCAAACCTGCCCGGCAAACCGCTCTCGATCCGCGCCTTGTCGCGGTGGAACCAGCGTCCCGCGAGGAAGAAGGCAGGCAGCGCCAAGAGCGAGGCGACCGACATAGTCATCGCTGCATGGGTATAAGGCTCCAGACTGCCCGCCGTGCGGAACATGTCAATCAACCAGCCGGTGCCGGTAATGCCAAGGCCAAGGCCCACGACATTCAGGCACAATATGTTGAACGCGATCACCGTGGCACGGGCGTTGGGTGGAGAGAGTTCCTGGATTGTCGAGATGGACGGGCCATAAAAGGCGCAGAGGATGAAGATACCCAGCCCGATCCCCGGCACGAACAGCGCCGAATCCGCTGGCAATATGCGGAAGATCACCGAAAAAGGCCCGACAATCAGGAACATCCAGAAGAGCAACATCGCGCGGCCCGATTTCCGGTATTTATACCACCAATCCCCCGCGAAACCGCCAAACAGCGTTCCGGCGATCCCGGCAACCACTGTGATATAGCCGGTCAGCTTGGCGATTTCGGCGCGTTCGAACCCGCGTTCCTCGACAAACCAAATCTGGTCAAACGCCGCCGCGCCCACTGCAAAGTGCAGCGCAACCCCGCCACCGATCATCATGCACAATGCCGGCGATTGTTTCAGTGCAGCGCCGAGCAGCCGCATATGCCCGCGCAGGCCGGGCCCATGTTCATGGTGATGCACGTTCGGCACGCGCGGGTCGCGGACAAACAACATAAACACTGCAAACAGCATCCCCGCTCCGCCCAGCAGGTAGAAGCAATTGCGCCAACCAATTGTCGGCCCCAGATAGCCTGCGACCAGCAGGCTGAGCCCCGCCCCCACGGGTACGCCCAGATAATAAAGCGCCGCCGCCATCCCGAGTTGCGAAGGGCGGAACCGGTCCGCCAGCAGCGAGGTCGCCGCAGGCGTCAGCGCCGATTCCCCGACGCCGATCAGCGCGCGCGGTATCGCCATCGAAACGAAACCCTTCGCCGCCCCGCTCGCCGCGGTCAGCAAGCTCCAGACCGCAATCGCGGCCGCGATCAGCTTTCCCCGATGCATCCGGTCGGCCAATATCCCCATGAACAGTCCGGCAACCGCGTAAAAGATGATAAAGAACAGCCCCGTCAGCAGGCCATATTGGGTGTCGGTCAGCCCGAGCTCCGGCTTTATGAAATTCGCAAAGCTGGGGAGCAACTGCCGGTCGACAAAATTCAGGACATTGATGATGGTGAGCAGCACGAGCAGCCCCCATCGGGACGCCGAATCCTGAACTTTATCCTGCTCCGCAGAACTTAAACCATTGGCGGACATCGGCTCTCTCTCCTCATCCCGTCCGGCCACCATGGGTGAGCGGACGAGCGATGCCAAGAGATATATGCGGCCTGCCGTCTTGTTTTATGTCTCCGTCGTTCCCCGGCTAACTGCACATCCGGCTGCGTTCGCTTTCCCAATAATGGCGTTCTTCGAGCAAGGCGTTGTGCTGATCCACGGCCGCGCGATGGCCTTCGTCATTCTCAATCCGGTACGCATAATCGGCCAGCTTTTCAGACAGAATCTGCGCCTCCTTCAGATCAGAGATCAGCCCGTCCAAAAGCGCGCAGCCCCGCGCAAAATCCCTTTCGGTTTTCATGTCCGTCTTGGCTTCGTTAACGCGATCAATCGCTTTGTTAAAATCGCGGATGGTGCTGTTGTACTGGAACACATAAAAATCGCGTCCCTGCGCCGCCGCCATCTGGGGTAAGGCCAATGCTAAGCAGATCAGCAGCGACAAAATGTAACGGCGCATGGCGGGAAGCTCCTTCGGAACACGGATTGATGACATCCCATAACTTTCCCGGACGGCAAAAAATTGGAAAAATCGCGCAAACTGCCACAGAGAACGGCCCCGATAACGGCCGATTTTCTGGCCCGAAAAGCGCCAAGACGCTTGCAAATGACCTGATGCATTCGCGCGATTGACAGGATTAGTGATATAATACACTATTACAGATAGCCGCACCCGTTTCCGGTGCATGGGGGAATAGCATGCAGACGATCAACGACACCCAATTGCCGCCCGTCGCCACATGGCGGATCAACGCGATGCGTTTCCTGTTCCTTCTGATGGCCGGGATTATGGGGGCGATGTTCGTCTGGCCGCAATTGCTGTTCGAAAGTGCCGACTGGGATGTGATGCGCGGCCTCGCGAAATCGATGCTGGCGGCGCTCGCGCTGATGAGCCTGCTCGGCGTGCGCTATCCGCTGCAGATGCTGCCGCTGATGCTCTATGAAATCGCGTGGAAGACGATCTGGATCGTCCTGATCGCGGGCCGCGCCTGGATGGCGGACAAATGGACGCCCGATATAGAGGGGTTATTCTACGACTGCATCGGCATCATCATCGCCTATTTCATCGTGCCCTGGCGCTATGTCTGGGCGCGCTATTTCGCCCAGCCGATGGAGCCGTTGCGGCAGAAAGCCTAGCTATTTCGCCAGCCGTTCCCGGTTGCGGCGCACGCGGCGCGAATAGTGGGCGATGCTGCCGCTAAGGATCTGGTCGGGGCTGGTGCCGAGCTTTCCGGTCATCAAGTCAAAGCCCAGCGCCATGTTCGCTGCGACCTTTTCCGAAACCATCCGCTCCGCCTCTTTCACCGCCGCCGGTCCGCCAAAGGCCAGCGCACCCAGCCGCATCGCGATCACCATATTGGACTCAGCGGCGAGCGCCCATGCATCCATCGCAATGGTGAAAGGGTTGGGGCGTTTGCGGATGGGGGATTTTGCAGGACTGGTCATATCGCCTTGTCCTACCCCGTTGGGAGAGAATGTCACGCGGGGATTGGGTGCAACAATCCAACTATTGACCATTTGTCGGCCATTTTACACAATAGCGCCTTATGCCGCCCGAATTACTTGCTCTTATTGATCGACCCTTGATCCTTCTCGTCGTGCTGGCGGTGGGGGCGGCGCTGGGTATCGGGGTGGAGCGGCTGGTCGAAGGGCAAAAGCGGGCAGAGCGGCGTGCCTATTGGCAGGGGCGCAATGCGGGTAAAAAGGGCGGCAAGGTTGTGCCGCTTGGCAAGGTCGTGCCCGTCGAGACAGCCAAAGCCAATGGCAGCGCCACCGATCAACTCGCCTGCGTAATGGCTGCAGATTTCAGCGCGCGCGCCCTTCTAAACCGGCCAGAGGCCAATCTTTTCAAGGCGCTCGACGCCGCTGTCATCGCGCGCAACCCCGGCTGGCAAGTTATGGCGCAGGTATCCTTGGGCGAGTTTTTGTCGAGCCCCGACAAGGATGCCTATTGGGCGATCAATGCAAAGCGCGTCGATTTCGCACTGATGGACCCTGATGCGCGCGTCGTCCACGCTATCGAATATCAGGGCAGCGGCCACCACCAAGGCACGGCGGCGGCAAGGGATGCGGTGAAAAAGGAAGCGCTGCGCAAGGCGGGGATTGGCTATCATGAAGTGGTCGCCGGGCACACCACGGCGGGCGAGTTGAAGCGGTTGGTGGAGAAATTGGTGCCGGAGAGTTAATTGCTCTATGGCCTCAAATGGAAATGACCTCCGACAGTCCCGATCCCTCGCCGCGCATCCCGACGCCCCGCATCCTTGTCGATGCCGATGCGTGCCCGGTGAAGGAGGAGATTTACAAGGTTGCCTGGCGCCGCAATGTGGCCGTCGTGCTGGTCAGCAATGCGCGCTTTCGCATGCCCGACCATCCGCTGATTACGCGGCAGATCGTATCGGACAGCTTCGACGCCGCCGATGACTGGATTGCGGAGCAAGCCGGGCCACGCAGCGTCGTGATCACCGCCGACATTTTGCTCGCGGACCGGTGCCTCAAAGCCGGAGCAGTCGTCATCGGCCATAACGGCAAGCCGTTCACCACCTCCTCCATCGGCAGCGCCATCGCCACCCGCGCCATCATGGCCGACCTGCGCGCCGGTATGGACGGGATTGGGGGCGGGCCAGCGCCGTTTGCGAAGGCCGACCGGTCAAGGTTTTTGCAGGCGTTGGATGAGGCTTTGGTTAGGTTGGGGTGAGGCGGTTAAGGGCTGATCTTTATTAAACGCTGCCATGCCCCGCTAAGTACGGCCAACCTTTAATTAGCGGGCACCTCTCATTCTAATTAAAGGCTACCCTTGACTAAATGAGAAAACTCCCGATAAGTTAAGTCAGGCTTTAATTAGAGGCAGAAATGACGACGCAATTCAGGGCTGGCCGATATGTCAAACAGCCAAACCACTATTCGGCTTTCATGCCGGAGCCGCTGCCGCCCTTGCCGCCGATCGATATTGACGGCGCAATGCAGACTATGTTGTCAAAAGCGGATCGTGCGCTTGGGCGGCTAGATGGATCGATCCAAACATTGCCCGACCCCGACATGTTCGTTTTCATGTATGTCCGCAAGGAAGCCGTTCTTTCCAGCCAGATCGAAGGAACGCAATCGTCGCTCAACGATCTGTTGGAAGCGGAGGCCGCCATACACGACGCGGACCGGCCCAGCGATGTCAGCGAGGTGCTGAACTATGTGCGCGCCATGAATTATGGTCTGCAGCGGTTGGCGGAATTGCCAATTTCCGTTCGGCTTATCCGTGAAATTCATGAGCGACTGATGCATGGCGTACGGGGGAATCATGCTAACCCGGGCGAATTGCGCACCAGCCAAAATTGGATCGGACCCGGCGGATCGACACTAAACGATGCCATCTTCGTTCCGCCACCGCCCCACGAAGTCGGACGGCTGCTCTCCGACCTCGAGAAATTCGTTCATACCGAAAGCGATATTCCAGCACTCATCAAGATCGGGCTGATCCATGCGCAGTTCGAAACCATTCACCCTTTTCTCGACGGCAATGGCCGTGTTGGGCGGCTGCTGATCGCCTTTTATCTGTGCCAAAAAGAAATATTGCTGAAACCGGTGCTGTACCTATCGCACTGGTTCAAACTGCATCGGGCCCGTTATTACGAGCTGCTGCAGAACATTCGTGACAAAGGCGAGTGGGAGGAATGGATCAAATTCTTTCTTGAAGGCGTGGCTTCGGTCAGTCTGGAGGCAACCGAGACAGCGCGCAATATCGTCGCCATGCGGGAGGAGCATCGGAGGAATATCACCGATCGCTTTGGACGTTCTGCTGGCAATGGATTACGCGTGCTGGAAAGCCTCTACACGCATCCATTCATCGACAATCGAAATGTGATGGAAAAACTGGGCGTTTCATTCCCCGCAGCGGCCGACCTGATCGACCGTTTTGTCGAGGCTGAACTATTGGTCGAGATTACGGGGCAGGCCCGGTATCGCGTGTATCAGTATTTTCCGTATGTGCGGCTGTTTTCGGATGTGGGGCGGTGAGTTCAATGAAAACCCCTTCACTCTCTGAAAATGAAAAGCGAATTGCGAAGAAGCTTCTAGGTGATGGAGAGACCTATCAAGATGTTCAGCAGCTTATCAATACCGGGCGTAGTCCGTCCGTAAACCCTGGGCGATTTGCAGGGTGGAAGACCTAGCCCATTGAGGCAGCAACTGATGATGAAATTGCCAGATTCAGATACGAAAAATCGCTGGTAGATCTAAAGAGCGGCCTTTCACCTATTGATGATGAACGTCTTTACCGTTCACGAGAAGCGATGCTGGCGGCTGTAGAAAATTTCAATAGCCCGACGAAACTGTTCAAGATACAGATTTTTCCAGTTCTTAGTCAAATCGCTTGGACATACCTTCTGCACGAATACTATGAACGGAAGGGCGTGGAAAACGTCAATGAAGATGGCAACTCGCTATTACTTAGCCAAATGCTTAACCGAGACGATTGCCCTTTAGGTGAGGACGTAAAAAAGAACTTGAGTGCACTGAAAATTCTCAGAGACAATGTTGAGCATAAACTCTTATCGTCCATTGGGCGGACTTATTGGACTTTGTTTCAAGCAAACTGCTTAAATTTTGATCAGACAATTCGCAAGCTCTTTGGAGAAAGAACCGGATTGCAGGACAGCCTTTCTCTGTCCCTCCAGTTCGGCAAAATGCAAGTAGACCAACTGGCAAAGCTACAAACATACGATCTGACCCCAGCCATTGAAGCCATCGATCAAGCAATCATAGATCAGGTTGGTATCAGTGGTAAGGAAGGTCCGAGTTACAAATTCAAAGTTAGCTATCACTTTGAAAAGGCGACAAAGGGCGATTCGCACATTGTATTTAACAACAATAACCCTGATACTGGAAAAGTTTCCAATATTCTGATGCAAAAAGTCGTCGGTGACGAACTGTGGCCTCATAAACCAACGACAGTGATTGCGAAGGTGCGGGAGCAAACAGGTGAAAACTTTACCTCACACCACCACCAGCTGGCATGGAAGAAGTTCGGAGCACGCCCCCGTAAGGGCGCGAAGAACCCTTCAGACTGCAAGAAGGACTATTGTCATTTCCATTCAGCTCACAATGACTACACATATTCTGATAAATGGGTCGAATTTTTGGTCGGAGTGGTATCGAACCCGGAAGAATTTGAAGCACTGAAAGCATTCGTCCCAACAAAATGAGAGTTCACTTTGTTTATGAATCAGGCTCCCGATCACCAATGCTCAAGTATAGCTCGCGCCTAGTGTTGTAAAAGACCTTGTTCATTTGGCGTCCCCAACACCCCCCAAACACCGCAGCAAGCTCGGTCAAACTCCCCGCCTCATAATCCCATGGCTGCTGATATTGCAGGTCGGGCGCCGGGGCGCCGCCATATTCCAGCGGGCGGTGGATGAAGGCGGTTTGCAGGCCGGCGGCGCGCGCGGCGAACAGATCGCCATGGTGGGCGGCGACGAGGCATAGCTCGCCGGGGGCGATATCAAGCGCTTGTGCGGTGCGCTGATAGGCGGCGGGTGCGGGCTTATAGGCTTGCGCAACCTCCGCCCCCAAAATCGCATCCCAGGGCAGGCCCGCGTGCCGCGCCATATTTACGAGCAGCGCGATATGGCCGTTGGAGCAGGTGACAAGCGGGAAAAGCCGTTTCAGCCGGGTCAGCCCCTCAACGCTATCGGGCCAGGGCTCCAGCCGGTGCCAGCCCATCACCAGCGCGTGGCGATCGGCCTCCGCCAGATCGAGACCGGTATCGGCGAGCAGCGCGTCGAGCATTTCGCGGTGCAGGATATCGAGCTTCACAAAGCCGCGCCCCGTCTGCCCGAAATCGCGCATGCCGATCAGGTAGCGCATCCGCCAATCATCGGTGAAGGCAAAGGCATCGATATCGGGATGGCCCGCCGCGCCGAGCACCCGCCCCACCAAGGCCGCGATGCTCGTCCGCCAATCGACGACCGTGCCGAAAACATCAAAGGCCAGTGCCTTGGGCGGGGTGCGTACGGTCATGGTTTCAACCCTCAATCATGCTCGTGATCGCCTTGCCCCATATAGAGCTCGCGCCCGGTGGCGTCATAGACCTTGCTCCTCTCGGCCATACCTGCCTCGGCATCCTCTGCCGCGACAAGCATCACCAGACCTTAATGGTCGGTTCAAATCCGCCATGCTTGTCACTATGGCTAGCCTTCATCACTATTCGACTAGGGACAAAACTGTTGCCCTTATACTCTGGTTCGACGGTAAGCTTGTTGATCAGGTCGTCTTCGACATATTTGATCAGAGTTTCAGTGATGAGAGCCTTAGCGTCGGCAGCAGCCTTCGGGACGAAAACTACATTGGCAGGAATATCTTCTCCGCCAAACTCCTCGGGGAACAGCAGTATTTTTACCAACTCGCCCTTGGCTTCAAGCCGTTTGGCATCCTCAACCAATGTCACGTCGCTGAAATCAAGTTTCACCTTGGCCTCCGCCTGAATAGGTTGAAGTGGCATTGCAGCAAATCCGCAAGCGAGCAACATTGCGCAAAGTGCCCTGCGATCAATCATGCTCCCGATCGCCCTGCCCCATATAGAGCTCGCGCCCGGTGGCGTCATAGACCTTGCTCATCTCCGCCATGCCTGCCTCGGCCTCTTCCGCCGCGACAAAGCCATCGGCTGGCTGGTTCTGCAACCGCGCAAACTCCCGCACTTCCTGGCTGATCTTCATCGAGCAGAATTTCGGCCCGCACATGCTGCAGAAATGCGCGGTCTTGGCGCCTTCTGCGGGCAGTGTCTGGTCATGATATTGCTCCGCCGTATCGGGGTCGAGGCTGAGGTTGAACTGGTCGCGCCAACGGAATTCGAAGCGCGCCTTGCTGAGCGCATCGTCGCGCACCTTCGCCGCCGGGTGGCCCTTGGCCAAGTCCGCCGCATGCGCCGCCAGCTTATAGGTGACCACGCCGACCTTCACATCGTCGCGGTCGGGCAGGCCCAGATGCTCCTTCGGCGTGACGTAGCAAAGCATGGCCGTGCCGTACCAGCCGATCATAGCCGCGCCGATACCGCTGGTGATATGGTCATATCCGGGCGCGATGTCGGTCGTCAGCGGCCCGAGCGTGTAGAAGGGCGCCTCGCCGCACGCCTCCAGCTGCTTGTCCATATTCTCCTTGATCTTGTGCATCGGCACATGGCCGGGTCCTTCGATCATCACCTGCACATCCTGTTCCCAGGCGCGCTTGGTCAGCTCGCCCAGCGTGTACAGCTCGGCAAATTGCGCCTCGTCATTGGCATCGGCGATGGAGCCGGGGCGCAGGCCGTCGCCAAGGCTGTAGGCAACGTCATAGGCCTTCATGATCTCGGTAATCTCGTCAAAGCGTTCGTAGAGGAAGCTTTCCTTGTGATGCGCGAGGCACCATTTCGCCATGATGCTGCCGCCGCGCGACACAATGCCCGTCACGCGCTTTGCGGCGAGCGGGACATAAGGCAGGCGGACGCCGGCATGGATGGTGAAGTAATCGACGCCCTGCTCGGCCTGCTCGATCAGCGTATCGCGGAAGATTTCCCAGGTCAGCTCCTCGGCAATGCCGCCAACCTTTTCGAGCGCCTGATAGATCGGCACGGTGCCGATGGGGACGGGCGAGTTGCGGATGATCCACTCGCGCGTGTCGTGGATGTTGCGCCCGGTGGAAAGGTCCATCACGGTGTCCGCGCCCCAGCGGATCGACCAGACCATCTTGTCGACTTCGGATGCGACATCAGAGGCGACCGCGCTGTTGCCGATATTGGCGTTGATCTTGACCAGGAAGTTGCGCCCGATCGCCATCGGCTCGCTTTCGGGGTGGTTGATGTTTGACGGGATGATCGCCCTGCCCCGCGCCACTTCATCGCGCACAAATTCGGGCGTCACATAATCGGGGATCGCAGCGCCAAAGCTTTCGCCGTCGCGGATATATTCCTTGAGCCGCGCGCGGCCCAGATTTTCGCGCTCCGCCACATATTCCATCTCGGGCGTGATGATGCCGCGGCGGGCATAGTGCATCTGGCTGACATTCATGCCGGGTTTTGCGCGAAGCACCTGCTGCTTCACATTGGGGAAAGGCGCGACGCCACCGCTGCGGTCAGGGCCGAGTTGGCCATTATCTTCAGGGCGCACCTGCCGCTGTTCCTTTTGCTCGACATCACCGCGCGCCAATATCCAGTCGCGGCGCAATTCGGGCAGGCCCTTGGCGATGTCTATGGTCGCATTGGGATCGGTATAAGGGCCGCTGGTGTCATAAACGCGCACCGGCGGTTCGCCGCTTGAGGGCTCCAGATAAATCTCGCGCATCGCGACCTTTAGCGGGCCGACATGGATCTTTTTCGAACCACGGATAGGTCCGGTGGTGACGGCGGGTTGTTCTGTGCGTGCGGGGGCGTCGCCCATGTCTCTTCTCCATATCAACGGAGAAAGGGCGGAGTTTCGAATGAAGCCGCTCCCTCCCTCCGCCTGTGCTAACAGGTTCAGGTTCAACGGGTCGGATGGAGCTTACCCATCCCTCTCAGCCACAGCAGGCTCCCCGGGGATGACCCGTTCCTATCGCAAATGCTGTTTGCAGGCAAAATGAATATCGTTCGTCGACGCGTCGGCCAATTTGGTCGAGCATTTACCTCGCTTGATAGAAGGACGGTTCCCTTGCCAGCCAATCCGCCTAAATGGGTGGCAACCCGCTGAAGAGGAGTTGAAAATGCGTTTCCGCCCTGCCCGCTTTGCCGCCCTGATGCTTGCCTGCACCGCCGCCATCGCCACCTCCCCCGCAATGGCGCAAGCCGAGCCGGACAAGAATGCCGATATCGTCGTCAAAGGGCGGACCGAAGAGCTGCGCTACATGCTCAAGGACATGCTCAACGAATCCGCTTCGTCGAAGCAGATCGGTCGCTTCGAACAAAGGCTGTGCCCCAAGGTCGTCGGCTTCCCCGCCGACTGGAGCAAGATGCTGGAAGATATGGTGCGCAAAAATGCGACCACCGCTGGCCTGAAATTGCAAAAGGAAGGTTGTGAACCCAATGCGATGATCATCTTCATCGATGAGCCGCAGCGGCTGGTTTCCGAAATGGGCAAGGCCCTGCCCGAATTTTTCGGCCATATGACCGAGGAACAGCGCACCGCCCTCTCCGCGTCCTATCGCCCGGTCTATAGCTGGCGCGTCACCGATATCCGCTCCAGCCGCGGGGTCGAGCTGAAAAAGACCGACAGCTTCAACGGCGAAGCATCGAACGCCTATGTGGTGCGAAACGCCCAGGCAACGCGGACGAGCGAGAATACGCGACAGGATATTCTGCTCTCTTTTGCGGTGATGGATATTGCCAAGACCGAAGGCAAATCGCTGCGCCAGCTCGCCGATATGGCAACGATGCACCTGTTGCTCGATCTCAGCCAGGAGGCCGAAAGCGTTGCGTCTCCGGACTCGATCCTGACCCTGTTCGGCGCGACCTCTGATGCCGCCGCCCTGCCAAAGCGGATGTCGGTGATGGATAAATCGATGCTGACAGGCACCTATAAATTCCGCAACAACGCTTTGAAGGCCGGTCAGCAACGCGGGATGATCGCGAAGGAAATCAAGGAAGCCGACGAAAAGGCAATCGCCGCTGACGGATCGCGCTAAACAGCCTCGGCTTGCATCCCATACGGTCGTCAGCCTAAGGCAGCCGCATGGCAAACCCGACTGCAGACGAAATCCGCGCGCTGGCCGATTCCAATGGCGAACTGGCGCTTCGCGTTGTACCCGGGGCCAAGGTCGAGCGCGCGGCCATCGAAAATGGGAACCTCAAATTATGGACGCGCACCGCCCCCGAAGATGGCAAGGCGACAAAATCGGTGCTGGCGCAACTGGCCGGGCTGCTCGGGATAGCCGCGCGCGACATTGAACTGGTCAGCGGGGCGACTAGCCGCGAAAAACGCGTCCGTATCAAGCAAGTGTAACGGGTTAAATCCAGCCGTTCGATTTCAGCAACAGGCGGCGTTCGCGCGATACCGGCACGTCCAGCCCGTTCGTCAGGCGCAACTGCAGCCCATTTCCGGCTGCCACCACCTCAGCAACCGAATGGCGCGCGACCCACCAGCTGCGATGGACGCGCAGGCCTTCGATCCCGCCCACCGCATTTTCGGCATCGCCCATTCGCAACAGCACCAGCGTATTTCCTGCATCGGTATAGACCCGCAGATAATGATCCTCGGTCTTCATGCAGAGGATATTCCTGCCCAGATGGCGCGGCAGCTTGTCGAACAGAATCTGCTCTGCGCCCGCTGACAGGCTGGATGCTGTTTCGGCGAAAAGGGGCTGCGATGCCGCAATGTGGACCGCATCATATCGGAGGATCAGGTGGATGATATATTGCAGCGGCAGGCACAAAATGGCCACCGACGGAAATAGCTGCCAGAAGGCCGACAGCCGGATATCGCCGTTGAGAGCCGGGCCCAACGCATGGACGATCAAGGTCGTGGGTATGGCGGCAATGATTGCCGAGAGCGGCAGCCAGATGCGCGGCGCAATATCCCTGGTCCGGGCAAAGCCCTGCGCCACCATCTGCAGGGCGTAAAGCAAATAGCAGCCAAAGATGCTCGACAGTGCCCAGAAGGCCGCAAGCTCCCACATATTGAAGATTTCGGCGGTGTGAAAAGGCGCAAGCAGCGCGAGCAAAAGTCCCGTTGCAACAGCAAGACCCAGAATCTTGCTGTGCGCTGTCGCAGAAGCTGGGTGGCTGGTTTCAGGCATCGGGGCGCTTCTCTAGCATTTCGTGCAGACATTTCCACCGTTCACGAAGCGCGAACCGGTATTCGCGCAATCCTGCTTGCCGCCCCGGCCCTGGCTTGCCCATTTCTGGACGCACCGGTTCGGCAACACCCCCAAGCGCCAGCCGCTCCCAACATTATACAGGAACCCGATATGCGAAATTCAATCTGGCTGTTGCCGATACTCTTTTACGCAGCGTCCCCAATCACGCCCGCCGAAAGCAAAGACTGCGCTGAAAAGGACGGTCTGGTTCTGACACTCAAAGTTGACGGCGTCCGGTCGTCCAAGGGTCAGATACGGGCAGAACTTCTCGGCAAGCAAGCCGGCGAAGCCAAAGCCAAGACGGTGACTTATGGCGTCAAGGATGCGCAGACCGGAAGCGTGCTGATCGAATTTCCGGGCCTCGCCCCCGGCGACTATGCCGTCCAGCTTTACCATGACGAAAATGCCAATGGCAAAGTCGACATGAACATGGTCGGCATTCCGCTCGAAGGCTTCGGCTTTTCCAATACCCCGATGGTGACAGGCGGCATTCCGGAATTTGACAAGATGAAAGTCTCCCTGTCCGCCGACAGCACCACCACCGCTGTACTGGCCTATGCGCCATGACTGGCCCGCAAAATATGGAGGCCAGCCGGCGCCGCTTCCTGATGGGCTCTGCGGGCGGTCTTGCAGCCTTGGCAACCGCGCGCGGCCTGCCGGCCTTTGCGCAAGACCCCTATCATCCCATCAATGAGATCGCCCCTGCTTTCACCAAGGCCCGAGCATCCGATCCCCGCCTCATCGCCTTTGCCAATGCGCCGGGCGAGTTCGATTTTGCGCATGTTCGCGTGGAGGGCAAAATACCCAAAGGACTGCGCGGAGCCTTCTACCGCAACGGTCCGGCGCTGTTCGAGCGCGACGGTGTCCGCTACCGGCACTGGTTCGACGGCGATGGTCTGGTGCAGCGTTGGGCGGTCGGACCGTCGGGCATCGGCTATCGCGGTCGTTTTGTCGCAACACACAAGCGTTCGTTGGAGGAAAAAGCCGGCAAGTTCGTCGTCGCCACCTCGGGCGGCGGCATTGCCATCAAGGCACCGCTAACCGGATCCGACAGCACCAATCCGTCCAACACCAGCATCCTGCCGGTCGACGGCGCGATGTGGGCCTTGTGGGAGGGTGGCAGCGCGGTCCGCATGGACGCCGAAACACTTGCGACCGAAGGCTATGTCGATCTGGGCGAAGGCAGCAAGGGGGCCCCATTCAGCGCACATCCGCGTGTCGGAGAAGACGGCCGCATCTGGAATGTCGGTTCGCTCGGGTCGCGCGTCCTACTCTACCGGCTGAGCAAAGCAGGCAAGCTGGAACTGGCGCGCATCCAGCCACTCGGTCAGCCTGGCTATTATCACGACTTCCTTCTGACCAGTCGTTCGCTGGTCGTAATTCAATGTTCGACCCAATCTGACGCCACCCGTTCGATCGAAAATGGCAGCTTTGGAAGTATGCGAGCTGTTCCCGGCAAGCCCATGAAAGTACATATTTTTGACCGTGAAACTTTTGATCTGATACGCCAGACGGAACTGCCCGAGGGCTTCGTTTTCCATTTCGGCAATGGCTGGGAAGAAGAAGACGGCACGATCCGTTTTGACATGGCGCATGATGGCAATGCCGACCTGATGCTCGAATTTTTCAAGCCGATGCGCGGCATCTTTCCGGATTGGAACGCGCGCGCCTACCGGGTCACCCTGCCCGTCAAGGGCGCCCCACTGGTCGAACCTCTGCATCAGCGGGTTGAATTTCCGAAGGTCAACCCGCGCGTCGAAACCCGGCGCAACCGCTTTGTCTATATGAGTACAACGGCGACGCCCGGACGCACCGACTGGTTTGATGCGGTGGTCAAGATCGACATGGAAAACGGCAAGGATCAGATATTCCGCTATGGCCCGGAATGGATGATCGAGGAACATCTGTTCGTTCCCCGCCCCGGCGGCGTCGAGGAAGATGACGGCTGGCTGGTGGGGACAGCGCTCAATTGGAAGAAGCAGAAAAGCGCATTCACCATATTTGACGCGGCGCATCCGGAGCGAGGCTTCCTTGCCCGTGCTTGGCTCGATGTCGCCATGCCACTCGGTCTGCATGGCCAATTTGTGTCCGCATCAAGCTGACATCTTAGAGATCGCACTTTGCCAAAAGCAGTGGTGCGCAGGAGCGGGAAGACCCACGCCACCCCGCAATCTTCCCGCTCCCATACATATACCGAAAACCCGATCAGCTGGGTAGCGGTCAGGCAGCTTTCCAGTCGGCTGCCGTGCTGAAAGCCGGGAGCGCTTTACTGCCCACCGGCTTTTCGACATCATCATAATATCCAGGTGGCAGATTGGATATGGGCATTCCTGCCGCCGCCATCATATAGGGGGAAACGCGTCGGCTGGTGCACAAGCCACCATTGCCGTCATTGACCAGCCGCTCTTCGAATTCGAGCCCCTGCTGCGAGCCCATCGACCGCACAACGGTTGATATCGCAAGCTGGCCATCGCCAAAATCGAGCACGAACTTTGTACCGAGCGGGACATCGACAATGCCTTCAATCAACGCACCTGTGACCGAGAGATTGCGCAGCACAATATTGTAATAATGGTTTTCGTGGATCGCCCCGATCTTGCGATACATCGTCATGCGATCACCGCGCTGGACGGCAGGGCCGGCCGGGGTAATCTCCCAGTCGCCCGCTTCACATTTCGCGAGCAACTGCTCGTTGCTGACCGGCTGGCTGTACACATAGCCCTGGACATGGCTGACTTGCAAATCGCGGATCAGATCGAGCTGGTCGAGCGATTCAATGCCCTCCGCCGTTGTCTCCATACCCAAGGCATCGGCAAGGGCAACGATCGCCGAAATTATCGCTCCGTTGCGCGAGCCGGGTTCGGTCGCCCCGCGCACAAAGCTCTGGTCGATCTTGATTTTGTCGAAAGGCGCCGTCTTCAGATAGCCAAGCGAAGAATAACCGGTCCCGAAATCATCCAGCGCCAGCCGGACGCCAATGTCTTTCAACAGCTGAAACTTCGAATCGGTATCATCCGAATCCTGCAGGAACACGCTTTCCGTGATTTCCAGTTCCAGTCGTTCCGGTGGCAAGCCAGAAACCGCCAGCGCATCCTTTATCACCTTGGGCAGCGTGTCTTTGGCAAACTGGATCGGCGACACATTCACTGCCACCTTCATCTTGCCAGGCCAGGTTGCCGCCTGTTCGCACGCTTTGCGCAACGCCCATTCGCCCAGCTCGCCAATCATATTGGCATCCTCTGCGATCGGGATGAACAAGGCTGGAGAGATGTTGCCTCGCTCCGGGTGGTTCCAGCGCATCAGCGCTTCGAACCCGGTCACGATGTTGGTCTGAGCATTGACCACAGGCTGGTAGGCGAGCCAAATTTCGTCGCGCGCCAATGCATCGCGCAAATCTTCTTCCAAAACGCGGCGATCCTCGGCTGCCTGCAGCAGATCGCTCGAATAGAAACGGAAACGCCCGCGACCGCTCCCCTTTGCCGCATAAAGCGCAAGGTCGGCATTGCGAACCAGTTCCTCGCTCGACTGCCCGTCAAAGGGGCTGACGGCGATGCCGACCGATGCACCGATGATGCAGCGGCTGCCGTCGATCGAATAGGGGTGCGACAGGCTGCGGATGATCTTGTCCGCCATGTCGCCCAGATTGCCCCGGTCTTCCTCGTCCTGCAGGATGATCTGGAATTCGTCGCCGCCCAGACGGCTGACCTTTTCCTTGTCTCCCACCACCTTGATCAGCCGGTCGGCAACCTGTTTCAGCAGGGCATCGCCCGCCGGATGGCCGAGCGTATCATTCACCTGCTTGAACCGGTCGAGGTCGATCAGCATGATCGCGCAGGCGCGTTTTTGGAGCTGGAAGGCCGATAAGGTGCTTTCGAGCAACTTGGCCATGCGGTGTCTGTTCAGCAGCCCGGTCAATGCGTCATAGGTCGCCAGCCGATCATTGTCCTTTGACGCACGGCGCTGTTCGGTGATGTCGGTGCCGCTGCCGCGATAACCGGCAAATTCGCCATTGGCATTATGATAGGGCCGACCCGAAACCGCCCACCAGATTTCCTCTTCTGTTTCGGAGGCTTGCAATGCAAGATCGTCAAATTTTGACTGGCGCATCAGCACCCAAGGCAAAGTACGCTGCCGGTCTTCGCTGCTGTCGGGTTTCAGGAATAGCTCGACAAAGTCCTTGCCGGCCAGTTCGTCGCAAGATTTTCCCAGTCGCTGGCACACCGACTGGCTCAAATAGGTTATGCGGCCTTCCGCGTCGGTCGACCAGAACCAGCCACGCCCGCTTTCTTCAAAATTCTGCAGTAATAACAACGCGTCTTTCGACGTCGCAGCGGGCGACGCCGTTGGTTGGCGCTGACCCAGCTTACCCAGCAAACCGCGCGCAGGCGGCTCAGCCGATTTCTCGCTGTTAGTTCCCCATGAAAATTTTCTTGCGGCCATTTTGTTCTGGTTTCCTGTCGGATTACCAGTCGCGTCTATCCTTCTCGCGTTTCAGAAGCGTAAACAGCATGCAGATCGACCAAATCTGCTCAAAAATTTACAATAAGATACTATAAGCCGAGCCAATTTGGTCGACTGGGCGTCAATTGGGCGGGACAGCCTCCCAGCTGTAAATCCCAGCGTCGGCCTGCAGCGCCAGATGCAATTGCGTGCCGCGGATGGTGTAGCTGCGGATGTAGCCCATATCGCGAGCGATCGTGCTATCCATCGCGCCCGGCTGGCACAGCGCGCGAGTCATTGCGCCACCGCTGATTGTCAGGCCGCCGCCGGTCGGAGAGCTCGGCTGTGCTTCCCACTTTCCTGCCAGACGGTTGCAATCGAGCTGCGCCGAGAGCGAGCCGTCGCTCGCAAAGGTCAGCACATATTTTTCGGGATTGGGCGGGATTTTGGTGCCGATGCTGTCGTCGGACGACTGGAACTGCACCAGCCGCCAGCTCGTACCCGGCAGGCCGCGGGTGATGGGCGGGCTCACCGGCGGTTGCACCTGCGGCGGATTGGCCGGATCAAATTCAAAGCAACTGAGTTCTTCACCATTGGGTTCCGTCCATGTCGCATCCTTGCCCTTGCCGCGCAGGCTGTGGCTATCTCCGCTGTAAGAATAGCCTGATCCGGTCGGCTGTTGCACCAGATTATAGATATTGGCCCCCACCTTCACTGCGGCCTTTTCGCCGGTAAAGGTCACATCCAGACGCTTTCCGACACCGCACATAAAGCTGGCTTCTACCGCTTCCGTGGGCGGCGCGACGGTTTCGTCACCATAGGTCGCGCATCCTGCCAGCAACGTCACGGATGCAAGCGCCGATATCGGCTTTCGCATAACCTTTACTCCTGCAATTGGCGGGTTCGTTTGAATTCAGTTCCTGTAGCTGGGGTCGATCCGGTCGAGCTTGCGCAGCAGCGCCGGCCAGGCGAGGCTTTGGGCGACCATCGCCATTCCACCAGGAGGCGACTGCCCCTCAACCTTGCCCTCGACGCCCTGTGGCGGGGGGTGCAGATTTTCGCGGCCTGCCGAGAGCATCTTGACCTGCGCATCGCAGGCACGCTCGAGGAAATAGAGCCGCATAAAGCAATCCGCGACGCTCTGCCCCACCGCCAGCGTGCCATGGTTGCGCAGGATCATCGCATGCTTTTCACCCAGATCCTCGACCAGCCGTTCGCGTTCATCGAGGTCGGTCGCGATGCCTTCATATTCATGATAGGCGACATTATGCTTGGCGATCATCGCGGTCTGCGTGTGCGGCAACAGCCCTTCGGCCATCGCGCTTACGGCCTGACCTGCGGGCGTGTGCAGGTGCATCACCGCATGTGCATCCTCGCGCGCCATGTGGATTGCCGAGTGGATGGTGAAACCGGCGGGGTTCACCGGATGCGCGGTCGGCACCACCGGCTGTCCCTCGACATCGATCTTGACGAGCGAGGAGGCGGTAATCTCCTCGAACATCATGTCATAGGGGTTGATCAGGAAATGATGCTCGGGCCCCGGCACGCGCGCCGACAAATGGGTGAAGATCAGGTCATCCCAGCCATAATGCGCGACAAGGCGATAGGCGGCGGCTAGATCGACGCGGACGGCCCACTCCTCTTCGCTAACAGTGCTCCGGATATGGTCGTCATTGGCGGCGGTGGCCGTGTTCATCATTACGGACATATTTCTCTCCTTATATTCCGGCCTATTCCATCGCGCGCTTGTACACGCTGGTCTTGGGCTTTTCGAACAGCTTCATCACCATCGGCTCGAAAAATTCGAGCGGCAAGGTGTCATAATCGGGGTCGAATGCCGGGCAGTCATATTTCTCGATAAACTCTGCGGTCGCGGCATAATAGGGATGGTCGGCAAACTGGTCGCGCATGTTGCGATCGAGGCCGAGATAGTGGAAGAAATTATAGCCCTGGAAAATGCCATGATGCTGCACGATCCACAGCAGCTCTTCGGACACGAAAGGCTTCAGGATCGCGGCGGCGATATCGGGGTGGTTATAGGCGCCGAGCGTATCGCCAATATCGTGGAGCAGCGCCATCACCACATAATCCTCGTCGCGCCCGTCGCGATAGGCGCGCGTCGCGGTTTGCAGGCAGTGGGTCAGCCGGTCGACCGCAAAGCCGCCGCAATCGCCCTCCAGCAAGCGCAGATGGTCAAGCACCCGCGCCCCGCCATTGGCGGAAAAAGGCTTCATGTGCGTCATGATGATGTCCCAGTCTTCCTGGGTGCCATCGCTCATCGTGTGGAACTGCGCAGTCTTCTCCAGCAGATCGGTCATCGTCTCTCTCCTCGTCGCGCAAGACGATTCACCGAAATGCCGCGGATTGCAAGGGGGGAGCGCCCCTACCCCTTCCCGTCGTGCAGCATCTGGTTGGTGACCCCGGGGCGTAAAGGCGCTTCGCAGCGGATACACACGCCCTGCCGGTCGGCATCGGCGAACATCCGCTTGCGCATCAGATCAAACTTCGCCTCCAGCCGCGCCTTGGATTCCTCATAGCTGGGCGGTTTCCACTTGCCGCCATGTTTCTTGAAGGTCCAGCCCGCCTTCCATTCCTCAAAACTCAGCACATCCTCCGCTTTCTCGCCCAGTCTGCCACCCGACATATCGCCGCGCTTGATCAGCAGGCCGAGCATCGCATCCGACGGCTCGATCTTGCGCTGATATTCCTCGCCCTTGCGGATGATGACGGTCTCGCGCCCCTCGACCGCGCGCTGATAGGCAATCGCGATCAGCCCCTGCCGCGACCGGGCAAGCGCCTCCTCCCACGCGGCGGCGAACAGCGGAAAGCGCCGCTGCGCCCGCCGCGCCGCCACCGCAGACATCCCTGCCACCCGCGCCGCATCCTTGACACAGCCGGTATGCGCCAGCGTATCGAAAAAGCGCTGCACCCGTTGCTGGTTCCACCCGTCATGCCGCTTGGGATAGCCGGGCATCAGCTTGGCAAAGTCGACCTTGGGGCCGGAGGGGATATGCTGCGGCGGGTTGGCGGAGGCAGCTGCCAGATCATCTTCCGGCTTGCGTTTGCGCGCCATTACCACTCCTCCTCGGGGCAATCATGCGCATCGCCATCGTCGAGAATGGAAAAATAGCAGGGCGCGCAAAAGCCGAGCGTCTTCAGCTCGGCGGCGGCCCAGTCAAATTCCTTGCGCAGATCGTGGAGATAATCGACCAACTGCGTCGTCCGCTCGGTCTTCGCCAATTCGTTGATCATCGCCTGCAACCCCGCCAATTTGGGCGAGAGAGGGAGCGATGGCGTTTTGGGCGCAAGCGGCGGCACCTTGCGCGGGGGGAGTTTGGGGGCGGGCATATCCGCGATTTCCTTTCCGGGTTAGAGAAACGAATCGCGGATAACCTATATGGTTATATGTAGGACAGCAGATTTTCCAATCCTCCCCATCGACTTGCGATGGGGAGGGGGACCGCGCGCCGTAGTGAAACGAAGGCGGGTGGTGGAGGGGAAACGAGCGCAACTCGCTCGAAACCGTTGCAATTCCCCTCCGTCAGTTGCTGCGCAACTGCCACCTCCCCATCGCAAGTCGATGGGGAGGATTAAAGCTATCGCGGCTTTGCAAAGCCCCCAAGTCGTGCGAGAGCGCCGCAACCCACAAAAGGAAACCCCATGATCCCCATCGTCACCCGGGGGGTCAGGGCCTGCCTGTTACGCCATCGAGGTTTGAGGCCATTTTGTTCAGTGCAAGGCGGCAAGGCGCAGGCTTAGTGGATCTAAGTCCAGCTTTGCCAACGCAGCAATGGACAAAATGGACCAAATCCCTTGGACGCCAAAATGGCTTCAATCTCGAAACGAAGCGGCCTTTCAGTTAGAACCACTATCCGATGCGTCCGCTTCCTTCCGATATTTTTGCCATTTTGACGCCTCGATGGCGTAACAGGCAGGTCCTGACCCCAAACACCCGCGGCCAGAAAATCTCGGTCAATGCGGAGATTGTGCAATTTGTGAAGGCCGCCGACAACGCGCCCGATGAATGCCTGGTGGTATTCGGCAAAGACCAGCTGCTGCGCGTGCGCGGGACGCTGGAGGAAGTGACGCAAGTTTTGAGTGAGGGGTGAGGTTTCGACACTCTGCTGAGCATCAAGTCTCTGAAAATTCGATGGGCAAACAGTCTAGTCCATATAACGGACTACAGCGTTCCGATCCAGTTGGTCTGCGGGCACCAACCGATAATGGCGCTCCTGCACGACTTTTACTTCATCGTCCTGAACCGTCAGTTCGAACAAAGCCACTGATCCATCGGGCATAAACTGAGCGGAAATTGCTCTGCATCGCATGCCGGGAAACTTATTTTCTGCAAACCTTATGTCTTGCGTTGTTTGCACAACGCCAATTTGATCCTTACCGCCTTTCGCCTGCACCGGGATTACATAATGACAGCCGTACCGGTCCAAACCAACGTACAGTTCGTCTATCTCAATCTGTCCGATCCCACTGACTGTTGTGCGAAGATGATTTTGCAGACTGTAAGTCGTCAGACCTAAAAATGTGTCGATCAAACGATTGTATCGAACGATTGCTAGGAGCGCTTGTTCATCGTCCAATGCATAAGCTCGGATGATTTCAGGTGTTGCATCCGGTATGCCGACTTTTGCTAGATCGTCACGCGGGACTATCCTAGTCGCTTTAACCAGCTTGAACCGATATTGTGCCCGGCCTGCTAATTCTATTACCCACTCACGTCCATCCGTTTGGGTCGCAAGAACACGCGACGGCAGCGGCGTCCGGAAACGCATTGCGTAAATAACGTCGCCCAAATTCTCAGGAAGTTCTATGCCCAACTTCGCCGCATGCGCCTTGATTTCGGGACGAGCAAATTCGAACTCGATCTTACCAGTTGCATAATGTTCAAAAAATATGCTCTCGATAAGCGCTTGATACCTGTTGGCGGCAGGAACTTTAGCCATAAGCCAACATCCGAGCTTCTTCTATCTCCAACTGCTTGCGCTTCTTGGCTCCGCTCTTCCGATCTCGCTTTGACGGTGGCGCTTCTACCTGAAAGTGGCGGGCGGCTTGCGACACTGTCATTCGTAACAGGTCAGTCACACCCAAATCCACCGTTTCGAATGGCCGTTCCGGCTTCACTTCCAGAGCACGCATCACACGCTCAGCAACTGCTCTTGCCAGCGGTGGAGGCACTGAATTCCCAATTTGCCGGGCGCCATGCCATTTGGTTTCATTGAAGCGGAACCAATCTGGATAGCCATGCAGCCGCGCCATTTCTCTAACTGTCACACAGCGATCATGCTTGTGATGGATCGGACGCGGACTAGTAAATGCACCACGCGCACCATCGGTCCCCGCCCGTAATGTGTTGCTCAGTCCATCAGGCGCAAGTTTATAGAAACGTGAAATCGGTTCGGTTGTGCCGCCTTTGGTTTCCGAAAACCGGCGACGCGATATAGCCGTATGATCAGTCCGAAAGCTGGATGTGAGCAGCGAAGAGTCCCAATTGCGAACATATCCATAGTGCCACGAGTCGTTTGCTAAACAACGTAATTCTTTCGCATAAGAACTTGGGCTGCCCCATATTTCAGGACGCACTTCGTCTGTTTCGCGTAGCATTTCGAACAGATCGGCATCTGGCAAATCATCCAGAGCATCAGACACGGTTGGCCCACTTTTGCAGTGCGCAACAACTTTACCCTTTCGATCCGCTGGTTTGCTCCAGAAAGCCGGATAGCAAGGAAGCTTTCGAGGGCGCTGCGCTCCAAAGAGGATCAACCGCTCTCGGTGCTGAGGAACACCGAAATTCGCTGCATCCAACACCTGCCAAGGGACAAGTACATCATAGCCCAATTCGTCGGCAGTAGCGACAATCTCATCGAGAAACTTCCTGTGGTTCCCAAGAGTTAGACCCTTTACGTTTTCAAATACGAAGTAGCTTGCGTCTAGTTCCCAAACTATCCGAAGGAAGTCCCTAACCAGACTGTTACGAGGATCATCAAACGCTCTCTGCCCAATCATTGAAAAGCCCTGGCAGGGCGCACCGCCGAACACGACATCGACTTTCCGTTTACCTATGCCAGCAGCGACTCTAATTTCATTGCCGGACAAACCCACGACCGACCGAGGCAAAATTGCACAATTCGGAAAATTATACTTGTGAACTGCACAATGCACAGGATCGATCTCAACGGCAGCAATGACGTCGAAGCCAGCTTGCTCGAAGCCGAGACTCATACCACCAGCTCCGGCGAACAGGTCTATTCCGATAGGTCGCGCCAAATTTACCTCACTCAACTTTCTGTCGGACATTCAATCGAGATAATCGATTTGTTCTAACTTCGTTCTTACCGTAAATGGTGAGTGATTCCAACCCCCGTCTCACATTGCCAGATTTCGAACCAGCGCCAAGAAGTTTCTGTGTTTCCCCCCACCAAAGTCTCCCCCTCCCCCTCTTGCCCCCACCCCCCCATCGCGCTAAGGCGCGCGCGATAGTCGAATCTCCCGCTTCTCCCGCCTTCGCCAAGGCTTCGGCGGACAAGCCGCTGGGACACACACCAAATAAGGGGACCCATTATGACCGCCGTTGGACAAGACTCGCTTGGCACCCGCTCGACGCTGAACGTCGGGGGCAAATCCTATGCTTATTACTCCTTGAAAAAAGCGGCGGAAAAGCTGGGCGATGTGTCGCGCCTGCCCTTTAGCATGAAGGTGCTGCTCGAAAATCTGCTGCGTTTTGAAGATGGCGGCTTCACCGTTTCAACCGCCGATGCGCAGGCGCTGGTCGATTGGCAGAAGAACCCCACCGAAAGCCAGAACGAAATCCAGTATCGCCCCGCGCGCGTGCTGTTGCAGGATTTCACCGGCGTTCCTTGCGTCGTCGATCTCGCCGCGATGCGCGATGCGATTGCAAAGCTGGGCGGCGATACCAGCAAGATCAACCCGCTGGTCCCCGTCCACCTCGTCATCGACCACTCGGTGATGGTCGACGAATTCGGCCACCCCAAGGCGTTCGAACAGAATGTCGAGATCGAATATTACCGCAATGGCGAACGCTATGACTTCCTGAAATGGGGCAGCAAGTCGCTCGACAATTTCAAGGCGGTTCCCCCGGGCACCGGCATTTGCCACCAGGTGAATTTGGAGCATATCGCGCAGGCGGTGTGGACCTCGACCGATCAGGATGGCGCGACCGTCGCTTACCCCGACACCTGCGTCGGCACCGACAGCCACACGACGATGATCAACGGGCTGGGCGTGCTCGGCTGGGGCGTGGGCGGGATTGAGGCGGAGGCCGCGATGCTGGGCCAGCCGGTATCGATGCTGATCCCCGAAGTTGTCGGTTTCAAGCTGACCGGCTCCTTGGGCGAAGGCATCACTGCGACCGATCTGGTGCTGACGTGCACGCAGATGCTGCGCGCGCATGGCGTGGTGGGCCGCTTCGTCGAATATTATGGCCCGGGCCTCGCCTCGCTGACCCTTGCCGACCGCGCGACGCTGGCCAATATGGCGCCCGAATATGGCGCGACCTGCGGCTTCTTCGGCATCGACGACAAGACGCTCGATTATATGCGCCTGACCGGCCGCAGCGACGAAGCCGTGGCGCTGGCCGAAGCCTATGCCAAGGAGCAGGGTTTCTGGATCGATCCTTCGGTTGAACCGGTTTTCTCCTCAACCCTCGAACTCGACATGTCGACGGTGCAGCCGTCGCTGGCGGGTCCGAAGCGGCCGCAGGACAAGGTTGTGCTGCAGCAGGTTGACGATGTGTTCAACAAGGACCTCGCCGAAGTGTACAAGCATGACGGTTTCAAGCGCGTGCCGGTGGAAGGCAAATCGCACGACATTGGCGACGGCGACGTTGTGATTGCGGCGATTACCTCGTGCACCAATACGAGCAATCCGGGCGTGCTGGTGGCCGCCGGTCTGGTCGCGAAGAAGGCGAATGAGCGCGGGTTGAAGCCCAAGCCGTGGGTGAAGACTTCGCTTGCGCCGGGATCGCAGGTTGTGACCGACTATCTTGTGAAGGCCGGCTTGCAGGAGCATCTCGACGCGGTGGGCTTCAATCTGGTTGGCTATGGCTGCACCACCTGCATCGGCAACTCCGGGCCGCTGGCCGAACCGATTTCGAAGGCGATCAACGGCAATGATATTGTCGCCGCTTCGGTGATTTCGGGCAACCGCAACTTTGAAGGCCGCGTGTCGCCCGACGTGCGCGCCAATTTCCTCGCCAGCCCGCCGCTGGTGGTTGCTTATGCGCTCAAGGGCACGGTGACCGAGGATTTTACCACCACCCCGATCGGCAAAGGTTCCGATGGTGCGGACGTCTACCTCAAGGATATTTGGCCTTCAAATCAGGAGATTAGCGACCTGATGACCGCCAATGTCAGCCGCGACATGTTCCTCAGCCGTTATGCAAAGGTCTATCAGGGTGACGAACATTGGCAGGCGATACAGGTCGAAGGCAGCGAAACCTATCAGTGGCGCGCGGGCAGCACCTATGTCGCAAACCCGCCCTATTTCGAAGGTCTGGAGATGACCCCGGCCCCGGTTTCGGACATCATCGAAGCCAAGCCGCTGGCGATCCTTGGCGATTCAATCACCACCGACCACATCAGCCCCGCCGGCAGCATCAAGGCAGACAGCCCCGCCGGAAAATGGCTTATGGAACATCAGGTTAGCAAGTCCGACTTCAACAGCTACGGCGCCCGTCGCGGCCACCATGAAGTCATGATGCGTGGCACGTTCGCGAATATAAGAATCAAGAACGAAATGGTTCCCGGAATCGAAGGTGGTATGAGCCGCTACAGTGACGAAGTACTTCCAATTTACGATGTAGCCATGAAGCACAAGGCAGATGGTACTGCACTTGTTGTTATTGGGGGCAAGGAATATGGCACCGGTTCTTCGCGTGACTGGGCCGCGAAGGGAACCAATCTTCTTGGTGTAAAGGCCGTTATTGTCGAGAGCTTCGAGCGTATCCACCGTTCGAACCTTGTCGGCATGGGCGTGTTGCCGCTGCAGTTCAAGGAAGGTGAAAACCGCCAGAGCCTTGGCCTCGATGGCGATTGCAGCTTCACCATCACCGGCGTCGCCAATTTGAAGCCGCGCCAGACGGTGACAGTCAAGGTTACCCGCAAGGATGGCACGACCTTCACGTTCGACGCGCTGTGCCGCATCGATACCGCCAACGAGCTGGAATATTTCCTCAACGGCGGCATCCTGCACTATGTTTTGCGGAAATTGGCTGCCTGATGCGAATGAAAGCAATATTGGCGGGGGCAGCGTTGCTGCTCCCCGCCGCGCTGGCCGCACAGGTCGCGCTTGACGGCAACCGTTTGGTGTTACCCGGAAAAGTCTATTTTCCCGCTGGCAAGGCTGTGCCCAATCCTAGCGCCGACGCCTCAATCGAAGCTGTAGCCAAATATATGGGGGACAAGAAATATATAACGACCTTGCGGATCGAAGGGCATGTCGCAATGGGCGCACAGCCGCAGCAGCTTAGTCAGGACCGAGCATTGGCCGTTGCCAAGGCTTTGGTGGCGAAGGGTGTCGATTGCAAAAGGCTGGTCGTTGTCGGCTTTGGCAACAGCAAGCCCGTGACTACACCCTCTTCAAGCCCCGAAAATACGCGCATCGAGTTTGTGAATGCAGCTCTGCGCGGCAAGCCCATCGGTGGCTTGCCAATCGATGGCGGTGGCTGGAGCGCTGGGGATCCCTGCAAGCTTTAGCTTGCGGTATCCTCAATCCGCACCAGCAACGCTTCGACCTGCACCTGCGCACCGGCGACGGCGTTAAGCTCTGCCACCACCCCATCAAATGGCGCGGTGAGTGTGTGCTCCATCTTCATTGCCTCAAGGGTGAGCAGTTTCTGACCCTTGGTCACCGCCTGCCCCGCCGTCACATCGACCGCGATGATGCGGCCCGGCATCGGTGACAGAATCGTGCCATCGCCCGCAACCCCGCCATGCGCGCCTTCGTGACGGTCGAGCGTGTAGCGGCGGGCAAAGCCGCCGGTGAAGGCGAGTACATCGCGTGCAGGTTCAGCGACGTTCACTTCGGCCAGCGGCACTTCATAGACCGTGCCCACATCGTCGCGCAGGCGCGCCACGGCATGCGGTGCGGTATTCAAGCGGAAGCCAAGCGCACCGCTCCACGGCCCTTCGCCCGGGCTTGCCGCGAGCAGCGCCGCGACTTCGGTCAATTCGTCAACCTCGGCCTCGATCGGGTGCACCAGTTCGTCGCCATCGCGCCCAATCAGGCCGGTGTCGACATCGCCGGACAGGAAGTCGTGATGGCGTAGCAAATTTCCGAGGAAACCAGCGTTGGTTTTGACCGGCCAGACTTCGGTATCGTCAATGCCCGCCTCGAGCCGCGCGATGGCCTCGTCGCGCGTCGCGCCATGCGCGATCAGCTTGGCAATCATCGGGTCGTAAAAGGGCGAGACTTCACCGCCCTGCTCCACCCCTGTATCGACCCGCAGGCTTTCGGGGAGCACCAGATGCTCGAGCTTGCCGATGGAAGGGAGGAAGCCCTTTTCGGGGTCCTCGGCATAGAGCCGCGCTTCCATCGCCCAGCCGTTGATGGCTAGCTGATCCTGCGTCAATGGAAGGCGTTCGCCGCTGGCGATGCGCAGCTGCCATTCGACAAGATCGACACCGGTGATCGCCTCGGTCACCGGATGTTCGACCTGCAGGCGCGTGTTCATTTCCATGAACCAGATGCGGTCGGCACGCAGGCCTTCAGACGCATCGGCGATGAACTCAATCGTGCCCGCGCCAACATAATCGACTGCCTTGGCGGCGCGAACAGCGGCGGCGCACAGGGCTTCGCGCGTTTCGGCATCCATTCCCGGCGCAGGCGCTTCCTCGATCACTTTCTGGTGGCGGCGCTGGAGCGAGCAATCGCGCTCAAACAGGTGAACAATCTGGCCGTGGCTGTCGCCAAAAACCTGCACCTCGATATGGCGCGGGCGCTGGATATATTTCTCGATCAACACATGGTCGTTGCCAAAGCTCGCCGCGGCCTCACGCCGGCAACTGGCAAGCGCATCGGCGAAATCCTTCGGCCGTTCGACCAACCGCATCCCCTTGCCGCCGCCGCCCGCAACGGCCTTGATCAACACCGGATAGCCGATGCCATCAGCCTGGATCGACAGGAAACCGGCATCCTGGTTGCTGCCCATATAGCCGGGCGTCACCGGTACGCCTGCCGCTTCCATCAACTGTTTGGCGGCATCTTTCAGGCCCATGGCGGTTATGCTCGCCGGATTGGGACCAACCCAGACCAGCCCCGCGCTGATCACGCGCTGCGCAAACTCCGCATTTTCAGAGAGGAAACCATAACCCGGGTGGATCGCCTCCGCGCCAGTCGCGCGCGCAGCATCGATGATCTTTTCACCCACCAGATAGCTTTCGCGCGCGGGAGAGGGCCCGATATGCACGGCATCATCGGCCATGCGCACATGCAGCGCGTCGACATCGGCATTCGAATAGACCGCGATCGTGCGGATACCCATAGCACGCGCCGTGTGGATGATCCGGCAGGCTATTTCGCCACGATTGGCGATGAGGAGTGAGGAAATCACAATTCCTCCCCTGCAAGGGGAGGGGGACCATCCGCAGGATGGTGGAGGGGCACAGGCGAGTTCTCCCGACGCTGCTGCAACCTCCCAACCCTCTCCAAACACACATCAACAATCCGCGTCACCACCGCGTCCAAATCGTCTAACACTCGCTTTGCCGGAACCCGCAAAGTCGCCACATGCTGCGACCTGAGAAAATGCGCTCTTGCCGCATCGGCTTGCGCCGCCCGGATGCTGTCATGCACCATTCCATCCACTTCAATTGCTAGCCTCGCTGCAGCGCAATAGAAATCCAGCACATAGATTCCAGCCGGATGCTGCCGCCGGAATTTCAGTCCACCAGGTCGTGTTCGAAGCGCGCGCCACAGCACGACTTCCGGCAAAGTCATCTCACTCCGCAACTTCCGCGCACGTTTGACGGTATCGGTAGGCCCTGTAATCATATTCCTCCCCTGCAAGGGGAGGGGGACCATCCGAAGGATGGTGGAGGGGCACGATCAAGTTCCCCCACCCTATCTGCACCCACCGCCCAAACCAAACCCTCAGCCAACCGCGGCACCAGCAACGCACCCAAGCGCCCAGCATCCCGTGCCCCTCCACCAGCTACGCTGGTCCCCCTCCCCCGTTGGGGGAGGAATTGGGTGGCGATTAGGAGGGATTGGATCATATCTAAAGTTAACCCCGAAAATACTTATCGATGCACGACTGCATTGTTCGATGCTCTTCGCCAAAGAACCAAACCCCACCATCATCGTCGCCATTTATCGAAACGAACTTTTTAAGAGTTTTACCCGTCGATTTTGGTATGAGGCTTATTTCATAACAGCGCTGCCGCATCGGTCCCTTATCTTTGTCCTCAATCGAGATTTCAAATGTTGGATATTGATCGCTCATTACAGTGTTTATCTTGTCGCGCACATCGGAGTTAATCTTCAATTGCATTAACAGCACAAATATCAGCACGAGACCGATTATGGCCACGACCAGCATACCCAGCCCTTTGAATACGACTTCGACATATTGAAGGATCACATCCTGAACACCCCGAACGAGGTGCCCTCCTCAACCGGCGCATTCAAGGTCGCCGCCAGTGCCAGCCCCAGCACATCGCGTGTCTGCGCGGGGTCGATAATCCCGTCGTCCCACAGCCGGGCGGTCGCGTAGTATGGATTCCCCTCATCCTCATATTTCTGGCGGATCGGGGTTTTGAAGGCTTCGGCCTGTTCGGGGCTCCAGTTCGCAGCATCGCGGTGGACCGTTGCCAGCACCGAAGCTGCCTGTTCGCCACCCATCACGCTGATCCGCGCATTGGGCCAGCTGAAGAGGAAGCGGGGCGAATAGGCGCGGCCGCACATGCCATAATTGCCCGCGCCAAAGCTGCCGCCGATCAGCACGGTGATCTTGGGCACGGTCGCGGTGGCGACGGCGGTGACGAGCTTTGCGCCATGCTTGGCGATCCCCTCCGCCTCATATTTGCCGCCGACCATGAAGCCGCTGATATTTTGCAGGAACAGCAATGGGATTTTGCGCTGCTGCGCCAGTTCGATGAAATGCGCACCCTTTTGAGCACTCTCGCTGAACAGCACGCCATTATTGGCGAGGATCGCCACCGGCATGCCCCAGATATGCGCAAAACCGCACACCAGCGTGCTGCCATAGAGCGCCTTGAACTCGTGAAATTCGCTGCCGTCGACGAGCCGCGCGATCACCTCATGCACATCATAAGGCGCGCGGACATCTTCGGGGATGATGCCGTAAAGTTCTTGCGGATCATATTTGGGAGGGCGAACGTCACCCCGGCGAAGGCCGGGGCCGCTGGAGGTTTGCGCTGAGCCGAAAGCGGCCCCTGCCTGCGCAGGGGCGACGCCGAGGTGCGAAACAATATCCCTCACGATGGTCAGCGCATGTTCGTCATTCTCGGCCAGATGATCGACCACACCCGATTTCTTCGCGTGCAGGTCCCCCCCGCCCAGATCCTCTGCGCTGATCTCCTCGCCCGTTGCGGCCTTCACCAGCGGCGGGCCAGCGAGGAAGATGGTGCCCTGTTTCTTCACAATCACCGTCTCGTCCGACATGGCGGGAACATAGGCTCCGCCCGCGGTGCAGCTGCCCATCACACAGGCGATCTGCGGAATAGCTTTCGCCGACATATTCGCCTGATTGAAGAAGATGCGACCGAAATGTTCGCGGTCAGGAAAGACCTCTGCCTGGTGCGGCAGGTTCGCCCCGCCGCTGTCGACGAGGTAGATGCACGGCAGCCGGTTTTCCATCGCGATTTCCTGCGCGCGCAGATGCTTCTTCACCGTCAACGGATAATAAGTCCCGCCCTTCACCGTCGCATCGTTGCACACGATCATGCATTCGCGGCCTGAGACGCGACCGATGCCGGTGATCAGGCTCGCGCCATGCACATCGCCTTCGTACATGCCATTGGCGGCGAGCTGGCCAATCTCAAGGAAGGGCGCGCCGGGATCGAGCAGCCGTTCGACACGATCACGCGGCAACAGCTTTCCACGCGCCACATGGCGCTCGCGATGCTGCTCCGGCCCACCCAGCGCAGCTTGCGCCACCTTGGAGCGCAATTCCTCCGCCAAAGCGCGGTTATGCGCGGCGCGGGCCTGGGTTACCGGATCGTCGGCACTATAGCTGGTCGATAAGACAGGTGCAGTCATGCCCCTGTCTATAAACGGTTAGCGGCCAAGCGAAACGTAATTTTATTACGCGGCTATTGGAGCACGCCACCGGGCGGCACGTAATGCACCTGCGCACCCGGGCCGAGCGGCAGATCAAGCGCGACCCAGCCCACCGTCATCGCAATGCCCGCCGCCATGAAACACAGCGCATAAGGCAGCATCAATGAGAGCAACGTCCCAACGCCCACATCGCCATCCCAGCGCCGGGCAAAGGCGAGGATGAGCGGGAAATAGCTCATCAGCGGCGTCATGATATTGGTGTAGCTGTCACCCATGCGATAGGCAGCGGTGGTCATTTCGGGGCTGATACCCAGCAGCATGAACATCGGCACCACAACCGGCGCGAGCGCGCTCCATTTCGCGCTGGCGGAGCCGATGAAGAGGTCCAATACCGAGGAGAGCAGCAACACGCTGACCAGCAGGAACGGCGCGCTAAGGCCGAAGTCTTTCAAGAAAATCGCCCCGTCAATGGCCAGAATTGGCCCGAGGCGTGACCAGTTGAACATGGCCACGAAATGCGCGGCGAAGAATACAAAGACGATATAGGGTGCCATCGACCTGATGCCGTCCTGCATCATGCGCAGCGCATCGTTGCTCGATTTGACGCTGCCCGCACCGATGCCAAAGGCGAGGCCGGTGCTGACAAAGAGCAGGAAAAAGCCGGCAATCAGCGCTGAATAGAAAGGCTGCATCTGCGCCGTGCCTTCCTTCGTTTCATCGAGCAGCGGGGTATAGCCGGGCAGCAATGACAGCGCAGCAAACGCGCCGACGACGAGTAACGCGGTCAATCCGGCGAGGCGCAGACCCTTGCGCTCGGCGGGGGTGATTTCGGATTTGGCTAGTTCCGCCCGCAGTTCCTCATCCGGTTCCTTGCCCCAAGCGCCGAGACGCGGCTCAATTATCCGATCGGTGACGAACCAGATGATGGGCGTAAAGACGATCACGATCGAAAGGATGAACCACCAATTGCCTACCGGATTCATTGTCCATGCGGGATCGACAATGCGCGCCGCCTCTTGCGTGAAGCCGAAGAGCAGCACGTCGATCTGGCCCGGGGTGATATTGCCGGCATAACCGCCGGAGACAGCCGCGAATGCCGCCGCCAGCCCGACCAGCGGATGCCGCCCGACTGCGGCATACAGTATCGCAGCCAGCGGGATGAACACGACATAGGCCGCATCCGATGCATGGTGCGAGACCATGCCGATTATGGCGACCAGCGGCGTCATGATGGCGCGCGGTGCGTTGCGCAGCGAACCGCGGATCAGTGCGGAGAACAATCCTGCCTTCTCGGCCACCGATGCACCCAGTACAATGACCAGTACCAGACCCAGCGGGGCAAAGCCCGACATCGTCTTGGGCATCTCGGTCAGCAACCGCGCGATATTTTCTTCGTTGAACAGGCTGGTCGCGCGGTAAGTGAGGACACCGTCCTTGAGTTCACCCCATTGCGGCGCTTCCTTTCCCGTATAAGGCAATGAGGCAGACCAGCCGAGCCACGCGCCGACCTGCGAGAGAATCATCAGGAAAAGGATGAGCCACACGAAAATCATGATCGGATCGGGCAATTTGTTGCCGAGCCGTTCGATCGCATTGAGAAATCCGCGCTGGCGGAACTGGTCTTGGGAATTGGTCATTCGGACATCCATAAATGCTCAGCCCGCCAAACACTTGGCAGGCTGAATGCTAATGTCCCCGAATGAAGTTGGCTCTAGCCGAAACGGTTGCGTAGGTCCAGCAGGGCGATGGCTGCCTTCGCAGCTTCGCCGCCCTTGTCCTTTTGGCTAGGATCGGCGCGGACAAGCGCCTGCCCCTCATTCTCGACCGTCAGGATACCGTTGCCAATGGCGACGCCATCCATGGTCAGCGCCATGATGCCGCGCGCGCTTTCGCCCGCGACGATTTCGAAATGATAGGTCTCGCCGCGAATGACGACACCGATGGCGACAAAGCCGTCATACATGTCGCTCTGATCGGCGAGCGCAATGGCGCCCGGGATCTCGAGTGCACCGGGGACAGTGATGACCTCCACCTCATGCCCGGCAGATTTGAGCGCTGCCTTCGCCCCTGCGACGAGCATGTCGTTCAAATGGTCGTAGAAACGCGCTTCAACGATCAGGAATTTTGCCATTATTCTTACTCCGGAATGGGACGTTCGCCGACGACGTGGATGCCATAGCCTTCAAGGCCGACAACGGTTCGGTGCGAATTGGTGAGCAGCGTCATATCGTGCACGCCCAAATCGGCAAGGATTTGCGCACCGATGCCGTAAACGCGCAGTTCACTGCCATCAGTGGTGCCACCAACTTCGTGTTGCAGGCTCTGCGGGCCGCTGGGCATGAGGACCACGATCAATCCACGCCCCTCCCTGCCGATTTCGGCCATGCAGCGTTGCAGCGTCCGCTTGCGCGGGCCCGAACGTCCAAGAACATCATCAAAGATCGAAATGGCGTGCATGCGCACCAGCGTCGGTTCATCGGGCAGCACCTTGCCCTTTTGCAGCACGACATTGGTGCTGCCGTCGATCTTGTTGCGATAGGTCATCGCGCGCCAATCGCCACCATAGTCGGACTGGAAAGCGCTTTCGCTCGCCTTTTCGACCAGATGGTCGTTGCGCATGCGATATTCGATAAGATCGCGGATCGTGCCCATTTTCAGCTTGTGTATCCGGGCGAAGGCGACGAGATCATCCATCCGCGCCATCGTGCCATCGTCCTTCATGATCTCGCAGATCACGCCCGAGGGGTTGAGACCGGCAAGGCGGCTGATGTCGACAGCCGCTTCGGTATGGCCAGCGCGCACAAGCACACCGCCATCGCGCGCCGTCAGCGGAAAGACGTGACCGGGCGAGACGATATCCTCTGGCCCCTTGGATGCATCGACAGCGACCGAAATGGTGCGGGCACGGTCAGCGGCGCTGATCCCGGTTGTGACGCCTTCCTTCGCTTCAATAGAGACTGTAAAGGCGGTTTCCATGCTTTCGCGATTCTCGCTCGCCATCGGCGTGAGACCGAGCTGGTTACAGCGTGCCTTCGTCATCGCCAGACAGATCAGGCCGCGTCCATGCGTCGCCATGAAATTGATCGCGTCAGGCGTTGCCATTTGCGCGGGGATGATCAGGTCGCCTTCATTTTCGCGATCCTCATCATCGACCAAGATATACATGCGGCCATTGCGCGCTTCCTCAATGATCTCCTCGATGGGCACCAATGCGGGCGTGTCATCGTTCGAAAAGAGGTAGCTTTCCAGCTTCCGCAGCGTTTCTGCCGTCGGGTTCCAATCCGGCGCATCGAGATCGCGCAGCGTATTGGCGTGGAGGCCAGCGGCGCGGGCGAGGCCCGAGCGCGACAGCCCTCCTTCGGTGACAAGGTGGCGGAGTCTTTCGATCAATTGGGTCGACATTTCACATTCCCGTGAGAATCATGCGCCTGAAATGGAGCAAGTCCGAGTCTGATTTCACACTATGATGTGAATGTCAAAGCACAATCATCACATTGTGCCGTTCAACTGTCAGGTAGCGATGCCGGCAGACATGCTGTCGATCACAGCGTCTATTAGTGCGTCGTCGGTTGGCACCTGATTGTCGAGCATCAGCATCGCCAAGCCATGGACGATCGACCAGGCACGCAAGGCGGCGATCCGCCTTTGCTCTGGCGAAGCCCCTGCCGGGGTGAGGCTGGCGATATTGTCGCGCAACAATTGCAGCGCGCTATTGTCGCGCCCCTCAGGCATGTCGAGAAAATCAACCGCCTGCCGTGTCGTCATCATCATCCGGAACAGCGTCGGGTTATCGAGCGCGAAACGCACATAGGCCCGGCCCACCGCGTCAAAGCCAGCGCGCCCGCCACCTGATTTTTGCATCGCCTCCAGCTGCAACCGTCCGAGTTCGCGCCCGCCCTCATCACATAGCGCACCTAGCAGCGCGGCTTTATCCGGAAAATGGCGGTAGACAGCGGTCGCGCTGACCCCCACCAGCCGCGCAATTTCGCGCAAGCTGACCTCTTCGGCGCTACGCGTTTTCAGCAGCTCGAGTCCCGCCTGCACCAGCGCAGAGCGCAGATCGCCATGATGGTAGCCGCGCTTGTCATTTTTGATGTTGACACTGTTATCATTAACACTCATGTTATCGCTGTAAACATTGCCGAGTCGAATGGCAAGCCAGAGGAGAGCAGATATGGCCAGCGCAGTCGAAACCCTCATTCGCGGAGCCGTCACCAAGGGTGTGATGAAGGTCGCCGAATTTAATCGCGAGCACCGCAAGGCGCCTGCAGCGCATCCTTATCTATCCGGCATTCACGCACCGATGGACGCCGAACTGTCGCTCGATGATTTGCGTGTCACCGGCACTATTCCGGCCGAACTCGACGGCCGATACATCCGCATTGGCCCCAACCCCATCAACCCCAATCCCGCCGCCTATCATTGGTTTATGGGTGACGGCATGGTGCATGGCGTAAGGCTGCAAGGTGGCAAGGCGCTGTGGTATCGCAACCGCTGGATCCGCTCGAATGCGGTCAGCGCTGCACTGGGAGAAGCACCCGCACCCGGGCCGCGCGCCGAACGTTTCGACACCGTCAACACCAACGTCCTTGGCCATGCCGGCCAGACCTGGGCAATCGTCGAGGCTGGCGGTTTCCCGGTGCGCATCGATAAAGAACTCAATACGATCGCACATGATCCCTTTGGCGGTACCTTGCATTATGCATTTTCCGCCCATCCGCATCTCGACCCCGACAGCGGCGAGATGCACGCCATTTGCTATAAGGGCGATGTGCAGGACACGATCTGGCATGTTGTCGTTAATGCTGGTGGCAAGGTCATCCGCGAGGAACCGGTCAACGTCGCGCACGGCCCGATGATACATGATTGTATGATAACGAAAAATTATGTGATCATCCTGGACCTGCCCTGCACTTTCTCAATGAAAGCCCTGATTTCAGGCCACCCCTTCCCCTATCGCTGGAACCCCGATCATAAAGCGCGGGTCGGCCTGTTGCCGCGCAACGGCAAGGGAGAGGACACGATCTGGTGCGATGTCGAGCCCTGCTATGTTTTCCACCCGTGCAACGGCTATGAAACCGAGGACGGCAAGGTCATCCTCGATGTATGCGCGCATGACCAGATGTTCCGGCCGGACGCTACGGGACCAGATTCAACCCGCGTGCCCTTTGAACGCTGGACCATCGATCCTGCCGCACAAAAGGTCGCGCGTCAGGTTATCGACGAAGAGTCACAGGAATTTCCCCGGCCCAACGAAGACCGGATCGGCAAATCTTATCGCTATGCCTATGCGATGGCTTTGCCAGATGGTTTCGACGCAGCCTCTCCAAACCAGTCGACTCTATTCAAGCATGATCTGGTAACCGGGGGGAAACAAGTCCACGTTTTCGGCGCAGGCCATATCCCGGGCGAATTTGTTTTCATCCCCCGAAAAGGCGGAGCGGCGGAGGACGATGGCTGGTTGATGGGTTATGTCGTTAACATCGCCAAGGAAACAACCGACCTTGTGATCCTCAATGCGCAGGATTTTGAAGGCGAGCCCGTGGCATTGGTGCACATCCCGCACCGCATACCGCCCGGTTTCCATGGCAATTGGGTGGCTGCAGCTTGATGATGCAGCAATTCGGATAGCTGAAATAGGAGCCGGATGACCCGCCGAAAAATCGTTACGGCTGCTTCCGTCAGGATCTGACCGGGTTGGCGACGACAGCGCCCATCCGACTCCCGCTGCGCATATGGCAGCAGAATCCATGGTTTTCAAGGCCGACATGAAGACCGCCAATCACTAATAAAGACCATGTTTTTCAATATGTTGAATGCTTTGCAGATTTTTAACCATCATTGGTCGCTGCGCATTAACCCTGCGTCGATAAGAAAAAGCCACCAAAGGCAGGATTTTCGGCCATGACAACTGATACGATAGACTCAACTTCCCTGCGCTATGATAGTGCTGCACTGGAAGACCGCTGTGCCCCGCGTATCAAGCTGCGGATACCCGCGATGTTACGCCAGTCAGGGAACACCGGCTTTGCGGTCGTGGTCACTGACCTTTCGATAGCAGGTTTCCAGTGCGAGGCTCTGACCGGCATGCATCCGGGTTCACGGTGCTGGCTCGCCCTCCCCGGTTTGTCGCCGATAGAATCGCAGCTGATCTGGAACAACGGCCGTGCGGTCGGCTGCGCCTTTGCCAACCTGATGAATCAGGCCGTGATGGATTCGATTATCCGCCGTTTCGTGTTGGCTTGAACCAGGTCAGAACAATCGCGTGAGCAGGTAGAAGCCTGCTCCGACTGCTGCAGACGCCGGGACGGTCAAAACCCATGCCGTAAGCAAGTTGCTGGCAACGCCCCATCGCACCGCAGATGCGCGCCGCGCAGTTCCAGCGCCAATCACCGCGCCCGTGATGGTATGCGTCGTCGACACAGGAATTCCCAGCGCCGACGCACTGAACAACATGATTGATCCGCCAAGCGATGCGCTGAATCCTTGATGCTGTGACAATTTGGTAATCTTGGTCCCCATGGTCTCAATGATTTTCCATCCACCGCAGGCTGTACCCAAGCCGATGGCAACATAGCAGCTGATCGCCACCCAATGCGGAACATGGAACTCACCCTGCATATAACCGGTCGAGTAGAGCAATACCGCGATTATTCCCATCGTCTTCTGCGCGTCGTTCAAACCATGACTCAGCGAATAGGCGGCGGAGGACATGATGTGCATTACCTTCATTCCGCCCTCTGACTTGCTGGCCGTCGCGTTTCGAAGCACCCACGAACTGACCAGCATCACCAGCATCGCCAAGATCATCCCCAATGTCGGGGACAGGAATATGAAGATGATTGTTTTATTGAGGCCCGCCCACTGCACTGCACCGATACCGTTTGCGGCGACACCGGAACCAATCAACCCGCCCACTAAAGCGTGTGACGATGACGACGGAATGCCTTTGATCCAGGTGAGTATGTTCCAGAACATTGCCCCGCACAGCGCGCCAAAGACAACGGCGGGAGTCACCAGATCCTTGTCGATCAATCCTTTCCCGATCGTATCCGCGACCTTGTGCAGCCATGGGAAGTAGAGTGTAAGGAAATAGGCCGCAAAATTGAAAAACGCCGCGAACATCACTGCATGAAACGGTTTCAGCAGCTTGGTTGATACGATGGTTGCAATCGAATTGGCGGCATCGTGCAGGCCGTTCAGAAAGTCGAACAATAGCGCGAGGATGACCAGACCAACGAGTAGCGGAAAGGCGATTTCCATTTTGGCCTCCCGGCTCAGGCGTGGTCGATGACGAGGCCGTCAATCTGGTTTGCAACATCTTCGAACTTGTCACAGACCTTTTCGAGATGGCGGTAGATTTCGTTGACGACGACGAACTGCGTCGGATCGGTCTTGCCATGTTCCACAAAAGCCTTGCGCAACCCGTCAAAATTCAGTTTGTCAGCATCGCCTTCCAGCTTGACCAAGCGCGCAGTCATTTCATGGAGCGGCTTTGCATTTGCGGTAACGTCGCGCAACAGCGGAAGCGCCTGATCGATGATGGTTGATGCCTCGACTATGATGTCTGCCATACCCACCATTTCGGGCGTAAAGCTGGTAACATCATACAGCTCAACAGCCCCGGCAGTCTGCTGCATCTGGTCGATCGCATCGTCCATCACGCCAATTAGCGCCGTAATAGATCCGCGATCAAATGGTGTCAGGAATATGCGACGGACATCCTGCAATACATCGCGGATAATATCGTCCGCCTTATGCTCTTCATCCTCGATGGTCTTGATGTGAACGGCAATGTCAGGCCCTCCGCGCACAAGTTTGGCAAGCGCCTGCGAGCTGGCGACGATGGTTTTGCCATGTGCTTCGAACTGCTCGAAAAAATTACCGGTGCGCGGCAACAGCTTTTGAAACCAAGCGAACATATTTCCCCCTGAACGCTGAACCTTCCGGGGCGCGAATCGCCCTCTTGCGATGTCGTTTAATTGTAATATTTTCGTCGTTAAACTGTAACGTTGAACTGAATATATCTGCATGAGAATTTTTGCTCGAAATTCCCAGATTCCTTACCTTCCCGGTTCCTGATTGAGGAACACTTCCTTTTTGCTAGAATGAAAACATGGCCGAATATGCAAAACAGTTGCTGTCGCTGATCGAGATTCCGATCCTGCTGGTCCACGGCGACAGGGTCAATTTCGCCAATGCAGCCGCCAAATCGCTGCTTGGTGGCCACATAGAGGGTCAGGACATCCGCATAGCTCTGCGTGATCCGGAAGCGCTGAAACTGATAAAATCCCCTGATGGCGGGCGCGCCAAGATTTCAGGCCTTTCGGTGCGCGGCAGCGTTTGGGAAATGGTGTGCAGCCCGCTGGCGGATAATAACCGGCTGATTTCGCTGCAGGATCATTCCGTGCAGGTCAGCGTAGCCCGTGCGCATGCCGATTTCGTCGCAAATGCGAGTCATGAATTGCGCACGCCGTTGACCGCCATATTGGGCTATGTCGAAACGCTATCCGACCCGAAGGCCTGCGAAGACGCCTCCACTCGGCAGCGGTTCCTGGATATCATCAAGCGCGAAGCAACACGAATGCAGTCGCTTGTGTCCGACCTGATGTCACTCTCGCGCATCGAAGCGATCCGGCATGAAGCGCCATCAGACCAGATCGAAATGGTCAGCCTGTGTCGCGAAGTCATCGGCGAACGCCCCCGTGAGGTCGAGGTCAATTTTATTACCAATGCCGATCACGCCTATGTGACCGGCGACCATGCCCAGCTCGCGCAGGTCGTCCGCAACCTCGTCGATAATGCGGAAAAATATGGCGGTTCTGACAAAGGCACCAAAGTTCAACTGGAAGCCAGCGAACGCGGTTGGTTGACGCTGGCAATAACCGACCATGGAGAGGGAATTGCGCCGGAACATCTGCCACGCCTGACCGAGCGATTTTACCGCGCCGATACCGGGCGCAGCCGGGCGGCAGGCGGCACCGGATTGGGTCTCGCGATCGTCAAGCATATCGTCGAACGGCACCGTGGCCGCTTCGACATCAGCAGCCGCCAGGGCGAAGGCACAACCGCAACAATCATGCTTCCGCAGGATAAATCGGATTGAGTCTCAAAACCGTAACATGATTGTCGCATTTGGCGGGTCAGTCATAAAACTGAAGGGTTTGTACTATGCGTAAATGGGGTCTTCTCGCACTGGCATCGGCCACTGCACTAACAGTTTCAGCATGCGGCGGCAGTGGCGGTGGAAGCGGCGAAAATCGCGACTTCCTGCGCGTTGTCGGTTCGTCGACGGTATATCCTTTCGCAACTGCAGTGTCGGAAGCGACCGCGAAAGCCAATCCCGACATGAAGTCGCCCGTGATCGAATCGACCGGTACGGGCGCTGGCATGAAGCTGTTCTGCGGCGGTGTGGGTGCCCAACACCCCGATATCGAAATGGCCTCGCGTCGCATGAAGAAATCAGAATATGAAGACTGCGTCAAAAATGGCGTGAAGGACATCATCGAAGTCCAGGTCGGTCTTGACGGAATCGCCTTTGCCGAAGCCACTGCAGGCCCCGAAATGAAACTGACGCCGGAAGACGTCTATAAGGCGCTCGCCGCCAATCCGTTTGGAAAGCCGCAGGCTGCTAAAAACTGGAGCGACGTCAACCCTGCGCTTCCGGCCATTCCCATTGTCGTTTACGGCCCACCGTCGACTTCGGGCACCCGAGATGCGCTCGCCGAATTGATCCTGACCGAGGGCTGTGAAACAGATCCGGCCATGAAGGCACTGAAGGACAGCGACAAGGACAAGCACAAGGATCTGTGCACCAAGGTGCGCACCGATGGCGCCTATGTCGAGCAGGGCGAAAACGACAATCTGATCGTGCAGAAAATTGCCGCCAACCCGAAAGCTATCGGCATTTTCGGATTCTCATTCCTCGAAGAGAATATGACCAAGATCAAGGGCATCCCGATGTCGGGCGTCATGCCGACTTATGCCAGTGTTTCTGATTTTTCCTATCCCGGCGCACGCCCGCTCTACCTTTATGTCAAGGCGGCGCATGTGAAGGCGATCAAATCGGTTACGCCGTTCCTCAACGAATTTGCCAAGGCATGGGGCACCGACGGCTATCTGAAAGCCAAGGGTATGGTCGTCGCTCCCGAAGATGTCCGCACAAAAAATGCTGACATTGTCTCGAAAATGACACTGATGGATGCCAGCGGCTTGAAATAAGCCGGAAAGCTGGGGGCAATGCCAATATCCTTTGTTTTGATTTGTGTATTTGGCCTGGGCGTTATCGCCTGGGCCATTGCACGTGCACGTTCGGCGCATTTTGCGCCGGTTTCCGGCAAGCTGAAACTGGCATTGCCCGGCCACTATGGGATGTATGCGGCAATCTGGGCGATTGTTCCCGCCCTGTTTATCGCATGGCTATGGTCGCTGATTTCACCGGGACTCGTTCATGGTGCCATCCTTGCGGACCCTGCAGCGGCGCAACTTCCGGCCTTCGAGTTTGAACGCAACACCGTTTTGAACGAAGCTTTTGCGTTGGCCCAAAACCCTGACGTTTTTGCCACTAACCCGATTGCCCAGCAATTGGCCCCAGCAATAGCTGCAGCGCAGTCCAAGTTCGGCTGGATCGGTGCCGCATTGTCTATTCTGGCGGCATTTGCTGGTATGGCTTTCGGATATACACGGGTCAAAGCCGGATTCCCCGCACGCACGAAGATCGAACGGATTGTGCTGGGTGCTTTGTTGCTCGCCTCCTTCGTCGCCGTTATCACAACAGTCGGCATCATCGCCTCGCTGATCTTTGAATCCGCGCGTTTCTTCTCGATGGTCAACCCGATCGATTTCCTGTTTGGAACCAACTGGACACCTGATACCATGGCCTCGGCAACGTCGGCCATGGGCGATGATTTGGGCGCAGTACCGCTGTTCTGGGGTACCTTCTTTATCGGCGCGGTTATTGCGATGCTCGTTGCGATCCCATTTGGGTTGATGAGCGCGATTTACCTAACCCAATATGCCAGCCCGCGGGCGCGCAGCATTCTGAAACCCATGCTTGAAATCCTCGCCGGGATTCCGACCGTGGTGTACGGCTATTTTGCGGCGTTGACCGCAGCCCCGTTCATCCGAGATCTTGCCTTAGCCGTTGGCATTACCAACGCTTCTACAGAAAGCGCTTTGGCCGCGGGTCTGGTTATGGGCGTGATGATCATCCCCTTTGTCTCCTCCATGGCCGACGACAGCATTGCTGCGGTTCCGCAGGCTATGCGCGATGGCTCGCTCGCCATGGGCGCGACGACTTCGGAAACAATCAAAAAGGTCCTGATCCCCGCCGCTCTGCCCGGCATCGTCGCAGGCATCATGCTGGCCATCAGCCGCGCCATCGGGGAAACAATGATCGTCTATATGGCGGCAGGCGCCTCTGCGAACCTGTCGGCAAATCCGTTCGAGCGCATGACGACTGTTACCTACCAGATTGCAGCGCTGCTGACTGGTGAAGGCAGTTTCGACCATCCGACAACATTGTCGGCTTTTGCGCTGGGTCTGGTGCTGTTCATTGTCACTCTGATTCTCAACATCGTCGCGTTGCGCGTCGTCAAACGCTTCCGGGAGGCTTATGAGTAACTGGCAATCTCCCGAAGCAACGGCGCGCCTAAATAAGCGTTATGCTGCCGAGCGCCGGTTCAAGGCGCTTGGTTTTGCGGCAATCGTCCTGTCGATGCTGTTCCTTGCCGTGCTGCTGTTCACGATGCTGAAAAATGGCATCGCAGGGCTCGACTGGGCATTCCTATCCGGTTCTGACTCGACCAACCCCGCTACTGCGGGCGTGTGGAGTGCGGTAAAAGGCTCGCTCTGGACGATGCTGGTCACCCTGGCACTGGCATTTCCGATGGGCGTATTGGCCGCCATCTACCTCGAAGAATTTGCCCCGCGCTCACGCTGGGTCGACTGGGTTGAGGTGTCAATCAACAATCTCGCCGCTGTTCCATCGATTATCTTCGGTCTGCTGGGTCTCGCCGTATTTATCCAGTTTATGCACCTGCCACGCTCCTCGCCCCTTGTCGGCGGGATGACGCTCGCATTAATGACGATGCCGGTTATCGTAATCTCGGGGCGCAATGCGATTCAAGCGGTGCCCCCGTCAATCCGCGATGCCGCTCTCGCCGTTGGCGCCAGCAAGGTGCAAACCGTCTTCCACCATGTCCTTCCGCTCGCGCTACCCGGTATTCTCACTGGAACGATTATTGGCATGGCCCGTGCGCTTGGCGAAACCGCGCCGCTGCTGATGATTGGTATGCGTGCATTTGTTTCGACACCTCCGGGCAGCATCACCGACCCCTCTTCGGTGCTGCCAATGCAGATCTTTCTCTGGTCGGATGAAATCGACCAAGGTTTTGTGCAGAACACGTCTGCCGCAATTATTGTGCTATTGTTCGTGCTCATCGCAATGAACGGCGTCGCCATTTATCTTCGTAACAAATTCGAGACTCGCTGGTAGGACCATGTCAGAAAACTCCAATCTCAAAATCTCCGCCCGCGATGTGAACGTCTTTTACGGCGAGAAACAGGCGATCAACAATGTCTCGATCGACATCGCGACAGAGCATGTCACAGCGTTCATTGGCCCGTCGGGCTGCGGCAAATCGACCTTCCTGCGAACTTTGAACCGCATGAATGACACGATTGCCGGGTGCCGTATCGACGGCGAGATCAAGCTCGACGGTGAGGATATTTACTCTAGCGGGATGGACGTCGTACAGTTGCGCGCGCGCGTCGGCATGGTGTTCCAGAAACCCAACCCGTTCCCAAAATCGATCTACGAAAATGTCGCTTATGGACCGCGCATCCACGGCCTTGCCGCAAACAAGGCGGATATGGACGCGATTGTCGAAAAATCACTGCGCCGCGCAGGCCTGTGGGACGAAGTAAAAGATCGTCTATCCGATGCAGGTACGGCATTGTCCGGCGGTCAGCAGCAACGCCTCTGCATTGCGCGCGCCATCGCCGTCAGCCCCGAAGTCATTTTGATGGACGAGCCCTGTTCTGCGCTCGACCCGATCGCGACCGCACGTATCGAAGAGTTGATCGACGATCTTAAAGGTCGCTATGCGATCGTAATCGTAACCCATTCGATGCAACAAGCTGCACGTGTTTCACAACGCACCGCATTTTTTCATTTGGGATCAATGGTCGAATATGGCGAGACCTCAACGATCTTCACCAATCCGCGTGAAGAGCGTACCAAAGACTATATAACCGGTCGTTACGGATAAGGACTCGACATGGCAGAAAACCATACCGTCAAAGCTTTCGACGAGGATATCAGCAAGCTGCGCGGCCTGATTGCGGAAATGGGCGGGTTGGCAGAGGTGGCGATCGCCGATGCCATCGACGCTCTGGTCAATCGTGATGAAGCCAAAGCCAAGCTTGTGGTGGCTTCCGACGCAAAGCTCGATGCCCTTGAAGCTGAAGTAGACCAGTTGGCCATTCGCATCATAGCCCTTCGCGCTCCAATGGCCGATGACTTGCGTGACGTGATCGCCGCGCTCAAGATTTCGGGCGTCGTAGAGCGCATCGGAGATTATGCGAAGAACATCGCAAAGCGCGTCAGCGACATGGGCGATATGGGGAGCAAAGGGAAAATAGAACCCTTGACCCTTATCCCCGCAATGGCGGAAATCGCACAAAGTATGGTTCGCGATGTGTTGAATGCCTATGCTGCGCGCGACGCACAATTAGCCGTCGAAGTCATTGCCCGCGACGAGAAGCTGGACAATTTCTACAACAGCCTGTTTCGCAACCTCGTCTCGCACATGATGGAAAATCCAGCGACCATCAGCACTGCAGCGCATCTGCTCTTCATCGCTCGCAACCTGGAACGCATCGGGGATCATGCCACCAATGTTGCGGAAATGGTCTATTATGCAGCAACCGGTCGTTATTTCACTGATCGCAGCGGCATTGTAAATGATGAGGCCTCCCAATGACTCCCAAAATCCTCATCGTAGAGGATGAGCCCGCACTCGCGGAACTTCTGTCTTATACTTTCGAGAGCGCTGGTTTTTCAGTTGAGCAAACCGCCGACGGCGAGGAAGCCCTGCTTATCGCCCAGGAATTCACCCCCGACATCATCATTCTCGACTGGATGATCGAGCAATTGCCCGGCATAGAAGTTTGTCGTCGCTTGCGCAAAGGCAAGGAAACCGCTGCAATCCCCGTCATAATGCTGACTGCACGAGGGGAAGAAGAAGACCGCATTCGCGGGCTCGAAACCGGTGCCGACGATTATGTCACGAAGCCCTTTTCGCCCCGCGAATTGCGCGCCCGGGTAGAGGCCGTGTTGCGCCGAACCCGCCCCGCCGTAACCGGAAGCACGCTGGTTGTTGGCGATCTGGAACTCGACCCTGTTGCCGTACGCGTAAGGCGCGATGGCACGCAAATCGCGCTCGGTCCTACCGAATTTCGCTTACTGCGCCATTTCATGGAACGGCCAGGCCGCGCCCAATCGCGGAGCCAGTTGCTCGATGCCGTCTGGGGACATGACAGCGACATTGAACTGCGCACCGTTGATGTCCACATTCGTCGCCTGCGCAGCGCAATAGAGGTTACGGGCAAGGAAGATCCGATCCGCACGATCCGTTCGGTCGGTTATGCGCTCGACGGCTGAAGTCTAAACCTCAATCTGTCGCCATTCGCCCGGTGCCAGCCCCTCTACTGTCCAGTCACCAATCGACCACCTTACCAGTCGAAGCGTGGGAAAGCCGACCGCCGCTGTCATCCGCCGCACCTGCCGGTTGCGGCCCTCGCTTATGGTCAGCTTGATCCAGCAATCGGGTACCGATTTGCGAAACCGCACCGGCGGATCGCGCGGCCATAGTTCTGGATCGTCGATACGTGCTGCATCGGCAGGCATGGTTATGCCGTCCTTCAGTCGAACGCCGTTTCGCAGCTGACCCAGCGCATCCGCGCCAATATCGCCTTCGACCTGAACCAAATAGCTTTTGGGCATTTTGTGTTTGGGTTCGGCTATCCGCGCCTGCAATCGCCCGTCGTCGGTAAGCAGTAACAGGCCTTCGCTATCGCGATCGAGCCTGCCTGCCGGATAGACTCCCGGGATATTGATATGCTCCGAAAGCGTCGCTCGCGCACCTTCGCTGCCCCGATCAGTGAATTGCGACAGGACGCCATAGGGTTTGTTGAACAGGATCAGGCGAGACATTCAGGACCAAAATTTCAGCGTGGCGGTTTCGGGGGACGCGATACGCCTTTGCTTCCGCGAAAGAATGACTGCTGCACCAACCCCCGCAATTGCCCCGAACAGGTGCGATTCAAACGAAATGTAACTGTCGGTTGGCAACACGCCCAGCACCATGCCGCCGTAGAAAAAGGCCACAGCGATACCGATGGCGATATTCCGCCAACTGCGATCGACAAAGGCAAGCGTGATGACCAGGGCCCACAACCCGAATATCCAGCCGCTCGCGCCGACATGGATATTGTCGCGCGCCAGCGACCAAACGAGCGCGCCGGTGATCGCGATTATCAGCAGGCTGGCTTTTACAAAATAACGGATGCCGTTGAGCAGACAGATTGCGGCGAGCACCACAAAGGAAGCGAGGTTGCTAAAAAGGTGGCCGAAATCGGCATGCAGCCACGGCGCGGTGAAAATGGTGTAGGCGGTTGCCAGATTGCGCGGATCAATCCCGAAAGACAGTAGTGCCCCGCCCAGCACAAGATTGACGATATGTACCGCGATCATTGTCGCGCATATGGCGGTCAGAACGGTTATGCGCTGCATCATCAAACGTGATGTAGGGTCTGAAGTTGCAAAATCCAACAAAAAGGCCGGTGAGTTTCCCCACCGGCCCTTTGTTCGTCAGCGTGAGCTGAACAGCGGACTTAGAAGTCCATGCCGCCCATTCCGCCCATGCCACCGGGCATGCCGCCCATGGCCGGAGCTTTGTCTTCCGGAGCGTCCGCAATGGTCGCTTCGGTGGTGATCAGCAAGCTGGCAACCGAGGCAGCGTCCTGCAGCGCAGTGCGCACAACCTTGGTCGGGTCGATAACGCCCGAAGCCTTCAGGTTTTCATAGGTGTCGGTAGCAGCGTTGAAACCCTGCTCTTCCTTGCCTTCGCGCAGCAGGTTGCCCGAGACAACCGCACCGTCATGACCGGCATTTTCAGCGATTTGGCGGACAGGTGCCATGATCGCCTTGCGGATGATGTCGATACCGCGGGTCTGGTCGTCATTCGCACCTTTGAGGCCTTCGAGAGCCTTGGTTGCGTAGAGCAGAGCGGTACCGCCGCCGGGGACGATGCCTTCTTCGACAGCAGCGCGGGTTGCGTGCAGAGCGTCGTCAACGCGGTCCTTGCGTTCCTTCACTTCAACTTCGGTCGCACCGCCAACCTTGATCACGGCAACACCGCCGGCAAGCTTTGCCAGACGCTCTTGCAGCTTTTCACGGTCATAATCGCTGGTGGTGGTTTCGATCTGCGCACGGATCGCTTCGACGCGAGCCTTGATGGCATCGGCTTCACCGGCACCGTCGACAATGGTGGTGTTGTCCTTGTCGATGGTGACGCGCTTGGCCTGGCCGAGCATGCCGAGCGTAACCGACTCAAGCTTGATGCCGAGGTCTTCGCTAATCATTTCGCCCTTGGTCAGGATCGCGATGTCTTCGAGCATCGCCTTACGACGATCACCGAAGCCCGGCGCCTTGACGGCAGCAATCTTCAGGCCACCGCGCAGCTTGTTGACCACGAGGGTAGCAAGCGCTTCGCCTTCAACGTCTTCCGCGATGATGAGCAACGGACGGCCAGCCTGCACCACAGCTTCCAGAACCGGCAGCATCGCTTGCAGGTTCGACAGCTTCTTTTCGTGGATCAGGATATAGGGGTTATCCAGCTCGACCGACATCTTTTCAGTGTTGGTGATGAAGTAGGGCGAGAGGTAGCCGCGATCGAACTGCATGCCTTCGACGACGTCGAGTTCGAATTCGAGGCCCTTGGCTTCTTCAACGGTGATGACGCCTTCCTTGCCGACCTTTTCCATGGCTTCGGCAATCTTTTCGCCGACTTCCTTGTCGCCATTGGCCGAGATGATGCCGACCTGTGCGATTTCCGACGAGCCAGCGACGGGGGTCGAACGGCCCTTGAGGTCGGCGACAACCGCAGCAACAGCCTGATCAATACCGCGCTTCAGATCCATCGGGTTCATGCCGGCAGCAACCGACTTCATGCCTTCGCGAACGATGGCTTGTGCGAGAACGGTTGCAGTAGTGGTGCCGTCACCGGCAGCGTCGTTGGCCTTCGAAGCCACTTCGCGCAGCATCTGGGCGCCCATATTTTCGAACTTGTCCTTCAGTTCGATTTCCTTGGCGACGGTAACCCCGTCCTTGGTGATGCGGGGCGCGCCGAAGCTCTTGTCGATCACGACATTGCGGCCCTTGGGACCGAGGGTTACCTTCACCGCGTCGGCGAGGATGTCTACGCCGCGCAGGATGCGCTCACGCGCGTCGCGGCCGAATTTTACGTCTTTAGCAGCCATTTTGAATTCCTTTTGTCTACGTCGCCCCCGCGAAGGCGGGGGCCGTTGGAGGTTTAATCAGCGATGGCGGTGTAATCCGCCTGCGGTCCCTGCCTTCGCAGGGACGACGGTTCAGCCAACAATTCCCAAAATGTCCGATTCCTTCATGATCAGCAGGTCTTCGCCGTCGATCTTGACTTCGGTGCCCGACCATTTGCCGAACAGGATTTTGTCGCCAACTTTGACGTCGAGCTTAATGCGCTCGCCATCTTCGTTATACGCGCCTTCGCCAGCGGCGACGATTTCGCCTTCTTGCGGCTTTTCTTGCGCGCTGTCAGGGATGATGATCCCGCCAGCGGTTTTTGCTTCTGCCTCGACGCGACGGACGAGGACGCGGTCATGCAACGGACGAAATTTCATGCCATGCCTTCCTTTTTGGGTTGATGACGCAGAAGAGAGGCAGAAATGCGCACTCCCCATACGCCTGAATAGCTATTAGCACTCACTCATGTTGAGTGCTAATGATGGCGAGATAGGGATTATCCCGCTCAGGTCAAGCGGCGCCGCGCAAAAAAATGCACAGGGCTGTAACTATTACTGCATCGCTGGCGAACCCCGTTGTGAAGCAGGCATTGCGTCGGGCTTCCGGACCATCCCCCTGGCCGAAACACTATTCCTATCTGGAGGATTTTATGACTGTTTCCGTATTGAAGATCGCCGCAGCCGCAGCCGCACTTTCCGCTGCAGCAGCGATCGCGACTACGCCTGCCACTGCAGCCGCTGGTGCCAAGGAAAAATGCTACGGCGTTGCCCTGAAAGCCAAGAATGATTGTGCTGCAGGGCCTGGCACCAGCTGCGCAGGCACCTCAACCGTCGACTATCAGGGTAATGCCTGGAAATATGTTGCCAAGGGCAGCTGCGTGAAGATGGGCGGATCGCTCACCGCCAAGCAGGGCAATGCCAAGCCGGTTCCGCAGAGCTGAGATCTGCTCTAAAGTCTGCGGATGGACAAGACGGCCAATCAGACGGCGCGACCCGGATATTCCGGTACCCTCCCCCCAAAAGCCGGGATCGGGTTGAAGCCGCAACATTATGGTGCCGTCCTCGACGCAGAAACCCACCCGGGTCGCCCCGCCTGGGTCGAGGTCCATCCGCAAAACTATTTCTGTGATGGTGGTCCGCCACATCGCTGGCTGGCCGTCGTCGCAGAACGCTATCCGATCAGTTTCCATTCGGTTGGTTTATCTCTGGGCACCGCAGAAGGGTTGATCGACGATCAGCTCGACCGTTTGGCTGCGCTGTGCGAACGATATAAGCCCGCAATGGTTTCAGACCATCTCAGCTTCAGCGGCAACGCACATGATCGCTTTGCCGATCTTTTGCCTGTCCCCTACACCAAAGAAGCGCTCGATCATTTTGTCGCACAGGTTGACCGCGTCCAGCAACGGCTCGGCCGTTCGATTCTGATCGAGAACCCCTCCTGCTATCTGGCCTATGCAGATAATGAAATGCCCGAAATGGAATTCATCGCCCGATTGATCCATCGAACAGGGTGCGGGTTGCTGCTCGACATCAACAATGTGGTCGTTTCCACTGGCAATCTCGGCGGCGAACCCCGCGATTGGTTGGCGCAGATCAATCCTGATTGGGTAGGCGAAATCCATCTTGCAGGCCACGCGACCGAAATCCATGAAAGCGGAACGCTTTATATAGACGATCATGGTAGCCCGGTCGGTGACATTGCCTGGATGCTCTATCTGGATTTCATTGCGGATCATGGACCGAAGCCGACGCTAATCGAATGGGATACGAACACACCGGATTATGAGGCCTATATGGCCGAGGCGCAAAAGGCGCAGGCGATCCTCGATGCCGTCGCTCGCTGACGCCCAGCGCAATTTCATCGCGACGGTCAATGAAGGGCCGGGCGCACTGGATGCCGGGCTGTTCGCCGGGACGCCGGAGCGCGTCATCCTTGGCCTGAAGGCCCATACCAATACGATCAGCCATGCCCGTCTTGTAGCACTCGAAGAGAGCTTCCCGCTGACCCGCGGCGAAATGGGCGAAACGCCTTTTAATGCATTGTGCCGCGATTATGTCGAAACAACGCCCGCCAAAACTAGTGACCTTGCGCACATCGGCCGTCACTTTGGGTCGTTCCTACAAAATTCAAGCATTCCCGCTGCTATTCGCGACCTTGCTACAATCGAATGGGCATGGCTGGAAAGCTATCATGCCGCAGATCGGACACCGCTGACGCTCGAAGCGGTGAGCGCGATGGCCGAAGCGGATCTGTTGGCCCTGCCTATCCTGTTGCACCCCGCAACGCGCCTTTGCGTGTTGCACGCTCCTCTGGCGGCTTCGCTCGCTCATCTCGCTAGCGAAACAGATATGCCGCAAGCGATTTTGGTTGTTCGCCCGGAGGCTGAAGTCCGGCTGCTCGCCATCGACGCACGCACGCTCCAATGCGTAGAAAAATGCCTGCATCCCAACACCATCGGTAACCTTCTCGCACTCGCCAGCGAACAAGGGGAAGATACCGACCCCATCGGGCCGGTTCTGACCCTGATCGGTACCGGCGCGCTGGTCGCGATGGAGTGAGAGATGTTGCAGACGCTGGCTCGACCCTATGACCGTTTTGTCGCCCTGATTTCCGACGGATTTGTCGAATCTCTGATGCTGCTTTTTGTCCGTGTAACGCTGGCGGGTATTTTCTGGCGCTCGGGACGTACAAAGGTTGAGGAAAGCAGCTGGCTGTCGGTCAGCGAGACCACCATCTACCAATTTGCCGAAGATCCGTTCAACAAGGTGCCATTGCTGCCCCCCGAACTCGCAGCGCATCTGACGACCTATGCCGAACATGCCTTGCCGATCTTGCTGGTGCTTGGGCTGTTCACAAGGCTCTCGGCGCTGGCCTTGCTGGGCATGACCGTGGTGATCCAGATATTCGTTTTCCCCGAAGCATGGTGGCAGGTGCACAGCCTTTGGGTCGCGCTCGCGCTGATACTCATTGTGCGCGGGGGCGGCGGTCTGTCGGTTGATGCATTGCTTTCAGGCCGCCGCGCGTGATTGCGAAAGAGGAAGGACTGCGCAGGCTGATGCGAATGTCGCAAACTGGCGACAAGCAGGCCTATGCCGTCCTCCTCGAACAATGTGGCAGTTGGCTTGCCCGTTATTTCCGGCAAAAAATTGCCCCTGACGCGATTGACGATCTGGTGCAGGAAACTCTGATCTCGCTCCATCGCAAAAGGGCAAGTTACGACCCTTCCCGCCCTTTCCTGCCCTGGCTCGCCGCGATCGCGCGCTATCGCTGGGTGGATCGGCTGCGGCAAAGCTATCGCCAGCAGACCGAGGCGCTGGATCACCATGACGCGGCCGAAGAAAGCCATGAAGAAGTCGTTGGTGCGCGCATCAGCATAGATCGTCTGCTCGACCTCATTCCGTCACCGCAGGCGGAGGTCATCCGCATCGTCAAGATCGATGGCCACAGCATCGCCGAAGCGTGTCACCAGACCGGCCAGTCGGAAACATTGGTTAAAGTGAATATCCATCGCGGCTTGAGAAAACTGGCCGCCCTGATCGAGAATGAATGACAAAATGCAACATCCCTTCAACATTTCGCAGCTCGTCGACGAACTGGAGCCTGTGCGACCGATGAGCTTGCGGCGGGCGTTGATCCTGCCTGTCGGAATGACCATGGCGGCAATTGCCGTGATCGCGGCTTATGCCGGTATCCGCGCGGACCTGATGGCAGGCGCACCACACCCGATGTTCCTGTTGCGCGCAGGGACCTTGCTGTTGTTGGGGCTGGTTTGTGCGGCAACACTGCTGGCCATGGCCAATCCCGGTGTCGGTCGCCATAGCAATGGCTGGAAAACCGCGCTGACCGCAGCTTTGCTCTTTCCATTGGCAGCGACGATACTCGCCGTTGCGGGACAACCGAGCGGGTCTTCTGGTACGATGCAATCTGGTATCCAGTGCCTGACTTTTAGCTTCATCGGCGGCCTTGCGACCGCCATTCCGATGGTGTTGTGGCTGCGTCGTGGGGCCCCGGTCGCACCGGAAAAAGCAGGGTGGCTGACAGGGCTTGCTGCAGGTGGACTGGGTGCCTTTGCCTATAATTTCCACTGCCCGTTCAACAGCATCGTTTATACGGGCTTCTGGTACACGCTCGCTGTTAGTATCTGCGCACTGCTCGGTCGGCTGATCGTGCCGCGCCTGATCCGCTGGTAATCAGCCGCGCGCTGGCAAACCTGCGGCCCGCAGCGCGGCATGCGCTTCGGCGATGCTGTAGGTGCCGAAATGGAAGATCGAAGCCGCCAGCACCGCGCTGGCATGGCCCTTGGTTACGCCCTCAACCAGATGGCCAAGCGTTCCCACACCGCCGCTGGCGATCACTGGCACGTCCACGGCATCGGCAATAGTGCGCGTGAGTTCAAGGTCGAAACCGATCTTGGTTCCATCGCGGTCCATGCTGGTAACCAGCAGTTCGCCTGCGCCGAGTTCGGCAATTTTCAGCGCATGCTCGACTGCATCGATCCCCGTCGGCTTGCGCCCGCCATGGGTGAAAATTTCCCAGCCGTCGCGGCCATCGGACCAGCGCTTGGCATCGACCGAGGCAACGACGCACTGGCTGCCGAAACGCTCGGCGATGTCCGCGACCACTTCGGGTCGCGCAACGGCAGCGCTGTTCACGGCGACCTTATCCGCCCCGGCGAGCAGCAAAGCCCGCGCATCTTCGCCACTGCGCACCCCGCCGCCAACGGTCAGCGGCATGAAGCAGACTTCGGCTGTGCGGCGGACGACATCGAGGATCGTGTCGCGCCCTTCGTGGCTGGCGGTGATATCCAGGAAGCAGAGCTCGTCCGCGCCCGCTTCATCATAGGCTTTGGCCTGTTCGACCGGATCGCCCGCATCCATCAGATCGACGAAATTGACACCCTTGACCACGCGGCCATTGGCGACATCAAGACAAGGAATGACGCGGATGCGGACGGTCATCCCCGGTTCGCAATCCTGATCGCCGTCGCCAGATCCAGACGCCCATCATAGATCGCCCGCCCGGTAATCACGCCCTCAATCCCGTCCTGCGCGTGCAAAGCCAGCACGTGGATTTCATCAATGCCTTTCACGCCGCCGCTCGCAATCACCGGAATATCCACGGAACGCGCCAGATCGACCGTCGCGTCGATGTTACAGCCGGTCAACATTCCGTCGCGGCCAACGTCGGTGAAGAGCAGACTGGCGACGCCTGCATCCTCGAACCGGCGGGCAAGGTCGATAACCGGCATGTCCGATTTTTCGGCCCAGCCTTCGGTCGCGACAAAGCCATCGCGTGCATCGACAGCAACCACAATGCCGTTTTCAAATTCGTGTGCCATATCCTTGACGAACTGCGGATCCTTGAGCGCCGCAGTGCCGATTACCAGTCGCGCCACGCCCAGATCGAACCAACGCTCGACCGTATCACGGTTGCGGATGCCGCCACCCAGTTGCACATAGCCGGGGAAATTCTCGATGATATATTCGACCGCCTCGGCGTTCTCCGGTTTCCCAGCGAAAGCGCCATCCAGATCGACAACATGCAGATGCTCTGCCCCGGCCTCGGCAAAGAGCAGCGCCTGCGCTGCCGGATCATCGGCATAGACGGTTGCACGATCCATATCACCTTCGGCAAGGCGCACAACCTGCCCACCTTTCAGGTCAATCGCGGGAAAGACTATCATGGGTTCCACTCCAGAAATCTAGCGAGCGTGGCTATTCCATAAGACTGGCTCTTCTCGGGATGGAACTGCACCCCGAGGATATTGTCCTTTGCCACTGCCGCCACACGCGCACCGCCATGGTCGGTGGTGGCCAGCACATGCGCCTTATCAGCAGCGTCGAAATGATAGCCGTGCAGGAAATAGGCCTCCCCGGTCTCCACAACCGGATGCGCTCCGTGCACGTTGACATCGTTCCAGCCCATATGCGGAACCTTCAGGCCCGGAGCAGGTTCGATCGCCCGCACTGTGCCGCCGATCCAGCCCAGCCCCTTGGTACTGCCATGCTCCACGCCCTCATCGGCGAGCAATTGCATGCCTACACATATGCCAAGGAAAGGCGCGGCATCGCGCAGCACGCGCTGCTCCAGCGCCTGTATCATCCCGTCGATACCCGAAACGCCTTCCATGCAATGGGCAAAGGCGCCAACGCCGGGGAGGACAATGCGCTCCGCACGGGCGACGACCTCCGGATCGGCAGTCACAGCAATATCCGCCGCCCCTGCTGCCTTCAGCGCGTTTCGAACCGATTGGAGATTGCCCGCGCCATAGTCGATCAGCGCGACGCGCTCAGCCACCTAATATCCCCTTGGTCGAGGGGATCGCCCCGCCCTTGCGCGGATCAATCTCGACCGCCTGCCGCATCGCGCGGGCAAAGCCCTTGTAGATGCTCTCCGCGATATGGTGGTTGTTCTTGCCGTACAGCAATTCGATATGCAGCGTCAGCCCGACGGCATCGGCGATCGAATGGAACCAATGCTCAAACAGTTCGGTATCCATCTCGCCGAGGCGTTCCTGCGTGAAGCCCGCTTTCCAGACGAAATAGGGCCGCCCGGAAATATCGAGCGCAACACGGCTCAAAGTCTCGTCCATCGGCGAATAGGCGCTGCCATAGCGCACGATTCCGCCCTTATCGCCCAGCGCTTTCAGAATCGCTTGCCCGATGGCAATCGCGCTATCCTCAGCCGTGTGATGCTGGTCGACATGCAGGTCGCCCTTGATGAGGCAGTTGATGTCGATCATCGAATGGCGCGAAAACTGCTCGATCATATGGTCGAGAAAGCCGATCCCGGTCGAAATTTCATACTGACCGGTGCCGTCGAGATTCACCTCGACCGCGATTTCGGTTTCCTTGGTGTTCCGGTTGATCGAGGCGGTGCGCATGGCTGTGCGCTATAGGCCGATAAAATGCCAGTGCAAGTGCGCGAACCTATGCCTTGCTAAAGTTCATCTTGATTTCAAATCGCGGTCAGTCCACCAAGGCGAGCATGAGCGACGACGCCCCTGACAGCCTGATTCCCTATGACGATATCGTGCAGGAGGCTCTGCGCGCGGTGGTAGGACGCGTACTCGGCGAAGTCATGGTCAGCGGTCTTCCCGGCGACCATCATTTCTACATCACCTTCAAGACCCGTGCAGCTGGCGTTGCCATCCCGGTGCATCTGATGGAGCGTTTCCCCGACGAAATGACCATCGTGATGCAGCATAAATATTGGGATCTAAAGGTCGGTGAGGATTATTTCGAGGTCGGCCTGTCATTCAGCCAGGTGCCCGCACATCTGCACATCCCCTTTTCGGCGATCACCGCCTTTGTCGATCCTGCAGTCGATTTCGCGCTGCAATTCCATGTCGACGCCGAATCCGGCCCCGAACCGCACGAACAGGCCGAAAATGACGGCCCGACCATCGAGCAGGAAGACGGCTCGAACGTCGTGACGGTGGATTTCGGGCGGAAGAAGTGACCGGGGCAACCCGCAGCGAAACCGACAGTTTCGGCCCTATCGACGTTCCCGCTGACGCCTATTGGGGGGCGCAGACGCAGCGCAGCATCGGTAATTTCCCCTTCCCACCGCAAGAGCGGATGCCGCTCGGTATCATCCATGCACTGGCTCTGGTGAAACAGGCTGCCGCGCGGGTAAACCGCAAGCATGGGCTGGATGCGAAGCTGGCCGACGCCATCGAGGCGGCGGCAGCCGAGGTGGTCGCGGGCCAGCATGTCGACCAATTCCCGCTCACCATCTGGCAAACGGGCAGCGGCACCCAATCGAACATGAACGTCAACGAGGTGATTGCCGGTCGCGCCAATGAAATGCTGACAGGTGCCAGAGGCGGTAAAAGCCCCGTCCACCCGAACGATCATGTCAATATGAGTCAGTCGTCGAATGACAGCTTTCCGACGGCTTTGCATGTGGCAACGGTTCTCGCCGTTCGCAATAGCCTAACGCCTGCCTTGCACCGCTTGCACAATGCGATCGCCGACAAGGCCCAAGCATGGCGCGGATTGGTCAAAATCGGCCGCACCCATATGCAGGATGCGACGCCGTTGACATTAGGGCAGGAATTTTCAGGCTATGACACCCAACTGGCGAAGGCGTCGGTTCGGATTACCACCGGCCTGATTGGACTTCATGACCTTGCACAGGGCGGAACTGCCGTCGGCACCGGGCTGAACACACCAAATGGTTTTGATGAGGCCTTTGCCAAGGAAATCAGCAGACTGACTGGCGTAGACTTCGCGGCCGCTTTCAACAAATTCGAAGCACTCGCCGCCAACGATGCATTGGTCGAATTTTCGGGCGTCCTTAACACTCTGGCCGTGTCACTGACCAAAATAGCAAACGACATCCGCCTGCTCGGCTCCGGACCTCGCTCGGGTCTTGGCGAGCTCAATTTGCCGGAAAACGAACCCGGCAGTTCGATCATGCCCGGCAAGGTCAACCCCACCCAGTGTGAGATGCTGACCATGGTCGCGGCGCAGGTGATCGGCAACCATCAGGCGGTGACGGTGGGCGGGATGCAGGGGCATTTGGAACTCAATGTTTTCAAACCGCTGATTGGCGCCAATGTGCTGCGCTCGATCGAATTGCTCAGCATTGGTATGGAAACCTTTGCGAAGAATTGCGTCGAAGGGCTGGAGCCCAATCGCGAACGGATTGCCGAACTGGTCGACCGTTCGCTGATGCTGGTCACCGCGCTTGCGCCTGTTATCGGCTATGACAATGCCGCCAAGATTGCGAAGCACGCGCACCAGAACGGCCTGACGCTCAAACAGTCCGCGCTGGCGCTGGGGCTGGTTGACGAGGCGACCTTCGATACCCATGTCAGGGCCGAGGACATGGTGTGATTATCCACACCACCCTGTGGAAAAAGGAGTTATCCACATGCCCCTGTTGAAAACCATTGCCGGAGCCGTTGTCGGAGAAGTTGTCGGGCGCAAGCGCGGTCATGGCCTTTTGGGTGCGGGGCTGGGGATCGCGGCCACACGGATCGCCTCCCGCTCGATACCAGGCGCGCTGCTCGTGGGTGGGGCTTTGGTAGCCAAAGCGCTTTACGACAAGCGCAAGAGGCGGAATGGCTAAGCCTTCCCCGTCACCCAATATCCGCTTGCGCCCGCCTGCCATTCCTTGACGCTTTCGAGCGGGGCGGCGAGCATCAATATGTTGAGCGCGAGATTGTCGCGGATCATCCAGCCGACGAATAGCTCCATCGCCAGCCCGAGCGCCAGCGTTGCCTTCCAGGGCAAACGCGAAGCCACGAAGAAGCCGAATATCATCCAGGCAATGTCCGCCAGCGAATTGACAATGCTGTCGCCGGCATAGCCATAGGAAATGGTCACCTCGCGATAACGGTCGATGATCACTGGCGAATTTTCCAGTATCTCCCATGCACCCTCAACCAGTATTGCGAGCGCCACCGCGACGCCCAGTGGGAACAGCGCAGGCCATTTACGGCGCAACAGATAGCCCGCTCCGTAAAACAGGAACCCATGGATGATGTGGCTCGGCGTGTACCAGTCGGCAAGATGCTGGCTGTTTTCGCTCGATTGCACAACCAGATGGAGCAATTTCACATCGCCGCACGCGCAAATCGGCGGGCGGCCCATCGACCACAGGATTGCACCGATAATTGCGAAAAGCAGGATGGCGATCAGTGCGCTGAACTTGCTGATCCGAAGCGGCCAATTCATGTACACACTCCCCGTTTCAAAACCGTAGTGCTGAGCCTGTCGAAGCACGCCCAGCAGGCAAGCGCCATTCGACAGGCTCAGGGCTTCGGTGCTTTTCGGCATCCGTGCCAATCAAATCCCGCTTGACGCCCCGATACCCTTTCGCGCAGTAGCGGCTATGGCCGGTTCCCACAACCAACTCGAACGCCGCGGGCTTTTGTTCGTGCTCTCCTCGCCCTCCGGCGCAGGCAAATCGACATTGTCGCGGATGCTGCTTGAGGCTGACCCGCAAATCGCGCTTTCGGTCAGTTACACTACCCGTCCACCTCGCCCCGGCGAGATTGACGGTGTGCATTATCATTTCACTGACGTGCCTACATTCAAGGCGATGGCGGCGAATGGCGAATTCCTCGAATGGGCGCATGTCTTTGGCCACCGTTATGGCACGCCGAAAGAGCCGGTCGAGGCCGAACTGGCGGCAGGCCGCGATGTGCTGTTCGATATCGACTGGCAGGGCGCGCAGCAGCTGTATCAGGAAGCAGGCCCTGACGTCGTCCGCGTCTTTATCCTGCCACCCTCAATCGAAGAATTGGAGCGTCGGCTCCATGCCCGCGCGCAAGACAGCGACGCCGTAATCGGCGAACGCATGGCGCGCGCCAAGTCCGAAATCGGCCACTGGGATGGCTATGACTATGTCCTGATCAACGACGACGTAGATGGCTGCTTCGCGCAGGTCCGCCAGATATTGACCGCAGAGCGGCTAAAGCGGCGGCGGCAAAAGGGTCTGATCGGTTTCGTCCGCGATCTGGTAGCGAGCTAATGGTCCTCGGGTAGAGGCTCGTCGAACAGCCGCCCCATAAATTCATCGCTGTTCTTCGCGTAGGGATCGAGCGTGATCACCGTGCCATCGTTGAACAACACTTGATAATCCCCACGCCAACGACGGCGGAAGGCCGTGAAATTGTCAATAGACTGACCGGCCTCACGCCCGTCACTGTCGAAATAGGCAATCTGGCGGCCTCGCATGCGTAATGCCATCTTGCGCAGATTACGGATCAACAGGCCGGAATAGACTGCGCCGATGCCGAATGTGAATGACAGCCAGAAGGCGATGCGCATCTGAAATGCCGCATCGGAGCGCGCCGAGCCGACAAAAATCCACACCCATGCGATCAGTGCAAATAAGGCAGCGCTACCATAAAAGGAAAACCAGTGCATGCTGCCAGGGCGCACCAGCATCCAGCCTGATTTGGTCGCGACAGGTATTGCGGCAATCGCCGCGATCAACAGCGCTATGCAGGTTGCAACTGCGCCGAGCATGATCAGGCCAGATGGCGTGACATAGTCCTGCATGCGCAACCTCCTCCAGACATCTGGGCAGATTGATGCAAGACAACCAAAATTCGGTTAAACCCGCAACAATTCCAGAAAGTGGGCTGCAGCCAAGAACTCAGCTTCACGGTCGGCACGGTTCTTTTGCGCCCAATAATCCTCGCCCCAATTCTGTTCCTGCCACAGCTCTTCAAGGCAGGTCGCCTCCCACAGGCTTTTTGCTTCGCCCGCCTGCTCGACGATCGCCAGCACCGCGATCAGTGACCCCGCCAAATGGGCCAGCTTGGCCATTGCCGCCAATTCGAAAGTCCCGCGCGCCATCACCGCAGCACGCAGTTTCTCCAGCGTCGCCTCGGGCTGCGGCTGGTGCAGTACGCCATGTACGATCTGGAACGACACATCATAGCGCCTCCGCGCCCAATCAAGCCAGGGATCCCAGATCTCGGCCTGTTTGGGCGCCAGCGGTTCATCGGGTTCGGCGCGGTAACAAAAAGCGTCGCTTTCGGCATAGGCGGCAATGGCTGAAGCAAATTTGGCCCGGTCGGGTGCCACATGATCGATCGATGCATTGGCAAAGCCGGTCATCGGCATCGCAGCTGGGTCGATCACCTCTCCCACAGCCTCCCATTCAGCCACAACCGCATCAGCCAATGCCTTGGTTGGAAGATACAGTTCATTGCGCATCGGCGTTTTCAGCGCGCGCGCGTCGAGCCTTATCCCATGCCCGTACGTGCCCTGTTCAAGGCTGACCTGTTTCCAGAAACGACGCATGTTCAGCCCTGCCCGGCATCCTTCTTGTTCCAGCTCTTTTTCAGCAGAATCGGGAACAGGAAAAATTCAAACATGCCAAGCACGATGAACAAATAGCCCAAAAGCGGTGGGAAATCCGGGAACAACCGGCCGGCACTGATGGCAAGGCCGATCATGACAATGATGGCACCCGAAAAGCGCATGATGTTCAAAATGATAAAGCGCTGCTTGGCTTGTGTTTCGCGTTCGTCGCTAGTCATAAATGCCCCTTAATCGCGTGCATCAATTCTTCCATGCTTTCAACCAGATGATCGGCCCCCGCTTCGCGCAATTCATCGAGCGGATGATAGCCCCAGTTCACGCCTATCGTGCGGCAACCGGCGGCCTTACCCATATGGATATCGTAAACGGTATCGCCAATCATGACGGCATTGGCGGCGTCGGCGCCTGCATCGGTGAGCGCTTGCCAGACCATCGACGGGTGCGGCTTGGACGGGTGCCGGTCCGCAGTCTGCAGCGTCACAAACAACCCTTTGATGCCATGATGGTCGAGACACCGTTCCAAGCCCCGATCTGACTTGCCCGTTGCCACACCCAGAAGCCAGCCATTCTCGTCGAGCTCGCTCAGCACCGCCGCCATGCCTTCATAAAGCGGTTCATCGACCAGCCCGTTTCCCCGCAGCGCGAAGAATGCCTGCTTGTACCGCTCTGCCATGTCGCGGTGGAGCGTATCTTCTGCCTCAGGCAGCAACTGTCGCATCGCCTCGACGAGGCTGAGCCCGACTATACGCCGCGTTATATGGCGCGGTGGGGGGGCCATGCCCATTTCGTCGAAGGCATGCTCCATCGCCATGCAGATGTTGGCCTGGCTGTCGACCAGCGTGCCGTCGCAATCGAATATGGCGAGGCGGGGCGTGGTCACTGAACCCATTCCCGCATCAAATGCGCCAGCGCTTTCTTGCCCTGCTTTTCGAGTTCATCGGCAGCCCGCAAACGGTCAGCATCGGGTTTGTTCTGCGACAGCTTGAAAGTCGGACGCCAAGCCCGGATTTCCATTTCAAAGCCGGTAATTGCCCGGGTCATTTTGTCGAACAAAGCGCCGTCCATCTTGTCCCGCGTCCACGGCGTTTTTGGTGCGAGCCGAGCCTCATTGACCGCGCTGAGATCGCCGAGAAGCGCAACCAGGCCATCATCGTCCATCTTGCGGACCGGCCCCTCCAGCTCGATGCTGATATAGTTCCAGGTCGGCACCTGATTGGTCCCTTCATACCAGTCTGGGCTGATATAGGCGTCAGGCCCGTTGACCACGACCAGCGCGTCGGTACCGTGCAGATATTTGGTCATCGCGTTGCCGTTGGACAGGTGAAACTGCACCGCGCCGTCGCCGGTTGAAAACAGCGCAGATTGTGCAACGCGCGGGCCGTCGGGGGTTTGCGCAAAAACCATTCCAAAGCCGATTTCCTGAACCAGCGCTTCCATCGTCGCACGCTGATTGGCATCGCTACCTTTCAGACGGAAAATCGAATTGGGATGCATTATTTCTTTCGACCTTTGGGCTTCGCAGCGGGTTTTGCGCGTGTCGTCTTGGGTGGTGCCTTGACCTCGCCCCGACTGCGTCGTTCGCCTTTGCGTTCCTTACGCACGTCCTTGGCGCGCGCGGCGGCGGCGCGACGCTTGCCCTCGGGTGTTTCGGACTTCTTGGGTTCATCGAGGACCAGCGCATCGCCCAGTTCGATGTCTAGTCCTAGATCGGCGAAGCTCTCCGCCATATGCGGTGGCAGATCGGCGCGTACATCAATATGCCCGCCATCGGGATGGTCGATGCGGATGCGCCGTGCATGCAGATGCATCTTGCGGCTGATCGTTCCGGTCAGGAACGCGTCCTTGCCACCATATTTGCCGTCGCCGACAATCGGGTGGCCTATTGCCGCCATATGCACACGCAGTTGGTGCGTACGCCCGGTATAGGGTTGCAATTCGACCCAGCAGCAGCGGTTCCCTGCCCGCTCAACGACGCGATAGCGGGTCCGCGCTGTCTGGCCTTCCTTTTCATCGACATGCATTTTTTCGCCGCCCGTACCGGGCTGCTTGGCGAGAGGCAGATCGATGACGCCATCGTAAATTTCAGGCACACCCATGACCAGCGCCCAGTAGACTTTGCGCGCGGTGCGCGACGAAAAAGCCTTTGAGAAATGCCCTGCGGCACGCGGCGTGCGGGCGAGAAGCAGGGCACCGCTGGTATCCTTGTCGAGTCGGTGGACGAGCTTGGGCCGCCCCTCCAGCTCAAAACACAGGGCATCGAGCAATCCATCGACATGGCTCTCCGTCTTGGTGCCGCCCTGCGTCGCCAGACCAGCCGGTTTGTTGATCACCAGCGCCGCTTTGTCTTTATGGATGACAAGGCTGCGAGCGAATTCGGCCATTTCCTCGCTTATTTGCGGCCGCGCCTTTTTGGGACGTGCATCGGTTGCTGCCTCGGCGGGTGGAACGCGAATTTCCTGCCCAGCCTCGATGCGGTCGCCGGGTGCCGCGCGCTTGCCGTCAACCCGAAGTTGCCCTGTCCGCGCCCAACGCGACACGATGTTAAAGCTGGCATCGGGCAGATGCCGCTTGAACCAACGGTCGAGGCGGATGCCGTCATCTTCGGAATCGACAACGAAGCGGCGGATGCTCAGGCCGTCCTTGCTCATACGAACACCGCTCTACCGACTAAGAGCCCTGCAAACAACGCCAGCAGTGCCAGCAGAACTGAGGCCAGCGCATAGCCGCCTGCCAATGCCAGCTCCCCGCGCTCAACCATCTGCGCCATTTCAAGGCTGAAGGCGCTGAAAGTCGTAAAGCCTCCGAGCACGCCAACACCTGCAAACAGGCGGATATTCTCGTCAACCGCGCCGTTCCGGACAATAAAAGCCGCCAGCAAACCCATTAAAAGCCCGCCCGCTACATTCGCAATGAAGGTGGGCCAGGGCCACCCGGTTGATACGCTCGGAATCGCGCGCGCCAAACCATAGCGCGCAGCTGCACCAATTGCACCGCCGGTCATGACAAGAATATAGGCCTGCATTAAACCTGCATTAACGGCTGAATCTGCCAAGGCTAGTCCCGTCATTCTGGCTATCCCAAAAGAAATTGGGGAGCCGAAGCCCCCCAAGTCGTTTCGGAACCAGAGACCAGATTAAAAATTAGCGGCCGTTATTGGCCACAATATCCACTGCCGTGCCGCCGCTCTTGAGCGCCGTCAGTGTGATAACATAAGCGCCGCCATCATTGTCGCGCACGCCGCCGAGCATATGTTCGCCGTCGCGGATCTCATAATCGGCGGAGAACCCCGAACGTTTGGCGCGGGTATAATAATAATCGACAACCGATTGGCGACCTGCCGAAGTTGTGAAGCTGACCACGCGGATATCGCAAATCCCGCCTTCAACGCCAGCTGCCTCTTTCACGCGGGCTTTGGGATATACAGGAAACTCGGTGGGCATACGGTTGGCCCAGCCTGCACCATATTGCAGCTTGGCTTCGCAGGTACCCTTACCGCGCTTCACGCCTTGTGCGGTTGCGCGGGCTTCCAGCGTTTCGCCCCGATTGGCAGCGCAATCATTGCAGTCCTCTGCCCCGACAATTTTGGGTTTTGGTGCGCGCATCAGCTTTGCACCATTCAGTTCTTCAGCCGAGGCTGTCGAGCCTTCATAGCCTGCGTCAGATGGCATCTTGCCGTCAAGCGGACGGACGCCGGAGCGAACCATGTTGCCGTTGGATTTACCAGCAAGATCAGGGTCAACCAAAATCTTGTCCTGCAGGGCGCCCGTCATTGCCGGGTCGGATCCCTTGCCGACCAGCTTCTCGTCGAGCGCAGCTACATCATCACCGCCCGCATCGCTGCCACCGCATGCGGAAAGCGAAAGCATCGACATGCCGATAGCCGCAAGCGCCAAAGCGGATCGAAAATTATTTGCCCTGAATTGCATATATAATGCTCCGGATATGCTGTTGCCGCCAAGGCTGCTCCGCGCGTCGACGCAAATCCAGCCCGAAAGAGAGTTAACAGCCAGTTCCGATACATTAATCCTGTTGTTTTCACACAACAAGTCCCGCGCTGTGCCAGCGCGAGACATTCCTTCGCCAATGTTTAATCAAATCGGGCTGTTGCGGCTATTTGATCAGCCCGCGGAAAGAAACCGAACCTTCGGCACCCGGCGGGATCGGTGCCGTGAACACCCAGCGAACATGGGTAACATCTTCTGCCGTCGCCGGACGAAGCGTAGCGACGGAGCCCTCTGAAGCTTTGGCCGCTACTTTCAGATTGGCAAGCTTGCCCCAATTTGCCCCACCGTCCACTGATACTTCTGCCCAATCTTCTGCGACGGAAACAAATTGTACCGGGCCTGGCATAGGATTGGTCGCGCGAAAACCAGTTGCCGGCTCCGCGCCTTTGTTGACGTAACGCAGCGTGAAAATGACCCGGTCACCCGGCACAACGATAACATCCTTGGGCTGCTTGAGCGTCTGGCTTTCCTTGCCATTGGCATCAACTTCGGTGCGTTCGATCATCGCCTCGCTGGTAAGGACAACCGAGTTTGCAAAAGCGATTGCAGGAACGGAACCGGCGAAGGAGGGCGTGGCCACCAAAGCCGTGCTGCCGGCAAAAGCCAGCGCCAGAATTTTCATAAATCCCAATTTGATGCTCATTTCTTCCATTCCCAAATCCGGGTGCGCGCCCATTTTCTTTCGAGGAAATATTGAAGAAAAATGCTTAACGACTGGTAAACCGAAAGCCCAAATCATCGCGTTTTGAAAGGTCAAATCTAGTAGATTCCGCCTTCTTTTGTCATGAATTCCTGATCGCGCTGCGCACTGCTTTGCGCGCTGCCCGCGCCGCTATCAGCGCCCTGATCTGTTTTGGCCTCAGTCTTCTTCTTGGGTTTATCGCCGCGCTTTTCCAGTTCATCCTGACGGATCGACCGTTTGGGTTCTGTTTCAGCAGCAAAGGCCTCCCAGATTACCGCACCCTTGGGGTCATCATCTGGCCAGGCACCGTAAACGCGCTTCCCGGTCTTACGATCGATACGCACCAACCGCACGCCGTTGGGCGCGGTGAAGGGCAATTTGGGCAAGCCGACATAGGCCTGCCGCGCGAACTGCTTGAATATCGGTGCGGCAATCGAGCCACCCTGCGCATAACCGCCCATATTCCGCGGTTGATCAAAGCCCAGATAAACGCCCGCGACCAGATTGGGGGACCCGCCGACGAACCACACATTGGTCGGGCCATTGGTAGTCCCTGTCTTGCCGAACAGCGGTCGGTCCAGATCGCGCAGTATAGTAGCCGTTCCGCGCTGCACGACACCTTCCAGCATATGGACAACCTGATAAGCTGTTACCGGATCAATAACCTGTTTGCCGCCCGGTTTGAAGCGCGGCATGGGCTTACCGTCCCAGTCCTTCATGTTGCAGCCTGCGCAGGCCTTCCAGTCTTTCGGCCAAATCACCTTGCCAGTGCGCGACTGCACGAAATCAATCACCGTAGGCTTCAGTTCGCGTCCATGATTGACGAGCATTGAATAGGCGTTGGTCATCTTCAGCACGGTCGTGTCACCAGCACCCAAAGCATATGAAAGATAAGGCGGATAATCGCCGATACTTGCCGCTTTGAATGTGTTGACGACATTTTCCATGCCGGCATCATTGGCGGCACGCACCGTCATAAGGTTGCGCGACTGTTCAAGGCCCCAGCGCATAGTCTGAGGCCCGGCCCCACCACCGCTGAAATTACGGAAGCACTTTTGACCGAGCGATGCGCCCTGCCAAACGCAATAGGGCCCGTCGACTATTATAGACGCAGGCGTCATTCCGCTTTCCAACGCCGTCGCATAGACGAATGGCTTGATCGTGGACCCGGGCTGCCGCTGAGCCTGCGTTGCCCGGTTAAAGCTCGAAATGCGCGAGTCGAAACCGCCCTGCATGGCCAATATGCGCCCATTGACCGGATTTTGCACAACCATGCCGCCGCCAACTTCAGGAACGGTCCGCAACTGGTAGTTGCGTCCGCCCAATGGCGCCACAGCTATGATGTCGCCGGCCTTCAAAGCGGCTGGAGCAACGTCCAGGACACCGGTATCGCCATCCGCAAATCCAATCTCCGCCCCGCCAGCCCGCTTACGTATGGCGACCGCAATGCGCCAGTTGCTGTAGCCGATACCAATGTTCGAACTGGCCAGCCGCGATTGCCATTTGCCATCATCCATCGGGATGGTCGCAATCGGCTTGGACCAGCCGCGCCCTCCATGATAGCGCAAAAGACCATCGCGCAGCGCCTTGGACGTCAGTTCCTGATATTCAGGGTTCATTGACGAACGCACCCACAGTCCGCCCGCATAAACGCTGTATGGTCCTTTTTCTGCGGTTTCACCAAATTGCTCAATCAACTGGCGGCGGACTTCTTCGGCGAAATAGCCGCCATCATTTTTATATTGCTGTCCCTGCCTGGGGATCAATCCCAGCGGCATGGCCTTGGCAGCCTCCGCACGCTCGCGAGTTACCCAGCCATTCGAAACCATTTCGCCAAGGATCCAGTTGCGGCGACCAATCGCGGCCCGCTCATGTTCGGCACGACTATAGCGTTCTGGTGCTTTGGGCAGGGCTGCGAGGAAAGCCATTTCATGCAGCTCAAGTGCATCGACGCTCTTTCCAAAATAGGCCTGTGCTGCCGCCTCCACGCCAAATGCCTGCCGACCAAGCGCAATCTCGTTCATGTAAAGCGAAAGGATCTGCTGCTTGTTGAGCGCGTTCTCAATCCGATAGGCGAGGATCGCCTCCTTGATCTTGCGGGTATAGCTATATTCGTTGGTCAGCAGCAGATTCTTTGCCACCTGTTGGGTGATAGTCGAAGCACCGCGTGATCGGCCGCTGCTCGTAAGGTTATCGAATATCGCAACTGCAATACCGATATAGTCGATCCCACCATGGCTGAAAAAATTCTTGTCCTCAGCCGAAAGATAGGCACGGATCAGCATAGGCGGGAAATCGGCATAGTCGAGCTGAACGCGCCGTTCGCGGGCATAGCTGTGGAATGGCTCGCCATCGACGTCGCGCACCACGGTTGGCAGTGGCGACTGATATTCAACAAGCGCCTCGGCGTCCGGCAGACTACGAAGCAACACAGCCCATAAGAGGATATAACCGACCAGCAAGCCGCCCAAGGCATAGCTAACCCAGCGGAACCATTTCCTTTCCCAATAGACTTGCAGCTTTTCCCACAGGCCACCGGCGCTTCGGGAAAGCTTGTAACGAATATTGGTTGGCGCGTTGTCGTCCATCGTTCGCTTCTCTAGCGAATTCGCGCCAAGGGTCCAGAACCTTGTCAACGGACCGCAATCGAATTTACGCCCGATGGCGCGCTCCGGGCGGTGGCGGATCTTGCGGGGGCCCTGCAAAGCATTGCGCAATCGCCATCCAGCGGGTTGCGACGGGGCCGTGTACCGACAGCGAGGTATCGCCGATATTGCGGCATTGGGTAACGACCTGGCAGAATTCGCTGGCGCTGCCTTCGATCAAATCATCGCCGTCGCCATATTCCCAAATTGCACCTGAAGGCGCGGTCAGCCGCAGCCGCGGCATCGGGACGGGCGGCTCCTCCTTGCGGTTCTTGAAGGTCCAGCCATAGGTGTTGACGCCCAGCCGCACGATATTGCCGATCCGGTCGGCATCCACACGCGCAACGCCCAGTGCATCATATATGGCCTGCGCATGCGCCCAGCTTTCCATCAGACGCGCAGTGATTGAACTGATCACGCTCATTTCCGGCCCGACCCAAGGCACCCGCGCCTTAGGATCGGCAGCGGCAAAACGCGGAGACATTGCCCTAACCTGCGCAATCCAGGCATCGCGCAACGCTGTGCCGGAAAGGCCGTCAAGATAGACTTTCTCGAAATCGGGAAGCTTTCCTCCGCGAATCCCTGCTGCCATCTGGCCCAGAAAGGCGCGGAAAGCCTCCGCATCGCTCAGCGCCAGATCAGCAGCGATATTCCAGACATGTAAATGGCGCAGGACTTCATCTATGGTCCACCCCTTGAACAAGGTCGGCTTCGCATAGTCCTCGTCAGACAGCGGCGAGAGCAAGGTGTAAATCGCCTCGCTCTCGTCCTGAAAATCCTGTGCCTGCTGCATCAGCTCGCTTACCCCACTAACCCTTGCTCATGAAACCAAACAAGTGGCCCGCCACCTTGCGCATCTGGATTTCCTCCGCGCCTTCGGTGATGCGATAGCGGCGGTGGTGGCGATAGATATGTTCGAACGGCTTGTGCCGCGAATAGCCGATACCGCCATGCACCTGCATCGCCCGGTCCGCCGCATCGCAAACAAGGCGGTTTGCACGATAGTTGCACATCGAAATGACATCAGACAGCCGCTTCGCCACTTCGGGTTTGGGCATCGTGTCCATCTGGGCGCTGGTCGCGTAGATCAACTGACGCAGCATGGCCGCTTCGGTGTGCAACTCGACCAACGGGAACTGGATCGCCTGGTTGACAGCCAGAGGCTTGCCAAAGGGCTTACGCTCCCTCGCATATTTCACCGCTTCGTTAATGCAATATTGTGCAGCACCCAGCGAACTCGCGGCCTGGCGGATGCGGTTTTCGTGAACGAAATGCTGCGCCAAGGCGAGTCCGTAATCGAGATCACCCAGCACCATATGTTCGGGAATCCAGACATCCTTGAGCGCGACCTTTGGGTGGTCGGTCGGCATGTTGAACGTCCAGAGATATTCACCAACTTCAAAACCCGGCGTGTCTGCGGGTACAAGGAAGCAACCAATTCCCTTCGCATCGCCATCATTGCCGCTGTGGCGGGCAAATACCATGCAATGCGAATGATGGTGCGCGCCGGTGGTCCACATCTTGTTGCCGTTGATCAGCCAGCCGTCGACGCCATCGCGCTTTTCGCGCACCGCACGGGTATCCATCCATGTCGCGTCCGAACCATGATGTTCTTCGGTCAGGCCAAAGGTGCAGCGCATGCGCCCCTCAAGCATGGCAGGGATATATTCAGCCTTTTGTTCGGGCGTACCGAAATCGCGAACCATCAGTGGTTGGACAAGGTTGCCGACAATCGAGCTTTCGTTCTGCAGGTCGTTGTGCAGGCCCAGCCCCTTTTGCGCCAGATGCTCGCGGATGCAGGCCATGGCCAGATGGCTACCGTTTTTGCCACCATATTCGACGGGCAGGTTGAAACGATAATGCCCGGCCTTGTCGGCGCGGCGGCGCATCTCGACCAACAATTGCTCCCACTCTTTGCGTGGCAGCCCGTCATTGTCCCAGTCGGTGCGCGCCCATTCGCGGCGGTGGTCAAAAAAACGGTTATTATCGTCCTGATTCTGCAGCGGAACAATTTCGCGCTCGATGAAATCATCCAGCTCGGCCAGATAATCGGTAATTTCCTTGGGGATTTCGAACAATGTCATGACAGCCTCTCCACTTGCCTTGGGTGAAAGTTGACAGGGCTGGGCGGCGAGTCAAGCGCAATTTAATCGTACGATTAAATTTTGTCGCTTTTGATTTGCCGCAATGACAAGCGAGGCAAGGGACTCTGCGGCCGTGATGCAAAAAAAGGGTGGCGACTGCGCGATGCTCCTGCTAACCGCGCGGTTCGTTAAAGCACCCATAGCTCAGCTGGATAGAGCGCTGCCCTCCGAAGGCAGAGGTCAGAGGTTCGAATCCTCTTGGGTGCGCCATTTTTTCCTAATAAAAACAATACATTGTATCCGCACCGGTTCGGAGGGGGGCTCCGAATTGCATTAATCTCCTATGTACAAAAAGTTCACAAAACTTGTTTCATGGGAATAAGTTTCTGATTATACATATTTAATGGATAAGGCTCCGCCTGCGACAAACCGGGACTCTGAGCGCATCGACGTTCGAGGTGATGGGCGTATAATACTGTACAAACGAGAGGGGCTTAAAAACCCTAAGTGGCAGGCTCGGATTCGAGTCCCAAACGCCACAGGTTACAAGATCATATCTACCAAGGCTGTTAGGCTGGGCGAAGCTGAACGGATTGCGATAGAAGTTTACGACGACCTCTTACAACGCGTTAAAAGTGGCGGATCCCTAAAGTCTGAACCGCCCCGGGATTGCCGGAGGCCATTCAGCTTAAATTATGCTGCCATTGG
>CALMYW010000517.1 GCA_937873665.1 uncultured Sphingorhabdus sp.
CCATGGTCGCGGCGCCGTCATGGACTTCGCCGATCTTGTAGGACTTGCCGGTGTAGTAAAGGATACGCTCGGTAGTCGTAGTCTTACCGGCATCGATGTGCGCCATGATGCCGAAATTGCGATATTTTTCCAACGGATGGCTGCGTGCCATGGTCTTCACTCCAGTGAGAGGGCCCTTATGGCCCTATAGTTGCGGGGGCCGGTCAGCAACCGGCCCCCTAATGTGCGTTTGTGACGCTATCGTGGACTGGCTAGGCCAATTACCAGCGATAGTGTGCGAAGGCGCGGTTGGCTTCTGCCATACGGTGCGTGTCTTCGCGTTTCTTGACGGCATTGCCACGGTTGTTGGCAGCATCCAGAAGCTCACCCGAAAGACGGGCAGCCATGGTGGTTTCGCTGCGGTTGCGTGCAGCCGAGATCAGCCAACGGATGGCGAGGGCCTGCGCACGCTCGGGGCGAACTTCGCAGGGAACCTGATAGGTCGCACCACCAACACGGCGGCTACGGACTTCGATGCCGGGCTTCACATTGTTCAGCGCATCGTGGAAGGTCTGCACCGGATCTTTCTTCGCCTTGGCTTCGACGGTTTCGAGCGCGCCATAGACGATGCGTTCGGCGACGGACTTCTTACCATCGAGCATCAGGTTGTTCATGAATTTCGAAAGCACCAGATCCCCGAACTTCGGATCAGGAAGGATGACGCGCTTTTCGGGACGACGACGACGTGACATTTTCTATTCTCCCGATCTTACTTAGGACGCTTCGCGCCGTATTTCGAACGCGACTGCTTGCGGTCCTTGACGCCCTGTGTGTCGAGCACGCCGCGCAGGACGTGATAACGGACACCGGGAAGGTCGCGAACACGGCCACCGCGGATAAGCACAACGCTGTGCTCCTGCAGGTTGTGGCCTTCGCCCGGGATGTAGGAAATGACTTCGCGCTGGTTGGTCAGACGGATCTTGGCAACCTTACGAAGAGCCGAGTTTGGCTTTTTCGGAGTCGTGGTATAAACACGGGTGCAGACACCGCGCTTTTGCGGGTTCTGATCCATTGCAGGGACCTTTGACTTGGCCTTCTGCGGGACGCGGCCCTTGCGGACCAGCTGGTTAATAGTCGGCATATCTTCACCTTGAAAATAAGTTGGTTACTTTGCGCGACAAGACGTTGTGGCGGCGGAGGCTCCAGCCTTTGTTCCGCCCGGCCTGTCGAACAATGTTCAGCCTATGTGGGTTTTCCTTTCAGGCGCGGAGAATCACTCCTCGCGCTTTCGGGAAGGCGGGCCATTAGCGGCAATGTCTCGGGTGGTCAAGCGTCAAGGAGTGCCGCGACAGCGCACTACCTCACACGCTATTTCGCACTATGAACTCGGCCATCTGCGCCTGTGCAGCCCTGCTTTCGCGCAGGAAGAAGATGGGCCAGTCGTGCATCATCCCGGCTTCCTCGACATAGTCGATTGAGGGCAGCTTGGCTTTCAACGCCCGTGCATCGGGAACCAATATGTCGTCGCCGCCGCCGAACATCAGCATCGGCGGAAGACCTTCCCAATTGCCGAACAGCGGGCTGACCTTTGGATCGCTGAGCGGCAGCTCTCGAGCATAGAGTTTCGCGGCGGCGTGGGTTCCGTTTATGGTCAGCACGCAGTCGCGCGGTTCGATTGCCGGCTGATCGGGATGCGAAACCGAAATGTCGAGCCAGGGGCAGATCAGGATCAGGCCTTTGGGCAGCAGCCGCCCTTCGTCTCGCGCCGCCTGCACAACCGCCGCGCACAGCCCGCCGCCTGCCGAATCCCCGCCCATCACAAAGGGCCCTGCCCTGTCGGGCGTAAACTCGCGGTAGAATTTCATCGCCCATTCGACCGCTTCCTCCGCCGATGCCTCGGGTGCCAGCGGATAGAGCGGCGCGGTGGTGACGATGCCGTGCTTTTCGGCCATATGGGCGAGGAACTTCCAGTGGATATCAACCGCCGGATAGACATAGCCACCGCCATGCCAGTAAAGCATATACCCCGCCACCGGCCGGTCACGCGGCGCGATGCGGAAGATCTTGCGCCCCTCATAAGTGCTTTCGCGCACATCAAGCCGCTTGCGCATCTTGGCATCGGGATATTGCTGTTCCACGCGGCTTTGTTCGATAAATTTCAGGAAATCGGGGCCGTCCGAATAGCGCTTGCGCAATGATCCGGTCATCCGGAACAGTGAAGCAATAAGGCGCGCGGTCAGGCTTGGCATGGTATCCCCTCTTATTTCATCTCGCGCCAAACTGGCGAAATGGTTCCAAAAGGCAAGCCATTACTATGCGCCGACAGTCAGACTTTCCAGCACCCGAATGCGATGATACATCCAGCCTATGTCAGGGGAATTGGACGCAGCCGGAACGGCTATCGAGGGTGCCTTGCTGGGCGCTGCCGTGGAACCATCGCAAGGAAGCGCAGCTGCAACTTCGGAAGGCACTTGCCTCAACTGTGGCGCTGCCCTGAACGGCCCCTTTTGCGCATCGTGCGGGCAAAAGGCGCAGGTGCACCGGACGCTGTCGGCGATCTGGCACGACATATTGCACTCGGTGCTGCATTTCGACGGCAAGCTGTGGCGCACGCTGCCGATGCTGTTGCTCAAACCCGGTGAGCTCACCCGCCGCTATGTCCATGGCGAGCGCGCCAAATTCGTGTCGCCGATGGCGCTGTTCCTGTTTGCCATCTTCCTGATGTTCGCGGTGTTCAGCTTCACCGGCGGCGGCGGCACCAATATCAACAACAACTGGGCAAAGGTCAGCACCGCCCGGCTGGACAAGGAAATTGCCGAAGCCGAAAAGCAGCTGGCAGGCCCGCCGCCCCTCGCTGCGGCCGAACGGCAAAAGGTCGAGAACCAGCTGAAGCAGCTGAAATCCGAACGCAACGGCCTCGCTTATGCGACCACGGGTGCCCCGATCTATGACGATGTCGGCGCGCGCATCAAGACCGGAGAGACAGGCAGCCTGACCTTCAACAAGGCCGAGACTGGATCGGCATGGCTCAATAACCTGCTCAACAAGGGCGGGGCCAAGATGATCTCGAACCCCAGCCTCACGCTCTACAAGCTGCAGTCGAACGGCTATAAATTCGCCTGGCTGCTGATCCCGCTATCGGTGCCCTTTGTCTGGCTGGTCACATTGGGCGTGCGCGGCCACCGCTTTTACGATCACGCCGTTTTCGCGACCTATTCGATCGCTTTCATGTCGCTGTTGTTCATCGTCGTGACATTGCTGGGCCGGACCGCATTCGGCAACGGACTGGCATTCCTGCTCTTCGCGGTCGTTCCGCCTGTCCATATCTACAAGCAGCTGCGCTACAGTTATGATCTGAGCCGCGCAGGCGCAATCGTCCGCACGCTGCTGCTCCTCATCAGCGTTGTCATCATCCTTACACTTTTTGCGATGACTTTGCTGTTTCTTGGCTTTTTAGGATAACCATATGACCGTTCCTTTCGACCGCCGCCTGCTTTTGAAAACCGGTATGTTTGGGCTGGGGGCGCTTGGCCTTCAGGGTGGGGCGCTGGCGGCGATGCAAGCGGCGCTCACCAAAGGCTTTAGCCACGGTGTGGCGAGCGGGGAGCCGTCGCAAAATTCGGTGCTGCTGTGGACGCGCTTCGTCTCCGATCTGACCGACACCAAATTGCGCGCAGAGATCAGCGAAAACCCCGATTTCCGTTCGATCATCGCGGGCGCGGAAACTGTTGCAGCACCGGGCCGCGATTATACCGCAAAGGCTATCCTGCGCGGGCTGGCACCGGGCCGGGCCTATTATTACCGCTTCATCGCCCCCGACGGCAGCATCTCCCCCATCGGCCAGACCCGCACCTTGCCCGAAGGCGGGATCGACAAGTATCGCATGGCAGTTTTTTCCTGTTCGAACATGCCCTTTGGCTGGTTCAACGCCTATGCCCATGCAGCCCAAGTCGGAGATTTCGACATCGCGCTCCACCTCGGCGATTATATCTATGAATATCAGCGCGGCGATTATCCTTCGGCCAAGGACACCGTCGCCGGTCGCCTGATCGAGCCTGCGAACGAGATTGTCAGCCTCGCCGACTATCGCCTGCGCTATGCCAGCTATCGTGCGGACACTGATCTGCAAGCAATCCACGCCCGAGCGCCGATGCTGTGCATGTGGGACGACCATGAATTCGCCAATGATGCCTATGCCGATGGCGCACAGAACCATCAGGTGAATGAGGGCGACTGGCAGACGCGCAAAGCCGCTGCCGAAAAGGCCTATCGCGAATGGATGCCGGTGCGCGATCTGGACGCGGGCGAGCGCTGGACCGGCTATCGCGTCGGCGACCTCGCCCAAATCTTCATGACCGAAAGCCGCATCGGCGCGCGGTCCAAGCCTGCCGAACTGCAAATCCCCAAGGGCGCTGATCAGGCCGCGACGCTGGCGGCGATCAAGGGCTTTACCCAAGGCGATTGGCAAGCGACCGATCGCACGATGCTGGGCCAAGCCCAGGAGGGCTGGCTGAGCAGCGGATTCCAAAACAGCAAGGCGAAGTGGAATATCTGGGCGCAACAGACAATCATGGGAACGATTCTGCAGCCCGACGCCACGGTCGATTGGCTCGCCCCCGATGCGCCCGATTTCGCCAAGGCGCGCGTCCGGCGTGGGGCGATGGCCGCCAAGGCCGGAATCCCCGCCAATCTGGATGCGTGGGATGGTTATCCGGAGGCACGGGCGCGTTCGCTTTCCGCTGCGCAGAAATCCAAGGCCGACCTTGTCGTGCTGACCGGAGACAGCCACAATGCATGGGCCTTTGACCTTCGGCATGATGGCAAGGCGGCAGGCGTCGAACTGGCAGGCCAAAGTGTCAGCTCACCCGGTTTCGAAACCTATTTCACCGGCGCGTCCCCGGCGACCGTGGCGAAAGGCGTGATGGCCAGCAACAAGGGCCTGAAATGGATGGACAGCAGCCGTCGCGGCTACATGCTGATCGAACTCACCCCCGAACGCACCACCAGCGAATGGCGCTTTGTCGAAACAGTGAAGCAACGCATCCCGCGCCTCGGCGGCTTGCACCGGATGACGGCGAAGCATGGGGCGCGGAAATTGGCCTAAGCCAATTTAGCTGGCCTTCACCCGCCCCCACGGCCCCGTAATCGCCAGTGTCATCGTCGGCCACATCAGGTTGACGAAGAAGGTTGAGCCGTCAGGCGAGAAGCAGGCGCCGGCAAATTCGGTCTGCACCCGGCTTTTGGCAAAGACATAAGCCTCTCCAGCAGGCGTGATGCCGCGCAGATGATTATCGACAATGTCGGTATATTGGTCTTCGCAGACCATCAGGTGGCCCGTCGGCATCACGCAGAGATTGTCGCCATAATTATAGGCGGCGGCGTCGGTGGATTCGTAGAACAGGTCGAGCTGGTCTGCCGCGCCGTTGACGCCCGGTTTCAGGCGGTAGATCTGGCCATATTTGGCGGCACCACCATCCGTGCAGGCGAAATAGAGCTCATCCCTGCCCCACCAGACGCCCTCGCCGCGCGCAAACAAAGTTGCGCCTTTGGTCGCACCGCGTTTGCGCAAATCGTCTTCGGGTGCCTCAGGATTGTCGAGTGCGATCCATCGCGGAGTATAGGCCTTTCCGCGTGTAACGGCTGCCTCACTCCAGTTCCGGCTATCACCTATGCCATCCAGCACCAGTGCTTCCAACCGCCCACCCTTGGCGAGCTCACCTTTTGCATCGGGCAGAAAACGATAGAGCAAACTGTCGTCGCGATCTTCGGTCAGATAGACAATGCCGGTGCGTGGATCGACGCAGGCAGCTTCATGGTTGAAACGGCCCATCGCCTTCAGCGGCACCGGCGCGACCAGCCCCATATGGTTTGACGGCACTTCGAAGATATAGCCATGATCCTTACCGACCGTTTCGCCGGCACGTGTCACGTTCTCCTCACAGGTGAGCCAGCTGCCCCAGGGCGTGATCCCGCCCGCGCAATTGCGGATCGTGCCTGAAAGACTGAGCCACTGCTTTTCGACGCGCTGCGATTTGAGGTCATAGATCAGCGTCGTCGTTCCGCCCGGCAAAGGCATGCCATCCTTGCCGCGGTCATAAGCCGCGAAATCCTCTGCCACCTTGCCGGTGAACGGCCCGAAGCGCCCGTCGCGGATATTGAGTTCATGGTTGCGAACGAGCGCAACCTTGCCCTTCCCGGCCGCAAACGCGCCCATGCCGTCGCCTGCGCTGGGGACGAGGAAGCCGTCGTCCATGATGTTGCCGAAGCGCGAAATCACGCGGTAGGAAAAGCCCTTGGGCAAGTCGATCAGATTGTTCGGATCGCGGACCAAAGCACCATAGCCCGGCACTTCGCTACGCGCTGCAGGCGGGATTTGTGCGCAGGCCCGCTCGGCAATTCCTGCGAATGCGAGGCTTCCAAGACCGAAATTGAAACTGCGGCGGCTGATTTGCATCTGATTGTCCTTTGGCTTTTGGCTGCTCTGCCGTTGAACCGCAAAGATGACAAGATGGTTGCAGCTTGGTAGAGGCCCGCCGCATGACAGAAATCACCAAACCCGTCCGCACCCGTGTCGCCCCCTCGCCCACCGGCGATCCGCACGTCGGCACCGCCTATATTGCTCTCATCAACTATTGCTTTGCCAAAAAACATGGCGGGCAATTCCTGCTGCGCATCGAGGATACCGATCAGGTGCGCTCGACCCGTGAATCCGAAGAGAAAATTCTCGATTCGCTGCGTTGGCTGGGTTTGAGCTGGGATGAAGGCCCAGATGTCGGCGGTCCGCACGGTCCCTATCGCCAGTCCGAACGCAGCGCGATCTATACCGAGCATTGCAACCGCCTGCTCAACGATGGCCACGCCTTCAAATGCTATTGCACGCCCGAAGAACTGGCGAGCATGCGCGCGCAGCAGATGGCTGCGAAGCAACCGCCCAAATATGATGGTCGCTGTGCCAAGCTGACGCAGGCGGAATGTGCCGAGCGCGATGCCAAGGGCATGAGCCATGTCGTGCGCATGATGGTCCCTAACGAGGGCGTATGCGTGGTGCAGGATACGCTGCGCGGGCCGATCGAGTTTGAATATTCGGTGGTCGATATGCAGGTGCTGATGAAATCGGATGGCCTGCCGACCTATCACCTCGCCAATGTCGTCGACGATCACCTGATGGGCATCACCCATGTGATGCGCGGCGAGGAGTGGATTAGTTCTGCACCCAAACATTTGTTGCTCTATCAATATTTCGGTTGGGAGCCGCCGGTGCTGACCCACCTGCCGCTTTTGCGCAATGCCGACCGGTCGAAATTGTCGAAGCGCAAGAACCCGACGAGCATCCTTTACTATCAGCGCGCGGGTTACCTCCCCGCCGCCATGCAGAATTTCCTTGGGCTGTTCATCAAGAGCGCAAGTGAAGAGGATGAGAAGACGTCGCTGCAGGAACTGATCGACGGCTTTGATGTCGCGAACATCTCGCTCGGCGGGCCGGTGTTCGACACTTCCAAGCTGGATTGGCTGAACGGCCGCTACATGCGCGAGGAGCTGACCACCGAGCAATTTCTTGGCGAAGTGCGCAAATGGGCGCTCAATGACGAATATCTGCTGCCGATCGCCGAAATGGCGCAAAGCCGGATCGTCAAGCTGGGTGATCTGGGTGCGCTTGTGGCGCCCTTCTTCATGAACCGCATCGAAAGCCTGACGGCCGAAAAACTGCGCGACGGCGTGAAGATCGAAACAGACCAGCAGCGCGCGGCCTATACCCTCGCACTGCAGCAGTTCGACGCGATGATTGAATGGAACAAGGAAGGTGTCGATGCTGCGCTGCGCAAGACCGCAACTGCGCTCGAGATCAAACTGAAAGACATGATCCGCGCCTTCTATCTTGCAGTGCTGGGCGCACCGCAGGGCGTTCCGCTGTTTGACGCGATCACCCATCTCGGCCGCGACATCCTCCGCGAACGCCTGCGCCACGCGATGGAGTTGCTGGGCCCTGCCAGCAAAAAGGAAACCGAAGCCTGGACAGCTGCGCTGGCAAAGGCTGATTCGACCTCCGAATGAGCGACAGCATAGCCCTGCACGCAAGCTGGAAGGCGCCACTTCGGCCCGAGTTCGACGCGGACTATATGGCGCAGTTGCGTTCCTTCCTGGTGGCTGAAAAGGCTGCGGGGAAACGGATTTTTCCGAAGGGCGCCGAATGGTTCCGCGCAATGGACCTGACGCCATTGGACAAGGTTCGCGTGGTGATCTTGGGGCAGGATCCCTATCACGGTCCGGGGCAGGCGCATGGGCTGTGCTTCAGCGTAAAGCCCGGCGTTCCCCCTCCTCCCAGTCTTGTGAATATCTACAAGGAACTGCAATCAGACCTGGGCATTGAACGCCCGCGCCACGGCTTTCTTGAGCATTGGGCACAGCAAGGCGTGTTGTTGCTCAACAGCGTGCTCACCGTTGAAATGGCCAAAGCGGCCTCACACCAAGGCAAGGGCTGGGAACGCTTCACCGATGCGGTTATCCGGCTGGTCAATGCCAAGGAGGAACCGGTCGTATTTCTGCTCTGGGGCGCTTACGCCCAGAAAAAGGCGGCCTTTGTCGATACCTCGAAGCATCTCGTGCTGAAGGCGGCACACCCCTCACCCTTGTCGGCGCATAATGGCTTCCTCGGCTGCCGACACTTCTCGAAGTGCAATGCCTTCCTTGAAAGCAAGGGTATTCCTCCAATCGACTGGAGCCTGCCGGAAGTCTGAGGGCTAACCCTTATACATCCCGTCGACACGATCCTTGTAACGCTCGCGGATCATGTGACGCCGGATCTTCATGCTCGGTGTCATTTCGCCATTTTCGATGGTGAAAGGTTCATCGGCAAATTCGAACTGACGGACTTTTTCGGTTACCGACAGGTCCTTGTTCACCCGGTCTACGGCTGCCCGCACTGCCGCACGGAATTGGGGATTGTCCTGAAGTTCGGCAAAATCATATTTCATCCCCTGCCCCCGGGCCCAGTCGAGCGCCCATTCGGGATCGGGAACGATCAGACCGACAATATAGGGTCGCTTGTCTCCCGAAACCATCGCCTGCAATATTTCGGGCTGCAGCGTCAGCATACCCTCCACCTTTTGCGGCGCAACATTGTCGCCCTTGTCATTGACGATGATATCTTTCTTTCGGTCGGTAATCTTTATCCGGCCTTTTTCATCGAAATGGCCGATGTCGCCGGTGTGCAGCCAACCGTCCTTGATGACGCGGGCCGTTTCGGCCTCATTGTTCCAATAGCCGAGCATCACCAATTCGCCGCGCACGAGGATTTCGCCATCCTCGGCGATCTTCACTTCAACGCCTTTCAGCGGTGCGCCAACGGTGTCCATCTTGATCCCGGTCTTGGGCCGATTGCAGCTCACGACCGGACCGCTCTCGGTCTGCCCATAGCCCTGCAAGAGCGTGATACCCAGCGACTGGAAGAACACGCCGATATCAGGGTTGAGCGGCGCACCGCCCGACACCATCGCCTTCATTCGCCCGCCAAAACGCGCCCGAATCTTTGGTTTTAATGTACGCGAGAGGATCGCGCGCATCGGCGCATCGCGGAAGCGTTTCTTGCCGCTATAGTCACGTTCACCAATGGTGAGCGCCATGTCGAGCAAATAGCTCGGTACCTTGCCTTGTTTTTCGACTTGCTTGATCATGCGCGCACGCAGCACCTCAAACAGGCGGGGGACGACGACCATGATCGTCGGCTGGGTTTCTTCGATGTTACTCGCCAGCTTTTCCAGACCTTCGGCATAATAGATTTCCGCGCCAACGCCGATGGGCAGGAACTGTCCGCCCGAATGTTCATAAGCGTGGCTGAGCGGCAGGAAGGAGAGGAAGCGTTCGTTGTCGAGGCCGAAATCCTCACGCAGCACCTGCGCCGCGCCGTCGACATTGCAGATGATCGAACCATGGTGAAGCATTACCCCACGCGGTGCGCCGCCGGTGCCGCTGGTATAGATGATGCAGGCAAGTTCGCGTCGGCCAACATGCGCCATCTCTTCGGTCAGCGCCGCAACATCGGCATCGGTGCCCTGCACCAGATCGGCCCAATCATGATGCTTTTGCTGGCCACGTTGGGTGACCTTGAGCGGTTCCATGCCGATCACAAATTCACATTCGGACGACCGCACCACGGCAGGCATCAGATGCTGGGCTAGCTTGGCGGTCGAAACAATCACCGCGCGTGACTGGCTGTTGTCGAGGATATGCTGGTGATCGCGTTCGGTATTGGTGATGTAGGTCGGCACCGTGACGCAACCCGCCGCCATGATGCCAAGATCGGCGATGCACCATTCGGGCCGGTTTTCGGACACCAGCATCACCCGGTCGCCCTTTTTCAGACCCATTGCCCTCAGGCTTTTGGCAAGCCCTGCAACGCGGCGCGCTGTTTCTGCCCAGCTGATTGTCCGCCATTCGTCGCCATGCTTATAGCCAAGGAAGGGGCGTTCACCGCGCAACGCTGCGCGCGACAGGAACATGCTCACCAGATTGGGAATGGATTCAAAATCGTTGAAATTGTCAGCCACCAAAACTCTCCCGGGGTGGTCCGTTTACGGACTCATTTGACTTTCAAACGCTAGCGCCGCCTTTCGGGCTAGGCAAGGTTGGTTCAACCGACACTGGCTGCAGGCGCACCGTCTTGCAACTTGCTGCCATCAATGACCGTCTGCCGCCCCTGCTTGTCGACCGAAATCACATTGCCTTCGCTGCGCGGATCTGCAGCACCCGTCCATTTACCGTCGACAAGCTGCAATCCGTTCACCTTGGATCCCAGATCCTCTGGCTTCACTGGCTGTCCAAAATTGGCGAGATTTTGCGCCATTGCGGAAAGCCCGGTCTTTTCTTCGACCAGCAAGGCACCGCCGCCAAAATAGATGTTGGGTAAAGCGATCGCCTCTTTGAGCGGCAGACCGAAATCCAGCACGCCGATCAAGGTCTTGGTGACGTGCATGATTATACGTTTGCCGCCCGCAGACCCGAGCGCAAGCACTGGCTTGCCTTCCCGGTCGAACACGATGGTCGGTGCCATTGATGACAAAGGCCGCTTTCCGCCCTCGACCCGATTGGCGACCGGCGCGCCATCCTTTTCGGGCGCAAATGTGAAGTCGGTCAGTTCATTGTTGAGGAAAAAGCCACCTGCAATCAACTGGCTGCCAAACGGCCCTTCGATGGTTGAGGTCATGTTGGCAATGCTGCCTTTGACGTCGACAGCGGAAAAGTGGGTCGTTCCCGCAACTTCACCCGAAATCGCCGCCGTGCGCGGCATCGCGCCGGGAGGGTTGCCTGCCGGATAGTCGCTACGCGCCCTGGCTGGATCGATGAGAGCGGAACGCTCAGCCAGATAGGCTTTGTCGATCAGGCCGGCGACCGGAACCTGCACGAACGAAGCGTCACCCAAATATTTTTCGCGGTCTGCATAGGCAAGCTGCATCGCCTGCCCGATTAGAAACCAGCTCTTCGGGTCATCCTTGCCCATCGCCTTCATGTCGAAGCGCTCGAGCGAGCCGAGGATCTGCAACACTGTGGTCGCGCCCGACGAGGGGGGAGCCATACCGCAGATGACATAAACGCGATACGGGGCACAGACGGCATTTTGCTCAACTGCCTTATAGGCGGCGAGATCGGCTAGCGTCATGTCACCGGGGGCCACCGGGCTTTTGATGACGCTGTCGACAATGCTGTTCGCGATCGCTCCCGTATAAAAGGCTTCAGGGCCCTTTTTCGCAATCAGCTTCAGCGTTTTGGCCAATTGGGGATTGCGCAGTGTCATACCCGCCTTGGCAGGTTTACCATCAATCCAGTAAATCGACTTTGCCGTCTCGAATTTCGGCCACAAACGCTCGATCATTGCCAGACGCGATTCGAGCGTCTGGTTCACGACAAAGCCTTTATCGGCAAGCCGGATCGCAGGCTTGAATATATCTGCCCATTTGAGCTTACCCCATTTGCGGTGCGCCTCTGCCATCAACCGGATGTTGCCGGGAACGCCCACAGACTTGCCGCCCGGAAAAGCCTGCAAGAAGGGCAGCGGTTTGCCATCGGCATCGGTAAAGCGTTGAGGTGTAGCCGCTGCAGGCGCAGTTTCGCGGCCATTGATTGTGCTGATCGTCGAGGACTTAGCGTCGTAATGGACCAGGAAGCCGCCGCCGCCGATGCCGCTCGATTGCGGCTCTACGACAGTCAGTGCCAACATCATCGCCATCGCAGCATCCGCCGCAGAGCCGCCTTTCGCCAGAATTTCAGCTCCGGCTGCAGTGGCCCGGGGATCAGCCGAACTCGCAATACCCTTCGTTTGAGCGGAAAGCGGTGTGGCAAGGAACGCAACAAATGCGACGAGAAACAGGCTGATTTTTTTCATAAGCCCATTCCGTAACCCTGCTTATCCGTCAGGCAAAGCCTCAATCGACATCAACACCAATTGCCTGCGCAAAATTGTCGAACCCGTCGCGCTTCAACAATGTAGCCAAACCGCTGTTAATACGCCGCGCAAGAAACGGACCTTCATAGACAAGCGCACTATATAGCTGCACGAGCGAGGCGCCTGCGCGTATGCGCGCATAGGCATCCTCCGCCGAGGCGATACCGCCCACGCCAATCAGTGGAACCTTGCCGGCGGTCGCCTTACGGAAGTCGATCAGGCGCTGCTGCGCCAATGCCTTGAGAGGAGCGCCTGACAGCCCTCCCGCTTCACCCGCATGCCGCGATTGGAGCGGTGGGCGCGTGATGGTCGTGTTGCTTACAATCAAGGCATCGATACCGCGTTCGATTGCGACTGCCGAAATATCATCGATATCCGCCGGTTCCAGATCGGGTGCAACTTTCAGGAACAGCGGAGGGCCATCAGGTGCCGCTGCACGAACGCGCAGCAACAAATCATCGAGTGCAGCCTTGTCCTGCAACGCCCGTAAGCCTGGCGTATTGGGCGAACTGATATTGACGGTCACATAGTCCGCAAGTGGCGCCAGCCGCTGCATTGCCGTCACATAATCGGCTGTCCGATCCTCGCTGTCCTTGTTGGCACCGATGTTGATACCCAGGGGCCCAAATCGCCGATCATGTCGAACAGCCGCGATGCGAACAGCGGCGGCTTCCATACCTTCATTGTTGAAACCCATGCGGTTGATGACTGCGCGATCCTCGACCAGCCGGAACAAGCGAGGCCGTGGATTGCCCGATTGTGGACGCGGCGTAACCGTTCCGATTTCGACAAAGCCAAAACCCAAACCATAGGCTTTGGCAAAAATCTCAGCATTTTTATCATAGCCGGGTGCCAGCCCTACAGGGGACGGAAAATGCAATCCGCCGAGGGTTGATGACAGAATTGGGCTACTTGCCGAGGAACCAGCAATGGGCATGGCGCGCAGCGCAGCCACAGACAGGCCATGAGCCGACTCGGCATCTAAGCCGAACAACAAGGGACGGATCAGTCGATAGGTCACCGATTCGCTATGGCAGTGGGCAATGTAAACTTGCAATCGATATAACGTCTTGTTTTGACGCACCCTCATTGAAGTTTGGCCGCAAATGTCAAACGTAACGTGATGTAATGACGATTCCGTGCAAGAAACTGTCACGCAGTTGGTGCATATGTGTGTTGCGACCCGAAGGGCTCTAAGTCGGAAGACTCGAGTTCTTGACCTATTGAGGCCTGCCCTTGCGGCAGGCCTTTTTTTTATCGCGTTTTTGCCTATCATCATGACCAAGGGAGCCTTGGTCGCGAAAATGATAAACTTGCAATATGAAGCGCCGGATGACACGCTGCGCCAACTCGTCTCTTCTTTTTATCGCTTCGATTACACGGGTAATGCATTGCGCGAAGTCGAGCGTGCTGACCGCGCGCAATTCCGGATCACCCTCAGCGGCGAGGGAAGATATCGCTTTTCGGATATCGAAGTTCCTGCCTTTCCGGTCACTGTCATCGGCCCCTCGACAAAGTCTTTCGAAGCGCTATCTGATGGCCCAATCAGCATCTTCGGCTGGGGAATGCTACCGGCAGGATGGGCCGCACTGATGGGTGCCGAAGCTGCGAACTGGATCGATAAGGCATTCGATGCGCGTCAGGTCTTTGGCGATTCCATCATGGAGTTGCGCGATCGATTGATTGCTCTGAATGAGCCAGTGCAACAATTCAAACTGGCCAACGAGGCGGCTGCAGAAATTTACCGCGCGGTCGATGGCGCGCCGTTCGAATTTACTGCAATCGTTGACCGCTGGCTGGTCGATGACAGTGATCCGGACGTTGATTCCTTGATCTCCGAATCCGGCCTGTCACCACGTCAGCTCGAACGGATGACCAAACGCTATTACGGCATGCCGCCGAAGAAACTCGCACGCAAATACCGGGCGCTGCGGGCGGCAAGCCGCATAGCGCATGGCGACAGTCTGGATGACACCGAACTGGGTTTGGCATTTTATGACCAGTCGCATCTGACGCGCGAGATCAAACAGTTTACCGGTCTAACCCCGGGCCAGTTACGCGCAGGCAAATCCGCGCTAACCAAAGCGACCATGGCCGGACGCGGGGCTCTGGGCGGGAAAGTCAGCCCTCTGATTTCGGACAGCTAGATTCCTCACCCTTTTCTCGCCGGACACTGCTGTCCTGCACCTTCCTGCGTCGCAAATTCGCCCGCAGCGCCTCTGCCAATCTCGCTTCGCGCGACTTGTTATCCTGCTTTTCCATATTTTGCCGATGCCAAAGCCGGACGAAGCACGCAAGCGGCTTGACAAGCGCCGCGTCGCTAAGCATAGGGCCGCCTCTTCCGGCGCTGCTGTAGCTCAGTGGTAGAGCACTCCCTTGGTAAGGGAGAGGCCGCGAGTTCAATCCTCGCCAGCAGCACCACCTTTTCCCGCCTTTCTGCGGGTTTCATCGAATTCGGACAAAAGCGAACGCGCATGAAGTCGCGCACAACTCACGTACAAATTGACCGGGAGATGACCCAAAGCTGCGGTGAGTTCCGATCGGCATTGCAGCTAGAGCGGCGCCTTCGATTCATTCGGCCACCAACACTCAATCTTGCGCGAGAACCGGACCGACTACTGAAATGCGTTCGGCATATCGGCTATTCGGGAAGTAATCCCACACAGCGTGGTGCTGGGTCGCGACATTGTCCCAAATCACCAGCGTCCGCTCCTCCCAGCGCACGCGGCATTGGGCGGTGAGAGTCGATTCAATATGCTGGAAGAACAATTCCATCATATGTCGGTTCTCCACATGCGACAGACCATTGATGCGCGTGGTAAAGCCACGATTGACCCACAACAGCTTTTTGCCTGTCAGCGGATGACGGATGACAACCGGATGGATCGTGCGGTTGAAGTGTTGGCCGGGCTCCGGCTCGAGCCCGTATATCTGGCGATAGGGAAAGGCACCATCGTGTACCGCCGTCAGTCCCTCGGCTAACGCCTTTATCGGTTTTGAAAGTCGCTCATAGCACTCGACCATGCTGGAATAGACCGTGTCACCACCCCCGCCCGCGGGCGCTTCGTGCATGTAGAGCAGGCTCGCCGCGATGGGATCAGCATCACAACTGACATCAGTGTGCCAGCCTTCACCGGCCGTCATTTTAGATTCCCCTGTCGTACGCACGGGATAAACCTCTTCGTCGTCACCGCCGCGCGCCTTATTGAGCGCATGACGATGCAACTTTCCGGTGCCAAACAACCGTGCAACCGCTTTGTGCGCATCGCGGTCAAGTTGTTGGTCACGGATAACCAGAACCATGCGCTCGGCCAGACGTTCGCGCAATCGATCTATCAGCGTCGCATCAAGATTGTTGAGGTCGACCCCTGTCACTTCGCTGCCGATAACCGGGCCAAGCTTCTGTTCAGTCCAGGTCATTCGCGTCTCCTCCTGATTGCATTTCGTGCCAAAGGGCATGGCAAACCCGCTCCATACTTGCTAGCCGACACCGACCCATATCGGGTCGATGCAAGGTGTCGCTATGCTCATGATCGATCCAAATGCTGCCGATGCGAAGCTACGGCTTTCCGGGTTTCTGGTAGCGAACCAGTTTCTAGCCACCGCCGCAACGCTGCGCCGCGCGTTCGACTTGGGGCACGATGATGTCTTGATCGTGTTGACTGTCGCGCTGGGCAACGTCCAGCGTATGCTCCGGACGCCGGACGCACAGGGGTTGGCGGCCTCGACCGCGCTGGTGGAACAGGACCGGATAATTCCGGTGTCCCGACGCGCCGTCGCGCGGGCCACTGGTCTGTCTCGTGAGACGGTCAGGCGGCGGATCAATTCTCTGTTGCTGTGCGGTAAGTTGCTGGAATGGGAGGACGGGGTGCGTACCGCACGACGCCTGATACTGTCCCCGCAGATACGCGAATCCATCCACGAAATGCTCGAGCTTACCGCCGGGACCTGTCGTGCACTTCAGCGCGAAGGTATCATAATCGCGGATTAGCTTTTGTTTTGTACTAGCCCTTCGGCCACGAACCGTTGGTTGAGGCAGGCCTACCTACAGCAGCCTGTATAGAGCGCGCGCCTCCGATAGTACTTGCGCGACATCAACATTGCTTCACAGCGAATAGAGCAAATGGCCGCCGTCGACTATGATGTCGCTGCCGGTCATGAACCGCGATGCATCTGATGCCAGCAACAGCAAAGCGCCGTCCAGATCGGGGAATGCACCAAAGCGGCGCATCGCAATCCGCTTACGCATCGCCTCACCTGCTTCGGATGCCAGGAACTCGCGGTTGAGATCGGTCGCAAAATAGCCCGGCGAGATCGAGTTCACCCTGATGTCATAGCGCGCCAGTTCCTGCGCCAATTGCCGTGTCATATGCAGCACCCCCGCCTTGGAAACGCTGTAAGGCGCAGCACCTTTCATCCCCTGATGTCCGGTTATCGAGGCAATGTTGATGATCGAACCGCCGTGCTCCCGCTCACGCATTTGCCGGGCGGCGGCTGTTGCCACCTGCCATACGCCTTTGAGGTTGATGTCCATGACATAATCGTAATCGTCTTCGGTCAGCCCCAGAACCGATCCCGACTTTTCCACCCCGGCATTATTGACGATGATGTCGAGAGGTCCTGCATCTGCAATTGCCTGTTCGACGCTGGCATATTTCGAAACGTCGATTGTAACGGCTGAAGCCATACCTCCGGATTTCCGGATTTCAGCGACCAGCGATTCCAACGGCTCTCTCCGGCGCGCGGCGACCACCACTTCCGCATTGCTCGCAGCCAGAACCCGTGCAAAATGTGCGCCGAAACCCTCGCTTGATGCGCCTGTCACCAATGCCCGTTTGCCTGAAAGATCTGCCTTGAGTTGCATTTTTTCCGTCATCCCTTGATATGTGGTTCAAAGTAGTTATCGAATAGCATTAGATAAAGTTCAAGCCCCTATGGGAGAGGTGCATTGTCCGACAGTCCAGACCAATTGGCCGAATTTCGTGACGAGGTACGCAATTTTTTTGCGACGGACTATCCTCAATCGGTCCGTGAAAAAATAGCGCGTGGGCAACGGCTGGAGAAGGCAGACCAGATCCTCTCGCAGCAGGCACTGAACGCAAAGGGCTGGTTTGGCGTGGGCTGGCCGAAAGAGGATGGCGGCACCGGGTGGTCCGCAGTCGAGCGCTATATCTTCGATCAGGAACTCGACCTTGCGGGTGCGGCGCCGATCATCCCGATGTCGGTAATCTATATCGGGCCCATAGTGTGCGCCTTCGGAACACCTGAGCAAAAGGCGCGCTGGCTATCTGGCATTCTCGAATCGCGGGACTTCTGGGCGCAGGGTTATTCGGAACCGGAATCGGGGTCTGACCTTGCCAGTCTGCGGCTGTCTGCGGTGCGCGACGGCGATGACTATATCATCAACGGCGCCAAAATCTGGACCTCCGGCGCGCATTGGGCAAACTGGATTTTCTGCCTCGCGCGTACATCCAAAGAAGCGCGCAAGCAGGATGGCATTTCGATGATCTGCGTACCGATGGACCAGCCTGGAGTTACGGTGCATCCCATCCCGCTGATTGATGGATCGGCCGAACTCAACCGCGTCGAGTTCGATAATGTCCGCGTGCCTGCCGAATTTCGCATCGGCGATGAAGGCAAAGGTTGGTATTATGCCAATGTCCTGCTGAAGAATGAGCGGCTTTCCTATGCCCATATCGGTGCCAAACGGCGCGATATCGAACGGCTGCGCGCGCGTCTGGCGCAATGGAATGAGTGCGGCGAAAAGGCAGCGCTTGTCCACAAGCTGGCGAGCATCGAGGCCAAGCTCGACGTCATCGAAACCGCAATATTGCGCGTCCTCGACACCGATATGGAGATGTCGACGGCGGCCTTCCTGAAAATCGCCTGCACCGAATGCGCACAGGCGATCACAGCACTTGCAGTCGATATTGCGGGACCCGCCCGGGCCGCAATGCCCGACCGTTCGCTGGCGGATTGGGACAAGATTGCCCCCCTCGTGCCGCCGGCCTGCGCAATCGCGCCACAATCCTACTTTTTCGAACGGGCCCAGACCATCTATGGCGGCTCAACCGAAATCCAGAAAAACATCCTATGGAGGGCCATAAGTGGCTGAAAAATTATCTGACCGCGCATTGGAAATCGGCGCAAATGTTGAACGCTTCGTGCGCGATGTCGTCATCCCTTATGAGAAGGATCCCCGCCGCGACCATCATGGCGCACCGCTGGACGAGCTGGTGTATGAGATGCGCGACAAAGCACGCGCAGCTGGCGTCCTGACGCCGCACATCCTTGCCGACGGTTCGCATCTAACGCAGCTTGAAACAGCCTATGTGCTGCAGAAGTCCGGGCTATCGCCACTCGGGCCACTCGCGGTAAACACGATGGCACCCGACGAGGGCAATATGTACCTGATCGGCCATGTCGGCAGCCCAGAGATGAAGCAACGCTTCCTCAAGCCGCTGGTCGAAGGGCGTGCACGATCGGCCTTTTTCATGACCGAGCCTGCGGGAGAAAATGGCGCTGGCTCAGACCCGTCGATGATGAAAACGACCTGCAAGCTCGATGGCAATCATTGGGTGATCAACGGGCGCAAGGCATTTATCACGGGGGCGGAAGGGGCAAGTGTCGGTATCGTCATGGCGAAGGCCGATGAGGGCGCGTGCATGTTCCTCGTTGACCTTCCCGACCCCGCCATCCGCATCGAACATGTCCCGAACACTATCGACAGCTCGATGCCCGGCGGACATGCCACCGTCACCATCGACAATCTGCGCGTGCCCGCAGACCAGATGCTCGGCGTTGCCGGTGAAGGCTTCAAATATGCGCAGATCCGGCTTTCGCCTGCCCGCCTGTCGCACTGCATGCGCTGGCATGGCTGCTGTGAACGCGCGCATGAGATCGCCAGCGACTATGCCAACCGACGTGAAGCGTTCGGCAAACCGCTGATCGACCATGAAGGCGTCGGCTTCATGTTGGCCGAAAACCTGATCGACCTGAAGCAGGCGCAGTTGATGATTGATTGGTGTGCATCGGTGCTCGACACAGGATCGCTCGGCACGGTCGAAAGTTCGATGACCAAGGTTGCTGTTTCTGAGGCACTCATGCGTATCGCCGATCGCTGCGTGCAAGTTATGGGCGGGACGGGCGTTACCGACGCAACGATCGTCGAACAGATCTTCCGCGAAGTCCGCGCGTTCCGCATCTATGACGGCCCCACCGAGGTGCACAAATGGAGCCTCGCCAAAAAGATCAGGCGCGACTGGAAGGCCGCGCAGAGCTGAACTGCAGGTCCTGCCGATACCTTGTCAGCCGACCAATTGTTGGCTGCTAGCAGCGCAGAAACCGGTTGCAACCATTGGTAAACAATGGGACAAATATCGGCTGACAGGGCTGCATTGGTGGCCAGCCCTTTCGGACGGGAAGGGGCGCTGAAAATTGACCGCTAACGACCCGGAAAATGCCGATCCCGGTGCAAGCCCTGGGTCCGTTTTTTTCAGTTACGCCCGGACGGATCAGGCCAAAGCCCGACAGATCATCAAGCTGATCGAATCGGCGGGCTTTTCGGTCTGGTGGGATGGCCTGATCGAAGGCGGAGACCGCTTTACGCGTACCACTACCGAAGCGCTTGAACGGGCTCGGGCGGTTGTCGTTTTATGGTCACAAAATTCGGTCGAATCGCATTGGGTCCATGATGAAGCCGCGCGAGGACGGGACCGGAGGGTTTTGATACCGCTATCGCTCGACGGATCGCTTCCTCCATTGGGTTTTGGACAATTTCAGGCGATTGATCTTTCACACTCCAAACTGACGGCAAAGGACACCGAGGTGCAGCGCATGCTGCAGGCGATCAGCGCAATGCATGGCGAACGGCCAAAGGCGGCCATGCCCCGTTCGATGCCTCGGCAAAAAATGCTCAATCGTCGAAATGTGATGGTCGGAGCTGGAGTCACCGCAGCATTGGCGGCAGGATTTGCTGCCTATCGATCAGGTATGCTGGGGGGGGATTCCGCCAACGCAAACCGTGTGGCCATCCTGCAGTTCGACAATATCAGCGGCGATCCGGCATTCGGTTATCTGGCCGATGGGTTATCAACAGAGATCCGTTCGACCCTCTCGCAAAATGGCGCATTGCAGGTGGTTGGCCAGGCATCATCGGAAGCCTTTGAACGCGGCAAGGAAGACATTGTCGCATTCGCAAGGAAGTTGCGGGCTGCTTTATTGATCGATGGCGCAGTGCGGGTGACGAAAGGGGTCATTCGCGTGACAATCGATCTCATCGACGGCAAGACCGGTGTAAACAGGCCTTCGCGCACATTCGAACGGCCGCTAGACGATGTCCTGGCTGTTCAGCGTGAAATTGCTGGGGCAATCGCGGCCGAACTTGCGACCGAGTTGCGCGGGCGTGGAGCGACGGTCGGGGGCACATCAAACGTCGTGGCCTTCGACCACTATCTGCGGGGCAAGGACCTTTATTCGCACGCCCGCAACGAAGCGGAGGAACGTGAGGCGGTAACGCAATTTGAGGCGGCCATCGCGGCTGATCCGCGCTTCGCGGCGGCTTATGCCGGACGGGCACGTTCGCTGGCCGCCGTGGCTGGGCAATATGGCAGCGCGACCGAGATAAAGCTGTATTATGATACCGCGATCGCTTCTGCCAGACGTGCAGTCGAACTCGAACCTCGCCTCGCCGATGCACATTCTGCTCTGGCTTTAATCCTGTTTCAGGGCACCTTCGACATCAAGGCAGCGCGCGCCCCATTCGATCGTTCCTACAAGCTTGGCGAAGGCGATGCCCCGGTTCTTGCCCGCTTTGCCGTTTATTGTGCCGCAACGGGTCGTGACGGCGATGCCATGACGGCGATCAGCCGCTCGGTCCTGCTCGATCCGTTGAACGCGCTCATCCATCGAATATTGGGAACCGTGCACTTCGCGGCGCAGCGATATCCTGAAGCGATAGCCGCCGTCAGGGAAACAATCCGTATCAATCCGGAACTCGCAGACACGCGCTCACGGATAGGTATGTCGCTGCTTGCACAAGGTAAGAACCGTGAGGCACTGACCGAGTTCGAGGCAGACACACACAAATGGTCGAGACTCGCAGGTGTCGCTATCGCGCAGCACCGTTTGGGCAATATGGCTGCGTCGGCGGCTGCGATGGAAGAGCTCGTAAGCGACACAGAGACGGTCTCACTCTACCAGCAAGCCCAAGTTCTGGCACAATGGGGCAAATCGGCAGAAGCGGTGCAAGCACTTATAAAAGCCCGCGATTTGCGCGATGGCGGAATGACTGCGCTACGCTATGACCCGATGCTCAACCCATTGCGCCAACTGCCAGATTTTATTCGGTTGCTTAGGGCAATGGGGTTCGGGTAAATTGTAACCCCATTCAACAGGGGAGAGAAACCATGCGTAAATTGATAATTGCCTCGACGATGATTGCGTCGAGCATGATTTTGGCTGCTTGCCAGCCTGCAGCGGAAGAAGAAGCGGCTGCACCCGAAGCAACCGAAGAAGCAGCGGCACCTGCCGATGCTGCCGCTGCACCCGCTGCCGACGCTGCTGCTGCACCCGCAGACGCTGCGAAAGAAGGTGAAGCGGCTGCTGGTGATGCTGCTGCAGCCGCGCCTGCCGCGGCGGGCGAGCAAACCGGTGCCGTAAAGGTTGGTCCGGGCAACTAATAGCGTTCGGGGCGGTGTTAACGCACCGCCCCGCCTGTTTCCTGTCTTATCCATTGCATGAAGCTGGAAACGAAGGTGAAAACGGTTGGTACGCCATCTGGAGAGCAGGATGTGCCGCCGCCGCTTACAATTCCGACCAATTCTCCGGCCTTGTTGATCAACGGCCCGCCGCTATCATTGGTGCAGGTTTTCCGCGCTGGAGACGAGGCGCACACCACGCGTTGATCAATGGTTGCAACGATCCGCTTCATGCAATCGGGCCGCTTTTGAATTGTCAGCGGAACCCGCAACAACAAAGCATTCGTTCGGCCGGCATTGCTGGTTTTGCCCCAGCCAAAGGCGGATACCCCATTCCCAAATGCAACATCTGGTCGGCGATAAATGCCGATGGGCCGAACCTGTGACGGTGGCGGAACATTCCTGGGATCCAGCGCGATTTTGATCAGCGCGATGTCATTCGGTTTGAGACCATTTCCGATCGACGGTCGACTGTGGATCCGGATATCGATTATGTCGTAGGTCCATCCCCCGGGTTTGGAAATATCTTCCTGACCCAGCCTGATCCTGTGTCCTGAGGCCACCATCGATTGGTCGACACAATGCGCAGCAGTTAATACCCACTGGCGATGGATCAGCGCACCTCCGCAGATATGCTGCAGCGCCCACAGCTGTTCACCCCTAGCTAGGTACTTGGCATATACGGGTGCGTTCTTCGGATAGAATATCTGGGCCTGCCATGGTGCTTCCGCGTCGTTGACCGTATGACCACCAAAGGAACCACGCCTCGGTCCGGCCGGTTGATCACCCTCCGACGCATCGAAATATACCGCTTCAACGTCTGGAATGCCCGCGGGTTCGCGGAAGACTTCCTCCCCGCTTTCGCTGCTTTCCCAATCCTCTACCTGTTCGCTGGCCTCTGGCGCATCTTCCTCAAGCCAGGGCGTTTCAGGCGTCTCCGACGAGAGATATTCCACGCCGACATTGTCCGGTAGCGGTTGCTCGATATCCTGCTCGTCGGCCGGAAATGCATCGCTGTCTTGGGCTGATGCAATACCGCCGGTTGCAAGTGCGACAAGCATTAAAAAACCGGACCGCCACGACATAGGCTCTCCCCACATATCTTTGCCGAGCGTCGCCGATTAGGCACCCAAATGGACGATGAGTCAATGTCACCTGAACCTGCCAGAATCCATCAATATTACACGGGAACGGTAATGCGCTTGCCTGCAAAGACCGACTGCCAGTTCTCGATTTCGTCGACAACGATATCGTCTATCGCATGGGCAAGTCCCGAAACCCGGGCATAGGTGATTTCACCGTCGGGTGCCGACTCCAAAATCGCGATGCGGCTCGCAATGTCATCCAGCTTTTCGGCTGTGATTTCAGATATGGCAGCGAAGCGTTCAAAGTCACCAAAATAATGGACGCCCGCAAAGGCGCCACCCATGGTCGGGAATAAAACTCCAAGGAAAGTGAATAGCTTGGCAACATCATGCGGCAAGCCCGGGGGAAGCCATCCAATGGCAGCGCCAAGTTCAATCAACAGATACATTGCCACCGAAACGACAGCAAACAGGAACAATATTTCCGACAAACGATCCAGATTGTGCTGCGCGCGCTTTAGCCGTGCAGCCTTGGCCCGATGATAGTCGCTTTGCGGGCCCACATGATGATCGCGCATCAGTGCCAGCGCACCTTTCAGGAAAGCGGACGTTACTTTGATCTGCGGCAGGCCGATATTGCGCAGCGCGTGACGCGCATACCATTCTGGCCAGTTTCCCCCGGACCCGCGCGGCCATCGACCGATAGGCCGGGCCGCACCGACCAGCAAAAGGATTGGTGCATGGCGGAAATATTCGGCAACCCGCCGAATTTCAAACCAGCGTTCATGCCAGCGCTTGCGTTTGCCGGTGAAGAAGATGCCAATGATGGCGAACAGCAGTACAAATTCGAAAGCCGCGAACCACCATTTCTGTTCGATGCTGGCAAAGGGAAGATAGGCAATCCCTCCGACAATTGCGAAGGCGGATAAAAAGAAACTGGCGACCATGCTGCCGCGATAGGCGTCGGATAGCCAGGTTGAGACGCCATCAGCCCAGGCAAAGGGACGCATCACTTCGTCTGCAATACGTACAGGCATAGCAGGATCGATACCATCAAGTTTGCCCGCCGCAGCCAGAATTGGCGCTCCACTTCCGTCTGCTATGGCGTCTGGCTCCTCATATCGCTGGGTTAGGTTGCGAAGCGGACGGTTGCCGGGATCGCCGAACACAGCCTCAATCCTGCGATAGGCATGCAAAAGCGGATTGCTCTTGTCGCGCCATTTCTCATGGCGGCGGATACTTTTCCAGTCATCACCCGACGGGCAAAGCGCAACGCGTATCAAAGCGTCTATACCCGCTTCATCCCGCACACCGGCTACTTGGCCGATGAGTGCGGCAAGTTCCTCCTTGGCTTGCAGCAAATGCCAGCCATGCGAATCGCGCGCATCGATCCAGATCACCGGCACGCCCTGATCGAGTGCGGCTTCGATGGTGTGTCGGGTCCCGCCAATCGATCCGTGCGTTGTGCCGTCCCATATCCCTATGACGATGTCGGACTGCTCGATCATCACTCTCGCGGCCATCGCTGCGCGATCTGAGCAGAGCGCAAAAAACGCCTGTTGGGCCGCGCTGTCATCCGGATTGGCGAGATGGGCCGAGAATAGCGCCTCGACCACGTCATCCTGTTCAGCCAGCTCGAACAGGCTGACCTCATATTCAGTCGAACGGATTTCCGCAGCGCGCTGGGACGTTAGCTGATCAGCGGGATCCTGCCCATTCAGCAAGGCTCGCATATCATTCAGGCGAGTCGGCTGCGCGTTGACGGCCAGATTGAGTACCCTCCCGAAAGGCAGCGGGGCGATCACTGGCCAGCCGATCGCAGTCGCGGTCTTTACCGCCATCAGGTCGGCACCATAAGCAAGTAACGAATGCAGCCTTACCAGAGGAACTGGACTGTCAGATGCCCCTGTTGCTTGGCGAGCTGTTACATCGAGAAACGCAACCAACTCAACCAGACTTTGCCCTATCGCCGAGCTATTCGCTGAAAAAACAGGATGATGGCTGCGATGGCCGGTAATGCCGATGTCGAGCGAAACTTTGGGCGCCATCAATCCCGAGTTGCCGACATCGTCCGTTTGCATTCGCTGTCCCGCCCCTCTGGCAATTCCTGCGAAAGACTAAAGCGGGACATACAGTAGTTCAAGCTCTCAGAATCAACGCTGGCGGTCCTTGGCGCTTTACGTGGTTGAAAGAGAGTTCGACGGAAACGCAATCTTGACACCCCCGCAAGTTTCCTTGTCGCAACCGTCGCAAGAGGACTTTTAATTACGCAAACATCCCGCTACCGCGAATCAAATTTCACCAGATTCGGATAACAAGGGTACGCCATGGGATTTCCTCCGGCACAGGGACTTTATGACCCACGCAACGAGCATGATGCGTGCGGCGTCGGCTTCATCGCGAACATAAAAGGCGTCAAGACCCACGCAACCATCGAGCGCGGCTTACAGATCCTCGTCAACCTCGATCATCGTGGTGCCGTGGGCGCTGATCCGCTGCTGGGCGATGGCGCGGGCATATTGATCCAGATCCCCGATGCGCTCTATCGTGACTGGGCGAAGGGTGCGGGCGTGAACCTGCCGCAGCCGGGCGATTATGCCGTCGTCATGTGCTTCCTGCCGCAGAACGAAGCGGCACGCGAATTTGGCATCAAGAATTTCGAGAGCTTCATCGTCAAGGAAGGCCAGACGATCCTCGGCTGGCGCGACGTGCCGACCACGCTCGATGGCCTCGGTAAGGCAGTGATCGAACAGATGCCGGTGATCCGCCAACTCTTCATCGGGCGTGGCGAGAATTGTGCCGATCAGGATGCGTTCGAGCGCAAGCTGCTCGCTATCCGCAAACAGGCGCAAAACCCGCTCTTCGCACTGGAGGAAAAGCACGGGCTGCCGGGTCTCGGCAGCTTCTACATCCCCTCAATGTCGACGCGTACGGTGGTCTATAAGGGACTGCTCCTCGCCGGACAGGTTGGCAGTTTCTATGACGATCTGCGCAATCCGCTCTGCCAGTCGGCCCTCGCACTCGTCCACCAGCGCTTTTCGACCAACACCTTCCCGAGCTGGAAGCTGGCGCACCCCTATCGCTTTGTCGCGCATAATGGCGAAATCAACACGGTTCGCGGCAATGTGAACTGGATGAATGCGCGCCGTCGCACGATGGAATCGGACCTGATGGGCCCCGATCTCGACAAGATGTGGCCGATCATTCCGCATGGCCAGTCAGACACAGCGTGCCTCGACAATGCACTCGAACTGCTTCTCGCAGGCGGATACAGCCTTGCCCATGCGGTGATGATGCTGATCCCTGAGGCATGGGCAGGCAATCCGATGATGGATGCCGATCGCCGCGCCTTTTACGAATATCATGCCGCACTAATGGAACCTTGGGATGGCCCCGCTGCCGTGGCCTTCACCGATGGTCGCCAGATCGGCGCGACGCTGGACCGCAACGGCCTGCGCCCAGCCCGATTCTGCGTCACCGATGACGATCATGTCATCATGGCTTCGGAAAGCGGCGTTTTACCGATCAAGGAAGACAATATCATCCGCAAATGGCGGCTCCAACCGGGCAAAATGCTGCTCATCGATATGGAGCAGGGCCGCATCATCGAGGATGAGGAAATCAAGGCGCAGCTTGCGACCAAGGAACCCTATGCCAAGTGGCTTGAATCCGCGCAGTATAAGCTGAAAGATCTCGACGAGGTCGAAGTGGCCGATGGTGCACTCGCCAACGATCACAGCGCACTTCTCGATCGCCAGCAGGCCTTTGGCTATACGCAAGAGGATATCAGCAAATTCCTGGAGCCGATGGCCGCCAATGGCGAAGACCCTCTGGGGTCTATGGGCACCGACACGCCGATTGCCGTTCTGTCGAACAAGCCGCGCCTGCTCTACGATTATTTCAAGCAGAATTTCGCGCAGGTCACCAACCCGCCGATCGATCCGATCCGCGAGGAATTGGTGATGTCGCTGGTGTCAATGATCGGTCCGCGCCCCAACCTGCTTGGCCATGATGCAGGTACGCACAAGCGGCTTGAGGTTGACCAACCGATCCTCACCAACGCCGATCTCGCCAAGATCCGTTCGGTCGAACAGGCACTCGACGCCGCGTTCCGCGCCGAAACCATCGACATCACCTGGGATGCCGCGAGCGGCGCTGCTGGTCTTGAGATGGCGATCAAGGAAATGTGCTGGGCGGCGACCGAGGCAGTGCTGCAGGACAAGAACATCCTGATCCTTTCGGACCGCGCCCAAGGCCCGGACCGGATTGCCATGCCCGCCTTGCTGGCGACCGCAGCCGTGCACCATCATCTTGTCCGGCAGGGCCTGCGCATGCAGACCGGGCTTGTCGTCGAGACCGGCGAAGCGCGCGAAGTGCACCATTTCTGCGTGCTAGCAGGCTATGGCGCCGAAGCGATCAACCCCTATGTTGCCTTTGAAACGCTGGAGGAAATCCGCGTGCGCCAGGGGCTGTCGCTGTCGACTTATGATGTGCAGAAAAACTACATCAAGGCGGTCGGCAAGGGCGTCCTCAAGGTCATGTCCAAGATGGGCATTTCGACTTACCAGTCCTATTGCGGTGCGCAGATTTTCGACGCGGTCGGCCTGTCATCTGAGTTTATCGGCAAATATTTCACCGGCACCGCGACCACCATCGAAGGTGTCGGCCTTGCGCAGGTCGCGGAGGAAACCGTCCGCCGCCATGCAACGGCCTATGGCGACAACCCGATCTATCGCAACATGCTCGATGTCGGCGGCATTTATGGATACCGCATCCGCGGCGAAGACCATGCCTGGACACCGAACAGCGTTTCCAAACTGCAGCATGCCGTGCGCGGGAACAATCCCAAGGAATATGAAGAGTTCGCCCGTTCGATCAACGAACAGAGCGAGCGCCTGCTGACCATTCGCGGATTGATGGACCTGAAACCGGCGGACAAACCGCTGGACATAAGCGAAGTCGAACCCGCGTCCGAAATCGTCAAACGCTTCGCCACCGGCGCGATGAGCTATGGCTCTATCTCTTGGGAAGCGCACACCACGCTGGCTTTGGCGATGAACCGCATCGGCGGCAAATCGAACACCGGCGAAGGTGGCGAAGACCCCAAGCGGTTCAAGCCGTTGCCCGATGGTTCATCGATGCGTTCGGCAATCAAGCAGGTCGCCTCGGGCCGATTTGGCGTGACCGCCGAATATCTGGTCAATGCCGACGATATCCAGATCAAGATGGCGCAAGGTGCAAAACCTGGTGAAGGCGGCCAGTTGCCGGGCGACAAGGTCGACAAGACCATCGGCGCCACCCGCCATTCGACCCCGGGCGTCGGCCTGATTTCGCCGCCGCCGCATCACGACATTTATTCGATCGAGGATCTGGCGCAGCTGATCCACGACCTCAAAAACGTCAACACCGGCGCACGCATTTCGGTGAAGCTGGTTTCCGAAGTCGGCGTCGGCACGGTTGCCGCAGGCGTATCGAAAGCACGCGCCGACCATGTGACGATTTCGGGTTATGAAGGCGGCACAGGCGCGTCGCCGCTCACCTCGCTCACCCATGCCGGTTCACCTTGGGAAATCGGTCTTGCCGAAACCCAGCAGACCTTGCTGCTCAACAATCTGCGTAGCCGCATAGCGGTGCAGGTTGATGGCGGGCTTCGCACCGGTCGCGACGTCGCAATTGGCGCATTGCTTGGCGCGGACGAGTTTGGCTTTGCAACTGCTCCGCTGATTGCCGCAGGCTGCATCATGATGCGCAAATGCCATCTGAACACCTGCCCCGTCGGCGTTGCCACGCAAGACCCTGTGCTGCGCAAGCGCTTCACCGGTCAGCCAGAGCATGTGATCAACTATTTCTTCTTCGTCGCCGAAGAACTGCGCGCGATCATGGCCGAAATGGGCTTCCGCACCATCGACGAGATGGTCGGCCGCGTTGACCGCATCGACATGAAGAAGGCGATCCATCACTGGAAGGCTCAGGGCGTTGACCTGTCCCGCCTGCTGCACGTCGTCGACACAAAGGGTGCCGCGCTCCACCAATCCGAAACGCAGGATCATGGCCTCGACAAAGCGCTCGACCGCGATCTGATCGCTGCCGCCGCACCCGCAATCGAAAAGGGCGAGGCTGTTCGCATCGAACGCGAGGTGAAGAGCCTCAACCGCACCGTCGGCGCGATGCTCTCTGGCGAAGTGGCCAAAAAATATGGCCATGCAGGCCTGCCTGAAAACACCATCCAGATCGCCTTTACTGGTGTTGCAGGGCAGAGCTTTGGCGCCTTCCTTGCGCATGGCATCACGCTCGAATTGACCGGCGACGCCAATGACTATGTCGGCAAAGGCCTGTCGGGCGGGCGTGTGATCGTGAAGCAGCCCAGCCATGTTAACCGCGAGCCGACCGAGAATATCATCGTCGGCAACACCGTTCTTTATGGCGCGATTGCCGGTGAAGCCTATTTCAGCGGTGTAGCTGGCGAACGCTTTGCCGTCCGCAATTCGGGCGCGCTCGCGGTGGTCGAAGGCACTGGCGACCATGGCTGCGAATATATGACCGGCGGGGTGGTTGCCGTGCTTGGCAAGACCGGACGCAACTTCGCGGCGGGCATGTCGGGCGGGGTAGCCTATGTCTATGACGAGGATGGCCGCTTCCGCGAGCGTTGCAACATGGCGATGGTCGATGTCGAAGCGATCGAGGCCGATGGCCCCGAAGCCGAGAACAGCACCGGCGCGCCGACGCAGCGCGCTTCGAACGTGCATGATTTTGGCATGGGCGACATGCTCTATCATTCGGCGGATCGCCTGCGCATCCTGCTCGAACGCCACCATCTCTACACCGGCAGCAAGCGCGCCCGCGCGATCCTTGACGATTGGCCCAATGCCTTGGGCAAGTTCGTCAAGGTGATGCCAAAGGATTACAAGCGCGCGCTGAAGCAGTTGGAGGCTGAACGCCTTGCCGCTGCCCATGTCGCGGCTGAATAAGATTACGGAGCAATATAGTGGGTAAGGCAACAGGCTTTCTCGAAATCGACCGGCAAGACCGGACTTATTCAGACGCCAAGGAGCGGTTGAAGCACTACAAGGAATTTGTCGTGCCGCTGCCCGAGGAAAAGCTGAAGGCGCAGGCATCACGCTGCATGAACTGCGGCATTCCCTATTGTCACAATGGCTGCCCGGTGAACAACATCATCCCCGACTGGAACCATCTGGTTTACGAAGGCGATTGGCAGAATGCGCTGGAAGTGCTGCATTCGACCAATAACTTCCCCGAATTCACCGGCCGTATCTGCCCTGCCCCATGCGAGGCAAGCTGCACGCTCAATATCGATGATTCGCCGGTCACCATCAAGTCGATCGAATGTGCCATCGTCGATCGCGGCTGGCAAGAAGGCTGGATTCAGCCGCAAGTCCCCGCGCGCAAGACGGGCAAGTCCATCGCCGTTGTCGGTTCTGGCCCGGCAGGCATGGCCTGCGCGCAGCAGCTCGCGCGCGCCGGACATAGCGTGACGCTGTTCGAGAAGAATGACCGCATGGGCGGGCTCCTCCGTTATGGCATCCCCGACTTCAAGATGGAGAAGGACCTGATCAACCGCCGCCTGATGCAAATGCAGGCAGAGGGTGTGGTCCTGCGCGAATCGACCGAAATCGGCGTCCATGTTTCAATGGAAAGCCTCCGCGAGAATTTCGATGCAGTGGTAATGTCAGGCGGTGCCGAAGAGGCGCGTCAGCTTAGCATACCCGGCGCTGAAATGGCGGGCGTTCGCCTTGCCATGGAATTCCTGACCCAGCAGAACAAGCGCAATGCAGGCGACGAAGAAACCCGCGCCGCGCCGCGCGGATCTATTGTTGCAACCGGCAAGCATGTGATTGTCATCGGTGGCGGCGATACCGGTTCGGATTGTGTCGGCACCTCCAACCGCCAGGGTGCTGCATCGGTCACCCAGATCGAAATCATGCCCAAGCCTCCTGTTCGTGAGGACAAAGCAATGGTTTGGCCCGACTGGCCACTCAAACTGCGCACCTCATCAAGCCATGAAGAAGGCTGCGAGCGCGACTGGGCGATCAATGCGAAACGCGTGCTTGGCGAAAATGGCCAAGTCACCGGCCTCGAATGCGTCCGCCTCGACTGGTCAAACGGTCGCATGGAAGAAGTCCCCGGCAGCGAATTTGTGATCAAGGCAGACCTGATCTTCCTCGCCATGGGCTTCACTGGCCCGCGCAAGGCCGGAATGCTCGACCAGTCCGAAGTCGAACTGGATGAGCGTGGCAATGTGAAGGCCGATGTGATCGAATATAAGACCAGCCAGGAAGGTGTGTTTGCGTGCGGCGATATGCGTCGCGGCCAGAGCCTTGTCGTTTGGGCGATCCGTGAAGGCCGCCAATGCGCCCGTGCAGTCGACCTTCATCTGATGGGCTCAACCGAACTGCCTTATTGAGCTTTGGCACATTGCAGGCAATTGCGTAGCAATATCCGGTAAGGTGGCTAAATCGCCGTCTTGACGGGCGGAGTATTTTCGCGTTGGGCATCGCATATGCGCTTCTTCTCCGACAATGCTGCCCCGGTTCATCCGAAAATCATGCAGGCGATTGCCGACGCCAATGTCGTCGACACGGCTTATGATGGCGATGCATTGAGCCAGCGTATCGACGCGGCCTTTTCGGAATTGTTCGAACGCGATGTCGCGGTGCTTTGGGTGTCGACCGGTACTGCCGCCAATTGCCTGGCCCTAGCCTCGCTTGCCCAACCGCATCAGGGCATAATCTGCCATCGTGAGGCACATATCGAGGTGGATGAATGCGGCGCACCGGGATTCTACACCGGCGGCGCGAAATTGATGCTGGTTGAAGGCGAAGGCGCGAAGATCGCGCCCGACACAATAGGCGCTCTCCTCGCAACCATCCGGCCCGATGTTCACCAGGTGCAGGCTGCGGCAGTCTCAATAACCAACGCGACCGAATATGGGCTTGTCTATCGGCAGGAAGAAACAGCTGCGATCGGCAGACTATGCCGCGAGAGGCAATTGGGATTGCACATGGACGGCGCGCGTTTTGCCAATGCCATATCGACTGTCGGCTGTTCGCCTGCCGAGGCGACATGGCGCGCTGGAGTCGAAGTCCTCAGCTTCGGTTTTGCCAAGAATGGCGGGATGAATGCGGAAGCCTTGGTCTATTTCGATCCTGCACATGCCGATATAGCGCGTTATCGCCGCAAACGGGCTGGGCATTTGCTCTCCAAAGGCCGTTTCCTGGCTGCGCAGCTTCTGGCATTCCTAGAAAAGGATTTGTGGCTCGACAATGCCGAGGCAGCCAACGCCGCTGCGCAGATCATCGCCGATGCCGCTCCCGAAAGGCTGCTCCATCCGGTTGAGGCCAATGAAATATTCATTCGCCTGTCTGCATCGGATGCTGCAACGCTCCGTTCCCGGGGCTTCGATTTCTACGATTGGGGTGAGGGTGCCGCGCGTCTCGTTACGAGTTGGCATCACCGTGAAGAGGATGTCCAGCCGCTCGCCAAAGCCATTGCTGCGCTGTGACCACTGCCCCATCCACCGCCTCAGCCGCTGAACCCGGCTTGCTCAACCCGCGCATAGCGATCCCCTTTCTGATCGTCTCATTGATCTGGGGATCAACATGGCTGGTGATCCGCGATCAGCTCGGCACCGTGCCCGCAAGTTGGTCGGTCTGTTACCGTTTTGCGGTTGCTGCCGTCGGGATGTTCCTCTTGTCTGCCGTCACCCGGCAATCGCTGCGCCTCGACAGCACCAGTCTGAAATGGACGCTATTGCTGGGCCTGATGCAGTTCGCGCTCAACTTCAACTTTGTCTATGCAGCCGAGCATCACATAACATCAGGGTTGGTCGCAGTCATTTTCGCACTGCTCATTGTCCCCAATGCTTTGCTGGGCAAATGGTGGCTTGGCCGCGAATTCAGCCGAAACTTCGTTGTCGGCTCCATCATTGCCACCACTGGTGTTGCCCTGCTGATGGCACAGGAATATCGCGCAGCACCGGTTGGCGGGCATGAGGTATTGTTGGGAACGGCACTAACGTTGATCGCAGTGCTATGCGCGTCGGTTTCCAATGTCATGCAGGTGGCCCCTTCGATCAGCCGCTATCCCACTACGACGATCCTCGCCTGGTCAATGTTGTGGGGGGCGCTGGCAAATGCCGCATGGTCGTTCATCAACCATGGCCCGCCGGTTATAGAGATGCGGGGGGGCTATCTGGGTGGGGTGCTCTATCTGGGGATCATCGGTTCGGTCGTCACCTTCCCGCTCTATTTCGATCTTATCCGCAAGATCGGACCCGGCAAGGCGGCCTATACCAGCGTGCTCATTCCCGTTGTGGCCATGCTGTTGTCGACGTTGTTCGAAGGCTATGGCTGGTCGGCGCTGGCGGCTGGAGGCGCGGTTTTGGCAACGCTGGGCCTCGTCGTTGCCATGCGTTCGCGTTAGACTCGCCAAGCAACAAAAGCGGCGTTAGTCTCCTCTTCGGAGAGGAGAACATCATGGAGCAGCTAAGCGGGCAGGACGCGAGTTTCGTCTATCTCGATACCCCCAACACGCCGATGCACATCGGGTCGGTTGGGATATATGATCCGTCGACAGCGCCGGGAGGTTTCGTCCGGTTCAAGGACATATTGGCGCATGTCGAGAGCCGTTTGGACAAGGCACGCAGTTTCCGCCAGAAACTGGTTCGCGTTCCCTTCGATCTCGACCATCCTTACTGGATCGACGATCCGAATTTCGACCTCGAATATCATGTCCGCCACATCGCCCTGCCCCAACCCGGCGACTGGCGACAATTATGTATTCAGGTAGCCCGCCTGCATGCGCGCGGCATGGACCTCTCCAAGCCGCTGTGGGAGTTCAACATAGTCGAGGGCCTCGACAATATCGAAGGCCTTCCCAAAGGGTGTTTTGCACTGGTCGCCAAGGTCCACCATGCCGCAATCGACGGGATGTCCGGGGTCGAACTGTCTGCAGCTGTGCATGACATCGAACCTGTTCCAGTAGACCGGTCAGCGAAACCAAAATGGAAAGGCGAAAACGAGCCTGCGGTCACCGAAATGCTGATGCGCACATGGATGAATTCGGTCACCCAGCCGGTGCGCTTTGCCAAAACGCTGGCACAGACGGTGCCAGGCGCGGCAAGGCTGATCCGCGAAGTGGCTGGAGGCGATGTCTCGCTGAAGGGCGCAAAAATGGCGCCGCAGACCATCCTCAACGGGAAGGTAAGCCCACACCGCGTGTGGGACAGCACCGTGTTACCGCTGGCGGGCGTCCGGGCAATCAAGGACCGCATCGAAGGCGCGACTGTCAACGACGTGATCCTGACGATCATCGGTGGCGGGCTGCGCAAATATCTGCAGCAGCGCAAAGCCCTGCCCAAGGCGAGCCTGACTGCCATGGCCCCAATTTCGGTGCGCGCTGACGGTGAAAAGGAAGCATTGGGTAACCTTGTTTCGGCCATGCTCGTGCAACTTGGCACGCATATCGAAGACCCGATGGAAAGGCTGGCCTTCGTCCGCAAGGAAGCCGTGAATTCCAAGGCGATGACCAATGCGGTCGGTGCGCGGACGCTGACCGAATATAGCCAGTTCATCCCTTCAGGCCTCGCTGGGCTGGGCGCTCGGCTATATTCGCGGCTGGGCGTTTCGAACCTGCATTCGCCGGTGTTCAATGTGGTCGCGACCAACGTCCCCGGCCCCCGCGTTCCACTTTATTTTGCGGGTGCGAAAATGGTGCGAATGATGGGCACCGGCCCTATTTTCGACGGCATGGGGATGATCAACGCGATCTACAGCTATGGCCCGGATATCGCGATTTCCTTCACCAGCGACCGCGATATGATCCCTGATCCGGCCAACTATGCTGCGGCCTTGAAGGAGGCATATGAGGAATTGCTCCACGCCAAACCAAAGGCGGAAGCTTCTGCCAAGCCTGAGGTGAAAGCCGAACCCGCACCGGCCAAAAAAGCGGCTGCGAAGCCTGTAAAAGCCAAGGCTGCACCAAAGAAGCCAGCGCTGAAAAAGCCCGCAGTACAAGCTGCAAAACCAGCCGCCAAAGCAAAACCCAAGGCCAAAAAGTGAGAAGGCCCGGGCATCGACCCGGGCCACATTCAACCTATAGTGGAAAAATCAGTGCCCTGACGAAGGGTAGATCAAGCTTTTGAGCCCACCACGCTCGAACGGCTTCCATTCGCCTTCGGGTAGAGCCAACCGGTCGGCAATCGCCCACAATACGGTCGGGTTCACGCCCAATCCGCAATGACTGCCTTTGACTTCGATATTGTCGGTCTGCCGCGCCTTGGGTTCACGGCTGTTTTGCCATGCAACCACACCGTCCTGACGCGAGAAAATCGCTGTTGACGGCACCGGCGGCACTTCATGGCTCTCGGCCAATTGTGCCTGCACATCGGGATCTTCGATATTATGCCCGGTCAGCATTTGATAGGCCCGCCACGCATTGGTCGATTTGGGGCTGCCAACAATGGGGGATCCCAGAGATATAACCTGTCGCACCATGTCGGGCCGACGGCGCGAGAGTTGACGCGAAAGCGTTCCGCCCAATGACCAGCCGACAAGGCTAACCTTGCGTCCCGTTTCCGCATATATCTGCTCGAGCCGTGCAATCAGATGCTCGCCATTGTGTCCAATGGCCTTTGGCCCCAAATTACGGCCGAGTTCCCAATGAAACGCATTATAGCCCAGCTTGTCCAGATAGGTTTGCAACGGCTTCATCGAAAATTCGGTGGCCATGAAACCGGGCAGCAGCAACACCGGATGACCGTCACCTTTGGGTGCTTGCATCAGGATCGGGCTGGCCCAGGGCATTGAACCCAATTCAGCCATTGCGCGAGGCAATTCGGTCAAAGCGAGAAACAGCGAAGGACGCGAAACGTCTTCAATAGCGGCAGTTGCCAATAGCACTCTCCTGCGAACATTTTGCCGGTTCTGCGCCGGATTTCAGGAGAGGCTGACGGAAGCAAGAGTCGCCGTCAATCGACTTTTTGGCCAAAACTGTGGAACAGAGCCGTAAGGCCTTGTTTATAATCTGGATATTGCGGCTTCCACCCTAGCTCTCTTTTGGCCTTTCGGTTCGAAATTCGCCTGTTTTCGGCATAAAAGGCTGCGGCCATGGGCGAAAGCTGTGCCGCTTCTAACGATTGCAGCGACGGTGGTTCCATACCCAAAAGCAGACTGGCAAATTCGATGACGGCGTTCTGGCTGCAAGGAGAGTCATCCGCCAGATTGTAAATGCCGGTCGGGCCTGAAAAGCTAGCAACAACGCCTGATACGATATCATCCACATGGATGCGGCTGAAAACCTGATCGGGCAAATCGATGCGGTGCGCCTTGCCTTCACGCACCCGATCCAAAGCAGATCGGCCCGGGCCGTAGATACCGGGCAGCCGGAAAACGCACGCATCCGCCCGCAGCTGCTGCCATTCCAGATCTGCCGTTGCCCGCGCGCTGCGTCGACCCGATCCAACCGACGCGCTTTCATCGACCCAGGCGCCCTGGGTATCCCCATAGACGCCGGTTGAAGAGAGATAGCCAATCCACCTTGCCGACGATGCAGCAATGGCCTCTCCAAAGCGATCGAGCACCGGATCGCCCCCTTCGCGGAACGGCGGGACCGACGACAGGATGTGGGTCGCCTCGGAAAGTGCATCCAGAACCGCCGAGTCATCTTCAAAAGCAATCGCGGCGGACGATGCTGTCCGGCTTGTGCCAACCACCTGCCAGCCTTCGCCACGCAACCGCGCAGCCAAGCGGCTGGCCGTATAGCCCATCCCGAAAATCAGCATCTTGCCTGTCATGAATGTGTCTGTCTCTTCTTGTGCATCCATCGTCAAGCATGTTGCCAAGGCGAGGCGACGCTGCGAATAGGGCAGAATGGAGAGGGCACCCACAGGCAGCGTCGAAGTTTTGCATAGCAAGCTGCTGGGTGACATTCCGCATGGCTTTTTGGGACGCCGCGGCGGTGTTTCGGAAGGCATCCATGCCGGGTTGAATGTCGGGCTGGGTTCGGATGACGACCGCGAGGCGATATTCGAAAACCGGCGCCGGGCGGTAAATGTCGTTTTACCCAATGCTGAACTGGTTACAGTCCATCAAATTCATTCGCCAGACGTCCAAACGGTGACGGAAGCCGTCGCTTTGGACGCACGACCGCAGGCAGACGCGATGGTCACCAACAAACCGGGGCTATTGCTCGGCATATTGACCGCGGATTGCGTGCCGGTGCTGTTCGCAGACCCGGAAGCCGGTGTCATCGGTGCCGCACATGCCGGTTGGAAAGGCGCGATCTCGGGCGTCACTGACAACACTTTGGCTGCGATGGAGGCATTGGGTGCTGATAGGAGCCGCATCGCCTGCGCCATTGGCCCATGCATCGCGCAGAAAAGCTATGAGGTCGACGATGGCTTCTACCGTCGATTTGTCGAGGAAGCCGACGAGAATGAGCGTTTCTTCGCCAGCGGAAAACCCGGCCATTGGCAATTCGACATCGAAGGCTATGTCGCAGCGCGTCTGGCCAACACAGGCGTAACCAAAGTCGAATGTCTGGGTGAAGACACCTATTCGCAGCCGGATCGCTTCTTCAGCTATCGCCGCAGTTGCCACCGGAATGAACCCGGCTATGGCCGCGAAATTTCACTGATCGGATTGCGGGGCTGATGTGACGACCAAGAGTTGGGGCCTTTGGTGCGGCATCGCCGTTTTTTCGCTGATGCTAATATTGGGGCCTCCAGCTTCAATGGACGCACCTGCGTGGCATGTGGCAGCCCTAACCCTGTTGATGGCCATATGGTGGATGACCGAAGCCTTGCCATTGACGGCAACTGCCTTACTCCCCTTTTTGGCGCTGCCGTTCATGGGTGTGATGACTGCCAAGGACGTCGCCAAGGAATATTATTCCGACATCCTCTTCCTCATTTTGGGCGGCGCTTTTTTCGCATTAGCGATCGAACGGGTGGGGATGCACCGACGCGTTGCTCTAGGCATATTGCGCTTTTCCGGCAAAAGCAGCTTTGGATTGTTACTGGCATTCATGGTGTCGACGGCATTCCTGTCGATGTGGATTTCGAACACCTCAACGTCATTGATCATGATGCCCATCGCCTTGGCCGTCCTTGCAGCGGGAGGTGTAGAGGATGAGGCAACTGGCGGTATGGCCGGAGCCCTCATATTGGGTATAGCTTTTGCAGCTTCACTGGGCGGTGTCGGTACTTTGGTAGGTTCACCAACCAATCCGATAGCGACCGGTTTGATCGAGTCGCAATTGGGGCTGAAAATCAGCTTTCTCGACTGGATGAGTTTCGGCATTCCAATCGTGTTGATCTCTGTACCGCTGACCGCTTTCATTCTGGCACACGTGCAGAAAATCATGGCAACGCCTTTTGATGTCGTCGCTGCCAAAAATGCCATTGGCAAGGCAGGCGATTGGACGACATCTGAAATGCGGCTTCTGCCGCTAGTGTTGCTGGTAATCTCGTTATGGCTGTTGCTACCACAACTTGAATCCGCGCTGCCGAAGGGCTCGATCACCGATGGGACAATCGCGATTGCCTGCTCGCTTCTGCTGTTTCTTGTCCCCGATGGCAGCGGTCGACCGCTGCTCAACTGGAAAGAAGCCGATCGTGCACCTTGGGGTGTAATCATGATGTTTGGCGGCGGCCTTGCGCTGGCAGCGGGCATCAGCGAATCCGGGCTGGCCGACTGGCTTGGCGAGGCACTCAAACCGCTGGCGGGTGTTCACCCGCTTATCATCGCAGCCGCCGTCACCGCCCTTGTCATCCTCATCACCGAATTTGCCAGCAATGTGGCCACTGCAAGCGGCGTTATGCCGGTGATTGCGGGGCTGGTCGCGGCGACGGGTTCGGACCCGTGGCTACTCGCCATGTGCGCCTCGATTGCCGCCAGTTGGGGCTTCATGATGCCATCCGGAACCGGACCTAACGCCATCGCATGGGCGACCGGGCATGTGGCGCTCCCCCACATGTTGCGTGCCGGGGTGCTTATCGATCTATTCGGGGTTCCGCTAATCGTCGGGATCGTTTGGTTCGTCGCAACCTTTCACTGAAGGCGCGCAATTTAGTTTCAATTGAAACAAATATTGCTATGACCCGCGTCAAGGAGATTGACGCATGACCGATGCCACCACGCCCCGTCGCAAGGGCAAATCGCCGATCAAGAAAATCGGCGGACGTACCCTCAAACCCTCGACGCTGATGATGGGCCACGGTTTTGATCCGGTGCTTTCTGAAGGTGCATTGAAGCCGCCAATCTTCCTCACGTCGACATTTGCGTTTGAAAATGCGGCAGCGGGAAAGCGCTTTTTTGAACATATCACTGGAAAGCGCAAAGGCCCCGCCGATGGTCTGGTCTATTCGCGCTTTAATGGGCCCAATCAGGAAATTCTTGAGGACCGTCTGGCGGTCTGGGATGGCGCAGACGATGCGCTGGTTTTTTCCAGCGGAATGTCGGCAATCGCAACCTTACTGCTGGCGCTGGTCAGTCAAAATGACGTGATCGTCCATTCGGGACCGCTTTATGCCGCGACCGAAACGCTGATCGCCCGCATCCTCTCCCGCTTTGGCGTTTCCTTTGTCGATTTTCCCGCCGGCGCAAGCCGCAAGGCAATCGACAAGGTGCTGGCCTCTGCGCAAAAGATGGCGAAGAAAAAGGGCGGCAAGGTTGCTTTGGTTTACCTGGAGAGCCCGGCCAACCCGACCAATGCTCTGGTCGATGTCGAGGCAGTCCGCGCGGCACGCGATGCTGCGTTCACCGGCGAGGAAAAACCGGCCATCGCAATAGACAACACTTTCCTCGGTCCGCTTTGGCAACAACCGATCAAGCAGGGCGCTGAACTCGTCGTCTACAGCCTCACCAAATATGCGGGCGGCCATTCGGATCTCGTCGCAGGCGGGGTGTGCGGCGAGCAAGCGTTGATTGATGCGATCCGACCTATGCGCAACACCATCGGCACAATTTGCGATCCCAACACCGCCTGGATGTTGCTGCGCAGCCTCGAAACGCTCGAACTGCGCATGACCCGCGCCGGCGAAAATGCCGCCAAGGTCTGCGCCTTCCTGAAGACCCATCCCAAAGTCGTTGGCCTCGGCTATCTTGGTATGATCGACGATCCGGCGCAGCAGGATATCTACAACCGTCATTGCAGCGGCGCGGGCTCGACCTTCTCCGTTTTCATCAAGGGTGGAGAGAAAGAGAGCTTCCGCTTCCTCGATGCTCTCAAAATCGCCAAGCTGGCCGTCAGCCTGGGCGGTACCGAAACGCTCGCCAGTCATCCGGCGGCGATGACCCATCTTTCGGTTCCGGAAGAGCGCAAAAAGGCGCTGGGCATCACCAACAATCTGGTGCGCATCTCGATTGGCATCGAAGACCCAGACGACCTGATCGCAGATTTCAAACAGGCACTCGATCAGGTCTGAGGATCACCGTCGCGCCAATCGAGTATCTGCCATCCCTTCTCCCGCGCCAATAGCTCAAGCGGTGGGTGCGGGTTGGTGGCAAAGGCTTCATCCGCAAAGGATAGAAGTGGCGCATCGGAAACATGGTCTGAATAGGCGCGGATATGGCATTGCTCGCGGCTCAGGCCTTCCGCTGCCATCCACGCCTTGACCCTTTCGAGCTTGGCCTCGTCATAACAATTATGGCCGTCAATCCGCGCGAGCACATGGCCGCTGTCGCTGGTTGCCAATTCAGTGGCGATAACGTCGTCGAAACCAAGCCGTGAAGCAATCGCATCGACATATAAGCGGTAGGAAGCGGTGGCGATGACATGCCGATAGCCTTCGGCCTTTTCGGCATCGATCCGCCATTTGGCTTCCTGATAGACATTACGGCCAAGGACCAGGTCAGCGTGGCGCTCAAGGTGACGTGCAAACTGCACCCGCGGGACTTTGCCTCCAATCAAAAGAGTTTGAGCATATTGCTTAAGCTGGCTGCGATCCCACAGCCTAACTGCGTAGAGAAGTAGCCCAAACGGTAGAAGCGGAACGAGGGCCAAACGCCAGGGTGATTTGTGCCACGCCATGTGCATCAAAAAGCCATTATAGGTCGCGCGGCGCGTGACCGTTTTGTCCATGTCATAAATTGCGATGCGTATCGTGGGCGGCATGTTCATCGCCTTAAGCATAATACCGGTTCATTATTTGCAAAGTCTTGAAGCTTGTTATGCGGGGAAGAATGCGCCAATCATAGCGCTATGCCGCAGCCCGCTGACTTTATCGAAGAACAACTGCCTGAGGGAGGTGCGGTTCTTCGCCTTGGTGGAACGCTGGCTATTTCACAAATAGGAGACCTTGACGCACGGCTACGCGCCACTGGCGCAGAAGTGCGCCAAATCGACCTGTCACAGATCGACCATATCGACACCGTCGGTGCCTGGCTGGTTTACCGGACGGCGCGCGATCATGGCGCACAGATTATCGGCGCCGATCCTGATGCGCAGCGTCTGATTGCAGCGGTCAGCGGGTCAGACGATGTCGAAGTCGAGACGCCAAAACTCTCTCCTGCGCTGCGCGTTCTGCACGAAGTCGGCGAAGCAGTGGTCGAGATCACCCGCATGTTCATCGAGTTTGTCGGGTTCATCGGCCAGTGCGTGAAGGGATTCCTGAACCTCATTCTCCACCCACGCCGTTTCCGAGTGCATTCAGTAATCCAGCATTTCGACATGGTTGGCGTTCGCGCGCTGGGCATCATCGGCCTGATGAGTTTTTTGATCGGTATCGTCATTGCACAACAAGGTGCAGTCCAGTTGCGGCAGTTTGGTGCAGAAATATGGACAGTGAACCTGATCGGGCGCCTGACGATGCGCGAGTTGGGCGTGTTGATGACCGCAATCATGGTGGCTGGCCGCTCCGGTTCCGCCTTCGCGGCGCAGATCGGTACAATGAAGATCACCGAAGAGATCGATGCGATGCGGACCATCGGTGTTGTTCCAGTTGAAGCGCTCGTTATTCCGCGAATTCTTGCTACCGTTATCATGATGCCACTGCTCGGCATCTACGCATCGCTGGTCGCAATAATTGGTGGCGGGTTATTCTGCTGGATGACGCTCGATATGCCACCAACGACATTTGTTCAGCGTATCCGTGAGGTCACGCCGCTCACCGACTTCTATGTCGGCATGGTCAAAGCACCTGTTTTTGGCGCAATTATCGCACTCGCCGGTTGCTTCCAGGGCATGCGGGTGCACGGCAATTCCGAGCAGGTAGGCCTGAAAACCACTGCGGCTGTTGTTCAGGCCATCTTTCTCGTGATCGTGCTGGACGCCTTTTTTGCGGTCTTTTTCACCGAAATTGGCTGGGATTGATGGCGGCCCCCTCCCCCTCTCCAATCATATCCGTTCGCGGATTACGCAACGCCTTTGGCGATCAGGTGATCCATGACCAGCTTGATCTGGATGTTCGTCCGGGCGAAATCCTTGGTGTCGTCGGCGGTTCGGGCACGGGGAAATCGGTGCTGATGCGCTCTATCATCGGACTGCAGGAACCTGTCGAAGGCGATGTGGAAGTGTTCGGCACCTCAATGCGCGGCAAGGAAGAAGATGAGGCTTTCGAAGTTCGCAAGCGCTGGGGCGTGATGTTTCAGGGCGGTGCGTTGTTTTCGACGCTGACAGTGGCTGAAAATGTGCAGGTGCCACTTCGCGAGTTCTATCCGCATTTTAACGCGAAGCTGCTCGACGAGATTGCGCGCTACAAAATTCATCTGAGCGGGTTGCCTCCGGAAGCTGCGCATAAATTTCCGTCCGAGCTTTCAGGAGGAATGAGAAAACGCGCTGGCCTCGCCCGATCGCTTGCGATGGATCCGGAGTTACTGTTCCTCGACGAACCGACGGCTGGACTTGATCCGATAGGGGCTTCGAAGTTCGACGAGTTGACCAAAAGCCTGCAGGAAACGCTCGAATTGACCGTGTTCCTGATCACCCACGATCTCGACACGCTTTATGCAATTTGTGACCGTGTGGCGGTTATTGCCGACAAGAAGGTTATCGCCATTGGCAAGATCGACGAACTGCTTGCTACCGACCACCCTTGGATTCACGAATATTTTTCCGGCCCACGCGGTCGCGCAGCGCGGCTTGGACATGAACGGCAAGGATGAAGATGGGAATTAGCATGGACAAGCAATCGCAGGGGAGGCCATAAGGTTCGCAATGGAAACCAAATCCCATTATGTCCTCGTTGGCTCAGTCACGATGATCCTGCTCGCCATTTTGGCCGGCTTCACCGTTTGGCTGTCGCGTTTCGGTGACGGAACCAAAGCCGAATATGATATTTTCTTCCAACAATCGGTGAGCGGCATCGCCAAAGGTTCAGCTGTGACTTTTGCGGGTGTACCTGTGGGGCAAATCAAGGATATAAAATTGTGGCGCCCGGATCCGGACTTTGTGCGAGTGCGTATCGCGATCGATGCGGATACCGCAATTTTGCAGGGCACAACCGCAACCATTAGCGGTGTTGGCTTCACCGGCGTATCCGAAATCCAGCTTGATGGCGCCATCAAGGGCGCACCCCCAATTCGTTGCCCGGAAGCGAACCCCAAAAGCGAGTGCCCGGCAGGACGACCCGTGATCCCCACAAAACCCGGGGCATTGGGCGAAATCCTGAACAGCGCGCCTTTGTTGGTCGAACGGCTTTCGACGTTAACCGAACGTCTGAACACCGTACTTTCCGACAAGAACCAACAGTCAATCCAGCAAATTCTCGACAATGTCGAAAGCCTGTCTGGCTCGCTTGCCGGGCAGGCTCCGGATTTACGCGCCGCCATTCAGGAATCGCGCAACACGCTCGCGAAGGCCGGGGCTGCTGCGGATCAACTCTCAGCTCTCTCGACCAGTGCCAATGCCCTGCTCGACAGCGAGGGCAAACCGATGCTGGCCGAGTTGCGTAAAACCCTGCGTTCAGCCAACGGCAGCCTCTCCGCGCTGGAGACAACGCTCAACAGCGCCAATCCTGCGGTAGAGACCTTTAACAGCCAGACCCTGCCTGAAATCAATCAACTGGCACGAGATCTACGCAAACTATCTTCGTCACTGCAGTCAGTGACCGAAAGGCTTGATCAGCAGGGTGTCGGCGGTCTGGTTTCGGCACCAAAGCTTCCCGATTACGAACCGGGCAGGAGCAAATAATGACCGGACGCATTTCGATCCGCCAAATCAGAACCATGGCTGTGGTGATGGCCGTGACCCTTGCCTTGCCATCCTGTGTCAGTTTTGGCGGAACCGCACCCGCATCGATGTTGACGCTGACGTCAACGGCAAGCGTTACCGCAGGCACAAGCAATAGCGGCCTCGCCAAGGAGGCAATGATCGTTTTAGTCCCGGAAGTGCCGCGAAAGCTGGATACCAACCGCGTTCCTGTCCAAATTGATTCAGGGAATGTGGCTTATCTCAAGGAGAGCGTCTGGACGGATAAACCTGCTGTCTTGATGCAACAATTGTTGATCGAAACACTCGCCGCGAAAAATGGAATGCTCATTCTGAGCGAAGTCGAAGCGGCTGGAAAAGCCGAAAACTACCTGTCAGGGCAACTGATTGAATTCGGCATCGACGAAGGCGGAAGCGAAGCCGTGGCTATTTTCGATGCAGTGCGGATCCGCAAAGGGCAGCCTGTCGAAAAGCGGCGTTTTGATGCGCGCGCTGGTCTGAACAAAATTGCACCGAGAGAGGCGGGCGAAGCCCTGAATATGGTCGCTAACAAGATTGCCGATGATGTCGCTGCGTGGCTGGGTACGCCCTAGCCAGTCAACCAAGGCTTTGGCTGATTTCAAATCCCTCTGGAATCGGCCAATCAGGGTTGGATATCGCAAGAATCTTGAAAAGGCTGCCCATTCCGGTTGCTTCGACCAGCCGATCGCGTGCTGCGGAGAGCTCATCAGTCCGTTCCGGTTGTTTGGCAGCCAAGACCTGCAAACGTGAATCGATTCCAAGCGCTTTTAGCCACACGCCCTGCTCAATTGGCCCACTGACGTGTAACTGTCGCATGCGTGCTAGATTGCCGAGTTCGACAAAATTCACGTGCGCGGTCAAATCATGCTCTCCGGGATTTTCAAACGGATCCGCAAATTCATGTGCCCGGACCGCCTGCAGGGTACTGCCAATTCCCGGGAGCGTATAGCCATAGTCCGCAATCAACATGGCCCCACCTTGCTCAGAGATTCGACCGGCCAATTCGTACATAATGGAACTTGCGGCCGGGCAAGTTTCATAGATGGTTGGGCTAGGCGCGTTGCGGAAATCCGCCGGCACCAATTCATCCATCGCGGTCATTCCTGGCGTAGCCATGAACTTGGTCCCTCGATCGCGTACGACCACGCGTTCGCGCCATCCGGCATGAGTTGCAATGAGTTGCCGGACTGGAAGTGCGTCAAAAAACTCATTGGCGATGATGAACATGGGTACGTCAAAGGGTAGATCACCAACATTCGATAGAAAATTGGCATCGGGCACTGCCCGCGCCTGCATTTCCCTCAACGCCGCGCTTGTTTCCACGAAATAGACTTCAGGCGCAAAATCAAACTGCTTCATCGAACGCAATGCATCTGCAGCCAATGTGCCACGCCCGGGGCCAAGCTCGACATATTTACAATCTTGGGGACGACCTGCTCGTATCCAGAGATCCGTCAGCCAAATTCCGATGAGTTCGCCGAACATCTGGCTGACTTCAGGCGCCGTTATGAAGTCCCCCTTCGCACCTAACGGATCGCCTTTGGCATAATATGCCTCATTGGCCACCTGCATAAATTCCGCGACACTTATAGACCCAGATATCTCGATCTGCTTTGCAATCCTCGCGGCCAGATTAGCGCCGTCAGGCGACACTGCTCGCTCCGCCTACTGGCTCCACACGTTGCCTGCGGCCTTTTGCCGTCAGAACAAGGTAAAGCCCGAGTAAAAGCATCGGTATGGTTAGCCATTGCCCCATGCTCAAACCGGTCTGCTCGACAACATGTTGCAAATGGGCATCGGGCTCGCGCACAAATTCGATGCAGAATCGAGCCGACCCGTAGATCAAGGCGGCCACGCCAAAAAGGAAGCCGGGCTTGTAACGGGCGTCGGTCTTGAAGAAGAGCGGCCACAAAATGGCCGCCATCAAAAGGCCCTCCGCACCGGCCTCATAGAGTTGACTGGGATGGCGCGGCAAATCCCCTCCATTGGGGAATATGATGGCCCATTTGACGTCGGTCACCCTGCCCCACAGTTCGCTATTGGCGAAATTTGCGAGCCGGACCAGAAACAGGCCAAATGGGACACAACAGGCAATATAGTCGCACATACGGAGGAAAGAGAGGCCGTGCTTTCGTGCCATCAGCCAGATCGCGAAGATCGTTCCCAGCGCCCCACCATGAAGCGACATCCCGCCTTCCCAAAGCTTGAAGACTTCCAGCGGCGTTGCCAGCATGCCTGGCTGATAGAACAGAATATAGCCAATACGCCCGCCCAAAATGATCCCAAGCGTTGCATATAAAATCATATCATCGGCATGTTCGCGCGACATCGGAGATCCGGGTTTGCGGATCAGCTTCGTCAGCAGCCAATAGCCCAGCAGAATTCCGAACAGATAGCCTAGCGAATACCAGCGCAGCTCGAAAATTCCGAGGTCCAGTGCCACCGGGCCAATGCCCAGATCGGTAAATTTCAGATAGTCACCTGCAGCTGCGGCGGCTGTTGCAATAAACAAGTCGTATCCCCTCTTGGATTTGCCGACCTATATAGCCAAAAGGGGCACATAAAAAAGAACAAAGGAGAGATTCGCCGTGCCAACAGCGCTTGATCTGGCAATTGACAGTACCGTCACCCGACTGATGGAAAATGACGGACCATTGTCAGTAACACATGTCGAGAAATACGGCGTGCAAATCCCGATGATCGCCAAAGCTCCTGGTAATCTGCGTGATTATTTCGCGATGTTTTGTGCACTCAATGCGGATAAGGAATTTCTGGTCGACGGCGACCTCCGCCTTACATTTGCCGAATGTCATGCGGCGGCGCTGGCACTGGCTGGTGGGTTGCATGAAGGCTACGGGCTTCAGGTTGGCGATCGTGTGGGCATAGCTGCGCGTAACTCGGCAAACTGGATTATCGCCTATATGGCCATATTGATGGCAGGCGGTGTCGCAACTTTACTCAACGGTTGGTGGCAGGGAAGCGAACTGGCCGATGGCATCCGCATGGTCGGATGCAAATATGTCCTTGCGGATGCTCAACGCGCAGCACGACTGCAAGGCGAAGACGTGGGTAGTGCAGAACTGCTCGTTTTCGAACATGACTGCCATCCGCTGGAAGGATTGCATGCCCTTCTCGCAAAGGGTGGAAATGCGTCGACCGCTTTGCCGCCCATCGACCCGCTCGATCCTGCAACGATACTCTATACTTCTGGCTCGACCGGACAGTCGAAAGGTGCTTGGTCGGATCACCGCGCGGTCGTTCAAGGTGCGATGAGCTATGTCGGGCAAACGTTGGTGTTCTTCGAAATACTGGCATCGACTGGCGAAGCGCCGACGATGCAGCCTGCCACTTTGCTCAACGTGCCGCTGTTCCACGTGACTGCAGCCGTTCCGGTTTTACTGCAGAGCTTTGTAATCGGCCGTAAACTGGTAATGATGCCCAAATGGGATGCAGAGCATGCCATGCAGCTGATCGAAAAAGAAAAGATTACCTATTTCGTTGGCGTGCCCTTGATGAGCATCGAGATTGCGACGCACCCTAATCGGCTAAAATACGATCTGACATCGTGCACAGCTTTTGCTGCAGGCGGTGCGCCTCGCCCGGTCGAGCATGTGAAGCGCATCAAACAGGAAATGGAGTGGGGTTTTCCTCTCCTCGGCTATGGCCTCACCGAAACCAATGGCGTCGGGTGCGGAAATTTTACCGACAATTATCTGGCAAAGCCATCAAGTACCGGCCCAGCGACCAAGCCATTAGTCGATTTGGCTATCCTCGACGACGACGGGAAACAAATGCCCCAAGGCGAACGCGGTGAAGTTTGCATTCGCTCAATTGCGAATTTCAACGGCTATTGGGAAAATGAAGAGGCAACCCAGGCTGCCTTCACGTCTGATGGCTATTTCCGTACAGGTGACATCGGCTATCTGGATGAAGATGGCTATCTTTTCATTGTGGATCGAAAGAAGGACATCATCATACGCGGCGGTGAGAACATAAGCTGCCCCGAGGTTGAAGCCGCAGCCTATGAGCATGATGTGGTCGCCGAATTGTCGGTCTTTGGCATTGCCGATGACCGATATGGAGAGGTTCCGGGCTTGGTCTATTTCACCAAAGCCGGAAGCGAGCTTTCACCCGACGAACTGAAGAGTTTCCTTCAGGCCAAGCTCGCGCCATTCAAGGTGCCTGTTCACTTTTGGCGCGTGCATGAACCTCTTCCGCGCCTCGGCACACAGAAGATCGACCGGGTTACGTTGCGCCGAGAATATAATGCAAAGGTCAAGGAACTCGAAGATTAACGCTTTCGCCTCTACCAAGCTTCTTTTAAGCGCTGTCATATGACAAAAAGCGGGCTCGGCCGAAGGCGGCAACGCGACATCATCGATAGGTCAGCCGTGGCGGACGAAATTGCCGCTGCGATCGCGGAATGCTCACCAAGCGAGCAGCGCGGCAAAGCCCTTTCAATCATGCAAACCGCTTTGCGTGTAGGTCGCGAGGAAATTTCCCGGCGTCTCGTTGCTGTGCCTTCATCGGGCCGAAGTTGCGCAACCGATCAGGCGTTTCTGATCGACCAGATTGTCCGCATAGCCTTTGATTTTGTAACAACAACGCTGTTTCCGGTGGCAAATCGATCGGCGGCTGAGAAAATCGCAGTCGTCGCCGTCGGGGGCTATGGTCGGGGTGAAATGGCGCCGCACAGCGATGTCGATATCGCCTTCATCACGCCCTACAAACGAACTGGCTGGACCGAACAGGTCGTTGAGGCGATGCTTTATTTCCTATGGGATCTGGGTCTAAAGGTGGGCCAATCCAGCCGGTCGATTGACGAAACAATCAAGATGGCCCTCGAAGATCTTACGATCCGGACCGCCCTTCTCGAAGGCCGGTTTGTATGGGGGGACCGCAAAGTCTATGAAGAAACTTCGGTCCGCTTTTGGAATGAAGTTGCCGCCCGAACAGGGGCCGACTTTGTAGCGCAAAAGATGGTGGAACGTGACGAGCGTCACAAACGCATGGGTGACAGCCGATATGTGGTAGAACCCAATATCAAAGATGGAAAAGGTGGCCTTCGCGACTTACACACGCTGTACTGGATAGGGAAATATGTCCATCGGGTGCGATCACCTTCAGACCTTGTCGACGTAGGTTTGCTCACCGGCGAAGAGTATCGCAAATTTGAAAAGGCAGAGAATTTTCTCTGGGCGGTCCGATGCCATATGCACGATATCTCTGGGCGCCCCGAGGACCGACTTACGTTCGATCTGCAGCGCGAAGTCGCGGAACGAATGCGTTTTTCGCCCAGACCTGGCCGCTCTGCGGTCGAACGATTCATGCAACTGTATTTTTTGAATGCAAAGACAGTTGGCGACCTGACAGGTCTGTTCCTTGCCCATCTCGATGAAGCACTTGGGAAAAAGGGACGGCGATTCCTGCCGAGCTTTGCACGCAAGCCGCGTAAACTAAATGGATTTGTTCTCGACCGTGGCCGGCTTGCGTTACCATCCGACGACTTCTTTCAAGGCGACCCGGTGCGTCTGATCGAATTGTTCAATTTGGCGGACCTTCACAATCTCGAAATTCATCCGCTGGCGATGCGGGCTGCCCGCCGCGATGCACGCCTGATTGACCAAAAAGTCCGTCAGGATGCCCGAGCGAACCAGTTGTTTCTCGACACGCTGTGTTCACCGCGAAACCCTGAGGCAGTTTTGCGATGGATGAATGAAGCCACTGTTTTTGGTAGATTCATTCCCGACTTTGGACGGGTCGTCGCACAAATGCAGTTCGATATGTACCATCACTATACCGTCGACGAGCATTCGATCCGCGCCATTGGCTTGCTAGCTGAGATTGAAAGGGGAGATCATAAAGAAGATCATCCGCTATCCACCGCGATCGTTCGTCAGATTGTCAGCCGCAGAGTGTTATTTGTCGCTGTATTATTGCACGATATCGCAAAAGGTCGTGGCGGCGATCACAGCATATTGGGCGCTGAAGTTGCACTCAATCTGTGCCCGCGCCTCGGCCTCAACGATGCGGAAACCGAAACGGTCGCTTGGCTCGTGCGTCATCATTTGCTGATGTCGGCAACCGCATTCAAACGCGATCTGTCCGACTTCAAAACAATTTTGGATTTCGCCCAAACGGTCACTTCGGCAGAGCGACTGAGGCTTTTGCTGGTGCTAACCGTTGTCGATATTCGGGCTGTTGGGCCAGGTGTCTGGAACAGTTGGAAGCGCCAATTATTATCCGACTTATTCGAGGCAACCGAGGAAGTTCTCCGGCTTGGGCACAAACAAAAGGGCCGCGAGGAACGCATCGCGAGCAAAAAAGACATATTGCAAGCAAAGCTTGGCATGGCGCCTGACAAGTTCAAACGGTTGGCAAGGCGGATGCCAGATGCCTATTGGATTGCAGAGCCGGATGATATTATCGAACGCAATATCAGATTGTTGCATGCGAATGATAGCGAACCACTAGCCATTGACGCCTGTTATTACCCTGATCGGGGAGCAACGCTGATCACAGTTCTGGCCGCAGACCATCCCGGCTTGTTCTACCGCATAGCGGGCGCAATTCATCTCGCGGGGGGAAGCATAATTGATGCCCGGATTCACACCAGCACCGACGGTTTGGCCGTCGACAACTTCCTAGTACAGGACCCATGGGGTCGTCCCTTCCAGGAACGGGATCAGATCGAACGGCTGAAGCAATCAATCGGCGATGCTCTGGCAAACAAGAGCAAATTGTCGCCCAAGCTTATGGCCAAACCCGTGGCGCTTCGCCGCGCAGAAGCCTTCAAGATTGCGCCATCCGTACTGGTGGACAATAAGGCCTCCAATCGCTTCACTGTGATAGAAGTAAATGCCGCCGACAGGCCTGCTTTACTCAACAATTTGGCGCTGGCGCTTTTCCAGTCGAAGGTCACCCTGCACAGTGCGCACATCGCGACCTATGGCGAACGGGCGGTCGATACTTTTTATGTCACCGATCTGTTCGGCGGGAAGATTGAGAATAAAGCAAGAATTAAGGCCCTCGAATCTCGCTTGTTGGAGGCAGCGACGGGAACTAGTCCCGATCTGAAAGCTGTCGCCTGACCTGAGTTGCGCTCATTGAGTCCGGTGCATCGGTCAAGTTTCGACTATCGAAGGACTGCGTTTAGCTGGATATAAGGCTGCGACGCGCCGTCATATCGCCGAAGACAATCGCTGACTGGCAGCTTAATTATCTATCGAGAAGGCAAAAGAAAAGGGCCAGCGGTTAGGCTGGCCCTTATCCTATTCGCTTAGAGCGAAGTGATTACATGCCCGAACCCGGACCGTAGCTCACTTCAACGCGACGGTTCTGCGCTTCGCGTACGCCGTCTGCGGTCTGAACCAGCGGTGCGGTTTCACCGAATGCTTCGGTTGCGATCACGCCGCCAGGTACGCCCTTGGATTCGAGATACGAACGAACGGTGTCGTTACGACGCTGCGAAAGACCAACGTTGTAGCTTGCTGCACCCGACTTGTCAGCGTGGCCGGCAAGCATGACGCGTGCGTTACCGCAATTTGCATACTGAGCCACAGCGTTGTCGAGGGTCGACGCAGCATCCGGGCGCAGATTCGACTTATCCCAGTCGAAGAACACAATGTACGGACCGCTGTTGCACACCGGCGCGGGCGGCGGCGGGGGCGGCGGGGGCGGCGGGGGCGGTGCCACTACCGGCGGCGGCGGCGGCGGTGCCACTTCCACAGGCTCGGGTTCACCACCAAAGTTGTAAACCAGGCTACCCATCAAGCTGTGCGACTGAAAACCAGTCGAAACATCACGGCCAAGACGATCAACAAGATCGACACCACCTGCCTTGAAGAAACGATACTTCAGGCCGACGTCCCAGCTGTCGCTGAGCGGAGCACGGATCCCAGCAAGTGCCTGCCAAGCCAAGCCAGTGTCGGAATCATCCAACCAAGCCGGGGCAGCAAAAATGTTGTGCACGTCTATGCGAGCAACACCAATACCGGCACCGACAAAGCCTTGCAGGCCATCGTCATCACCGAAGTCAAGCAGACCGTTTACCATGAAGCTGAGCGCATTAGCGTCGCCCGCAGTCGCATAAGCGTTGCCAGCCGACAATGCCGTACCAGCTCCGGCCGGCAACAGAGCCGTGCTGCTGCTGGTTTCGCTGATATCAGCTTCGCGGTAGGATGTTTCAGCTTCAAGGCGGAAACCGCCAAAGTCATAACCAACAACCGCGCCGAAATCATAACCAACATCAGTATCGAGTACGCCTTCAATCGGTGCAGGACCGACCTCGACATCCATGTCTTCGACAATCATGGCACCGCCATCCACTCCGACATACCATTGGCCATCGCGGGCCATTGACGGTGTTGCCAGAGCAGTGGAAGCAAGTGCCAAACCTATGGCCAACTTACGCATCAACTATCCCCTTTTCTATCTTAGGAACGAAAAATCGGTGTCTAGGGTGTATCGAGTCTGCGCCCTTGTTGCAAGCTAACTTTGGCACCAAACTGTTGCCAAAATGTCGCCATTCGAAGAATCTACGGAAAAAATGATGAAGGTTTACAGCATTTAACTTTCCAACAAGCCCAGGACCGCAATTCAACCGTCATTCGATTAGTTGGCAACAAGTCCTATATTCGCAAGATGGCCGAGCAATGCGTTCAATGCGATTCTGGCCTCGGTATCCACAACCGCACCACCGGTCGGAGCAATTATTGTAACGGGTGGGATCCATTGCCCCGCTGAATAGCGAAGTTCACTGCTATCCTGCACGCTCCAAACCGTCATTCCAGGTACTGGATCGAGAAACCGCCAGCCAGATCCTGTCCAGACGGCAACCGCATCCTCTTTACCAGACCAGGTACCGGTCGCTGGTGCGACAACCAGCCAGCATTTCCCCGCATCTTCTTCGACCAAAATGGGTGGTGCGGAGGCGGAGTTCACGATTGCCGCATGCAGCGCGCTATCGATTATAGCGAGCGCCTCGTTATGCGTAATCTCTTTATGTGCTTGAGAAACAACAAGGTTCGGCAATGCAAATCGTGGCGTGTTTGTTCCCATTGGGTGTGTTCCTATCAAATTGTGATTGTATCGGGATGATTGCCTATCGCGCGAGCACGGTCTGTGATGTTGGCCATGACAGGGCATATGTTCCGCGTTGTCGAACGTCGACGGTGATCGGCACGCCCGTCTGCAATCCCCAACTGCCAACTAGAGCAGCTGAAACTTCGATATACTCAACAGACAGCTGAAATTGGGCAAGCAGCACTTGGCTGCTCTTGATCTCAACCTCAAACATAAGTGACGGTTCATCGACTGACAGATCGGCAAAATCACGCCAGCCTGTATCCCATCGGCTCCGCCTAAACCAAGATATGTGGAGATTTTGTTCTTCGTCAAATGCGACATTTAAGTGGCAAGGCGCCAAGGGCCGTATGGCCCGACCGACGGCAGGGATGGATTCGAGCACAGGATTGCTGTCGCCGATTCCAACCGCTTCAAATGATGCAGAATCATCAATTGCCAGACCTAGGCCACCGAACCGCAAAGTAGTGGCTTCACTCACCAGACAAAGTGCAGTTCCAGTTGGATGCTGCGCAATTTCGCTGCCAAAACAGCCTCGAGCCAGCCGGGCAAACCTGAAATCGGTCGGACCAAGCTGTTCGCAATCACCATATTTGATCAATTCGCCTGCGATGTGAATCAGTGGCGCGTTGGGATGCAATGGATCGCCGAAACCGGGTGGAAAATCCATTCCTGAGTGAAGCACTCGAACCATCAAATTGTTGCTGGTGTCGAGCAAATGTCCAGCGTGCGGCGGCAAATCTGCCTGAAGCAGTCCGATAACGCCTGCCGGCGCAGTCCGGCCCAGTTCGATAAGTGCCAAACCATCGCGATAGCCAAGTGCAGCCTTGCGCCATCCCTCGCCCGTTCCGGCCGCAACCACGCCGATTACCGGTTGCGACGGCAGGGGTTCGGAAACCGCTGGCAAGTCAATCAGGTGCAACAGCGTATGACCTACGGCAAGGTCGGGCGACGACACATCCCGCCCCGGATCGCCAAGCGTAAAAGACCCGCGATCAGTTTCGACCCAGCCCTGGCTGGACACTCTGAAATATCCGTTAAAATATTCGATTTCCGTGATTTTTTCTTCAGAATCGAATTGGATTTCAGCAATTCGCGGCGGTATGTCTCCATAGGGGAAAAAACCCGCCGATGTTGATTGTGCCCTGGATTGCTGCAGCCAATTCAATGCAGTCAATCGCTGCGCCTGTGCAGTATCAAGGCATGCAGGAAGTTCATATTGCGTTTCATGATTATCATTCAGATTGGCACCATATCGTTGCAAACCGGCCTGATAATCACGCCCTTTCTCGTAATAACGCAGAGCAATCGAAGCTCCCCCATGTGACCGAGCCGACCTTACCCTGGAAAGACGTTCGATCGATTTTCGGTTGATCATCGCCGCAGTGTTGCCCGGCAATATGGTTTTTGGCAAATCGAACCATCCGTTCAGTTCCAACCCATCCGCTTTCGGTCGCAACGTGACTGGAAATGCCGCGATCAGGGGTTCGATAGACGCTCGAATGTCGCGACCTTGAGCTGCGTAGCCGCCCAATGTTTCGGATGTTGTCCCGGCAATAAGCTGACCAGACACGTCGTTGACAATTACATGCAACGGCACCGCATCCTCGCGTTCGAACACTTCGAACGTGAGTGAAGGTATGCGGTTACCAAACTCAGCCAGTTGCAGCCCCTCGAACACTGCGTAGGCAAGTCCACGATAAGCGGGTGAAAGATCAGGCGCCTCACTCGATGCCAACAGCGGATCGACAGGCTGGTCGCCTTCACCATTGTGAATACGCAGTTCGGTTTCGAATTTCAGGTCGCCTGCCGCCCCGCGAAGTAAATTACCGTCAGCCCAGATTCTACCTATTCGGGTAATTGGCCTGCTGGAGATCGCAACGGCCAGATTGACCGAATAACTGTACGTCGCAGTGCCGGGCTGGCTCTTGCTGCCGCCGGTAACTAACTTTTTCTCGATGAGATCACTCGCCCATATGACCGTTCCAGCAACCCGCATCGCACCAAATATTGCAGGAATAGCAGTGCCATAGCTGGACGTCTGCACCTCCAATTCTTTGAGGCGGGGTCCTTCCCTGCGCGGGCCATTGCCGATCAGCGCCCGATCGATTTGCTGTCCGACAAAGGCACCAATTGCGCTGCCCAGCGGGCCGCCGACTGCAGAGCCGACGGCAGTCAGAACAAGTGTTGCCATCTCAATCTCCGATAAAACGCCAGCGGTGGATGATTGGCCAGCCAGGCCATATGGGCGTAAAGACGACACGGCCCAATCCTGCATGGGCGTGAACCCAACCACTGTTGGCTGCAACCATCAGGTGCAACTGCGATGGGCCGGCAGCAGCGAGTATGATGTCGCCATCACATCCCGTTTCGCCTTCGTGCAAAAGGAGAAACGGCAATTTTCCGAAACAAGACAAAATGACAGACCGAAAATCGCCCCGCAACGAATAGCTTGGGCAATCCACTGTTGTTTCGGCAATCGGGCCCAGAGCGGTTAGCACCAATCCCACACAGTCCAGCGCCACACCCGGTGTACGCCCGCGAAACCGGAACGGTGTATTCAATTGCGCATTCGCACGAAAGGCAATCAAGTCGGCAGTCATGGCTCAGTTTCCACCAGGGTAACGCGTCAATAGATCGTTGCCGGGCAAATAGGGCTCCCCTTTGAAATTGAGTGCATTTCCGAAGCGGCCAGAGCAGGTTGCGATGGTGCGATCGCAACCCTGCAACACAGAAACAGGCGTGGCACCCTCGACCGGGAATGCAGGAGATTCGGCCAGCACAATTTCGGTTGCGGTAGCGAAAACAATTTGCTGACGCTGCCCGCAATTCGGTCCACCTAGCCAGCGCAATTCACCCAAAACGAAATGAGAAGGTTCGGATGCCAATGGCGCAGCCAAAGTGAGGGTTGAGCCCTGCACATTGACAATCTCCGTCTCCAATATGAACCGCTGCGCGCTAAGGTTGCAGCCCGGCCCCGCGAAACGCGCGCGGCAAGTAGGCGATGTCAGGGGCACAACCGAAGCCGAAAGCCTAGCAGCAGGGCCCAGAAATTCGACTTCAAAGGCCGAACCTGACCAACTGATCGCACCCAATGTGCCCATTGCGAGAGTGAATTTACTGGCGGCAGGATTTGACCAATCATAGAGGAAAATAGTCAACGCGGCACCATCCCAGCGGCCTGCCTCAATGTCTTCTGCGCGTATGGCATCACTGGTCAATGCGCCACTGACCTCGAGGCTGCCAATCTCCAGGCCGAGCGTTTCGACTATCGAGCTTGGTGCCATTCCCGGACTCGAACGATAGACCAGACCGTCAATCACCACATCTCGGTCGTGTGAAGTGAAGCCGATTGCAATGCCATCCTTCCGCTCCAGCCGCCATCCATAAGCCGTGCTGGTCAACGTGCCCGCAAGCCACGGATAACTCATGCCGCCTCCTTGATTTCGATAAGCATCACATTGGGCATATCGCCTGCCCCGAATGTTGAACGACTGACGTCGATCCGGTCCTGATTGAAGCGCACCGGAACATCGAAACGGAAACCTGCGGTCACCTGAACACCTGCCGGTGGCGGCATATCGAATTGGATTTCCCCAAAAGGCCCCAAAGACCAGGCTGATGTCTCCAGACCATCGACCGCTACCCGGATCGAACCAATGGTTGGCCGGGTTATCGCCCTTTCCTGCGCAGAATCCCCATCGCCGTATCGCTTGAGAAGCTGGAAACTGGTGCGGATGCCGTCGCCTGTCCCCAGCAGCTGATCAAGGATATTGGGTGCATCATTATTGTCATTGGAACTATTGTCGAACGGGTCGCTGAAGCGAAAGCCGACTGCAGCGCCGCGTCGAGCCCGGAAAAACTGCATCAATTCAATCAGCTCGGCTTCGGATCGCACCCCGGGCGCGACGTTATAGGCCATACGGGCATCGGCCCAGTCGCTGTTCCGCCGCTCATGCCCTGACATCAGCGTCACGACATTGGTTGAAAATTCCGCCGAAACCTCGGCTTCGCGTCCGATACCGAGCGGAAACAGGATATCGTGAAAAGCCTCCACATCAGCCTCGCTTTCATTGCCAATCTGAAAATGCACAAATCCGTCGCGCGCGACCTGGGGCAGTGCCCAGACATAGACCTCGGCCGTTGCGCGGGTTTTAGCGAGCTCAATCGCGCGCTCGATATCGAACCACTGCGCATCACTTCCCTGTTGCAGCACAAAGCCCGAAAAATAATGCTGTTGCGCAACCGGATAGCCGAGCCGCGCATTCATCTCGGCAAAGCCGCGCGCCGTCGCTCCGTGATTGCCGGTCGTCACCCAGTCATAATCTTCGAGCTGGAGCACATCGAAAGCTGGTGATGCCCATTGCACCGGCACATTGGCGCGCTTGGCTTCGGGCGCTGAAGGGTCGATAATGGTGGGTAGATAGACCAAAAGGTGGCTGGTAAATCGCGACGTCCCTGCTTCATCTTTGACCGCCGCTACAAGTGCGGCAGTTGAGGCGGCCAGAAGTTGCCCAGCCTTGTCGAGCATGGCCTTTTGCGCTGCTGTTTTACTTCCCCGAATGTCGGGAATGGCGACTGCCAAAGACCCAAATTCCGTCAGCGCCGCCGCATCATAAAGGCAGATGCGGCCATCGGGCATCGTCCACCACCAAGGTTCACCCACCTGGAATTTGACCGGCAATCCGGCCTGTTTCAAAATATAAGCGAAGGCCCTGCCAACCGCTTGCAGATAGACCATTGCCCCTGCATGCGCTGGTGACAGCAGTGTCGAAGGCGGCGACCAGCCGGTCAGCGCCGGATCGCCATTTTCCGCGCGCTGTTTCCAGTCATTCCAGCAGTTAGCGTTAAACAGTTCGTAGCTGAGCGAGAAGATAAGGTCATAACCCATCGCCTTGGCGCGCTGCGCAAAATCGAGATGCCAGGCGCTGCACGGCGCGTTAAGCGCGCCGCCCGCAAGACTTACATAATGCCCGCCCGACAAAGGCTCGAGCCGGTAATAGTGGCTCATTCCGACATAATGGTTGATCGTACTGCGATAGCCGAGCGCGCGGATTTGCCGCAGCAACCGCTCGGGCGTCTGGTTATAGGCATCGTCATAGCCTGTCGCCATTTTGAGGTCATGTTCGGGGACCATCGCATCGCCAATGTCGAGCATCGCGCCCTTACCATCGCTGCGGATTTCGGACAATTCGACCCAACCTGCTTGCGCCGTCACAAAGTCGCCGCCGGTTTCGTTGTAATTGGGCGGGACAATCGAGATGAACATACGGTCGATATCGCCCGCAAACAGAGGATCGGCATCGGCCGGAAGAGCGAAACCACCCTCGATAGTGCTGAAAGGCAAAGTAATGATCGCGTCGGTCGGCGTTCCGACCGCATAGTTCCAGAGCCGTACGAACCAGCTTCTGGGAGCACCATTTGCATCGCGGCCTTCGATTGTCAGCGTCGGCCCATTAATCGCATCGAGCGGCATGACGCCTTGGCTGCGCCAGCGGAAGCGGAGGATGAGGTGCCGGTAATCCCGGTTGGTCTGATAGGCGAGCAGCGGATGATCCCACTTGTCCTCGCTTTCCCAGATCAGGCCCGCAAGGTCATTTGCCCGATAAAAGGCGGTATCAACGCGCAGCGCTTCCGCACCTTTGGTGACAACAGACGCCATCATCGGCCGCGGGAAATTGAGCGTCCAGAAACGCGGATCGAAGCGCATCACCGGGCTGCATTCCTGCCGCCTGCGCTTTTTGCAGAGCCAATAGGCCATGAATCAAACCTCGATTTCGGCCAGCACCCGGCGCAGCGAACGCACCATCTGGCGGCTTGATCGTTGCAAGGCATCGGGCGCGATGCCCCGGCCATTGTCTGAGACGTTGACCGTCAAGTTTACTTGAACGCCGCCGCGCATATTGCTGGTTGCAGCCTCAACACGACCCGCCGATGTCGGCACAAACAGTTCGGGTCCACGCTCACCCACCCGATAGGCCCGCCCCGGTGTCACCGGGCCGCCCGTGGCCCGTCCGGGAGCTCCGTTCAATGCATTGGCAAGAATCGAGCCCAGTGATGCAAACAAGCCACCCTGCCCTGATCCGCCACCGGCCCCGCCTAAAATGGAATCTATACCGGATCGGATGGCTGCAGAGGCAATTTCCGCAAGCGCCGAAAGCGCGATGCGCCGCAGATCCTCAAAGCCGAATTTGCCGGTCTGGATCGCGCGGGTCAGACTGCTCTCCAGCAAACGGCCCGTCCGTTCTATACCCGCGGCAAATGGGCCTTCCATCTCCGCACGCATGGTAGCGACATCGCGGGCAAAGCCTTGAGTGTCTGCACGCACGGAAACAACCAGCCGTTCGATTTCTTCATCCATTAGTCACCTCCAATGGGGCATCTGGCAATGGGGCATCTGGAAATTGCTCCATCAATGCAGATAGCTTCGCGCCGTCCGCGGCGTCCTCTTCGGGTCGGGGCACGGCGTTCAATATCGCTAGCAGCTCGGCGGGGGTCGCATTCCAATAATCGTCGGGGCGCCAGCCCAGGAGCAATGCGGATTGTCCAGCCAGCATGCGGGCGATTTCAGCAAAGCTCATTGCCCTGACAAAATCTGCCCGAGCAGAATTTTCAGTACGGGCGTATTTGCTGCGATGCCCTGCGCTGCAACAGCCTCGGCAAATCCGTTCCGATCAAGTTGATCCGGAGCTTCGAACCGGCAATGCCAGAATAACGCCACCATTTCCGATAGCTTGAGTTGGCCCGACGCTGCCCGCTCGACCAGGGCAAATAAAGGCCCCAACTCCTCTTCTGCAGCAACCAATGCTGCAAAGGTGGGGCGCAGCAAAATTCCGTCATCGCCGAAGTGCAGCATGGCTTCACCGCGGGCCGGATTTGCAGACCTGCTCACAAAGTCACCACGGGGCCCGAGCTTTCGAGCGCGAGCGTGTAGCTGCGCTCCCCGTTGAAATCCCCGGCATAGTCGAGCCGCGCGACCAAGAATTTGCCGCGCAGCCGTTCGCCACTTTCAAAACTCAATTCATAGTCATCCAGCACACCCGACAGGGCATTGGTCTTGATCCGCGTTTCGGCAACCGATCCTGTAAACACCCCGGCTCCTGAAACCGAAACCGACCGGACGCCCGCACCCGAGAGTAATTCACGCCAGGCGCCCGAGTCCTTATTGGTGATAACAACGGCATCGCCATTGATGCTGAGCTGCGTTGTGCGCAACCCGGCGACTGTCGCATAAACCGGCGGCAAACCGCCATCGCCAACCTTCAGCAAGAAGGCACTTCCCTTTTCTGCAGGCATCGATACTGTCTCCGTTTCAAGACGACTCAATCTGGGGAGAGGAGGTCGCCATGCTGGTTGGAATGCTGCTCGTAAGCAGCTTGATTGCTGCACCTGTTGGGGTGCAGCAAAATGCGAAAGCTGCGGATGCTTGTCCGTCAGCCGAAATCATGATGGGGGCGCACAAAACCGCGCCTTCAGAGCCGCATCGCACGGCACCCGAGGGCCTGTTACCGAAACCGCAACCTGAAAGCCGAGGACCGGCGGTGTTGCTGCCCGAATGCAAGGCAGAGCCGCCCAAACGCCGCAAGCGCAAGAGCGACTATCCAATGGTTTGACCGTCAGGCCGTCGAAAGCATCCTTATCCGATAATCGACGACACCTGCCCAGGCGCCCGCCGCATTGCGCGCCACAAACGAACGCAGAAAAACGATACTCGCAATTCGCCAACCCGGAAGATCGCGAGGCAGTGCTGCGACGGCATCTTCAACATGGCTGATGAGCTGATGCAAGCGCGTGGCACTTTCGCCATCGTCCCATACGGTCAAGCCCATGCGGATCTCCCGTCCCATGGCGGTTTTGGTACTCCAGTCACCACAGATTCCATCATTGATCGAAACATAAGGGAAGGCCGAACGCGGCGGTGGACCATCGAACACGCCGGTCAGTTCATCGGCTAGCACCGGGTGCGTTTCCACCGCGTTCACCAGCGCTGATTGCAATATCTCGACTGCGTCGCTCATCGACCAAAATTCCTCAACCGGGCATCATCAATCATGCGGCGTTTCAGGCCACTCCCGGACAGGCTTACGCCGTCGTCAAGTGGCTCAATATCGACGCCTTTGGGTGTTTCGGCCTTTGCCAGCCGATGGATCACCCGCATCAACAGCCGATCGGCCTGACGGTCGGCAGCCTCTTGCAAACGCTCAAACATCAGCGTGCCTCCTCACAAGTCAGCACCATGCGCGATGGATCGCGCGGATCGCTGACGATGTTGCGCACACCCAAAAAGCGCCCACGCCAGACAAGGCGGGTGCGCAGATCGATGCCTTCGCGCTTGCGCATCGTCACCTGCCATCTGGGCATGGCGGACAAGCTATCGGCGGCGGTCAGGTCGGCAGGTATCAACGGAGAGACTGCAACCCAGGCAGCTCCATCATAGGCATAACGCCCACTCGCGCCGCCCAATGCATCACGGTTACCGAGCCGATGCTCGATAGTAACACGCTCGCGCAGCATTCCCAGAAACTCGCCACTCATGCGATCCGCCTCCGCCGCCAGGGACGAAGCAGCGCCGCGACACCTTCGGGCGGGCCCAAATCATCCGGATTGTCGCGGTGAAGATGCAGGTGCGCCGCCAGCCGCAATACACCCAGCCGGATCGCCTCAGGCAGTTCGGCCCATGTCAGCGCCATTCCGCCTAGACAGGCGATTTCAACGCGTCCCGCCGATTCCGGCTGCATTACGCGCAGCCAGCCTTCGCCATGGGCGTCGATCTCGACCTTATAGGCATCGCTGGAAAGCGCAAAAGGCATGCCCTCTGCGGGGATACCCGTAACCGAGTTGACCATCACAACCGGTAGCACCGACAGGCGTTGCCAATGCATGCTGGCAGGGACCACCTCGCGCACATTTCTGCGCAACAGCATTTGGCCAAGATAGGCTTCGGCGTGGCCAATGGCGCCAAGCAGGACGCTGCCCAACGAGGCGTCTTCCTCCTCGGTTTCAAGGCGCAAATAGGCGCGGGCCTCGTCCAGCATATCGCTGTCGAGCACCACCGCATCGCGGCTGATCATAAATTTCTCCTTGGGAATTAGATCGCGCGGCGACCCATCGTCGTAAGGCCGGCTTTCAGGGTGACCGCAGAACCGGCCACCTCGCTACGAAATTGCAGTTGCACCGTTCCGCCGGTCACGCCGATATCGACGCGGAACCATGCGTGAACAGGCACGTTGGTATTGGCCGCTCGGACGCCGGTGGTCACCCCTGTGGTGGCATTGTCGGCGATCTGCTCGGTTGCTTGTACGGCGGATGCGCTCGAATTGATCTGGGTTTGACCGACCACTGAACCCGACGGAATATCAACCGCCAGAGCCGCCCCCGTAGTTGTGGCCGCAGATTGCAATGCACCGTAAACCTTGACCAGATAGGATGTGTTGGCACTGGCAGCGAACGAAAGGCCGGTGGCGGCAGACAGCGTAGTTGTGCTGTTCGCGACATCGGCCGCAAGCTTCTGCCAGGTCCACGGATCGCTGCCACCGCCGCCCGCCTCGCTTTGCTTGGCGGTAGGTTCATGCGCATTGGTGGCAGTTCCAACCGTCAAACGGGCTTCATCTGTGATCAGGTAGACCTCGCCGGTGCGAAGCTGGCTCGATGCAGCCGCTGCGTCAATTTGCGCGCGCGTACCGCGCTTGTGCGCGAGACTGGGCATCAGAAGGTTCCACAGTCCACATCACCGACCGCGAGCGTGACGAAGGCGTTGCCTGCATCCTTGGTCCATGCCATTGACGCGTTGGCAATTATATACTTTACAAACCACGGTGATTAAGGCATAGCGATTCCAAGGAGTTAGTTATGTCTGTTTTGTCCAAGCCCTATTTCCACGATGAAGCCAAGGCTTTCACCTATTTGGAGAGCATCATCTGGTCGGAGGGCGTTGTTTGCCCGCATTGCGGCGTTGTAGGCGGTCGTGTTTATGATCTGTCGGACGTTCGCGGCAAGGCTTCCAAGAAGTCGCCGGAAGGTGCTGTTCGCCACGGCCTGAAAAAGTGCGGTGAGTGCCGCAAGCAGTTCACCGTGAAGGTTGGCACTGTGTTCGAGCATGGCCGTATGCCGCTCCACAAGATGCTACAAGCCGTTTATTTGATGACCAGCAGCAAGAAGGGCATTTCTGCTCACCAGCTTCATCGCGTTCTGGAAATTACCTACAAGTCCGCTTGGTTTCTCGCTCACCGAATTCGCGAGGCAATGCGCGACGGTCATCTTGCCCCGTTCGGCGGTAAGGGTGGCGACGTGCAGGCCGATGAAACCTACTACGGCAATCTTGAGGGTGTTAAGAAGGCTCCCCGCGCTGGTGGCTTCGGTCACAAGATGCGCATTGTCAGCCTGCTTGATAAGAACACCGGCAAAACCCGTTCGATCTACGCGCCCCGACTGGCAAAGGGTGAAGTCGCTCGCATTGTCCGCGAAAACGTACTTGCTGAAAGCCGTCTCGTTACCGATGAGTCCACCTACTACAAGCAGGTTGGCAAGGAATTTGACGGTCACGTTCGCGTGTTCCACGGTAACAGCCAGTATGTAAAAGACGGTGCTACCACTAACGATCTGGAAGGCTTCTTTTCGATCTTTAAGCGCGGTATGCGCGGCGTCTATCAGCATTGCAGCGAGCGTCACCTTCACCGCTATTTGGCAGAGTTTGATTTCCGTTACAGCAATCGCCAAGCCAACGGCATCGATGACCAATTGCGCTCCATTGAAGCGATGAAAGGCATCAGCGGCAAGCGGTTAATGTATAAGGGGGCTAACTGACTCTAACGGCGCCAAAAAGTCGCAGAAAACCAAGCGGAATCGAACACGGTGGCGGACAAAGCCGCACCGGAAAACTCGCAAATCTTCTTGACATCCAGCCAATATTTTAATAATTAAAGTTGAGCGGTTCTTGCTTGGTGACAAACGCCCCTGGGCGTTCAATTGATAGCCAAGATTGCCAATATGGCGGACCGCTCAATAATAGTGAGTTGAGCCGTGCCGCCACAACTCATATTCATATGTTATTCTCTTTGAGATCAAATCAAATGAACGACTATCGCCGCGTTCCCATTTGCGCTGAATTGCCCACGCGCAATAATCCGCGACTTGAAGCCAAGGATCAGACGCGGCGGGTTTGAAATCGACAAGGTAGTTAGCATTTATCAAGTTCTGCCCAACGACATCATCAATCCCGTTAGTGAACGAAGCCCGTTCCTTGCGGCTTCCAATTGATGCAGCCGTGACAACCAGAGTTTCGGTAGGGTCAACGTGGCTTGAAAGCCCATGCTTTAGATGAAAAAACCAAGGAATCTTATAGAATCTAGCTTTACTACTACGCACCTGCGGTTGAGCTTTTGACTTTTCGCATATCGTGGCTTGAACTCTAAACTCGTGCCCTAAAATGCACTCGTAAACTTTGTCCCGCGTTGCTTGGCTGTCCGTCGTGGCATGGAAGCAATCACCAAGCTTTTCGCCTGCCATCAGCAAATCATGGCGTAAACGCATCAAGTCCACCGCCAAACTCAGGTCTGTTGTCGAGACGGTGCATATGATAAAATATCGGCTCACGTTCGGTTGTTTGTTAAAAGTAAAACAACCGGCCTCATCTGCGTAAAGGTATTGCATACAATGGACGCCAATAAACCACAGTTAGCAAAATTCAAAGAAGCTGCTCGCAAAGCCGAAGCGGATGAAGATGAAGCTGCATGGGAAGCGCGACTAAAGAAGGTTGCTAAGCATAAGCCGGTCAAGCAAGAGGGCTAGTTACAATAATTTCAGCAACTGATTGACGCCCGCCCGGCTCGTTTATGCCAACGCCACCGTTTTGTATGTCAAAAGCGATCCCTGCCGCTTGAAGTGCATTGTAAATTGCTCGTTGCGGGGGAGTTAAGTTGTTTTGATCCTGCACCATCAACCCCACTCCACTTGGAGGGGGGTTGCCCAGACCCATGACCATCGCAGAACTTGTGGTCCATCTGGCTGCGTGAAATACCGCCGCAATACCTTGAGCTAGCGGGCGAGCGTCTGCAATGGCCGCGTCTTGTGCTATTGTTACGTGATTGCCGTGTTCGGCATCAAGTATTGCCACCATTGCTTGCCGCTGTTCGTCCGAAACTCGTCTTGGAGCTAGTGCTCTAAATCCGTCTTCAATCCTCTGCTCAAGAGCATCAAGCCGCGCCTTCGCCTGTTCAGGTGACGCGCCATCTAGCTTGTCTTTGTAGTCCTGAAGCTGTCGGTCTTGCAGATCAATGGTGCTTCTGGCGTTTTCTAATCGTGTTGCGAAAGTGTGTTTAACGGCAAGCCAAATTAGCCAGCCCGCGAACAGAAGCGAAGCGATAAACGGGACGGGGGCATCTGCCACCATCACGAATTGGTCCCGAACGCTTTTAGCGATTTCCCCAAAGTCCATACCCACCTCATATCAGCGACGAACCTCGCTGGAAAGTAGTGGGTTTGTAAAAGATATAAATGCCTATTTTTAATGCCCCATGACCTCGCCCTCGACATTCCGAAAGTCACGTTTTGCGAGGTCCGCAGGCGAAATGAAAAAAGCTGCATTTCCAACATCGCCATACATCGTTCCCAATGCGTCGTCGGTGCATAGGTTGATCAAGCACAGTGTTGGATCGTCGGGGTGCAGCGGCTCCTGCGCCGAAGGTGCGTGTCCCAGCATTTGCGAATATGCTAAATCGCCATAGTTCCATTCGTCAAAGCTTTGCCGCATGGCTTCATAGATCCATGCAGGGATTTTCGCAGCCCATTCCGGGTCGCCTGACCAGCTCCTAATATTGGTCTGCACGGCAAAGTTCACTGCTTTGTCATAACGCAGCGGATCGGGTGCGATGTCGGGGCGCTCCTTGTGCCATTGCATCAGCCATTCCCGAAAAGCAGCGCGATCAGCGTCGTTCGGAACCGCATCGTCCGCCTGCGCCTTGGACCGCGTCAGCCATTCGCGCGCAAGAGGTAGCTGATCTTCGCGTAGATTGTTGCGGTACCCCCCGCTTTCAAAGGTCCAAAGCAAAAGCGACGCTGCATGGCGGATGTTGATCCAGAAAAAAGGAAAGGCTGTTCCTCCGGTTTCGGCATATTCGAATAGCGCCTGTGCCTGCAGGCGATCGCCATTTATCGGCCGCTCCAGCTCAAGGCATTTCCCCGTAGATCGTTCAAAGGCTTCGAACCGTTTTGCCTGCAATACTTCCGAATAAGCAGTGTGTCGGTCGTTTTGCGCTTGCCAATCTTGAACAGGTGGTGCGCTGAAAAGCTTTTCCTTTAGGCGTTGTACCCAGTTGATCCTTACTTCGGTCACCTCTTCGAACAACTCGTCTGGCCAAGTCTCGATCCGTAATAATTGGATCGGCCATTCGACATGAAGTTTGGGCGCGTCTTCGCCTTCAAGCACCAGCCCGCGCCACGCAGGCAGAGGATAATGATTCCCTCCCGGTGTGCCGAGATCATCGGGATGCGCTCGGGGCGGTGTCAACGCAAAGGCATCGAGCGCGTAAATAACCCTCACCGCATCAGCCAGCCAATCGGGGTCGTTCCAGATTTGCTCCTCATCCTCGCGCGCAAAGAAGAACAGTACACCACGTTCAGGCAATGGAGTGCCAAAAGGAATGTCCGCACAATCGATCTGGGCGAGAAAGTGAAGCGCATTACCATGGCCGTCGCGAGGCCACTCATAATGGTCCGGAAGGCGAGGTAACCCGCCAAATTTGGAATTGGTCTTCGGTCCGCTATGCGGAGGATAAGGCCGGTGAAGCAGAACGGCATCACGCCGATGCTTGGCAACATAGTTATCGAAACTTTGGCCGTTCAACTTACCGTCCTTGCACGAAAATCTGTAAAGCTAAGACTTACCGCGATTTCTCGAAGGATCAACTGCTCGCGCCTTTCATCTGCAAAGCTGGTCGAACTCACACCGTCGAAAAAACCAGCGGCATCACATAAACTGTACCAGACTGACTCAGCCCAATCCGAGCATCTTGCGTTCGCGCGGGATCCAGGTCGCGAAGCCCGGGCGCGCGTGGATTGCGGCGAGATAAGCGGTCAGTTTCGGATAAGCGGTGGGATCAGGCACAATCCCGCAATGCGCGACGTTCACAAAGGGGCTGGCAACCGCTATATCGGCGAGCGTCAACCGGTCACCTACCAGAAAGCCGGACGCGGGAATGATGCGTTCCAGATAATCATAGATCGGCACCATATCGGCTTCGCCCTGTTTGGCGGCTTCCTCATCCCCGGGTTTGCCCATGAATTTGGGCGAGACGACACGGTTGAAGAAAATCTTGCCGCCTGCGGTGGTGACAATCGTATCGGCAAATTCATCGAACCATACCGTCCGCGCACGGTCGGCAGGATCCGCCGGGATCATCGCAGGCTCTGGCTGCTTGGCCTCCAGATAGATGACAATCGCCGATGAATCCGAAATCGTGAAATCGCCATCGCGAAAGCCCGGCATTTTGCGGAACGGGCTGCAAGCGGCAAAGTCCGGATTGGGATCCCCCATGCCGACGGGCACCAGTTCGATTTCCATCCCCTTTTCAGCGGCAAAGGCCAAAACCTTGCGGACATAGGGGGAGAGCGGCGCGCCATAGAGAATCATAACCATCATCCTTCGCTGGAATTTCCTGCCGCGTTGTTTGCCATATCAGTTGCGCTTTGCAACCAGTACGTCGAGCGCGCTTGCCAATCGTGACGAAGCAGGTAAGCCTTTGATCCTGAACCGCCATGGGGGATGCGATGGAAGGCCTGTTACTGCTGATTGCGCTGGTCCTCGCAGTCTGGCTGCTCAACCTCAACGGGCGCATCAAATTGCTCGAAGAGCGCATCGGGATATTGATCGACCGGATGAATACCGGATCGGTGGCGCCGGTTGCAGCCCAGCGGAACGTTACAGAGGAAGTGGACGCGCCATCTGCTCCACCGCCGGCGATGACCTATGCCAGCCGCAGACCAGCGACCGTTAAAGGCGAAGTGCCGGATGCAAAACCGCGCGCCACCATCGAAGCCCCGTCTCCCCACCCCGAACCCGAAACGGAACCCCCTTCAAAGAAAAGCTGGAGCTTCGAGGAACTGGTCGGCGGCAAATTGCCGATCTGGGTCGGCGGGATCTCGCTCGTTTTCGCAGGCTTCTTCCTCGTGCGCTACACGATCGACGCCGGACTGCTCGGTCCCGGTACGCGATCGGTGTTGGCGACATTGTTCGCATTGCTGCTGATCGCAGGAAGCCACTGGGGCGGGCGGCTGCCCAAAATCGGCGAATCCTTCACCGCCGATCCGCGCATCGCCCAATCACTGGCCGGGGCAGGCATCGCGATCCTTTACGGTACGCTCTACATGGCCGCAGAGGTCTATGGCCTGATCGGCGTGCCCATCGCCTTCGCATTGCTCATCGCGACCACAATTCTCGCTTTCGCACTCGCGCTCCGCCACGGTCCGCCAACCGCGCTGATGGGGCTCATCGGCGGCTTTGCAGCACCTTGGGTCGCCGGACTGGGGCCGGACAATGTGCCGGTGTTGCTGCTCTATCTCGGCGTTTTCCTCGCAGGCCTGTTCGGCCTCGCCTTGTGGCGGCGCTGGCTTTGGTTGCTCTTGCTTGCCAGCGGAGGCGGCGCGCTGTGGACCATCGGCCTGATCTTCGCGGCGGAGAGCGCCTTGCCGCTGGTCGGGCTGTTTGTGCTGGTGGCAGGCGGTGCGGCCGTGCTGGTTGGCGAACGCTTTGCCGATGCTGATCCGCGCCTCGAAGCCTTGGCCCGCTATGCCCCGATGGCGCTGGCGCTGGTGCAACTCGCTATGCTTTTGCCACGCCTGCAATTTGGCTGGATGGGCTGGGCGTTTTACGGTGCGCTCTCCTCTGCCACCATCGCATTGGCTTGGCGTGACGAGCGGCACATGCCCAGCCTGTTCGGTGCACTGCTGCTCTGCCTGATGCCACTGGCGGCGGGATGGGATAGCCAGACTTCGCGGACGATGATGATTGTCGCCTCATTGGGTACCGGCCTGCTCTTCGCCATTCCGGCGCACCTGCGCGCGCGCAGCGACCGGCCGAGCCGGGCCTATTGGGCGATGCTCGCGCTGATGGCGCAGGCGGTGCCGTTTGCCGCGGCCTTTGGGGTCGCCAAATCCGACTTTCCGGATGGCATATGGGCTGCAGTTTCCGCGCTGCTGATCCTGCCGGCCGCCTTTATTGCATGGCAGTGGAGGCGGGCGGAGAACCGGATCGACCAGATCGTCCAGATCGCCAGCGCAGCTCTTGCAGCGGTGATGGGCTGGTTGGCGCTCACGCACCTCCTGCCAAATGATTATATTGCTAGTGCGACCTTCGCCATCGCTGCTGCACTCGCCGCATGGGCCGTCCGCACCAATGGCAGCGCGATGCAAAAGCTCGCGGCGATTCCGCTGGGCTTTGGCATCTTCGCCTTGGTCGCCGAGTCATGGCGCTTCCTCGACGCGTTGGGAGGGGCATTGGGCGGCGAGATCCTGACTGTATCGGGCCTCCCCGACATCACCGAGGTCGCCAAGCTGACGCTGCTGCCATCGCTGCTGGTCTTGGCGATCGCCGCACTACCCCAATTCGACCTCGGTCGCTGGGCGAGACGCGCAGCGTGGTTTGCGGGCGGCACCGGCCTGCTCGCGATCCTCTGGCTGATCGCCAAGCAGGTCGCGCATATCGACAGCCCGTCGCAGTTCATAACCCTTGGCCTAGCCGAGCGGGTGGTGATGACGCAGTTGCTCTTCCTCGCCGGATGGCTGGCGATGCGCCGCGCTACCGATGGCGCCAGCATCTGGGCCAAGGCAGGTCTGGCCGCAATCGCGCTGGCGCTGTTCCGGCTGTGCTGGTTCGACCTGGGCGTCTTCAATCCGCTATACGAGGCGCAAGCGCTTGGTCCGGCACCCATCGCTAATCTCGGCACGATCCATATTGGCCTTTCCGCCTTCTGGTTGTGGCAATTGGCACGTAGTCCCATTATCGCAAAAGCACATCCACAACTACCGAAACTGGCTGAAATCGGGAGCCTGCTGGCGATGGCGCTCACCGCGCTCGTCACCGTTCGTCAGCTGGTACAAGGCAATCTGATCTCGGGGGCGACCATCGATGTCGGGGAGAATTATCTCTACTCGGCGGCGTTGCTCGCACTATCGATTGCCTGGCTTGCCATAGGGATCAAAACCGGCCTCGCCATCCTCCGCCTTGCCGGGTTGGCGCTGCTGACCGTAGTCACGCTCAAGGTCTTCCTGATTGACGCCGCCGCGCTCGAAGGGGTGCTGCGCATCCTCTCTTTCATGGGGTTGGGCATCGCCTTGATCGGCATCGGCTGGGCCTATGGGCGCGTGATGCGTGCGGGCACGGCTGCGACCGAATAAGTCTTGCCCGGATAGAGAAACCCCCTAGAGCCGCCAATATGCTGCAACGCCTGTACGAATGGATGATGGATAAAGCCGCGCACGCCCATGCGGAGCGCTGGCTGTTCCTTTTCTCCTTCATTGAATCGAGCTTCTTCCCGATCCCGCCGCACCCATTGCTGGGCCTGATGTGCCTCGCGCGGCCCGACCGGGCGATCCGCTATGGCGCGATCTGCACATTGGCGTCGGTGCTGGGCGGGCTGTTCGGCTATGCCATCGGCTATTTTGCCTATGAAACCATCGGCGTGTCGCTGCTCAAGGCCTTGGGCCTGTGGGACACTTTCCCCGCGGCCGCCTGCTACCTGCGTGAATTCGGGGCGGAGATCATCCTCATCAAGGGCGCAACACCGATCCCGTTCAAGCTGCTGACGCTGACCGCCGGTTTCATCCAGATGCCCTTGTTCGATTTCATCTGGTCGAGCGTGCTCAGCCGCGCCTTCCAGTTCATGCTGGTCGGCATATTGTTCTGGAAATTCGGTGCGCCGATCAAGGCTTTCATCGACAAATATCTGGCATGGGTCAGCGCCGGGTTCATCGTCATCGTCGTGGGAGGCTTTGTAGCCGTCACGATGCTTGCAGGCGGTGGTCAGAAGCCGGGCGACAAATGCTCCGGCGTGACCACGATGGAGCAGGTTTTCCAGCGGACTTAACTTTAGTCGCTATCGAAACCGTAGTGCTGAGCCTGTCGAAGCACGCTTCACCGAAAAGCGCCCTTCGACGAGCTCAGGGCTACGGTGCAATTTACGTCGCAAACAACTGCCCGTCATCGGCAAAGGCCTTGAACTCCAGCGCATTGCCGCTGGGGTCGGTGAAAAACATCGTCGCCTGCTCGCCAACCTGTCCTTTGAAACGGACATAGGGTTCGATACCGAACTTCACGCCCGCTGCCTTCAGGCGCGAGGCCAGATCTTCCCATTGCGGCATGGTCAGCACGATCCCGAAATGCGGCACCGGCACGTCGTGGCCGTCGACCGCATTGTGGATCGGGCGCGGTGTCATCCCGGCATCCAGATGCGCGACGATCTGGTGTCCATAAAGATCGAAATCGATCCAGTGGTCCGACGAGCGCCCTTCGCGGCAGCCTAGCAATTCGCCGTAAAACGCCCGCGCCGCCGCGAGATCATGCACCGGAAAGGCAAGGTGGAATGGACGCAGGCTCATTCGGGCGGCATCGCCAGCGCGAGCGATTCCCCAAGGCGCAGGCAGCGGGCCATTTTCTCTTCGCTGCTGGGTTCTTTCTCCAGCTCGGCTTGCAGTTCGTCGGCAGAAATCGGCTTCGGTGTTTCAGCAGCGGGAAGCCCTTGAGCTTTGAAAGCAAAGGCCTGTGCCAGCCGCCCGAACGCCTTGGCGTCGCGGCTGTCGGCGCCCTCACGCCCTGAAATTTCCTTGTACGAAATGTCGACCAGCGTCTTGCAATAGCGGATGCGATGCGGGTTGCCCAAATCTTCGCCCAATTGGGTGCGATAAAGCGCAATCTTGTCGGGTTCGTCTGTCTGCCAATCAGGTTCGGCCGCCAGCATCGACGCGCTGTTGTCAACGGCGGCGGCAGGGATCGAAGCGTCGGTCGCAGCGAGCTGCCTGTGCATGACAGACTGGCATTCGTTGAAGCGGTTGCGGACATAGTCTTTCGATTTCGCGTCATCGTTCATCTCGATGACCTTTGCCTGTTCGGCCTCAACCGCCTGCTTGATAGCAAAGGCAACCACTTCGCGCGGCTGGCCGCTTTCCTCCATCACCCGTTCACCGACGATTCCCGCCCAGCGCTTTCCGCCTTCGCGGACGTCGGCATAGCTGGCCATCGCTTCAGCGCCAGATCTCTGCTCATGCGCGACAATGCCGATTACAGCGACACAGCCAATATCGCGCATCTGCAGGTCACTAATCGGGATGGGCGGATTGGGCGCCAGCATCAGCGCAAAAATCGGGATCATGTTCATCGGCATTTGCTAGCAGCGCGCGTCTGAACGGCAAACAACAAGTTTGAACGATTGCAATTGCAACATTTGCCCGCCATGTCGGCATCCAATGGCGAAGTTGCTGGCAATATTCGATAAACATCACGGTTTGACCCTGTTGATTGCGGGCGGAATTTCCGCCACCGGTTTTGCACCGCTCAATCTGTGGCCTCTGACTTTGCTGAGCCTCGCATTGCTGATGCAGCTGATTGCCAAGGCAGATAGCGGCAAACGCGCCTTTCTGCTCGGCTGGATATTCGGCGTCGGGCATTTTTGCATCGGCAATAACTGGATCGCGACCGCCTTCACCTATCAGGCCGCGATGCCCGCCTGGCTGGGCTGGGTAGCGGTGTTTTTGCTCGCGCTCTATCTGGCGGTGTATCCGGCATTGGCGTGCTGGGGGGCATGGCGGATTGGCAAACTCGTCGCCCCTGCGCAGGCAGGGGCCGCTATAGGCGACACCCAAACAGCGCGGGACAAACCGACAACGGCCCCTGCCTCCGCCGGGGCAACGATTCCATTCATCCTCGCATTCGCGGGATGCTGGATCATCTCCGAATGGCTCCGCAGTTGGGTCTTCACCGGCTTTGCGTGGAACCCGTTGGGTGTCATTGCGGTCGGCGATGCGGCAGCGCCTGCCATCTATATCGGCAGCTATGGGCTGTCAGGTTTAGTCATTGCATCGGCAGGTATCTTGCTGCTGCTGGTAAGCCGCACGTGGCGACCTGCCCTTTTCCTGACCTTACCTCTCACCGTGTTGGCTGTGACTGCCTTGATTGTAATCAACACAGACAGCATTGAAACCGTCATTCGCAACAAAGCGTTCAACAAACGGCACGTCGAACTCACCGTCGTCCAGCCCAATATCAGCCAAATCGACAAATATGCCCCCGGCTATGACGCGGTCAATTTCTCGCGCCTTGCCCAGCACAGCCAGCCGAAAAATGAACGCCCCCGCCTGATCCTTTGGCCCGAGGCCGCGATCCCCTGGCGGTTGGAGGAAGGCTATCCCTTCCGTTATTACCAGTTCCAGCCAGGGGAGAGCGCTCAAGGCGCGCGGCTTACGCTGATGCGGCTGATGAATCCCGGTGACGTCTTGATCACTGGTGTGGACCGTTTGGAATTTGACAAGGACGAGCAACTCGTGGGCGCGCGCAATGGCGTTACCGCGATGGACAGCTCGGGCAAAATCCTCGCAACTTACGACAAGGCGCATCTCGTCCCCTATGGCGAATATCTGGCGCTGCGCTGGCTGCTCGAGCCGCTCGGCGCAACGCGGCTGGTGCCCGGGACGATCGATTTTTGGCCCGGCCCCGGTCCGCGTACGCTCGACCTGCCGTTCAACGGACAGCGCGTAAAAGTCGGCATGCAAATCTGTTATGAAATCATCTTTTCGGGGCAGGTCACTGACCGCGCCAACCGCCCCGATTTCATCTTCAACCCGTCGAATGACGCCTGGTTCGGCAGTTGGGGCCCGCCGCAGCATCTGGCGCAGGCCCGTCTGCGCGCGATTGAGGAAGGGCTGCCCATTGTCCGTGCCACCCCGACCGGGATCAGCGCGGTGGTCGATGCCGACGGACGCGTGGTCAAAAGCCTACCACATGGCAAGGCAGGTCGCATCGACGCGACGCTTCCCTTGGAAAAAGCCCCAACGCTGTTCGCGCTCTACGGCAATATCCTGCCGCTCGCCTTTGCCGCACTGCTTATCGCATGCGCACTGTTGCCGCTTGCCCGACGCCGCGCTTCCCGCTAAGGGGCCGAGCAGCACATAAAGATTTCTTTATACGCAGACACAGCCAACCGACTGGAAAAACCATGCGCACCAATTATCTTTTTACCTCTGAATCCGTATCCGAAGGCCATCCTGACAAGGTTGCCGACCAGATCAGCGACGCCATCGTCGACCTGTTCTTGTCAAAAGACCCCGAAGCCCGCATCGCTTGCGAAACGTTGACTACGACGCAGCTCGTGGTGCTCGCAGGTGAAATCCGTTGCAAGGGCGTCTATGAAAATGGCGCGTGGGCGCCGGGCGCCAAGGAAGAGATTGAAGCCACCGTCCGCCGCACGGTCAAGGAAATCGGATATGAGCAGGAAGGCTTTCATTGGGAAAGCTTCCGCTTTGAAAATAATCTGCACGGCCAGTCAGCGCATATCGCGCAGGGCGTCGATGCCAGCAGCAACAAGGATGAAGGTGCCGGCGATCAAGGCATCATGTTCGGTTATGCGACCGACGAAACGCCGGACCTCATGCCCGCTACGCTCTATTACAGCCACAAGATCCTCGAGCGCATGGCCGCTGACCGCCATTCGGGCGCAGCCCCGTTTCTGGAGCCTGATGCCAAGAGCCAGGTGACCTTGCGCTATGAAGGCAGCCTGCCGGTCGCGGCAACCGCCGTCGTCGTCTCCACCCAGCATGCGCCAGGTTATGACGAAGGCGCGAAGGAAACCGAACTGCACGCTTATGTGAAGAAGGTCGTCGCTGACGTGATCCCGCCCGTATTGCTGCGCGAAACCGAATATCACATCAACCCGACCGGCAGCTTTGAAATCGGTGGCCCTGATGGCGATGCCGGCCTGACCGGCCGCAAGATCATCGTCGACACTTATGGCGGTGCTGCTCCGCATGGCGGCGGCGCCTTTTCGGGCAAAGACCCGACCAAGGTCGACCGTTCAGCCGCCTATATCAGCCGCTATCTTGCGAAGAACATTGTTGCCGCGGGCCTGGCCACGCGCTGTACGATCCAGCTGGCTTATGCCATTGGCGTTTCCAAGCCGCTGTCGCTCTATGTCGACACGCATGAAACTGGAACCGTAGGCGACGACAAGATCGAAGAAGCGATCATGGGTATCGAAAAGCTGGGTGGCCTCACCCCGCGCTCGATCCGCACCCATCTGGGTCTCAACAAGCCGATCTATCGCAACACTGCTGCCTATGGCCATTTCGGGCGCAAGGCGGAGGGCGATTTCTTCCCGTGGGAACGCACCGACTTGGTTGAAGACCTGAAGGCAGCGCTCGCTTAAGCTGAAACAGCCGCAACGGTTCTGAGTGTGTTTTCGTCGACATCGGCGAAAACCACCCTGTTGCGGCCGGTTTCTTTCGCACGATAGAGGGCACGGTCCGCCCGCCGGATAGAATTGTCGATATCCTCGCCCGGCTCGACCAGCGCGACACCGACGCTCGCGGTGCAGGATAATGCGTCATAAGGCGCATCCAGCCGGGTGGCTGCCACGGCAGACCGCAAAAGTTCGGCAAGCTGCAATACGGCCGCCCGCTCGCCCGTGCGCAGAAGGATCACAAATTCTTCCCCGCCAAAGCGCACAACTTCTCCGAGCCCCTTGCAGCATGTAATCAGCGTCTGCGAAACTGCGACAAGAACACCGTCGCCAATGCCGTGCCCATAGGTGTCATTGACCTGCTTAAAATGGTCAAGGTCGACCATCAAAGCAGATTGAAACGGCATGGCACCCCCGGCGCCGTCCAGCATCCGTTCAAAACCTCGACGATTGGCAACCCCGGTCAGTGGATCGATTGTCGCCGCTGCAAAATGCCGCGCCACCATGTCGGTCGTGATCGCCATCACCAGCAGAAATGCCAAACTCAGCGCGAAAATTGCTGAGGTGAAATAGAAAATCATCATATATTGGGACCATTGGCTGGTCCGCGCATATTCACCAGACTGGTCGAGCGTGAAGTAGAAACCAAATCGTACCAGATAGCAAAGCCAGCACATGGCCACGACAAATGCAGTTACCTTATCCAGGCGTTTGGCACGGTGCTTGAAGAAACCGGGTAACGCCAAAGTCAGAATGGCGATGGCGACGATCGATGCATTCGGTACCCTTACTGCCACGCTATCGACGATGAAGGTGGCGTAGAGATTGATCGCAAGGCCAATTGCGAACAGCGTTGCCGCAGGCTTTACCGGTATTTTATCGCCATGACGCGTCAGGAAGGCATCGGCTGTATACCAGATGACGAGCCAATGAAGCGGAACAGCAATCGTGAAGAACCAACTTGGGAAAAGGCTGCGTTGCGTATCGAGCACGATGGCCAGCATGCCAATGCCGAAGGCTGCGGCGCCCTTCTTTGCAGAAGAAGATCCGCCCTCCGAACGCGCGAGCGTCATGAACACGGTAGTAAAGACGCCGTACATGACGGGAAGTACCCAAAAGAAGATCTTGTCGGTAATCACGCTGGTCCGAATACCCCCCAAGTAATAATCATTCTGCACGTAAGTTAGTGTAAATCCGGTAAAGACCGGCGGCGCACGACAGACTCGCTTGCGCCGACAGCATTTTCCGCTAATCGCCGCCGCCATGACTGCGCACAAAGCCGGAGATCCGACAACGCTCAACCGCCTTTATGGCCGGTCGAAGGGCAAGAAACTGCGCTCCGCCCAGCAGGACCTGATCGACAATCTGCTTCCCCAAATTGCGGTACCGGAAGATGGCCCGGTCACGGCAGAACGCCTTTTTGGCATTGATCGGCCGCTGCATTTTGAAATCGGTTTTGGTGGTGGGGAGCATATGGCCTACCGCGCCGACATGCTGCCCGATCATGGCTTTATCGGCTGCGAACCCTTTGAAAATGGTGTCGCGCAGGCGCTTACCCATGTCGACAATTACAATGGCATGGGTCCGCTGGCGAACGTCCGCATCCACATGGGCGATGCACTTGAGGTTCTGGCGCGCATCCCGGATGGCAGCCTCAGCTTTGTGTACCTGCTGCATCCGGACCCCTGGCCGAAAGCGCGGCATGCAAAGCGACGGATGATGAATGATGGCCCGGTCAACATGATCGCGGCCAAGTTAAAGCCCGGTGGCGAATTCCGGTTCGGCACCGATCACGCGATTTACCTGCGTCATGCGCTGATGGTGATGCAAACGCACCGCCACCAGTTCGAATGGCTATGCAATGGTCCCAAAGATTTTCAGGTGCGCCCCGGCGGCTGGCCCGAAACGCGCTATGAAGCCAAGGCCCGCAATGTATACGGTCACGAAGTCTGGTATTTCCGCTATCGCCGGAAATAGCGCCTAACGGGCAACTGTTGCGTCAACCTTTTCAACCCATTCGGGAAAAAAGCGCGGTGCCCGCTTTGACCAGCCCGGAGCAGTAGCAACGGCTTCGCTGATAGACTGCAGCAACAATTTGCGCCGCTCAGGCTGGAGGTGCGGCATCGAAGCCGCAGCGCAGAACGCCGCCGGAAACCATGGACGCGCCTCTGCGCCGACCAGCCGTTCATACAAAAAGCGAAAGGCTGCAAATCCGTCGATGCGTCCCTGACCAAGGTCAAACGCCGATACGGTCGTCAGCGCCGCCATAAAAGGCTCTGCATCCTCGATCGAACTGCTGTCCGGAATCATCGCCCGAATATCCGGCAGCCGATCATAAAAACGATATTGGGCCTGAATGCTAGCGGCCTCGACGACATCGCGCGACCAAAGCTCGATCGCATCCTTACGGTCAAAGGCCACATCAAGCGAACGGCGAATATAGCGCTGGCTTGCCGCGCTGAAACTCGCAAACTCCTTGATCTCGGCGAAAGTCAGCAATCCCGGTGCCGAAGCGTTAGCATTGGTCATCGTCAGGCCCCCATTTCATTTTGCCCGTCTGATTCATCGCATAAATATGGTTACCGGGGCGTTAACGCTTTTGCTCATCCCGCCTTCTGTGCTGCTTCGATCAATCCGGATGTAAATTCGACAAGCGGCGCGCTATGGGGGAGGCAACAGGCCATAAAAGACATATGTGGGGGTATGACCGTTTCCGTTCCAAACAAGCGCCCGCTGATGGGCCATCAGATGGCATTTTTGACCATCGTCGGCTTTTGGGTGTTCCATGCCCTCATCGTGTCACTGCGCGCTGCTGTCCTTGAATTCCCCGAACAGGGTGAAATGGCAACACGGCGCGTTGCTGTGACAGTTGTGGGCATGGCGCTTACCTGGTTGCTTTATCTCATCCTGCGACATTTCGAACGACGCCCGTTGGGCGTGCGCGTGGCCACAGCCTTTATCGCTGCTGCGCCGTGCGCTTTCGCAATCGCATGGGCCAATTATTATGTATTCAATGTCTATGATCCGGTCAGCGTCTTTTCAGACCAGGAACTGGGCCGGAAGTTCATGGATATCCAGGCCGAGCTGGGATTGACCGCATGGCAGGAGGTGGCGGAAATCGCGATCAGCCGTTATTTCTTCCTGATTGCCTGGGCATCACTCTACTTAGCCTTGGGCTATGCCCGCGAAGTGCGCGAGGCGGAACGGACGGCATCGCGTTATGCCCAGGCGGCACAGGATGCCGAGTTGCGATCGCTGCGTTATCAGGTCAATCCGCATTTCCTGTTCAACACACTCAACTCGCTTTCCAGCCTTGTGATCAAAGGCGACAAAGACCGAGCCGAAGAGATGATCCAGAATCTGTCCACTTTCTACCGCACCAGCCTTTCAAGCGATCCGCTTGAAGAGGTGACACTGGCGGAAGAGGTTGAGTTGCAAAAACAATATCTCGGCATCGAGGCTGTGCGCTTTCCGGAGCGCCTGCGCACCCGGATCGAAATTGTGCCATCGCTGCTCAACGAAAAGGTACCGGCGCTCATTCTGCAGCCTCTGGTTGAGAATGCCATCAAATATGGCGTATCGCGCAGCACAAGGCCGGTCACCGTCAGCATCTCGGCAGAGGCCAGCGATGGCTGGATGACGATCGCAGTCGACGATGATGGTGAGGATTCGCCGGCTAAGGATCATGGCAATGGCATAGGCCTGGCCAATGTTCGCGACCGGCTGGAAGCCCGTTATGGCGACAGCGCAAAATTGACCAATGGACGCCGACCTGATGGCGGCTTCCGCGCCAGTATCACCATTCCCATCTCGCCAGAGGATCCCGCATGACAGGGCTGCGCACGATCATCGTCGATGACGAGCCATTGGCGGTTGAGCGCCTGCAAATATTATGTGCTTCCGAACCGGCCATCAACCTGGTGGGGACGGCCGGTGATGGGGCAGCAGCGCTCCGTCTCGCGCAAACATTGACGCCAGATCTTATGCTGCTCGATATCGGCATGCCCAAAATGGATGGTATCAGCGTTGCTCGCGCAATCGCGTTAATGGAGAAGAAGCCGGCAATCATCTTTGTTACGGCTTATGACAATTTTGCCGTCGAGGCCTTCGACCTTGATGTCGTCGATTATATGCTCAAACCGGTTTCAGCTGACCGGTTGGGCCGCGCGATTGCCCGTGCGCAACAGCAATTGGACGGCACGGAGAACGGCAGCGGCGTTGAGGATGGCGCGTCTCAGCAAGAGTCTGCAAGCGAATATGCAAGCGAGTTCTGGGTATCGCATCGATCAGAACTGATCCGCGTTGCGGCATTGGACATTGAGCGGATTGAGGCGGAGCGCGATTATATGCGGTTGCACACGGGCGGGCGCAGCTATTTGCTCCACCAAACCATATCGACGCTGGAGCAGCGCCTTGATCCCGCAAAATTCCAGCGAATCCATCGCAGCCACATCGTTCGCCGCGATCTGATTTCCGGATTGCGCCACGAAGGCGGTGGCGTATGGCACGCGATTTTCCAGGATGGAGAATCGATGCGGATTGGCAGAAAATACCTCGCCGACGTGAAGAAGCTGGCTGGAAAATAACCTCCTCTACGCCGACGAGGTCGACATGCTGTTCAGTCGAGCGCGACCTTCACCTGCACGCCGTTACGGGCAATTTTTTCACCTGCCTGACGCATTGCACTGGTCTTTGCGCGCGCCTCGCAACGATCACGATCGAGGCGTTCATAGGCAGTTTTGACCGATGGGAAGGCGCAGACGTTGCGCACCGCGCGGGTGATGCGCGATTTGAACTTGGCCTGACCTGCTGAAGTCGAAAGATCAAGGTCGCCATGCTCGACGCGAATCTGACGTTCGGCGGCAATGGTGGGGGTTGCGGCCATGCTGGCAAGTGCAGCGGCGGCAACAAGTGAAACAAATCGGGTTTTCGCCATATCAAGGCTCCTATTCTAAAATGGGCCTCTCTGATCTGGGCCCTTCGGGAGAGAGTGCAGACCGACGGGTTAAAGCGCTGGGGAGCAACATTTCATCGGTCTGCCCAATCGATATGGGGCATCCGGAAAAGCGTTTCATCAACGCTTCGACAGACGTGATGGACGGATTTACAAGTCGACAAATGACACGACGAACGCGCAGCATCGCCCGACCAACTGCACATTTGCGCAATTGGCCTTCGACTAGCGACTACATCTGTAATTTATATCTGCTTCAAATGAGCCCGGCTAATGGACTCGACGGGTCCGCATACATGCGACGACCCATCCGACCAGCCAGATAGGCCTCACGCCCCGCCTCGACGGCCAGTTTCATCGCACGCGCCATGCGGATCGGATCCTTGGCCTCGGCAATGGCAGTATTCATCAATATGCCATCGCAACCCAGTTCCATACCGACCGCCGCGTCCGAGGCCGTGCCGACACCTGCATCCACCAGCACAGGAACTTTCGCTCCCTCGACAATCAGGCGAATCGTGACGCGGTTCTGGATACCCAGCCCCGACCCTATCGGTGCGCCCAACGGCATCACCGCAACCGCACCTGCATCCTCCAATTGCTTCGCCGCTATCGGATCATCGACACAATAGACCATCGGCAGAAAGCCTTCCTTGGCCAATATCTCGGTAGCGCGCAGCGTCTCGCGCATGTCGGGGTAAAGCGTCCTCGCTTCACCCAGCACTTCAAGCTTCACCAGATCCCAGCCGCCAGCCTCGCGCGCCAACCGCAAAGTACGGATTGCTTCATCGGCCGTAAAGCAACCGGCGGTGTTGGGCAGATAGGTGTATTTCTTTGGATCGATATAGTCGGTCAGCATCGGCGCATCCGGGTTGGCGACATTGACCCGGCGCACCGCAACGGTGATGATTTCGGCACCCGAAGCGACCAGCGCCGCAGCATTCTGTTCGAAATCCTTATATTTGCCGGTTCCGACAATCAGGCGCGAGGTAAAGGTGCGACCGGCAACGGTCCAGCTATCGTTGGTGCTCATGGGCAGGCCCTTAGCCGCCGCCGACAAAGTGGACAATCTCCAACTGGTCACCGTCGGCGATCATCACATCGCCATGCATCGAGCGCGGGACAATCTCCAGATTGCGTTCGACCGCGACCTTTTTGGGATTGAGCCCAAGTTCAGCCACCAGCCCTGCAACCGACAACCCCGCCGATACACGGCGCGGTTCACCGTTGATGGTGATAGCGATCATTGAAAGGGTGGCAGTATCGGTCATTTTGTCTCGCATTTTCCTGTCATCCACATATAGGGGCCGACAGCATCTTTAGGCAAGACTATCGACGGGAAAACGCCTTGGCTGACACTAATCTCATCTACGTCCTCAATGGCCCCAATCTCAACCTGCTCGGCACAAGAGAGCCGGAGATTTACGGCACCGATACGCTCGACGATATCGCAGGTCGACTTGACGATCAGGCGCATGAGTTGGGGCTGGAGATCGATTTTCGCCAATCCAACCATGAAGGCCATCTGGTCGACTGGCTGCACGAGGCGCAGGCCGAGGGTGCGAAAGCTGTGCTGCTCAATGCAGGCGCCTATACCCACACCTCAATCGCGCTCCACGACGCGATTAAATCGATCAAGGTGCCGGTGATCGAGGTGCATCTTTCTGACCCCATGAAGCGCGAACCATTCCGCCATATCAGCTATGTTGGCATGGCTGCACACAGTTGTTTTGCAGGGCATGGCGCAAAAAGCTATGAACTGGCGCTGGACGCGGCGGCGCGTCTCTGATTAAAGCGGCCCCAACAGGGTCAAACGGAGAATTTACATGAACGGCAAAACCGGCGGGATGCAGGTCGATACCAAATTGGTGCGCGAACTGGCCGAGTTGCTCAACGACACCGGCCTCAGCGAAATCGAGGTCGAAGATGGCGATCGTAAGATCAAGGTGGCGCGCACGATCAACCCGGTTGCGGCTGCCCCTGTCGCTGTTGCTGCCCCGGCTGCTGCTGCCGCACCCGCCGCCCCGGCTGAGGCTGCTGCTCCAGTGGTTCCAGCCAATGCAGTCAAATCGCCGATGGTCGGCACCGCATATCTCACGCCAGAGCCGGGGGCTCCTGCCTTTGTCAGCGTCGGTGATAAGGTTTCGGCTGGCGACACCTTGCTCATCGTCGAAGCGATGAAGGTGATGAACCCGATCACTGCGCCCAATGGCGGCACCGTCAAATCGATCCTCGTCGAGAGCGGCCAGCCGGTCGAGTTCGACCAGCCTTTGATGGTTATCGAGTAAGCTGAGGGTCTTTCCGGGCTAGATTGAGACAACATGATCGTTTGTAGGAAGCCAGTGGATAGGAGCGGCGCGAAGTGCGGGCCGGTAGCCCGTGCGAGCGCGGCGACGACGCCAATGGCTTCCTACAAACGACCCCTCCGGGGCGGGCCGATTTTGGCTCAGGGCAGCGTTGCTCGTCAGTCACGATGGAATGCCATTGCTCCTTCCTCGCGCCTAACCCTGAGCCAAAATCGGCTCCGTCATGTGCCTCAATCTAGCCCGGAAAGACCCTAACATGGGTATCGAGAAAATCCTGATCGCCAATCGCGGCGAAATCGCTTTGCGTATCCACCGCGCTGCGCATGAAATGGGTATCAAGACCGTAGCGGTGCACTCCACGGCAGATGCCGAGGCAATGCATGTCCGCCTTGCCGATGAGGCGATCTGCATCGGCCCGCCTGCGGCGAAAGACAGCTATCTCAACATCCCGGCGATCATCTCGGCGGCCGAAATCAGCCATGCCGATGCGATCCACCCCGGTTATGGCTTTCTTTCGGAAAACGCGCAGTTCGCCGAAATCGTGGAAAGCCATGGGATCGCCTTTATCGGACCCAAGCCGGAGCATATCCGGACGATGGGCGACAAGGTGATGGCGAAGAAGACGGCGGGCGATCTTGGCCTCCCGCTCGTTCCCGGCTCCGACGGCGCGGTTTCGGAAATCACCGAAGCCAAGAGGATTGCCGAAGAAGTCGGCTATCCTGTCATCATCAAGGCCGCATCCGGCGGCGGCGGGCGCGGCATGAAGGTCTGCAACAGCCCCGATGAATTGGAAACGCTGATCCAGCAGGCAGGCAGCGAGGCAAAGGCCGCCTTTGGCGATGCGACCGTCTATATCGAAAAATATCTCGGCAACCCGCGCCACATCGAGTTTCAGGTTTTTGGGGATGGAGAGGGTAACGCCATCCATCTGGGTGAACGCGACTGCTCGCTGCAGCGCCGCCACCAGAAGGTGCTTGAGGAAGCGCCGTCGCCGGTTATCTCCGCAGAAGAACGCGCCCGCATGGGCGATATCGTCGCCAAGGCGATGGCAGGTATGGGTTATCGCGGTGCCGGCACAATCGAGTTCCTCTGGGAAAATGGCGAATTCTATTTCATCGAAATGAATACGCGCATCCAGGTCGAACATCCGGTGACCGAAATGATCACCGGCTTTGACCTTGTCCGCGAACAAATCCGCGTGGCCGAAGGTCGCGGGCTTTCGGTGACGCAAGATATGCTCGAATTCCGCGGCCATTCGATGGAATGCCGGATCAATGCCGAAGATGCGCGCACTTTTGTGCCCTCCCCCGGCAAGATTGGCCATTACCACGCGGCTGGCGGCATGCATGTGCGCGTCGATAGCGGTATGTATTCGGGCTATAGCGTCCCGCCTTATTATGACAGCATGATCGCCAAGCTGATCGTTTACGGTCGCACCCGCGAAAGCTGCATGATGCGCATGCGCCGCGCGCTTGAGGAAATGGTGATCACCGACATCAAGACCAACATTCCGCTGCATCAGGCGCTGCTGCGCGATCCGGACGTCATCAATGGCGACTATACGATCAAGTGGCTCGAAGAGTGGTTGGCGCGGCAGGAAAGCTGAACCGGCGACATTTTGTCGCTGGCGCAATGATAGCGCCACTGCTCGCCTGCGACCGCAGCGAGAAAATTGCCCCTCCAGCTCGACCGTCGAACACACCAGCCAAAGCGGTAGCGGGAGAGCTGGTTGAGTTGACCCAGCTCGACCCCGGCATTCGTCTTGACATCCGCTATGCGACGACCAACAATTTCACCGGTCGCATTCTCTATGACCAACCGCGCGCTTTTCTGGTCCAACCTGCGGCAAAGGCGCTGGCAAGTGCACACAAGGCGGCAGCCGCCGAAGGCTATGGCCTGACCATCTTTGACGCCTATCGGCCTTGGCGCATCACCAAGGCCTTGTGGGATGCGACTCCGCCCGGGCCGCTGCGCAACTATGTCGCCAACCCCAAACAGGGTTCAAAGCACAATCGCGGCTGTGCGGTCGATCTTTCACTGCACCGGCTCGATACCGGCGCACTGGTTGAAATGCCGAGCGGTTATGACGAATTCACCCAACGCGCGCATCGCGACTTCATGGCGGCCGCACCCGAAGCAATCGCGAATCGCGTGCGACTCGAACGCTGGATGGAGGCGCAAGGGTTTCGCGGAATTTCGAACGAATGGTGGCATTTTGATTTCGCTGGCTGGGAAGCTTTCCCGATCCTCGACATTGCATTTGATGCAATTGGTTGAAATTCAGCCGTTCAGCTAAATCGCACCTTTCCTGAACATTACAGCCTCATTCAGCCTCGCGACAGCCAGAATCGGGGATAAGGGCTTCAACGGAGCGGCACAGTGCCAATCCCGCATCGGGGACCAACGATGAAAAAGATTCTTTTATTCGGCATTGTTTCGACAATCGCCCTTGCGCCAGCGGCCTACGCAGCCCAGCCCGCGCAAACGAACGCCGGACGATCGGCATCGGTCAGCACCGCCAATTTCGACCGCGGTGACAATCGCAAAGGCGAATGGGTGCGCGGCCAAGGACGTATTAACCGAGACGACAGCGCAGGTCGCAGTCAGCGTTCCGCGCAGGATGGCCAGCGCGGCGCGCGGCGCGAAGAACGGCGTGAAAACTGGAACCAGTCGCAAAACCAACAGCAGGGTCAGCAATGGAACCGGGGTGAGGAACGTCGCCGTGGAGAAGACAGCACCCGCCGTGACAATGATGGCCGCAACTGGAATCGGGGCGATGATGACCGCCGCTGGAGCAATAACGACCGGTATGACCGGCGCGACAATGATCGCTGGGATCGTGGCTGGCGCAATGACCGCCGCTATGATTGGCGCGGTCACCGCGAACGCTATCGCAGCTATTACCGGCCGGGCCGATATTACGCGCCCAATCGCTACGACCGGTACCGCTGGTTCAGCATCGGCATCTATCTGGGCTCGCCCTTTTATTCGAACCGCTATTGGATAGCCGACCCCTGGTATTATCGCCTGCCACCCGCGCACGGCCCCTACCGCTGGGTGCGCTATTATGACGACGTGCTGCTGATCGATGTCCGCAACGGCTATGTCGTCGACGTGATACACGACTTCTTCTGGTAATCCTGATCCCTCCAGAAGTTGAAGAGCCCGGGGTGCCTTCCGCCCCGGGCTCTTTTCATTTGCGCCGCGCCAGCTTTACAACCCCTCGAAATCCAATTGCTTTGCATGTTATGAGGCAGGCGACTCATCCCCGCATGGAGCTAACGCGTGTCCGCTGACCTTGAAGCCCCGACCAAGTTCGATCCCAATAACGATCCGGCCAAGCTCGCCAAAATCGGCGCATTCGTGACCCGCAAGCTGGAGAACAACCCGCTGGTCCAGCGCATCGACGTGCCAGACCTGCAGGTCTATGTCTATCAAGGCTTTCTGGGCAAGCGCGACTGCCAGATGCTGATCTCCAAAATCGACGCCGATGCCGTGCCCTCAACCTTGTATAAAGGCACAGAACAAGCCGGATTCCGGACGAGCTATAGTTGCCATCTTAACCGTTGGGATCCCGACATTACCCGTGTTGAGGCCAGGATGAGCGATACGCTCGGTATCGACAATAATTGGGCGGAAACGATGCAAGGCCAGCGCTATCAGGTCGGGCAGGAATTCAAGGCGCATCACGACTTCTTCCATCCCGGCCAGAGCTATTGGGATCATGAAGGCCCGCGCGGCGGACAGCGGAGCTGGACTGCGATGATCTTCCTGAACGATGTTGAAGAGGGCGGTGCGACCGAATTTCCACATATCGGCATCGGCGTCCGTCCACAGGCAGGCACGATGCTTATGTGGAATAACATGAAACCTGATGGCACGTTGAATTACAAATCGCTTCACACCGGCACCCCGGTGAAAAAGGGTGTCAAACATATCATCACCAAATGGTATCGGCAGAACAACTGGCTGGAATTGAACACATTGAAGGCTTGAAATTCCGGTGCGCGTTCGCGGTCTGATATCGTCCGTCTGTCGAAACCGGATTGCTTAGCGATGCCGATGCCGCTTCGCAGCTATCATAATATGCTGGAGATTTTTCGATGAATAAACGCCTTGTCCAACTGCTCGCGGTATCGTCGCTTGCACTCGCACCTTCGCTTGCATCGGCTAACGAAGCGGCGCCTGCAGCGGCACCCGCCGTCGAGCAGACTGAAAACCAGAAGCTGTTTACGCTGTTCGCAGAAGACGATGAAGCCAATCTGAAGCGCAATCCGCTCTTTGCCCTTTTCCGCGGCGACATGCGATATGCCGACCAGTTTGGCGATTATATCAGCGACGCCTATTTTGAAGGTGAACGCAAGGCCGCCGAAGCAAATCTTGCCAAGCTCAATACAATCGACCGGTCAAAGCTCGATGAAACCGGCCAGATCGCTTTTGACGTTTTCAAGCAGAACCAGCTTGATACGTTGAAAGGATTGTCCAAAGAAATCATGGACCTGACTGTAGTTCGTCCGGTCAATCACTTTTCTGGCTTCCACACATTTTACCCCACCTTCGCCAGCGGACAGGGTGCGGCACCATTCAAGACGGTCGCCGACTACGAAAACAACCTGAAACGCCACAGGCAGTTCATCCCGTTAATGGACGCCTCGATCGAGCGTTTCCGTCAGGGCATGAAATCAGGCGTTTTCGAAACGAAGCTGACAATTACCAACGTCATTGATCAGTTGAACACCCAACTGGCGCAGAAGACCGAAGATTCACCCTATTACGGCCCGGTCAAGAAATTCCCGGCTGATTTCAGCGAGGCGGACAAGGCACGGTTGACCGCCGAATATCGCGATATAGTCGAAAAAGGCCTGTATCCCGCCAACCAGCGTCTGCGCGATTTCTTGCGCGATGAATATCTGCCGCTGGCACGCGAAGGCGTTGGCCTGATGCACATGAAGGGCGGCGACAAGCTTTACCAATATATGGTCGAACAGACGACCACCCTGCCGTTGAAGGCCGCAGACATCCACCTGCTGGGCGTTGCCGAAGTTGAGCGGATCAAAAAGGGCATGGAAGCGATCAAGACCGAAGTCGGCTTCCAGGGCAGCCTGCAGGACTTCTTCGAGCATCTGCGCACCGATCCGAAGTTCAAGAAGGAAAGCCGTGAGGCGCTAACGCAGGGCTATTATGACATCGGCAAACAGGTCGATGCTGTCATTTCGACCCAATTCAAATATCTCCCCAAGGCGCCGCTCGAGATCAAGCCTTATGAAGAGTTTCGTGAAAAATATGAGGCGGGCGGCAGCTATCAGCAAGGTACTCCCGACGGAAGCCGCCCTGGCACCTTCTATTTCAACGCCTATGACCTGCCCAGCCGCACCACCTCGGGCATGACGACGCTTTATCTGCATGAAGGCGCACCCGGGCACCATTTCCAGATCAGCCTCGCACAGGAAAATGCCAAGCTGCCGGCATTCATGCGCTTTGGCGGTAATACCGCTTATGTCGAAGGCTGGGCGCTTTATGCCGAGACGCTGGGATATGACATGGGTCTGTTCAAAGACCCCTATCAGCGCTTCGGTACACTGTCAGACGAGATGCTGCGCGCGATGCGCCTCGTTGTCGATACCGGCCTGCACAGCAAGGGTTGGACCCGTGATCAGGCGATCGAATATATGCTCGCCAACAGCGATATGGGCCGCACCGATGCCACCGCAGAGGTCGAGCGTTACATCGCCATCCCCAGCCAGGCGCTGGCATACAAGATTGGCGCCATGACCATCCAGAAACTGAAGGCCAAAGCGCAAAAGGAACTGGGTGCGAAATTCGACGTGCGTGAATTCCACAACCAGGTGCTCAACACCGGTGCCCTGCCGCTGGCGGTGCTTGAGAAGAAAATCGACGGCTGGATTGCGTCGCAGAAGTAACGCGTTCAGCACCCGTTAAACGCCATATGGGCAGCTTTCCCCGATTGGAGGAAGCTGCCCATGCGTGTTTTACTACTCCCACTTTTCGCTCTCGCTACGCCACTTTGCGCACAGGATGGCAGCAATCCTCTCATCGACTATGCCGGATTCCGCGCGCTAACTTCCGAAGTGCAACCCGTGCGATCGGAGCGTCTGGTCTCGCTCGCCCAATTCAAGGCGCGGGCTGCCCGACCTGATGTTCTGGTTCTCGATGCACGGTCCGCGCAAGCCTTCAAAGAGGGGCATATTGCAGGCGCAATCAACCTCCCGCTCCCAGACTTCACCGCCGAAAGTCTGGCGGAGATCATTGGCACAAACCCCGACCGCGAGATCCTGATTTACTGCAACAACAATTTCACCAACAACCGCCGTCCGGTAGTGACCAAGGCTTTGCCGCTGGCACTCAACATCCAGACCTTCATCAACCTCTACGGCTATGGATACAAAAATGTCTGGGAGCTGGGTGAGGCGGTGGACATGGACGACCCGCGCGTTGGCTGGGTAAGCGCCGCGACGTAGCGGATTTGGCAGCCGGTGGAGTTGGGTGTATGTTGCGCCCATGCCCGCCGTCAAAGCCGCCAATCCCAGAACTATCTTTGCCCCTGAAGACTGGAGCGCGATAACGCGCGTTTCCCCTTGGCAGGGCATTTTCCAGATTGTCCATGCTTGGTCTGTAGTTGCATTGGCCGCATTTGGTACCGCTTGGGCATGGGAGCAAAGCTGGATGGCTGGCTTGGTAGCGACGCCAATCGCGCTGGCCATATTGGGCGGTCGGCAATTGGGGCTTTCGATATTGATGCACGATGGCGCGCACGGTCTGTTGCACCCGAACCGGCAGGTGAACAATTGGCTCGGCCAATGGCCAAGCGGCGCGGCAACGGGCAGCGACCTGCATGCCTATCGCGCCTATCACCTGACGCACCATAAATTCACGCAGCAGCCGGAAGACCCCGACCTGTCGCTTTCCAAACCCTTCCCCACCACGCGCGCCAGCCTGTGGCGGAAGGTGATGCGTGACCTGACCGGGCAGACTTTCTTTAAACAGCGCAGCCACCAGTTCGCAGCCGCGCTTCGCGGGCTCCAGGCAATGCTGACGAACGAGGCGAGTGAAGCGGATGGCAAGCGCGACACCAGCGCCGGACGCGCCTTCAACCTGCAAAGCCGCAGCGGCATCGATGCGCCGGTCGCGAATATCGAAGGCGCAAAGACCACCGCGCGCACCGTGGGCCGCTTCCTCTTCGTGCAGCTCATCCTGCTTGCGGTTTCGCTGACCTTCTGGGGCTGGCTGCCCTTTCTGCTCTGGATCGCGGCGCTGGCGACGACATTTCAGCTTTTCCTACGCATCCGCAACATCGCGGAGCATGCCTGCACCACCACCGGCAGCGATGATCCCTTCACCCATGCGCGCACGACCTATGCCGGACTCATCGAACGCTCGACGGTTGCGCCCTATTGGGTGAACTATCACAGCGAGCATCATCTGTTCATGGGCGTACCCTGTTACAACCTGCCGCGCGCGCACGCGCTGCTCGGCAAGGGCGGCTATCATGCGAAGATGACGATCGAACCCAATTATTGGTCGGTATTACGCCGGGTTACAGCCATCCCGACCGCTTGAAGCGGTAATAGAGCGTCCCGCAAATCACGAACATCACGCCCAGTACGGCGGCATAGCCATATTTCCAGTGCAGCTCTGGCATGAAATCGAAATTCATCCCGTAAATCCCCGCGATCGCGGTCGGCACGGCGAGGATCGCTGCCCATGCGGCCAGCTGGCGGGTAATGACGCCCTGTCTTTGCTGCTCCAGCAAGCCGCTGGTTTCGATCACGCTGGTAAGCGTATCGCGCAAGCCCGCCACGCGGTAGTTCACTCGACGGACATGATCGGCAAGATCGCGGAAATAGGGATCGATGTCATTGTCGAGCTGCGGCATGTCGATGTTGACGAAGCGGTTGGCGAGATCCTCCATCGGCCCCAATATCCGCTGCAAACGGAACAGGTCGCGGCGCAACGTAAACAGCCGCGCTGTCTGCGCGCGGTTGAGGAAAGATTCGAGCGCCTGATCCTCCATCGCCAGAACCTGCTCCTCCAGAATGTCGATGACGTCGAAATAGCCGTCGACGATGAAATCGAGGATCGCGTGCAGCACATAGTCCGGCCCATGCTTCAACAGCCAGGGCGTCGCCTCCAGTTGCTGGCGGATCGGCGCATGGCCGCGCATCGAACCGTGCCGTACCGTGATGATGAACTGCCGCCCCAGAAAGATAGCGGTGTTGCCGTAGGCGATCCTGTCATCCGGACCTTCCAGATGCACCGTGCGTGCCACAACAAACAGCGTTTCGCCATAGCTTTCCATCTTGGGCAGATGCCGCGGATCGAGCGCATCCTCGACCGCCAATTCGTGCAGCCCAAAATGCTGCTGGATCGTCTTGATCGTTGCCGCTTCGGGTTCGTGCAGCCCGATCCAGATGAAATCCTCTTTCTTCTCCAGCGTCGGGATCGGCTTGGCCAGATCAACGTCGGTCAGCAGCCGCCCGTCGCGATAGATGCGGGCGGCGATAACGCTCATCCCAGTGCCTCTGCGATCAGCTTGCGGGTATTGGCGATGCCATAAAGCGCGATGAAGCTGCCCATGCGCGGGCCAGCGCTCGAGCCCAGAAGCGTTTCATACAGCGCCTTGAACCAGTCACGCAGATTTTCGAAGCCGCCAGTTTTGCCGATTTCATAGACGATATTCTGGATATCCTCGGCAGGCGCATCGGCAGGCAGCGGCGCGAGATCAGCGTCAAGCCGCTTCAGCGCCTCGACCTCGATACCTTCCGCCTTGCGCCGTTGCAGCGTCGGCGCGACATGATCGCGGTTATAGGCCAGCGCGAGGTTGATGAGGTTCGCCAGTTCGGGATGCGTTGCTGCGGTGGCATCGGGCACATAATTGGCAAGATAGCCCCACACTTGCGGCGCAGTCGCGTGCGGCCCCATGACACCGGCAAGGTTGAGCAACAGTCCGAAGGTCACTGGCGGGACGTCGGCGGGAACTTTGCCATTGTGGATATGGTGCACCGGATTGCCGAGCTTCTTCTCGATTTCTTGGCCCGCATAAGTCCCGCGGAACTGGAAATATTCGTCGACCGCACGAGGGATCACACCAAGGTGCAGCTGCTTCGCGCTCTTGGGTTCGCGATAGGCATAGAAGGCAAGGCTTTCCTCGGTGCCGTAAGACAACCAGTCCTCAAGGCTCAGACCATTGCCCTTCGATTTCGAAATCTTCTCGCCCTTTTCGTCGAGGAACATCTCGTAGATCAGCCCGTCCGGCTTGCGCCCGCCGAGCACCTGCGCGATCTTGCCCGACTGGATGCCACTGTCGGTCAGGTCTTTGCCGTACATTTCATAGTCGACGCCCAGCGCGACCCAGCGCATCGCCCAATCGACCTTCCACTGCAGCTTTGCCTGTCCGCCGAGGATCGACTGGGTGATCGTCTCACCCTCATCCTCGAACGACACCAACCCTGCCTCGGCATCAACCACCGTTACCGGAACCTGCAGCACCACACCCGATTTTGGGCTGACGGGCAGCACCGGCGAATAGGTCGCGGCGCGTTCGGCGCGCAGCGTCGGCAACATAATGTCCATGATGCCCTGATAGTTGCGCAGCACGCCCTTCAGCGCCTCGTCAAACTGGCCGCCTTCATACATCGTAGTCGAAGAGACAAATTCATATTCGAAGCCGAAACGGTCAAGGAATTCACGCAGCATCGCATTGTTGTGATGCGCAAAACTCTCATATTTCTCGAACGGGTCGGGGATGCGCGTCAGCGGCTTACCCAGATGTTCGGTGAGCATCGCTTGGTTGGGTACATTGTCCGGCACCTTGCGCAGCCCGTCCATATCGTCGGAAAAAGCCACCAGCCGCGTCGGCATGTCGGACATTTCCTCCAGCGCGCGGCGCACCATCGTTGTCCGCAGCACTTCGTTGAAGGTGCCGATATGCGGCAGGCCCGACGGGCCATAGCCGGTTTCGAACAGCACAGGCGCGCCGCCCGGCTTGCCCTGCGGAAAGCGTTTGAGCACGCGCCGAGCCTCTTCATAGGGCCATGCCTTGCTCGCCAAGGCTGCCGTGCGAAGGGCGGGGTCGACGCTCATTTCAACGTTTCCTTTTCGTTCCAAACTTGCCATGAATGGCATTTATGGCCCCTCCCCTAGCCTTTCCTGCGCTGCATGCAAGCCATGCCGGTATCTGGATTGCTTCGTCAAATGGCGAAACGCGGCGGGTAGGTAAGGCAGAGGCGGTGGCGCGGGCGGCAGAAACGCCGATGATCCTGCTCAACGCGCCGCTGGTGGCGCAGCGGCTGGGCTATGCCGAATTGTCAGGGCTCGATCTGCTCGAACTGTTCGCCTTTGTGCATCCAGCGCGCTTTGTGGTGCCTACGGCGAAGGGGTTGGCGGAAGCGCTGGATATTCCTCCCCTCCCCTACAGGGGAGGGGCCGGGGGTGGGGTCTCGCAACCCTTGCTCTACGCTGATAGACCCCACCCCAACCCCTCCCCTGAAGGGGAGGGGATTAGAGACGAAGCCATCGCTCCACTCCTCCTGACCGCCACCCAAAAGCTTCTCGCCACCCTCACCGACCCCGCATGGCCGGAACGCGAAGGGGCCTGGGATGCGGCGCAGGCTTTGACACGGCTTCGCTGGCCATGGGCGCGGGTGGTTGCGGACCTATTGCCCAAGCCCGAACAAAAAGAGCGCTGGCTGTTTTCCAAGCTGCCCGAATGGGAGGAAGCGCCGCCCCGCACGCCGCCGCGGTCGGTGGTGCTGGACCGATCCGCCGTCGAAACCCAACTCGCCCGCCTGACCGGCAGCGGTGCCGAGATCCGCGAAGGCCAGCGCGCCTTTGCCGCCAGCGCGGCGCATATTTTCGATCCGCGGGCGCGCAAGGGCCAGCCCAATATGCTGCTGGCAGAGGCCGGCACGGGCATCGGCAAGACACTGGGCTATCTCGCCCCCGCCTCGCTATGGGCACAAGAGGCTGACGGCGCGGTCTGGATATCAACCTATACCAAGGCCTTGCAGCGGCAGCTGGTTAGCGAGGCACGGAGGGTTTATCCCGACGCGCAGCAGTTCAAAGAAAAGGTCGTCGTCCGCAAAGGGCGTGAGAATTATCTGTGCCTGTTGAACCTTGAAGACGCGCTGCAAGGCGGCTTTGCCGGGCGGGCCGCCATCCTTGCGCATCTGGTGGCGCGCTGGGCAGCTTATACCGCCGATGGCGACATGATCGGAGGCGATCTGCCCGGATGGCTTCCGACCCTGTTCCGTCGCAACGGTTCGACCGCGCTGACCGACCGGCGCGGCGAGTGCATCTATGCAGGTTGCCCGCACTATCGCAAATGCTTCATCGAACGCGCCAGCCGCGCTTCGGCACAGGCCGACATCGTAATTGCCAACCATGCGTTGATGATGGTCAACGCTGCGCGCGGGCGCGAAGAAGCGGGGCGCCCTACACGTATTATCTTCGATGAAGGCCATCACTTGTTCGACGCGGCGGATTCGACATTTGCCGCTGCCTTGACCGGCGCGGAAATGATCGAAATCCGCCGCTGGATAATCGGCCCCGAAGGCAAGGCGCGCGGCCGTCGACGCGGGCTATCGGCACGGCTCGCCGATGTTGCCAGCTATGACGAAGAAGGCGGACTTGCCATTGAAGCAGCGCGCGAGGCGGCAGAGGCGCTGCCCGGTGACGGCTGGCTTGGCCGCGTCAACGAAGGCGTGCCATCAGGGCCTGCCGAACGGCTGCTCGCCGCTGTGCGCGCCACGGTCTATGCGCGCGACGAAGGGCAGGCCGAAAGCGGCTATGGCCTCGAAACCGAATATGCCAATCTGGATGCGCACCTCATCGAAGCGATTGCCGATTTGATGAAGGCGCTCGAAGCACTGGTCAAACCTCTGATGGTGCTGGGGCAGCGGCTGGAGGCGATCGTCGAGGATGCACCCGACTGGCTCGACGGAGCAGCGCGGGCACGGATCGAAGGCGCGATGGCGAGCCTTGGGTGGCGTGTCGACACGCTGCGCGGCTGGATCGCCTTGCTCGGGCGCGGCGGCGGTCCTGCTGACCCGGACTTTGTCGACTGGCTGGCGGTCGATCGGGGGGAAGGCCGCGAATATGATATCGGTATCCACCGCCACTGGCTTGATCCGACACGACCGGTGTCGAGCGTCGTCCTGAAGCCCGCGCATGGCATTCTCACCACTTCGGCCACATTGCGGAGCGGCGGAGATTGGGACACCGCAGAGGCACGCACCGGGGCCGCGCATCTCGAACATAAGGTCGAACATTTTGCGGCCCCTAGTCCGTTCGACTATGCCAGACAGGCCGAAGTGCTGGTGGTGACCGACATTACGCGTGGCGATATGCCGGCACTCGCCGGGGCTTATTCGGCGCTGATTTCGGCGTCTCAGGGCGGTACGCTGGGGCTGTTCACCGCAATCAAGCGGCTGCGCAGCGTCCATGCCCGTATCGCCGACCGGCTAGCGCGCGACGGACTGCCGCTCTACGCCCAGCATGTCGACCCGATGGATACCGGCACGCTGGTCGACATATTCCGTGACGATCCCCATTCAAGTTTGCTCGGCACCGACGCGCTGCGCGACGGGATGGACGTGCCGGGCCATTCGCTGCGGCTTGTCATCATGGAGCAGGTGCCATGGCCGCGCCCCGACATCCTGCACAAGGCCCGGCGGCTGATGGGCGGAGGTACCGAATATGATGACCGCATCATCCGCGCCCGATTGGCACAAGCCTTTGGTCGTCTGATCCGCAAGGCCGATGACAAGGGCCATTTCGTGCTGCTCTCCTCCGCCACGCCTTCCCGGCTGCTGACCGCATTTCCGCAAGGAACCCCCATCCACCGCGTCACGCTCGATGAGGCGGTGCGGCGGATCAAATCCGGTCTTTCACCTGCAACAAATTTCGGGCAGGGGAGCGCGCAAGAGATTGAGGACGAGGATATCCCCTTTTGACGAAGACGCTTTACCTGCTGCGCCATGCCAAGTCGGGATGGGACGATCCGGTCGCGCGCGATTTTGACCGGCCGTTGAACAAACGCGGTGAAAAGGCCGCGCGTACCATCGGCCAGTGGATGGCTTCCAACGGCGTGACCTTCGAACATGTCATCGCCAGCCCCGCCGTGCGCGTGATCGAAACGCTCGACGGCGTCTGGACGGGTTACGGCCGAAAGATGGAACCAACGTGGGAACGGCGAATCTACCTGGCGTCGAGCGCTTCCGTGCTTGATGTGCTGCGTGAGGTCGACGACGCGCATGAGACGGTGATGGTCGTGGGCCACTGCCCCGCAGTTGAAGATTTGGTATTCGATCTCGTACCCGACGATGGCAGCTCGCCTTTGCGCGATGAGGTCGAGATCAAATATCCGACAGCCGCTCTTGCACAGCTCGAAATCCCGATCGACCATTGGGCCGACATTGGAAAGCCTGTTGCGCATCTGAAGCGCTTTGTGCGCCCGCGCGACCTCGATGCCAGCCTTGGGCCTGACGAGGAATGACGCCAATCATCTGGCGCAGCGCACAGCCGGGAGATGAGGAAGCGTTGTCGCTGCTCGGGCAAGCGACCTTTTTGGCAACCTTTGCTTTCGATCATCCGGGCCCGGCGCTGATCCGTTTCCTCAAGGAACTGCACAGCCCCGAATATTACGCCGCCAAGCTGGCCAACCCCGATATCGACATCATCATCGGCGAAACCCCTTTGGGCGCGCCGGTTGGCTATGCCCTGCTGTGTCCGCCCGAACATCCCGATTTTCAGCGCGAGGACGACTGGGAACTGAAGCGAATCTATCTACTTGGCCCTTGGCAGGGTGGTGGAAACGGCGCGGCACTTCTGCAACATGCGATCGATATCGCGCACAAAAGACAGGCACGCCGGTTGTTGCTCGCCGTGTATGAAAACAATGAACGCGCAATCGGCTTTTACCAAAAGCACGGATTTTCGAAGATCGGCGACACGATTTTCATGGTCGATAATGTCGAATTCAGCGACATGCTGCTTGCCCGCGATATGACCATGTAAAATCATGCCTGCACATTTATTGTGCAGTTGCGAAAAGCACTTGTGCACTGCCTAAATTTTTGACAGCCTCTTGATTCATGGAGCAGTCTGCACCGGCTTTTGACGAAATGTTGCGCCCCGATGGCAGTGCCCGCGGCGCCTATTCGGATTACGCCGCATGGTTTGAAGGGCAGCAACTGGCAGCGCTGCGCAAGAAAGCGGAAGAGGCCGATGCCGTCTTCCGCCGCACCGGCATCACCTTCAACGTCTATGGGGCGAATGAAGCTGAAGAGCGGTTGATACCCTTTGACATTGTGCCGCGGATCGTAGGCGCCAAACAATGGAGCAAATTGTCGCGCGGCATCGAACAGCGGGTCCGCGCCATCAACGCATTCCTGCACGATATCTACCACCGGCAGGAAATCATCCGCGCAGGCCGCGTTCCCGAGGCATTGATTGCCAAGAACAGCGCTTTCTTGCCCGCGATGATCGGCTTCACACCGCCGGGCCGTGTGTACACCCACATTGTCGGGATCGACCTTGTCCGCACCGGCGAAGATGAATTTTACGTGTTGGAGGATAATGCGCGCACGCCGTCGGGTGTGTCCTACATGCTCGAAAATCGCGAGACGATGATGAACATGTTCCCCGAACTGTTCAGTGCAATCCGTGTCCGCGAAGTGGGTAGCTATCCCAAAAACCTGCGCCGCTCGCTGGAGGCCTGCGCTCCCAAAGGCTGCGATGGGCGGCCAGTGGTCGCAGTGCTGACGCCGGGGATCTACAACAGCGCCTATTTCGAGCATGCCTTCCTGGCCGACCAGATGGGGGCAGAACTGGTCGAGGGGCATGATCTGAGGATCGTCGACGGCCGCGTCGCCATGCGCACCACGCAGGGCTACAAGCCGATCGACGTACTCTATCGCCGTGTTGACGATGATTTTCTCGATCCCATGACCTTCCGCCCGGAATCGCAACTGGGCGTTCCCGGCATCATGGACCTGTACCGCGCAGGCAAGATTACCATCGCCAATGCGCCGGGCACCGGTATCGCCGACGACAAGGCCATCTACAGCTATATGCCGGAGATTGTCGAATTCTATACCGGCGAGAAGCCGTTGCTTGCCAATGTACCGACCTGGCGCTGCGCTGAGCCCGATGCGCTCAAATATGTGCTCGCCCATCTCAAGGAATTGGTGGTCAAGGAAGTTCACGGCTCGGGCGGCTATGGTATGCTGGTGGGGCCAGCCGCCAGCAAAGGGGAACTGGAAGCCTTTGCCAAAAAGCTGAAGGCACGTCCTGGAAACTATATCGCGCAGCCGACGCTTGCACTGTCGACCGTGCCGGTGCTGACCAAGGCTGGCCTTGCGCCGCGCCATGTCGACCTTCGGCCTTTCGTCCTCGTTTCCCCCAAAGGTATCGAGATCACACCCGGCGGGCTGACCCGCGTCGCGCTCAAAAAAGGCTCGCTGGTGGTCAATTCGAGTCAGGGCGGCGGCACCAAGGACAGCTGGGTGCTGGAGGACTAGATGCTCGGGCGTACCGCAGGCGGCATATTCTGGATGTTCCGTTATCTGGAGCGGTGCGAGAATATGGCGCGTCTGCTCGAGGCCGGACACCGTATGGCGCTGACACGGAACACCGGTTCGGATGAAGAGTGGCGGTCGGTCGTCACCACTGCCGGACTGCAATCGGGCTATGAAAGCCGATATGATGATTATGCGGCAGCGCATGTCGTCAATTACTTACTGCGCGACAAGGCAAACCCGACCTCGGTGCTCGCGATGCTCGAAACTGCGCGGCACAATGCACGGATGACGCGCACGGCGCTGACCCGCGAAGTGTGGGAAGCGACCAACACCTTCTGGATGCGGATGAAGGAGGCGCTGGCTCGCCCAGTACGCGAAACCGATCTTCCCGGAATAATATCGATGATCCGCCAGCAATCGGCACAGGTGCGCGGCGCGCTGCATGGATCGATGCTGCGGATCGACGTCTATAATTTCGCACGCCTCGGTACCTTCCTGGAGCGCGCAGACAGCACAGCGCGTATCCTTGACGTCAAATATTATGTCCTGCTGCCCTCGCTCTCTTTTGTCGGCTCTTCGCTCGACAACGTGCAGTGGGAAACCATACTGCGATCGGTTTCTGCAGAGCACGCCTTCCGCTGGCTCAATGCAGGCGACACACGGCCCGTCGGCGTCGCCGAATTCCTTATCCTCGATGAACGCTTCCCGCGCTCGCTCGCCTTCTGTTACCAGAAACTGCACGGTAATCTTTGCTATCTGGCGAAAGATTATGGCCTGCGTATGCCGTCGCACGATCTGGCCGACGAAATCCACAATGGGCTGCAAACACGCCCGATCGAAGCAATATTCGAAAGCGGGCTGCACGAATTTTTGACCGACTTCATGACCTGCAATGCGCAGCTGGCTGGCCAGATCGAGCGCGATTACAGGTTCTATGGGTGATGCGATGCTGTTGAAAATCCATCATCTGACCCATTACCGTTTCGAACACCCAGTACCCTATGGGCTGCAGCGGTTGCGGCTGATCCCCAAGGAAAATGCTGCGCAAAAAATCCTGCATTGGAAAACCGAGATCGAAGGCGGCAAGGTCGAAGCCGACTATATCGACTATCACAATAACCACATTCTGCTGGTGAGTATCAACGAAGGTGCGGGTGAAATCATCGTCCGCTGCGATGGCGAGGTTGAAACCAACGACACAGCCGGGATCATGGGGCGGCATGGCGGGCATGTGCCGCTGTGGTATTTCTTGCGACCTACCCCATTGACCGAGTCGACGCGCGAGATACAGGCGCTTGCCCGGTCGGCGGTGGCCGAAGGCGATGACCTTTTGGCGACTTTGCATGCGCTTTCAACCAAGGTTCTGGCAGCGGTGCGCTATGATATCGGCCACACCGATTCCGCGACCACGGCAGACGCAGCGCTCGCCGCCGGTCACGGCGTGTGTCAGGATCACGCCCATATCTTCATCGCGGCAGCGCGCAGCCTGGGCATCCCGGCCCGCTATGTAAGCGGCTATCTGATGCTGACCGACCGCGTCGAGCAAGAGGCGAGCCACGCCTGGGCCGAAGCCCATGTCGAAGGACTGGGCTGGGTCGGCTTTGACGTATCCAACGGCATCAGCCCCGATCTACGCTATGTCCGCGTCGCCACCGGAGCCGACTACTCCGAAGCCGCCCCCATTTCGGGCATATCCTATGGTGGCGGTGAACAGAGCATGGTTGTCAGCCTCGCCGTTGAACAGTAACGCGTGGGCAACAGGGATACAGGGGCGAGACTAGAGTGACCTATTGCGTTGGGATGAAGCTGGATTCGGGGCTGGTGTTCATGTCGGACACGCGCACCAATTCGGGCGTCGACAATATCTCTACCTTCCGCAAGATGCACAGCTTCGAGAAGCCGGGCGAACGCTACATCACGATCATGACTGCAGGCAATCTGGCGACAACCCAATCAGTTATCAGCATGCTCGCCGAGCGCACCAAGGCCCCTGAGGAGCGTAATCCTTCTATCCTGGCGGCCGCTTCGATGTTTCAGGTCGCGCAGATCATCGGTGATCTGCTACGCGAAACCATCCGCACCCGCGAACAGACCGGGCTCAATGCCGAAACGACCTTCAATGCCACGCTGATCGTCGGCGGCCAGATCAAAGGAATGGAACCGCGCCTGTTCTTGATCTACCCCGAAGGCAATTTCATCGAGGCTTCGGAAGACACGCCCTTTTTCCAGATTGGTGAAACCAAATATGGCCGCCCGATCTTGGTGCGCGGTTTCCAGTCAGACATGAGCTTTGAAAGTGCAGTGAAACTGCTGATGGTGTCTTTCGATTCGACGATGGCAGCCAATCTTTCGGTAGCCCTGCCACTCGACATGCTGCTGCTGCCGCGCGACCGTTTTGAGCCGCTGCAAAAACGCCGTATCGCCGAGGACGACCCCTATTATCGTTCGGTATCAGACAAATGGTCGGACGCGCTGCGCAGCGCTTTCCATTCGCTGCCTGATTATACAATCGAATAGGTCAGGCGGCAGCCAAAGCTTGTGCCAGCCGATCGCGTATGGCGCGCAATTCCGGAACCAGTTTCGATGGCACCGGTGCTGCAAACAGGTCCCCAATCGGGGCCGGTTGAGCAACCTGCGTCGGCTCGACCGCAGGTGGCGGCGGCGAAGCAGGCTGTGCCTTCCCGCCTTTTGCCAGAAAGCTGCGCGCACCACGAATGGTATAGCCCTGATTGGTCAGCAAATCCTGTATCTGGTCGAGCAGGGCGACATCGGATGGCCGGTACAACCGCCGCCCGCCCGCACGTTTCAGCGGCTTGAGCATCGGGAACTGTTCTTCCCAATAACGTAATATGTGCGTCTTCACGCCCAGCCGGTCGGCCATTTCACCAATGGTCAAAAACGCTTCGGGTGCCTTGTCCATCGCGGATTATTTGACCTTGTGGCGCAGGCCCTGGCTCGCACGGAAAGTCAGCACGCGGCGTGGCGTGATCGGCACTTCGACACCCGTTTTCGGATTGCGTCCGATGCGCTGTGCCTTATCGCGCAGCACGAAAGTTCCAAAGCCGGAGATTTTCACATTCTCGCCCGCGACCAGTGCATCGAGGACGTGATCGAGCAACGATTCGATCATCGCCGAGGCATCTGCCCTTGATAGACCCACTTGGCGATTAATTGCTTCCGCAATATCCGCGCGCGTCAAAGTACCAGCATCTGCCATGGTTTCTCCTCCGTAATTCACGCGACCCCCGTGATTCCTTTGGAACATATAGCAATTTCAGAAGGATGTAAAATGCTGGACGAATTTTTACGCGTCCGAAAATAGGTCACATACGAACGACCGAAGCACCCCATGTAAATCCGCCGCCCATCGCCTCCAAAACGACAACATCGCCAGCCTTAATGCGACCGTCGCGAACGGCAACATCAAGCGCAAGCGGCACCGACGCAGCCGAGGTATTGGCATGTTCGGAAACGGTCAGAACCACGCGTTCAGTAGGTAATCCGAGTTTCTTCACTGTCGCATCTATAATGCGCGCATTGGCCTGATGCGGCACCACCCAGTCAATATCTGCAGGCGCCAGCTCGGCTTGTTCGAGCACTTCGTGCATCACGCTGGCAAGGTTGGTCACCGCATGGCGAAACACCTCACGACCCTGCATCCGCAATTTACCCACGGTGCCCGTTGTTGACGGCCCGCCATCGACATAGAGCAATTCATTGTGCCGCCCGTCGGCATGGAGCTGCGTGGCGAGAACGCCGCGCTCGCCCACTTTACCTGAAAGTACGACCGCGCCTGCACCGTCACCAAACAATACGCAGGTACCCCGATCTTCCCAGTCAAGCAGCCGCGTCATCGTCTCCGCACCGATCACCAGTGCATTTTTGGCAGAACCAGCGCGGATCATGCTTTCGGCAACCGAAAAGCCATAGAGAAAACCGGAGCAAACCGCCGCGACGTCAAAGGCAACGCCGCCATGATGCCCCAATATGTGCTGCACCTTGGTGGCTGCTGCCGGGAAGGTCTGGTCGGGGGTACAAGTGGCAACGATGATGAGATCAATATCGGCCTCGGTCATGCCCGCCGCATTGAGCGCGTTGCGTGCGGCTTCTGCACCCAAAGTGGCCGTGGTTTCGTCAGGTCCGGCGATGTGGCGGAATTTTATGCCGGTTCGTTCGGTGATCCACTCGTCTGAAGTATCGACTTTGGCAGCCAGTTCGGCATTGGAAACACGGCGCTTTGGCAGTGCGGATCCCGTCCCTTTGATGACGGCGCGAAGCGCGGATCCGCTCATTCCTCGATAACTTCCTTGGCCGAAATCTGTTCCAGATCCTGCGCAATGCGCGTGGTAATGTCGTCCTCGACCAGCCGGGCTGCGACCTTCACCGCGTTGGCAACACCTTCGATGCTGGCGCTGCCATGGCTTTTGACGATCACGCCATTGAGCCCAAGGAAAACCGCACCATTATGATTGTTGGGATCGAGATGGTGTTTGAGCAATTCGGTCGCAGGTCGCGAAACCAGAAAGCCGAATTTGGAGCGGATCGAGCTGGTAAAGGCGCGGCGCAACAGGTCGGTCACGAAACGCGCGGCCCCCTCGATCGATTTCAGCGCGATATTGCCCGAAAAGCCGTCGCAGACGACGACGTCGCAATCGCCGCGGTTGATCTTGTCCGCCTCGATAAAGCCCTGAAACGCCATGTGCAATTCGGGGCTGTCGCGCAGATGCTGGGCGGCAAAGCGCAGGCTGTCGGTTCCCTTCATTTCTTCGGTGCCGATATTGAGCAGGCGGACGCGTGGCTTTTCCCAATTATAGAGGATACGCGAATAAGCGGCACCCATCACCGCGAATTGCACGAGGTTGCGTGCGTCGCATTCGGTGTTGGCACCCAGATCGAGCATCACCACATCGGTGTCGGTGAGCGTAGGCAGCAAGGCGGCAAGCGCGGGCCGGTCAATCCCCGGCATGGTGCGCAGCGCGACCTTGGCCATCGCCATCAGCGCGCCGGTATTGCCTGCACTGACTGCAGCGGCAGCATCACCCGACTTCACCGCATTGATCGCCAGCCCCATCGAGCTGCCACGCGACTTGCGCAGCGCCTGGCTTGGCTTGTCATCGCCGGTGACGACTTCGGTGGTGTGGAGAATTTCGGAAGCAGCGCGCAGGTTCGGGTGATTTTCGAGCGCAGCCTTGATCTGCACCTCGTCCCCAACCAGCAGAAATTTGAAGCTTTCGTGCCGATGGCGCGCCAATGCGGCGCCCGCGATCATCACGCGAACACCTTCATCACCGCCCATCGCGTCAATAGCGATACGCGGTGAAGTGGTCACGATATCATCCCTCCGTGGAGAAGAGCGATTGTCCGGAAATTAGGCGACAGCGAGGATTTCGCGACCATTATAGTGGCCGCAAGCATTGCACACATGGTGCGGACGCTTCAGTTCGCCGCAGTTCGAGCATTCCTGAAAGGCTTCAACCTTCAGCGAATCATGGCTACGACGCATGCCGCGCTTGGACGGCGAAGTTTTTCTCTTGGGGACAGCCATCTCGGCACCTGTTCCATTTCAAAAAAATCTAGTGTTTCTGCAGCTTTAAGGAAGAATGTCGGCGCTGGCAAGCAAAGCCAGAATCGGCACTCAAACACCCCGGTGCTGCGGATGAGGGGCGGCTATTAGCGATTTTTCCGCGCTTTGCAAGGTGCGACTTGGCTGTTAGCACCGCATTCGAACAACGGGAGGATATTAAATGCTTACATTACCTATCACGCTGACAATTGCTGCGGGTGCCGCGCTGGTCAATATCTGGTTGATGATCCGCTGCGGACAGGCGCGCACCAAGGGCGGCGTATCGATCGGCGACGGCGGCGACGAATTCCTGATCCGCCGCATGCGCGCCCACGCCAATTTCGTCGAAAGTGCGCCCTTCGTGCTGATCCTGATCGCCGCGCTCGAAGCGACGCAGGGCAGCGCGAACTGGCTCTGGTATGTCGGCATCATCTACATCTTCGGCCGCCTCGCGCACGGCCTTGGCATGGATGGCGGCACGTTCGGCAAAGGCCGCATGGTCGGCACGCTGATCACATTTCTGACGCTGCTGGGTCTCGCTGGCTATGCGCTGTGGAGTGTCTATTCGAAGCTGGGTTAAGGATGCCATTATCCCCTGCCGTTTTCGGGAGGGGAAACACACTTTAGCTCAACGCATAATCCGAAACATAAGCGTTGATCTTGCGCTCATGGCCAAAATTGCTGGTAGGGCCGTGACCGGGAATGAAGGTCACATCATCGCCCAGCGGCCATAGCTTTTGGGTGATCGAGTCGATCAAATCCTGGTGATTGCCGCGCGGGAAATCTGTGCGGCCGATGCTGCCCTGAAACAGCACATCGCCAACAATCGCGAGGCGGCTCGGCCCGTGGTAGAACACCACATGCCCCGGCGTGTGCCCCGGGCAGTGGATGACGTCGAGCGTCAAATTGCCGACGGTCACGGTATCGCCATCCTTCAACCAGCGGTCGGGCTCAAAGGTTTTCGCGTCCATCCCCCAGCGCTTGCCATCATCATCGAGCTGCGCAATCCAGAAACGGTCTTCCTCATGCGGTCCTTCGATTTTCAGGCCGAGTTCCTGCGCCAGCATCCCCGTTTGCCCGCAATGGTCGAGATGGCCATGGGTGACGAGCAGCTTTTCCAGCTCCACCCCGGTCTTCGCCACAGCATCCTTAAGCTTGTGCAGATCACCGCCAGGATCGACCAGCGCGCCCTTGTTGGTCTCTGTGCACCAGAACAAAGTGCAGTTCTGCTGCAAAGGCGTGACAGGGATGATGACCGCCTTCAAAGGCGGCTGTGCGTTAAGGCTGGATGTGACGTTCGACATAGAAACTATGTGGCGGTGCTTTCGCGCCTGCGCAAGCCCTTCAAAGCCGCCGCCCTACCCAAACCACGCGTCCCACCACCTGAACCTCTGCCGGGTCACGGTCTGGCCACGATGGATAGGCCGGATTATCGGACAGCACCGACAGCCGCCCGCCCGGCGCCCGCGCCAGCCGCTTGACCATCAACGTGCCATCGATGCGGATAACGTGGATGCCGTCGCGCAGCGGCTTCAGCGCCGCGCCTTTATCGACCATGATGTCGTCGCCATCATTCAGAACCGGCTGCATCGAATCGCCCTCGACGCGAATCAGCGAAACATTGCGTGGTTCAACGCCCAGCTTACGCAACCAGGCCTCGTCAAAGCCGACCTTGCCCGCAAGCGCTTCTCCCTCGGCCAGCGCCCCTGCCCCAGCCGATGCGCCAACCGCCAGCTTGGGGACCAGCTTTAACCCTGCGCGCTTTCCTCCGCTTTCCTCCTCAGGCGCGCCCAATAGCTGCGGCGCAACGCCATAATAGCGCGCGAGGATATTGCGCTCCCGCTCCGGCAAATGCTTGGGTGAGCCGCGCTTTATATATTGCTGGATATAAGCGGGATTGCGACCGACCAGCCGCGACAGCGACGCAAAATCGTCGCCATGCGCCTGCACCAGCCGCTCGAGTTCGGCACGCGGATCGCTGTTTACCATCTTTTGCCTTTAGCAATAGGATTTTTCCTAGACAAGTAGGATTTTTCCTATCAGCAATGTTCCTATCATGTTCTCATCGATTCGTCGATGCGAGCAACCGGAAAGGGTGGTGCCTGATGGAAAGGAATGGACATGCACATCAATCGAAAAATCGAGCGATTCCTGCGGCAACACAATATGGCACCGACCACTTTCGGACGCAGGGTCGCCCGCGACCCCCGGCTGGTGCTCGACATGCGCAACGGTCGTTGCCTGCGCCCGGCGATGGCGATCAAGGCCGAAGATTTCATGGCCGCCTATGAACGGCACCTCGAACTGCTTGGCGTGCAGGAAGCGGCATGAACGCCGCGCCCAATCCCTGCCCGCTTTCAAGCGCGCTGTTGGCCCTGTTACCCGGCGCCTGCCTGCGCAGTCGCAAGGCGACCGGCTGGCATAGCGCGACATTTTCGGGGGAGCGTGTGACCGTCTTGCTAGGTTTGGAAAGCGAGCAGCGCCACGAACGAGCCGCGCATTTTGCGCAAGCGCTGCCAGAAACGGAATTCAGCCTTCGCCGTCAGCTGGTCGCCGACATAATCGTCAGCGATATGTCTGAGTCAGACGACACGCTGTTACTGACTGTTGAGGCCTTGCTGCTCGACGAGTAAGACTTAACGCGTGCGCGCGTTCATCCGGTGGAGGGTTTCGAGCGCCGAGCGCAGGGCAGCATCCAGTTCCTCGGACTCGGGACGTTGCGGCACATCCACGGTCTCCATTGCCACCGGCTCGACAGCGCGCAGCGGCGCCTGTTCGATGGGGACGGGTTCATAGGCGGAGGACGCCTCGATATCCGGGCGGATCGGCTGCACGTTCGAGATGTGCAATTCGCTCGCAATGCTCTCGATATGCGCCAGTTGCGCGTCGCGTTCAGCCAGGGCCGATTCAAACCGGCTCACCATATCGTCAAGCGATGCAATACCAGAAACAGGCTCCGCCACCGGTGTTTCAGTAGTGGCGGGTTCAACAGCGGTCGCCGCTACGGCGGTAGTGGGTTCTTCGATTACGGCCTCGACTTCGGCAATTTCAATAACCTGTTCCGTCTCGGCTGCCACAGGCTCGACCCATTCAGCCCCCACCTGCTCTACAATGGCTGTTTCGGTTGTCACTTCGATGGCATCAGCCTCCACCAGGTCGCGGTTGGCCGAAAAAGGACGACGTGGCGGCGCATCGGGATGAGCATCGCCGGAACGCAGCTTGGGCAGGTCTTCGAGGTCGGTAATGTCTCCAGCACTACGGCGCGCCTCGGCAAAGGTGGCAATGCGGCTACGCAAGCGCGAGATCAGCGATCCGCGAACCGCTTCTTCCGGTTCATCAATCGAATCTTCAGCGTCCAGCAGGGGCTCGACTTCGGTTTCAGTTGTAGTTTCAACGATTTCCGGACTGTCAAAATCACTCGCATCTTCCGAATCCGCAATCGCCGTCCACTCGGACGCAGCACCTTTGCGGAGGAACAACACCGTCAGAATGATCAGCGTCAACGCGCCAAAAGCGTATGAGATCAGGGCTCGCGCGGTATCGCCAAGCGGGGCGGCGGTTGCAGGAATCATCTCCGATACCCCCGTCGATCCGGTCAATGTTTCCCAGATACCGGTCGGCACGAACATCGCGGCAATGGCTGCAATGGCCGCACCGCCTGTCGCCATGGCGACAGATTTTGTCTGATGATCGAGATTCAGCTTCGACTGCATAACTACCCTGTTTCCGTCGGGCTTTGCGCTGCGGTCAAGCCGCAACTTTACCCCTGTTTAGCACGGCCTAACAGGAAATGGTAAACAGGATCGTAACGCATTATGTTCTTCTGCCAGTTGCGTTCTTGCTCGACAAAGGCGCGCGCTTGGGCCTTGCGATCGGGCCACATCGCCTTGTCAGCGAACAGTGCGTCGATGGCTTTTGCCGCACCTTCCGGATCATCGGCGGGAAACAAGGCTCCAGTTACCCCGCCCACGATCAATTCGCGATGCCCACCCACATCAGAGGCAGCAACCAGCCGACCCTGCGCCATCGCTTCCAATGGTTTCAGAGGGGTCACCAGATCGGTCAGCCGCATCCGCTTGCGCGGATAGGCGAGGACATCGACCAGGCTGTAATAGCGCTCCACCTCTTCATGCGGGACGCGACCGACGAAATGGATTCGATCGGCGGCTGGCAAAGCCTTTGCCTGCGCGCGCAACGCCTTTTCCATCGGCCCGCCGCCCACCAGCAGCAGATGCGCGTCCTTTGCAGCACCGTTCAGATGCGCCATTGCAGCAATCAGATCGTCAATGCCCTCATAGTCATAGAAGCTGCCGATATAGCCAATCACATCCTTGCCGGTCAGCCCAAGCTCCGCCGCCAGCGCCTCGTCGCGCGGCGGTGGATTTCCGAACATGTCCATATCGACCCCATTGGGCGAGACGAAGATCTTGCCTGCATCGAAACCGCGCGCAACCAGATCTGAGCGCAACCCTTCGCAGATCACCGCCACCTTGTCGGCGCGGGCAACAACATGGTTTTCGAGCGCGCGGGTCAGGCGATATTTGAGCGAGCCTTCGGTCCCGCTACCATTCCCTACCGCCGCATCCTCCCAGAATGCGCGGATTTCATAGACAAAGGGTAGACCCAGTTTTGTCGCAGCGCGCGCCGCGGCCAGTCCGTTCAATGCAGGCGAATGGGCATGCACGATGTCGAACGGCCACTCGCGATGAACTTCAATGATACGCTGCTCAAGCGCACGGATTTCGCGCCACTCCTGCAAGCCAGAGGGCCCCGAAACATGGTGCGGCGTGCGGAAGAAGTGCAACCCTTCGGCTTCCTGCTGCAGCGCATCGGGCATCTGCCCATGCTGATACTGCCGCACCCCGGTCAACCCGCGCACTTCCCATCCCGCGCCAATCTGCGATTTCAGGATTGCGCGCGTGCGGAAGGTGTAGCCGCTGTGGAGCGGCAGGCTGTGATCGAGGACGTGCAATATGCGAGGCATGGTCGCTCCCTAGCCGCAATATATTTAACGCCGCGTCAACCCAAAGCGGCTAATGCGTTTCGCGAATTTTCATTTTCACGCTATGTCCTGACAGCGAAGGGGCAGGCAGGGACGCAACGCCGCATGATCGACAATCTATCGATATTGCTAAGCCATAGCCTGCTCTTGCTTGCCTTCTGGTTGCTGACCAAGCGTGACGATCTGGACAGCGAACCCCCACCGGAGCCCGATGCGCAACCGCAGGGTTTCGGGGTGAACCACCGCAGGCCAAACGCAACGAAAGGTCCGCAACAAGATGCGTGACCTGTTCTTCGTCGGCTATCTCGGGCTGCTGATGCTGATGGCGTTCAAGCGGCCATTTCTGTTCACATTGGTCTACGCCTATATCGATATTATCGCGCCGCAGCGGTTGAGCTATTTCCTGCTCAATTCGATTCCGCTCTCGCTGATCCTGTTCGCTTTGGCGTTCCTCGGCTTCCTGGTCAGCGATGACAAACGCGACGTGCGGGTTTCGCCGCGCTGGGCGCTGTTGCTCGTGCTGCTCGCCTATTGCGGTTATTCAACCACGGTTGCGGTTGAACCCTTGGCTGCGCAGGAAAAATGGAGCTGGGTGTGGAAGGCGCTGGTTTTTGCAGCTTTTCTTCCCCTGTTGCTCAAGACCAAGCTGCGCATCGAAGCCTTGGCATTAACGCTGGTGCTTTGTGCTTCGGCACTGATCGTCACCGGCGGCATCAAGACGGCGCTTGGCGGCGGCGGCTATGGCTCGCTCGTCCTGCTGATCAACGACAATTCGGGCTTGTATGAAGGCAGCATCATCAGTTGTGTGGCGATCGCAATCATCCCGCTGATCGTCTGGCTGGCGCAGCATGGCACGATCTTCAAACCCGACTGGAAGGTGAAGACCTATGCCGCAGCACTCACCGTCGCCGCGCTGCTGATCCCCGTCGGCACACAGGCACGCACCGGGCTGGTCTGCATCGCTGTGCTCGCGCTGCTGTTCATCCGACAGACCAAGCGGCGGGTTCTGTATCTTTCAGGCGCGGCACTTGTTGGACTTGCTGCGATACCCTTCATCCCGTCCGCTTTCTCGGACCGGATGGAAACGATCAAGGACTATAAGACCGACGAATCTGCATCCACGCGGATCGCCGTGTGGAAATGGACCTGGGAGTTCGTGCAAGAGCATCCCTTTGGCGGCGGCTTTGATGCCTATCGCATCAACAAGATCCGCTATGACCTGCCTGTCGTCGACGAAAATGGGTTTGATACCGGTGCGGTCGACCGCAAGGAAATCGTCGACCAGGGCCGCGCCTATCATAGCAGTTACTTCGAAATGCTGGGCGAACAGGGTTTCCCTGGTCTGATCATATGGCTGCTGATCCATGTCGGCGGGGTGTGGCGGATGGAAATGATCGCCCGCATGTACAAGAAGCGTGACCGGCCCGACGAACAATGGGTCGCACCGCTCGCCACTGCGCTGCAAAATGCGCAAATCATCTATCTAGTAGGATCCTTATTCGTCGGCATCGCCTTTCAGCCCTTTGTCTATATGCTGGTGGCGATGCAGTTGGGGCTCGACACCTATCTGGCGCGGAGGCGCAACGAAGCGGCGTGGACGCCGATCAGAAAGCAGCGCTTGAAGGCAAAAGAGATAAGCGCGACGACCTGACTGGGCCTTGTCGTTGACAAGGTGGGTGGCTAGGGTTGCCTCTATGACTACACCGCTTCCCAAAATCCCCGATGATCCGATTGCCGCCATAAATGCACGCATGACACAATATGCCGAAATCGTCACCGATTGGGTGCGTGGGAATATCGCCGAGCTTTCGGTGGCGGTAATAGCAGCGACGTTAGTCTATGTGGTGCTCAGCTGGCTCAAAAGGCGCGCTGCCAAGATAGCGCGCGACAGCGAAGACCGCTCAGCGATGACTTCGATCATCGCCCGGACTTTGGCACGAACAGGCAAGTTCTTCCGCATAATGGTCGCGGTCGAACTGGTCAACGGCTATGCCAATGCGCCCGAACAACTGGCGCGCACCATTGATGTGCTGTTCACTATTGCTGTTGTCTTGCAGGTGGCGATCTGGCTGCGTGAGATCGTCATCGGCCTGATCGAACGCCGCGCCAATGAAAGCGGTAGCGAGCATGAAACGCTGCAAAGCGCGATGGTGCTCATTCGTTTGCTGGTCAGTTTTGCAGTCTTCGCCATTGCAGCGATCGTCATCCTCGACAATCTGGGGGTCAATGTCACCGGCCTTGTTGCAGGTCTTGGCGTTGGCGGCATCGCCATCGGCCTTGCCGCGCAGGGTATCTTCTCGGATCTATTCGCGGCGATGTCGATCATCTTCGACCGACCGTTCAAGCGCGGTGACACCATCACCTATGATACCACGACCGCCCGGGTGGAACGGATCGGGATGAAGAGTACCCGCCTGCGCGCGCTGACCGGTGAGGAGAAAATCATCTCCAATGCCAAACTTCTCGAAAAGGAAATCACCGACAACACCAAGTCGGTCTATCGCCGCGTCAATTTCCTGATCAGCCTTGTATATCAGACACCCGTCGAAGACGCACAGCGCGTTCCGGTACTTTTACGAGAAATTGTCGAGGCTCAAGGGGCCGAATTTATCCGCGGCGGCTTCCACACATTCGCGCCAAGCTCGCTCGATTTCCAGTTGGTTTTCGATGTCCAGAGCGAGGATCTGGACGAGGTTTTCCATGTCCGCCATGCCGTTGGCCTGAACATTGTCCAGCGTTTTGTCGACGAGGGTATCCACTTCGCTTATCCCACCCAAACGACCTTCACGGCAGGACCCGACGGGACGCTGGTGATGCCTTATGCGGAGCGGTTGCACACGGCCCCTGCGCCGAACAAAAAGGCCTGATTCGCACCGCCTGAATGGCTATGCGGTGATATGACGTAGGGTCAGCGCGGCCAAATGGCGCGGCTCTTGTCAACCGCTCCAGAAAGGCGCAAAACCGCGCGCAATTCGAAAACCATTGCACAAAAAGGAGCAGGATATGAGCGGAGTAACACCTGCCGAACTCGCAGGTCGGGTCGGCGAAGTCATCGGCAGTTCGGACTGGATGCTGGTCGATCAGGATATGGTCAACAAATTCGCCGACGCGACCGGCGACCATCAGTTCATCCACGTCAATGAAGAGATGGCCAAGATGACCCCGTTCGGCGGCACCATCGCGCATGGCTTCCTCTCGCTCTCGCTGCTCCCGGTATTGATGGCGAAATCAACCTGCCCCAAGATCGAAGGCGTCAAGATGGGCGTCAACTATGGCGGCAACAAAACCCGCTTCCTCTCGCCCGTCCGCGTCGGCAAGCGCGTGCGCGCGCATTTCAAGCTGCTTGAGCTGGAAGAGAAGCGCCCAGGGCAATGGCAGCAGACCATCGAATATACGCTCGAGATCGAAGGCCAGGAAAAGCCCGCCTGCATCGCCGAGTGGATCACCCAGTTTTTCGTTTAATTGTTTTGCCGTCGCCCCTGCGCAGGCAGGGGCCGCAGGAGGTTTCTCCGGCGAATATGGCGTAAACCGACACCGGCCCCTGCCTGCGCAGGGGCGACGTGAACGTCGAAAGGAATTCTCCCATGCGTGACGCAGTAATCGTTTCCACCGCCCGCACCCCGCTGACCAAGGCAGCGCGCGGCGCATTCAACAACACCACCGGCGCGACGCTCGGCGCCTTCTCGATCAAGGCCGCTGTCGAACGTGCCGGCCTCGAAGGCGGCGAAATCGACGACGTCGTGATGGGCACCGCCGCCCAGCAGGGTTCGACCGGCGGCAACGTCGCGCGCCTCGCCGCGCTGCGCGCCGGCCTGCCGGTAACTGTCCCTGCCATGACCATCGACCGTCAGTGCTCGTCCGGCCTTATGACCATTGCGACCGCTGCCAAGCAGATCATCGTCGACAATATGGACATCTGTGTCGCCGGTGGCCTCGAAAGCATCTCCAAAGTCGTTGGCAGCGGCAAGATGTTTGTCGAGCCCGACCGCGAGCTGCTTGAAATGCACCCGCATATCTACATGCCGATGATCGGTACCGCCGAAGTCGTCGCCAAGCGCTACAATATCAGCCGCGAATATCAGGACGAATATTCGCTCCAGTCGCAACAACGCACCGCCGCCGCGCAGGCCGCTGGCAAGTTTGACGATGAAATCATCGCCTGCGCCGCGACCATGGCTGTGGTGAACAAGGAGACCAAGGAAGTCACCTATCAGGAAGTCACCGCCAACAAGGATGACTGCAACCGTCCCGACACCACGCTCGAAGGGCTTGCCAGCCTGAAGCCGGTGATGGGCGAAGGCCACACCATCACAGCGGGCAATGCCAGCCAGCTCTCGGACGGTTCGTCGACCTGCGTGCTGATGGAAGCCAAAATTGCCGAAAAGCGCGGTCTTACCCCGCTGGGCCGCTATGTCGGAATGGCGGTTGCGGGCACCGAGCCTGACGAAATGGGTATTGGCCCGGTTTTCGCGATCCCGAAACTGCTCGAACGCTTCAACCTGAAGATGGACGATATCGGCCTGTGGGAACTGAACGAAGCCTTTGCCGTGCAGGTGCTTTACTGCCGTGACAAGTTGGGCATTCCTGATGAACTGCTCAATGTCAATGGCGGCTCAATCTCGATCGGCCACCCCTTCGGCATGACCGGCGCCCGCTGCACCGGCCACGCGCTGATCGAAGGCAAGCGCCGCGGTGCCAAATATGCCGTGGTCACCATGTGCATCGGCGGCGGCCAGGGTGCTGCCGGCCTGTTCGAGGTCTTCTGATGCGGCTGTCGGCGCCTCGCATCGCCCCCGTCGATCTCGAAAAGATCGATGACGAGCAGCGCGAGGCGCTGGCCCCCATGGTGGAGGCCGCGAAAGATGTGACCCGTTCCGGCGGGCATATCCTCAATATTTTCCGCACGATGGTGCACGCGCCCAAGGCGCTCACCGCCTTCCTCGCATGGGGCGGTTACATATTATCGCGGCGCAACAGCCTGTCTGAGCGTGACCGCGAGCTGGTGATCCTGCGCGTCGGTTATAATTGCAAATCAGGCTATGAATTCACCCAGCACACTCGCATCGGGCTTGATGCCGGGCTGACCGAAGCCGAAATCGAAGCGATCAAGGCTGGGCCCGACGATCCATCGTGGAACGAAGCCGATCGCGCCATGCTGCGCGCAACCGATGATCTCACCCGCGATTTCCACGTCAGCGATGCCAGCTGGGCCGCTTTGTCCTTCTTTAGCGACAAGCAGAAGATGGATCTGGTGATGACCGTTGGCCAATACACCCAGGTGTCGATGATGTTGAACAGCTTCGGTGTGCAGCTCGACCCCGGGCAGGAACTTGATCCGGCGCTTGATCGCCGGAAGTGAATCCGAATTTCCAAAACAAGAGAGAGAGGAATGCAAATGGCAGGAATTGGAGTAGTCGCGACCCTGACCGTCGCAGAAGGCAAGAACGCCGAATTTGAAGCAATCTTCACCGAACTCGCCGCCCAGGTTCGCGCCAACGAACCCGGCAATCTGTTCTACACGCTCACCCGCTCGCGCGCCAACGGCCAGGTCTACCGCGTCCTAGAAGCCTATGCCGATCAGGCTGCACTCGATGCGCATGGCAAGACCGACTATTTTCGCGCCGCCGGCCCCAAGCTCGGGCCTTGTCTCGCAGGTGCGCCCGAGATCGAGTATCTCGACGCGGTGTAATCCGAAGAGACAATTTGTCAAAAGTACGGGTCCGGCTTTACTAACCAAAGCCGGGCCTTTAATTTTGCCCAAAATCCCTTGAGAGACTTATAGTTGCGCAAATCGATTTCTGGATCGACAATGTTATCGGCCATTTTTGCCTTATATGTTTTGGCGTCCGATACTGCACTCGCCCGCCCTCCGGAACCCGCCCCGGACAAGATCGCACTGGCCCAGCTTGACGGATATTCAAGGGCCCTGGAGGATAGTGAGAGTTTTGCAGGAGTCGTGCTAGTCGCCCATGGTGGCAAGCAGCTATTCCTGCGCCCCTATGGCAAGCGCGATCAGCAGGGTGAGGATCCCATCACCACCGACATGCGATTCAATATTGCATCCGCGGGCAAGATGTTCACCGCCACTGCAGTCTTGCAACTTATCGCTGCGCAAAAGCTATCCCTCGACACCAGGGTGGGCGATGTCATCAAAGACTATCCCAATAAAGAGTTCGCCCAAAAAGTTACAGTTCGCCACCTGCTAACGCATATGGCGGGCGCGGGCGATGTTGATCTATTTGGCGCCGACAAGCAATCTGTCAGGGCAAATATCCGGTCTCACGCGGACATGCTTGCTCTGCATTGGGAGAGAGCCCCGGCTTTCGAACCCGGCACCCAACAAGTCTATGGCAATTTCGGCCATGTTATCCTCGGCAGGATGATCGAGCTGCTCTCCGGGCAAGACTATGATGGATATGTTCGCGATCATATTTTCACGCCTGCAGGGATGAGCCGGACGGACTTCGCCAATTGTGCCGATTATCGAACCGACACGGCGATTGGCTATACGTCCGTCGATGGCAAGGCCGTGCCCAACTGCATCACCCAGCCCACCAAAGGTTTTGCCGCTGGAGGCGCATTCTCGACCGCAGGTGACTTATTCCGTTTCGTGGAGGCACTGCGCCAAGGGCGCTTGGTTCCAAAGCCGCTCTTTGTGCAAGCCATCACTACCCAGCATGGATTCATGGGGTTGGGATTTTTCGCGACTGAGTATGGCGAAAATATACCAAAGCGCAACTTCCGCTGGGGACATGGCGGCAGCTCTGACGGTGCCTGTTCAGACGTACGCACATATCCGAACACGGGTGAAACCGTGATTGTGCTTTCAAACCGCGATGCCCCGGCCTGTTTTTCAATCGCTTCGTTGCTGCATCGTGCTTATGAGGACGAGCAAAAAGCACGGCGACCGTCAGCTCAACTTCACCCGAAATAGGCGCCGTCGCGGATCCAACGGCTCGCCAGCCACTTTTCACCACCTGTCACCGGCATACCCGAATGCATCGTGCGTCGATCGCATTTCCCGTCTGCATCGACATTCCTGAAGACAAACAGATCCCCGGTGTTGCCCACGAAATCGAGTTCCAGTTCGGGAAAACGGGTTGCGCCGCCTTCGAACCCGTCATTCAGCCAGATCAGCGCAGTAACCGCCCGCTGCTTACCCGGATCTGCCTGATCGAAGGCATCAAGGTGCGCGCGATATTCCTGCCCCGGATTGTAATGCAGCACTGAAAGCGGTTCACCATTGACCAGTGGCGTATCGGTTGCCTCTGCAATCCGTCGATTGATACGCTGGATAATCAGATCCTCAAACACCGGCCCGAAATTCATCGTTTCCGAACGGCGGATCGGATCGAGAATTCCCTCGCCCGTTATTGGGTGCACAATCATCGCCGGGGCCAGCCAGGGTTGGGCCACCATACGAACATATTTGCACTGGTTCGGGCTCAGGAAATTTCGGACCACATAGACGAGTGGATCATCACGCAGCACTTCGCGTTCGGTTCCCAATTCTTCCTGCGCGAAAACCGCATCCAGTTGCAGTTGCATCTCGGCAAAGCGATCGGTGCGCGCCGCAGATTGCAAAAGTTGGCGGGCTTTTTCCAAATCGGCTGCACATCCGGTTCCGGCAGCAGTAAGATAAGCAAAAGTCCGCCTTGCATCGATGTGGCCATCCTTTGCTGCGCGTGCGATCATGCGATAGGCAGCCTTGGTGTCGACAGGTCCATGCAGTCCGGTCAGCCGAAATTCGCCCAGCATATATAATGCGTCAGCATCGCCTGAACGCGCGAGCCGTTCGAGTTGGACAGGTGCACCAGGAACGCCTTGTTGCAATGCGGCGACGACTTGCTGGAAGTTTAGCATCGCAATCCAATCCACCAACCGGCGCGTTTTGTAAAGCTGGCGGTTTGCAATCCCGACCTATCGGGAAATCATGCCACCTTCAAAACGAAACCCGTCCTCACGGTCTTTCACAAGCAAGATCGGGCCGTCAAGATCGACCCATGCAGCCCCCTGCGCCACCAGAAACGCAGGATGAATTGCAAGGCTGGTCGACAGCATACAACCCACCATTAATTTAAGCCCGTGTTCCTCGGCCTCACGCGCCATCTTCAAGGCCTCGGTCAGCCCGCCAGCCTTGTCGAGTTTGATATTGATGCCATCATAATAGCGGGCGCATAGTTCCAGATCGGCACTCGACTGGCAGCTTTCATCAGCAAGCAAGGGCACCGGGGACTTAATCCCGTCCAGAAGCGCATCCTGGCCGACCGGAACTGGCTGCTCGATCATCTCGACACCCAGCGCTGCCAGAGCGCTTGCCTCCGCCTCAATATCGAGCGCAGCCCAGCTTTCATTGGCGTCCACAATCAGGCGTACATCAGGCGCGCCTTTGCGGACAGCATCAACCCGTTCGCGGTCGCCTTCGCCGGTCAGTTTCAGTTTCAGCAGACCGAAGCCCCGCGCAGCCGCCTTTGCAGCATCGTTTTCCATCGCCGCGGGATCGCCAAGCGAGATGGTGAAGGCGGTTTGCAGCGGCTTGGGTGCAGTCGCAAGACCAGCCAGTTGCCACAAGGGCTTGCCTGCGGCTTTGGCCTCCAAATCCCAAAGCGCACAATCAAGTGCATTGCGGGCGGCGCCAGGGGGCAGCAAAGTCTGCACCGCATCTCGTGCCTCACGTACATCCATCGGCACAAGCGTATCGATCAGATCTTCAATCTGCGTCAGGCAGCTTTCAGCACTTTCGCCATGATAGTAGATCGCGGTGGCCTCACCCAGGCCGACATGCGTGCCATCACTGGCCGCGGCGACCAGTACATCAACATAGGTCTTGGTCCCGCGCGATATGATAAACTGCCCTGCGACCGGCCAGCGTTCAACTGCGGCACTAATGCGAAGACTCAAATGACATGCCCCTACGCCGTTCAACCGTAGCCCTAAGCCTGTCGAAGGGCGCCTCTCAGCCAAGCGTAAACCTTGCGACGCGCTTCGACAAGCTCAGCACTACGGTGTGGGAATGAGGTTGATTATGTCTAGCCGTTGTGCGCGAGGATCCATTCCTCAACAATCGGCGCAATCTTCTCGCGCCATTTGCTACCGTTGAAGATACCATAATGGCCGACTTCGGGGGCCATGTGATATTGCTTCATCGCCTCGGGCAGTCCGGTTGCGATCGTCAAAGCCGCCTTGGTCTGGCCGATGCCGCTGATATCGTCACGCTCGCCTTCGATGGCGAGCAGTGCAATATCGTCAATCGCGCCCGGATCGACCAGCTTGCCGCGATAGTTGAACTCACCCTTGGGCAGCAGGTGACGTTGGAACACGGTGTCGACGGTCTGCAGATAGAATTCGGCAGTCATGTCGCAGACTGCGCGATATTCGTCGTAAAATTCCTTGTGCCGGTCCGCGCTTTCGCCATCGCCTTCGACAAGGTGCGAGAACATCGACCAGTGGCTGATCATGTGATTGCCGAGGTTCATCGACATGAAGCCGGTGAGCTGCAACCAGCCCGGATAGACGCGGCGGCCAGCGCCCTTGTAATAAGGTGGAACGGTGGCGATCACATTGTGGACGAACCAGTCATGCGGGCGGCGGGTCGCGTGGTCGTTGACCGCAGTCGGCGCTTCGCGCGTATCGATCGGGCCGCCCATCATGGTCAGGGTACGAGGGCGCAGCGGGTGCTTGTTCGCACTCATGATAGCCGCAGCGGCGTAGGCAGGTACTGAGGGCTGGCAGACAGCTAGCATGTGCGCACCACGACCACCGGCATCGGGGCCGATAAATTCGAGCCATTCGATCAGATAGTCGATATAGCTCTCAAGGTCGAAACCACCGCCTGTCAGCGGCACATCTCGTGCATCCTTCCAGTCGGTGATATACACATCATGCGTCGGCAGCATCCGTTCAACCGTGCCGCGCAGCAATGTGGCAAAGTGGCCCGACATCGGCGCGCAGATCAACAGCTTCGGCTTGGTCTCGCTGCCCTCATAGGTGAAATGCTTCAACTGGCCGAACGGTTTGCGCGCGACATTATGTTCGTCAACCGGCAGATGCTTGCCATCGATTTCAACGACGTTGATCCCGAAAGGGGGTTTGCCGCGCGGCATCACCGAATGTGCAAACACGTCCAGCGCCGAGGCGGTGACCGAAGTCAGATTGCCATAGTTGAACGGTGAATTGGTGAAATTGTTGAGGAAATCGGCCTGTTTCTGAGCAAGCCAGCCTGCACTCGCCAAAAAGCCGCGCTGGATATCATAACCGGTGTAAAGCATGTTCGCGTTCCCGAATGTCCAATTTACCGGTTTGGCCGGTCCCTGTTTCAGCAGTCAACATAGGGATTTATTGTGCATTGCACCATAGGAAAAGCGTACTGGGGAATTCTCGGCGATTGTGGCGCATAGCTGCGGCTGCTAGGCGAACTCAATGAGTGATGTTTCTGTCAAAGCAGCTGAGGGTTCGGACGGCGAGAATCCGGCGCCAGCACCAAAGCCAAAAGTGAATTTCAGCAGCTTGCGGATGATCGCCAGTTTTACAATCGCCTATCCGCGACAGATTTTGTTCGCACTGTTGGCGTTGATTTTCGCTGCTTCATCCACACTCGCCATTCCTTTTGGTTTGCGGCTGATTATCGACAAAGGCTTTGTCAAAAATGGCGGAGACCCGGCACCATATTTCTTTCTGCTGTTCGGCATTGTCGCGATAATCGGAATCTCTACGGCATTCCGGTTCTATTTCGTAAGCTGGCTTGGCGAGCGGGTCGTTGGCGACATCCGTGCGGCTGTCCAAAACAACCTCCTCCGTTTGGCACCGCGCTTTTTCGAAGAAAATCGGCCTGCTGAAATTGCAAGCCGCATGACAGCCGATACCGCCATCATAGAGCAAATTGTCGGCACGACGGTTTCGGTCGCCTTGCGAAACCTGTTCATCGGGATTGGCGGCGTGATCTTGCTGTTCAGCCTGGCTCCCAGCCTGACGATTTGGCTGCTTGCTGGTATCCCCATCGTCGTGCTGCCGATCGTGTTTCTTGGAAGGCGGCTGGAAAAGGCGTCCCGCAGCAGTCAGGATAAGGTTGCGGGGGTTGGAACCGTCGCCTCCGAGGCTCTTGGTGCAATCAAGATTGTGCAAGCATTCGGGCAGGAACAGCGCGAACAGCAAAGATTTCGCGATGCCGTCGAAAGTACGTTTGCGGCGGCAAAGCGTCGAATCCGTTTGCGTGCCTTTTTGACCGCTTTGGTCATGACGCTGATATTCGGTGGTATTACATTGTTAGTCTGGGAGGGTACCGATCAGGTCACGCAGGGTATCATTTCTGCGGGCACGCTTTTCGCGGTCGTGCTTTACGGAGGATTGGTTGCCGGTTCCTTCGGTGCCTTAACCGAGGTTTATGGTGATCTGGTCCGCGCATCGGGTGCGTCCGCCCGTTTGGCTGAGCTCTTGAACGAAGTGCCGGAAATCGCTGCGCCAGCAAACCCCGTGACCATGCCCGCACCGCGCGGGCAGATAGAGTTCCAGAATGTCAAATTCCGCTACCCGACCCGGCCCGAAGTTGCCGCGCTTAGCGATTTCAGCCTGAAGATTTTGCCCGGCGAAACCGTCGCGGTTGTCGGGCCATCCGGCGCGGGCAAGTCGACCTTGTTCCAGTTGGCCCAGCGCTTTTACGATCCCGAAGCGGGAACCGTCCGTATCGATGGCGTCGCACTGACAAGTGCCGATCCAGCCGAGTTCCGCCAGCGCATGGCATTGGTTCCTCAGGATACGGTGCTGTTTGCAGCGTCCGCGCGCGACAATCTGCGCTATGGCAATTGGCTCGCCGACGATGTCGCAATCTGGGCTGCGGCGGAGCAGGCCAATGCGGGGAATTTCCTGCGCGAGCTGCCGCAGGGCCTCGATACCTATCTGGGTGAGGGGGGCGCGCGGCTTTCGGGTGGGCAGCGTCAACGGATAGCCATAGCCCGCGCGCTGCTCCGCGACGCGCCGATCCTGCTGCTCGACGAGGCCACCAGCGCCCTCGACGCCGAAAGCGAGCGGCTGGTGCAGGATGCGCTTGAGCATCTGATGGAAGGCCGCACCACCATCGTCATCGCCCACCGCCTGGCGACCGTGCGCAAGGCGGACCGGATCATTGTGATGGACGAAGGCCGCATCGTCGAGGAGGGCACGCATGACAGCCTCAGCAAAGCTGGCGGCCTCTATGCAAGGCTGGCAAGCTTGCAATTTGATGCGTGATCCCATTGCTTTCGAGTAGGTTCATCTGGCTGCGTTAGCCAGGTAGGTGGAAACGTATTCGATTAATCCACGCGGGCCCGTGGGAAATGCTGCGTTGCCGTCGTAATATCGACCCATAGGTGACGCCTGTCTTCCCAAACCGAACGGATTGGCTGCATCGAATGCGCGTCGTCAAACAAGCCTATAGGGATACCGGTAACGTCCGGATTCTTAGTGCCTCGCATGAAAACGGTAGTGCCACATGTCTCGCAGAAAAACTGGTCGAAGGTTCCGCCCAGATCGGTTGGGCGCGTAAACTGCTTTGACGCACCTTCAATTTTGACCTGATCATGTGGGTAATAAGCAGCTTCACCAAAGGGGGAACCTGTTCGCTTTTGGCAAGCAATGCAATGACAGGCTACCACCGCTAATGTTGGCCCGGGCACGGTCACGTGCAGTTGTCCACATTGGCAGGAAGCCTTCATGGCATTGGATTATCACAATGGTTGCGTCCAGGCAATCTTTCCCGTCTTCGTTTGCGTCCACTTTCGAGGCAGCCGCGCGCCACCACTTATGGCGGCGTCTTGCCGCAAACACCCATTCAAATGCACGGAAATCTTCGAACAAAAAAGGGCGGCACGATGGCCGCCCTTTCTATGTCGATTGCGATATTTGATCAGTTGCCGGGAACGGCAGACTTTCCAAAAACGCGATATTGTTCGTTTCCGACGAAACCGAATTTGGTGATGCCGCTCCGCTTCACCACAGCCAGCGTCTGGTCGACAATGTCATACATTGCAGTCGGCGCGGGCTGGAACTGAAGTTCAGGTTCCGGGCTCATCGATTTGGTCTGGACGAGATACTGCTCGATCTGGTCCAGCGAAGACGGCGTGCCGTTCCACTGGATTTCGTTATTCGGCATGATCACGATCTTGTTGACCACCGGGTCGATCAATTCTTCCGGCGGTGGCTGGTTCGGATCCTGCACCGGCAGGTCGATATTAACAGCGTGCGATACGGGCGGGATGGTGATCATCAGCATGATGAGGAGAACGAGCATGACGTCGATCAACGGCGTCGTGTTCATTTCCATCATCGGCTGGCCATCATCCTTGCCACCACTCATTGCCATGATTTTTGCTCCTTATCGGATCCGGCTTACTTGGCCGAATCGAGTGGCGGGAAAGGCGACGAAATGAAGCCGACACGGGCAAAGCCTGCCATCTGCATCGAATAGATCGCACCACCAATGCAGCGGTAAGGCGTATTCACGTCACCGCGAATATGCGCCTCGGGCAGCATATCGGGGGTGATCGCGCCTGCTTTCGCAGCTTCTTCACCACCCAATGCGTCAAATTCACGCTTCAGATGCTTCGCCGCACGTTCGACCAATTCGGTCGAATCCACCGGAGTGACGTTCCAGTAAATACGGCATTCACCACCTGTATATGCACCCTGATAGGCATCGGAACCAGGCTCATTGCCGTTGGCGTCCGTTGTCGTAACCGAAAGCAAGACATTCTCACGCTTTGCCTTGGTCGGTTCAAACTGAACCACCGGCAGTTCCATTTTGACCGTCTGGATGGCCACAGGAATGGCGATCAGGAAGACGATCAGAAGCACCAGCATGACGTCCACAAGCGGCGTCGTGTTGATGTCTGACATTGGCGTGTCTTCGCCGCCGCCTCCACTACTTATTGCCATTTGCTATTCCTCTCTGACTGCTTGCGCAAAGGCCATATTCCAGGCTTGCGCATTCGAACAGGATGTAGGGCCGCCGCATAGGGCGGCCCGAACCCATTCTTACTTCTTGACAGCAGCGGCGGGAGCAGCAGCAGGCTTGGCAGCCGGAGCAGCCGAAACTGCGGGCTTAACCTTGCCGCCCGAAGTGATGTAACCGAGAACATCGTTCGAGAACGAAGCCAGGCTACGAGCGATCGACTTGTTGCGAGCCTGCAGCCAGTTATAGGCAAGCACCGCAGGAACCGCGACGAACAGACCGATGGCTGTCATGATCAGCGCTTCACCAACCGGACCGGCGATCTTGCCGATGTCGGCCTGACCCGCGATACCAATCTTGATGAGCGCCGAGTAGATGCCGATAACGGTACCGAGCAAACCCACGAACGGAGCGGTAGCGCCCACGGTCGCGAGGAAGGCAAGGCCACCCGACAGCTTGTTGTTGATCGCTTCTTCCGAACGCGACATCGCGCCATGCAGCCAGTCATGGGCTTCAACGGGATCGGTCAGCAGGCCATGCTGCTTCTGCGCCGAGATGCCGTCGTCGACGAGCTGGCGGAACGCGCTATTCTTGTCAAGCTTTGCAGCGCCTTCTTCAAGGCTGTTTGCACGCCAGAAACCGGCTTTAACCTGCTTCGCCTGGTTCAAAACCTTCTGCTGCTCGATCAGCTTGGTGAACATGATGTAGAACGAGAAAACGGACATGATCACCATCACGCTGAAGATAGCCCAGCTGATCGGGCCGCCTTCATTCAGTGCGGGGATGAGGCCGAATTTTTGTGCGGCAGCGGCTTCATTTGCAGCAGCTGCAGTGAGAATTGCAATCGACATTGGTACTTCCTCTCAAATTCAAAAATCTAAGGTCATGAAAATGCCCGGCGTTAGTGCTCCCCTTCGCCGGGCCAGAAATTACTTCGGTATCTGCCAGCGCACGCGGCTCGACCACGAACCCGTCGTGGGGTTACCATTGCTGTCCAGAGCCGGTTCAAAACGACCACGACGCTGGATATTCTTGCACGTCGCGTCGTCAAGGTCGGCATGGCCGCTTGAAGAGGTTACGGTGCAAGACTGGACACGACCATCAGGGCCAACCGATACGCGGAAGCCGGTGGTGCCTTCACGCTCCTGCTGGAGGGCGCGCGACGGATAGTCGTTGGTATTAGCCCAGTTGCCCGGATTGCCTTTCGGAATCGGGTTGGGGCGCTTGGCGACCGGCGGCGGTGGCGGCGGCGGAGCGGCAGGCGCAGGCGGAGCTGCAGTCGGCACGATCGGCGCGGCCGGTGGAGGTGTGTCCACAGTCCGTAAGGTCGGAGGAGGTGTAACCGTTGTCACGAGCGGCGGCGGCGAGACGACGGGCGGCTCGATCTGCTTTTCCGGCTCTGGCGGCGGTTCCTCTTCAGGTGGTTCTTCTTCCTTCACGTCGACGACGTTCAGCTTTGCCTTGACCTGTTGTACCGCCTCATAAGCAAGACCGGTAACCAACGCATAGCCAAGGAAAGCGTGAAGGAGCGCGACGATGATGATCGAGACCAGGCGGCTCGAACTCATTCCATCTTGATCAGCATATGCCATGCGGAAACTACTCTCCTACTTTCCCCAAAACGCGCGGACCGCTCGGCAAGCGTCACAAAACTAGAAGCCACCCAACTGGTCAGCGCTATTGAAATCTTTTTAATCGGCTGATTCCGCCATCGTCTTAGCGACGCCCAAAAGCGCAGGCAATCCGGATTCTGCGATTAATCCGCAATTCATCGGCCTTGCCCCAATCGATTAGCATGAATAGGAATGCAAATATTCCCTACACCCCCTCAATTTGCACAGGATTTCCAAGGTGAAGACAGGATTTACCATAAAATTGGCGGTCGGCCTTGGTCTGTTGCTGGGGACACCGGTAGTCCATGCCCAAACACTGGTGCAATCGACATTTGCTGTGCCTGCACAGGGTGCTGCCTATGCGGACATAGCCGATCTGGTAACCATCTCACCGCTGATTCTTGACGCGCAGATACGCAAGGTTACGTCGCTACCCGATATACAGGCCGTCGGCGTTCCAGCCAATATCCAGCGGGTATTGGTCGATGCAGATGTCACTTCGCTGATCCGCGGAACCGATGGTTTCGCTGCAAAAGCGCGCTTCCTGCTCGATGTGCCAAAGAACAACAAAGGCAAGATACCGAAACTGCAGAAGCGCCGCTATTTCCTGTTGGGAAGTAAAGTCAGTGGTTCGCCGGGTACCATAAAGCTGTCGAAGCCCGACGCCTTGGTCGAATGGAGCCCGGCGAATGATGTCACGCTGCGCGCGATAACAAGGGAGGCGGTGCAAATTGACGCGCCAGAGGCGGTAACCGGGGTATCAGGCGCATTTCACAGCCAGGGCACGGTTCTCGGTGAAGGTGAAACGCAGATATTCCTGCGTACGGCGAGCGGCCAGCCAATTTCGGTTTCGATTTTGAGCCGGCCTGGCCAGAGCAAACGCTGGGCAGTTTCAACCGGCGATGTAATCGATGAATCCGCGATCGCACCTGCGAAAGACACTTTATTATGGTATCGCCTCGCCTGCGGCCTGCCGCGCACACTGGATGCACGGCTGGTCGAAAGCAGCGAAGCGAAAGATATCGCATCGGCGCAGGCAGACTATCGATTTGTCATGGAGTCGCTGGGCCCATGTAGCCGCACACGGCCTTTGGCTGGGGCCCGATAAAGTTCAGCGCGAAGCGCCGGGTACCCATAAAATATCACCGCCACGGTCCCTGTTGATTAAGCGGCAGAGCACGAACAGATAGTCTGACAGGCGGTTCAGATAGGTCGTCGCCAGCGGGTTGATGGACTCGCCCGATGCGGCCGCAACAAGCGCGCGCTCGGCGCGACGTGTGACGGCACGGGCCAGATGCATCGCTGCCGCCGCAGCGCTGCCGCCTGGCAGGATGAAGCTGGTCAGCGGTTCCAACTGCGCATTGGCAGTGTCGATAGCCGCTTCCAGCCAATCGATCTGCGATTGTACGATCCGCAAGCTCATCTCGCCAGGTGTGAAATCCTCACCCGGGGTTGCTATGTCGGCTCCCAGATCGAACAGATCGTTCTGGATTCGTCGCAATCCGGCGACCAGTTCGGTGTCGCCACTGTCTCGCTCCAAGGCTCCAATCGCGATACCGAGTGTACTATTCGCTTCGTCAACCTCGCCAATGGCATGCATTCGTGCATCGGCCTTAGACCGACGCGAACCATCGACCAGCCCGGTTGAGCCGTCATCCCCGGTGCGGGTGTAAATCTTGTTCAGCTTGACCATATGGGCCGCATCAATTGGCGAAGGCGCCACCAATCACAATGATGGCAACCAGGGCAACCGCGATAGCCTGCCATTTGACTCGGGCAAACATCATCTGATTCTGCCGGGCCAGCCCACGCGGGACGCCGTTTTCGTCGACATCATTATGATCCATAGTGGCAAAGGCATGCAGCCCGCGTACAACCGCGAACACCACCATGCCCATCACGGCAAGCAAGGCTATAATCAGCAAAACGCCCATGGATATTTCCTTAAATGCGTGACACAGCCCTATAGCTGCATCGCTTGTCCGCCCTCTAGGCTGTCGAAACGCCAATTCCAAGCGGAAGCTTCCCTTGCCGCAATTGTTCGACAAGTTCGATACCGGATATCCCCTTGGCCCGTAATTCCGACAGCGGCTGGGACAATCTAGACTTGGCCAATTTGTTACCGTCCTCGTCGAGCAGCAACGGGTGATGCCAATAGGTAGGTTCCGGCAAGCCCAGCAGCACTTGCAGCAACCGGTGGATAGCGGTGTAGGCAAACAGATCCATTCCGCGCACGACATGGCTGATACCATCCGCCGCATCGTCAATCGTTGCCGCCAGATGATAGCTGGCGGGTGCATCCTTGCGCCAAAGCACGATGTCTCCAAACAACATAGGATCAGCCAATTGCTCTCCGGCTGCCAGATCGGTCCAGCTTAGTGGGCCGACACTTTCGGTCGCAGCTTGCATATCCAGCCGCCAGCAAAAATCGCCCGCCCTTTCGGTCCGCCCCTTGCAGCTACCCGGATAGACCGGCCCGTCAGGCCCGTGGCGCACGGGCTTGTGCTTCAATGCCTCGGCAATTTCGCTGCGCGTGCACCAGCAGCGATAGACCAGACCCATATCGTTCAAACGGTCGAGGGCGGCTTTGTAACCGGCAATGCGCTGCGACTGGAAAACCATCTCCCCGTCATGCTTTAGCCCCAGCCATTCCATATCCTCGATGATGCCATCTATATATTCCTGCCTGCTGCGGGTGCCGTCGATATCTTCGATGCGCAGAAGGAATTTCCCTCCAAAGGCGCGGGCAAAATCATGCGCGCACATTGCGGAAAAGGCATGGCCGACATGCAGTCGGCCATTGGGGCTGGGTGCAAAGCGGGTGGCCACAACCTGTTGCGGCGCAAATGGGATGCCTGCTATTTTACCCACAGAATTACCATATATGGTGTCCATTGCCCCCTTGACGTCAATTTATGCCGCCATAATCTGCCTTATGTCAAAATGCTGTAACTTCCTTGGGAGAGGGAAGAAACAGTGTTAAAAGCATGGGGAGAGGGTTCGAGGCATGTACCACGCCGGATCATTCCAAGCTGTAGAGCGGGCACGACATCCCGATAATTGTCCTGCACTCGTTTTGAACGCAGATTACACGCCGCTAAGCTATTATCCGTTGAGCCTCTGGCCCTGGCAAACCGCGATCAAGGCGGTGTTTCTGGAAAAGGTCGATATCGTCGCCAGCTATGAACGCCATGTACATAGCCCAAGCCGCGACATGCAGATCCCCTCGGTCATCGCGCTACGCCAATATGTGAAGCCCAGCGAATACCCCGCCTTCACCCGCTTCAACCTGTTCCTGCGTGACAAGTTCGAGTGCCAATATTGCGGCTGCACCGACAACCTGACCTTTGACCATATCGTCCCGCGCCGATTGGGCGGGCGGACAAGCTGGGAAAATGTTACCACCGCCTGCCTGCCGTGCAACCTGAAGAAAGGCGGTCGCACACCTGCGCAGGCACATATGCAGCTGCGCATGGCGGCGATCCGCCCGACCAGCTGGCAATTGCAGGATCGCGGCCGCGGCTTTCCACCCAATTATCTGCACGATAGCTGGCGCGACTGGCTTTATTGGGACATCGAACTGGAGGCCTGAACGGCAGGCTCAGCTGGCGTACATTCCGGTCGGCACTGCGCTGCACCGGAAATAGAGATGCGCATCCCAACTATCGACCGGTTTACCGTCGAACGATTCCATATCCCATTTCAATTTGCCTCGCACTAGAGACAGCTTGAATTTGGCCGTGCCGCTGTCCTGCCCTTCGGGTGATCCGTCTATCCCGACCGCAGCCGTTATTCGCCATGTCTGCTTGCCAAGCTTCTCGATACGCTTTGGCTGGTAAAAATTGCCCTCACCATATTCGGCATAGCTGTGCAGCATATTGGCACTAATCACTTCCGCGCCGACAAGCTGGGCATGCGCATCCTCACTATCCGCCTGCATCGCTGCCATATAGGCCTTGCACTGCCCGTGCCCTTCGCTGTCGTCCTTCATCCAGATACCTTGGACTGCATTGGGCAGGAGGGAGATTCTGGCAGCCGCAATCGGGCCTGCAAGCACACCGATAATCGCAAACGCAGTAGTAAAACGAGCGGCTTTTCGCATTGAAATAACTCACTTTCATTGGAACCGAACTGACTTAGCGCGCAAAATGCAGTAGATCCAATGCTAATCTGCACTGGTTGCGTTTGCTGCATCCACAGCGTTTCTCCCGAATTGCCGCGCGCAACGTCGTACGACATCTGCATCCGATGCACTCACCGTCCGCCTCAGGTCTGAATACCTGCATTTTCGGTGCACGTGGAGGTATCGGCGCCGCTTTTGTTCGCCAGTTGCAAGCCCAACCGGAAACAGCCTTTGTTCATGCAGGCGCGCGTTCGAATATCGATGGCGGCCCGAAAATTCGGCCTTTCGCTTTCGACCTGAACGATGAAGCGAGCATCGCTGAAGCGGCCGGCAGCGTCGGTTCTCCGGATCTGGCGATTGTTGCCACCGGGATGTTGCATTCGGCCGACATCCAGCCAGAAAAGAGCCTGAAAATGCAAACGCCGGAAGCTTATACGGCGGCCTTTGCAGCCAATGCAATCGGCCCCGCGCTGATCGGAAAGCATCTGCTACCCCGCCTGCCTAAAGATCGGCGCAGCGTCTTTGCGGTCCTTTCTGCCCGTGTCGGTTCAATCTCAGATAACCGGCTGGGCGGTTGGCATGCTTATCGGGCATCCAAAGCGGCGCTCAATATGATCGTGCGCAACTTCGCTATCGAAATGGCGCGCACCCATCCTAAGGCGATCATCGTCGCGCTGCACCCGGGCACCGTCGACACTGAACTGTCGCAGCCGTTCCAGCGCGGCGTGCCCGAACAGAAACTGTTCACGCCCGACTATGCGGCGGCCCGGATGCTCGATGTACTCGCCCGACTGAAGCCCGAAGACAGTGGCCAGCTGTTTGCCTGGGATGGCGAGAGGATTCCCTTTTAAGATGCTGCAAGTCGTCTGGTTCAAACGCGATTTGCGGCTGGAGGATCATGCGGCCTTGTGTGCGGCGGCGATCCGTGACCGCATCTTGCCAATCGTCATCATCGAACCGGACTATTGGCGACAGCCCGATGTTTCCGCACGGCAATGGAATTTCTGGCGGGCCTGCATCGCCGATCTGGATAATGCCATAGCTGAAAAAGGCGGGCAGCTTTGCATCCGGGTGGGAGACGCGGTGAGAGTGCTGTCTGCAATCAAGGCCGAACACGGCCCCTTCGTGCTGCGTGCGCATGAGGAAACCGGCAATGAATGGACCTTTGATCGCGACAAGGCTGTGCGCCGCTGGTGCAAGGCAGAGGGCATTGCATTCGAGGAAAGCCGCCAGTTCGGCGTTTGGCGCGGGCGCAGAGTCAACCGTGATCGCTGGGCGCAGGCGTGGGAGCGGATGATGGCGATGCCTGCCCAACCGGTTCCTCCATTGTTGATGTGGGAGCGGAGCGTGACCGATAATCTGCCGGACGCAGCAGAACTGGGCCTGAAAGAAGACGGCTTGCAAGTGGTTCCCCTGGCTGGCCGTGCGCAAGCCCTGGCCACGCTGCACAGCTTCCTACACGAACGCGGCGAGCATTATACAAGCGAAATGTCATCCCCGCTCAGTGGGGAAAGAGCCTGCTCCCGCCTTTCCTGGCATCTGGCCTATGGCTCGCTTTCGGTTCGCGAGGCCTATCAGGCGGCGCAGGCGCGATACCGCGAACTGCCGCCCTCGGAAAAGGCGTGGCGGCAATCGCTGCGCAGCTTCATCGCGCGGCTGCACTGGCATTGCCATTTCATCCAGAAGCTGGAGAGCGAACACGAAGTCGAATATCGCCCGATGGCGAGGATTTACGAAGGATTGCGCCCCCGCCCCGCCGATTCCGTGAAGCTCGCAGCATGGACCGACGGCCGCACCGGCTATCCCTTCATCGACGCCGTAATGCGCTATCTGAACGCCACCGGCTGGATCAACTTCCGCATGCGCGCGATGCTGATGAGCTTTGCGAGCTATGACCTATGGCTGCCTTGGCAGGAGAGCGGCACGGCGCTCGCCCGCAAGTTCATCGATTACGAACCCGGCATCCATTGGCCGCAATGCCAGATGCAGGCGGGCGAGACGGGCATCAACACCATCCGCATCTATTCCCCGGTGAAGCAGGGCTATGACCAAGACCCGGCAGGTGTCTTCATCCGCCGTTGGGTTCCCGAACTCGCCAATGTGCCCGATACCTGGCTGCACGAACCATGGAAGCTTGCGGCGGACGATAGGGTGCGGCTCTGCCCCGACTATCCAGATCGCATTGTAGACCATGCGGCTGCGGCCAAGTCTGCCAAGGACGCAATCTATGCGCTGCGCCGCAAACCCGAGGCTCGCGCCGAGGCCAAGGCCGTCGTCCACAAACATGGCAGCCGCAAACGCTCCGCCGATAGGAAGCGTGCAGGCGTCAAGGCAGAGCAAATGGTCCTGGATTTGTAGAGGGTGAAAATGCACTTGAACTTTCACCGCAGTGCTGAGCCTGTCGAAGCACGCTTCTCCGTCAGACGCGGCGGCGTAAACTTGTATGCGCCCTTCGACAGGCTCAGGGCTACGGTTTCGTGTCCAAGGCAGGCACTCTGACCCATGCCCAAAATGCGCAAGAAATCCGACCTGCCGACCAAGACCTGCGCGGCCTGCGGCCTGCCCTTCACATGGCGCAAGAAATGGGCGCGTGATTGGGAAAATGTGCGTTACTGTTCCGACCGGTGCCGGTCAGGAAAGACGCACGCACCCCGCTAGTCGCCCGCGCCCACCCTGCGGGCAACCATTTCAAGCAACGGCAATCGGGCCTGCATCCGGATTGCCAGCAAGGCCGTACCGCTGACCTTCCTTTGCACAAACAGCGTGTCGGCGGGCGGGACATGCCATGCCGCCTTGTCGGCGATGATCGTTTCGGCATGGCGGCGCACGTGATCGACAAAGCTACGGTCGGCAAAGTCGAACAGCCCCGGCCTGCCCAGATGAGTCATCAATATGTCGATCATCCCGTCGAGCGCGGGCCGGTATCGTTGCAACGTGTCGAGGGAAACAAAGCCGATTTCGATCAGAGCATCGCGCAAGGCTTCATGATCCTGTGCCAATCCTGCAAGCATCAACCGCCGATAGGATGCGACCGTCTTTTCCGGTACCGCCCGCGCCGCTCCGAAATCGAGCAGGACAATCCGCCCGCCATCAGGCTGCCAGCGATAATTGGCGAAATTGGGATCGGTCTGCATGAAACCGAATTCGAACAATTCGCGCAGCACCAGATCGAGCAAGGCGGCCATTATACGGTCGCGCACGTCTTGCGGAGCAGCATCGAGCGTTTCGATTGACTGGCCGGCAATGAAATCCATCGCCAGCACCCGTTTTCCGGAGAGTTCCGGATATGGCGCCGGAACGATGAAATCGGATTCCCCGTCGAGCAATTGCCGATAGCGCTGCATCTGCTGCGCCTCGCGGATATAATCGGCTTCCTCGTGCAATTGCCGTTTAGCTTCGATCAACAGCGGCGCGATATCAAGCGTCGAGGGCAGCAGGTTCGACATGCGCAGCAGACTCGCCACATTATCGACATCGGCAACGATGCTGTCGGCCACACCCGGATACTGTACCTTGATCGCGAGCAATGTGCCGTCGGGAAGCGTGGCTCGGTGGACCTGCCCTATCGAGGCTGCCGCGATCGGCCTCGCCTCGAAATGCGCGAACTTGCGCCGCCAGTCTGCACCCCATTCGGCAATCAGCACCTTGTTGAGCTGGGCGGGCGGCATGAAATGGGCGGCATCGCGTAAACGCGCGAGGATCGCGGTCAGTTCGGCTGGCAGCACATCACCCGCATCCATCGAGATCATCTGCCCCAGCTTCATGGCTGCCCCGCGCAGCCGAGAAAGCTGTTCGGTTACGCGTACCGCATTGGCCGGGGTCAGCAAAAGGTCTGACAGGCGCGGGCGCTCGCCGCTTGCAAGTTTACGGGCCCCTTCGGCCAGTACGCCGCCTGCAATGCCGCCGGCCAATTGACCAAAAGAGGCCAGACGTGACAGCCGCGCCGACGGCACTTTGCGATAGCGCGGATCGCTCATGCCAACCACCTTTGCAGGCGCGGGCGTACACGCAGGAAATGCAGATACCCCCATTCAAGCAGCCGCAGCACACCCGGCACCCGCGCCATCAGCCCCAGCGGTCGCAGCACAGGTATGACGCGCCACATGGCGGCGAAAGCCGCAGCTCCGGACAAAAGCTTACCATTCTCCATCGCATGGAAGCGGGCAAGCATGTCTGCGCGGTCCAGTGGACAGCTTGTGGCCTGATCGGTCGCATCGACAAAGTTGATCCGGTGCGCGCGATCCAGTCGGCGCATCAGCCCAATCTCTTTCCGGCAAAGAGGGCAGCCGCTGTCAAACCAGACCGTAATCTTTTGTGCTGCACTCATAGAGGCTCCTGATTACGGGTTTCGATAGACAATAGGAAGCGGGACGAATCCGTTTCGATCTCGGCTTTGCGGGCGTCGCTGAAACGGTCGTACGTTCGCACCATCTGCGCCATGCGTGGATTGCGCTTCAGCCGGCCATGGTGGCGCGCGATAAAATCCCAGTAAAGATAGTTGAACGGGCAGGCCTTTGGCCCTGCCTTCGCCTTCACATCATAGGCGCAACCGCGGCAATAATCGGACATCCGGTCGATATAGGCTCCGCTCGCCACATAGGGCTTGGAGGCGAGCAGGCCGCCATCGGCAAACTGGCTCATCCCGACCGTATTCGGGGCCTCCACCCATTCATAGGCATCGGCGTAGACCGCCAGATACCACTCGTGCAGTTCGTGCGGATCGATACCGGCGAGCAACGCGAAATTGCCGGTGACCATCAGCCGCTGGATATGGTGCGCATAGGCCTCGTCCCGCGTCTGTTCGACGCACGCCTTCACGCAGGCCATTTCGGTATCTGCGCTCCAGTAAAAGTCAGGGAGCGGCCGTGTGGCTTGCAGTGCGTTGCGGCGGACATAATCCGGCCCTTCGCGCCAATAGATGCCGCGCACATATTCGCGCCAGCCGATAATCTGGCGGATGAAACCCTCGGCAGCGTTCAGCGGGGCGCGGCCCGCGCGATATTCGGCCTCGACCGCGCGGCACATTTCAAGCGGGTCGAGCAGGCCGCAATTGAGATAGAGCGACACCACAGCGTGATAGAGGAATTTCTCCCCCGCCAGCATCGCATCCTGATAATCGCCAAAACGCGGCAAAGCGGTCTTGAGGAAATGGGCAAAGGCCGCCTCGGCATCGGCGCGGGTGGCGGCAAACCAGAGAGGTTCGAGCGTGCCGAAATGGGTGGCAAAGCGCGCCCGGACCATATCAAGCACCTCGCGGGTTATTTCATCTGGCGCAAAGCGCAAAGGCTGCGGCATCAGGAGGTCGCGCGCCGCGGCTTTGCGATTGTCATGGTCGAAATTCCACTGCCCGCCAGCAGGCTTGTCGCCATCCATCAGCAGCCCGGTCTTGCGCCGCATCTCACGATAGAAATATTCCATGCGCAGCGCCTTGCGGCCCTCGGCCCAGTTTTCAAATTCGGCATGGCTGGCGATGAAGCGGTCATCAGGCAGGATTTCGAGGTCGAGCGCGGTATCCAGCGCTTGCAGATCGTGGAGCACGCGCCATTCACCCGGTTCGGTCACACGGAATTGGGATACGCCATGCCGGTCGGCTGCGCGCAGAACTTCGCCTGACAATGAGCCGCTGTTCGCGGTATCATCCAGCCGGACATAATCGACCGTCCAACCTGCGCTGCGCAATTCCTCCGCGAAATGGCGCATCGCTGAAAACAGAAAGGCGATCTTCTTTTTGTGGTGGCGCACATAGCCAGCTTCGTCCGCAACCTCGGTGATTAGAATCACCGTTTCGACCAGATCCGCATCGCGCAGTGCGGAAATGCCCGGGGAAAGTTGGTCACCCAAAATCAGGACGAGCGTCTTGGCCATGGCCCGCGCCTAGCGCTTCGCCAAAGCAGCGGCACTACAGGCATAAGGTCGTGTTGGGTACCTAGCAGCGGAAAGCTATTGCGGGCAGCATGACAGAAACCGCCCCGCCCCTTCCCGCTTCGGCCAAATGGCTCGGCTATGCCGGCCTGCTGCCGCAAGTCATCGCTGTCGCCATGATCCTTTACGATCCGACCCTCGAATGGATCGCACTCGCGGGTGGTTATGGCTATGCAGCCTTTATCTTCAGCTTCCTCGGCGGTGTCTGGTGGGGGTTGGCGCTCAACACCGCCAACCCGCCAGGCTGGCTGTATCCGGTTGCTGTCGCGCCCAGCCTGATCGCACTCGCATCCTACCTGCCCTGGATTTGGGGGCTCGAATGGCCCGAACCTTCACTCAACATTTTGGCAGTCTGCCTGCTGCTGTCACCGATGGTCGATTCCGCGCTCGGAAGGCACATCCCCTTGCCCGCAGGCTGGATGCGCCTTCGCGTTCATCTTTCCACCGGTTTGGGACTGCTGACTATGGTGCTCGCGATTGCGTGAGCGCTTAGCGGGGTGGCCCTGAAAAACCGGCCGCCTCGCGCAACTCATCGGCATTCATCAGGGCGCCGTCGCTCATCACCCATTTGGTCCGCCGCACAGCCGAAATATCCTTCGATGGATCACCTTCGACCAGAACCAGATCGGCCTCCTTGCCCACGGTAATTGACCCCGTGGCTGTGTCGGCCCCCACCATCCGCGCAGGCACGATGGTTGCGGTCTGCAGCGCTTCCCCCGGCGTCAGGCCGGCACGGACATAGAGTTCCAGTTCGCGGGCCAGTTCCAGTCCGCCACCATCGGTTCCGGCAACGATCGGCACACCCGCTCTATACAGCTTGCTGACCAAGGCTTCCATTTTGGCAAAGCTCGCGCGCCAGTCTGCCCGCGTCACCCCTTCGGGCGGCTGAAAACCACCGACCCGGAAATAGCGTTCGGTGGTCGCAGGAAGGGTGCCCTGGAATGCGGCATAAGCCTCCTGCAACTCCCCATTTTCCGGAACATACATTCCTTCAAAGGTCACCAAAGTCGGATCGACCACGGTCTTTTTTGCAACCATCTTGGCGATCAGCGATTTCATCGGTTCGGCGTCGAGATCGACATCCTTGGCATATTGGCCGGGGCCGTTGAAGCGGGCGATGCCGTTGCTGACATCGACAACCGAATCGGGCATCGCCTCCATCATCACCATGTTGATGTGGGTCACCTCATCATAGCCCGCATCGATCGCCTGCGACGGGCGCAGTTTGGCCGGGATATGGCCATGGACATGCAGCCCCAGCTTTTTTGCTTCAGCGACCCCCGCCAGCAACGGCTCCTTCTGCATCGAGGTGTAGAATTTCACCCCGACAAAGCCCTTTTCCTTTGCCTGCCGCACGGCGGCGATTGCCTGTTCCGGTGTATCTGCCGTTACCGCCATTTGCGCAGCAAGCGGGCCGGAACCATCGATCAGCATCGACGAATAAATGGCTGGAAAGAGCAATTCCCCGCGCTTGATCCGCCCTGCCCGTTCAACCGTCGAAGCAACATCGCCGCCCGGATTGCGGGCGGAGGTTTCGCCCATCGACAGCAGCATCAGCCCCTGACGGTCACTGCCGACATGCATATGCGCATCCCAAAGACCGGGGAGCAGCGTTTTGCCCCTGCCGTCGATGGTCTTCGCCATGCGCGGAACGCCGATTTTTGTTGCGTCGCCGACCGCCTTGATCCGGCCCTTATCGACCAGCACGGTCTGGCCATCGACGAATTTGCCGGAAAGACTGTCGAACAGGCGGACATCGGTGAAGGCGACCGGAATCGGAGAAACCTTGCCGAAGCGTTCGACCATGGCCGGGTTTTCCGCTGCCAAGGCATCATCCTGCGCCTTGGTGATTTTCTGCATATCACCGGCATAGGCCTTGGGTAGCAGGCCCAGCCACTGCACCGTTCCGAAAAACTTGCCCTGTTCATCCAGCAGCACCAATGCCGGATCCAGTGACACGCCGTCTATCCGCCACGACGAAATGGTCTTCGCAGTCGGGCCGCTGCCCACCGGAATATCGACCAGCTTCGACAGCCGCAACTCGCCCGAGGGCAGCAATTTCAATTTGCGCCCGGGCGCCTTGTGCAGCGCCTCGGCGAAATATTTGAGGTCGGACATTGTCCCGCCCAGCGGCAAATAAAGTGCAGTGCCGTCATATTGGGCTGAACCGCTATCGATCGGCGATTTCCAGACGGCCTTGCCATCGGCAATTTCGAACGTCTCGGCAACATCGCCCGACGGATTTACCCCGCGCAGGACGATTTTTTCGGGCAAGCCATTGGAGCCAAGCTTGATGACTTCATCGGCTTCTGTGACCATACCGCGCAACAGGAAACTGATGCGCGAAGCAATCTGGCCGTCGGGCTGGGTCCAGATCGACGCGATTCCATGTTCACCTCCCGAAGAAACGATAGCGAAACTCTCTGCATTGTCTGGTGGCGACAGCAATTGCTCCTTCGGAACTTGCGCCGCCAATGGCGTGCTGCACAGCAGCGAGGCGATCAAAACAGAGCGGAACTTACGGGCAAGCGTCATTCTTTCCTCCCAAGGACAGTTTTCGACGCGACCCATTATTTGGTGCTCACTGCCTATGCGAGGGCCGGCGAAAGGAAAAGCCCTTTATTGAAGCGAGTTAGTCTTTCTTCACCCGCAACGCAGGGACCGCTGCGGCTGCGTCTTCCGGCGTGATGCCCGGCGGCGGGGCAACCGAGAGCCTGGCCTCGCCGCGCATAACCCGCGCTGCGCGCTGTATGGCGTCGCGCACCCGGGGATAGACGCCGCAACGGCAAATATTGGTGATCGCCGCGTCAATATCCGCGTCAGTCGGGCTGGCATTTTTCTTGAGCAGGATCGAAGCCGCCATGATCATACCTGGTGTACAGAAACCGCATTGCACCGCGCCGGCCGCAACAAACGCCTGCTGCACCGGATGGCTGCGATCAACCGACAGTTTCTCGATTGTGGTCACGAACCGGCCCTCGGCCTCTGCCAGCGTCACGAGGCAGGATCGCAATGCCTCTCCATCGATATCGACAATGCAGGCCCCACAATCGCCCTGCCCGCAGCCGAATTTGGTTCCGGTCAGGTTCGAGGCATCGCGCAGCGCCCATAGCAACGGCGTCTGCGGGTCCATCCGATATTCGACCGGCCGGTCATTGACGGTAAGTTTGGTCATCGAATGCGCTCGCTAAACCAGCTTTGCAAACAGGTCCAGCCGCATTAGACAGCGGACCAGTGGCTGGTTAAACCGTGCGCAACCCGCAGGAAAACGGCATTTCCTCTTGTCATCGCAGACCTTCGGGTATAAAGGCCCGCTCGGTTCGCCGCCTTCGATGCGCGGCGATTTTCGTTTTTGCAGTCTTTCTGCGGGTTTTCGGCCCGCTAACCGATTCGATTGCGCAAAGAGTTCGGAGTGTGGATTTTTTATGCAGATTATCGTTCGCGAAAATAATGTGGACCAGGCGCTGCGTGCCCTGAAGAAGAAATTGCAGCGCGAAGGCGTCTATCGCGAAATGAAGATGCGTCGTCATTACGAAAAGCCGTCGGAAAAGCGCGCCCGCGAAAAGGCCGCTGCTATCCGTCGTGCCCGCAAAATGGAACGCAAAGCTGCAGAGCGCGACGGCAACAAATAATTGCTGTCGCCAAACGGCAAAAAACAGGGCGCCCCTCCGGGCGCTCTTTTTTTTGTCTGTAAAGCCGCTAAGAGGGCGCTGAACTGACTAGAGCAGCGCCAGCCCGCTCCCGAATGAAATAAGGAAACAACCATGTCCGTCACCACCGTACCCATCCAGCCGATCAAAAAGGGTTCCATCCCCAAATTCTGGGCAGGAATTGCCGTTGTTGCGCTGGCTGGCGCAGGGCTGGCCTGGTGGGGCACGGGTGACATCCGCAGCAAATATGCAACCGATGTTCAATATCTGGCCGACAACGCCGATGAAGAAGGCGTAACCGTCACCAAGTCCGGCCTGCAGATAAAGACGATCCAGAGCGGCGAAGGCAAACCGCCGACCGACAATGATGTCGCCATGATTTCGATCACGGGCACGCTCCGCGACGGCAAGGTTTTTCAGGAACCTGCTTCCGGTCCCTTCCCCGTTTCGGGTGGCATCCCCGGTTTCACCGAAGCTCTCAAGCTGATGCAAAAGGGCGGCAAGTATAAAATCTGGATCCCGAGCGAGATTGGCTATGGCCCCAATGACGTTCCCGACCAGAAAACCGGCGAAGTCGCCATTCCCGGTGGAAGTGTGTTGATTTTCGACGTTGAGCTGCAGGATTTCTTGCCGCGCGAACAGTTTGAAGCCGCAATGCAGCAACAGCAGGAACAGATGCAAAAGGCTGCTGGAGCGGCAGGTGCGGGGGCACCGCCACCGCAAAACTGATCCGGTTGCCGGGGTAACACCCGGTTAACCGCTTTGCGCTATGACTTTCGGCCTATTGCCCGTTCGCGGGAGGCGAGAGGAAGAGCGATGACTTTCCAGTTCGAACAATTTTCGGCTGCTGTGCGTGCAGGCGGCAACATCACTGCCTTGGATACACAGGCGTTGCGCCATTGGGCGTGGGCCGACGGCATGCTGTCGCAACGCGATGCGCAGGCCCTGTTCGAGCTGAATGCCCATGCCGGGTCCAAAGATCCGGAATGGATCGCTTTCTTTACCGAAGCCGTGTGCGATTTCGTGATCGATGGCAGCGAGCCGAAAGGCTATGTCAGCGAAAAAGACGCACTGTGGGTTATCGAAGAAATTGACAAGGACGGACGCGTTGAAAGTGCCGGCGAACTGGAACTGCTGGTCAAACTGGCGGAAAAGGCGGTCGACCTGCCCAATGTCCTGAAATTCTACGCGCTTGACCAGATCGAACGCATCATCATCTCCGGCGAAGGCCCGACCCGCAACGGCGATGCGCTGCGAAACACAGTAACCGCCGCCGAGGCCAATCTGCTGCGTCGTCTGATCTTTGCCTGTGGCAGTCACGGCCCCGCCATCGTCAGCCGTGAAGAGGCCGACATGCTGTTCCGCATCAAGGATGCCTGCCTTGAAAGCAACAATGCCCCCGAATGGGAAAAGCTGTTCGTACAGGGCGTTGCCAATCACCTGCAGGGCTTCTCTGCCTACACCCCGCTGACCCGTGAGCGCGCAACCCAACTCGAAAGCTTCATGCGCAGCAGTTCGCCGAGCATCGGGCGCTTCTTCAAACGCATGGGCGATCTGGACCTGAGCGCGGGATTTGCGGAGATTTTCCGCCCTGCCGAAGCCGCGCGTGATCTCGATTCCGAAGCCGAGGAAGCCGAGGCGATTAGCTTGCCTGAAAAAGGCTGGCTGGATCATGAAATAGCAAAGCGCGCCGGTGTCGACCGCTATGAGCAGGCCCTGCTGGACTTCGTTGCCAGCTAAAGCCCGCCGACCAGCGCCAGAACGACGCCAGCGCCGACAAGCAACAGACCCAGCGCCTCCCCGGGCTTGCGCGCCTCGCGCAAGTAGAAGCGGCTAAAACCAAGCGTCAGGATCACTTCGACCTGCCCTACCGCGCGCACCAGTGCGACCGGTGCCGTCGCAAAGCCGGTGAACCAACAGGCCGAGCCGAGCGCCGCCAATACCCCCACCTGCCCCGATGTGCGCCAGGTCGCAAAAACGCGCGGCAATTGCTCACGCTCGCGCCAGACGACATAGCCACCCTGCATCAACGTCTGCCACGCCTGCACCACCACCAGCGCCACCAGCGCGGCAAGCAGCTTGTCCGCAGTCGCCAGTTCAAGCGACGCCGACTTGACGAAAATCGAGGTCATGGTGAAACCCAGCCCCGCGCCGAGCCCGCACAGCGCGGCCGGCTGGACAATATCGGGCACGCGCAATCTTTGCCCGCCCGCCGCAACGATCATCACGCCCGCGACACCCACCGCAATCCCGCCGATAGTCAGCCAGCTCAACGTCTCCCCCAGCAGCAGGAATGCGAGCAACGCGCCCTGCATCGCCTCGGTCTTGGCAAAAGCCGTGCCCGCGACATAGTTGCGATAGCCGAAAGCCATCAGCAACAGGTTGGTACCGATGATCTGCGCAAATCCGGCTGCGGCGCAATAAGCGACGAAGGGCGTATGGAGGGCAGGAAACTCGCTACCCTTCCACCCGAGATACAGCGTCAGCAACACTATTCCCACCGGCAAGCCATAGAGATAGCGCACCAGACCCGCCGCATTCACCGAAAGCTCCGCCCGCACCCGCTGCTGCACCGCGGTGCGCCACGCCTGGAACAGGGCAGCAAGGAGGGTCGCAGGGAGCCAGATCATAGGGTGGCGAAAAAAAAGATCGTCGCCACCGCCATAACGGCGGTAGCAATCCAGCCGGTAATCGTCGCCCTTGTGCTTAGCGTCAGGCTATGCATCGCCCGCCGATTGCGCGCGATCAGCATCATCACCGCCATCAGCGGCGCGGCGAGTACACCGTTCACCACTGCCGCCCAATAGAGCGCCTTGGCCGGATCAATGCCGATATATTGCAGGCTGACACCAAGCATCGTGGTAATCGCTATGGTGCCATAAAACAGCTTGGCCTTGCGCGGCTTGGCATCGAGGCTGCCTTTCAGACCAAACATCTCGGTGACCGCATAGGCCGCCGAACCGGCCAGCACCGGCACCGCTAGCATGCCAGTACCTATAATACCCAATGCAAAAAGCGCGAAGGCGAAATTGCCAGCTATCGGTCGTAGCGCCTCTGCCGCCTGTGCAGAGGTTTCGATATCACGAACGCCATTGGCATGCAGTGTTGCTGCGGTAGCGAATACGATCGCCAGCGATACGATCGAGCTGAAGGCCATGCCGGTCAGCGTATCGATGCGGATGCGAGTCAGTTCGGGGCCGGCTTCTTTGGGTGTCATAAACAGCGGCTTCACATGGTGGCGCTTCTGCTCCTCAATTTCCTGTCCGGCTTGCCAGAAAAACAGATAGGGGCTGATGGTGGTTCCCAATATGGCGACGACTGCGGTTGCGTAAGCTCCCGACCATTCGATCTGCGGCACGATCAGCGAGGTCAGCGCCTCACCCCAGGGCACCTGCGCTACCATCACAACCGCGACATAGGCAAAGAGCGAAAGCGTCGTCCATTTGAGGATCGCCGAATAGCGCTCATAGGACATCCAAACTTCGGTCGCGACACAGATCACGCCAAACATCAACGTATAGAGCCCCAAAGGGCCCCCGATCAAAAGCCCGACAGCCGCCCCCATTGCGGCCAGATCAGCCCCCAGATTGATTATGTTGGCAACGAGCAGCAACGACACCATCGAAACGAGCAACCAGCGCGGATAATGCCGCCGCAAATTGCGCGCAATGCCCCCGCCAGTGACGCGTCCAATTTCCGCCGCGACCTCCTGAATCGCGACCATCAACGGAAAGCTGAACAGGAAGGTCCAGCTCAGGCCATAGCCGAATTGCGCGCCGACCTGGCTGTGCGTGCCGATACCCGACGGATCATCATCCGCCGCCCCGGTCACCAAACCGGGGCCGAGGCGCGAGAGGAATTGGCGAAATTTGCCCTGTTCGCTCATGCGTCGCGGGCTATGGTGGTGACGAGGCGCGCCAAGATGATTGCTTGGAGAATGAAAGGGTTCATGACATCGTCTTACGCCATAGTCTGGCCAAGACAAGCCAGCGCAGAGGGAGAGCAGCGATGGAATTTGCAGGCAAGACAGCCGTAATCACCGGAGGTGCCTCGGGCATAGGCTTTGCGCTTGCCAAGCAGATGGGCAAGGCTGGCGCGCGGATCATCCTGTTTGAACCACGCGAGGAAATGCTGGACGAAGCGGTCGAGGCGCTCAAGGCACAGGGCATCGATGCCAAATATTTCGCAGGCGACGTGGCGGACGCTGCCGCTGTAGAGGCGCTTGCCGATTTCGCCTGGGCCGAAAATGGGCGCGGCGACATCATCGTCAACAATGCCGGACTGGGCGGACCACGCGGTGGTATATTCGACACCGATCTTGCGGAGGCACGCGCGCTTTACGACGTGAACTTCTGGGGCGTGTGGAACGGCATCCAGACCTTCGGCAAACGCTACCGCGCCGATGGCATGCCCGCCGCGATCTACGCCACGGCTTCCGAAAATGCGCTGTTCAACGCGCTACCGACGGGCGGCGGGGCCTATGTTTCGGGCAAGCATGCGCTGTTCGGGCTGATGGACGTGTTGCGCCGCGAAATCGCCAACAAGCCCGAACTGGCCAATATCGAAGCAGGCGTCATCATTCCCGGCTGGGTGGCAACCGCACTGTCGCGCAATATGGGCATGGAGGCGGACCGCTTTGCCGAGATGATTTTCCAACAGATGCATGCCGGAGAATATTATCTGGTCGCGCACGCCTATAACGTCGTGCGCCTGCGCGAACGCATCGACGAACTCGAAGCCGCCTTCGCCCGCTACGCCCCGCGCTATGACGGCGACGAGGAGTTTGATGTGCAGCTCTATTATGCGCGACTGGCGGCGGAGCAGGCAGGTGGCTGAGCGCGAAAACGTCAGGCGTTTTCGAGCAACCCTTCCTCGGCAATCTTTTTCTTCCAGACGAGTGGCGCGCTGGTGTGGACGTTTTCTCCGGTGGAATCGACTGCCACGGTGACGGGGAAGTCCTGCACCTCGAACTCGTAAATCGCCTCCATGCCAAGGTCTTCGAAGCCGACGACCTTGCTGCCCTTGATCGCGCGTGCGACGAGATAGGCTGCCCCACCGACCGCCATCAGATAGGCCGACTTGTGCTTGGCAATCGCCTGCGTGGCAGCAGGCCCACGTTCCGCCTTGCCCACGCAGCCGAGCAGGCCCTGTTCGAGCATCATGTCCATGAACTTGTCCATGCGCGTCGCGGTGGTGGGGCCGGCGGGACCGACGATTTCCTCACCCACCGGATCGACAGGGCCGACATAATAGATCATCCGCCCCTTGAAGCTGACGGGCAGTTCTTCGCCCTTCGCCAGCATGTCGGCGATACGCTTGTGCGCGGCGTCGCGGCCGGTGAGCATCTTGCCGTTGAGCAGCAGACGTTCGCCTGCCTTCCAGCCGGCAACATCCGCTGCGGTCAGCGTGTCGAGATTGACACGGATCGCCGCACTATCGGGTGCCCATTCGACCTTGGGCCAATCGTCCAGATTGGGCGCTTCAAGGAAGACCGGACCTTCTCCCTTCAGCGTGAAATGCGCGTGGCGGGTGGCGGCGCAATTGGGGATCATCGCGACCGGCTTTGACGCGGCATGGGTCGGATAGTCCATGATCTTCACATCAAGGATGGTCGCCAAGCCGCCCAACCCCTGCGCGCCGATGCCGAGCGCGTTGACCTTGTCGAAGATTTCGATGCGCAGCCGCTCGATATCATTCTGCGGCCCGCGTGCCTTCAATTGCGCCATGTCAATCGCGCCCATCAGGCTCTCCTTGGCGAGCACCATCGCCTTTTCCGCGGTGCCGCCGATGCCGATGCCAAGCATCCCCGGTGGGCACCAGCCAGCACCCATTTGCGGGACCATTTCGAGCACCCAGTCAACGATGCTATCCGACGGGTTCATCATCTTGAACTTGGTCTTGTTTTCGCTGCCGCCGCCCTTGGCCGCGACGTCGAAGCTCACCTTGTCACCGGGCACCATTTCGAGGTGGACGACCGACGGGGTATTGTCGCGTGTGTTAACGCGGGTGAAGGCAGGGTCGGCCAAGATCGAGGCGCGCAGCTTGTTTTCGGGGTGGAGATAGGCGCGGCGCACGCCTTCATCGATCACTTCCTGCAGGCTACGGTGGCTATCCAGCACGCACTGCTGGCCCCATTTGACGATCACGGTGACGATGCCGGTATCCTGACAGATCGGCCGATGCCCCTCGGCACACATGCGGCTGTTGGTCAGGATCTGCGCGATCGCATCCTTGGCGGCCGGGCCCTGCTCCTTCTCATAGGCCTCACCCAGCGCGCGGATATAATCCATCGGGTGGAAGTAGGAGATGTACTGCAGCGCGTCGGCGACGCTTTCGATGATGTCGTTTTCGCGGATCGTAACGGTCATGGAACAGGCCCTGTTTGCTGGGAGAACGCCATCGCCTTTACGCAGACGTGCGGGATGTTCAAGACCTCTCGGGATTCAACAGGAAAACCACATAGCCCCTGAATTTCGGATTGCGCGACAGGCCGGGCGGGGCGTGCCATTCGCCATGTTGCACTAGGCCGACCTTGAACGGCAGTTCCACCCGATCCAACTGGCGCAGATAGGCCTGATAGCCGGGGATGGTGTGCCGCCCCTGATAGGTTTGCAGCACCACCTCATCAACCATCCCGGCCAGCGCATTGAGCGCCGGGCTATCCCCGCCACTGCTCCAGTCGAGCAAGCCAGTGACCGAAAGGCCGGTTCCCTTTGGCAAATCGGAACGCAGTTGTTTCAAGAATGCGGCATAGCCCGGCAACCCCCGTGTCGCGGCGTCGAAATCGATCTGGATGCCTGCAATCCGGTTACCTTTGGCCTTCCAGCCTTCGATGTCGCGCCGGATACGCGGCAGCACCTTCGTGTCCCACGCCAGCGTTTCGACGCGATAGACAATCCAGACCTGCGCATGCTTTACCCGCGGCATCGCAGGACGCAGATCAACATAGCGCCCCTCGGGCCCACCCTTGATCTCGGCAGCGAGGATGTAAATCGTCTTTGCGCTATCGAGTACCGGTTGTGGCTCAACCCCGGCCCAGAGCCAGAAAGCTTCATAAGCCTGCGCATCAACACGCCCCTGCTCCGCCCGGTCACAACCAGGCAGAAACAGCAGCGCGAGAAGCGCCAACAGGCGCATCAGACAATCACCAATAAACGGTCAGTTTCTTGGCCCAAGGCGAGGTCGGGAATTCGCGCTTGAGTTGCTGGAACCACGCCTTGCGTTGTGCGGGCGTTTGCTCGCTATCATCGCAGCCATTCAACCCGCTTGGCGCATAGCAACGGATTGCGCGGTGCAATGCATAAGCCCGGTTGTCAGCTCCGGCGGCCGGATTGGCAATGATCGCCTTATAGGCATCGAGCCGCGAGAAGCGCTTGCCGCCGAAAGGCGTTGGATTTCCGCCAAGTTCATCCTTGGCGCGTGGCGCATCCAAATATTCGGTTACGCCATAGAAATAAGGGTCCATGCCGTGCAGGCGGATGAATTCGCCGAGGCACATCAGCCCGCGCGGGTCTTTTGGATTGGCCGCCAACGTCGATGCGGTTGTGCGCAATGCCGGACAGGCAAAATCGCGAGATCCCGCCCAATTGAACACCGCAACTTCCGAGAAACGGGGCGTTTCATAATCGTCAGCGGCGATTCGCTTGGCACTGGCCGGAACCAGCGCGCTATCCTTTACAAAGCCCGCATAGTCGCCGCGCGTCAGTTGCTTGTAGAGCAACACGTACAGCGCGACGTTGCGTTCGCTCGCCGGAGCCGCCTTGTCGGCAGCGCGTGTGCGCAACAGCGCAGGGCCAGCCGAATAGCGCAGCAGGATTTCGCGAATTTCCGTATCGCGGATCGGAGAGCCCGGTGCATAGACAAGGTCGATTGCCTTGGCGCGTTCCAGATGCATCGCAAGGCCGAGTTCCGCCGTACCCTTCTGGAAGGGCAGCTTGCCCGCATTGAGCGCCGTGATCAGCGCCGCCCTAGCCCCTGCATCGCCGGTTTCATCCATCGCCACCGCACGCAGCAATTGCCGGCTATAGCCGAGATAGCCGGTTCCCGCGGTGTTGGCCGGGATCAGTTTCAATACGGCCGCCGGATTCTTCTCGACATAATAAGCGTGGGCCGCGAGCAGATAGGTGAACAGGTCTTCCTTGCCGGCAAAAAGCCCGCGCAGAGCCTCGATCGAAGCACGGCTAATCGGGCCATTCTGGGCATTTTGCCGATCGTCCTCATCATAATAGCGCATTTCACGCAGCGCGATTACCGCGAGCAGTTCAGGATCGCTGGTGTCATCGGGCCCGAGTTCACCGAACAGCTTTATGTCCAGTTCCTGCACCAGATCGGCGAGCGAAATATTGCGCTCGCCTGCATCCTTTTCGGCAAATTGGGCAATATATTCGTTCAGCAATTTCTGCCGGTCCTGCCCCAGCCAGTAAACGCGACGAAGCAGGCCGCGCGCCGATGCTGCATATTCGCCATTAGGCCAGCCCTTCAGATAGGCGCGCAGGCCATTTTCGGCAGCGGCGAGCAGCGCATTGTTGCCGCCTTCCTTGTTGAGATCGCCATATTCACCAAAGGCGCTCTCGGTCGCCTGATTGAGCGCTACGCGGCCAATCATATAAGTCGTAGCCGCATCGAGCCAGTTGTCGCCGGTCTTGCCAATGCCGGAAAATGCGGCGCGCGCACCGGCAAAATCGCCGTCATAAAAGGCAGCGGCCCCGATCAGATAATCGGCGAAGGCCTTGCCGGCTTTGGAGGTGACATTTTGCACCGCTACCTCGGCTACCGCACGTGCGGTCTCATCGCTCGAACATTGCGGGTTCATCGCGCTGCGCGCGGCGGCCAGCGTTGCCCGTTCGGCGCCGCTCAGCCCCTTTGCCGCACCGACCGCTGCGATAAAGGAGGCCGAACCCGACTGGTTCGACATGCAACGTGTGCCCCAGGGAAAATCGCCGCTGTCATCCCGCTCTTTGCGCCCCGGCCCCAATATTCCGGCAAAATAGGGGAAGTTGAACGGCTCCGCCTCGCTGCGGCGGCGATCATTATAATAGCTATCATAATCCGGGACGTTCGAAACACCGACCGAGCCATGCCGATCGCGCAACAGCATCAGCAGATTGACGCGCGTGTCGTTGCCCGGGCTGAGCAAAGCCGTGCCGCTGCAACCATTATTGTCGGTCTGCCGGACCTTCCAGTCAGGGTAACAGGTCGAATCTGCGCTCGCTTTGGCTGGCGAGATGGCAAATGGTGTTGCAAAAGCGAGGGTAGCGAGAGCAAGCAAGCGCAACTTCATGATCAGAACTCCTTTGTTCCGACTTTTGAGTCAGACTTGGCTCGTCGTCAACAGGCCGAACAGACCGGTACGTAGAAATTTATTATGTCGGATCAGTCGGCTTTGGCCGTGCGCATCCGGATTAACCCTTCCTGTGCGCAGGTGGCAACCAGCCGCCCATCGCGGGTATAAATCGATCCACGGTTGAAGCCCCGTCCACGCCCTGTCCATGGGCTGTCGCAGCTGTACAATAGCCAGTCATCGACACGGAAATCGCCATGCAGCCAGACGGCATGGTCCAGACTGGCGCTCATCATCCCTGGGGTCATCCAGGTCACGCCGTGGGCCAGTGTACAGGTACCGAGCAGCCAGCTGTCGCTTTGATAGGCCAGCATCGCGCGGTGGACAGCGGGATCGTCAACCGTCCGATCACGCAGGCGGAACCAAATATCCTGCCGTGCAGGCTGCCGCTTGTCCCCACCCAACCAGTCGCGGGCATCGACGGGACGGCTTTCAAAGGCGCGTTCGCGCACGAAATTGTCGCGGAATTTTTCGGGCACTTGATCGGCGAACATCGCTCGCAGCTGCGCCTCGTCCTTCAACTCTTCCGGCGGCGGCACATCGGGCATCGGCTCCTGATGGTGCAGGCCGTCTTCCAGCTTCTGGAACGACGCCGCAAGGTTCAGGATCGGCCTGTCCTTTTGCAGCGCGATCACCCGGCGCGTGGAAAAACTGCCCCCGTCAAAATCGCGTTCGACGCGGAAGGTGATTTCATAATCTTCGTCCCCAGCGCGCATGAAATAGGCGTGCAGCGAATGGGCAATCCGTTCGGACCCCACCGTATCCTGCGCAGCGGCCAGCGCCTGCGCGATCACCTGCCCGCCAAAGACACGCCCAACGCCGCCTGGCTTGCGCATCCCCAAATACCAGCCATCGCCCATGCGTTGCACAGAAAGCAGATCTTCAAGCTCGGTGACGAGCGGATGTTTTTGCGGTTCGTTTCCAGACATGGGGGCGCGTTAGCAGCGTGCAGCAGCTTTAGGCAATGTCTGGACGTGCGAATCTTTCTTGGCGTTGGGATGGATTCGCTTTGCCTTGTCGAGCGATGCGACGATCCCATTCCAGATCGTGCGCGATGCGAATCCACGGCGTTGCGTTGGTCAAGTGCGCCGCCGGTTTATCCCCACCGATTTTTTATCGTGGATAAAAATTTTGTGCGGCTCGTCGCAAAAATACTTGCGCGCTAGACAAGTCCTAGGAAGTCCGCGCGTCGCTGCACTGCACCCCAAAGAGGGTGCGACGAATGGAATCAGGCAAGCGACGAATCGAGTCCTTAATTAACCATTTACCCTCTTGCGTCTGAAAATGGTTGAGGCACTATAGATAGCGGTTGGCCACAGGGGGCATACCTACAATTTGTGTTTCATCCTGCAGGAGCAATTCTGCGGCGGGGCATTTTTGTCCTGAAAAAATGACGGATGATGCGCGAATTTATGCCCCTTGGGTCGCACAAAATGCTAAGGGAGGTGTTTGCTTCCCGAGTCGAACAAGAAGAGAACAAGCTTCTTGGGTTTTAACAGTCGGGGCCGACATTCAAACGGGGTGAGGGTCGGCACCAAATTGGGGAGCAAAGAGTCACATGGATTTCAGGGATACTGGCCGGGAGGCCGGAGAAGGCAATATGGCGGACATGCTCGAAGCGGAAAAGACAGAGACCGAAACCCCGCAGGTCAAGAAGGCTAAGCCTGAACAGGAAGTTGCCGCTGCTCAAAACAGTGCGGCGAAAGCCAAGGCTGGCGACAGCAAGACTGTCGACGTGCGGCGCTTTGATGTTGTGACGGACAGCGCCCGTGATGATCTGCTGACCGAGTTCGGCAAGGAAACGCTGCGCGACCGTTATCTGCTGCCCGGCGAAAGCTATCAGGATCTGTTCGCTCGCGTCGCCTCTGCCTATGCAGACGATCAGGCGCATGCCCAGCGGCTCTATGACTATATCTCGAAGCTGTGGTTCATGCCCGCCACCCCCGTGCTGTCGAATGGCGGCACCGGACGCGGCCTGCCCATCAGCTGCTATCTCAACAGCGTCGACGACAGCCTGGAAGGCATCGTCAATACCTGGAATGAGAATGTCTGGCTGGCCAGCCGCGGCGGCGGCATCGGCACCTATTGGGGCAGCGTGCGCGGCATTGGTGAGCCGGTGGGCCTCAACGGCAAGACAAGCGGCATCATTCCCTTCGTTCGCGTGATGGACTCGCTCACCCTTGCCATCTCGCAAGGCAGTCTGCGTCGCGGATCCGCGGCCTGCTATCTCGACATCAACCATCCGGAGATTGAGGAATTCCTCGAAATCCGCAAGCCCTCGGGCGATTTCAACCGCAAGGCACTGAATCTGCACCACGGCGTGCTGCTGTCGGACGAGTTCATGGAAGCGGTGCGCGATGGCGCGGAATTCAACCTCAAATCGCCCAAGGATGGCAGCATCCGGGGCACGGTCGATGCGCGCTCGCTCTTCCAGAAGCTGGTCGAGACCCGCCTCGCCACCGGTGAGCCCTACATCATCTTCAGCGACACGGTGAACAACGCGATGCCCAAGCATCACCGCGAGCTCGGGCTGAAGGTATCGACGTCGAACCTGTGTGCCGAAATCACCCTGCCCACCGGCCGCGACCATCTGGGTGGCGATCGCACTGCGGTCTGCTGCCTCTCGTCGCTCAACCTTGAAACATGGGATGAGTGGAACGGCGACAAGATGTTCGTCGAAGATGTGATGCGCATGCTCGACAATGTGCTGCAGGATTTCATCGACCGCGCACCTGACGAAATGGCCCGCGCGCGCTACAGCGCCGGCCGCGAACGCTCGGTCGGCCTCGGTGTCATGGGCTTCCACAGCTTCCTGCAATCGCGCGGCCTCGGCTTTGAAAGCGCGATGGCGAAGTCGTGGAACATGAAGATTTTCAAGCATATCCGCGCACAGGCCGACCAGGCGTCGATGGTGCTCGCCACCGAACGCGGCGCCTGCCCCGATGCCGAGGAACGCGGCGTGATGGAACGCTTCAGCTGCAAGATGGCAATCGCGCCGACCGCGTCGATTTCAATCATCTGCGGCGGCACCAGCGCGTGCATCGAGCCGATCCCGGCGAACATCTATACGCACAAGACGCTGTCGGGCAGCTTCATCGTCAAGAACCCCTATCTTGAAAAGCTGCTGCAAGAGAAAGCCAAGGACAGCACCAATGTCTGGAACAGCATCCTCGAAAAGGGCGGTTCGGTGCAGCATCTGGATTTCCTCAGCCCCGAGGAAAAGGATACGTTCAAGACCAGCTTCGAGATCGACCAGCGCTGGCTGCTCGAACTCGCCGGTGACCGCGCGCCCTATATCGATCAGGCGCAGTCGCTGAACCTGTTCATCCCCGCAGACGTGGAAAAGTGGGATCTGCTGATGCTCCACTTCCGCGCTTGGGAACTGGGCATCAAGTCGCTTTACTATCTGCGGTCGAAGTCGATCCAGCGCGCCGGTTTCGCGGGCGGGGTAGAGGCGGACAACACCGCCGACGCGCCCAAGATCGAACTGAGCGCAGGCGAGCAGACCGACTATGAGGAATGTCTGGCGTGCCAGTGAGTTGAAACACGTCGCCCCGGCGCAGGCCGGGGCCGCTGGCAGGGCAGCGTAAACCTCCTGCGGCCCCGGCCTTCGCCGGGGCGACACAAGATTGAACCGAGGAAGCCGAAAATGCCACTGTTAGAAGCCCGCAACAGCTACAAGCCCTTTGAATATCCCTGGGCCTATGATTTCTGGAAACGGCAGCAGCAGATCCACTGGCTGCCCGAGGAAGTGCCCTTGGGCGAGGATTGCCGCGATTGGGCGCAGAAGATCAGCGAGCATGAGCGCAACCTGCTGACGCAGATTTTCCGCTTCTTCACCCAGGCCGATATCGAGGTGCAGGATTGCTACCACGAAAAATATGGCCGCGTGTTCAAACCGACCGAGGTGAAGATGATGCTCACCGCCTTCTCCAATATGGAGACGGTGCACATCGCGGCGTACAGCCATTTGCTCGACACCATCGGCATGCCCGAAAGCGAATATAGCGCCTTCCTCGAATATGAGGAAATGGCCGCGAAGGTCGATTATATCCACCAGTTCGGCGTCGATAATGACGAAGATATCGCCCGCACCCTCGCCATGTTCGGCGGCTTTACCGAAGGGGTGCAGCTCTTCGCGTCCTTCGCCATGCTGATGAACTTCCCGCGCTTCAACAAGATGAAGGGCATGGGGCAGATTGTCAGCTGGTCGGTGCGCGACGAAAGCCTGCACTGCGAAGGCATTACAAAGCTGTTCCACGCCTTCACCAAGGAACGCGACTGCCTGACCAAGGCGGTGAAGGAAGACATTATCGATTGCTGCCAGAAAGTCGTGCGGCTGGAAGACAGCTTCATCGATCTGGCGTTCGAAATGGGCCCTGTTCCGGGGATGACCGCGAAGGAAATCAAGCGCTATATCCGCTACATCGCCGACTGGCGCCTCGGCCAGCTGGGTCTTCCGCAAATCTATATGGTCGAAGACCACCCGCTGCCCTGGCTCGCGCCGCTGCTCAACGGCGTCGAACATGCCAACTTCTTCGAAACCCGCGCCACCGAATACAGCAAGGCGTCAACGCGCGGCAATTGGGGTGAGGTTTGGGACAGCTTTGACAAGCGCAAGAAAAAGCCCGCCAATGATGGCGTAGCCGAGGCTGCGAGCGACGAAGCCGATATGTTTGCGCAGGCGGGGGTTGCGGCGGAGTAGGAAACCTAGGGAGTTTGATTTGGAAATATATACTAAGCGAGCGCAACAAGCGGATGCTCGCATAGAACAGCTACGCACATCTCTTGCAGCGCAGTTGAAAGACCTGCCCGTCAGTTCAGATCATCCGTCCTTGTGCATATATGCGACAGGATCATTAGCACGTAGAGAAGCTACGGAGCACTCTGATCTTGATGCATTTTTCCTACTATCCGGCGATGAAAATGAAAAGCCACTGGGACGAATCAGAGACGTTCGAATTTTAAACGCCGTTCTCAACGCTCAAGAAGAAGCCGGTTTTCCAGATTTTTCTAACGATGGAGCTTATCTCAAATTTCTGTATATCGATGATGTCGTAAAATGCATTGGACATCGCGATGATGATTACAAAAATGCGTTCACAGCTCGAATTTTACTTCTAACTGAAAGCTGTTATTTATTTAATAATCAAAACTTTGAATGCTTTAAAGATAAAATCGTCGATATTTACTTTCAGGATTTTCACAATCACTCTAACGATTTTCGTCCTATATTTCTATTGAATGACATACTCCGGTTTTGGAGAACTCTTTGTCTAAATTATGAAAATGCGCGCCATTGGCGAGAAGATGAGGACGAGATCAAAAGAGCAAAAGGGCATCTCGATAATCTGAAACTAAAGTTCAGTCGACTAAACATATGCTATTCATACATATGTCATTTGATGAGCCAAGGACCGGCATTAACTCGAGATAATGCTCTAATTACTTCTAATCTTACGCCGTTCGAAAGACTTAATGATATTGAATACAGGTATGAAAATCTAGCGCCGATCATTGGAACCATGAAAAATGAATATGCTTGGTTTTTGGAGACAACTGACAAGCCAAAGCTTGAGATGTTAGACTGGATATCTAAGCAAGAAAACCGTGACGAAGCATTCCGACACGCTGGAATATTCGTTAACAACATGGGCGAACTCGTAAAAAGTGTAGCAGAGCAAAACGGATATCTCCGGTACTTAATTGTATGAATAAAAGTTCGAGATATTTTGTTTTTATATATCCGAGCAAGAGCGACATTCGCGATTACCTTAATCTTGCAGTCTATGCGCTTTCACCTAACGAAAAATGGCCTGCCCATATAACTGTAGCTGGTCCGTTTGCTAAGTTACCTCGCGCACGAGCGGAAGCGAAATTTGATGCCACGATTTTTTCTTTCGGAGTTTGGAATTTTTTTAGTCAAGGAATAAATACCGTCTATTTGAAGGTTGGAGTACCAGATATTAGACGATATTGGCTAAAACCATCATTTGCTACAAATCCTGTACCGCATATAACACTATACAATGGTGATGATGCAGAATACGCTCGACTTGTATTTGAACGACTTTCGAAACTTAAGCTAGAATTCTCTTTTCGAGCGCAAGGTATTAGTGTTGTTAATTCGAGCGCGCAGCGCCCAATGGACTTACGCGAACAAGTAAATGTCTCTTGCCTGCCCCGAACTAGGGATCTCAATGTAGATGACTTGCGTAAACTGACACCGGAAGAGAGGCTTGAAATCGCTGTTGACGCCTTATCAGCTTGTTTAACTTCTTCAAAAAATAGCGGAAGCTTTAAGACCGGAATATTTAGCAATGTTAACGGCTTAAAGAAAGATTAGGATCGAGCGGACTGTCGGAGACACTATATCGAATGAGACCTGCATCTGGCAGGCAAGGCGCAAAGGCGTGAAGATTTTATAGTGTCCAAAGATGCCGTTCCCAACTCTACACCTTTGTGCCTTCGTGTCTTGCTTGCCGCAGGCAAGCGCCAAATCCTCCTCTCTCTCCTTTAGGGGAGAGGTGCGAGACTTGGCAGCTTGCTGCCTAGTCGCAGCGGAGAGGGGCTGGAGGAGGGAGGTATTGCGCTACTTCCCCCTCTCAACTGCGCCTAGGCGCCTTCGGCGCTAAGGCTTCGTATCTCTCCCCTGAAGCGGAGAGATTGGGCTTGCGATCCCACCCCTCACCCCACCGTCATCAACTGGCTCGGGAAAGGCTGCACCAGCTTTCGGGCCTCCTCCCAATCGGCGGTAAGCCACGTAGAATAGTCCTCCGGATGCAGGATCACCGGCATCGCCTTTGGGTGCAGCGGGGCGATCAGCGGGTTGGGTTCGCAGGTGAGGAAGGCGAAGACCTTTTGCGGCGCGGGGGCATCTCCGCCCAAATCAAGGCCCGCCTTTGCGGGCGCCTCTGCCCATCGCCACACCCCTGCAAAGGCGGCCAATGGCTGACCGGGGATGCTGAACCAATGTTCGTCGCGCCCCGCGCCTGCCTTTGGCTCGGCAAAGCGGGTGAAGGGGACGAGGCAGCGCCCGTCGGGCTTGGCCAGCATCCCGCGCCAAAAGGGGCTATCGAGATTGCGGACATTGGTGACATGCTTGGTCACCACAGACCCCGCGCGCTTGCCCGGCAGGCTGAGCGGCACGCCCCAGCGCATGATATCCGCCACCGCACCGCCATCCGCCACGCTATCCCGCACGACGGCCGCCTCGCGCTTTGGCCAGACATCCTCGTCCAGCCCCGCCAGCTCGGGGGACAGCGGCGCCTTCAGGCTCCACCCGATAAATTCGCGCCAGGTCGAAAGCTCTTTCTGGATTTCCGGATGATTGGCGTAGTGGTTGCACATAGGCCTCGGTGCTATTTCACCTACGCTTCAAAAACCATCGTCAAGATCGAAATTTTCGGGCGCGTCAGGATGTGGTTCACACGCCACGCCATCGCCGTCGCCATCCATATGTTCGCCATAACCTGGCTCACCTCGCCGTAAGGGGGCAAGACCTCGCGCACGGACTTCGTTGCAGCCAGCAAAACTGATGTCGGCGGGCAGTGCTGCAAAGGCCTGTTGGCGCGCTTCATAGCGCTCATATTCCCAGATTCCCAATTGGGTCGCCGCAGCTGCCCCGGCGAGAACTATCGCAGCCAAACCCCATTGGACCGGCGCCGGCTGGTTCCACGGCAGGCGGGAATGGATGCGTTCCAACTCATCGTCGCTGCGCCAATGCGTGCGACGGGATTTGTCGAAATCATGGATATCAGACATCGGTCGCCCCGCTCCTTTAATGCGAGTTAAAACGGCGACCATGTTGTTGTTATTGGCAATTGTTTAAGGCGACCTGCTTCAGAGGTCAATTGCGCCATTCCCCCTATCCCTCACCACCATAACCGGCTAGGCGCAGCCCATGGCTGATCTCTATCTCAAAGCACTCGAATCCGAACGCCGCAGCCTGTGGGCAACCGCGCGGTTAAAGGGGCTGCCCAAGGATTCGCCCGAACGGATGCGGATCGCGCAGATCGATGCCGATATCGCCGCGCACAAGGCGAAGGGCAAATCGCCCAAGCCATGACCGACCACCCCGCCACCGCCTACAAAATCCTCACCGCCGACCAATGGGCGCAGTTTCAGGCCGATGGGGTGTTCCACGGCGCGCCGGTGGATCTGGCCGATGGCTATATCCACCTCTCCGCCGCCGACCAGCTGCAGGGCACGTTCGACAAGCATTTCGCCGGGCAAAGCGGGCTGGTGATTGCCGAGGTGGACCTGGCGCAACTGGGCGGGACGGTGAAGTGGGAGGTTTCCCGGGGCAACGCCCTGTTCCCCCACATATACGGCCCGCTGCCGATGGCGGCAGTGCTGGGCGTACGGCAGGCGTAGCAGCGCCCCCTCACCCAGCTACGTCTAATCGCCAAAGGCGGCAAGCATGCGCAACCCTCTCCCAATGGGAGAGGGATATTTGACGCTGTCCTACACGCACTTCCCAAGTTTATGCCCTGTGCCTTTTCGTAAAAGGACTGTGCCATGAACCACCCCTCCCCCCTCCACCACGATACCGACGCCAAACTGCCCGCCGCCGCTTACCTCCGCTACGAAAGCCGTGCCGATGGCTGGAGCGCGGGGCGGCAGGCCGCATTTTTGTCGCATCTCGCCGACAATGGCCTGGTCGAGGATGCGGCGCGCAGCGTAGGAATGAGCGTCGGTGGCGGCTATTCGCTGCGTCGCACCGCGCGCGGCTATGCCTTCAATCTGGGGTGGGAGGCCGCGCTCATCATCGCGCGGCGGGTGATTTCCGACCGGCTGATGACCGCCGCGATCAAGGGTGAGGAAGCGCGCTGGGTGCGTGAAGAGGGCGTCACCACTTACACGCGGCAGAATACAAAGCTGTCCCTTACTCTTCTTGATCGCATCAATCCGGCGACCACCCTATCCGAAGTGATGGCGGTGGCGACGCGTTTTGACTGGTTTCTGCAGTTGATCGACGAAGGGGCCAGCGCCGAAGAGCTATGGGATTTGTTCTTCGACGATGCCCTGCCCACAAGCGACATCGAGGCCCGGTCAAGGGTAAGGGCTTCGCTTCTACTTTGTGAAGAATCCGCGGGTTTTGACGAAGATGAAGATGAGGAAGAGGATGAGCCGCCGATCGAGTATAAATCGATGGACGGGCCGCCCTGCGGTTCAAACAATATAAAAAAGCGTGCGGGCGATTATTGCCCCGGCCCTGCCGCTGTGGCACAGCTTAGCCGAGCAGGCGTAACGGGTCGCGCGTCCTGTGGGGATACTGTTTTTATGCCAATTTCTCGTCGGGCAGGCGCTGTGCTTGCCATCGCCTCGGGCCTGTTGCTGCCCACCACGCTGTCCGCCGCCACCCCGCCAGCCGCACCGCCGCCGCTCGTATGCGCTGCCATCGCGCCGCTGCCCGCCGATCTGGCCGCAATCGCCAAGGCCAAACCGGGAATCGAGCGCGAGACGGTCAAGCCCGCAGTCGACGGCCCGCTGCTCGGCGGCACGCTGGGCTGTGTCGAGACACTCGACGCCAGCGGCAGCAAGATTGCCGTGATGCGCTCCGAAGAATTCACGCTGCAAGGGGTGAAGGGGCGCATCGTCTATAATGAAAGCAGCGTCAGCATTGCGCTCGATCCCAGCCGCATGCCGCGCCGTGTGCTGTCGAGCATTGGCGCAGGGGACTTTCATTGCAGTTGGCCGGCCATCGGCACCAACTCCGCGCGGTGCGAGGTCGGCATTGATGCCGATGCCAATATGCGGATGATCGGTTTGGCCGCCAATGAAGGCCAGGTTGCGGCGCTGGAGGTGTACCCCGCGCTTTTCCGCACCGGCACCGACGCAATGGATGCCGATAAGCCCGTTCGGCTGTACAATGCAGCAGGCGCATCGATGGAGATGCGCTGGGACAAGGGCCAGATGGTCTTCATCCAGTTCCTCAAATCGCTGATGTTCGAAGGCGCACCCTTTGTCAGCATTATCAATGGTTTGAAACCGGGCGACTATCTGTCGGTCGAGGCCTATGAGCGCGGCAAGGACAAACCTTCAATCCGCCGGGCGGAGGCGAGCGTGGTGATCGGCAACCTCAACACGGCGCTGGCTCTGGCGGAGGCCCTGCGGAAGAAGTGAGACGCGCGCGCTACCACCGAAAATCGATGCGTACCTCTCCCGCGTCGCTGCCATCGGGCTGAAAGCGGCGTTCGGTGATGCTGCCCTGCCCTTGATGGTCGACCAGCACGACGGTGCTGCACCGTGTGCCATAGACCGGGGCCTTGATGAAAATCGGCACGCCGCCATCGTCGAGCAGGCTTTCGTCTCGTAGCAGCGCGAACAGTTCTTCGGGCGTTGCGTCGCGGTCGATCCAGCCGGAAAGCGCGGCCTCCATGGAGGTTTTGCGCGGCCAGGGCTCGCCCGGATGGCCGTTGGAAAGCCCGTGGATTCCGGCCGAGAGTGGCACGCGTTGCGGCTCTGGCAGGTTCGATAGCAATGTCGCGCCGTCCCGCCCGGTGAGCAGCAGGTTGAACGGGTTGAAACCGGGAAGCGCAGCCATTTCGGGCGCTTTCCCCGCTATCAACCAATCGCCAACCAGCGCCCCGCGCGACGCCTTGGCGGGATCGGGTCCGTCTGGATTGCGGATGTTGGTGACGACCGCGAGCCGCCCCTCCTCGCTCACGCCCAGCCAGCCGCCGCCCGCCTGCAAATCCCGCCCGGCAAGGACTTGCGGCGCCTCTGCCCAACGGCCCAGCGGGTCTGCTTCCCGCGCGTGGAATTCGTCGCGGTTGCCAGCCAGCACCAGCTTCCAGCGCGGATGGCAATCAAGGGCGATGGCGACTACACACATGCCGCGCCTATCGCCCAGCCCGCGATGAAAAGCGAGAGAGGACGGCAAATGGATGCACGATTGCGGGGTCAGCCCAGGCTTTCGACGATCAGGTCCGCCTTGCCATAAGGCTTGATGAGGGCACTGGCCTCCTTCCAATCGGCTCGTAACCATTGTTCCTGCGCGGCTTCATCCAAAAGCGCCGGCATGCTGGAAGGGGCTTTACCGCCTTCGACGGGCAGCAACGCATGGCTTGGTTCGGTCGTCAACATTGCGAAAACCGGCATATCGGTAAGGTCGCGCCAGATGCCGGCGGCGGCAAATGCCGTCCGACCGCTTATATGGCATCGTAAATGCCGGCCCTTGGGTCCAAGTGAAACGACAAAGGAGGTCAACGGGATCAGACAACGCAACCCCGCATGCCGCAGATTGCCAATCCAGAACGGACTTTCCAGATTGCGCACATGGCTGACCCAGCGCATCGCGCCGGGCGGTGTCATTTCCGCGGACTGGCCGGGTGCCGGATAGCCCCAGTGCATTGGCCGGATCACTTTGCGCCCGGTGCTGCCTGCACGGACAATGACCGGGGCAAACTGTGCGGGCTGGATATCCCCTCCCGCCCAAGGGTCAGGTCCGGCGTCGGCCCTGAATATGGTCGCAACGGCTTCGGACGGCAGATCGAGCGAGCAAGTTAATACCATGCACCCATTAAGCGAAGCATGGCTCTACTGAAAAGCCTTCGCTGGCTCAGCCGCGCGGCTCCGAGCGCCGGTCGATATTGGATCGGCGGTCACCATCCGATCGCCGGTCCTTGCCGGAACGCCTTTCCGGGCCGCTATAGGCAGGATCGTTCATTCGGCGGCGATCTTCACCGGATCGCCGCTCTGTGCGCTGCCTGCGGTCGCCCTGTCGCTTGTCGTCATCACCACCCATAATCGCCCCTCCACGGCAATACCAGAAACTGCAATACGATCTGCGACCTGCTGTTCCACCCACAATAAAGTGCTAAAACCAAAGATATAGTAAAGACTTTTTACATTTTTTGACTGAAGTCAAGGAAACCGTTCTCTTTCGATCGCATGCAATGGGCGTTCTAAAAGGGAGTTTCCATGTCTGACCTTTCGATTTTGCCTGTCGCCATTTTTGCCGGCATGATGGGCGCATTCATGGCCGTGATGCTGTTTGTCGTGGTGACCGACCGGGATCCTAAAAAGGGCTGATGCCTTTAATAGGCCAGTTGCACCAAGACCTCGTCGCCAGCAATCAAGCCTTCTGCCTTGCGCACGGCGGCCTTGACCGGCAGTAGATAGCCACCACTCTCCTTGGATGGAAAGACCGAGGTTTGCCATCTGGTATCGCCGATTGTAGCTTTTACGCGGATCGAGCCCCAGCCGCGTCGTTGCCCGCCTTCCAGCCGCCGCATCAGCGCAGTGGCGCGGATCGCTTCGGCCGCTTCGCCATCAATGGTCAGGAAATGCCAGCTCGCCGGGGCTTCGGGGCTGCTCCAGATCCATAGGGTAGCGCTGGTCTCGACGCTCTCGCTCACTGCGTCTTCCGCCGGATGGGGACCGGGATATTGCAGATGTCTGCCCCACCCGCAGGAATGATGAAGAATGGATCACGCCGGTTGGCGCGGGCATCGGCATAGGCCGCGAAGCTGGCGCTTTCGGTTGAAAGATATTCGAAAGCGGGCAGGTCAGAGATTTCATTGCCGAGGCGCACCGAGGTGATCGGAACCCGCTCCTCCTCCTTTTCGTAAAAGCCCAGCGGCCCTGTTCCGCGCGGCAGGCTGGAAAGATGCTCAATCCCCTCAATCACCCGCCCAACCAGCGCGATATTGCGATCCAGATGCCGCGGTGCGTGGCCGATAACGGTGTAGAGTTCGGCTCCGGTTCCGGTGTCGGGCGACAGGTTACGACCGACGCCGACCATGGCGTAGCAGTGGGTTGGCCAGAGATCTTTCGGCATGAGCATCAATTTTGGTGTGGTTTGGGACGCACCTTGCCGTGCATATTCGCTCGCTGAAGTCATAGCGACCGGAAACCCGCCAACAAAGCTAAAGCTGCGCGCGTATGGATCTTCAAAATGCGGGATGTTGTCGCCCATTGGCGGCCTCGGAAGCAGTTCCATCAGCGCCTCGCGCTTTCCACCCACTCCCCATACTTGCTCCATCACCCCTACTCTAAAAGGAGTGACATACTCGCGCTCCGGCACCACCGCCAATCCCTCAGGCAAAGCCTTCTTCTCGGTCGCATCTCCCCATTGCACGACATAATTGTCCTGTACGCGGTTGACGCTGGTGCCGTCCCACCACTTCGCCGCCGCCAGCTTGCGGATATTGCCCACCCAGCCCTGGCTGAAAGGCGCGGGCATCAACTGGATAACCACGCGACGGGCTTTGCCCTTGGCGTCGGGCGCCAAGTCCATCACCAATAGATCAGACGGTGCAATGGCAACCCACTCTTCCGCCTGCGCCTTGGCAACGATTTCCGGCGGCGAAGGATATTCGGGTTTCGTATCCTGGGCGGACAAGGGGAGCGCGGCAAAAGCGGCAGCGCAGGCGAGCAACAAGGGCTTTTTGATCATCCGCACCTTATTGCAAAGCATCGGCGCTTGCGAAAGCAACATTCTCACGATAGGGCGCGCCATCCAGGATGCGGAGACGTGGCCGAGTGGTCGAAGGCGCTCGCCTGGAAAGTGAGTATACGGCAAAACCGTATCGAGGGTTCGAATCCCTCCGTCTCCGCCATTTCCTGATTTTTCACAATACGCCGCGAACGCGGGCGAACGGCTGAAAGCTAGGTTTTTCAACATTTTTTCGTAGATTTTGAGTTCGCAATGGACTGTGGGAGCACGCGTCAAATCGCTGCCTAAATTATGGCTACCAGTAATTGAATAAGACCTATATTGCGAGTCACATGTCCTCGCGCGCGCGTAACAAGCTCAATATCAAACAGGTGGCTGCGATCAGTAAGCCAGGTATTTACTCGGATGGCGGAGGTTTATACCTGCGCGTAAGGCCAGGTGGTCGTAGTTGGATCTTTATCGGGACATTTGAAGGTAAAAGATTCGAAATAGGGATTGGAATTGCTCAGAAGGTCTCTCTGGCCGAGGCTCGTAAGCAGGCTGAGCATTTCCGTGCGCTGATTTTCGACGGCAAAGATCCGCGTTTTGAAAAGCAGGAAGCCGAGGCCGAACGGAGCCCTGAAAACAGATTCGGCTCTTTTGCCATGCAGTATGTCACCGACATCGAGGAAGGGTTCAAAAACCCCAAGCACCGCCAACAATGGCGCAATACTCTCCAGACCTACGCCAAGCCTTTGTTTGATCTACCGCTTGCTAAGATATCAACCGAGCATGTGCTGGCAGTCCTGAAGCCCATTTGGTTGGCAAAACCAGAAACCGCTTCACGGGTGCGAGGAAGAATTGAGCGTATCCTCGATGCAGCGAAAGCCAAAGGCCTGCGCTCTGGCGACAATCCAGCAAGAGCTCGTGGCCATCTCGAACTGCTGTTGCCAAAGCGGTCGAAGATTGAAGTTAAGCATCATGCAGCGCTGCCTTTTGATGAGATGGCTGCCTTCATGGAAGAACTACGCAAACGGCCTGCCATTGCGGCAAGAGCATTGGAGTTCACAATCTTGACGGCTGCCCGGTCAGGTGAGGTTCGCGGGCTAACATGGGCTGAGCTGGATATCAGCGCAATGCTCTGGAAAGTTCCTGCATCGCGAATGAAAGCAGGCAAAGAACATATCGTGCCGTTGAGTGCTGACGCAGTAACGATTGTGACCGAACTGAAGAAGAAGTCCGACAAGCCGACCGACTTTGTGTTCAAGTCTCCACGGGGCGGTCCATTGTCGAACATGGCGATGAGCCAGCTGCTCAATCGGATCGGCCGGACAGACATTACGGTCCACGGTTTTCGATCATCCTTTCGAGATTGGGCCGGCGACAAGACTTTATTCGGCCGCGAAGAGGTCGAAATGGCGTTGGCGCATACGATCGCCTCAGCCACCGAGCGGGCTTACAGAAGAGGTCATGCCCTTGAAAAGCGTCGTGAATTGATGGAAGCGTGGGTGCAATATTGCGGAAATGGGGAATTGACGGGCTCGGGAGGCAATGGCTCTAATGTCCTGTTTATGCCATTTGCAAGCAGCCTCGGCAAAGGCCAGCGAATCACGTTGAAAAGGCGCTGAATTGCCCATAAGATACTGATTTATACATCCTATTGTCCGCCGCAGGCCTTGGCCATTTTTGACATTTTTAGCCAAATCCGCTAAAAATCGTGCAGCGATGTGTTCGGGATTTACCCATTTAGTCGGCTTATAGACCAAAATTTTCCGGACAAATTCGCACTTTCGAATGAGGTTCACAAAAGGGCCTGTCAGGAGATTGATCCCGACAGCGAGATAGCATGCATCAGCCATTGGGCGCATTAGCCCAGCTTGATGCGGGCATTCCATTGCAACGCCAGCTTGTCGGTTGGCGGAGGCCCTTCGGGGGCCATCCACATACGCAATGGAGAATGAAATGGATCAGCATGAGAAAAATTTGGTGGCGCAATCGCATGACCCGGCGATTGCGGCCCGGATCATCCGCAACATCGCAAATGTTGAAAGCGACTGGCATTTGGCCAGCGACCTGTTGAGCGAGCGCATGATGCGCGAGGTTCGTGCGCTTGTCGCCAAACTCACACCCAAAGAATGGAAAGTAGCCGATTCAGGCTGGAGCGCCCTCATCGTGCCGCCCGATTGGAAGATGACAAAGGGCGTGGGAAAAGGCGACGCCTGGCTTGAAATCGTCGAGTTCTGTGATGCCGAAGACGAATATAGCTGGATTGCAGCGGCGATCGGGGTTGGCTCCACAAAGATGGGCTTGGAGTTGGTGTTCCGCAATGGACTGTTGCCATTGGCCCAGAAGGTTTTTGCCAATGACAAGGCTCTCGATGCTCTGCTCAAACTTGGATTTGTCCGTAACGAGGCCAAAGATCAATTGTTCTTGCCCGTCAAAGTGAGCGGTGATCTGCTCGCAAAGGGCTGGGAAGAGAATGATCTCGACAAAGCCTTGGCTCCCATCGGCAAGGCGGTCGAACTCGCCATCTCTGCAAAGGCTGAACTCGACAAGATTGTTGAGCAGGTCCGCGCAGCAGCGAAGCTCAAATAATCCCGATCGGCAGCAACAGGCGGTCACCGGCACGTTCGGTGGCCGTGCTGTTTGTTTGGAGAATATCATCATGAACATGGACAAAGAGACGCAGTGCGCAACGCTGCCAAGGGCCGAAGCCATAGCCCAACTAAACGATACTCTTCGCAAAACAGGTGAAGGTGGCACAATCGTGGTCACGCGCGGCGTATCTTCACTGAAAAACTTTGATCGAGCAGCCCTCACAGCGGCGCTTGCCGCCTATGATAGTTTTGACGCGGACAATGACCCCCATGGCGAACGAGACTTTGGCGATCTGACATTGTTCGATGCCGATTTGCTCTGGAAGATCGACTATTACGACAAGGACCGGAAATTTGGTTCAGACGATCCTGCTGATCCCAATGTAACTACCCGCGTTCTCACAATCATGCTCGTGACGGAGTGGTGAGCATGGACGCAATGTGCGGAAGAACTGCCTGCCCGTCAGTTTATAATCCGGCTTTGCCAAATAGCTCCGACGGTAAAATCTTTAGAGCATCAGCGATGCGCAGCAGATTAAGCGCTGTGACGTTGCGTTCGCCACGTTCGATCTTGCCAGTATGGCTACGATCTATCCCCGAAATATGGGCAAGCGCCTCCTGTGAAATATTACAAGACTTGCGGGCATCGCGGATCGCTTTGCCCAATGCCTTCAGGCAACGGTCTTCTTCGGGGGTTCTCGGATTGCTTGCCACTGCGGCACAATCCCAAAACAGCGCTTATCAGGCCACGGCATTTACAGCCCATTTTCTAGTTGATGTTCTATGCTTGATCACGCATGAAAATCTAAAAGGAAGAAGAAAATGAAACTTTCCAGAACTTTGTTGATCACCGCTTTTATTACGACCTCAGCGTCAGCACAGACGCAAACACAGATCGAAAAGCGATATAGTCGCGACTATGCCCAGTGCATGGATGCATCGGGCGGCGTCACTGCCGATATGATGGATTGTCTGGGCACAGAGATTGACCGCCAAGATGCCCGGCTCAACCAAGCCTATGTCATGGTCATGCGTCCCTTGCCAAAGCCCCGGAAAGACAAGTTACGCGGATTGCAGCGAGCCTGGATAAAGCAGCGCGATGCTAAATGTGCCCGAGCCTCTGCAGAAGAAGGCGGAGGCTCGCTCTCCAGCATCATCTATTCCAGCTGCATTCTCGATGAGACCATCGGTCGGACAATCTTTCTTGAAAACTACAAAGGCTAGGAGCGGGCGTCGTGGCATTCATCGTATCGTTGTTCAAATATCTCATTCTTGGCGCATGTTTCCTCATGCTGACAGGCATTGCGCTGTTCGTCTTTGCAGCCATCGACCCCAAAGGACCAATGCAGGGACTGGCGACACCCTATGCCATTGGCGGCGTGCTAATCGCTGTGGTCTTCATGATTATCAATCTAGGGGCAATCGCTATCCTGATTTCGCTGCATGATCGCCACAAGGAAATCGCGTCAGGTGTTCACCGCGTTGCTGAAGCCATCGAGCAAAGCAATGCTTCAAAGCGAAAAGAAGGGTGAGCCAATGATCCAGCGCGATAATCGACATATATTGATCGGCATTGGCTTTGTAGTCGCTGCGATTGCGATTGCTGGGGCTGTGTATTTCGGAATGAAGTTGGGGTCGGATAGTGATGTAACCTCACAGGAACAGCCTCCGATTGCTATAGCACCAGTGCAAACTGATCAGCCACCAACAGTGGTCGAAGCACCGCAAGTGGCTGAACCAAAGATAAATGACAGCGCCATTTACGCGGCCATCCAAGGCGTCACCTACCGCAAAGACTATTGCGAGGAAGGCGAAGGCCCATCAATTTCGTTCGATCGGATTGGCACGGACGATGTTACGGCAGCCACGATTTATGACTATTGTCCGTCGTCAGAACATTTGGCACTGATGGCTGCGTAAATTAACGGAGTATTGG
>CALMYW010000518.1 GCA_937873665.1 uncultured Sphingorhabdus sp.
CGATCATCCAGGCGGCCATATTGTGGATCGAGATATAGGCGCTGGTCGCGGGGCAACCATAGGCCATCGCCTCCATGATCAACGCCGCTTCAAGCCGACCGAGCCCGATCCCGCCATTCTCTTCGGAGATGTAGATCGCGCCAAAGCCAAGCTCACCCGCCGCCTTCCAGACATCGACCGGATAATGGCTTTTCTCGTCCCACTCGCCTGCAAAGGGTGTGATGCGATCAGCGGTGAACTTGCGCGCCATATCCTGAATGGCAAGCTGGTCTTCGGTAAGGTCAAACTGGTTGGTCATCGTTTAGCCCATTGTCGGAATGATGAAGGCATTGCTTCCATCGCCGCCGCCATCGGGCCAGCGCGCGGTGACTTTCTTGACCTTGGTCCAGAATTTGATGCCTTCCATGCCATATTGGTCGGTGTCGCCAAAGCCCGAGCGCTTCCAGCCGCCAAAGCTGTGATAGGCGACCGGCACCGGGATTGGCACATTGATACCGACCATGCCGACATTGACGCGACTGGCAAATTCGCGGGCGGCGTGGCCGTTGCGCGTGAAGATCGCGACGCCATTGCCATATTGATGCTTGCTGGGAAGGCTCAATGCCTCGTCGAAATCCTTGGCGCGCACCATCTGCAGCACGGGGCCGAAAATCTCTTCCTTATAGCTTTCCATGTCAGTGGTGACATGGTCGAACAGAGTCGGGCCGATGAAATAGCCTTCTTCATGCCCCTGCAGCTTGAAGCCGCGCCCGTCGATGACAAGCTCTGCACCTTCGTCGGCGCATTTCTGGATCCAGCCTTCGACCTTCGCCTTGTGCTGCGCGGTGACAACCGGGCCATAATGCGCCTCATTGTCGGTCGAGATACCGATCTTGAGCGCGTGGATCGCGGGGATCAGCTTCGCCTTCAAGGCTTCGGCGGTGTCATCACCCACCGGCACGACCACGGGCAGCGCCATGCAGCGTTCACCCGCCGAACCGAAGGCAGCGCCGGTCAGGTCGTTCACCACCTGATCAAGATCAGCATCAGGCATCACAATGCCGTGGTTCTTCGCCCCGCCCATTGCCTGCACGCGCTTTCCGGCAGCCACGCCACGGTTGTAGACATAGTGCGCAATGTCGGATGAACCCACAAAGCTGACGGCGCTGATCGCCGGATGGTCGAGGATTGCATCCACCATTTCCTTGTCGCCATGCACGACCTGGAAAATCCCCTCGGGTATTCCTGCCTCAAGGAACAGTTCGGCCAAGCGATTGGGCACGCTCGGATCACGCTCCGAAGGCTTCAGGATGAACGCATTGCCGACGCTGGTTGCAACAGCGCCCATCCACAAGGGGATCATCGCGGGGAAGTTAAACGGCGTAATGCCCGCGCCGATGCCCAGCGGTTGGCGCATCGAATAGACGTCAATGCCTGGGCCTGCGCCCTGCGTATATTCACCCTTCAGCACATGCGGCAGGCCGCAGCAAAATTCGACAACCTCCAGCCCGCGCTGGATATCGCCCTTGCTGTCGGCAATCACCTTGCCATGTTCGGCGCTGAGCATATGCGCCAGCTCATCCATATGCTTTTCAACGAGCGCCTTGAAATCAAACATCACGCGCGCACGGCGCTGCGGGTTCATTGCTGCCCATGCCGGTTGTGCGGCCTGTGCAGCGGCAACAGCGCGGTCCAGCACAACTTTGTCACCAAGGGCAACCCGCCCCTGCACACCGCCATTATTGGGATCCATTATGTCGCTGAACCGCGTAGCCGCAGGCGCACCACCCACAAGGAAATGATCTATCTGACGCATGTCGTCTCTCTTCTCATATGACTCAATGGTGCCGCCTTAGTGCAAATGCCTTGGCGGCTAAAGGGGAAGTGTCGTTTATGCTTCGAGCAGGTCTTTGAGCGGGACCGAGCTATCGGCCAAGCGCTCTGCTGCGATAGTGGCCCCTGCTTCGACCAGCTTGCGGCCTTGCACATAATCCTTGACCATATTGACGCAATCGAGCGCGATGACTTTGCCATCCTTCAGGTAAATGACCGAAAAGCTGCGTGTCGCCGGATCGCCGCGTAGCACGGTGGCATCATGCCCGGTAGACAGGCCCACAGTCTGCAATTTCAGGTCATATTGGTTCGACCAGAACCAGGGCGTCGCCTTGTAAGGCTGTGGGTCTGCGCTGCAGATCGTCTTCGCCGCGACGGTGGCCTGATCATTGGCATTCTGCACCGATTCCAGCCGGATTATTGCCCCGCCTGCGAAACTATTGGCATGCGCGGCGCAATCGCCGATGGCATAGATGTCGGGAAGGCTGGTGCGGCAATATTCGTCCACCTCTATGCCATTGCCACCTTTAGCGCCCGCAGCCAGCAGCGGTTCAACCGAGGGAATGATGCCAATCCCGACAATGACCATCTGCGCCGGTATGACGGAGCCATCAGCTAGCCGCACGCCGGTTACGTTTCCGTCTTCGCCCTCAAGCGCATCGATGGATACACCTGTGCGAAGATCAACGCCATGGGCGCGATGTTCGGTCTCATAAAATTCCGAAAGTTCGGGCCCTGCAACACGCGCCAGCACACGCGGCAAAGCTTCAAGCAGCACAACCTTCTTGCCCAGTTTGGTGAGCACCGCCGCTGCTTCAAGCCCGATATAGCCACCGCCAATCACGACTACCTGCTCGACCCCGGTCAGTTCGGCCATGATCGCATCGGCATCGGCCCGGTTGCGCACGCAATGTACGCCCTTCAGCTCACCACCCAGCAGCGGCAAGCGGCGCGGGTCGCCGCCTGCGGCCCAAATCAGCGATTCATAGGAACGCTCGGTTCCATCATCGAGCTTCACAGTCTTCGCGGCAGGATCGACAGCCTCAACCGAACGGCCCAGCAACAGATCGACCTGCTTTTCCTGCCAAAAGGCGCGCGGACGGATGTAGATGCGTTCAAATTCCTTCTCGCCCGCCATATATTCTTTTGAGAGCGGCGGGCGTTCGTAAGGCGGTTCTTCCTCGCGCCCGATTATCGTTACCGGACCGGCATAGCCATTCTGCCGCAGCGCAATCGCCGCCTGCGCGCCTCCATGGCCGCCACCCACTATGATTACGCCTGCACCCTGCCCCGTCATTACACCCTCGCTAAAACAGACTTATTGCGGCTTCTTGCGTTGCAAGCCCGAACGTTTGCAGGTCGCGACCGTCTCGCCCCGCTGGTTGAACGCTTCATGCAAGAAAGTGACGATGCCAGCATCAGGCCGCGAACGCGATTCCCGCAATTCGATGACCGTCGTTTTGATGTTCAGCGTATCGCCGATGAACACCGGTTTGGGAAAACGCACTTCATCCCATCCCAGATTGGCCACTGCAGTACCCAATGTGGTATCACCGACGGAAATCCCTACCATCAGCCCCAATGTGAAGCAGCTGTTGACGATCCGCGTGCCATAGTCGCTGCCCTTCATATATTCCTCATCGAGGTGAAGCTGCGCCGGGTTGTGCGTCATCGTGCTGAAAAGCAGATTATCGGTCTCGGTCACCGTCCGCCGGATCGGGTGATCGAAAGTCTGACCGACGCTCAGTTCGTCGAACCAAAGTCCTGCCATGGAAAGGCTCCCTTCTCGCTGCGCCGAAACCACAAACTGGCCACGAAAGCCAGCGCTAAAAGCGGAAGGCGCTACTCATCAACTTGCGCCAGCAATTGCTGCGCGCGCGAGAGGAATGGGCGGTCGAGCATCCCACCTTTCCAGCCGATCGTTCCCAAACCGGGGTTGGCAGCAAACAGCGCCACAATTTCGCGCGCTTCGGCGATTTCTTCAGCACTTGGTGTAAAGGCAGCATTGATGACTTCGACCTGAGCCGGATGGATCGCAAGCATGCCGCGATAGCCATCGCGCCGCACCTTTTGTGCACGCAGGCGGAGTGCTTCGAGATCCTTGAAATCGGCACAGATCGTCTCGATCGCCGGAACCCCAGCGGTCGCCGCGCCCAGCAAGGTCAGGCTGCGCGCCAGTTCGAAAGTGAAGGAATAGCTGCCGTCGGCATTGCGGTTTGAATTCGCCCCAACCGAATCCGCCAGATCCTCTGCTCCCCAGGTAAGAGCAGCTAAGCGTGGCGCACTCTTATAGTCACCAGTATGGAACATGGCTTCAGCGGTTTCGGTCGCCAACACGATAACCGGCGTCGCCCCCCGCTCGAAGCCCTGCGCCGCCTCAAATGCCATCAGATAGTGATCGAGCAGCTCAACATCCTGCCGCCCATAGACTTTGGGCAGCATGATCCCACCGGGGTGCGCCGGCATGATGGCCACCAGATCGTCCAGCGTGTGTGGCCCATCTAGCGGGTTGACCCGCACCCAGATGCGCTCCCGTGAGATCGAATGAGCGAGCAGGAAATCATGCACCTGCTGGCGGGCAAGTGGCTTGTTTTCGGTCGCCACTGCATCTTCAAGATCGAGCAGGATAATATCGGCAGGCCCTTCGAGCGCCTTTGCCATTTTCCGTTCGCTGTCGCCGGGGGCAAATAACCAGGAACGCATCTTCAAATTTGCCACAGTCTGTTTCCCCTGCCGACTTATAACTTCAAATCGGCCCCTAACACCCAGCATTACGGCTTATCAAGTTCCGCGAAAAGCACACCCGAATGCCGGCTGCCGCATCCTTAGCAAAACCCCAGCTACCAAATCGACAACCGATTCTTCCTAGAGCGCCTGAAGAATCTGTGTAGTGCAACGCGAAATATAATTCAGGAATGCCTTTTCCCCATGACCCGAAATTTAACGCATCTCGAACGGCTCGAAGCTGAAAGCATACACATCATGCGCGAAGTGGTAGCCGAAGCTGAAAAGCCGGTGATGCTTTACTCGGTCGGTAAAGACAGCGCAGTGATGCTGCATCTGGCGCGAAAGGCATTCTACCCCTCGCCGCCGCCCTTCCCGCTGCTGCACGTCGATACCACCTGGAAATTCCAGGAAATGTACAAGCTGCGCGACCGGATGGCGCAGGAAAGCGGTATGGAGCTTCTGGTCTATCAGAACCCCGAAGCCAAGGAGCGCGGCATCAACCCGTTCGACCATGGCCCTCTTCATACCGATATGTGGAAGACCGAAGGGCTGAAGCAGGCGCTGGATCTTTACGGCTTTGACGCCGCCTTTGGCGGTGCACGGAGAGACGAGGAAAAGAGCCGCGCAAAGGAACGTATATTCTCCTTCCGAACTGCCACCCATGGCTGGGATCCGAAGAACCAACGCCCCGAATTGTGGAACCTCTATAATGCCAAGAAGGCCAAAGGGGAGAGCATCCGCATCTTCCCGATCTCGAACTGGACCGAACTCGATATCTGGCAGTATATCCATTTGAACGATATCCCCATTGTACCGCTTTATTTCAGCGCCAAACGCCCGACCGTCGAGCGCGACGGTTTGCTGCTGATGGTGGATGACGAGCGTTTCCCGTTGCAGGAAGGCGAAGTGCCGGTTGAACGCTCCATCCGCTTCCGCACGCTTGGCTGTTATCCTCTGACGGGAGCAGTCGAGAGCGAAGCCAGAACACTGCCCGAAGTCATCCAGGAAATGCTGCTCACCACGACCAGTGAAAGGCAGGGGCGCATTATCGACAAAGATGGCGGCGATGCGTCGATGGAGAAAAAGAAGCAGGAGGGGTATTTCTGATGGACCCCGTCTACAAAACCGACGCGCTGATTGCCGAGGATATCGACGCTTATCTGGAACAGCACCAGCATAAAAGCCTGTTGCGGTTCATCACTTGTGGTTCGGTCGATGACGGCAAATCAACGCTGATCGGTCGATTGCTCTATGACAGCAAGATGATCTTCGAGGATCAACTCGATGCTTTGCAGGCCGACAGCAAGCGCGTCGGCACGCAGGGGCAGGAAATCGACTTTGCGCTGCTGGTTGATGGCCTTGCCGCCGAACGCGAACAGGGCATCACCATAGATGTCGCCTACCGCTTCTTCGCGACCGAAAAGCGCAAGTTCATCGTCGCCGATTGCCCGGGCCACGAACAATATACCCGCAACATGTTCACCGGCGCTTCGACCGCAGATCTTGCCGTCATCCTGATCGACGCGCGCAAGGGCGTGCTCGTGCAAACCCGGCGGCACAGCTATTTGTGCAACCTCATCGGCATCAAAAATATCGTGCTGGCCGTCAACAAGATGGACCTGATCGATTATGATCAAGCCAGATATGATGCCATTGTCGCAGACTATGCCGCTTTTGCAGCGGAAATCGGCATCAAGAACTTCACACCGATGCCTATATCAGGCTTCAAGGGTGACAATATCACCGCGAACAGTGCGAATACGCCGTGGTATGACGGAAAGCCGCTGATCGAGCATCTGGAAACGGTCGAAATCGATAACACAACCGACCAGATGAAGCCGTTTCGCCTGCCCGTCCAATGGGTCAATCGCCCCAATCTGGACTTCCGCGGTTTTTCCGGCCTGATTTCTGGGGGGTCAGTCAAGCCGGGCGATGCCATTCGCGTTCTTCCCGGGGGCAAAACCTCAACGATCGCGAAAATCGTAACGCTTGAAGGCGAACTGGATGAGGCCGTCGCAGGTCAATCGGTCACATTGTGCTTTGCAAATGAGGTCGATTGTTCGCGCGGAAATGTGATTGCCACAGCGGATAACCCTCCCGAAGTCTCGGACCAGTTCGAGGCAACGATTGTCTGGATGGACGATGATGCGCTGCATGTCGGTCGGTCTTATTGGCTGAAGCTCGGCACCCAGACAGTTTCCGCAACAGTACAGCAGCCAAAATACACCATCAATGTCAATACGATGGACCACCTTGCTGCCAAAACACTTGAATTGAATGCGATTGGCGTTGCGGAGCTGGCGACCGACAAACCCATCGTGTTTGAGGCTTATGCGGACAGCCGGACTCTCGGCGGCTTCATTTTGATCGATAAGATCACCAACCGCACGGTTGGCGCTGGCATGTTGCACTTCTCATTGCGGCGCGCCCAAAATGTCCATTGGCAACCCACCGACATAAGCCGCGAAGACCATTCCTCGCTCAAAAACCAGAAACCACGGGTTCTTTGGTTCACTGGGCTTTCGGGTTCGGGTAAATCGACAATCGCGAATGAAGTTGAAAAGCAGCTTCACCTCATGAACAGGCACACCTTCTTGCTCGATGGCGATAATGTCCGTCATGGTCTGAATCGCGACCTGGGCTTTACCGAGGCCGACCGCATCGAAAACATCCGACGCGTTGGCGAAGTGGCCAAGCTGATGGCGGACGCCGGCTTGATCGTGCTAACGGCCTTTATCAGCCCGTTCCGCGCTGAGCGCGACATGGTGCGCAAGATGTTGCCCGAAGGCGAGTTTATCGAGATTTTCGTCGATACTCCGCTAGAAGTAGCCGAAGCCCGCGACGTCAAAGGCCTCTATAAGAAGGCGCGATCTGGTCAGCTCAAAAACTTCACCGGTATCGATAGCCCTTATGAGGCACCGGAAAATCCGGAGATTCGCGTCAACACGGTCGAAATGACACCTGCCGAGGCAGCCGAGCATATCATCCGCAAACTGTTGCCGCTAAAGTAAGTCAATGACCGACGCCGAACTTGCCGCCCATCTGGCCCATATCGCTGGCCGACTCCTGCTCGAAGTCCGCGATTCCGGCCTCATAACCGGCAAGGAGTTGGGCGATGCGGGAGATAAGACGGCCAACCAGTTTCTCGTGGCGGCCCTACGCCAACAGCGCCCCGACGACGGTTTGCTGTCCGAAGAGGAAAAGGACAGTCCCGAACGGTTGAATAAATCACGGGTCTGGATTGTCGATCCCGTCGACGGCACGCGCGAATATGGCGAAGCGCGCTCGGATTGGGCGGTGCATGTCGGCCTCGCCATAGATGGCAAGCCTGAAATCGGTGCGGTAGGGCTTCCTGGCTTGGGTGTCATATTACGAACCGACACGCCCGCTGCACTTCCGGAAGCGGCGGCAAAACCGCGTATGGTCGTCAGCCGAACGCGCCCTGCCAAAGAGGCTGTTGCGGTGGCCGAACAGATCGGCGCAGAACTTGTCCCGATGGGCAGCGCAGGTGCAAAAGCAATGTCCATTGTGCGCGGCGAGGCCGAAATTTACCTCCACACCGGTGGCCAATATGAATGGGATAGCTGCGCCCCCGCAGCCGTTGCCGTTGCGCACGGGCTTCACGTCAGCCGTGTCGACGGAAGTCCGCTAATCTACAACCAGCAGGACGTTTATATGCCAGACCTGCTAATCTGCCGTCCCGAATGGGCTGATCGCGTGTTGCAGATTGTCGGCCAGCTAGATTATTAAAGCTATCGTTTGGCCATTTGCTAAAACCGTAGTGCTGAGCCTGTCGAAGCACGCCCAGCCGACAAATGCCCTTCGACAGGCTCAGGGCTATGGTGAAATTTCAAGCCAATCCGACGGCGCAATGGCTCAACTGACTGCAAAAGCCTCGGCTGCTCGACGCTTCACTTCGGCGTAGTCCATTTTTCCATTCGGCGCGCGGGGAACCGTATCGACGAACAGAAGGTGGCGCGGTGCTTTATAGTGCGCCAGTTCGCCGCGCACATGGTCAATCAAATCCCTCTGGTCGATCACAGCACCCGGTTTGAGCGAAGCAACAGCCGCGACGCGTTCGCCAAAGCGTGGATCGGGCAGACCGCATACAGCGGCATCAACAACAGCAGGATGCCGCTTCAATGCCTCTTCCACCTCTTCCGGGAACACCTTTTCGCCACCTGTGTTGATGCATTGCGATCCCCGGCCGAGCAAGGTTAGCGACCCATCTTCATTCACCAACGCCCAGTCGCCCGGGACTGACCAGCGCTGACCTTCGATGGTCAGGAAAGTGGACGCCGATTTGACCGGGTCCTTATAATAGCCGACCGGGATAAAACCGCCCACCGCAACGCGACCGCGAACGCCGGAACCTGGCTGAACGCGATTGCCATCCTCGTCAAAGACAGCACAGTCCTCACCCAGCGCAAACTCGGCGGTGTGCACGGTTTCTGCCGCCGTGGTAACCGATGTGCCCAGCCCAAGCGCTTCGGAAGAGCTGAACGCATCCATCAACGCCGCCTGCGGCATGTGCCGTAACAGTCCGCGCTTGTTCTCCTCATTCCACATCGCGCCGGATGAGGTGAAGAACAGCACCGATTTCAGATCCCACCTGCCCGGATCGGCATCGAGGGCATCGAGCAGCGGCTGTGCAAAAGGTTGACCCACAATGATGATCCAGGTCGCCTGCCATTTCTCGGCCAGGTTCCAGCTTTCGACCGCATCGAAATGGTCAGGCCGGTTGAGCAGCACAGTGCCCCCCGCCGAAAATGCAGCAAAAGCGGAAAGCAGACCCGTTCCATGCATCAATGGCGGCCCGATCAGCATGCGCACGGGAATGGGAAACTCCAGCGCGCGCTGACCCGACTGGTCCGGGCTATCCATAGGTCCGATGCCAAGCAAGGGGTTGGAACCATAACCACCCTTTCCGATCAGATCACCCTGCCGCCACATCACCGCCTTGGGCATGCCCGTCGTGCCGCCGGTATAGATGAACATCTGGTCTTCGCTGCTTCGAGGGCCATTGCCTTCCGGCGGGCTATCGGCGGGTGCAATATCGGAATAGGGCACCGCCCATTGTGGAACCGGGTAACCGGCACGCTCGATCGCTATCCAGAGCTTAACACCGGGTAACCGATCCCGAATGGCATCGATTTTCTCGGCATAGACTGTTTCAAACAGCACCGCCTCCGCATCGCCATTTTCGAACAAATAGGCCAGTTCTTCATTGCCATAGCGATAGTTGACATTGAACGGCACAAGGCTCGCCTTGAACGCCGCATAGGTGCCAATCAGATATTCAGGGCAGTTGCGCGCATAGACCGCTACTTTCGCCTGCCGACCCAAACCGCCATCAACCAGATAGGCAGCCAGACCGTTTGCCGCCCGATCGAACTCTTGCCAGCTCATGACCAAATCTTGCTGCACAATGGCAGGTTTTTCGGGGATTGCCGCCGCAATCGATTCCCACATTGAAGCATAGGTCCATTCGGTCATCGCAATTCTCTCCTCATCCTTAGGTCCAATCGTATTGGCAAAGAGGAACACGTCAAGTGTAGCCGCCGACGATCCAACAGTTTTGATTTTCGCTTGCGTTTTTGAACTTGTTATGAGAACGTTCACATGCATATTATGGGAGGAAATTGATGCGGGTTAAGAGATCGATATCAGCACTGGCGTTGCTGTTGGCCGGGTGCGCTCCTTCGATTTCATTTGCCGAAATTGCGACCGCACCGTCGCCATTGGCCACTGCCGATCCGACAGTCTGGCCAGCCGCCGCAAGCCCTGCCGAGATCACCTCACCTGCCACTGAAAAATCGATAGATGCCATCCTGTCACAGATGACGGTCGAGCAGAAAGTCGGCCAGTTGATTCAGGCGGATATCAGCGCGATTACGCCAGAAGATTTGAACCGTTATCCGCTGGGTTCGATACTGGCAGGCGGAAATTCCGGACCTTTTGGCGATGAACGTGCCAGCGCCGACAAGTGGAAGCAGTTGGTTGATGCTTTCCGCGACGTGTCCCGCAAGAGCGGTGCCGGCATTCCGATATTGTTCGGCGTCGACGCGGTTCACGGCCATTCAAACCTGCCCGGCGCGACCATTTTCCCCCACAATATTGGCCTTGGCGCGGCGCGTGATCCCGATCTTATCCGGCGTATCGGTGCTGCAACTGCAGCTGAAATCGCTGCCAGTGGAATAGAGTGGACTTTTGCGCCAACATTGGCCGCTCCGCAGGATGTGCGTTGGGGGCGGAGCTATGAAGGCTATTCGTCAGATCCTGCCCTGATTGCCGGCTATGCGAAGGCGATGACAATTGGCCTTCAAGGCGAACTCGCGGCGGGAAAGCCGTTAGCCGCAGACAGGGTTGCCGCTACCGCGAAACACTTCCTGGCCGACGGCGGCACCGTTGATGGTCGCGATCAGGGCGACGCGCGGATTTCGGAAACCGAGTTGGTGGCGGTTCATGCCCAAGGCTATCCAGTTTCGATCGACGCAGGTGCGTTGACTGTAATGGCCAGCTTTTCAAGCTGGAATGGCATCAAACACCATGGCAACCGATCGTTGCTGTCCGATGTCCTCAAAGGCCGAATGGGTTTCAACGGGCTGGTTGTGGGTGACTGGAATGGCCATGGCCAAGTCGCAGGATGTTCTGCAACGGATTGCCCCGCCGCCATCAATGCTGGTCTTGATTTGTATATGGCGCCTGACAGCTGGAAAGGGCTTTATGAAAGCACTTTGGCCGCCGCACGTGAAGGGCGGATTCCTGCAGCGCGCATAGACGATGCGGTCCGCCGCATTTTGCGCGTGAAATTCAAGCTGGGGCTGATGGGTGACCAGCTGATCGAGCGTGGTGACGTCTCCAAGGTTGGCGCGGATGCCCATCTTGCGCTGGCCCGCGAAGCAGTCGCCAAATCGCTGGTGCTCCTCAAAAACAATAAGGGTACGCTGCCCGTCCGCAAGGGTGCCCGCGTCCTGATTGCCGGGCCCGGCGCGGACAATATGGCAATGCAGGCCGGAGGCTGGACAGTAACCTGGCAGGGCACAGACACAAAGGCAGAGGATTTTCCAAAGGGCCAAACCATCGGACGAGCCATAACCGAAGCTGTTGCAGCCAATGGCGGAAAGGCCGAAATCGTTGCCGATGGCAGCTTCTCGACAAAACCGGACGTAGCCATCGTTGTTATGGGTGAAAAACCTTACGCGGAATTCGAAGGTGACATTCCCCACCTCGCCTTTACGCCGCAAAAGGGTGAGATCGAACTTATTGAAAAGCTCAAAGCGAAAAATATCCGTGTCGTGGTGCTATTCCTTTCCGGGCGTCCGCTGTTCACCGGCAAGCTGATCAACCTTGCCGATGCATTTGTCGCAGGTTGGCTTCCCGGTTCGCAGGGTCAGGGTGTGGCCGATGTTTTGGTCGCTGGAGCCAATGGCAAGGCAGCGCGCGACTTTACCGGCAAACTGCCCTTCGCCTGGCCCGCCGATGCGCGCTCGCCCATTTCACAGCCCCTTTTCCCGCTCGGCTATGGGCTAAATTATGCGAGCAAATCCCGATTGGGCCGCGTCAACGAAAGTCCCGGCATCGACATTTCTGGATCGGAAGGCGCCACCCTTTTCATGCTGCGTGGCAAAGTACGTGCACCTTGGCATCTCGGGCTGGATGGGGCGATCGCATCGCGCGCGATTGATATAGGGGCTCAGGAAGATGCGCGACAATTCAGTTGGAGCGATAAGGCGGCGTTTTCGATTTCCGGCCCCGTTGTAAATCTGGAAAGGCAGCTTCGTGACAACGCCGTGTTGGCAATCGACTGGCGGATCGACAGCTATGCCGGACAGAGCGTTCGGTTTTCCTTCAATGGCGCAACGCTCGATTTGAGTGCGGCAATCAAGTCACTCGCAACTGGAACGGCCGACCAAACAAAAATTCCGCTGCGCTGCTTTGCAGAGGCCGGGGCAAAATTTGACGCCGTTGGATTGCCGTTACGAATGGAATCCACGCCAGGTTTTGCTGCCTCCTTCAGAACGGTGCGCGTCGAAGCCGGTGGAGCGGAGTTGCCCTGCCCCGCCCGTTAAAGGCACGTCAGTCGGGCATTTTCAGTAAAAGCCAGCAGGCTATGGCTGCAAGCACCGCCAACAACGCGAACAGCGCGCCAAATCCGTATATTGGCACCAGTGCCAGGGTCAGCCAGGGCATGATAAGTGACGGAACGGTATTGGTCAGGTTAAAAAGCCCCAAATCCCTACCGCGTTGCGTCGGTTTAGGGAGCACGCGCAATGTCTGGCTGGAATGCAAAGCAAGGAATATGCTGCTGGCCAGGCCAAAAGTCACATAACCGACAATCGCGATCGGAAGGTCCGTCGCAATCGACATTATCAGGAGGCCGAAAGCTGCAACTCCCGAACAGATGACGAGCGGAAAGATCGGGCGGTTGTTCCGATCTGACCACCGCCCGACATAGAGAGCAAAGAGCACGGCAACACACAGCACGCATGCAAAAATAGTGGCGGCCCTGTTCTCCGCAAATCCGGGTTCAATGCTGCGAAACCACATCAGCAGAAAAGCAAAGAGTGATGCCTCGGCAATCTGCACCAGCAAGCGGGCCATCCACATCCGCCGGACAGCGCCATTCGGTTGTTCGCTGGTCTGGTACCGCTCGTCATCTGGCTGTTCGCGCATCAATTGGGGCATATCGACCGGTCGGCCGAAAAGAAGAACCGGCGCCACCAATAGCAAAACCAGTATAACCACCCAAAGCAGCCTTTGGTTTTCCGGTACAACGCCCTGCATTGTCACCAATGCGCCTGAAAGCGCACCCATTGCCGGTGCCAAAGCCATCAAGCCGCCCAGCATGCCTTTCTGCACGTCAGGCACAACATCCCCAGCCCAGGCAGATAGCGGTGCGAGCATCATGTTGAGAGCAATCTGCCAACACACAATGAGAGCGATTATAGCACCGGGTCGGGTTGCAAGCGGGACGGCGAGCAACAAGACACTGGATAGAACCACTCCTGCAGCTATCCAAGGGCGGCGCGATTGACTGAAGTCACTCGCCCAGCCAAAACCGATATTTGAAATGCTTGCCGAAACAGCACCGGCAAAGGCGATATAAGACAGAAGGGACAGAGCGCTTTCCCCGGCTGTCGCGGCAACATGCAGGGGCAAAAGGATTGTCAGCAACGGTATATAGGCAATCGATCCGCCTGCTACGGCCAAAGCATAAAGATACAGAAAACGCGTCGATTGGCGTGCAGTCGCGGGCCGACTATCCTGCGGCATCGCTGCCCGGCGCTGCCGTGCTGCCGCGTTCGATCAGGCTACCGGCTATGACCACGGGTTGCGGCTCTTCGGGAATATTCCCATTCAAAATCAGCAATTCGACCGCCTTGGAAAAGGTAGCCGCAATCGGCTGATCAACTGCGGTGAGATGCGGCGATGTAAAGCGGGCAACCGGGGTGTTGTCAAAACTGAGCAAGGAAAGGTCATAGGGAACCGAAAGCCCTTTCTTTTTGGCGGTATCGAGAGCAGCCAAAGTCATCTGGTCATTGCTGGCAATGATAGCGGTCGGCGGTTCATCCAGCGCCAGCAGCTTTTCGGTCGCCGCGACACCACTTTCATAGCTGAAATCGCCGCGAACGCACAATTCGTCCTGAGGCAGACCCGCATCGTTCATCGCTGCGCGCCAACCGTCGATGCGCCAGTTCGACAGGCTATATTCTTCCGACCCTGCGATGAAGCCAATCCGGCGATGCCCGAGCTTAATCAAATGTTCGGTCGCCAGTCGGGCAGAACCTTCATCATCCATGATCATCGCGATGCCCGGCCCCGGTTCTTTCGAGCCAATACGGGCAAAGGGAATTTTGCGATCAACCAAGAGGCCGGTAATCAATGGATTTTCCGAGTGTGGCGGCGTCAATATCACGCCATCGGGCTGGAGTGCGGCAATCGTTGCCCCTAGTTCGCGCTCGACATGGTCGCTGTGCGTATCGACCAGTTCGAAAATCATGCGATAGCCATGCTCCGCCGCCTTCAGCATACCGCCGAGCAACATCTGGTCTACCCAGTCGGTGCCCTGCCGTGCCTGCCAATCGGCAATTGTGCGGTCCCGATCGTTTATCGCCAGGATTAGGTAGGAGCGCGATCCGCTCATCCGCTGTGCTGCAATCGAGGGGACATAACCAAGCTTGTCGATCGAAGCCTGGACCTTTGCCTTCATCGCTGGACGCACATTCGGCTCATTGTTGATGACACGGCTCACCGTTTGCAGGGACACCCCTGCATCGGCCGCAACATGCTTGATCGTAACTGCCTGGCGGCGCCTGGCCATTCCTATTCGTCCCTTTCGCCGCCGTTCATGCAGGCCAACCCCGTCTCCCGATCGGTCGAGCATTGATAAATTCGGATCCAATCGATTGCAAATACCGCTGGCGTCACATTGTCAGCAACCCCTTTGTCATTATTATCTTCGGACAATTTGCCGCCAATGGCCAGATTGGCCATGATGTAAAAGGGCTGGTCGAACGGCGCAACGGGATTTCCCTTGGCCTTTGGCGAAGCGCTGTTCCAGTCTTTTTCGGTCAGCTCCCAATATTTCCGGCCATCGAGGTAGAAACGCATCAGTCCCTCGCCCCATTCCAGCGTCCATACATGGAAGTCGTCCGAGGGCAGCGCGTGCGAAGGTAGTGCAACCCTTGTATCGCGGACCTTGTTTTTTGGCGCATAGTCCCCGAAATGCACCGCGCTGATCATTCGGTTTTCGCCCACATTGCCTTCGCATTGCAGGCAAGTCGCGCCCAGATTGACGCCTTCCAATATGTCGATTTCGCCTGATCGCGGCCAACTGCCATAGAAGTTTTCCGAGGGCATCATCCAGACGGCAGGCCAGGTTCCCTGCCCCTTGGGCGGCTTGGCCCGGAATTCGATCTTGCCATATTTCCAGCTGGAAAGCCCCAATGTGCGGATTTTCCCGGATGTGAAGGGCTGAACCTTTTTCGGGTTGGGGTTTGACGCAATTTCCGGCGGGCGATCAGGGCCGCGAAACTTTTCCTTATGCGCGATTAGGTGCAATTTGCCATTGGCGACACGGATATTCTTCGACCGGTCGGTATAGCATTGGCGTTCGTTATTGCCCCCGCCCCAGCACGACATTTCCGGTTTCCACTTGCTGCGGTCCAGCTGGTTACCGTCAAATTCGTCTGACCAGACCAGTTCCCATCCGTCGCCTTGCGAATTGGCAAGGACAGGCACTGACTGTGTCACACCCACCGAAGCATATGAGATCAGGGCCAAAGTTCTGACAGGTGACATGGTAAATCCTCCCTACGGAATATGATGCAAGCATCAACCAGCAATGCAGACCGGAAAGGCTGCAAAGAAAAGCGGGCCCGGGTCAAAAGACCAAGGCCCGCCTCAAGGTTGCACTGGGATGTGCGTTTAGAAGTCGAAACGTGCCATGAAGGTGAAGCGCCGGTCATTGCGGAATGCCGAACGGGTCAGGCGCGTACCGTCGAAATCGACAACCTGAGAAGTTCGCGTTACCGCATCGAGCAGGTTCACACCTTGGACGCCCAGCTTGATATTGTCAGTCACCGAATAGAAGATCGACGCGTCAAGTTGGCCTGTCGATTCCTGCCATATCGGCGAGAACGGGAAGATATCGTCGCGCGGAGTAATCAGGAAATCCGAACGCCAATTATAAGCCGCACGCAATGCCAGCGGACCCTTTTCGTAGAACACAGTCGCATTAACCGTGTGCTTTGAAACGCCCTGAAGGGGTTGCAGCGAAGCAAAAGTACCGCGGTTTCCAACAAGGTCGGGGTTGGAGAAATCGCCCGCATCGACATAGGTGTAAGTCAATTGCGAGCCGAGCCCACTCAATATTCCCGGAAGGAAATCGTACGTCTGCTGATAGCTGATTTCAGCACCTTTCAGCGTTCCTCCCAATTCGTTGCTTGGTCCGTTGACCTCGACCGGAATGTCTCCATTGGCCGACGGGTAGTCAACGACATTGACACCGCTGCTGACGATCCCTTTGATGTCCTTCAGGAACGCAGAGACTGTGATCGAACCGACATCGTCGAAATACCATTCAGCCGAAAGGTCGTAATTCCAGGATTGGGTCGCCTGGACATTGCGGTTGCCTGTGGAAAGCTGGAAAAGTGGTCCAGTTGCCAGCGTGCCATCGGCCAATAGATCTGCGGTGTTGTCAGCAATAACACCGCCAGCACGGAATAGCGCCAGATCGGGGCGCGAAATGCCCTTTGAAACAGCAAAGCGGAACAACAGGCCACCGCCAACATCGAGCTTCGCATTGAAGCTGGGCAGCCAGTGATCGAAGGTTATGTCACGATCATCAACGATATCTTGACCGGTATGCGCCGCCGCGAACTCGGCCTGCCTTGCGGCAGACAAAGAACAGAAATTTGATCCCGGCTGACCAACGACCACATTGTTGCAAGCGGTCTGGATTTCCGACACTTGTACTACACCGTCACCATTACCACCTGCCGACAGGGCATCGAAACGGTTGGGGTTTGGCAGTGTAATAATGCCACGACTTTTGACAGTGTCCGTCGTCAGAACATTTGGCGCAGATCGCGGCGTAAATTAGTGGAGAGCGGGCCTCGTCTGGGGATTGATATTAGGCGGCGAGCTTTCGGTGCTGCAAGCGCCGATATTGGATGGTCTGTCGTTTGATCCTTTCGCGCTGTTTGATGATGGCCGGTGCCCTGCCGAAGTAGGCGTCGGCGGGCGTCACGTTACCGAGGCTTTCGTGGTAACGTCGGTGATTATAATGGTCGATGAAGGCCTCGATCTGGGCCTCAAGATCGCCAGGCAGGAAGTAATTTTCGAGCAGGATGCGGTTTTTGAGGGTCTGGTGCCAGCGCTCGATCTTGCCCTGGGTTTGCGGGTGCATGGGGGCACCGCGGACATGGGTCATCTTGTTGGCCTCGATATATTCGGCCAGTTCGCCCGCGATGTAGCTCGGACCATTGTCGCTGAGCAGCCTGGGCTTGTGCAGCACCGTGGCGCTGTCGCAGCCGGAAGCCGCCAGGGCGAGGTCCAGCGTGTCGGTCACGTCCTCGGCCCGCATGTTGGTGCACAGCTTCCAGGCGATGATGTAGCGCGAGAAGTCGTCGAGCACGGTCGACAGGTACATCCAGCCCCACCCGATGATCTTGAAGTAGGTGAAGTCGGTCTGCCACATCTCGTTCGGGCGGGTGGTCCTGGTGTGGAACGCATCGGCGGCCTTGATCACGACATAGGCCGGACTGGTGATCAGGTCATGGGCCTTGAGAAGCCGGTAAACCGTGGCTTCCGACACGAAGTAGCGCCTCTCGTCGGTGAAGCGCACAGCCAGTTCTCGAGGGGATAGTTCGGTCGTCTCCAGCGCCATCTCGACGATCTGGTCCCGGATGTCATCACCGATGCGATTCCACACCCGGCTTGGCGCCGATGGCCGATCTTCCAGGGCCTCCGGCCCGCCTTCGAGGTAGCGGTCGTACCACCGATAGAAGGTCCGGCGAGCGATGCCGAGCTGGTCCAGCGTGCGCTTGGCCGGCAGATGTGACTGCTCGACGATCCTGATGATCTCGAGCTTCTCGGATGCGGGATACCTCATTCGTCGTCGCCCCCATCCGCAATCATGCTTTTTTTGAGCAGGCGGTTTTCGAGTGTCAGGTCGGCCACACATTCCTTCAGGGCACGGGCTTCGCGGCGCAAGTCCTGCACCTCGCCGGTGGTTGCGGCGCGGGCTGTGTCGCCAGCAAGCCGTCGCTTCCCGGCCTCCATGAACTCCTTCGACCAGGTGTAATACAGGCTCTGGGCGATGCCTTCCTTGCGGCACAGCTCGGCAATGCTGTCCTCACCGCGCAAGCCTTCCAGCACGATCCTGATTTTGTCCTCTGCGGAGAAGTGCCGGCGCGTCGCACGCCGTATGTCCTTCACCACCCGCTCAGCAGGGGCCTTCGTCAGCGATTTTTTCAAGGAGGATTTGGGCTTCATCTTCGTTCCTTCGTCACTACGACGAAGCCCAAATCCTCCTTAAATCACAACCTCAATTCTGTGCCATTGGTGCTGACGGCGGACAGGCAGAAATTCAAAGTCTTTACGCGTAACGTCGAAATCGTCGCCCATCATGGCCCACCAGATGAACGCGATTTTTCCGTTCAAAAGCGTGTGTATAATATTTCGTGATGGTTCATCCGTCGCAAAGATGCGTCCAACCTTTGTTTGGGGTATCTGTCGCCCTGTCTCTGAATAGCATGGTGGCTCACTGTAGCCAAAGGACACCCAATTGTATGCCGCCTGTTTGAAATGCAGCATGTACCCCGTAGCGGATGACGACAGGCGCATGTCCAGATTACCATTTGCCCTCTTCGATGATTCTATCGCTCTTAAGAACTTTTGGTTGCTTAGCTTCGGCACCAACCCATCCCAAAGATCTGGCTGGAATTCCGCATATTCAATGCGCTCAACCAAGTAAGGCCGCGCTTCTTCAAACCAGCGGTGTGTGATCGTAGTGTAATTCCCTGCTCTCCCTCCACGACTGCCGATATGGATTGTATTTCGGACTCGGACGTCGGCGCTGAATAGTGCAGCCGGGATACGGGCAAATGACGAAAACCAATTTCCAGCAAACTGATCGAGCAACAAATTTCGAAGTGGCTGAAAGCTGCCAGAGAATGTAAGGCTCAGCGGAACAACCATACCGTAAAAGCCATTAGCGGACGTCAATGTCGCGGCCCGCTCCATAATCCAGGCATACATGTCGGAACATCGTTCGGTGTCGTAGCCACGGATGGCGTAATCCTTTCGGACTTCAGATGCCTTGACGTATGGGGGGTTCCCGACTGACACATCGAACCCTCCACTTTCAATAATCCCATAAAATTCGACCAGCCAATGAAAGGGCTTGTGGCTGGCCTTCCATGATGCAAAGTTGGCGCTTGCCGCTATGTCGTCGCCAGCATCTACGCCGTAATCATGTGCCAAGTACCGATCCAACTGGGCCTCAAGCGCCGCAAGCCGGTTTCGTAGTTCGATTTTGTGATCAGCACCGATCGCCCCATGAAGCGCGGTCTGCTGTTCACGGAACAGTCGAAATGCGGCGTCAAGATCCTGCGCTGCCGCTTCGATCTTCCCGGCACGGTCATCGAAGTCAAAGCCTGACGCCTCGGTCGCGCGGCGCACGTCGGCGATCGAGGTGTAACCGATCAGGGTGTTCCCCGCCCTGATATTGAAATCGATATCGGGCAACGGCTCGATCTGGTCGGCGCGTTCCAGTTGCGACGCGAGTTTCAGGAACAGGCGGAGCTTACAAATCTCTACCGCCTCATCCATGATATCGACGCCATAAAGGTTATCGAGAATGATCGATTTATAGATGAAATAGGGGCGGTTGGGGTGGCGCTCGATCTGGTCGAGAACGCTGCGGAAATCCGAGTAGAGTTGACGCGGCCCGCTGCCCTCCGGCGCTGTTTCAACGAACTGCTCCATGCGCTCAAGGCAGGCATCATATAAGTCGTAAAGGATATTGAGCGCAGCAAACAGGAATGCGCCCGAACCGCAGGCCGGATCGAGCACTTTGATCGCCGAAATGCCTTTCCAGAATGCGCGGACAAGATCGGGGCTTTCAGCATATTGGATCGCGTCGCGCGCAAACTGGCGAATGTCGAGATTGAGGGTGATAAAATCCTCAATCGAGGCAATCTCGCCCGCCCCCGCCTTGGCCCTGAGGCTGGCATAGCGCTCGCGCCGCGCCACCAACTCACGCCAGGTTTCGGTCGGCAGGCCGTGGCTGGCAGGGGCAGTCTTGTTCCAGTCACCCCGCTGGGCAACATCATCGATGCCTGCGGCGATGTTGTCGGGAAGCGGCTGATCCGCTCCGTGCTTCACCGCCGGGTAGATATAGGCGTCGGGATTTTCGGAAAGCATCCGCCACACCGCGCTGCCCGGTTCGAACGCCACCTTGTCATGCGCGATGGCATTCTGGAAAAGCCAGGGAATGACGGTGTTCTTGGTGATATAATCGGTGATATCTTCCTTGGTGTAATAGGCCCCCATCTGCTTTTGGTTGATGTATTTTTCAAAGATGTGGCCAAGGACATCGGGGTTGATCTCCTTACCATCAGCGCGTTCGATGGCACGGGTGTCGAGCGTCCATTCATATTGATCAAAGAAATTGAACACGCCTTCAAATGCGGCGTCGGCGATCTGAATTGCGTTACCTTCGGCCTCCAGCGCATGCGGTTCAAACAGCCCGCCATTCAAATATGGGATGGCTCCGAGCAAACGTGCTGTTTCCGGATCGCGTGCATTTGCCGCAGTCGCCAAACCGCCGTGAAACAGTTTGAGCAGGAAGGCGCGATAAAAGCTGTGGAATTGGTCTGTGCCCTTGGCGGCGCGGACCTGTGCCAGCCGGTTCTTCAGATAGTCGATATCGTTATCCAGAAACCGCTTCTTCTGGATGAAATAGACGAACATCAACCGGTTGAGCATCAGCGAAGCATACCATTGGCGGTCGGTCGCACTGGCAAGCCCCTCTATGAAGCCCAGAAAGAGGTCGTGCTGCTGCTTGAACGCTTCGTAAAACCGTTTTGTAATTTTCTCTCGATCAAACGCATCGCGCATCCGCAGCGTTGTTCCGGCGAGGGTCAGCCCTTCTTCTTCGCTGAGGGTGAAGGCGATGTGATCGAGCTTTTGGATCAAGGCATCAGGCGGAGTGCTGGCGCGCCATTCGTGTTCGCGGAAGGCGGCGGGCTTGCCCTTTTCGCGCGCGACCCACTGCCAGATTTGTTTGGTCTGGGCAGTGTCTGTGAAGATGATTAGGTGTTCGTAAGCGCGCTTGGTTATCTCGCGCTCGATGCGCTGTCTGGTGCTACGTTCGGGCACCGCATCACAATGGAATATTCGAACGCCGCGTTTGTCCGCAACCGGGGTCAAAGCGTATTGCGCGCCGCCTGCTTCGATCTGCTCGGGTTGACGGGATTGAGGTCGGTCCCACCCCAACTCCTCGATGAAAAGCTTGGCGAAATCAAACGCCCGCAAATGGATTGTCGCCTGCCCCCTGTCGATTGCCATGGTCAGCCTTTCAGTCCCATTGAGCAAATGATACGCATGTCGGTCTGCTCTTCTTCCTTGTCCTGCTTGATACACAAACGCCCATCTTCGCGAAGTGCGATGACCATTTCGGCAAGCTTGGTGTCGCTAATCCCCGTTTTGAGGTGTCGATTGAGGGTGTCGATGGTCGATTGGAACATCGGAAAGTCGTAAATGTCGGCCATCACCTTTTCGACATCGCGAACGAAGTGGTCGGTTACAAACAAGGTGCGTTCGTTGCCCTGCTGCTCCAGAAACCTTTTTAGCCGGTCGTAGGTCTTGAACCGCGCGCCGGACGGGCGGCCAAGCGCACCATGGGTTGTGCGCTCCTCTTGCATCAGATGCTCGACGCCTTTGGCAACGATTTCGTGGTGGAACTCGGTGCGCTCCAGAGCCGGTTCATCTGGCGCGCATTCGGCGGCGCGAAGGATTGCCAGCGGCGACTGCGTCAGAATTTCTCCGTGCTCGTCCACCCAAGCCAGTGCATCATTGTCGTCCGGTGTGCGGATGTAGACGAGTGCGCCTTCCTTGGCATCAGTAATGGATGGCAATCTCTTGGTCGCGAACACAACATCGGGCAGGTCTTCGACCAGTTTTTTCAACTTCGGGTCAGCTTCAATGGCGTTTTGCCATATCTGGAACGCATAAGACGCTAGGTCGACTTCCCCTTCGTCCTCGCCGTCAAGAATGCCCGATTTTTCGCTGTAGAGGTCCTGAATCGGGTTTTCTTTGTCATCGTCTTCAAAAAAGGCCTCGTCCGAGCCGACCACTTCCTGATTTTCTTTCAAACGTTCTCGAACACGTGAGCGAAGCCGGATGATCCGCTCAACCCCATCGGCCGGAAGGAAGGAGTAGCAGTTGATTGTGTCGGCCTGTTGCCCGATCCGGTCGACGCGACCCGCGCGCTGGATCAGTCGGATGATCGCCCAGGGAAGGTCGAAATTGACAATGGTCGCGCAATCTTGAAGGTTTTGGCCTTCTGATAGGACGTCCGTTGCGATCAGGATGCGAAGTTCTCCTTCGGCCTGCGCGATGTGCTCCTTCTTGTTCGATTTTGGGCTGAATCGCCATGCGAGCCGCGTCGGATTCTCAGATTGGCCGGTGACGGCTGACACAGAGTTGATGCCCGCATTACGCAAGGCGGCTTCCAGATACCGGGCGGTGTCGGCAAATTGCGTAAAAATAAGCAGCTTGTCATTCGGATGATCGACGCGAGCAAGGTCAATCAACGCTTTGAGTTTAGTGTCGCGCGCTTCCACCCATTCCCCACAAATTTGCAGAACGCCGCGCAAGGCGTCAATGTCGGCCTGCAAATCAGTTTGGAGCGAGCGCTTAAACAGCGCTGCCTTTAACCATTTGAAGCGGCGCTTCTTGGCATTTGCATAAACGCCGTAGATTAGTGCTGCCTGTTCGCGCTGTTTCACCAATTCGTCGGTCGTAACTTCAGTTTCAGCTTCACCAGCATATTCCCCATCGGCGAAGAGCGTATCCGCAGCCTCAGAATCTGCATCTTCATCGGACACGTCGAGCAACTCGGCGTCCTGCGTTCCAATAGGAACCGGCAGGCCGTTCTCCAGCGCGTGTAAATAGACAAGGTTGCGCATGACGTGGCGTTGCAGCGATTGAATGAAAGCAGGCCCGCCGCTTTCGAGTCTTTTGAATAGATTGGTCTTGCAAAAACCCATCAGCCGAACGCCAGCACGGCCTAAGCCATCCATGATCAAATCTTCGGCTGGGGTCGGCGGGTGAGCTGGATCGGGATTCAGATAGTTGGCCAAACCATAGCGCGGCAGTGAAAGGCCATCGACTGCCGAAACAACAGCATCGGAATAAGCTTTAGCGTAGGGGTCATTAGGGTCCTTGTCGTCGATTTCGAACTTAACGGATTTTGGCTGACGAACCGGGAAGTACGACCGGGTGCCGTCGTTAAAGGTGATGTACTTGCGGCCACTCGCTGCATCCGTTTGGGCGTAGTTTTGGAGAATGAACCCGCGTGTACGACGGATCATGTAAAGTCGCATTAATTCGCGCCAGTCATCGGTCTGGTCGCTCTTTTCAAAAGCAGGAATTGATCGCACGGCACATTGGTGTTTGCGGACAAACTCGGTCTCACCGCCAATGGCGCGGATCATCGCCTCTGGACGAACGCCGATGTCTTGATCGTCCTCAATAAACAGACGAAGCTGGGACGACAGGTCGATAAACGACTTATTATAGGGTGTGGCCGACAGCAGAATACATTGGCTATCATTTGACCGGATATAGTCCTCTATCACCTTGTAGCGTTTGCCTTCACGGTTCCGGAGATTATGGCTCTCATCGATCAGGACCGTACGATAACGGCGAAGATCCGGCAGCTCGCTTTCGACACGCGAAAGCGAGACGATCTTGGCCGGGAGGCTGTAGGTTTCAACATAGTCGTCCCACATCTCGACGAGGTTCTTGGGACAAATGATCAAACTCCGTCCATCGCTCTCTTCGAGAATCTTGAGTAACGCTGAAGCCATAATCGATTTACCGAGGCCAACAACGTCACCGATTACAACGCCGCCACGCTTGTTCAAATGATGGGCCGCGACCTTCACGGCACTTGTTTGGAAATCGAACAGCTTGTCGCCAAAGATTGCCGGGATACGGAATTCTGACTGTCCGAGGCGAGCTTCTTGAGCCAGGTGATAAGCGATTTTCAGATATACATGGTATGGATCGACTAGCGTTTCGCTCGCCCAGCTCTCCTCGATGATTGTCGCAAGTTCGTCAGAAATGTCGATGCACCAGCGATCGTTCCAGCGATCTTCGAACCATGCTGCCAGCTTGTCGCAAGCGTCATGATCCATCACATCGACATTTAGTTCACCCTGAAATGCCAATCCTGCGAACGTGAGATTGCTACTGCCTACGAAGCCAACCTTGGGATTGATCGGATCAGGCCTGTGCAAAAGATACAATTTTGCGTGAAGCGGATGGCGTAGGAAAAGTTTGACGACTACTTTCCGCGCTCGGATTTGACGTGCAAGTCGTCGCAACCCGGCTTCGTCGCTATTGGTCGGCGTGCCAAGCGCAAGCTGCGTCCTGAATTCCTCTGCCAGTGCTTTTTTGAGTTCGAGAGCGCTGGCGTTGTCAATCCCATCATCGTGATATGCAGAAGATAGCTTTTCCCGGAGCCCCCTCTCTGGCGATTGATGCATACCGACCAACAATCGGCAGGCATTTCCATCCTGTCCCGACCAGCTTTCGATGTGCTCATCAATTTTTCGCCAACCCCGCAGATTGAAGTAGCCAACGCAAAAATCAGCCCGCTCTGATACAGAAAGAACCTTGTTCAGTTCGGGCAGCAGTGAATTGTCGATATTGTCAAATATGCGCGGCATGCACGAACTCTCGCTTTAAAATATGTTCAGAGCGTAGCAGACGCGCCACCGTCGTCAGATAATCCCTTAAACGGCATAACCTTGATCTCCCCCTCACGCTTCCTCGCCTGCGCGATGTCATAGCTGTTTTGCATCCGCATAAGCGTGTCCATCGACACGCCAAACGCCTTTTCTATCCGCAGCGCCATTTCGGACGAAAGCTGCGAATGTTCGTTGAGCAAGGTCGAGAGCGTCGCGCGGGTGACGCCCAACACCTGCGCCGCTGCCGTCACTGACAAGCCCAACGGCTCGATGATTTCCGATTTCACGAAACCGCCCGGATGCGCCGGGTTCTTCATGCGTATGCCTGCGATTGCGCTCATGTCCAGCTCCTAGTGCCAGTTCCTAGTGATAGTCTTCATAGTCAAGGTCTATGATCTCGATATCCTGACGGTCGATCCGAAACGTCATCCTCCAGTTCTTGGTCACGAATAGGCTCCACGTCCCCTTGCGGTCGCCGGTCAGCATATGCGCTTTCCAGCTCGGCACGGTGCGAAGCTCCTCCTCGCGCTCCATGTCCTGGAGGAAGGAAACGATACGCTGCACCTTGGTGACAACAGCAGGCTGCAACCCGCTAGCGTCATCATTCTCGATGAAGCGCCGCAACCCTTTGTGGATCACGTTCCTGATCTTCATAGCACCTCCTAACAACAAATTCGTTCGGCGTCAAGTGACGCCATACACTCTCAGCCACTTACTCGCTTTGCGATGGACTCGGAATAAGGCCGTCGAATACCGGCAATGGCGGCGAACATTTCGGCCCCGACTGTCCAGCTTTGGCGTCCAATTGAGCGGCAGTTCCGGCTGCCGACGCAATTTCGACTGATCCACCAAAATTAAGCCCCGCCCTGCGCCGCCACGTACCGCCGTCCATAGTCGGCTCTGTTCGATCATAGCCGTCCATCTTCGTACGCCGCCGATTGCCGCCTTTCGTCCGCCTGCGCTCACCGTCGCCTAACAGGCTCTTGCGCGGAAAATTTGTTTCGCCAATTCTTGGCTCATGGGGAGCCAATGACTGTCAAAGAATGGAAGTGCATCCCATGTCCGACTCCGAAAGAATTATCCGCCTCAAAACCGTACTGGCCCGCACCGGGCTTTCCCGATCGACCATGTATCGCAAGATCGCCGAAGGCACCTTCCCTTGTCAGGTCAGGATCAGCATTCATGGCGCTGGCTGGCGCGAGTCCGCCGTCAACCAGTGGATCGCCGATCCAGTCGGCTTTCGCAACGAGCACGCTGATCGACCTTGAAGAAGCCACGCGCACGGCTCGCTCAAACTGCCTTAAGATGCGAACGTGATCTTTTCGCGGTTCGGTCCGGCGCTGGAAACGGAACAACGTCGCCGCCAAGTCTTAGCTGGTCGAGATAATCGCTCCACCATTGGTGCATCGCCACGCGCTCATCCCAATAGCGACCGCGATTATAGACACCGCGAACGCTGTTCGCATCGGAATGGGCAAGTGACCGCTCGATGGCGTCGGGTGCCCATTTGCCGCTCTCGTTGAGCAAGGTTGAGGCGGTGGTGCGCAATCCGTGGGCGGTCACCTCACCCACCGCATAGCCCAATCGCCGGAACGCCTGATTGACCGTGTTCTCGCTGAGAGGGCGTTTGAACGTGTGAAAGGCTGGAAACACGAAGCCGGTCGGTCCCGTCAATGCGGACAGTTCTTCGAGATAGGCTAGCACCTGCCGCGACAATGGGATTTCATGCGGGCGGCGCATCTTCATGCGCTCGGCGGGAATTTTCCACACAGCATTGTCCAGATCGAACTCGGCCCAGGTCGCTTTGCGGATTTCACCCGGTCTAGCCATGACATGTGGGGAGACCTGCATCGCCAGCCGCGTGATCGCATGGCCAGAGTAGGAGTCTATCGAACGGAGTAGTTCTCCGAGCTGCGCTGGTTCGAGGATGGCAGCATGATGCTTGACCTTGGGAACGATCATTGCACCGCGCAAAATCGCGGTCGGGTCGGTTTCACCCCGCCCGGTTGCCACAGCGTAGCGAAACACGCGGCCAGCGAACGAACGGCACCGCCGTGCGGTTTCATACTTGCCCCTTGCCTCGATACGCTTAAGCGCGGCCAGAACATCCATCGGCTTAAGGTCGGTGATCGGAAAGGCAGCTATGGGCTGCAACTGCTCCAGCAGCCAGTTCACCTTGCTAATCGTGGTATCGGCGCGGCCTTCTGCGACCATCTTGTCGACATATTCCTTGGCGACGTCACCAAAACTGTTCGCAGCATTGAAAGCGGCTGTCAGCTTTTCGCGCTTCCTCGCCATCAAGGGATCGATCCCGCTTTCAAGCTGCCGTCGGGCTTCGTCTCTTCGCCGCCGCGCTTCCGCCAAGCCGACATCGGGATAGCGTCCAAGAGCAAGGCGCTTCTGCTTGGCTGCGTGCCGATATTTGTATCGCCACAGTTTTGACCCGTTGGGATGGACCTCCAGATAGAGGCCTCGATCATCGCCAAGCTGGGTGATCTTTTCGCCAGACCGGGCATTCCGGATTTGCAACTCTGTAAGCGGCATTTGCGACTCTCCTCATCAGGTTCCAGCGAAAGGGTCGGCAAGGCCATCAAGATGTGGTGCCATGAAGCATTTTTAGGTGGGGCCATTGGCCCGAAAAATGGCATTTCATGGCACCAGACCGTATGGTATCGCTTGACACTGCACGGGAACGGTGAGAGCAATTAATGGCAGAATTCTGCCGTTTTGTCGACCCTCTTGGGATGCCTTGGGATTGAAAAATGGTGCCCAGAAGAGGCGTAAAAATTCTGTCTCAGGCAATGCCGAGGCATCCCTAACCACACTGTAAATTAGCCGATCTGGCTTGTAAGGTGTTCGCGGTCGGTCGCCCACATTTGCCTGAAATCCCACCGATTTGTGGGAACGAATGTGGGAGCATTTTCGGCGGCCTTTCCGTGGGAACGAAAGCCGAAGATTCCCCGAATGGGACTCGAACGATGGCACTGACAACACTGAAAGTGAAGAACGCAAAACCGGGTCGACATGTAGATGGCCGTGGCCTTTGTCTGCTGGTCAAGGAAAGCGGCGCGGCGACCTGGGTGCTGCGTATGCAGCACAAGGGCAGGCGGAGGGATTACGGGCTTGGCTCTGCCATGGACGTGTCCCTTGTCGAAGCCCGAGAGGCGGCGACGGCGCTGCGGAGCAAAGTTCGCGCTGGTGCTGATCCGGTGGCGGAGCGGCGCAAGGCCCGCAAGGTCATACCCAGCTTCGAAACGGCGGCGCGCGACTGTTACGACGCCTTGAAGGAGGGCTGGAAGAACCGCCGCTATGCGAACTGGATCTCTAGCTTCGAGAACCACGTATTCCCGCACATCGGCACCAAGCCTGTCGATCAGGTGGATAGCGCCTGTGTTGTCACCGTGCTGTCGCCCATTTGGCTGGAAATCCCGGAAACGGCCCGTCGCCTGCTACAACGCATAGGCGCGGTGCTGGACTTCGCACATATCAAGGGCTGGCGGGCCGAGGAGACTTCTCTACGTTCGGTGCGGAAGGGCCTTCCGCGCCAGACGGCGAAAGCTGTGCACCTTGAAGCAATGCCGTTTGCCGAAGTGCCTGAACTTATGGCTCAATTGGCAGCAGCGTCGCCTACGACCGGCAGGGACGCGCTGCGTTTCACGATCTACAATGCCGTGCGCTCGAACGAGACGCGCTTCGCGGTATGGAGCGAATTTGATCTGGAGAAAGCGATCTGGACCATTCCCGGCGAGCGCATGAAGGCGCGGGAAACCCATGTCGTGCCGCTGTCTCCATCCGCCGTGGCACTGCTACAAAAGCGATTGAATGAGCGGACCAGCGATGACGGGCTTGTATTCTCGGCAAACGGCGAGAAGCCGATCAGCGACATGACGATGACCAAATTGCTCCGCAATGACGGGATCGCAGGAGCGACGGTTCACGGCTTCCGATCGTCCTTTACGGACTGGGCAGCGGAGAAAACGGATTTCCCGAAGGAAGTTGCCGATAAGGCATTGGCGCACAAGCTGAGCAATCAGGTTGAAGCCGCCTATCGCCGGACAGATTTCTTCGACAAGCGCCGAGATCTGATGGCGCGTTGGGCGGAATTCCTGGACGCCGGAAAGGCGAACCCTGGGGCTAGAGCGGTTTCCGCTCAATCCGGATCATAGCCGCACGAGCTGAAGTAGTTGGCGCATTCTGCGGGCTTGAAGAGATCGACGAGCCTGCCGATCAGGTCCCAGAGGCCGCTGACGGTTCGCTCGCCTGCTTTGCGCAACATTGCCTTCAAGCGCGAAAACGCCTTCTCGATGGGATTGAAGTCAGGACTGTAGGGCGGAAGGAAGCGCAGCGATGCGCCGGCAGCCTCGATAAGCGTCTGCACCGATGCGCGCTTGTGGCTCGACAGGTTGTCCATGACGACGATGTCGCCCTGGCGCAGTTCGGGCACCAGCACCTGGGCCACGTAGGCTTCGAACCAATCGCCGTTGATGGGGCCATCGAGCACCATGGGCGCGATCATACCGGTCATGCGCAGGCCCGCGACCAGCGTGGTGGTCTTGCGATGGCCATGCGGGTACCCCATCCGCAGGCGTTCGCCCTTGGCGCACCGACCATGGCTACGGGTCATGTTGGTGGCGGTCCACGTCTCATCGATGAACACGAGGCGTTCCGGTGCCAGATCGAGCTGGCCGTCGAACCAGTACTGGCGCTGCCTCAGGACGTCGGGGCGGTCTTGCTCGATCGCGTGCCCGGTCTTTTTTTCCGAGTGATGCCGTGGCGCGCGAAAAACCTGTGCAGGGTGCCGATACCAACCGAAGTGCCCCGTTCGATCAGCCTCGCCTGTATCTCGACCAGCGTCATGTCGGCCTGTTCGGTCACCAGTTCGCGGATGAATGCGCCCTGCGCCTCAATCCGGGCCGAGTGCCGGTCTCCGCCGCGTGGTTTGGCAACAGCCTGCCCATGCTCTCGTGCCAGCTGCCGCCAGCGGATCGCGCTCGATACGCTGACCCCAAAGCGACCCGCCGCCGCGCGGCAACTCAAGCCGCCGTCAATCGCGGAAACAACCCTGTCCCGAAGATCCTGTGAAAGCGAGCGCGCCATCCATGCCGGCCTCCTTCGCCAGCAGGCAGCGTGAATCACATCAGGTGTCAGATGGGAATCCCCGACGATTCAGTTCGTGTGGAAACCGCTCTAATTCAGCCAAGGCGGCAGACGAGCCTACTCCGGCTCGTGCTGCCGCCTGATCAGCCGATGAAGGCTGGCCGTGATAATGCGCGTCGATTTGCCAAGCTTCACGGCCTCGACATCACCGGACGCGATCAATTCGTACAGTTTGGTGCGCCCGACGCCGATCATGCGCGCGGCCTCGTTGACCTTTACGCAGATCGGTTCGGCGGAGGGCGCTGTCACTTGGCTGCGCCTTCGTTGCGATAAGCGGCCGGATCGTCAATCCAGCGGTTGATAGCAGATTCGCGCCAGCCTGTGCCGTGGACGCTGATCTTTACCTGGGACGGAAACGTCCCCTCAGAGATCTTGCGATACATGGTTGAGCGGGACAGCCCAGTGCGAGCCAATACGGTTTTCAGGCGGATAATTCGGTCAGTGTTGGACATGGCACGTTTTCCCATTCGCTGGTTGTTTCTGGCACCCCCTAAACACAAGAATTATTTGGCCAACCACACGACGCAAGGGCATTTTCGGTGTCATAGAACTCAGTCGCACTTGCGGTTGTAATAACAGGGCTAAGGATCGAGACGGGTATGGAAGGATAGAAATGGGTGCGGACGTCAGTCCGATCGTGCTTCAGGCGGGATAATAGTTTTAAACTTCAGCGGATGATTCATTCATAGTCGCGATTTTGACCAAATCAGGCGGAGATTTACGCCACGGCCGACGATTTTTTGGGGCGCGAATCGCGCAAATTATTCGTCAGCGTAGCGGGCCAAGGCTATGGTGGCCCCCAGTCATTATCTCTAGGCTTAGGACCTATTGAGTGAGGGTGATGTGATTGTGCTTCGCACGCCTTCGGCTCCAGGCTCCGCGAGGAGGCTGAGCATGAGCGCCTGTATTGGCTGACGGACGAGCGGATGGCGCGCCTTTCGCCGTATTTTCCCAAGAGTAACGGCAAGCCACGGGTCGATGACAAACGGGTGCTGGGCGGGATCATCTTCGTTAACCGGAACAGGCTGCGCTTGCGGGATGCACCCAAGGAATATGGGCCGCACAAGGCATTGTATAATTGGTGGAAACGGTGGGACGGAATGCGCGTGTGTACTCTGACGATGGAAGGCCTGGCCGCCCAGAAAGCCGCGCCGCAGACCGTTATGATAGACGCAACCTATTCCAAGGCCCACCACACAGCTTCAAGCCTTGGGGAATAATAATGGGGATCTCGGGAACCTGATCGGACGGACCAAGGGCGGCATGAACACGAAGTTGCACGCCGTGACTGATGCAAGCGGCCGCCCTTTGAGCTTCTTCATCGCGGCCGGCCAGGTAAGCGATTTCACCGGCGCCGCAGCCTTGCTCGACGATTTGCCCAAGGCCAAGCGGATGCTCGCTGACCGCAGCTATGACGCTGATTGGTTCAGAGATGCGCTGGAGTAAAAGGGCATCTAACCGTGCATTCCGAGCCGAGAATCCCGCTCTTTGCCAGTCAAATACGACAAGCCGTGCTGCAAACGGCACTCGCACTGGCCGCCACCGTGCTCTTGTGGCTGAGATCAGTCAGTCGGGCCTAGGCCCCACCGCTGTGATGATGACAAATTTACACCATCACATACTGGCACCAAACATCGAAATGTGTGTAAATGCTCAAAAAATCATCTGGCCTTTCAGGCCGTGTCCCACCGGGTGGTGTAGGAAGGTTTCCCTGATGGGGTGGCCACCGTCGATCTTCTGGTAGGGTTCGGATGCGAACTCGAACCTGGAGAAGAAGACGATGACCGACGACAGAATTGCCCTTGTTGAGCTGATTGAGCAAGGGGCAGACAGCGATTTGGTGCGCGATATGCTGGCGTTTGCCGCAGAGCGCATGATGGATCTGGAGATTGAGGCCAGGACTGGCGCTCCGTCCGGCTCCCGCAGCCCGGGGCGTCTCAATCACCGCAACGGCTACCGCGAGCGAGGATGGGACACCCGTGCTGGCCGGATCGATCTGGCGATCCCCAAGCTGCGCAAGGGCAGCTACTTCCCGAGCTTCCTGGAGCCGCGCCGTACCGCCGAGAAGGCCTTGGCGGCGGTGATTCAGGAGGCCTATGTGCACGGAGTCTCGACCCGTTCGGTCGACGATCTGGTCAAGGCGATGGGCGCCAGCGGCGTATCGAAGAGCCAGGTTAGCCGTCTGGTTGCCGAGATCGACGAGCGGGTGAATGCCTTCCTGGCACGGCCGATCGAGGGTGAGTGGCCTTACCTGTGGATCGACGCCACCTACCTCAAAGTCCGCGAGGGCGGACGGATCGTCTCGACGGCGGCGATAATCGCTGTTGGCGTCAACACCGATGGCCGCCGCGAGGTGCTGGGTGTCGCCACTGGCCCTTCGGAGGCGGAGCCATTCTGGAAAGCCTTCCTGCGCTCGCTGGCGGATCGCGGCCTGCGCGGGGTGAAGCTGGTCATCGCCGACGATCACAAGGGACTGCGTACCGCCGCCAGCAAGGTGTTCGCCGCGAGCCAGCAACGCTGCCGGGTGCACTGGATGCGCAATGCACTGGCCCATGCCGCGCCCAAACAGCGGCCTGCCGTGATCGCGATGATCAAGACGATCTTTGCGCAGGAAACGACCGAAGCGGCGCACCAGCAGTGGGAGCAGGTCGCCGATGTCCTGCGCGAAAAGTTCCCGAAGCTGGCCGACATGATGGACGCATCGCGCGAGGATGTTCTCGCCTACATGGCGTTCCCGAAGGACCACTGGGCGCAGATCGCGTCCACCAACCCTCTGGAAAGGGTGAACAAGGAGATCAAGCGAAGGGCCGATGTCATCGGCATCTTCCCGAATGACGCCGCCGTCGTCCGCCTCGTCGGCGCGCTGATGCTGGAGCAGAATGATGTGTATGGACCACCCCCATCTTGCAAGGCTTTTCGACTTGGTTTGACGAACTCGGATCTTGCGGTCGTGTATCCGGCCTTGTTACGCGGCTTCACGCGCCGCAGGCCCCTATGGTTTCCGCGGATCGACGGCCGGACAAATGGACGAACTCAAAATGGTTCGCATCATTTCAATGACCTTTGCCGAACCCCGGTGAGACCGGTTCGCCATACTGTTGTCTTCGCCTCGCAAGTCGGCCCCTGAAGGAGCCGAGCCGATTATGCCGCCAACGGTTGAACCGTGTGGCGGCGATAGACCTCGCTCCTGGTCAGCATGGCCCAGAGAGACCGGGCGGTTTTGTGCGCGACAGCTGTTGCGGCAACATTCGTGGGGCGCCGCGCGACAATGGCCGATAGCCAGGGCCTGGGAGCGACATCCTTTCGGAACGTGGTGCCGACTACGGCTCGCGCGCCGTGTATCAGCAAGGTGCGTAGGTAGCGGTCACCACCCTTGCTGATCCTCCCGATCTTTTCCTTACCGCCGCTGGCTTTTATGCGCGGCGTCAGTCCAAGCCATGCTGCAAAGTGGCGGGATGATTTGAACTGTTTGCCGTCACCGACGGCGGCGACGATGGCGCTAGCAGTGATTGGCCCCACCCCCGGTGCCGACGCCAGGCGCTGACTGTCAGGATTGGCCTTGTGCCAGGCCACAATCCGCACTTCGACAGCTTTCAGTTGTTCGCTCAGTGCATCTATATGATTGAAAAGGCTTCGTAAGGCCTCTCGTGCTTCGTTGGGCACCACCGTCTCGCCAGCTGTCGCGAGGCGCTCGCTCAATAAGGCAAGTTGTCGCACGCCTTTGCCAGCGATGATGCCGTACTCACCCAGCAGACCACGCAAGGCATTGATCGTCGCCGTCCTTTGGCGGACGAACAGGCTGCGAGCGCGATGGAGGGCCAGCACTGCCTGCTGCTCCTCGGTCTTGATGGGAACGAAGCGCATGTTCGGTTTCGCGACCGCCTCGCAGATCGCTTCCGCGTCGGCGGCATCCGTCTTGTTCCGCTTCACGTATGGCTTGACGTACTGCGGCGGAATAAGCCTGACAGTGTGCCCCGCCTTCGTAAGCAACCTGGCCCAATGGTGTGCACTGGAGCATGCTTCCATGCCGACGAGGCACGGCGGTTGTTTGGTGAAAAATGCGATCATGTCGGCACGGACGAGCTTTCGCCGCAGGATGGTTATCCCGCCTGCGTCGACACCGTGAACCTGAAACACCGTCTTGGCCAAATCGAGACCGATTGTAACAACGGACATGGCTTCCTCCACTTGATGGCATCTGAAGATTGTGCCCCTTGGTTTGGGGGTGGTCCATGCCATCAAGTGGGCGGTATCGCGCCGCTACATGACGCTGGAAACAATCGGCTCGGTGAGCCATAACCCCGTTGTCAGCCTGCCAGCTCTGGCGGCCTGACCCGAACCCGATCCTGCCGTGGATCGACGGTTCCTACACCACCCCGTGAGACACGGCCGCCTTTCAATGTCTGTTAACCACTTAAGTGATATCCGCCCATCTAGTTTAGCCCAATTCTAACGGCGAACGAGGGGTCGTAAATACCATGATTAGCTCGAAAACTACCGCAGTTGTGCGGCTGTTGATCGGTTTGTTCGCCTTCATCACTGGAGGCGTAGCACTCGCGGCAGACCTGCAAATTTCGCAGTACACCGGCACACCAGATCCAGTCGGCGTATCGGGAGAGGTGACGTACTCGGTCACCGCCGCGAACAACTCCGCGCCATCCGTGAACAATGCGGTGGTAACGATAGCGATCTCTGATCGCTTCGAGGTAATCAATGCCGTGGGCAACTTCCCGTCCTACTGTTCGGTAAGTGGCGCGGTTGGCAGTCAGACCCTGACCTGTAACCTGCCGACGCTGCTGGGCGGCGGCGCGGCCAATGCCCAGACCTTCACCTACAAGGCGATTGCCCGGGTGGCTGGCACCAACACTACGACCGCGTCGATCGCGGCGGCTGGCAACACGGACTCCAACGCCGGCAACAATTCGCTCTCGATCACGCCGACCGTGCGTGCTGGTGCCGACCTCACCGTCGTCAAGGCCGGTTCCGCTCCGAGCGTGATCGCCGGTGGCCAGTTGCAGTACACCCTTACCGTCACCAACAACGGTCCGACCCCGACCGCCGCCGTGCGCGTGATAGACAACCTGCCGGCCGGTTCGGACTACCAGTATCAATCTGGCACGGGCACGGGTTGGACTTGCAGCCGTGCCGGCACCACCGTCACCTGTAACTATTCCGGCGCGGCTCCGGCGGTGGGCGCGGCCTATCCCGTCATCACCATCACCGGCAAGATCACCAAATCGACTGCTGGCACGATTTCCAACATTGCCGATGTCACCAGCACCGATGCTCTGGTGCTTGATCCCAATGCCCTCAACAACACCTCCAACACGGTTGTCACCAACGTTCAGGCGGGCAGCGACCTTCAGGCGATCAAGTCCATGCCGTCCACCATCACCGTGGGCAGTTCGGCCAACATCACCCTGTCGATCCGCAACACCGGGCCGCAGAGCGTTCCCGCCGGTTCGGCAATTTCCGATGTCATCGACAATGCGTTGACGCCGGGCACCATGCCATCGGGCTGTAGTAAGGTGGGCCAGACGGTAACCTGTACCGCCGGTGCGCTGTCCTCTGCCCAGCAGGTGGATTATATCATCCCGGTCACCGGTGCCTCGGCAACGGGCGGGATCATCAACAACACCGCCAACGTGGCACCGCCCAGCGGCTTTGCCGATCCGGACATGGCCAACAACACGGCAATCGCCCCGTTCCAGACGGTGCTGCCGAATGCTGATCTTGAGCTTTACGCCAAGTATAAAAGCCCGAGCCCGGTTGCTCCTGGTGCCAACATCACCTCGACCATCATCGTGCGCAACCTTGGTCCGTCGATCGCCAGCTGGACTCCCGGCACGCCGCTGCGGGTTACCGATACGCTGAGCGCCGATGAAACCTTTGTCAGTGTTTCGGGTGCCTGGACCTGCGGCGTTGCCGGCGTGGTCGTCACTTGCGATACCACCGACACCGGCACGCTGGCAGTTGGCGCGACCAAGACGCTGACGCTGATCACCACGGCTGGTTCCGGGGTTGACACCAACGTTGTCAACACGGCCTGTACCGACCGCACTGCCGGTTCGGCCCATACGCCCAGCTCGCCGACCAGCCCGACCGGCAATGACTGCCGCAGCGCCGGCGTGCGTTCGACGACCAGCGCCGCCGATCTGTCCGTCCAGAAGGATGTCAGCCTGTCCAACGCTGGCGGCTGGACCGAAAACCTGGCGGTCGCCGATACCGACAACGTGTTCTACATCCGCCTGCGCGTTTCGAACGCAGCCGGCGGCAACACCGCGCGTACGATCGCCGTCACCGACGCCCTGCCCAACTTCATCAACGCTGGCAGTTTCGTGACTGCTGTGACGCAGGACAGCGCCACTTCGGGTTCGATGTCCTACAACCCGGTCAACGGACTGGTGGTTTGGAGCCTCAGCAATCTGGCCGGCGGCGGGACCGAAACCCTGATCATCCGGGTGCAGCGTCCGTTCGAAAGCGGCAGCTTCACCAACTACGCGTCGGTCTATTCGTCGGATACGACCGAGACCAACAACCTGAACAACAGCGATACGGCGCAGTACACCATTACGCCGCGCGCCGACATGACGATCAACAGCAAGTCGGTTACGCCTGACCCGGCCCGGGTTGGTGTGCCGGCCACCTATATCATCAGCGTTCGCAACGATGGTGCGAACCCGGCTGACACCGTTCAGGTGATCGACGTGATCGATCCCGCGCGGTTTGAAATCATCGGTACGCCGACGACGACGAAGCCGGGTGCCACCTGTTCGGTGGTGGTCGCGACGGGAACCGTCACCTGCGACATGGGGCAGTTCGTTCGCACCGAAGTGCGCCAGATCAACGTCACGGTTCTGCCTAAGTATCCCTTCGGGGCCGAGACCATGGCCACGCTGCCGACCACCCAGGTCAACCGCGCGACCGTGACGACGTCCACGCTTGATACCAATGGCGGTTCGAACCCGAACGCCGGCAACAACTTCTTCACGCTGAACCACAACATGCAAGCGCCCAGCTTCGATCTGGCCGTGACCAAGCAGGAATCGAATCCCGCGACCGATGATCCGGTGCGCTTCGATGAAACGCTGAATTACGACATCCGCGCCTCGAACTTTGGCCCCTCGCGTGCGACCGACATTGTCGTCACTGATATTCCGGCACCGCCGCCGGGCCTGACGATGACGCTCAGCTCTGTGGTGATCAACCCGGTTGCCGCCAACGGTGGCCTGACCCTTCAGGCTGCGCCGAGCGCCGGCTGTACCGCGTCCGGTCCGAACTACATCTGTAAGATCAACCAGGCTGACGCCACCCAGAACTATCTGGACCCGCTGAAGCAGGTGATCTTCCGGCTCGTCTTTACCATGGGCGGAACCCCGCCTTCTGCTCCGACCACCTTCACCAACGCTGCCGAGCTGACTTCAGCCGAACAGCCGGTGTGGAACGGTGCCGGTGCCGATCTGGCCCCTGCCAACAACCGTGCGACGCAGACCACCACGGTCCGTCCGTCGACCGACCTTGAAGTGGTCAGCAAGACTCGCACGGGCGCGCTGCTGCGCAACGTCAACGAACCGGTGGAATTCACCATCCGCTTCCGCAACAACGGTCCGTCGACCGCTACTCGCGTGCGGATCACCGATACGCTGCCGGCTGGTTTCGTCTATGCGCCGTCGCCCGCGCCAGGCAGCTCCATTCCGGGCGGCAGTGCGGCCACGGTTTCGGGGATTGCCTGCTCTGGCACCACGACGATCACCTGCGACATCGATGGCAGCTTCCCGGTGGGTGCGACCAACACCGTCGATCTGACCGTCAATGCCAAGGCTCAGGCTCCCTACAGCGGGCCGCTGGCTCCCACCGATCTGACCGATACGGCCACCATCACGCCCGGACTGGACGCTTTTGGCGATCCGCTGAGTGAAGATGCCGTTCCGGCCAATGACAGCCAGACTGCCGTCGTGCAGATCCGCCCCGCGAGCCTGTCGGGTACAGTCTATGCCGATAACAACGATAACGCCGTGATCGATGGCGGTGAGGGCATGGCGGGCGTTACCGTCACGCTTTCCGGCACCGATATCTATGGCAATGCGGTCAACGCCACGGCGGTGACGGTTGCCGGTGGTGGCTTTACCTTCCCGGTTCTGCCGCCGTCCGGCCCGGCCGGTTACACCATCGTCGAAACCCAGCCGGCCACCCATTATGACCGCAATGAAACCGCGGGCAGCCTGGGCGGCACGGTGAACAACGCTGCCTATGGCAACACGGCTGTAGAGAACACCATTAGCGGCATCGTCCTGCCTGCGCAGACCGATGGCACCGGCTATGTGTTCCAGGATCACCTGAAGGCCGTGATCGTCGCCAACGACGACGGCGTGTTCACGGTGAACGGCCTGACCGGCAACAGCAATGTTGCCAATGCGCTGACCAACGATCAGTTCAATGGTGCGGCGGTGCTGCCGGCCCAGATCATAATGACCGTCATCACTCCGGCCACCAATCCCGGTGTGACGCTTAACACCAGCACCGGCCAGATCGCCGTTGCTCCGGGTACGCCAGCGGGCACCTATACGATCGATTATCAGATCTGCGACGTGGCAGACACCAGCACCTGCGATCCTGCGCGGATCACGGTGACGGTATCTGCCGCCCCCATCGCAGCGGTGAGTGAATCGATTGGCGGGATCAACGGCCTGACGGGTCAGAGCAATGTGCTCAACGCCCTGACCGGCGATACCCTCAACGGGGTTGCCGTGGCCACCAGCAACGTGACCATCTCGGTTGCGCCTGGCTTCTCGGTTCCTGCCGGGCTGACCTTTGATACCGCCACGGGCAATGTCTCGGTTTCGCCGGGCACGCCTGCTGGTCCTTACACCTTCAACTATCGCATCTGCGAGATCCTGAATCCGCTTAACTGCGCCAACGCCACGGAAACCGTGACGGTTGTTGCCGCGCCGATCACGGCTGTCGATGACAGCCAGAGCGGCATCAACGGCGCAGCCGGGGCCAGCGATGTGCTCAACGTGCTGACCGGTGATACGCTGAACGGCGCTGCGGCAACGACGGGCAATGTCTCGATCATCGTCGAGCCAGGGTTCACCGTGCCTGCCGGTCTGGTGTTCAATACCACCACGGGCAACGTCTCGGTTTCGCCGGGCACGGCTGCCGGTCCGTATACCTTCGACTATCGCATCTGCGAGATCCTGAATCCGGCCAACTGCGCTACCGCAACGGTTACGATCACGGTTGTTGCCGGTGCGATCACCGCCGATGATGAAACCTCTGCGCCGGTCAACGGTGCCAGCGGTGCCACGGGTGTGGTTGATGCCATCCCCGGCGATACGCTCAACGGCTCGCAGGCTGTGATCGGTGATCTCAACATCACTGTCATCACTCCGGCCACGCCGATTGGCGGTGCTCCGGTGCCGGTGCTCAACACCACCACGGGTCTGGTCGATGTACCGGCTGGCACGCCTTCGGGCAGCTATGTGATCCGGTATCAGATCTGCGAAAAGCTCAATCCGGCCAACTGTGCCCTGGCGAACATCACCGTTCCGGTCGTGTCTGCCTCGATCACGGCGGCCAATGACAACCAGGGCGGCATCAATGGCCTGCCGGGTGCCAGCAACGTGCTCAACGTGCTGGGTGGTGACACGCTGAACGGCGTGCCGGCCACCACGGCTACGGTCAACATCACGCTGGCCGTCGGTTCGACGGTCCCCGCCGGGCTGACCTTTGATCCGGTCACGGGCAATGTCTCGGTTTCGCCGAACACCCCTGCCGGTCCCTATAGCTTCAACTATACCATCTGCGAGAAGCTGAACCCGGCGAACTGCGCCACGGACACGGCTACGGTGACGGTCGTCGCGGCCCCGATCGCTGCTGTCAATGACAGCGTCGGCGGGATCAACGGCGCCTCGGGTGGCACTGATGTGCTGAACGTGCTGCCGGGCGATACGCTGAACGGCGTTCCCGTCACGACGGGCACGGTGACCATCTCGGTCGCTGCCGGCTCGACGGTTCCGCCTGCGCTCATCTTCGATCCGGTTACCGGGAACATCTCGGTCAAGCCGGCGACGGCGGGCGGCGCGTACAGCTTCAACTATACGATCTGCGAGATCCTCAACCCGACCAACTGCGCCACGGCCACGGCCACGGTGACGGTTGTCGCGGCGCCGATCTCGGCGACGGATGATACCACGGCCCCGGTCAACGGCGGCACGGGTGCGCCCGCGGTGATCGATGCCCTGCCCAATGACAACCTGAATGGCGCTCCGGCCACCATCGCCACCGTTACGGTTGCGGTTGTGACCCCGGCCACGCCGATTGCTGGCGGTCCGGTGCCGGTGCTCGATCCGGCGACGGGTCTGGTGACTGTCCCGGCCAATACGCCGGCGGGCACCTACACCATCGCCTATCAGATCTGTGAACGGCTCAATCCGGCCAACTGTGCCCCGGCGACGATCACTGTCCCGGTCACCGCCGGCCCGATTGCCGCCACCAACGATACTGCAACCGGCATCAATGGTGCCACGGGAGCAAATAACGTGCTCAATGTGCTGACCGGAGACACCCGCAACGGGACGCCTGCGACCACGGCCACGGTGGACATCACCCTGGCTGCCGGTTCAACGGTTCCCGCCGGGCTGACCTTCGATCCGGCCACCGGCAACGTCTCGGTCAATCCAGGAACGCCGGCGGGCACCTACAGCTTTGACTATACCATCTGTGAGAAGCTGAACCCGACGAACTGTGCCACGGCTAAGGCCACGGTTACGGTGATCCCGTCGCCCATCGTGGCGGTCAATGACACCAGCGGCGACGTTAACAGCGCCAATGGCGGGACCAATGTGCTCAACGCCTTCACCGGTGATACCATCAACGGCCAGCCGGCCACGCCCACCAACGCGACGGTAACGCTCGCGCCGGGTGCGGTCCTGCCGGTCGGGTTCACCTTAGATCCGGCGACGGGCAACGTCACGGTTGCTCCGGGTACGCCCTGGGCCACCTACAGCTTCGATTATCAGTTGTGCGAACGGCTCAACCCCACGAACTGCACGATTGCGACGATAACGGTTACCGTTGTCCCGCCGCGCAGCAACCTGACGGGTATCGTCTACTTCGACGATAATATGAACCGCGCGCATGAAACGGGTGAACGCCTGCTGGAAAACTGGATCGTGGAAGTCAGCCGGGGCGGCGTGGTGGTGGGCACAGCCCGCACCGATGCCCAGGGCTTCTACTCGGTTCCCGATTTGCTCAGCGGCACCGGTTACACCATCGTGTTCCGCAATCCGTCCAACAACGTGGTCTACAGCAAGATCGAGAACGCCACGCTGCCGGTCAACGGCACCCTGGCGAACCAGAACTTGCCGGTCGATCCGTCGGGCGTGGTCTATGACGCGATTACCCGTCAGCCGGTCACCGGAGCGCTTGTCAGGCTCGTCGACACCAATGGTGCGCCGATCCCTGCCGCGTGCTTCATCGATCCCTCGCAGGCCAGCCAGATCACGGGGGCGGACGGGTTCTACCAGTTCGACATCGTATCCGGTGCGGCTGCCCAGTGCCCCGCCGCGCGGACGGAATACCGCCTGCAAGTGACGGCACCCACGGGCTATGCCGATCCGATCTCGACCGTGATTGCGGCCGAAACCGGCGGGTTCAATGCAGCCGGACGCGGTAGCCCCGCCCCGGTCGTGGCGAAGCCCTCGGCTCCGCAGGCTGGTGATCCCACCACCTACTACATGGCGTTCCTGATCGCCCAGGGTGACGGCAACGTGGTCAACAACCACATTCCGCTCGATCCCTTCCTGACCCGCACGCCGCTGCTCGTCACCAAGACCAGCGACAAGCGTACGGCCAACACGGGTGATCTGGTTCCTTACACGATCACTGTGCGCAACACGGAAAGTGCTACGCGTGCAGCGGTCAGCGTCGTCGATCTTCTGCCCCCCGGCTTCAAGTATGTGGCTGGTACGGCACGGGTGAACAACGTCGCGGCCGAACCTGTCGTCACTGATCGCGAGCTGCGCTGGAATGCGCAGACGCTGGCGGGCAACTCCACCACGACCTATCAGATCGTGACCGTGGTTGGTGCCGGTGTGACCCAGGGTGACCGTATCAACACCGCCGTTGCCCGCAGTGGCGTGACGGCAGCCGAAATCTCCAACCGGGCGCAGGCCATCGTGTCTATCGTCCCCAGCGCCATCTTCGATTGCGCGGAGATCATCGGCAAGGTGTTCGATGACAAGGATGGCGATGGCTATCAGGATAACGGCGAACCTGGCATTCCTGCCGCCCGCGTGGCGACGGTCAATGGCCAGCTCGTGACGGCGGACGAATATGGTCGCTATCACATCACCTGCGCCGCGGTGCCTGATGCCCAGATTGGTTCGAACTTCGTGCTCAAGCTCGATACGCGAACCATTCCGGAAGGCTATGCGCCAACGTCCGACAACCCGCAGTCGATCCGCCTGACGCGCGGCAAGATCAGCGAACTGAACTTCGGGGTCCAGAAAGCCCGTGTCGTCAGCGTCGCCGTCGATGCCCGCGCCTTCCTGAACGGTTCGGCCCAGTTGCAGCCTGCCTTTGCCCAGCGGATCGAAGGTCTCAAGACCGTCGAAGCCCAGCGGCTGGTGATCCAGATCACCTATGGCGCGGATGCCAACGAAGCCGACAGCCTGGTCGAGGCCCGCCTCGCCAGCATCAGGGAACAGGTTGCAGCGACCTTCCGCACAGGATGGGACGGTCCGCCGCCCGTGATCGAGGCCAACATGGTGCGCGCTCTGCGCGCCCAGGGCCGGGAGTAAATTCGATGAACAGCAAGTCCATCACCACGCCCGCAATCAAGCATTCGGGCAACACCTCGGGTAAGTTGCGCCATGCCCTGTTGCTGGCCGGCGTATCCACCATGGCAGGCCTTGGCCTGACCGCTCCGGCCCAGGCCAAAGAAACTAGCGGGTTTGCGCAGGCTTCAGTCCTGGCGCTTGGCGCCAGCGACCAGGCCACCAGCGTGGCGCATAATGCGATAAACCCGGCGGTTGTGTATGACCTTTCGGTCACGGCGATGCCGTCGCCCCCCGCGCCAGTGCTCTCGGTAGGCCTGATCGGTTCGGATGATAGCGTCAAACGCGGTTCGCCGGCGCACTTCCTGGGGTTCAGCAACTATCCCGCATTCGTCAGCCGAGCGGAGCTGCGGCTCTATCCGGCGGGCGGAGCCTCTGGTTGCGCGCCGCTGGCGGTTATCGGGGCGGACTGCAATGGTGTGGCGAGCTGGACACCTGGGGCCGATGCCGCTGATGAGATGGACTATGCCTACCGCGTCTATGACGCCAAGGGCCGCTATGATGAAACTGCACCGCAGCGCCTGACGGTGCTCTCGGCGGCGCATGTGCTGCCCCATGTCAGTCCGGTCCGCGCCGATTTTGGCCGGGTGGATGCAGCCATGGTGCGCGGTATTGCCATGCACGGGGCGCTCTCGCTCGACATCGCCGGGCTTGCGCCTAGCGATAGCCTGCTGCGCGTCTCTGGCCAGATCGTGCCGGTGGAAGCTGACGGGAATTTTGCCGTCAGCCAGATCGTTCCGTCGCGGTGTGCAGCGCTGTCTGTCACCACGACGGATGCTTGCGGGGTCTCCGGCGAAACCGCGGTGCCGCGCGCTGACTGGCAGGTGCCGGTCTATCGTCAGGCAGCCCCGGATCAGACCGCGGGCGTCATCCCGCTCGCTGCGGCAGAGGCTGCTGGCCCGGCGCGTTCGGCGGACGGGCTGACGATCACCATCGATCCGCAGGATCAGCCGGTGATCGACAATCCCTATCGCATCAAGGTGCGGACCGACTCGACCCACGTTGATCCGGTGCTGGCGGTGGGCCTTGTCGAAAGCGAGCGCACCGTGGTTGCCGGTGAGGCCGCCACCTTTGTCAGCTACACCAACTATCCCTCTTACATCGCGCGGGGCGAAGTGCGGATTTTCCGCGCCGGTGCCTCTGCCGATGGACAGCCGGACGTGGTGGTTGAAGCGGGCAAGGACGGCGTCGCTCGCTGGAGCGCCAATGCCGATGCTGGGGAAGAGCTGTTCTACACCTACCGGGTCTATGACGCCGAAGGCCGGTTCGATGAGACCCAGCCGCAGGAACTGACTGTGCTGGCCAAGCCGTTCGATCATGGCACCCCGGCGGTGCGTCCGCTGTTTGGCAGCAAGGACGAAGCCGCGCACCGGACCATTCCGCTCAATCGCGGCGTGACGGTGACCGTTACCGGCGCCGCCGAGCCAGGCGACGAGATGGTGCGCGTGGCGGGCCAGATGGTGCCGCTTCAGGCCGATGGCCGCTTTGTCAGCCAGCAGATCATGGCGCGCGAGACGCGGCAGGTCTGGGTAACGGTCGGGCAGGGCGAGCATGCGCGCTATACCGCGATGCGCGATGTGGAAGCGCCGCGCAGCGACTGGTTCGTGGTTGGCCAGGGCGACCTGACCTTCGTTTCGAACCGGGGGGAAGGGCCGGCGGTGGAAGTCAGCGGCAACCAGCTTGCCGATGGCGATTATCTCACCTCGCGCGCGGCCTTCTATGCCAAGGGCAGCCTGTCCAACGGCATCAGGATCACCAGTTCGCTTGATACCGGCGAAACGCTGCTGAAGGATCTGTTCAGCAACATTGATCGCAAGGATCCGCGCCAGTTGCTGCGCCGGATGGACTCAAACCAGTACTACACCACCTATGGCGACGATTCGACGCTGGTGGAGGATGCCCCCACGCAGGGCCGCTTCTATCTGAAGGTGCAGAAGGACCAGTCCAGCCTGCTGATCGGCAATTTTGTGGCCGACATCCAGCAGGCCGAGCTGGCCCAGCTCAATCGCGGCGTGTTTGGCGCGATTGTCGATCACAAGAGCATGGGCACCACCTCTTTCGGCGAGCACAAGCTTCAGGTTACGGCCTTTGCTTCTGATCCTGGCACGATCCCGGGGCGCGATGAATTTCGCGGCACCGGCGGCTCGCTCTACTTCCTCAATCGCCGCGATCTGACTGTCGGGTCGGAAAGGCTGAGCGTGGAAGTGCGTGATCGCGACACCGGGCTGGTCCTGTCGCGGCGCGATCTGTCGCCGCAGGAAGACTATGACATCGACTATTATCAGGGCCGGGTAACGCTACTCCGCCCGCTGTCCTCGACGGCGGCTGACGGCGATCTGGTGCGGCAGGATACTGGCGGCGGCAATGTGCCGGTGCTGGTGGCGCGCTATGAATATACTCCGGCGGTTGGCGACATCAGCGGTTATACCGTTGGTGGCCGGGCTTCTGCCTGGCTGGGCGACAAGGTGCGCCTGGGCGTGACCGGCCAGCGTGAGACGACCGACAGCGCCGATCAGACGCTGCTGGGTGGTGATGTGACCGTGCGTGCCCACGCCGGAACTTATGTGAAGGCGGAAGTCGCGCAATCCGAAGGGCCTGGCTTCGGCCAGACAAATTCGGTCGATGGCGGCCTCACCTTCACCAATCGCCTGGCCACTGGCCGGGTGGGTGAGAAGGCGCAGGCATGGCGCGGCGAAGTGGCGGTCGATCTGGCCGAACTGCGCGGGCTGACGGGCGATCATGGCAAGGCATCTGCCTTCTATGAGCACTTCGATGCCGGCTTCAGCGCCAATTCTCAGCTCACCCCGAACCAGACCGAGCGCTGGGGTCTTGCGGTTGATGCGCCGCTGTCTGATGCAACGCGCGTTTCGGCCAAGTTCGAACGGCTGAACACCGAAACCATCGGCCGCCGCACGGTTGCCTCGGGCGACGTGGCGCAAAAGCTCAGCCAGGAACTGACCCTGACTGCCGGCGTGCGCCATGACGAGCAGGCCATCGGGCTGGTGGGCAATTCGACGGAGACCGGCAAGCGCACCGATGCTGCCGTGCAACTGGGCTATGCGCCCACCGGCAAGAACTGGTCGACCTACGCCTTCGGTCAGCTCACGGTGGACCGCGATGCCACCCGCCGCCGCAACAACCGTGGCGGCGTGGGCGGCAAGGTGGAAATCACCGACCGCGTTTCCGCCTCTGCCGAAGTGTCGGGCGGCGATGGCGGGCTGGGTTCGAATGTTGAACTGAGCCACCGCTACGGCAACGGCTCGGAGAACTATCTGGGCTATACGCTGGTCACGGATCGCACCGATCAGGGGCTGGAACCGCTCGGCGGGCTAACCCGGACCAACCGGGGCACTCTGACGGTGGGTTCGCGCCACCGCTTCTCCTCCGCGCTCAGCATTCATGGCGAAAACAAGATTGGCCATGGCGGGCAGGCGCCCAGCGTGATGCGCAGCTTCGGGCTGGACTGGGACCCCACCGAACAGTGGTCTGTCTCGGTCTCGTTCGAGAACGGCCACGTCGATAACGAGGATACCGGACGCTTCCGCCGTACCGCCGCCACGTTTGGCGTCGGCTACACCAGCGATACCGTCCGCTTTGCCACCAACGTCGAAGGGCGTTTCGAGCAGGGCGTCGGGCGTGACCAGACCGTGTGGCTGTTCCGCAACTCGGCCTCGGTCAATCTCAATCCCGATTGGCGGGCGCTGGGCCGGCTGAACTTTGCCATTGCCGATAACAACACGCCCAACGAGCGTGCGGCGGACTTTGTCGAAGGGACCATCGGCTTTGCCTATCGCCCGGTGCTCAATGATCGGCTCAACCTGCTGACGCGCTACACCTACCTGAAGGACATGGGGCCGATTGGCCAGGTGACCGAAGGTGGCGAAACCGCCAGCCCGAAGCAGAAGAGCCAGATCTTCTCTATCGACGCCAACTACGATCTGACCAAGACGCTGACCATCGGCGGCAAATATGCCTTCCGCAAGGGCAGCGTCTCGCTTGGCCGGAACAGCGATACCTACATCTCCAGCGACACCCAGCTTGGCGTGCTGCGCGCCGACTGGCGCGTGGTGAAGGAATGGGACGCGCTGATCGAGGGGCACTACCTGTCGAACGACCGCGCCAGCGACCATCGCTGGGGAGGACTGGCCGCGATCTACCGCCACATCAACCAGAACGTGAAGATTGGCGTGGGCTACAGCTTCTCCGATTTCTCCAGCGATCTGGGTGACCAGAGCTATACGAGCAAGGGTTACTTCATTAACCTGCTCGGCAAGTTCTGATCGCGGTGAACGGAGAAATGCGGATGCGTGTCCTGTCTGTTGGCATGGTGCTGGGGGCAGCAGTGTTCGGGGTGATCGGTCTTGGTCAGGTGGCTAACGCCGCGCCGACTGTCACCCAGGTCACGTCGGTGGCCGCAGCGCCGGCCGACCAACTGAGCTGCGTTGACAACATGCTCGGCCAGCAGCAGCGGGCGGCTATTGCCTCGTTGTTTGCCGCGCAAACTGATGACCCGCAGGAAGCCCGGGAGGCGCCGCAAGGCAGCGCTCAGGCGTCTGAAGACATGACGCGCGTGCTGACCGAATGCAGCGGGCGCAATCGCTGGTCTGACGCACAGAAGAACGCCGCGATGCAATACCTCATCAGTCTGGGCAAAGTGAGCCAGATTGCCGTTCGCCAAGGCCCAGAGTGGGCCGTGGCCATGGAACGCTATGCCCCGTTCGGTGCTCGGATGTTGCCGGCTGAGGGCGAGCCGAGCGATCATGCCCTAGCGATGATCGCGGCGGGTGGCCGCGCCAACGGCCTGAAAGTGGACGAGGGTGAGCAATTGACTCCGGTGCTGGACTATCTGATGGCCACACGGGCCCTATCATCCGCCCGCACGGCCTTTGCCGCTTTGCGTTAGAATTTGGCTCTAGTTCGATGCTGCACAGAAGGCGGCTCGGCATGCAGGGGGAGCAACGTAACCAGATGACGCCTGCAAGAACGGCACCTCTGGCATACGCAAGGTTCGGGCATGAGTTTGTTGATGGCGTTCTTCGCAGGGCTGGCGGTGAGATCGCAGGCGCTGGAAAATCTGACGCTTGTTGTGCTGGCCGACCGCAATGACCTCGACGATCGGCTTTTCGACACGTTTCCCTTTGCCGTGACCTGATTTGCCAGAACCGGCAACAGGGAGGCAATCGCGCCAACCCAGAGCGACTGCTCGACAAGGCAACTGGAGGAGTGGCATTCTCAAGCATGCAGAAATTCTCGTCTGAAAAGTGCGCAGAGAGTTTTCCGGTACTGCCTGACCGGCGCGAAACATTGTCATTGCCGACGACGCGGTTCAGACCGTTCTAGCGCAGGCGGGAACCTGCTGCGAGAAATCGCGGACTGAACCGTACTCAGTTGCTTTCCAACTCAAACGCCCGCTTGCCCTTGCGCCTCCACAGCACCAGCGCCTGTTCCCGTTCCTCGCCGCGCAGCTTGGCCGCAACGGTAAGGAACGCGCCGTAGAGCGTGGCGCGATCATCATCGGCCAGTTCAACTAGCCCGGCCTTCACAACCAGGCCGCCGAGCTCGATCAGTTGCCGGGTGCGTTCGCGGCGTTTGACCTGCCATTCGCGCATGTCGGTTCGCGCCTTTCGTGCCTCAAGCCGATGCCGCGCCGCCGTCAAGCGGGAGAGTGCTATCCGGCTGGTCTTGAGTTCCGTCGCCACGCTTGCGCGCCTTGCTTTGAAAGAAGGCCGCGCCGCGCTTGCGCCACGCCTCCTTCCTCTGGGCTTCGCTGGTTTCAGCAATGACCAGCAGCGCACCGGCCAGCGTTTCCGCATCGGTCGCATCGGCCCCGGTGGCGATCACCAGTTCGCCAAGCTGCTGGACGCGGCGTTCCTTCAGTTGCCTCGCCTTGTCGGCGAGCGCCTTCAGTTCCGAATCAAAGTCACGGGGTTTGCGCATCGAAGTTCTCCATTGAGAGGTGATGCGCAGATGATAATATCGATGCTCTCCCAATGCTGTAGAGTCGTCGAGACGGCCTGATACTGCATAGTCCCGAGCAGGATTTTATCATGGGAGGGCGCGCTTATACGTCGTGCCGACGTCGCGCTCATGGCGTAGATGGATTGTCGTCATGGCGATCTTCCACCTTTCCGTCAAAGTCATCAGCCGGTCGAGCGGGCGCAGCGCTGTGGCCGCAGCCGCCTATCGCGGGGCCGAACGGCTGCACGACGATCGGCTCGACCGCGACCACGACTTCACCAACAAGGACGGCGTCGTCCATTCCGAAGTGATGCTTCCCGAAGGCGCGCCGGAGGAATTCGCCGACAGGGAAAAGCTCTGGAATGCAGTCGAGGCCGCCGAGAAGCGCAAGGACGCGCAGCTGTCCCGCGAGGTCGAATTCGCCATTCCGCGCGAGCTGACCAGGGAACAGGGCATCGAGCTGGCGCGCGAATTCGCCGAGGCCGAGTTCGTCGAAAAGGGCATGATCGCCGACCTCAATGTCCATTGGGATATTGGCGCGGACGGCCAGCCCAAACCCCACGCCCATGTCATGCTCACCATGCGCGAAGTCGGCAAAGACGGGTTCGGCGCAAAGGTGCGCGAGTGGAACAAGGCCGGACTGGTCGAGCAGTGGCGCGAGCGCTGGGCCGATCACGTCAATCAGCGCCTGGCCGAACTCGATATCGACGCGCGGATCGATCACCGCAGCCTGGAGGCGCAGGGCATTGCGCTGGAGCCGCAGGACAAGATCGGCCCCGCCGCTTCGCGCATGGGTGTGCGCGGGCTGGAGGCCGAACGCATCGAGGAACATCGCGCCGTCGCGCAGCGAAACGGCGAGCGGATCATTGCCAACCCCGCTGTCGCGCTGAATGCGATCACGCACAGCCAGGCAACGTTCACGCCCCGCGACCTTGCCATGTTCGTGCATCGGCACAGCGACGGGAAAGAGCAGTTCGATTTGGCCATGAGCGCCGTGCGCGGTTCGTCCGACCTGATCGCACTGGGTAAGGACGGACGCGGCGAAGAGCGGTTCACATCGCGGCAGATGATCGAGACCGAACAGCGGCTTGGCCGCGCATCGGAATTGCTGGCAGAACGCGAGCGGCATCAGGTCGAAGATCGTGGCCGGGAAGGCGCGCTGGCGCGCTCTGCGGAGCGCGGGCTGGTGCTATCCGGCGAGCAGCGCGCGGCGTTCGAGCATGTGACCGACGGGCGAGGCCTCAGCGTCGTTGTCGGCTATGCCGGGACCGGCAAGAGTGCGATGCTGGGCGTTGCGCGCGAGGCCTGGGAGAGCGCGGGCTATACCGTTCGCGGTGCGGCGCTGTCCGGCATTGCCGCCGAGGGTCTGGAGCACGGTTCCGGCATTGCCTCGCGCACCATCGCCAGCCTTGAATATCAGTGGGGTCAGGGCTGCGAAATGCTCACCTCGCGCGACGTGCTGGTGATCGACGAAGCGGGCATGGTCGGCACGCGCCAGATGGAGCGCGTTCTCTCCCATGCCGCCGATGCAGGCGCGAAAGTTGTCCTGGTTGGCGACCCGCAGCAGCTCCAGGCCATCGAAGCCGGAGCCGCCTTCCGAGCGATCCACGAACGGCACGGCGGTGTCGAAATCAGCGAAGTGCGCCGCCAGCATAATGGCTGGCAGCAGGAGGCCACGCGGCATCTCGCTACCGGGCGCACCGGCCTTGCCATTCATGCCTATGGCGAACGCGGCATGGTCCATGTTACCGAGACGCGGGAGGCAGCGCGCGGCGAACTGATCGAGCGCTGGGATCGCGACCGACAGGCCAGCCCCGGCGATACGCGGATCATTCTCACTCACACCAATGACGAGGTGCGCGAACTCAATGACGCGGCGCGCGGAAAGCTGCGCGCCAGTGGTGAGCTGGGCAATGACGTGGCCATCCGCGCGGAGCGTGGCGACCGCCAGTTCGCCAGCGGCGACCGCATCATGTTCCTGCGCAATGAGCGGGGCCTGGGCGTCAAGAATGGCACACTGGGCACCGTCGAGCAGGTGACGCCGCAACGCATGGCCGTGCGCACCGACGATGGCCGCAACGTGGCATTCGATACCAAGGATTATGCGCACATCGATCATGGCTATGCCGCCACGATCCATAAGGCGCAGGGCATGACGGTGGACCGGGCACACGTGCTGGCGACGCCAGGCATGGACAGCCACGGCGCCTATGTCGCGCTTTCGCGCCATCGTGATGGCGTAGCCCTGCATTATGGCCGCAATGACTTCGCCGCTCAGTCAAAGCTGGTCCGCACACTGAGCCGCGAGCGCGGCAAAGACATGGCCAGCGACTACAAGCCCGAGCAGCAATTTGCCGAACGTCTTGGCATCACCTTCCGCGAGCGGATTGTCGAAATCGCACGGCAGTTGCCGGAGCGAGCAAAGTCGATCTTCGCCGGTTTCCGCCCGCAGGCTAACCGGCTCGAAGCTCTGCCCACCGATCAGGCTGGCCTGTCCGATCAGCGCCGAGCGGTCGAACGCTACGCCCGCGCCGCCACCGATATCAGGCAGATGCGCGAACAGGGATTGCCGGTCCTGCCCCACCAGCGCGACGCACTGGAGAAGGCCGGGAAGGCGCTCGATGCGATCCGGCCGCATGGCACAGCGGACCTCGCCAGCGCCTTGCAGCGCGAGCCCTCGCTGGCCCGTGAGGCCGCCGATGGTCGCAGCCAGGGCGCGATCCGCGCCATGCAGCTTGAAGCGGAAATCCGCATCGACCCCGCGCAGCGCGCCGAACGCTTTGTCAGCGACTGGCAGCGGCTCGGGCAGGCACGTCAGGCCATGCAGCGCGATGGCGACACCAGGGGCGCGCAGAGGCTCACCAACCGCATGACGGACATGGCGAAGAGCCTGGAGCGCGACGCGCAGGTCGAATCCCTGCTGCGCGGTCGCACCCGCGAACTTGGCATCAAGACAGAACTCGGTCGCGATCTGGCCCGTGACCTGGCCACTTCCATCACGATGGAGCGGAGCCGGTCAATCGGCATGGGCCTTTAGGAGAAGCACGATGGATACCGATGATATGGACCTAAAACTGGACCTTGAGCCGGAGCCTGACCCGCCCGCCCCGGAGGCCGCAGGCGATCCCGCCGCTGAGGCATTTGCCCGCCTTGAAGGCGAGCTGGCCCTCATGCGCCGGGCCGTTCAGCACCTTGCCGCCGAACGCGCAGACATTGTCATTCCCGACTACGGCACGACCCTGACCGACATGGCCAAGCGGATGGGCGCGATCAGCGAGAGCCTGAAGGGCATGGCTGGTCATCCGGCGATGCAGATGACGCCTGAAAGCATGGGCAATCGGATCGCGGCCGCAGCAGAAGCGGCACGGCGCACCGATCAGGACCGGATCAGCCAGGCACGGGACGATTTGCACAATGCAGTCCAGGCGATGCGCAATGTCACCGACCATGCACGCACTGCCGCTGAGCAGCGGCAACAGCTCTACCAGGTCGCTGGCGGAGCCTTGCTGGCGGGCATCCTGCTATGGTCTTTCATCCCCGGCACCATTGCCCGTGTCATGCCCGAGAGCTGGCACTGGCCGGAGCGTATGGCCGCGCGGCTGGTGGGCGCATCCTCTCGCTGGGACGCGGGTGCTCGGCTGATGCAAAGCGATAGCCCTGAAGCATGGAATGCACTGGTGCAGGCCGCTGACATCCAGCGAGACAATCGTGATGCCATTGACGCTTGCCGGAAGTCCGCTGCAAGCTTGCGACAGCCGGTTCGATGCACCGTCAGGATTCGTGCGGCGCAACAGCCAAAGGGCAGATGATGGGATCAGCCAAGTTGAGTTGGCGTCCCAGCAAGGGCCGACAAGGCTCATTCCAACCCACACAAAATGTGGGAAGCAATGTGGGAGCGCATTTTTCAGAAAGCCCACTTTATCGTGTAAAAACAACACGATAAAGAGGTTGACTGGTGCCCAGAAGAGGACTCGAACCTCCACGCCCTTGCGAGCGCCAGCACCTGAAGCTGGTGCGTCTACCAATTCCGCCATCTGGGCACGGGATGTCCCGGCAACAGCGCCGGACATCGGGTAGGGGCGCTCCTTTAACGGGTCGCCTGCGGATGTCAACGGCTGCGCGGCCCCGGCGCGCAAAAAATCGGCAAAGGTAAGATGCGGTAAAATTGTGCGCTGGATTAAACCGCTCAATTATGCCAGCTTCTGTTCCGGGTGGATCGCTGTATCCCCGGCGCGAGAAGCCAAAAGACTGTCGCGCGGGCCTGTATTTCTTTTGAAAGGACAAGGCGCATGAAAAAGTCGACAATATCGTTGCTGATCGCCGGTGGCATTGCCGCCGCCACCACCGCCAGCGTTGCACAGACCGACAAGATGGCCCCGATGGGTCGCGGCGAAGCAACCATCTATCGCGATGCAAATTTCAGCGGCCCGGCGGTGTTTGTGGGTGAGGCGAAGACTAATCTGGCGCTGCGCTGGTCGGTCAATTCGATCCGCGTCAAATCGGGTACGTGGGAGCTTTGCTCGCGCACCCGCTATCGCAGCCCGTGCATCACCGTGTCGGCGGACGAACCCAATATCCGTCGTTTCGCCCCGCAGATGATGATGGTGCAGTCGATGCGTCCGCTGGGCTATGCGCCACCGGTTATCGAGCATCCGGCTGCCGGTACGTCGCTGCGCGGCATGGCGGCAGAGTTCTTCCCTGCCCCCGGCAATTCGAACGGACGCCGCGTACTTGCCTGCGGCTACGGCAGCGCGAGCGCAAACTGTGCTGCCGAAACGGCGGATAGCTATTGCAAGTCGATCGGCTGGGCTGGCTCGGCACGGCAGAGCATGGAAACCGTCAGCGGTCGTGTCTATCTGGCCGACGTGCTTTGCACGCGCACAGGCTACTAAAGCCTGTGCGTGCCTTGATCCCCCTCGGCGGGGTTGCCGTCGCTTCTATCGCGGCGGCGGCCCCCGCACACGCCGCCAGTTCAAACAGCTGGATGCAGGTCGACAAAGCCTCGCAGGCCGCCTGCCTGAAGGCCGCCAACCTGAACAATGCGGAAACCGGCCCGCCGATCCGCTATTCGGACCGTCTGTTGATCGACGCGCGGGTCGTCACCGGTACTTGGCCGCAACCCCATATGAAGGGCGCAAAGGCAAAGATGCTGTGCCTCTATCACCGTCGCAGCAAGCGGGTGGAGGTACAGGAACTGGCCTACCCTATACCCCCTGCCCCCGCGATCAGCATCAAGGATGTCTGGTGGCAGGCCGATAGCATCGGCGGCAAGCCGGTTGTCAGCGGCAGCGAAGTGACATTGATGCTGGGCAGCGACGGCAAGGTCGGCGGCAAATCGGGCTGCAACGGCTATGGCGCGAATTACCAGCTGGAAGGCACCGGCCTGAAGGTCTTCCCCCCGATGATCGGCACGATGATGGCGTGCGCCCCTGCGCTGATGGATCAGGAGCAAGTCTATCGCGCGCTGCTGGAGAAAGCCGCGACTGCAAAGCTGACTGCTGACGGCAAGCTGGAGGTCGCATCGGCCAACGGTGCGACAATCCATTATGTCAGGAAATAGGCTGATCGTGCGCCTGTGCGCCCGATTTCAGGATAGGTAAACTCAACCGTCCGGGGCATCACGCCACTTGCCTCGGACGCGCCCATCGTGCAAAGCGCCGTCCATATATTCTCCCTATTGTAGAGACTGACGGGCAGGCAATGAGCGATCTCAACGGTAAATTGGTAACGGTGTTCGGCGGCGGCGGTTTTGTCGGGCGTTATGTGGTGCAGGCGCTGTGCGCGGCGGGGGCCCGGGTGCGGGTTGCGGTGCGCGATACGCGAGGGAGCGTGATCGTGAAGCCGCTGGGCAATCTGGGGCAGGTCTCGCTCTGCGCGTGTGACATTACCAAGCCGGCGACGGTCGCCAACGCGTTGGTCGGGGCCGATATGGCGGTCAATCTGGTGGGCAGTTTCGACAATCTGGATGCGATCCAGCGGGCGGGTGCGGCCAATGTCGCGCATGCGGCGGCGAAAGCGGGCGTTTCGGCGCTCGTCCATATGTCAGCCATCGGCGCGGATGCGGAAAGCACCGCCGAATATGGGCGCAGCAAGGCGGGCGGAGAGGCGGCGGTGCGCGCGGCCTTCCCCAATGCCACCATCCTGCGCCCCTCGATCATTTTCGGGCGCGAGGATGCGTTTATCAACCGGTTTGCCGGGCTGATCCGGATGCTGCCCATCGTTCCAGTTATCGGTGCCGAAACCAAGTTCCAGCCGGTGTTCGTTGGCGATGTGGCGCGCGCGGTGGTGGCGGCGCTTGGGCGTAGTGGCGGCGAAACGCTCGAACTGGGCGGGCCGCAGGTCTTCTCGATGCTGCAATTGAACGAATGGATTGCCAAGGCGACCGGCCACAACAAGCTGTTCGTGCCGGTGCCCGATGCGGCGGCCAAGCTGCTCACCCTCATCCCCGGCGGGCCGATTTCAGGCGATCAACTCAAGATGCTGGCGTATGACAATGTGGTGTCGGGGGCGGACGGGCTTGCCGCGCTGGGCATCACCGCCACACCGATTGATGCGGTGGCGCATGACTGGATGACGCTCTATCGCAAGCATGGCCGCTTTGGTGACGCGGCGGCGGCTTGATTGCTGCAATGCTTTTACTTCCAAATTTTCGTCACCCCCGCGCAGGCGGGGGCCCATCTCCGGTGGTATAAATTTCACCAGCGGGTGATGGATTCCCGCCTGCGCGGGAATGACGAACGAGAGAAATGGGTGCGAAAACAATGAGTGAATTCTGGACCGCCGTGATCCTGGGCATTGTGGAAGGGATCACCGAATTCCTCCCCGTTTCCTCGACCGGGCATTTGATCCTCGCGACCGAGCTGATGGGCTATGATGCCAAGCGCTGGGCGCTGTTCAACATCGCAATCCAGCCCGGCGCGATCCTGGCGATTGTCGTGCTCTACTGGCGGACATTTTGGGAGGTGTTTACCGGGCTGTTCCGTTGGGACGCCAAAGCGGTGGCCTTTACGCGCAACCTGTTGCTGGCCTTCATCCCCGCGGTGGTGCTGGGATTGGCCTTTGGCGACGCGATCGAGATGATGCTCGAAAATGCGGTGATCGTGGCGTGGGCGCTGATCATCGGCGGCTTTGCGATCTTGGTGGTGGAGAAATATGCGAAGACCAGCGATGCCGGCGGGGTGGCCGAAATCAGCTGGCAACGCTCCGCCATGGTCGGTGTAGTGCAATGCCTCGCGATGATCCCCGGCGTGTCGCGTTCGGGCGCGACGATATTGGGGGCGATGGCGATGGGCGTCGACCGCAAGACCGCCGCCGAATTCAGCTTCTTTCTCGCCCTTCCGACACTCACCGGAGCCACCGTGTTGCAGCTCTACAAGCACCGCAGCGAGGTGAGCGCAGACGATATGGGGCTTTTGGCGATCGGCTTTGTGGTGTCGTTCCTCGTCGCCTGGGCGGTTGTAAAGGCCTTCCTCGCGGTGGTTACCCGTTACGGCTTTGGCCCCTTTGCCTGGTATCGAATCATTGCGGGGGTTGCAGCGTTGATGTGGCTCGGAGCGATATAAGTCCGTATCGGCCCTTTTATACTGAAATAAAGTTGCGGGCAGAACTAACTTGGTTTCAAATCCGCTAATTTAGGTTAGTATATCTGCCCTATATGTCCGAATAGGCCTTGAACATAGGTCAGGTGCCTCGCTATGGCCGCGGCATGCCACAAGAACGCATGCTCAAATTCGTCGGCACGGGCCAATCCTTCCCTAAAAAGCGGGAAGCGACCTTGCGTGCCGAAGATTTCCAGGAAATCGCCAACCGTTACGCTCCAGAGGAAGCAACCGAGCAGGCCTCACGCTGCTCGCAATGCGGCGTGCCTTATTGCTCGGTGCATTGCCCGCTCGGCAACCACATCCCCGACTGGTTGCGCCTCACTGCAGAGGGCCGGCTGCGCGAAGCCTATGAGCTGTCGAACCTGACCAGTACGATGCCCGAAATCTGTGGCCGCATCTGCCCGCAGGACCGCCTCTGCGAAGGCAATTGTGTGATAGAGTTTTCGGGCCATGGCGCAGTCACCATCGGCAGCGTCGAAAAATATATCACCGACACCGCCTGGGCTGAAGGCTGGGTCGAACCCATCGAGATCGGTGCGGCGCGCGGCCAGTCGGTAGGCATCATCGGTGCAGGCCCCGGCGGGCTGACGGCGGCTGAATATCTGCGCGTCGCAGGCTATGAGGTCCACATCTACGACCGGTATGACCGCGCAGGCGGCCTCCTCACTTATGGCATCCCCGGCTTCAAGCTGGAGAAGGATGTGGTGATGCGCCGCGTTGAGCGATTGAAGGAAGCGGGCGTCGTCCTCCATACCAATTTCGAAGTTGGTCGTGACGCCAACCTCGATGAATTGCGCGCGAAACATGACAGCATCCTGATCGCCACCGGCGTCTATAAGGCGCGTGACATCAAGACGCCCGGCATCGGCCTGTCAGGTATCCATGCCGCCCTCGATTATCTCACCGCCTCTAACCGCAAGGGCTTTGGCGATGCCGTGCCTGCCTTTGACGATGGCACATTGAACGCAGCGGGCAAGAATGTCGTCGTCATCGGCGGCGGCGATACCGCGATGGACTGCGTCCGCACCGCGATCCGCCAAGGGGCAAGGTCGGTCAAATGCCTCTACCGCCGCGACCGCGACAATATGCCTGGATCGCAACGCGAAGTCGCCAATGCCGAAGAGGAAGGCGTCGAGTTTGTCTGGCTCTCCGCGCCCAAGGCGTTTGACGGCACGGATGCTGTCGAGAAAGTGCATGTCAGCAAGATGCGCCTCGGCGCGCCCGACGCCAGCGGTCGCCGCGCGCCCGAGCAAGACCCGGAAGGCGATTTCACGCTTGATGCCGACATGGTGATCACGGCGCTGGGCTTTGAGCCCGAGGATTTGCCGACACTGTTCGGATCACCGGACCTAAACGTCACCCGCTGGGGCACCATCCGCGCGGATCACATCACCGGCATGACCAACCTGCCCGGTGTCTTCGCTGTGGGCGATATCGTCCGCGGCGCGAGCCTAGTCGTCTGGGCAATCAAGGATGGCCGCGATGTGGTGGAGCATATGCACCGCTGGATGCAGAACCAGATAACTAAATCAAAGGTAGCGGCATGACCCACCACTTCCCCACTCCCGAACATGCCCGCCTCGCCGCAGAAGGCATGTACTATCCCGAAACCGAGCGCGATGCGTGCGGCGTCGGGCTGATCGCCGCGACCGATGGCAAGCCTTCGCGGCGCGTGGTTGCGGCCGGAATCGAAGCGTTGAAGGCCGTCTGGCATCGTGGCGCGGTCGATGCCGATGGCAAGACCGGCGACGGTGCAGGTCTGCATGTCGACTTGCCGGTCCGCTTCTTCGACGATGCCATCACCGCTGCCGGGCACAAGCCGCGCCCCAACCGGCTTGCCGTAGGCATGGTCTTCTTGCCGCGTACCGATCTCGGCGCGCAAGAGGCATGCCGTACGATCGTCGAAGCCGAAATCATCGAGGCGGGCTATACCATTTATGGTTGGCGACAGGTGCCGGTCGATGTTTCGGTTATCGGCCTGAAGGCGCAGGCGACGCGCCCTGAAATCGAGCAGATCATGATCGCCGGGCCGATGCCGGACGCTGTTGATGCAACCGAGTTCGAAAAGAACCTCTATCTCATCCGTCGCAGGATCGAGAAAAAGGTAATCGCGGCGCAGATACGCGATTTCTACATCTGCTCGCTGTCGTGCCAGTCGATCGTCTACAAGGGGCTATTCCTCGCAGAGAGTCTTTCGATCTTCTATCCCGACCTGCAGGACGAACGCTTCGAAAGCCGTGTCGCTGTCTTTCACCAGCGTTATTCGACCAACACCTTTCCACAATGGTGGCTGGCACAACCCTTCCGGGCGCTTGCGCACAATGGCGAGATCAACACGATCCGGGGCAACCAGAACTGGATGAAGAGCCACGAAATCAAGATGGCCAGTATCGCATTCGGCGATCATAGCGACGACATCAAGCCGGTGATCCCGGCGGGCGCATCCGATACAGGGGCGCTCGATGCCGTGTTCGAAACGCTGATCCGCTCGGGCAAGGAAGCGCCAACGGCGAAGCTGATGCTTATCCCCGAGGCATGGCAGTCAAACCCGAACCTGCCTGCCAATCATAAGGCCATGTACGAATATATGGCGAGCGTTATGGAGCCATGGGATGGCCCTGCCGCGCTGGCGATGACGGACGGCCATTGGGCGGTTGCGGGTGTCGATCGAAATGCGCTGCGCCCGCTGCGCTATAGCCGCACGAATGACGGGCTTTTGATCATCGGCTCGGAAACCGGAATGGTCATCGTTCCGGAAAACACCATCGTCGAAAAGGGCCGCCTCGGCCCCAGCCAGATGATTGCAGTCAACCTCGACGAAGGTAAGCTCTATCGTGACGCGGAGCTCAAGGATCGGGTCGCTGCCGAGCAGGATTATGCCGCCCTGGTAGGCGGGTTCCGTACTATTTCCGATTTGCCCGCCGGAAGTGACGCAGCACTCGACTGGACACGCGCCGAACTTACACGTCGGCAGGTCGCCGCCGGCATGACGCTGGAAGATATGGAAATGATCCTCAGCCCCATGGTCGAGGACGCGAAAGAAGCGGTCGGTAGCATGGGCGACGATACGCCACTCGCCGTGATTTCGGACAAGCCGCGCATCATCAGCCAGTTTTTCCGCCAGAATTTCAGCCAGGTCACCAACCCGCCGATCGACAGTTTGCGCGAACGGCATGTGATGAGCCTGAAGACGCGTTTTTCTAACCTCGCCAACATCCTCGACGAGACGGGGCAGAACAGCGACGTCCTCGTGCTTGAAAGCCCGGTTTTGACCAATGCCGAATGGAGCCGGTTGAAGGCGGCATTTGGCAAGGCAGCTGCCGAAATTGACTGTACCTATCCGGTCACCGAGGGACAGGAAGGCCTTCGTGCGGCCATCCGCCGTATCCGCGAGGTAGCAGAGGCAGCGGTGCGTTCTGGCCAGACCGAATTGTTCCTGACCGATATAGATATCGACGCCGAACGCGTTGCGATCCCGATGATCCTCGCTGCGGCGGCGGTCCATACCCACCTCGTCCGTGCAGGCTTGCGTAGCTATGCCTCGGTCAATGTGCGTTCAGCTGAATGTCTCGACACGCATTATTTTGCTGTGCTGATCGGCGTAGGCGCGACCACGGTGAACGCCTATCTGGCCGAAGCCGCGATTGCCGACCGTCATGCGCGCGGGCTGTTGGGCGAACTGGATCTCGGAACCGCGATTGAGAACTACCGCACCGCGATCAATGAGGGTCTCCTAAAGATCATGTCGAAAATGGGAATCGCGGTGATCTCCAGCTATCGTGGCGGTTATAATTTCGAGGCGGTTGGATTGTCGCGTGCGCTGGTAAATGATTTCTTCCCCGGAATGCCGAACAAGATTTCAGGCGAAGGTTACCAATCGCTTTTCGTGAATGCAGCGGAACGCCATGCGGAAGCCTTTGACGCAGCGATTACCCGCCTGCCAGTAGGCGGTTTCTACAAGCAACGCAAAGATGGCGAGGCGCATGCCTATTCGGCTGGCCTGATGCACCTGCTGCAAAGCTCGGTCGCGAAAGACAGTTACTCAACCTATCTGCAATTTGCAGCGGGCGTACGCGAATTGCCGCCCATCTATCTGCGCGACCTTATGGAGTTCAACTATCCACGCGAAGGCGTGCCGCTCGACGAAGTCGAAGCGATCACCGAAATTCGCAAGCGTTTCGTGACGCCCGGCATGTCGCTGGGCGCGCTGTCGCCCGAGGCGCATGAAACGCTGGCTATCGCGATGAACCGCATTGGCGCCAAAGCGGTCTCTGGTGAGGGCGGTGAGGACAGCAAGCGCTTCACGCCCTATGAGAATGGCGACAACGCCAACAGCGTGATCAAGCAGATCGCCAGCGGGCGTTTCGGCGTCACCGCCGAATATCTGGGCGCTTGCGAGGAAATCGAAATCAAGGTCGCGCAGGGCGCGAAGCCCGGCGAAGGCGGACAGCTTCCCGGCTTCAAGGTGACCGAGATGATTGCGCGGCTGCGCCACTCGACGCCCGGGGTAACTTTAATATCCCCTCCCCCGCACCATGACATCTATTCGATCGAGGATCTTGCGCAGCTGATCTACGACCTGAAGCAGATCAATCCGCGCGCGCGGGTGTGTGTCAAGCTGGTTAGCGCTGCAGGCATCGGCACGATTGCTGCGGGCGTCGCCAAGGCGCATGCCGACGTCATCCTTGTTTCGGGCAATGTCGGCGGCACTGGCGCAAGCCCGCTTACCAGCATCAAATATGCGGGCACACCGTGGGAAATGGGCCTTTCCGAAGCCAATCAGGTGTTGACCCTGAACGGACTGCGTCACCGGGTAAAGCTGCGCACCGATGGTGGGCTCAAGACCGGGCGCGACATCGTAATAGCGGCCATTCTGGGTGCTGAGGAATATGGCATCGGCACGCTCAGCCTTGTCGCCATGGGCTGCATCATGGTGCGGCAATGCCATTCCAATACCTGCCCGGTCGGCGTTTGCGTGCAGGATGAAAAGCTGCGCGCCAAATTCACTGGTACACCCGAAAAGGTCATCAACCTGATGACCTTTATCGCCGAAGAGGTGCGCGAAATATTGGCACGGCTTGGGTTCCGCTCGCTCGATGAAATCATCGGTCGCACCGAATTGCTGCGTCAGGTCAATCGCGGTGCCGAACATCTCGACGATCTCGACCTCAACCCGATCCTTGCCAAGGTCGATGCCCCGGACGAGGCGCGCAGGTTCAACATTGCTAGCTTCCGCAACGCCGTTCCCGATAGCCTTGACGCGCAGATCATCAAGGATGCACGGCCGGTATTCGATCGCCGCGAAAAGATGCAGCTGACCTATAATGTCCGCAACACGCATCGTGCGGTTGGCACGAAACTCAGTTCGGAAGTGACGCGGCTTTACGGAATGAAAGGGCTGGCCGACGACCATGTGCAGATCCGATTGCGCGGGTCTGCAGGCCAGTCGCTCGGCGCATTCCTCTGCCAGGGCATCACGCTCGAAGTCTTTGGCGACGCCAATGACTATGTCGGCAAGGGATTGTCTGGCGGCAAGATTGTCGTTCGGCCAACAGTCAGTTCAAACCTTGAAAGCCAGCGAAACTCGATCATCGGCAACACGGTTCTCTATGGGGCAACCTGCGGTAAATTATTTGCTGCCGGTCAGGCAGGCGAACGTTTTGCCGTGCGCAATTCGGGTGCGCAGGTTGTTGTCGAAGGCTGCGGCGCCAATGGCTGCGAATATATGACCGGCGGCACCGCCATCATTCTTGGCGAGACCGGCAGCAATTTCGGCGCGGGTATGACAGGCGGCATGGCTTTCGTACTCGACCCAGAAGGCAATTTCCCTACACGCGCCAACCCGGACAGCATCGTCTGGCAACGCCTCGACAGCGCCTATTGGGAGGCGGAACTCAAGGCGCTTATTGCTGAACATGCAGTTGCCACCGATAGCCAGTGGTCAAACTCGATCCTCGAAGATTGGGAACGGCGGCGCGGAGAGTTCTGGCAGGTTTGTCCAAAGGAGATGTTGTCCCGACTCGCCCATCCTCTCTCGGATGCAATCGCAACAGTGGCCGCCGAATAGCCGTGATTGAGGTCTGAATTTTACAACCATTTACCTTGCTTGCAACTTACTGACAGCATTGTTCAGTGCGCCGTCAGCCGAGCGCTGATATAAGGCCCACGTTCAGGCCGTAATGGGGCTTGTGGTTTGCCGGGCTTAGATATGTCGGCATTTCTGGGGTGATGGGCCATGCGCTCGATTGATTTGCGTGTTCCGGCGGTTGCCGGTTTTGCCGTTCTTCTGCTGGCCTTTGCGCCCGGTGCGAAAGCTGCCGAGGCGCAGAATATCCAGTTCGTCGCTGGAACGGGGGAAGCATCGACCGCTGCGCCAATCGCTCTTGCGAAGAACACGGATGACAGCCGCGACGCCGAAGCCAAACTGAGCGAAATGGCGGAAGATCTGGCGGACCCGCGCGTCCAAAATGGCGTAGCTGCAATGGTCGAGCGCATGGGCGAAACCTTGCTCGACTTGCCTGTCGGCAAATTCGCCGCAGCTGTTGAAAATGCGCGTCCGGGGACGATCGAAAAACCCATCCGCGAAGACGCAACTGTCGCCGATCTGGCCGGCCGCGATACGGAACGTCTTCCGCGCAAACTGGGCAAAGGCAGTCGCCAGATGATGACCATGCTCAGCGGATTTGCATCAGCCTTCGCAACCATGGTGCCAGAGTTCGAGGCAATGGGTCGCGACCTTGAACGCAGCATGAAAGATATCAAAGCTGCGCGCGACTGAGAGATTTCGCCAACAGGGACACCGTTAACGGGGGGCAATTTCGTTAACGGGGGAGGGGCGGTGCCGGGTCGCGCATCGCCCCTTTTCTTTAGCTGTCTTCTAGCGACAACAGCGAGGCGTTGCCGCCTGCACTGGTCGTGTCGATGCTTGTCGTTCGTTCAGCGCAGAAACGATGCAGATAATTGGGACCGCCCGCTTTGGGCCCGGTACCTGAAAGCCCTTCCCCGCCAAATGGCTGGCTTCCGACTACGGCTCCAATCATCGAACGGTTGATGTAGAGATTGCCAACGCGCGCAGTCGCTTCGACCGCTTCCGAAACGCGGGCGATGCGGCTGTGCAGCCCCATGGTCAGGCCAAAGCCCTTGGCGTTGACTGCGGCGATCGTCTCTTCCAGTCTGCCTGCAGGCCATGTTGCGACATGGACGATGGGGCCGAACCATTCGGTGTTGAGGTCATCGAGGCTGTCGAGGCGAACTAGCGTAGGTGGCACATAAAGGCCGTCTGTGGGTACCGGTACTTCAAACACAATTCGGTCGGCCACTTTCTGGCGATAGGCCATCAGCCGGTCATAGGCTGCTTTGTCGATCACCGGGCCGATATCATTTGCGGGGTTGGCGGGATCGCCAACCACCAGTTCGCGCATCGCACCGACGAGCATGTCGATCGTGTGCTCTGCAATCTCCTCCTGCAGCAACAACAGGCGCAATGCCGAGCAGCGCTGTCCGGCCGACTGGAAGCCGGAAATGACGACGTCGCGCACCACCTGTTCAGACAGCGCGGTCGAGTCGACAAACATGGCGTTGAGGCCGCCGGTTTCGGCGATTAGCGGAACCAGCGGTCGGGCATCGTCGGTAAGGAGGTTGCGGGCGATCGCCTTGGCAGTGGGAACCGAGCCGGTGAACACCGTGCCGACAATGCGGCGATCGCCCAGAAGGGCCTGACCTACCTCACCACCACCCGTGACGATTTGGATAGCGCCGGCGGGGACACCTGCCTTTCGGGCAAGGTCTATAGAATAGCGTGCAATATCAGGTGTTTGTGGTGCCGGCTTGGCCACAACGGTGTTGCCGGTGACGAGCGCGGCTGCTACCTGCCCCAGAAAGATCGCCAGCGGAAAGTTCCATGGCGCAATCGCCGCCCAAACACCGCGGCCTTCGTAGCGCAGCACATTGCGCTCGCCAGTAGGTCCGGGCAGCTCGACCGGCAGCATATCGTGCCGTGCGCGCGCCGCATAATAGCGACAGAAATCGACCGCCTCGCGCACTTCGGCGAGTGCATCGGGGATCGTTTTCTTCGCCTCCTGCACCGCAATGGCCATCAACGGCGCGCGATGCTGTTCGAGCAGGTCGGCGAGGCGTTCCAGACAGGCCGCGCGTTCTTCGACAGGCGTTGCCGACCAATCAGGATAGGCCGCCTCGGCAGCGGCAATCGCGGTTGCGACATCCACGTCAATACCAGCGGGCATAGCAGGCATAGCCGCGACCTTGGCAGCGATGTCGGCAAGGACAGCCGCATCCTCAAGGTCCATACCCTCACTATTCGCGCGTTCGGGCGCAAACAGTTCGGCCGGCAAGCGGATGGCCGGATGGCGCGTGCCGCCCACTTCCATCACCTTCTCGACCGGATCAGCCAGCAACTCTTCCTCGCTGACCTCCTCGTCCGCAAGCTGGTGGACGAAGCTGCTGTTGGCGCCATTTTCGAGCAGGCGGCGCACGAGATAGGCGAGCAAATCGCGATGCCCGCCAACCGGCGCATAGATGCGGCAATGATAGCCTTCGTCCTGCACCAGCCGCTCAAACAGCCCCTGCCCCATGCCGTGCAGCCTCTGGAATTCAAAATCGCGCGTCTGCCCTGCCCATTCGAGGATCGTCGCAACGGTCAGCGCATTGTGCGTCGCAAAGGCCGGGCGGATATTGGCCGCGCGCAACATATCCTTCGCGCAGGCCAGATAAGAGACATCGGTTGAAGGCTTGCGCGTAAACAGCGGATAATCCGAAAGTCCGCGTTCCTGCGCCCATTTGATCTCGCTGTCCCAATAGGCACCCTTGACCAGACGAACCTGCATGATGCGCCCGGTATCCTTGCCCAGCGCATCCGCCCAAGCCAGAACCGGGCGGGCACGTTTCGAATAAGCCTGCACCGCCATGCCCAGCCCATCCCAGCCCTTCAGCTGCGGGTCACGCGCAGCGGCCTCGATGATGTCGAGGCTCATCTCCAGCCGCGCCGCTTCTTCGGCATCGACGGTCAACTGCACTCCAGCCGTCGCTGCCTGTCGCGCCAGATCGACCAGCATCGCCGACAGTTCGGGAACATAAGTCGCTGCCTTCGCCGTTTCATAACGCGGATGCAGCGCAGAAAGCTTCACCGAAACGCTATGCCCACGCGCGGGGTTAGCGCCGACAGCCGCAATGGCGCCTTGATAGGCCTCGAAATAGCGCTCGGCATCGGCACGGGTGCGGGCGGCTTCGCCGAGCATGTCAAAGCTGGCAGTGAAGCCGTTGTTCTCAGGCGTATCCATCCGCTTGATCGCTTCTTCAATGGTGCGTCCCATGACGAACACCTGCCCCATCAGGCGCATAGCGGCACCCACCGCTTGCCGTACAAAGGGTTCGCCCGCGCGCGACACCAGCTTGCGCAGCACGCCCCGGCCATCATCACCGACCATCGCCTTGCCCAGCACCAACCCCCAGGTTGCGCTATTGACCAACAGGCTCGCCGATTTGCCGCTATGCGCACGCCAGTTGGCGTCGCCCAGCTTGTCCGCGATCAGAAGGTCAGCCGTATCGGCATCAGGGACGCGCAGAAAGGCCTCGGCCAGCGACAGCAATGCCGTGCCCTCTTCGGTACCCAGCCGATACTCCTGAAGGAACTGATTGACCCAACCGTCGGTCTGCGCTGCGCGCAATTCGTCCAGCAGGCCGCGCGCTCGTGTGACGACACCGTCACGTTCGGAGGGAGAGAGCTGCGCTGCTGCTACCAGCGGAGCGAGGGTTTCGGGTTCGGGTGCGCGAAACATCGGCCGGATGGCCGCACGCGCGGAATCGACTGGATTTGCCATGCCGCCGCATAGCGCCAGTGGCTATGCGGCGACAAGTTTCAAATGTTACCAATTAACGATAGCGGCGACGACAGTTGCTGTCCGACTTGTCAATTGCGCGACCCGCAAGGGCACCTACCGCTGCGCCGATGATGGCACCTTCGGTGCGATTGCCGCGGCGGGCGATTTCACGTCCGGCAAGGCCACCTGCCACGGCACCGATTACGGTTCCGCCCGTGCCCTTATCGCAGCGATAGCCGCGATCACGGCGATGGTAACGGTAATTGTCGCGATCCCGATAGCTGTAATAGCCATCATCGTCATAACGGCCTGCAAAGGCCGGGGTAGCCGAAAAACCGGTAACGAGGGTTGCGGCTGCGACCAGTGCGCCGAGCGACTTTTTCATGTTCATCTTCTTTCTCCTTTGCACTGGCGGATCCTTGTCCCAAGTCCGCCTTGAATTTTGCCCTGTTGAGCATTGGCTAAGCGATTCGGCTTGAGCCTTTGCTGAATGTCGGCGTTATCTTTTGTTCATGTTTGAACTTGTTTTTATGAATGCTATGAAGCCCGCCATGCGCAAGCGCCTACCCAGATTAGCCCTGCTTTTGCTGTTGATGCTTGCTGCTGTCGGTGGCCACCGGGTCTATTCACGCAATTACAGCCAGCAGATCGAACTGGTGCCATTGGAACTGGATGAGAGCGATCCAGACCGCAAAAAAGTAGGCACACTCACTTTCCTGAACGCATGGGAATTGCGCAGCGATAACAGCGATTTCGGGGGTATTTCGGCTTTGGCGGTTATCGACAACAACCGCTTTCTTGCGGTCAGTGACGCCGGTGCCTTGATAGGTTTCACGCTTGGCCAGTCAAACCGGATGGAAGACAGCTTTATCGCTGCCTTGCCAGGGGCGTATGGTGACGAAGCCGACTATCGCGACCGCGACAGCGAAGGCATGACCCGTGACCCGTCATCTGGCCGGATTTGGGTAAGTTATGAAGCACGCCACGCCATCCGGCGGTTTTCTCCATCGCTTGGCCGGATTGACGGCACCAAAAGGCTGACCTTCACAGATGGGTGGAAGGCCAATGGCGGCGTCGAAGCGATTGCGCGGTTGCGCGACGGACGATTCGTGCTGTTTTCTGAAACGCACCATCGGGCCGATAGCAGCAACAGTGCTTTTCTATATTCAGGTGACCCTGTTGAAGCGGGCTCTCAAACAACACCCTTTGGCTATCGCGCGCCGGAAGGTTACCGACCGACTGATGCGACGTTGTTACCCGATGGCCGGTTGCTAATACTCAACCGCCGCATCGGGCTGCCGCAAGGCTTTTCCGCCAAGCTGGCGTTACTCGATCCAGCCAAAATTGAATCCGACAAGGCAATCACCCCGCAAGTCATCGCCACCCTCGCATCCCCCCTGCTGGTCGATAATATGGAGGGTCTAGCTGTAACGGAGGAGAATGGCCGCATCATCGTCTGGATGATTTCCGATGACAATTTCACCCCGCTTCAGCGCACCATATTGATGCAATTCGCGCTGGATTTGCCCAATAAAAAACCGGAGGCGGAAACCGCCCCCGGTTTTGAAACTCTAACGAAGTAAGCGTGATTAAGCGGCTGCAGCCTGCTTTTTCGAAACCGCCTTCTTCACCTTGCGGGCATTGGTGCTCAGTTTCTCGTCCGAAGTCTTGAGCAGCCAGTTGTCGAGGCCGCCTACATGTTCAACCGAACGCAGGCCCGAAGCCGAAACGCGGAACTTGAATGCCTGCTCCAGCGCATCCGAAAGCAGCGTAACATTCTGCAGGTTGGGCAGGAAGGTGCGCTTGGTCTTATTGTTAGCGTGGCTCACGTTGTTGCCTACCATGCGACCCTTACCGGTCAGTTCGCAAATGCGCGACATCTTCAAAATCCCTATAAATTTAGCAGTGACGGGAATCGCTGTTCCCGGAAAGTGGCTGCCCCTAACCTTGTGCCCACCAAAGGTCAAGCCTTTGCGCGGCATTTTGCTCAAACCAGCAGCAAATCCGCCAGTTTTTTGCGGTGCCAGGCGGCATCGCCAAATTGCGAAGCGTGGAATATCGCTGCCCGCCGGTGCAGACCGGCATCGCAATCATGGGTAAAGCCGAATCCGCCGTGAAACTGGATCGCCCGGTCTGCGGCAAAGCTATAGGCGCCGTCCGCCGCTGCCTTGGCCATACGCACGGCGACTTCGCCCCTGCCCTGATCGGAAATGCTGTGCGCCGCGCTGTACAGATGCGTGCGCGCCTTTTCATAGCCGACATAGGCATCAACCATCGGATGTTTAAGGGCCTGATATTCGCCGATCAGCTTGCCGAATTGCTTGCGGGTGCGCAGATAGTCGAGTGTGTAGTCTATAACCGCCTGCGACCCGCCGCACATTTCGGCGGACTGGAGCAGGTTTGCGGCCAGTTCGATCTGGGCCAGCGCGGCGCTGGTGCGTGATCCATCGAGAACAGCATTTTCGGATACCGAAATTCCATCGAGCGACAACGCAAAGCTGCGCTTGGTTTCATCGACGATGGTTTCGCGTCGCAGTGCCTCGGCCGGAATGGCAGATTTTTCGACCAGAACCAGCGCGGGCTTTCCATCAAGCTGCACCGATACGACGACCAGCGCGGCGCTATCGGCCCAGAGCACGAAATGCTTCGTACCAGAAAGCCGGATTGTGCCTCCGGCGCGGGTGGCCGATGCTGTGACATTTGCCAGATCCCAGTCGCCATGTGCTTCGCCAAGGGCCAGCGTTCCGATTTCGCCTGCGGCAAGCCGTGGCAACCATTCGCCCTGCTGCGCAGCCGTGGCACCAGCCAGCAATGCCTGTTGGGTTACAATCGTCGAGACAAAAGGCGATGCGAGCAGATTACGTCCCATCTGCTCCACCACAGGAACGACTTCGGCGAGCGACAGGCTCACACCGCCCTGCGCCTCCGGAATGGCAATGGCCAGCCAGCCAAGTTCGACGATTTCCTTCCAGACATCGGCATCGAAGCCGGTTTCACTTTCGAGAAGCGCGCGCACTTTGGCAATCGGAGACTTGTCCCGGCAAAATTCGCTCGCCACGTCGAGCAGTTGGATCTGCTCCTCGCTATAGCCGATGCCTGCAAATTCCATGATACGCTCCTCCCTTCGAAAGGAGTGTTTGGGTTAATCGCACGATTAAATCAAGGGCAATGCGCAACTCATCCAGGCTCTTTTTCCGGTGGTTGGCTACCTCCAGCGCCAAGCGCTCGCTGCATGTAAACCGAATCCAGCCAACGCCCGAATTTGCGGCCAACAGAACGCATCCGGCCTACATGCTCAAAGCCAAGGCTGGCATGCAGCGCGACCGAAGCAGGCTCACCTCCGCCGATAACAGCCAGCATCTGCCGAAAGCCGGCTGCCTCGGCTGCATCAACCAGCGCGACCAGCAAAAGCTTGCCGACACCTTTGCCGACATTATCGGGATGGACGTAGATCGAATCTTCGCAGGCCAAGCCATAAGCAGGGCGATCCCGAAACTGCGTCGCATAAGCATAGCCGAGGATGACTTGGCCATCGGCGCAGATAAGGAAAGGCCAACCGCGCTTTGCGCATTCAGCTATTTTGGCAACGGTCGCCTCTATAGAGCGCGGTTCGGTATCGAAACTAGCAGTACCATTATGCACATGATGGGCATAAATCTCGGCAATCTGGGTCGAATCCTCTGAGCGTGCGTTTCTAATTATCGGTGGGTTGGTCATAAGCGCAGACTGCCCAATCATGAAGAGACGCGCAATCCGATTGAATCGCATCGACTTCGCACCTAGTCCTCAAACCAACAGGGGAGAAGATGATGACTATATTCCGCACGCCAGATGCGCGCTTCGCAAACTTACCGGATTGGCCATTCACGCCGCAATATCTGGATATCTCCGGCGGGCTGCGTGTGCATTTTGTCGATGAGGGTCAGCGCGATGCCCAGCCTGTACTGATGCTGCATGGGGAACCGACATGGGGCTATCTCTATCGCCACATGATAGGTCCGTTGGCGCAGTCCGGGTTTCGGGCGCTCGCGCCCGACCTGATTGGCTTTGGCCGGTCGGACAAACCTTTGGAGCGTAGTGCTTATAGCTATGCCGCCCAAGTTGGCTGGATGCGCGAATGGGTGGAGGCGCTTGACCTGCGCAATATTATCCTTGCCTGTCAGGATTGGGGATCATTGATTGGATTGCGGCTGGTGGCGGAAATGCCGGAGCGCTTTGCCGGTGTTGCCCTTTCTAACGGAGGACTACCCGCTGGAGAGGACGCCCCGCGTGCGTTCGCCATTTGGCGCGCCTTTTCCCGCTACAGCCCCGTTTTTCCGATCGGTAAGATCGTTGCAAAAGGAAGCAAGCGCGGCCTTAGCCCAGCGGAAATCGCAGCCTATGACGCCCCCTTCCCCACTCGCGCTTCGAAGGTCGCAACGCGCGTCTACCCGTCTTTCGTCCCTTTGGGTGATAATGTCGCGGTGCCCGACCAGATCAAGGCGTGGGTAGTGTTGGAGGCTTTCAACAAGCCGTTCCTGTGCTGCTTTTCCGACGGCGACCCGATCACGCGCGGCGGCGATCGCAAATTCCTTGATCGGGTGCCCGGAACGAAGCGGGTTGACCACCGCACATTGCACGGCGGGCATTTCATCCAGGAAGATGACCCCCAAGGCTTTGTCGACGCCATAATGGACGTCGCCAAAGCCGGGAGCTGATGCTCAATCCGCGAACGGATCGCGCACCAATATCGTGTCTTCACGCTCGGGTGAGGTGCTGACCAGTGCAACCGGTGTTTCAATCAGTTCCTGGATACGCTGGACATATTTGATCGCCTGTGCAGGCAAATCGGCCCAACTGCGGGCACCAGCGGTGGTTTCCTGCCAGCCCTGCATTTCCTCGTAAATCGGCTCGACATTGGCCTGGTCGGCAGCATGGCTGGGCAGATAATCGAGGATTTTGCCGTTGAGACGATAGCCGGTGCAGATCTTGATCGTTTCGAACCCGTCAAGGACGTCGAGCTTGGTCAACGCGATACCGGTGACGCCAGACACTGCGCAGCTCTGCCGCACGATAACCGCATCGAACCAGCCACAGCGGCGCTTGCGCCCGGTTACCGTGCCAAATTCATGGCCGCGCTCGCCAAGGCGTTGGCCGACTTCATCCTCCAGCTCGGTCGGGAAAGGCCCTGAACCGACACGGGTGGTATAGGCTTTGACGATACCAAGCACAAAACCGGTGGCATTGGGGCCAAGGCCCGACCCAGAGGCAGCGGTGCCGCTGACCGTGTTCGAGCTGGTGACAAAGGGATACGTCCCATGATCGACATCAAGCAGCACGCCTTGTGCGCCTTCGAACAGCACGCGCGCGCCTGCTTTGCGTACCTTCTTCAGCCGCTTCCATACGGGCTGGGCATATTGCAGCACAAATGGCGCAATCTCGCGTAGGTCATTGAGCAACCGCTCGCGGTCAACCGCAGGCTCGCCAAAACCGGCGCGCAGCGCATCGTGGTGCGCACAGAGCCGGTCGAGCTGCGCATCCAATGCGTCAAGATGCGCGAGGTCGCAGACACGGATTGCGCGGCGGCCGACCTTGTCCTCATAGGCCGGGCCGATGCCGCGGCCAGTGGTGCCGATCTTGCCCGAACCGGCGGCGGTTTCGCGCAGCCCGTCCAGATCGCGGTGGATCGGCAGGATAAGCGGGCAATTGTCGGCTATCGCGAAATTCTCGGTGTTGATTGTAACGCCCTGCCCTTCGAGCTTTTCGATCTCGGACTTCAGATGCCAGGGATCGAGTACCACGCCATTGCCGATAATCGACAAGGTGCCGGTGACGATTCCGGAAGGAAGCAGCGATAATTTATAGGTCTGGTCGCCAACGACCAAAGTGTGGCCTGCATTATGCCCGCCCTGAAAGCGGACTACGGCGTCGGCGCGGCTTGCCAGCCAGTCGACAATCTTGCCTTTGCCTTCGTCGCCCCACTGGGCGCCGATTACAGTTACATTTGCCATTACGGTTTTCCCGAAACTACACACGCCTGTCGAGGCGTGGTGGCCTTTTTCTGCGCAGAAGGAATTTTCCGCGAAGGGATTCGCCGTGAGCCCCGTTATGATGATGGACGCGCTTCGTCCACCTTAAAAGAAAGCTGAAAGGCCAACTGATGCGCAACTGGATTCTCACCGCCTCGACTATCGCGCTTGTCGCGACCGCATGTCAGGCGCAGCGTGGCGAGCGGCTGAGCCGCGAATGTCGGCGCGAAGTGGTCGAACTATGCGGCATGGATCGCGGCAAGATGCGCGAATGCCTGCAAAGCAAAAGCGGCAATCTATCGGAAAAATGTTCGGGCGAGATCATGGAACGCGTCCAATCACGCCTTGGCAACGACAAGCGCACCGCCAACCCGACCAACGACCGGCAATATATAGCGCTGGGCGGCGTCGAGCATGCCTATGGCAGCGACGCCCTGCAGAAACTGGATTTCTACAAAGCCAAAACCAACGCAGCACGTGCGCCGCTTTTGATCTTCGTCCATGGCGGCGGATGGAAGCGCGGGGACAAGCGCAATGCGACCGGGACCGACAAGGTGACGCATTACACAGGGCTCGGCTATCATATGGCGTCGATCAATTACCGGCTCGTGCCTGCCGCTACCGTCGAACAGCAGGGCGCCGATGTGTCGGCAGCGATCGCCTATCTGCTGAAGAACGCCGAGAAATTTGGGATCGATCGTAACCGCGTCGTGCTAATGGGACATAGTGCCGGCGCGCATCTCTCAGCGCTGGTGGGCAGCGATCCGCAATATCTTCGCGGTGCCGGACTTAAGCTTGACGACCTGTCTGGGGTCATTCCCATCGACGGAGCGGCCTATGATGTCCCTGCGCAGATGAGCGAGGGCGCGAAGATCATGAGCGATACCTATGTGCAGGCATTCGGAACCGACCCATCCCGACAAAAGGCGCTTTCGCCCTATTGGCATGCGCAAAGCCCGAACGCACCGGCCTTCCTGATCCTCCACGTTGACCGCGCCGACGGTAAACGACAGTCGGAAGCGCTGGCCGACGCCCTGCGCAAGGGCGGTAGTAAGGTTCAGCTCAACGCGTTTGAAGGCAAAGGCATGCAGGGCCATGCCGAGATCAACCGCAAATTAGGCGATCTGACCTATCCGGCAACGCCAGTGGTCGATGCCTGGTTGAAAGGGGTGTTTGGGCGCTAATGCTTACCGTCGCCCCAGCAAAGGCTGGGGCCGCAGGAGGTTTACTCAACGGCGAATGCTTAAACTTATATCGGCCCCAGCCTTCGCTGGGGCGACGCCAGAATTCAAACCGCTTCCGGCCGCCCGTTGCGCAGCACATGGGTGCAGATCTGTGCCTCCGCGCTGTCCTCTTCGGTTAGTTGTGCGACTGTAACCCACCCCTCGGCGCGCAATGATGCCGCCTTTTGCGGCATGGTACCGATGGGCAGAAACAGGCGGCGGCGTTCGCCCTGTGCCAGCCCCGCGTCAATCAGCGGATCGATGTAAGCAGAGAAGCCAATCGCCGGCTCCTTGCCTATACGATAGGCCCCGCCCCGCCCGATTTCACCCGATGCATGGGCAGAAAAGAGCGAGAAACCAAACCAGGTCTGATATTCAAAACCGTGCCGCTCGGTGGGATCGAGCGTGACGCGGATATCAGCGGGAACAGCGGCAGCAATCGCTTCGATCGCATCCAGCCGATCCTTGAGTTTGCTCTCGCTGTCAAATGCCCGCATCCGGTCCAGCGCATCGGGCAAGGCGCCCGCCGCTGCAATCAAAGGGGCCAGTGCGGCAGGCACAGCGCCCGCATCCTTGGCATCGAGTGCGGCCTTCAGTTCTTCTCTGTCACCTTTCGGTTTCAGGACATCGAGAAGATCGGGCATGGTAAGGTCGAGCGTGATGTCTTTCACGCCCGCAGCCTTCAGGCCTTCGATGGCAACCGATACCACCTCAATAGCCGCAGCAACGCTGTCTAGACCGATCAATTCTGCCCCTACCTGCATCATCTCGCGTTCGGGGCGCAGCTGGGTCGCGCGCAATTTCACTACCGGGCCGCCATAAGACAAGCGCACCGGGCGGGGATGGTGCCCCATTCGTGTGGACGCAATGCGCCCGATCTGGCCGGTAATGTCGCTGCGCACCGCCATTGTTTCGCCCGAGACGGGATCAACAAAGCGCAGCAGATCGCGGGCCGAAGTGCCAAGGCTGCCGGTCAGGCTGGCCTCATATTCGGCTAATGGAGCCTGCACGCGCTCATAACCATGGCTCGCCGCCGTATCCAGAATGGCCCGTACCAGCCGTGCCGAAGCATCAGCCTCTGGCGGCAGGCGGTCACGAAATCCGGTGGGGAGCAGGCTGTTGGTCATGGCGCGTGCCTTAGCACATCAGAAGCGCAACGCCATCGCGCGCTTCACGCCCGGCAGGTTGTGGATCGCCTCCAGCGTGGCAGAAGGCACCGGTGTGTCGACCGACAGCAACAGCACGGCAACGCCGCCAGCTTCCTGACGACCGAGGTGGAAGGTACCGATATTGATATCGGCTTCACCCAATGTGGTGCCCAGGCGGCCAATGAAACCGGGCGCATCCTGATTGACAATATAGAGCATATTGCCTTCAAGATCGGCCTCAACCTTCACACCGAACAATTCGACCAGTCGCGGCGTACCATTGCTGAAAATGGTGCCGGCAACCGAACGTTCGCCAATATCGGTCTTCACCGAAACGCGGACCAGTGTGTGGTAATCGCCTTCGCGGTCGTGGCGGACTTCGCGAATGTCAAAGCCGCGCTCTTTGGCCAAATATGGCGCGTTGACCATATTCACGGCATCCGAGAAACGGCGCATGAACCCGGCAAGTACGGCGGCAGTAATCGGCTTGATATTGAGTTCGGCAGCCGCCCCTTCAACTTCGATGCTGATCTGGGTCAGGTCGCCATGTTGCAACTGGCCGATCAGCGAACCGAGCTGCTGGGCCAGTGCCATATAGGGCTTCAGCTTCGGCGCTTCCTCAGCACTCAGGCTCGGCATATTGAGCGCGTTGGTGACGCCGCCATTGACCAAATAGTCGGCCATCTGCTCGGCAACCTGCAGCGCGACATTGACTTGCGCCTCGTTGGTTGATGCACCGAGGTGCGGGGTGCAAATGAAGTTGGGGGTTCCAAATAGCGGGCTGTCTTTGGCCGGTTCGGTTTCGAACACGTCAAGCGCGGCACCGGCGACATGGCCGCTGTCGAGCGCCTCCTTGAGCGCGGCCTCGTCCACCAGTCCGCCGCGCGCGCAGTTGATGATGCGGACGCCTTTCTTGCACTTGGCGATATTGGCGGCGGAGAGGATGTTGCGCGTCTGATCGGTCAGCGGCGTGTGCAGTGTGATGAAATCGGCCTTGGCGAACAGCGTATCGAGATCGGCCTTTTCAACGCCCATTTCGACGGCGCGCTCTGGCGTCAGGAAGGGATCGAAAGCGACGACCTTCATCTTCAGGCCAAGTGCGCGGCTGGCAACGATGCTGCCGATATTGCCTGCGCCGATCAGGCCGAGGGTCTTGCCGGTAACCTCAACACCCATGAAATCATTTTTCGGCCATTTGCCCGCCTGCGTCTGCTCATTCGCTTCCGGAATTTGGCGGGCGAGCGCGAACATCAGCGCGATTGCATGTTCCGCAGTCGTGATCGAATTGCCGAACGGTGTGTTCATCACCACGACGCCTTTGGCAGACGCTGCGGGGATATCGACATTGTCGACGCCAATCCCGGCGCGGCCGACAACCTTCAAATTGGTCGCCGCTTCGAGGATTTCTTTGGTGACTTTGGTTGAACTGCGGATTGCAAGGCCATCATATTGGTCGATAATTGCTTTCAATTCTTCAGGCGTCTTGCCGGTGATGACATCGACGTCACAACCACGTTCTTCAAAAATTTTGGCGGCATTGGGGTCCATCTTGTCAGAGATGAGTACGCGGGGCTTGGTCATGATAATGTTCCTAAAATACCGTAGGGCTGAGCCTGTCGAAGCCCGGCTCTCGGCTGAGAAGCGCCCTTCGTCAAACTCAGGGCTACGGTGAATTTTATGCGTTCAGCGTATCGAATGCCCAGTCGAGCCAAGGCCCGAGCGCTTCGATGTCGGCAGTATCGACGGTCGCGCCGCACCAGATGCGCAGGCCCGGAGGCGCGTCGCGATAGCCGGCGATGTCATAAGCCGCGCCTTCTGCTTCGAGCAGTCCGGCGAATTTCTTGATGAAATCCGCATCGGCGCCTTCAACCGACAGACAGACACTGGTCTTCGAACGGATGCCGCTATCGGCCGCCAAATGGCTGAGCCAGGCGCGTTCGGCGACAATCTTGTCGAGGGCATGGGCGTTTGCATTGCTGCGTGCCTGCAGGCCCGAAAGGCCGCCAAGGTCCTTGGCCCACTCGAGCGCGAAAATAGCATCTTCTACGGCGAGCATCGACGGTGTGTTGATGGTTTCGCCCTTGAACACGCCTTCGGCCAAAGCGCCCTTTGACATCAGGCGGAAAACCTTGGGAAGCGGCCATGCAGGTGTATATTCTTCGAGGCGTTGAACAGCGCGAGGACCAAGAATCAGGACGCCATGCGCACCCTCCCCGCCCAGCACCTTCTGCCAGCTGAAAGTGGCAACGTCGATCTTGTCCCACGGAATGTCGTAGGCAAAAACTGCGCTGGTGGCATCAGCAAAGGACAGGCCCTCGCGATCATCGGGGATCCACTCACCATCCGGTACGCGTACGCCGCTGGTGGTGCCATTCCACGTGAAGAGGACGTCGTCCGCCCAATCGACCTTGTCGAGATCTGGCAGCTGGCCATAATCGGCGCGGTGCACCTTTGGCTCCAGCTTTAATTGCTTGACTGCGTCCGTAACCCAGCCCTCACCAAAACTTTCCCACGCGAGCGCGGTTACGCCGCGCGCGCCGAGCATCGTCCACATGGCCATTTCAAAGGCACCGGTGTCCGAACCCGGAACGATGCCTATGCGGTGCGTATCAGGCAGCTGCAGCACTTCGCGCATCAGGTCGATGCAATATTGTAGGCGCGACTTGCCGATCTTGGCACGATGCGAACGACCGAGCGATTCGGTATTCAGTTTTTCTGGAGCCCAGCCCGGCGGCTTTGCGCAGGGACCGGAAGAAAAATAGGGGCGCGCCGGTTTGGCGGCAGGTTTACTCGTCATGTCATTCTCTCCTTGCAGAGAGCTCGCGCGGCGTTGGGACCGCGTGGCCCGGAGCCGCCTTTAGGCGCAGCCCCGGGAATGTCAACGACTGATTAGTAGCCGGGCTTGCGGAACAACACTTCGCCGCGACGCGCGACATAGAGTTTTTCCAGGCTTACCGGGTGGAAATAGGCTTCGACACGATCACCTTCGGGAGTGGTGCCATAGACTTCGTAGCAGCCGCCATCGACTTTCGACTTGCGCACTGTCCAACCTTCCTTGACGAGCTTGGCTTTAAGGACTTCCTGCGTCTTCCAGCCCGATTGCGGCCCAGCCTTGCACTTGATTGCGCCGGTGGCTGAGGCGGGCGCGGAAGGCAAAATGGCAACGATGGCGGCGGCCAACGCCAAAGGGATCAGTTTACGCATATTCAAACTCCTTGGGGTTTCATTTGGGAGAGAGGTTTCTTGATGAAGCGGGCGAGCAGCAAAAGCCCGAGGGGAACGAAATGGGCCAATGCACCCGCATAGCTATTATGCACCCAGATCCAGTGCAGCAACGTCAGCAACGCTGTCGGATAAACGAGTCGCTGCAGCCGTTTCCACCCCGCACGTAACCACCGCATCGAAGCATCATTGCTGGTTAGCGCAAGCGGCAGCATCAGCGCGAAAGCCGCCCAACCTGTCCAGATACCGGGTGCGAGCCATTCGGCGAGGATATCGTCGAGATTACCCATATCGATAAGGTAAAAAATCAGATGCAGCATGGCATAGGAGAAAGCTGCAACGCCAATGGCCCTGCGCCGCATCATGAACCAGTTCAACCAGTGCTTCGGACCGAGGAGTGACTGAAGCGGGCTCAGCACCATCGCAAAAATCATCAGCCGGGCCGACCATTCGCCAGTCGGATGCAGCATGTCCATGCTGTCGATCCGGCCCTGCCACCAGCCGGAAACCAACAGGATAGCTGGCAAGGAAAGCAACAACCAGAATCCAGGCTTATTATTGAGAATCGTTCGCATTAAAAGTCCGGTAGCCGCGTCTCGGTTTGCGGTCAACCGTTTGCGCCGTTTACCGCCTGTTAACCATCCTGCTTACATTTTATTACATATGGTACGCAGCGTATCCGCCTTGCTCCTAGCCCTTCTGGTCACCGCTTGCGGCGGGCGTTCGGATCGCGAGGTGGTGCGCCGCGATAATGATGTGTTCAGCAGCCAGCCGGCACGGCAGTGCTTGTCGACATTGAAATCGGCAAATGTCCGTTTCACGCCCCTGCCCAATCAGAGCTTCTCGGGTGGATGTCAGACAATCGATACTGTGAAACTGATGTCATTTGGCACCGACACAACCAATCTCGGACCGATGACCTGCCCGCTTGCGGCAAACTTCACCGCATGGGCCAAACACGCCGTTGCACCCGCAGCCAAAGCCTATCTGGGCAGCGAAGTCGTCCGTATCGAAACCATGGGCACCTATAATTGCCGCAACATCAATGGCGGGCGCAGCGGGCGATTGTCGCAACATGCGTTTGGTAATGCCGTAGATGTCTCCGCCTTCATCCTGAAAGATGGCCGCCGGATTTCGGTGCTCAGCGGCTGGAACGGCAAACCCGATGAACGCGCCTTTTTGCGCCGCCTGCACCAGTCGGCATGCAAGCGTTTTGGCACCGTATTGGGACCGGATTACAACGCCGCGCATGCCAATCACCTGCATTTCGACATGGCGCAGTCGATGACGGATGGCAGCGCCTATTGCCGCTGAGGGGTGGATATTCACTGCCAATCGTCTATCAGGCGGGCATGACACAAAAAGACTTGAAAGACCGTCGCTTCTACAAAGCGCAACAAGAAGCCAAATTTGCCAAGGACCTGACTCCCCAGACCCTGCAGACGCAGAGCAAATCCTATAAGCTGGCATTTCAGGACAATGAGTTCCTCCTCCGCGAGGAATTACGCCCGGTGCGCTTCCAGCTCGAACTGCTTAAACCTGAAATGCTGCTCGATGAGGCCAAAGTAGCCTCAACTCTGGTCGTTTATGGTTCGGCACGAATCCCGCAGCCGGAAAAGGCCGATGCTCTGTTGGCAGCGGCAACCGATGAGCGCAGCCGGACGATTGCCGAACGGTTGAAAGCCAATTCGCATTATTACAACGAAGCCCGCAAGCTGGGCCAACTCGCCAGCAGCTGCGGCATCAAGGACGAGCATGGCAATCGCCACTTCGTCGTCTGCTCTGGCGGTGGCCCGTCGATCATGGAGGCGGCCAATCGCGGTGCGCGCGATGTGGGCGCCGATACGATCGGTCTCAACATCGTCCTACCGCACGAACAGGCGCCGAACGAATATGTGACCCCGGATCTGAGTTTCCAGTTCCACTATTTTGCGCTGCGCAAGATGCACTTCCTGCTGCGCGCACGCGCGGTCGCAGTATTTCCCGGCGGCTTCGGCACGTTCGATGAATTTTTCGAGCTGTTGACGCTCGTCCAGACCGGCAAGATCGAGCCGATGCCCATCCTGCTATTCGGCAAGGATTTCTGGGAACGAGTCGTGAATTTTGAGGAACTGATGCTCGAAGGCGTAATCAGCCCCAAAGACCTTGATCTGTTCCAATTTGTCGAAACTGCCGAAGAAGCCTGGCGCGAAATATCGATCTTTTACGAGCTTGAGGCTTGTGATTGAGACATAGTCTCCCCTCCCGCTTGCGGGAGGGGCCGGGGGCGGGCCTGTAACGGCGACAAGCTCGCTGCGCTCGCGCCCTCCCCAACCCTCCAGCAAGCGGGAGGGGGATTCAGGTGCTTGTCGAAAAAGTTACTTCTGCTCTTTGAGCCAGGCGATCAGCGCCGTGCGTTCTTCGGCATTGTTGATGCCCGCAAAGGCCATCTTGGTGCCGGGCACAACTTTGCGTGGATTTTCGAGATAGGCGTCAAGTGTCGCCTCGTCCCAATTGCCACCCTTAGCTTTCATCGCGGTTGAATAGGCAAAGCCCTCAGTCGAAGCTACAGCCTTGCCAACAATGCCATGCAGGTTCGGGCCAACGCCATTGGGCGCACCTTTTTCCACCTTGTGGCAAGCAGTGCATTTGGCGAAACTTTTTTCGCCCGAAATTTCGGCGGTCGCTGCAGGTGCAGCTTCGACTGCGTCAGTGGCAGTTTCCGCTTCTGGCGCGGGTGCTTCGCTCTGCTCGGTGCCACCACAAGCTGCCAGCGCCAACAACGCTGGGGTGAAGATTACTAATTTGCGCATAACTTTAGCTCCCTGACTTACTTGGCTGGAGCGGCTGCGGCCTCCTTGGCGGCATCAGCCTGTGCGGCGGCTGCCGCGTCTCCACCTTCTGCCGCGGCAGCACCTTCGGCAGGTGCAGCTTCAGCAGCCGGAGCCGCAGGTAAGGGCAGATTCGAACCCTGTGCATTGAGATAGAGCAATAAAGCAGCACGCTCTTCAGGATTTCCGAGGCCGGCAAAGCTCATCTTGGTACCAGGCGCATATTTTTTCGGATTGGCGAGCCACTTGTTCATGCCTTCCCAGTCCCAATTGCCGGGTACGCCTTTCAGCGCGTCTGAATAGGCAAAGCCTGGAACATGGCCATGCGGCTTGCCCATTGCGGCCCAGAGATTCGGACCAACGCCGTTCGCACCGCCCTGATTGATCGTGTGGCACGCCTTGCACTTGGCAAAAACAGCCTCGCCCTTGGCAGGATCTGCAGTGGCAAGCAGCGTCGCCAAAGGAACTTCGGCAGCACCGCCGCCTTCGCCGCTTTCGACGCCTTGGATTACATAGCCCTGCTTGCCTTCACCGGGCGTTTCGCTGTGAATGATCTTGCCGAAAAGGATCGACGAACCGAGAGCGGCAATACCCGCTGCCAAGGCCCAGCCTGCGATGGTGTTGTTGCGATCTGCCATGATGAAACGCCCTGAATATTCGCTATGGCCCGCACGAACGCGCGGTGCCGGTTGATTCCCCTCGCCCCTCTAGTTTGCTATGCTGGACGGTGCAATAGGCCAAATCCTGCTTGCCCGCGCCAATTGACTGCCCTATCGGCCAGCCCCGATATGGAGAGCTTCCCCAAAAGCGCCCTCGCCCGCGTCGAGGAAATGACCAAGGCCGCTGCAGCCGACCCTGCGCGTGCGGTTTCCTTTCAGGGTGCACCCGGCGCCAATTCGCATCTGGCAGCGCTTGAGGTCGACCCCGATTGCCTGCCTGTGCCGTGCTTTTCTTTCGAGGACGCGATTGATGCTGTGAAAGAAGGCCGGGCTGCCCGCGCCGTCATCCCCATCGAAAATTCACTGCATGGCCGCGTGGCCGACATCCATTTCCTGCTGCCAGAAAGTGGGCTTTCGATCATTGGCGAGCATTTCATGCGCATCCGGCACTGCCTGATGGCCAAGCATGCCGATGCCAAGCTGACAACGGCAATGAGCCATCCCCAAGCGCTCGGTCAGTGCCGCCATTTTCTGCGCGCAAAGGGCATCACGCCAATTGCTTACGCCGACACTGCTGCTGCGGCCGCCTTTGTGGCAGACAGCGATGATGAAGGCGCAGCAGCCGTCGCGCCGCCCATCGCCGCAGGCATTTACGGCCTGGAGATGATCCAGGAAGGCATTGAGGACGATGATCGCAACACCACGCGTTTCGTCGTGCTTTCCCGCGACCCTGTTATTCCAGACGCCGATGGCGGCACCTTGATGACAACATTCATTTTCGAAGTGAAAAACATCCCCGCCGCACTTTACAAGGCGATGGGCGGCTTTGCGACCAATGGCGTGAACATGACCAAGCTCGAAAGCTACCAGAATGGCGCGAGCTTCGCAGCGACCGAATTCTTTGCCGATATCGAAGGTGCACCCGGTGATCCCGCGGTCGACCGAGCGCTGGAGGAACTGGCATTCCATTGCAACAAGGTGCGCCTGCTTGGCACCTACAAGCAGGAACGCAAGCGGGGCTAGAAAATGGCTTCGTCGACCTTGGCGGATTCGGCAAAGTTCATGACCGGCTTTCCTTCCAACTGGTTGGGTTCGGGATAGCCGGTAGCACGGTTTTTATCGCGTTTCTGGACGTTCCATACGAGCCCTAGCTTGCCCAGAGTCTCGATCGTCCAGCCGTTGAAATCCAACTCCCACCAGCTGACATGATTGCTGGCTGCACGCGGCTGCGCATGGTGGTTGTTGTGCCAGCCGTCGCCCAAAGTCAGTATGGAAATGAACCAGTTATTGGTCGCTTTTCCGACGTCATGATAACGGCGATAGCCGAAATAGTGCGCCAGACTGTTCGTGCCCATCACGCCGTTCAGAAAAATGAAGGTGCGCAGGAAACCACCTATAAGAATTGTGCCGACGACATGCTCCGGCCCGCCAAAGGCGAGCGCCCAACCAGCAGGCAGGATGACAAGCGAAAAGGCCACCCACAGCCAACGTGTCTTGTGGCAGAATTCGACAACCGGATCACCCACCAGCCCCTTGCCATAGAGCCGCATATCGGTGTGCGCATTATCCCACAGCCAGCCGAGATGGCCTATCAACAGGCCTTTGACTGGGCCCATCTTGCGGCCATGGCCGTCAATGTGCGGGCTGTGAATGTCACCCACTTCGTCCGAAAAGGCGTGGTGACGCCGGTGGTCCGCCGCCCATTTCTTCACCGACCCCTGACAGGCCATCTGCCCGCAAATACCGATCAGATAGCGCATCCATGTCGAGGTTTCGAACGAACGATGGGTGAAATATCGATGGAAGCCACAGGATAGGCCATAGTTGATGATCAGATAGCCGGAAATGAACGCCGACCATTCGACCCAGCCGCTGGGCTGCGTAAACATCCACCAGATCGCGGCCATGGCGCCGCCGACCTGGAGCACCGCGAGGATGCTGTATTCGATCTGTTTGGCGCGCGCGGCGGGACCGCCGATAAGTACGCCGGGATGCGGTTGCCCCTTACCTTCCAACTCCCACTTCCGGTCACTTGGGTATAAGCCGGTTGTAGTCTGTGGCATGCGCGTCCCCCTTTTTGTGTGCGACTAGGTGTCGCTGGTTGGTGCCACCACTGGCAAAATTGCGTCAATATCGACGTCGCTGTCAATCGCATTAACGGCGTTTGTGCGACGAAGCGAACTTGACCATATTTCCATGCTGTATTATATAGACAATACACATGGAGATTGAACCGATGAAATTTGCCCTACTTGCCTTGCCCCTTGCCTTAGGCATCACAGCCTGCAGCGGTAAAAATGAACCCGAAGAAGGCACGACAATCAACATTGATGCTACCACTGACAAGGGCTCATCCGTCCAGATCACCGCAGACGGCAAAACGGGTAATGTTGGCTTCAAGGTGCCGGGTTTCGACACCAACATCCGCCTGCCCAAAAAGCTGCTCGATGACAGCAATTTCGACATTGACGGGGTGAAGCTCTATCCCGGATCGACGGTCGACACAGTCAACATCACCGCCAGTGAAAAAGGCGGCAAGGATGAACAGACCGACGTCCGCATCGGCTTCACCTCCCCCGCCGATCCGGCGAAGGTCAGCGACTGGTTCAAGGACCAGTTCGGCAAGCAGTCAATCAAGGCTGACGGCGATGCCGCCAAGTTGACCGGAACCACCAAGGACGGCGAAGATTTCACGATCGAGCTGACAGAAAAAGACGGCAAGACCGCTGGATTGGTCAATATACGCAAATGAGCTGGTTTAGAGTTTGTCCTGTTTAAGTAGAATCTTAGTGCTGAGCGCGTCGAAGCACGCCTAGCCGATAAGTGCCCTTCGACAGGCTCAGGGCTACGGTTATGTTTCAACCTAACGAGGACAAACTCTAACTTGCTGGTTGCTTGGTTATCCTGAGCAACCCGACATCATATCCCAATTCGGCGGCGCGGGATTTCATGCGGGAAAGTGTCGCCGCGCCGGGATTGGGTTGGCGGTGCAGCAACCATAGATAGCGTCCGCTCGGTTCACCGACGATCGACCAGCTATAGTCCTCGGCATGGTCGAGCACCCAATAATCACCGTAAAACGGGCCGAAGAAAGAGACGCGCAATTTGGCGTTCTGGCTGCCTTCGACGACCTTCGCCTTTCCATCGGCCTGTTTGCTTTTACCTTGGAGCGATCCCTGCAGGCAGGAGTTGATCACTTTGATCTGACCGGGTGCCGTCAGGCTGTAATCGGCAGTGACGCCTTCACAATCCTTCTGAAATCCTGCTTCATAACGGGCAAGCTCATACCAGCGCCCCAGATAGCGATCGACCTCGACCGGCTTGGCTGGTTCGGGAACTGCACGATTGCCGACCGGGCCCGCCTCAAAAGTTGAACAACCTGACAGAGCCAATATGGCTGTAGAGATGACGAGTGCGTGGCGCTTTTTCATACCAATCAAGGTGGTGCACACCGACCTTGGTTACAAGGCGGGTGAAATCCCCATATGCCTGTTTAGTGTGCAGCGCCCCAGCTTGGCCCTATACCGATTTCGACTCCCAGCGGCACCGAGAGTTTGACCAGCGGCTCTGCCGCGCCTGCCATCACGGCTTCGATCACCTTGCTTGCCGCTTCAACATCGCCCTCTGGCAGTTCGAACACCAATTCGTCATGCACCTGCAGAAGCATCTGCACATTGGTCAGCCCAGCTTCAAGCAGCGCGGGCCCCATGCGCACCATCGCGCGCTTGATAATGTCGGCGCTGGTGCCCTGGATCGGCGCATTGATTGCGGCGCGCTCGCTGCCCTGCCGCTCGGCCTGGCTTTGCGAGGTGATGCGCGGGAACCAGCATTTGCGACCGAACAGGGTCGTGGTGAAGCCAGTTTCTTTCACGCTCGCCAGCGTTTCCTGGATATAGGCGCTGATGCCGGGGAAGCGCTTGAAATAAGCGTCGATCAGCTGCTGTGCTTCTTCCGAGGTCGACTCGAGCCGCTTCGCCAGCCCCCAGCGCGATATGCCATAGAGGATCGAGAAGTTGATCGTCTTGGCGCGCCCGCGCGTGTCGCGGTTCACTTCTCCGAACAGTTCCTGCGCAGTGCGGGCATGGATGTCTTCGCCTTGTTCGAATGCTTCGCGCAAAGGCCCCACATCGGCCATATGCGCAGCGAGGCGCAGTTCGATCTGGCTATAGTCGGCGGACAATATGACATTGCCGGGCTCGGCAACGAAAGCATCGCGGATCTGCCGCCCGATTTCGGTGCGGATCGGGATGTTCTGCAGGTTCGGGTCGGTCGAGGCCAGTCGCCCGGTCTGCGCGCCGACCAGACTATAGCTGGTGTGGACGCGACCTGTTTTTGCGTTGATCTGTTCCTGCAAACTGTCGGTATAGGTCGATTTCAGTTTCGCCAATTGCCGCCAGTCGAGCACCTTGCGGGCGATTTCGACGCCCTGCCCTGCCAGATCCTCGAGCACGGTCACGTCGGTCGAATATTGCCCCGACTTGCCTTTCTTGCCACCCTTGTGACCCAGCTTGTCAAACAGGATCGCGCCCAATTGCTGGGGACTGCCAATGGTGAACGGCCGGCCTGCAAGGCCATGGATTTCCTTTTCGAGTATCTCCATCTGCGCGGCAAATTCGGTCGACAGACGGGCCAGCACAGTGCGATCTACCTTTATCCCGGCGCATTCCATCTGGCTCAGCACCGGCACCAATGGCCGGTCGACGAGTTCGTAGACCCGCGTCACCTTTTCTGGGCTCAATCGCAGCTTAAGATGATGCCACAGCCGCAGCGTAACATCGGCGTCTTCGGCGGCATATTTGGTCGCCTCGGCGAGTGGCACTTCGGCAAAGCTAATCTGGCTCTTTCCGGTGCCGGTCAGCGATTTATAGCTGATCGGTTTGTGTCCCAGATACAACTCGGACAATTCGTCCATGCCATGCCCCTGACGACCCGCGTCGAGCGCAAAGCTCATCACCATCGTGTCGTCGAACGGCGTTATTCGGAGGCCATGCTGGCGCAAAACCGACATGTCATATTTGAGGTTCTGCCCGATCTTGAGGACGCTTTCATCCTCCAGCAATGGCTTCAGTCGAGCGATTGCGGCATCCAGCGGTATTTGGTCGGGCTTCTCTGCGAACATATCGGTTCCGCCATGGCCGAGCGGGACATAGCAGGCCTTACCCGGTGCTGTTGCGAGACTGAAGCCCACCAACCGCGCGGTCACCGCTTCCAAACTGTCGGTCTCGGTATCGAAGCCGACGACACCAGCCTTGGTCGCCTCCGCTATCCAATGATCGAGCCGCTCTACCGTAGTCACGCATTCATAGGTCGAAGCATCAATCGGTGGCATGGGCGCAGGCGCTGCCGACTTGCCTGCTTCAACGACTGCAACTGCTCCGTCGCCCTTGCGTTCGGCTTTGGGCTGACCCGCAATCGCCTTGTTGGCTGAGGCCGTATCGCTGGTCTTGCCAATGCGATTCAGCAATGAACGAAAACCATGCTCCTCAAGGAACGGCCGAAGTGGCTCCTCCGGAATTGGCCCAAGCACCATTTCCTCCAACGGGATCGGCAGCGGACAATCTTCTTTCAAGGTGACGAGCACCTTAGACAACCGTGCCAGCTCTGCATTCTCGATCAAATTATCGCGCATCTTCGACGGCTTCATATCGGGTGCGGCGGCAAGAACCGCTTCCAGATTGCCATATTCGGTAATCAGCTTGGTGGCGGTCTTGGGGCCAATGCCGGGCACGCCGGGGACATTGTCCGAACTGTCACCCATCAGCGCGAGGACATCGCCGACCAGCTCTGGCCCAACACCGAACTTCTCAATCACCTCGTCACGTCCGATGCGCTTGTCCTTCATCGTGTCGAACATATCGACACCGTCACCGACGAGCTGCATCAGATCCTTGTCGGACGAGATAATCGACACATTCCAACCCTGCGCGCGGGCCGCCTTGGTGTAGCACGCAATCATGTCGTCCGCCTCGACATTCTCTTCCTCGATCATCGGCAGCGAGAAAGCGAGCGTGGCATCGCGGATCAGCGGGAATTGCGGGCGCAGATCTTCCGGAGCGGGCGGGCGGTTGGCTTTATACTGGTCGTAAATCTCGTTGCGAAAGCTGGTTCCCGCCTTGTCGAGAACCACCGCCATATGGGTTGGTCCGTCGGCGGCGTGCAGATCGCTCGCCAGCTTCCACAGCATGTTCGAATAGCCCGCAACCGCGCCCACCGGCACGCCCGCCGGATTGGTCAGCGGCGGCAGGCTGTAATAAGCGCGAAAAATATAGGCGGAACCGTCAACGAGGTAGAGATGCTTATGGTCTGACATGCCGGACGGATAGCAGCGCCGACCAGCAGAGTCTTGCCCAAATCAGGCCAGCGCCAATGAAGATTCCGGCAAGGGCATGTGCATTTCGGCAGGCGCTCCGCGGTCAATCCGCACAAATTTCGGCACGCCTTCCGCCATATATTGCCAATGGAAGAATCGAACGGTGGTGATATGGCCGACTGTGGCCGATCGCATCCGCCGGTGCGACAACAGTGAAGGCAAATTATAGTCGGCGATCCAGCTCATCGACCAGATCCGTCCCCTGGCCTGCATCCATTCCGCAGTTCCGGCCCATAGGGCGGCAAAAGCGCGTCCGAGGCGGTGATCGGGGTGAATCCACAGGCCGGTATCCCAGATCGCTGTATCGGGAACGACAAAGCGCAAATGCACCATGCTTTCGTCGAACGGGCCGGTTCCCACCCAGGTGACGCCGACAAATTCATCACGGGCATTATAGGCGGCCAGACAGGTCAGGCCTTGCGCAAAGCGGCGGGTTTGCTCTTCGACAGTGGCGTCGATGGTGAACTTGGCGAGCGCGTCGGGCGATATCGGTTCAACACGATATCCTCGCGGCATTTTGGGCATCCCACTCACGGGCACGGCGACCAGTGTATATCGGCTATAGCCAACTACGCCCGCCTTCGTCGCCAGCCGCGCCGTCGCATAAGACAGCACACCGGCAATGCCGAGCAGCTTTATGGCGGTGTAATCGGGCACGCGATGGATGTCCTTTCAGGGCCCGTTGTAACACCGCTTTTCAAATTTTGTCTAAACGCAAAATGCGTCAGGGGATTTCTTCGCCCCAGATGCGGCCTGTCTCGATATAGCCAACCCTTCCAGCAATATCGAGGCGGCACCAGCCCTTTTGGCAATCGTCGATCCGACCCACGACGCCTTTTTCAACGCGCCACGAAATGCGCGCCGTCGCCGCCGGTTGTTCACGCAGCACGGATATGCCCGGAGCGGTGACGATCGCGGAGCGTTCGGGGCTCAACAATCGGACATGCATCCAGCCCTGATCGCCGTCAGGGTCTTCAACCTTGCGCCAGACTTCATGTACTGAAACGACCTTCACAGGCAGATATTGCCGCTTATACACCCACTTCACGGGAAACTCGGTGCTCGGGCCGGTACGCGTCCGCGCCTCCGGTTCGTCAATCGATGCCCAATAAGGTGTCTTTTTGGTCGACTGCGCAATGGCCCCGCCCCCTGCGGCAACCAATGCGACGGCAATCATGAATTTTACGATATTTTGCATATATTCCAGCAACCTGCTGCCCCAGTCCCTTCCCTATAGTGTAAGCAATACCGACAGTTCAAGGGTGATAGCTTGACGTCGCCTTTCTTCGCGCCATAGGGTTGCCGACATGACCCAGTTTCAACGCATCGAACGCCCGCGCGTCGCCGTAACCCGCAAGCTTTTGCCTCAGATCGAGGCGCGTATGGCGGAACTGTTCGATTGCCGCTTCAATCCTGACGATCATGAAATGTCGGCAGATGAAATTGCGGAACTCATGCGGGATGCGGATATATTGGTTCCGACGGTAACCGACCGCATTGACGCAGACCTGATAGCCCGCGCGCCGACTTCACTCAAAATGTTCGCCAATTTTGGCGCAGGCGTGAACCATATCGATTTGGCGGCAGCCAAAGCCAAAGGCATCCTCATCACCAACACCCCCGGCGTGTTCACCGAAGACACTGCTGATCTGACCATGGCACTGATCCTCAACGTCCCGCGACGGTTGGGCGAAGGTCACCGGATGATGCGCTCAGGCGATTGGAAAGGCTGGACGCCGACCGGCATGCTCGGCCACCGCATTGGCGGCAAGACGCTCGGCATTATCGGCTTTGGTCGGATCGGTGAAGCGGTGGCGCTGCGCGCGCGCGCTTTTGGGTTGAACATTCTTTACAACAAGCGCCACCGCCTACCTGCCAGTATCGAGGACGAGTTGGGCGTAACCTTCGAGCCTGACCTCGACCGGTTGGTGGCGAAGAGCGACATCATCACCCTGCACTGCCCGCTGACCACCGAAACCGACAAGCTGATGAGCCGCGAACGCATCGGGCTGATGAAACGCGATGGCTATCTGATCAACAGCTCACGCGGCGAACTTGTGGATGAAGATGCCCTGATCGAGGCGCTGACACGCGGACGGATCGCTGGCGCTGGTCTTGACGTCTATAATCACGAACCAGCCATCGACCCGCGCTTTCTGGCAATACCGAATGTCGTTCTGCTACCGCACCTCGGCAGCGCAACCTTTGAAGGCCGCGAGGCATCGGGCGAAAAGGTTATCGCCAATATCCGGATATTCTCGGACGGCCATCGCCCACCCGATCAGGTCCTCGAAGGTTGGGCGTAATTTCCTGTCGACAAATGGCGCACTTGCGCAATTGGCAATTGCGAGCACCCACCTGCTGGCTTAGAGACCTGCCCAAAATAACGACATATCGGAGAGGTTTGCCGTGCGCGGTTCGTTCAAGATTGCTGCATTTTTCAGCACATTTTTGTTTGCATCCGCCGGGTTCGCCCAGGATGTCGTGGCAGAAGCCGTCCCCGACAGCGGCGATACCGCCTGGATACTGACAGCCTCGGCACTGGTTCTGATGATGACGTTGCCCGGTCTGGCGTTGTTCTACGGTGGCCTGGTGCGGACAAAGAACTTTCTCTCTGTCCTCATTCAGTGCGGTGCTATTGCGGCAATCACATCTCTGCTCTGGATCGTCGTAGGATACAGCCTGGCATTTTCCGCCTCCGACGGCACGGTGATCGGCAATCTGCAAAATGTGATGTTCAGCAACATGTTTGCGATGCGCGACGGCCAGACCATTGGCGAGCTCGTCTTCGGCCTCTTCCAGATGACCTTTGCGATAATCACGCCAGCATTAATTGTCGGAGCATGGGTCGAGCGCGCGCGTTTTGGCTGGGTCGTTGCTTTCAGCGCCTTGTGGAGCCTGCTGGTATATGTTCCGGTCGCGCGCTGGGTCTGGGGCAACGGCTTCCTTGCCAATCAGGGCGTGATCGATTTTGCCGGCGGCATAGTGGTGCATACAACGGCAGGCGTTTCAGCTTTGGTCGTTGCGTTGATGCTTGGCAAACGTATCGGCTTTCCGCGCACCCTGATGCTGCCGCATAGCCCGGCACTGACAGTCGCAGGGGCAGGATTGCTGTGGGTGGGCTGGTTTGGCTTCAATGGCGGCTCAGCGCTGGCAGCTAACGATGATGGCGCAGCCACCGCGATCATTGTTACCCATTTGGCGGCTTCGGTCGCGGCTCTGGTCTGGATGCTGCTGGAGAAGATCAAGGTCGGCAAGGCGACAGCCGTCGGCTTCGCGACTGGCGCGGTCGCGGGCCTTGCAACGATTACCCCCGCCTCGGGTTCGGTCGGACCGCTTGGCGCCATCATCCTGGGCGTGCTCGCGGGCGTGGTCTGCTTTTACGCGGTGCATCTGGTCAAAGGCAAATTGCAGATCGACGACTCGCTTGATGTTTTCGCCGTGCATGGCGTTGGCGGCATCATGGGCTCGATCCTGCTAGCTGTCCTCGTCTCGCCTACATTTGGCGGCAATGGCTATGCCGAAGGAATGGCGATGGGCAGCCAGCTTTGGGCGCAAGTGAAGGGCGTTGGCATAGTCGCGGTTTATTCGGCAGTGGTGACGGTGATCGTCGGCTATATGGTGTCGATGGTGATCCCGATGCGCGTCAGCGAAGAGCAGGAGCGCGACGGGCTCGACATTTCGAGCCATGGCGAGCGGGCTTGGGATCTGGATTGAGCGCCTCTGCGCTCAGTCAAATACCAGTGTCAACGAACGGAAGAGGTCGCGGTCGAGCGGTTCGTCAAACCGGCAACCGAGCTTGCCGTCTTCGCACCACACCGCATTAGCAGCGATCGCCTTGCCACCCGCAAAGCGCAGCCACAGCCTTTCCCCCGACTTGAACAGGCTGTCAACGGCGATGCGGCAACCATAGGTCGACAGATCGTCCAACACGGCTTCCAATGGCTGACGGCCATGGCCGCGAATGCTGGCCCGTTTGATGACGACTGGATGACGCACGGCACCGCGCTGCTCAAGCTTTGCCGGAGCGACTTTTCGATAAGCGGACGTTGCTAAACCCATACCCTGTTCCCCACAGAGTGAAATCTAAGGGAACTAGGTCAACGATTGGTAAATGTAAAACGCCGATCAATCCCCTGTCAGGATGCGATCAATCAATTGTTTGACCGTCGGGACGAAGCCATTGGAATAAAAGGGATCACGACCGAATTCATAGGCCGAATGGCCTGCAAACATCAGGTTTTCATCGATCGGTTCGCCATGCGCGATATTCTGCAGCGCCTTTTGGATGCAGAAACTGCGCGGGTCGGCGAGGCGACCGGTCGAATTATTGTCATGGTCTTTCCACGACGAAAAACCGCAATGCGAAAGGCAGCCCATGCAGTCGGTCTGATCCTTGCGGATGACAGCGCCTTCTTCGGGTTTGACGAAGATCACGGTATTGTCCGGCGTCTTCAGCGCCATCGTAAACCCGCGAGCATCCCATTCGCGCGCACGCTGCAAATCGTGCGGCGTCACCCAGAAATTCTTGCCACGGACCCCGACGTCAAGCGTTGCAGTATGATCGCCCGCCTGCTCGGTCGAATAGGGTATCTGCCGTTCGGAACGGGCCTGCAATTCACGCAGGAACGGATTGATCACCGCGCTCGAATAGAAACCTGTGGGCGAAAATTTGTGCAACAACACACCGCCCTCGGGGATCTTGGTCAGATGGTCTTTCCAACCCTGCGGGATCGGGCTTTCCTGCGTCAGCAAGGGCCGCGTGCCATATTGAAAAGCGATCTGGCCGAGTTCGGGATTGTCTATCCAATTTTCCCAATCGCGCAGATACCAGACGCCGCCTGCCATCACGATCGGCAGCTCGTCGGGAATGCCTTCTTGCCGCATCGTATCGCGCAGCGCCTTCACGCGCGGATAGGGATCTTCGGGCTTGGTCGGATCTTCGGCATTGGAAAGGCCATTATGGCCACCGGCGAGCCAGGGATCTTCATAAACCACCGCACCCAGCCATTCGGGCACCTTGTGATAAGCACGCTTCCAGAGCGCACGGAAGGCACGGGCAGAGCTGATAATCGGCAGATAATAGACGCCATATTGCGCAGCAATTTCCGACAGCTTGTAAGGCATGCCTGCCCCGCAGGTGACGCCGGTGACAAGGCCCTTGGTCTGTTCGAGAATGCCGTGGAGGATGCGCTGTGCGCCGCCCATTTCCCACAGCACATTGATGTTTATGGCACCGGTACTGCCCGCAATATCATAAGCGCGCTTCACCTGCGCGATGCCACCTCTTATGCCATATTCAACCAGCTCTTCATGGCGTTCGGCGCGGGTTTTGCCAAAGAAAACCTGCGGGATCATGTCGCCATTGTCGTCATAGCTGTCGGCGTTGACGGCAGATACCGTTCCGATGCCGCCAGCGGCGGCCCAGGCGCCAGAGCTTGCATGATTGGTTGCGGCTACACCCTTGCCGCCTTCGATAAGCGGCCAGACTTCGCGGCCACCGTAAACAATGGGTTTCAGACCCTTGAACACTCAAACTACCCCTATCATTTTGCGCCAAGCAGCGCGTCTTCCCCGATGCCAGATTCGCTAAACGAATGCCTCAATCTTGTCGCGCAAAATCTGCGCGCCGCATGGTTGCCCCGTAAAGCTGTTGATAGCGCGCCAACATTTCTGCCTCGCCATATTCAGCCAGCGCGCGGGCATAATTGGCATGGGCGAGTTCGGTGCGCAGCTCCACGCTGCCGCCAATCTCACGCAAAGCTGCGGCAAAACCCGCCTCATCCTCACGCGCAACAATGAACCGCCGGTTTTCACGCGAAACCATCGCCGCCACGTCACCGACTTTGGTCGCCACGACCGGACGTGCGGCCGCCATCGCTTCGACCAGCGAGATCGGATATTGTTCGCTATCCGAAGACAGTGCAAAAATATCGAACAGGCCGACAAAGCGTGCCGGGTCTTTAAGGAAACCCGGCATCATCAGCCGGTCGGCGATCCCAACCCGCTGCGCCTCTGCCAATATTACCTCGCGCTCCGGCCCCTCCCCCGCAATCGCCAGCCGGTAATTCGGGCCAGCGGCGGCAACCGCGCGCACCAGCCGTGGCAGGTTCTTAACCGCACGCAGACCGGCAATCGTGCCGACGACAATCTCGCCATCGCGTTTGACATAGCCGGGGAATGCACCCCGCTGTGGTTTCTTTTCATAGCGATGGACATCAACCCCATTGGGGAAACGGTAGATTTTCTCTGCCGGTTGGTGCCAAACCTGTTTGGCAATTTTCTCCAGCGTCAGCGACGGTACGACCAACGCCGCCGAACGCTGCAAGGCAATGGTGCGGAACCAGTTGCGTTTCCAGTTCAGCTTTTCCCATTCATCCTCGTTGAAGCCATCCTCATGATGGATCAGCGGCGGCAGCCCCATGCTCGAACCGAGCAATGTGCGCGCCATCACCCCGTCCATCGCGCCCCAATTATAGCTGAGCACGAGATGGAATTTCTTCATATATTGCGCCAGCTTGCGATAGCGCCCCATGCCCGGTCGCCCGTGCAGCGCCGGTGCAGCATCGCCGGGAAATTCAATCTCGATGTTGCGATCAATCGCCTCACGCGCGCCCAGCGCATCGGGCACGGCAGACAGCACCGTATGCTTCGCCTTACCCCCGAAATGGTTCATCAGGCGCACCGCACGCGCCTCTTTCCCGCCAAGGTCGAAGCTGCTGAAAAGATGGAGAATGCGAACAGGTTTCATAACGCGAGGGTCCATAAATCAGCCATCAGCAAAAGTCGCCATTTTCGTGAAACGGGTCGGTAAGTTGACACAATTTACCGGGAAGTGGGGGGAGATTTGTCACTTATGTCACTTTAGCGTCCCCATCCGCCCAGCTTATCCTCGCTGCGTAGCGCAGCGTGCACCAGCCGCATATCGGCACCACCCTTGATGCTCACTGATCCGCCACGCCGGACATGGATGGTGGTAACGCCGTTGATTGCGCGTTCCATCGCGACATCGAACATGCGCTGTCGCCCAGATTCCAGTGCGCGATCCCAACTGCGCGCAAAGCCCTCTGCCCCCGGCCGGTCGAGCAGGTCATAAGCCGACTTACGACTCATCCCCACTGCCTTCGCCGCAGCGCTGACCGACCCCATCGCCTCCAGCGCCAGTATGAACCGCGCCTGCTGCGGCGGTGTCCAGCCATTGCGGCGTTTGCGCTCTTGCGGAACGGCGGGAAAGGCTAGGCTTTCATCGTCGGCGAGGAGGATGGGGGGAGTTGATTCGGTCATGCGCCGATTGGAGCATAGGCGCCAGGATGTAGGACAGCGGTTTTCGCAAATCTCTACCCCGTCGCCCCGCACTTGATGCGGGGTTAGGAGACAGGAGGCAACGGCGAAAAAGCCAAGCACCGCATCAAGTGCGGGGCGACGGTATGTTCATTGATCGAATCAAAGGCTCACTTCACGCCAGCCAGAAATTCTGCAATCGCCTTTTGCGCCTCAGGCTCGTCCAGCGACGGCGCGTGGCCAATTCCCTTCACCGTGACCAGCGTTGCCTGCTTCGCTTTCTTTACCATCTTGGATGCAGTAGCCTTTTCGAGGATATCTGATTTCTCACCCCGCAACACCAGCATCGGCACATCTTCAAGCAGGTTGAACAACGGCCACAGATCGACCCCTGCTTCGCCACCCGGCAGCTTGAACGGCTCTGATATCTTCATGTCATAATCGAACACAATCCGCCCGTTGGATGACAATTTGCAGGTGCGCTTGGCAAAGCGCAGCCATTCTTCGAGCCGGTAGCCGGGATAGACATCGCCCTGCGCCTCGGCCATCGCGCGGGCGGCGTGCATCCAGGTTTCGAAACTGCGACCCTGCCCGACATAGCCGCGAATACGCTCCGCCCCGGCCTTGCCGATTTCGGGACCGACATCGTTGAGGATCACTCCCGCCAGCCTGTCTTTCCACTGCGCAGCGAGCAGCATGGAAACAAGCCCGCCAAGCGAAGTGCCGCACAACACAAATTTCTTGAGGTCCAGTTCGCGCAGCAGGATGTCCATATCCTGCGCATAGGTCAGCGGGACATAGGTCATCGGGTCCTTGGCAAAGGCACTTTCGCCGCGGCCGCGAAAATCGATGGCGAGCATGCGTCGCTTGCCGCCCAGCAATTGGGTAACCGGCTCAAAATCGCGGGCGTTGCGGGTGAGGCCCGGCATGCAGATGATCGGCGAACGCGATGCGGGGCCGGGATAATCCCGGTAATGCAGCCGCAGTTCGTCGTTCGACCACCAATAGGCGTCTTCGAAATCCGCCATGCTTGCCTTTCTGTTCCGCTGCCCCCAGACATTGCGGACGATGAATGTGAATCCCTCCCCCGCCCCCTACCGCGCTGATCCGAAAATCACCAGCCTTGGCGACAAAATTGGTGACCCTGTACGGCCCGCCGACTTTCCCGATGCCATATTGCGCTATCGCAATGATCGCTGGGCCGCGACAGTCGGGCTCGACGGGCTGAGCGACGCCGAATGGATTGAACATTTCGCCCGTTTCAAGCCGCTGCCCGACAATTTGCCGCAGCCGCTGGCGCTCCGCTATCACGGGCACCAGTTCCGTGTGTACAACCCCGATATTGGCGACGGGCGCGGCTTCTTGTTTGCCCAGCTGCGCGACCATTTTGGGCGTTTGCTAGACCTTGGCACCAAGGGATCGGGTACCACGCCCTACAGCCGCGATGGCGATGGACGGCTGACGCTGAAAGGTGCGGTGCGCGAAATATTGGCGACAGAGATGCTCGAGGCACTGGGCGTTGAAACCTCGAAGACCTTTTCGGTGATCGAAACCGGTGAGGCGCTGATGCGCAATGACGAGCCTTCGCCCACCCGTTCGGCGGTGTTGGTACGGCTAAACCACAGCCATATCCGCATCGGTGCGTTTCAGCGGCTGGCCTATGAAGATGATGCGGTAATGATTGACCGGCTGACGCGCTATGTCCTCATCCACCTGTATGGCCAGGAACCCGGAGAGAACCCGGCGGCCCAATTGCTCAACGGTGCCGTCGAACGGATTGCACAGCAAGCTGCCAGCTTCATGGTGGCCGGTTTCGTGCATGGCGTGCTCAACAGCGATAATATCAACGTCACAGGCGAAAGCTTCGATTATGGCCCGTGGCGGTTCAACCCCAATTGGGATCCGCGTTTCACCGCCGCCTATTTCGACCATCAAGGTCTTTACGCTTTTGGCCGCCAGGCAGAGGCGATGCACTGGAATCTCGCGCAACTGGCCATTTCGCTGCGCCTGATAAGCGAAGCACCGCCTTTGGTCGAGGCGCTCGAAGGCTTCCCAGCTCTGTTTCAGGCGGCGATCGTTGAACGTTTCCTGTGGCGATTGGGAGTAGCATCCAAAGGTATTGAGACGGATCGCGCCCTCGTTGAGGCGGGTGAGCGGGCGATGATTGATGCAGCAATACCGATTGCCGATTTCTTCCACTACCATCGTGGTGGCGTATCATCCGAGCGGGGCTATGGCGGCGAACGCTACGCCGCTTTCACCGAAATTCTGGGCCAGTTTGAACCCGTGGCTTCCCCGCCAACGCCTTATTGGGCGGAGAATGAACCCTGTTCGATGTTGATCGATGAGGTGGAGGCAATCTGGCAAGCGATCGCAACCGACGACGACTGGACGCCGCTATCGCGCAAAATCGACGCGGTGCGCCGCTTTGGCGCTGCGCTGCGAAACAGGTGATTTTACATGCCGGAAGATGGAGTATTTACTTGATGTAAAGCCGGATGCGGCAAACTATGGTAAATGGCCATGAAATGATTGCGCTAGGGCAATATAAGATTTGACTGAACTGGTATCCTACGAACCTGCGACGGGAGCCGTGCTGTGGCGCGGTGCGACCAGCGATGTCGATGCAGCGGTTAGTGCTGCACGCGCAGCCTGGCCCAATTGGGCTGCTGCTCCGCTGAGCGACAGGATTGCGATAGTCCGCTCGTTCGGAAGCCGGGTGAAGGCAGATCTGGAAAATTTTGCCGACTGCATCGCCCGCGAAACCGGCAAGCCGCTATGGGAAGCGCGCAACGAAGTCGAATCCGTCGTCAACAAGGTTGATATCTCGGTCAAGGCTTATGCCGACCGCACATCGCAACGCAGGTTCGACGGCAAGCCGGGGACGCGCAATGCAGTCCGGCACAAACCGCATGGCGTGCTCGCGGTACTTGGGCCCTATAATTTCCCCGCGCATTTACCCAACGGGCATATCGTACCCGCGCTGATTGCCGGCAACGCTGTCGTCTTCAAACCGAGCGAGAAAACACCAGCCGTTGGGGCGATGCTGGTCGAATATTTCCGCAAGGCCGGGATCCCCGACGGCGTGGTCAACATCGTGCAGGGTGGGCCAGACACCGGAAAGGCCCTTTCCGGCCATCCCGGATTGGACGGCCTGCTGTTTACCGGATCCGCGCAGACGGGGATTGCGCTTAACCGGCAATTTGCTTCACGCCCGGACAAGATATTGGCGCTTGAAATGGGCGGGAATAATCCGGTCATTGTCTGGGATACGCACGACATGCACAGCGCCGCAGTGCTGGTTGTGCAATCGGCCTTTCTGTCAGCAGGGCAACGCTGCACCGCCGCCCGGCGGTTGATCATCAAACAGAGCCTGTACGACCAGTTCATTCCCGAGCTGAAACGGCTGGTGGACCGGCTAGTCATTGATGAACCGCATGCAGAGGTGCCACCGTTCATGGGCCCCGTCATCGACAATGAGGCCGCCGATGGCCTGACCGAAAGCTTCCTGGCGCTGATGAGCCATGGCGGTCGTCCGATCCGGCACATGACGAGGCCGCGGCCCGGAAGGCCCTTCCTGTCCCCCGGCATCATCGATGTCACCGATATGCGCGAACGACCGGATATCGAACTCTTCGGTCCCTTGCTTCAGGTCATTCGTGTGGAGACATTTGGCGAGGCCATCGATGAAGCCAACAACACACGCTTTGGCCTATCTGCCTCGCTGATCGGCGGAACGCCGGAGCAATATAACGAGTTTTGGGCGAACAGCCGTGCCGGTGTTGTCAACTGGAACCAGCCCACCAATGGTGCATCCTCCGCTGCGCCTTTCGGTGGCGTCGGGCTTTCGGGCAATCATCGCCCGAGTGCCTATTATGCCGCAGATTATTGCGCTTTTCCCGTCGTTTCATCCGAAGCCGATGTGCCAAGGGCGATGATCGGTATCGGCCTGCGTGATGATATGGTCGCTTTTTCCGATGACAGCGGAGCAGAATCCGCCAAATAAGGGCGGCATGAACAAAGCGGACATTTTCGAATTCTACCGTCGGTTGGCGGAGGATAACCCCTCGCCCGAAACCGAACTGGAATATGGCAATGACTATCAGTTGCTGGTTGCGGTGGTCCTGTCAGCGCAGGCGACCGATGTCGGCGTGAACAAGGCGACCCGCAAATTGTTCGAAAGCGTAAAGACGCCGCAGCGGATGGTCGAACTGGGAGAGAAAGGCCTGAAGCAGCACATCAAGACCATCGGCCTGTTTAACGCCAAGGCAAAGAATGTAATCGCGCTATCCGAAATTTTGGTGCGCGACCATGGCGGAGAGGTCCCCGCCGATCGCGATCTGCTCGAAGCTTTACCCGGGGTAGGACGCAAAACCGCCAATGTCGTGATGAACACGGCATTCGGTGCCGAAACCTTCGCGGTCGACACACACATCTTCCGCGTTGGAAATCGCACCGGCCTCGCCAAAGGCAAAACGCCACTGGCGGTTGAAAAGCAGCTCGACAAAAAGACGCCTGCACCCTTTCGCCTCGGCGCACATCATTGGCTGATCCTGCACGGACGTTATGTCTGCAAGGCAAGAACGCCCGAATGCTGGCGCTGCGCAGTTGCAGACTTGTGCAAGTTCAAACCAAAGACCCCGGCACCAAAAACAAGGTTGGTCAGCAAGGTTTAAGCTGAAACAGGCGATTGTCAGGTAACGACTAAAGAAAGAGAGGCGACATGAAAAAGCGACTTCTATTGGCCCTTGCTACAACCATCGCCGTCGGAGGCGTCGCCACCTCTGCGGTTTCCGGAGGCGGCGCGAGCGAACGACAGGCAAAAGCGCTGGCGGCCTATGAGCCCAGCGGCGAACCGGTAAGTTGCATTACCCTGTCGCAAGTCCGGTCTTCCAATGTCATCGACGATCGCACGATTGATTTCAAAATGGCGGGCGGAAAGCTGTATCGCAACACCCTTCCGCATAGCTGCCCCAGCCTTGGCTTTGAGCAGCGTTTCTCATACCGCACCAGCCTGAACCAGCTCTGCAGTGTTGATGCCATTCGTGTACTGCAGTCTTATGGCGGCGGGCTGCACGAAGGCGCGGGATGCGGGCTGGGCAAGTTCCAGCCGATGGAGAAAGTGCAATCAAAATAGAGCTGTCTGTCGCAAAGCTTTGATCTTGCGCAAAGCGAACCTTGGGAAAGTGGGCCAGACTACTTTTATCAGACCAACGATAAGGACAGAATATGACCCACGTAGCCCATGAATTGCACGCCGAATTTCCCAACGACGCGGACACGCTGCACAAGTTAAAGGTGAACGATCCGCATTTTGCCAAGCTGGCTGACCATTATCACGATCTGAATCGTGAAATTCATCGCATCGAAGCCGGCATCGAAGCCGCATCGGACGAACGAACCGAAGACCTGAAAAAGGAACGCCTGTCGATTCTCGATCAGGTTTCGGCTATGCTTTCGGCTGCAAAGGCAGGAGCATAAGCATGACCGATCTGAAAAGCGTCAAATCCGGGCTCGAGGCAAGGCTGGCCGAACTGGAAGCAAGGGCCGGGCGAATCGAGGCCGACTTGGCCGAACCGTTGAGTGCCGACTTTGAAGAACAGGCGACCGAGCGTGAAGACGACGATGCACTGGAGGGGCAGGAAGCCCTGCTGGGACGGGAAATCGTCTCAGTCAAGGCAGCTTTGGCTCGGGTGGAGGATGGCAGCTATGGCGAATGCACCCGCTGTGGCGAAGCTGTAGGCGAAAAAAGGCTCGAGGCCCAACCCGAAGCCGCTTTATGCATCGCCTGCGCGCGCGAACTTGAAAAACACTGAGCGCTAGCTTGTGCTCGCAACGGCCCTGTTTTCGGTGAAGATTTCCCATGCGGAAATAAACATCGCCGCAATGACAGGGCCGACAATCAGGCCGTTTATACCGAGTACGCTCAAACCGCCCAGCGTCGAAATAAGCACGACATAATCCGGCATCTGTGTATCCTGACCTACCAGGATCGGGCGCAGGACATTGTCGACCATACTGATCACGAAAATGCCCAGCATCAACAAGGTAACTCCTTCCCACATGCTGCCCGTCGCCAGCAGGTAAATCGACACTGGAACCCAGATGATCCCCGTGCCGACAGCGGGGATTAGCGAGAACAATCCCATCACCACACCCCATAATACGGCGGCTCGAATATCGAGAAACGCGAATATCAGCCCGCCCAAAATGCCCTGAACGATCGCAACAACGATGCTGCCCTTCACCGTTGCGCGTATCACCGTGGTGAACTTGTCGAAAAAGGCTTTGCGTTGCTCGGCGCGCATCGGAATGGCTTCGCCGATCCGTCGGGTAATCTGGCGACCGTCGCGTAGCAGGAAATAGGTGAGATAGAGCATCACACCCAGCGCCATTGCAAAGTTGAACGCGCGCTGCCCAACCGAGACAGCCTGCCCCGCAATGATCTGCACCCCACTTGTCACCAGCGCGCTCGCCTTTGACTGGAGTTCCTCAAAATCAGGGGTGAAGTACCGCCCCGCCATTTCCTGCCAGCGTTGCGGAATGACAGCCTGTAGATCCTGCCCCAGCTTGGCGAAATCGATCTCCTTGGTTTGCACTGAATCATAGGTGCGCAAGGCTTCATCGACCATCAGCGAGCCGACGATGAAAGCCGGAATGATGACCAGCGCAATCACCAGCAACAGGGTGAGCGTTGCAACGGTATTCTTGCGCGACGGCATCTTCATCAGCAGTCGATCGTGTACCGGCGCAAAGGCAATCGTCACCACCAACGCCCACAGGATCGCCCCGAAAAACGGCCAGACTATCCACGCCATCGCCAGCGATACCGCGAGCAGAAAGCCGACAAGCACGCGATCTTCGAACTTTGTGTCGTGCTGCAGTTTCTCGGCGCTTGACTGGGGTTTCTCGCTCATGGGCCGAGGGATAACGGCAATTCAGGCAGATGTCATGCCTAGAGTTAGGCGCCTAATACAGCGCCGCATCTTGCTTTGCGCAGCGGCCATGCTAGTTTTTCGCCTTCTATTGGGGAAAATATGCAAGAGATTGCCATCCGTTGAACCGGCGCGCGTGACCTGCTCACGCTGACTGCCGACCGTGAAAGCCGAAGCGCGCATAGCGTTCCGGCTCCTTTTCCGCGTTCAACGGACAGGTTTTCCATGAATGTTTCAAAATATGAACAGCGCGTGCTGCACGCGCTGGCGCAAGGCGGTTCGATCATCCACCGCTTTGACGACAAGGGCCGTATTATCGAGGTCGATTGCATGAACCGCGATGGCTGGCGGCTCGACGACTGCACCCTATCGGTGTTCCAGAAACTGCGGCGCAAACGACTGATCGCCAGCGCCGGCGGCGCGCCTTATCGCATCACGCGAGAGGGTTTGCGGGCGGTGCGGGGACAGTTGGATAATCGCTGAATTACTTCTTACCGTAGCCTTGAGCCTGTCGAAGGGCGGTTCTCAGCCTCAGCGCAAACCTTGAGGCGCCCTTCGACAGGCTCAGGGCTACGGTATTGTTACGTTGCGGCCCCTGCATGCCCCGCAATCAGCCCAATCATGCGATCCACCTGCGACGGCGGCAGGTCGTGCGCCATTTCGTCAATAATCTCCAGCCGCGCACCCGGCACATGGCGGGCGATGTCGATGCTGCCCTCTTTCGGTACTAGCGGGTCGGCACCGCCGTGAACGACGAGCGTCGGCGTGGTGATCGTCTTCAGGCGCGCGACACGACTGCCATCGGCGATAATCGCCAGCAACTGGCGCCGCGTGCCGATCGGATAATAGCCGCGATCAAAGGCGCGTCCGGTCATTTCCACATGGGCATCTTCCGGGCGGGCGGGATCGGGATAGGAAAAGGACTTCACCAACGCGGCCCCAAACGCGACCGCTTCGTCGCGATTGGCACCCGATGGCCGTGCAGCCATCATCTGGCGGCGAATATCCGCACGCGGGCCGGGCAATCCGGGCGCGCCGCTGGAGGACATGATCGACGTCATGCTCAACAGGCGCTCGCGATGGTTCACCGCCATCAGCTGCACAATCATCCCGCCCATCGACGCGCCGACCACATGCGCCTGCTGGATACCCAGCGCATCGAGCAGCCCGATTCCGTCCTTCGCCATATCGGAAAGCGTATAGCCAACGCCCAGCGGCAGGCCGAAACGTGCCTTGAACATCGTCCACAGTAGATTGGGGGTCGCCGCCTGTTCCATACGCTGCGATAGGCCGACATCGCGATTGTCATAGCGGATAACGCGGAAGCCCTTGCCGACAAGGCCATGCACAAACTCGTCCGGCCAGGCAATCATCTGCGCACCCAACCCCATGACCAGCAGAATAACGGGTGCGCCGGTTGGGCCGTGGTCTTCGTAAAAAAGTTCGATATCGTTGGCAGCTATGTGCGGCATGGCCTCCCCTTTCTTGCTTATGCTTATTCAGTGGCATTTATTGCACACTCTTCTTGACGCAACTGTTCGGGACATAAATTGCCCTGCTTCCTTCGAACACGAATTGAATTTTGTCACCTCTTGTACAACCGTCCATTCGACCGCGCGGATGGATCACAAAGGTTGTTTGATCATCTGCATCGTCTTTGACGAGCACGGAAGAGGTAACCTTCGATATTCTAAATCGAGGCGGGTCAATCTCGGTGATAACCCCAGTTCTAGGCGTATCGGTCGGTATCTTCACCCCCATTTGCAATACAAAATGGATGAACACACCCGCAGCTAATAAAATCACAGCAAAAATGAATGGACCTCGTATCCTTTTGGTAACGGGATGAGCTACCATCAACTTTCCCCATGATAAAAATCATACACCGTCTGCGCCACCGCGGCTGATACGCCGGGCGCCTTCTGCAAATCCTCAAGGCTCGCGCTGCGTACTGCGCGGGCGGTGCCGAAGTGGAGAAGCAGCGCCTTTTTGCGCGAAGGGCCGATGCCGGGCACTTCGTCCAACGGGCTGGCGGTGATCGCCTTGGCGCGCTTGGTGCGGTGCGCGCCGATGGCATAGCGGTGCACCTCGTCACGCAAGCGTTGCAGGTAGAACAGCACCGGCGCGTTCACCGGCAGGGTCAGTTCGCGGCCGTCGGGGAAGTGGAAAACCTCGCGCCCCTCACGCCCATGGTGCGGGCCCTTGGCGATGCCAATGAAGGGCACATCTTCGATCCCCAGCCGTTCAAACACTTCGCGCACCGCGCTCACCTGCCCCTTGCCGCCGTCGATCAGGACGAGGTCGGGCCATTCGCCCTTATCCCTATCCGGGTCCTCTTCCTGCGCGCGAGCAAAGCGTCGCTCCATCACTTCGCGCATCATCGCGAAGTCATCATTGGTGGCGGCCTGCTTGATGTTGAATTTGCGATACTGGCCCTTGATGAAACCCTCTGGTCCCGCGACCACCATTGCGCCGAGCGCGTTGCTGCCCTGGATATGGCTGTTGTCGTAAATCTCGATCCGCTGCGGCGGTTCGGACAGGTCGAACAGTTCGGCAACCTCGCGCAGCAATTTGCCCTGCGTTGTCGTTTCTGCCAGCCTTCGGTCGAGCGCCTCCTCGGCATTGCGCTTCGCCTGCGCGACCAGCCTTGTACGGTCGCCACGCTGGGGAACCGCGATTTCGACCTTGCGCCCTGCCCTTTCGCTGAGCGCCTCGGCCAGCAAATCGGCTTCAGGCAATTCGCGGTCGAGCAGCAGCAGACGCGCGGGCGGCACTTCTTCATAGAATTGCGCGAGCACCAGTGTCAGCACTTCTTCGTCGCTGCTGTCCTGTATGTGAGCGGGAAAGAAGGCGCGGTGGCCCCAATTCTGCCCGCCGCGGATGAAGAAGGCCTGGATGCCAATCACGCCCTGCTTGTGCGCCAGCGCGAAGATATCGGCATCACCAATCCCCGCCGCATTGATTGCCTGGCTCCCTTGGATGAAGGTCAGCGCCTTCAGCCGGTCACGCAACAGCGCCGCGCGCTCGAAATCGAGCGCTTCGGCGGCCCCCTCCATCTCTTTCGCCAGCTTCGCCTGCACCGCAGTCGATTTGCCGCCAAGGAAGGCTTTGGCGTCACCCACCAGCTCGGCATAGCCCGCCTTGTCGATCCGCCCCACACAGGGCGCCGAGCAGCGCTTGATCTGGTAGAGCAGACAAGGCCGGTCGCGGTTGTTGAAGAAACTGTCGGTGCAGCTGCGCAGCAGGAACAGCTTTTCGAGCGCGTTCAGCGTGACATTGACCGAACCGGCGCTGGCAAACGGCCCGTAATATTCGCCCTTATGCCGCCGTGCCCCGCGATGCTTCTGGATACGCGGGAAATCATGGTCGGCACGCAGCAGGATGAAGGGGAAGCTTTTGTCGTCACGCAGCAGGACATTGTAGGCGGGGCGGTAACGCTTGATTAGTTGCGCCTCGAGCAACAGCGCCTCTGCCTCGCTGTTGGTGGTGACAATCGTCATGCTGCGCGTCAGCGAGACCATGCGCCGCAGCCGGTTGGGCAGCCGATCAACCTGCGTGTAATTGGTGACGCGGTTCCGGAGCGCCCGCGCCTTCCCCACATAGAGCACATCGCCGCGCGCATCGTGCATGCGATAGACGCCGGGTTTGGCCGGCAGTGTCTTCAGCACATTGCGGATGGCCGCCACCCCGCCCTCCAGATCGGGCTGGTCAGCACCGCGCACGGCATAAGTTGCAGCCTCTTCATTGAAGCGCGATGCGGCGTTGGGCTGATCGGGGCGTTCTGCTTTGGACATTATATTCTGTTGCGCTACTTAAGTCGGCGGAAGAGGAACAGCCTAAATGCAACTGAACGGCAAGACCATATTGTTGACCGGTGGTACCGACGGCATTGGTCGCGAATTGGCCGGGCAACTTAAGGCCAAGGGCGCGACGGTGATTGTCACCGGTCGCACACCCGAACGGATCGAGGCAGCCAAGGCGGCGGGCTATGAAGTCATCGCCGCCGATCTGTCGACGCAGGCAGGCGTCGATGCGGTGTTGGCGGCGGTCAAGGACCTCGATGTTGACATATTGATCAACAATGCCGGTGTCGGCAGCGACCATGATTTTCGTGAAGCGGCACCCGACCTGGCGGATAATGACCGTTGCATCTGGCTGAACCTGAACGCGCCTGTGCATCTGATCACGCATTTGATGGACGGCCTGAAGGCTCGTCCCGAGGCGATGATTGTGAACACCACATCAGGTCTGGCGGTCGCCCCACGCGCGGGTGGACCGATCTATTGTGCCACCAAGGCGGGTTTGCGCAGTTACACCTTGGCGTTGCGCGAACAGCTGAAAGGCACAAACATCCATGTGCTGGAAGTGTTGCCACCGGTTGTCGAAACCAAAATGACCGCCGGACGCGGCAGCAAAAAGATGAGTCCGCAAGATTGCGCTGCGCAGATTGTCGATGCGATGGAAAGCAACGCCACGGAGGCGAATGTCGGGATGGTGAAGCTTTTGCGGTTTGTTTACAGCATCTCACCTGCGCTCGCGCGGCGGATTATGATTAGATTCTGAATTCCTCCCCGCACGGGGAGGGGGACCAGCGAAGCTGTTGGAGGGGCACCCGCTGCAAGTCCCAACAACTAAGGGCACGCGATTACTCACGTGCCCCTCCACCATCCTGCGGATGGTCCCCCTCCCCCATTGGGGGAGGAATTAATTCAGTTTTGCAATCGTCGCATCAACCAGACCGGCATCGGCCTTGGCATCATGATGCTTGGCGATCAGTGCCTCCGCAGCTGCCGCAGCCGTAGCGGCGGCCTTGGCGCGCACATCGGCGATTGCCGCACGTTCAGCGGCGGCGATCTTGTCTTCGGCCGACTTGGCCCGTCGCGCGATCAGTGCGGTTGCGTCGGTCTTGGCCTTGGCAACAATCGCCTTGGCATCTTCTTCTGCCTGCGCCTTCATCGCTTCGGCATCCTTGGCAGCTTGCTTCGCCTTGGCTTCATAGTCGGCCTTGATCGCTTCGGCTTCCTTGCGCAGATTGGTCGCCTGGTCGAGCTGGGCCTTGATGCCTTCAATCTGTTTGTCGAGCGCCGCGCCGATCATCGCGGGCACTTTCTTCCAGATGAACAAAGCGATGACGACGAGCATAGCGAGCGCGACCCACATTGTCGCATCCATACCGAGAGCGGCGGGTGCGGCATGCGCCTCTCCGCTATGCGCTTCGGTTGAAGCATGCGTGTCGGCTACCGGTGCACCGTCAACGGTGGTGTCGTCGATCACGGCCTTTTCGGTGGCCATGGCTTCAGGGGCTGCTGCCTGTGTCATCAGCTCAATACCGCCTTCACTGCAGTCGCTGCCTGGGCAGCGCTGACCTTTGCACCCGAAACCTTGGCGACGATATCCGCCGCAGCTTCGGCTGCTACGCTTTCGATTCCCGCCATTGCCTTGGCGCGCGCCTTGGCGAGGTCGGCTTCGGCTACTGCCAGCTTGGCCGCAACTTCCGCGTCCGCCTTGGCAAGACGTGCCTCGGCATCCTTGGCGCCCTTGGCCTTGGCGGCAGCCGCCTTGGCTTGCGCTTCCCCGCGAGCGGCATTCAATGCATCGCTCCCGCCCGCTACCAGTCCGTCGGCTTCGACACGTGCCTTTTCGGCAGCGGCAAGGTCATCGGCAATCTTGCGATCGCGGGCTTCGACATTGGCGTCGATTTTCGACACCATGCCGCGGCCAATCACGAAATAAAGAATGCCGAAAACCAGCAGCATCCAAAAGAACTGCGAGGCATAGGTTTCCAGTATCTGGGCGATTTGAGGCATTTGATCCGCTCGCTGGATGGAGGGTTATTCAAATTTTCGGGAAAGTGGCCCCCGGCGTCAAAGCGCCGGGGTATCCTCCCCTAAAAACTCTTAGGCAACGAAGATCAGGATCATCGCCACGACGAACGCGAGCAGACCGAGAAGTTCGGCAGCCGCGAAGCCGATGAAGAGACGGCCCTGCTGGCTGTCAGCAGCCGCGGGGTTGCGCAATGCGCCCTGAAGGAACGAACCGAAGACGTTACCCACGCCGCCAGCTGCGAGGCCGGCACCGATTGCTGCGAGACCGGCACCGATCAATTTTGCTGCTTCTGCTTCCATGTTACTAACTCCTGTTAAAACTCAAACTTGGTTGGAAAATAGTCGAAAAAACTCAGTGCAGATTGACCGCGTCATTGATGTAGAGCGAGGTCAAAAGCGCAAAGACATAGGCCTGAATGGCGCACACCAGCAGTTCAAGCAGGGTGATGCCGATCATCAGGATGAATGAGGGCAGCGCAACCAGCGGGGCAACCCACAGCGCTTCAGCATTGAGGCCGTTGATCACGAAGCCTGCAAGCACCTTCATCAGCACGTGACCCGCCGTCATCGCGACGAAGAGACGCAAAGCAAGGCTGAAGGGGCGGATGAGGAACGAGAAGAGCTCGATCAGCGGGATGAGCCAGAGCAGCCACCAGGGCGTGCCATGCGGCACGAACAGGCTGAAGAAGTGCAGGCCATGCTTCCACAGGCCAACGACCAGCACCGTACCAAAGCTGAGCACGGCGAGCACAGCAGTGACTGTCAAATGGCTGGTTACGGTGAAAGCGTGGGCGCCGGGGACGATACCGATCGGCATCATGCCCATGAAGTTGGCAAACAGGATGAACATGAAAAGCGAGAAGACCAGAGGCACATATTTCTTGCCCTCGGGTCCGATGCTCGAGCTCATCATGTTGTTGATAAAGCCGGTGACGCCTTCAACAGCCATCTGCCAGCGACCGGGAACGAGTTCGCGCTTCATGCCACCGGCCATGAAAACCCAGATGGCACCTAGAACGACGAGCATGAACAGCGACGAGTTGGTGAACGAGATGTCGTAACCAAAAAGATCCAGCTTCGCCAAAGGCTCAATCTGGAACTGGTGCATCGGATCGATTTTGCCGCTTTCGCCTGCCACTTTTTCCGTACCCTGCTTATGCCAACAGCCCCGCAAGCGGGGCCGCGTTTATACGACCGAAGCGCCCGTTGTTATTCCGGACGCTCCTGCGAAATCTTGTATATGTTCCTGAAGGCGACTGCGATGCCCAAAAACATGCAGACCAACAGAAGCGCTGGCGCGGTGTCAAACAGCTGGTCGAACAACCAGCCAACTAGAGCACCACCCGCAGGACCGGCGATCAGTTCGGTCAAGACCCGGTTCCCCTGCCGCATTCCTTTGGCCGGAGGCACGTCTTGCCCCGTACGTTCTGCCTCGGCCTTCCGGACCATTTTCAGCTGCATGTCTAACGAATCGAGCCGAGGGTCTTTAGTGCCGTTGCCATCCTGCGCGGGATCTTCTGAAGCCATGCAATTCCTCCTGTTTCGATACTCAGTATCAACTGGGGAGAACCGCCGAGACTCCGGGCAACCCCGCCAAGGCACGCGCGCTTTAGGAGAGCGCCGGAGCGAAGTCAACCGCATGCTGCAGCGCAAAAGCAAAGGCCCGGAAAATTGCTTTCCCGGGCCTTCGATATTCTCAATATCGCCAAGTTACGGGCAGCGCACATCCACAACAGGCGGGCTGGCGTCACGCGTTTTCCAGCTCTTGTCAGGAGCCTGATACATTTCGCCGGGAGCGGTGCGTTCCTTGATCAAACGGCAACCGGTCCGGAAAGCCATTTCTTCGACGGTAGCACCATTGGCGAGCGCCTCTTCGGTATATTTCGCCTTACGCTTGATGTTGAGGTCGTCGACCAGTGCCTTGACGGCAGGCGAAGGCGGCGTGACAAAGCCGAGATAGCCGTCGGTCTTTTCACCAATCAATCCGTCTGCCCGCGCCTGCTGATATGCCGGATCGCGTTGTGCCATAGCTCCGCTTCCGGCAACGGCTGCGCCGATCAGCAAAGCCGCTACGGCCATTTCGATACGGTCTTTCATCTTTTCACTCAAAGCCATCAGAATATCTCCGAATTCTCTTCAATCACCTGCTTTGAAGCCTGATCCAGCCTGTACAGCACTTCCTGCCGGATAGCGATGTTAAGGTTGATCACGATAGGCTTGTCCGGTGCCGATACCTGCACGCAACCCGGAAGGGTCGATGCGGCAATACAAACGAAGAGAAATGCCCCTTTCTTCATGTTTGGACGGATCGCACCATTGCCATCCGTCGTCAATCTATGTCGCATATATCCCTCCGTCGCTTTCGGCAGGCTGAATAGGCCGTTCATTTGGCGGTCGTTTCTGTTCATCTTTTCCCTCCCGAAGGTGGCCCTTCGCCCGGCACTGGATCCTTCTGCCCGTCGATCAAAGTCTTCCCCTGCTGCAAAGCATAGTCGGCATCATACAAGCCGCGGATTGAACCGATCAGCTGGAGGAACTCCGCCTCGATCCTGACGTTGAACTTGATTGGAACTTTCGCGAGCTGTTTCGTGAAGAAATTCTGCTTTGCGAGACTGCCCTGCTGAAGCCCCTCGAACGACACATCGGTGATGATTTCGCCGTCCAGCTTGCCTTCGACACCCAACCGCATTTCGCGGAAGCTGATCGAGCGCAGCGCCTGGAATGCAAAGTTGGCGAACACCCCCATATCCTCATAGGTAAGTTCGCCCAGATAAGAGAGCTGTCCACCGCCGGGTCGCGATACCAGATAGCCGCCGACGATGCGGCCACCTTCCTGATTGAACACCATCGGCAGCGTGCCATCAAAAATGCCCGATACCTGCAGGTTCTGAAGGTCGTAACCGGCGAGGAACTTCTCCGCATCGAGGCCGATCAGGCGGAAAGTCAGCCTGCGTTCTGCTGCGACATCAAAGTCGAGGATCGTTGGCTCCAAGACCAGTTCGCCGCCATGGAAAGGCCAGCGTCCCTCTTCTATCCTTACCCGCTGGTCGGGCAGCAACTGATAGCGGATTACCCCCTCATAAGCGGGCACCCCCGGATTGACCGAGCGGACACGCGCGATCTGCCCCGGTTCGGTGACCATGCCGAGCAGGTCGGTAAAGCGGATTTCGGTCTCCAGCCCTTCGACCGGGCCGAAGGCGGCGGCAAGATCGGTGTTCGCCACGGTGAAACGGCCACTGCTCCGGACGGTTTCGCCATCCCAATCTATACGCCCGTCACCTGACAGCAGGCCCTTCACGGCGGCAATATGCCCGAGCGTCAATGGCGTAATCTTTTCGGGTTGCAGGCGATCATTGAACCGCAAGCCATCAACAGACAGCAAGGCGTTACCTGTGGTGCTATCCAGATTATGGGTGATCTGCGCTTCGGCAACCTTGACGCCTGATTCCGGCTCAAGCAGATTGCCGATGGCGGAAATGACATTGTTCGAGAGCGTCACCTGCATGTCAGGGACGCGGAGCGGGTTGAACCGGTCAACTTGCGCCGCATCCGAAATGAACAGGCTCGAATCCAGCCCCAGCACGCCATCCTGCCAGCTCCATTTGCCGCCGGCTTCGCCGATCAACAGCGGAACCTCCCCTATCTGCCCGGCACCGCCACTGATTGTTCCATACACGCCCGGGCCTTCCAATTTGCCATCAAGCCGGGCAATCGTGAAGCGGCTCTGGGTCCGCGCCCTACCCAGATCGACCGCCACATCCTTGGCACCGAAGCCGCTATCGAGATCAAAACTGATACTGTTGCCGCTGGCCTTGAGAGCTGAGCTGCCCAGAATTCCATCGACGCTGAGCGAGGGTATCAACAGCGCGAAGCGCGTTTCGCCACCCGCAACGCTGAGTATCGAACCGCTTTGCGGACAAGCCCGCAAGCTGCCAGCTGGAAGCCGCAGCGCACCCGTCGCCAATCCGCTGTAACGGACGTTGGTGCATGCGGCATTCATGGAGAAAGCGCCTCCCGAGACGAGCCCGTCTATCGGTAGGCTCAGGCCTGTCACAACGCCGCCCAGCAAGGGGCCGGTGACGGTTGCCTGCCCGGTAAACCGCCAGGGCCTGCGCCCGCCACCTTCAAACGCGAGGGTCGGGATGCTGATAGTCCCGCCGGGGGCCGAATAGGGCTGCAGGTTCAATGTGCCTGCCCAACCGAGGCCCTGCTGACGCAACAGCAGCTTGCCGGTCGGCAGATCACCGCCTGTCATCGTCAGTGACACGGGATCGGCCAAACGGCCATCAGCCAAGGTGAAGGGCGCCTGTTGGCGGAGAATGACGCCACTATCGGAGCGGACGAAGAGGCCGTTCAGGACCAGCTTGCTTCCCGTTGGCGCAGTGGCGATATCAAATGCAGTCGTGCCGTCGAAGCTGCGGATCGCCCGGCGAAGCGCCGGATCGAGGCGGGCGACAACCGGGCCGACAGGGGTAGAGGCGGTGCCCCGCACCAACTGATCCATCGATGGCAACATCGATTGCGGCAGCGATGCACCAGACAGCTGCGCATCGCCGCGTGCTGTCACGGACAAGCCGGCATCGGAGAAACCCAGACTTCCTTCAGCCTCGCCAGCCAGATTGCGCATCGCGAATTCCGGCGCGCGCAATGCTGCTTTCGATAGCGCTAGATTATAGTCCGTCCGCTGTTGGTTGCCGTTGAGCGCGAGTTTTCCGGCAATGCCATCGGCCCGCATGTTGTCCGCTTGCGCCGATTTTGCCATGAACGCAAAGTCACCGATCCAACGGTCAAACGCTTCGGTAAACTGGATTTTGCCGTCGATTGCGGGGGCTGCTACCGCCAGCTTTTGATCGACGCATCCTATCGACGCTGCTGCCAGAGGCCCGATAAATTCGGGGCGGACATTGCGAATGCGCACCGCGCCGTCATAACGCAGCGCTTTCGCAGTGCAGCCACCATCGGCCAGCTGCGGCGAACGCCCTGTCAGCTTGCCGTCAAAGCGGTTGCGCAAATTGCCCCTGCCCTGCGCGGCGATACCGACGCCGCCCCAGGGCGTCGCCAGCGAGAGAATGGCATCTGACAATTGCAGGTTAATATCAGGGAGAGTGATCGGCTCCTTGCTCTCCATATCGCGGAGCTTGTCGAGTTCGCCCAAATAGAGCTTCCCGTCGGCAAAGCGTCCCTTCAGTCGAACACCGTTGGCACGGATCTCTCGCAGCTTGGGCGCACCAAATCCGATAGTAAGCTCAAGCTCGACTGATTTTGCGGTCAAATCCGGATTGGCCGGATCGCCGACAGCAACATTGCGAATCCGTTGGGTGCTAAATCCGAGCTCTTCGATTTCATAGGCCGCGCGAACGCCGTTTTTTTCCAGATAGTCACGCACATAGCCATCTGCGATCTCGGTGCGCTTCCACCAGGCATAAGCAACAAGGCACAGCAAGAATATCAACACCGCGCCAAACAAATGGCGCTTCGACCAACGCCGGGTCGGCTGTGCTTCGGGAAGCTCTTCTTCCATCATTGGTCAAATGCGCCAAAGCCTTGCGCCATGCAACTTGGATTTCTACCAAACGCCTTGCAGCGAAGTCAAAATTGCGGAACAAGCCCGTTCAATGGTTGCATCACGCGAAAAAGACGAAAATTATGGCGAAGGCCATCGCGAACGCCTTCGTGAGCGCCTTTTGGACAATGGCGGTGATGGTTTACTTGATCACGAGCTGCTCGAATATTTGCTGATGCTTGCTATTCCGCGAATCGATACGAAGCCGATCGCCAAGCAACTGATCGCACATTATGGCAATCTCTCTTCGGTATTTACAGCTGATGCGTATAGCCTGCAGAATCAAAAAGGTATCGGCGAAAAGGCCGCTGCGGCGATCAAACTGGTGCAGGCACTGGCCTTGCGCATGGCGTCGGAACCTGTTCGCGAACAGCCGATATTGTCGAGTTGGCAGGCGCTGCTCGACTATTTGCGGCTCGATATGGCGCATCTGACGATTGAGCGCGTGCGCGTACTCTATCTCAATTCAAAAAACATGCTGATCCGCGATGAGGTGGCCGGCGAAGGCTCAATAGACCAGGCCCCGATCTACACCCGTGAAATCATTCGTCGTTCTATCGACCTCGGCGCTGCCGCGATCATCCTGGTCCACAATCATCCGAGCGGCGACAGCGCGCCCAGCCGGCAGGACATATCGATGACGCGCGAAATCATCGAGACCGGCAAGCGCCTTGGCATCTCGGTTCACGATCATGTCATTGTTGGCAAGGACGGCTTTTCGAGCATGCGCAGCGCAGGATTGATCTAGATTGCATCGTAATTTGCTTTTTTTCAGCTCCTGATTGAACGCGATGTACTAGGGCACCATCAAGTCTATGCGTTGTTCATAGAAGATGTAAAATCGCGCCAGGTATCGTTGCAATCTCCTTACCCGGAATATGCTCCCTAGCGATCCCTACGCGCGCTTCCTCCTAGGTTTCTGGGTCGCAAGGAGGCGCGCAACCATAACAGAAGCCTGCCAAGGCTCATCGCAGTGCCTTCCTGCAAACACACCGGAGGTCTAACTTTAGATCGCCCCGCATAATCGGTTTGGCCGTCCCCAATCCGGCCAATAAATTCCCCTGCGGGGCGGTCTGTATATTCGAATAGTGGAACTATCGACGCGCTTTGCTGGCGTCTGCGATGTCATTGAGCAGCGACTTGCGAAGCGTCGACCCATCCTCAAAAGTCAGATCGTCAATTTTCCAGGCGCCACCCTCATTCCTGAATCGGAGTCGTAACGGCGCTCCCTGATCGCCCTCGGGGCCACGCCCCGGCGAAAAGACGATAGTGGCTTCAATTTGGCCTTTGGACCGCAACTTGTAACGCTGCGACAGCAATTTCGCTGTGGCGTTATCATTGTCCTGACACTGGCAATACCAGTCAAAACCATTGAGCCCGTAAAGCTCCTCGCTTTCCTGCATCAGCTTGTCCCAGCGTGCAATCAGCGCACCAAGCGATAAGGTATATGGCGGTTCATAGCCGCTCTCTGCCGATCCCGCCGCATTGTCGGGGGCGTAACTGCCATCATCAGGCGCTTCCGGAAGCGGCTGCGAATAGGGCGCGTATATTTTCGCAACAATGTCCCGAACCACAGCCTCATCTTGTTGTGCAGGCTGCTTGGCAGCGGATGCCTGAACAGGCAGCGCACAATAAAATATCAATGCTGCAAGGACACGCGCCGTATCAGCGCGCATGCTCAGTCGCCCTGACCGGGATCGGGGGAGAAGAACTTCTCGAACTTGCCTTCAACGCCCTTGAAATCATCTGCGTCGGCAGGGGTTTCATGCTTGGTCGTGATGTTCGGCCATTCGGCGCTGTACTGCGCGTTTAGCTCAAGCCACTGCTCAAGACCATTTTCGGTGTCAGGCAGGATCGCTTCGGCGGGGCATTCCGGCTCGCAAACACCGCAATCGATACATTCATTGGGGTTGATGACGAGCATGTTCTCACCTTCGTAGAAGCAGTCCACGGGGCAAACCTCGACGCAGTCCATATATTTGCATTTGATGCAGGCATCGGTGACAACGTAGGTCATTGCTCGGTTTCTCCCCTAGGCAGTTCGGTTTGTTGTCCAACGCCTATTGTGCCTTTGGCGCGCAAGTCAACGGGGGAAATGTTCTGTGCAATCAAATTTCGCTATAACTGGCCTGTGCCTCTTGTGCCGGGCCGCGCCGTTGCGGGATAGAAAGCAGCCGGATAGCGAGCGCCCCCTGCCCGCGCGGCATGGTGATGGTATCGCCCACTTTTACCTCCACACTGAGTTTTTCGACGCGATTGCCGTTGAGCCGGACATGCCCTTCACCGATCAACGTCTGGGCAAGGCTGCGCGATTTGGAGAGGCGCAAATGCCAGAGCAGCTTGTCTATCCGCAGCGACGCGCCAGCCAAGCTTAGCCGCCCATCTTTTCCTTGAGCGCCGCAAGCTGAAGCGCAAGCGCAGACGGAGCCTCGCTTTTCGGCTTGGCCGGAGCTGCGGCCGGTTGCCTGTTTTGCACCGGTTTTCCGCCCTTCTTCGGCTTGCGATCATGCGACTTCGCGAGGCGCGGCGCAGGCTTCGCCTTACGGATACCCACCCAGCGCCAATATGTCAGTTTTACCGCCTGATCGTTGGTCGCGTCGGTTTTGGCAGGCTCGGCCTCAGCGCCATTTTCTTCGGCTGCGTCCACCGTAACAGGCTCTGCAGTGATCGATTCTTCCATTGCCGCTTCTTCGAGCGGGGCTGCTTTGGCAGGCTCATCCGCAACCAAAACAGCATCGGGTTCGCGAGCGTCCGACGCTTCAACGGTATTTTCCACGGTTTCTGCGTCCACATTCACTGCTTCAGCAACCGTCGCAACCGAGAGTGATTCGATGCGCCGGAATCCCGCATCACGCATCAACGCCTGCAAGCCTTCTTCGCTGAGGCCCAACGAGGTGGCAAAAGCCATGTCCATGCCGAATTCTAGCGCTTCGCCGCGCGCCTCATGCGCTTTTTTGATGACACGCTCGGCCAGGTCGATGCGCACATATTCATTGCCAATCCGGCGATAGCCTGCATTTCGGCAATCAGCCGCAGAGGCGAAGTCCCATTCTTTCAGGTGCACCGCGCTTTCGGGCGGCAATTCGGGCATGGTTTTTTCGGTTTGCGCCGAAAACAACGCCGCGCGCCAGCGCGTGGCGGCAGGTTTCAGGACCGCGTGGTGATAAACATCGAGCGCCCCGAACACGATGCCTGCCTTGCGCGCAACACCGCGCGCTTCCTTGGGCAAAGCCGTCAGCGTGTCGGCAAGGAACTGGCGTCCGGCAATCCCGCCAGCATCGGCCAGCCGCGCCGCCAAAGCGCGGACGACGCCATCGGTTGCGGCATCAGCCGCCAGTTGATTGAGCGCTACAAGGCCGCCCATATGCTTGGCAAGCTGCCCTTGAATCCAGCCTTCGGCACGTTCCACAATCGCACGCAGGTCTTCGCCTTCTATGCCTGCCACGGCGCGTGCAGGCTTGAAAATCGGCTGCAACAGGCTGCGTCCGCGCGCGATATGCCCCAGCACCGCGCCTTGCCAGAACAGCGCAGGGCGCCCTTCGCCATCGCGTCCAAGTGAAAACTCTTCGGTTTCGGCCATTGCCACCGCCCTTGCCTTTTCTTTCAGATATGCTGCCAGATGCCGTTCCGCTGCTGCAAGCAGCAATTTACGCTCCCCGACTCGCGCCGTGGAATCGACGCGAAAGGCAAATCCGTCAAGCTCGCCAATATGTTCGCCATCGACGAACACCTGATTTTCCGCGTCGACATGAACCGGCATCAGCGCATCATCCTTGCCGCCCTTGCGCATCAGCATCGATGTCCGCCGGTCGACGAAGCGCTGTCGCAGTGCATTGTGCAATGCGTCCGACAGTTTTTCCTCCAGATGCCGCGCGCGCTCCGCCATGGCTGGCGGGTCTTCGACCCAGTCCGCACGGTGCGCGACGTAAGACCATGTGCGGGCCGCGGCAATCTTTGCGGCAATCGTATCGACGTCGCCCTGTATGGTATCCAGCCGTGCAAGCTCGCCGGCGACATAGCTGTGCGGAAGAATGCCGCCCGTCGCCATATGTTCCCAAAACCCGGCGACAAAGCGGCTGTGATGTTCGGCACCAGTCTGGCGGAAATCAGGCAGGCTGGCGACTTCCCACAAACGTGCGACGCTTTTCGGCCCGGAAAGATGGCGCGTCACCTGCGGCATATCCGCGAGGCGTTTGAGCACAGCCAGATCGATGGCTTCGGGCGCGGCGCGCAATGGCGGACCGTCGGGTTTGGCCTCAAGATCGGCAATCAATTGCGACAGACTGCCGAACCTTGGCACCGCTTCGCGCCAATACATCCAGTCAAGCGCGGGGAATTGGTGGCTTTCGATTGCCAGCACTTCTTCCGCAGTGAATTCCCCTGCTTCGCCTGCCACGGTGCCAAAGGTACCATCGCGCTGGTGCCGCCCAGCCCGCCCGGCGATCTGTGCCATTTCGGCGATCGTCAGTCGCCTTGTTCGATTGCCGTCGAATTTAGATAGTCCAGCAAAAGCAATATGCTGGACATCCAAGTTCAGACCCATTCCAATCGCATCAGTGGCGACCAGATAGTCGACTTCACCTGACTGGAACATCTCAACCTGCGCGTTGCGGGTACGCGGGGAAAGCGCCCCCATCACGACTGCCGCACCACCTCTCAGACGCCGCAGCAATTCGGCGACGGCATAGACCTGCTCCACCGAAAAGGCGACGATGGCGGTGCGCTTTGGCAGGCGCGAAAGTTTTTTGGGCCCCGAATAGCTCAAAGTTGAGAAGCGCGGGCGCGAGATGATCTCGGCATCGGGCAACAAGGCCCGCACCATCGGACGCAGGCTTTCGGAGCCAAGGATCATCGTCTCCTCACGCCCGCGCACATGCAACATCCGGTCGGTAAAGATATGCCCGCGTTCCGGGTCAGCCCCCAATTGCGCTTCGTCGAGCGCCGCAAAGGCAAACTGCCGCTCGACAGGCATTGATTCGGCGGTGCAGAGATACCAGCGCGCACCGGGCGGTTCGATGCGCTCTTCACCGGTAATCAGCGCGACTTCCTTCGGCCCCTTGATCGCGACCACCCGGTCGTAAATTTCGCGCGCCAGCAGCCGCAGCGGAAAGCCCATCACCCCGCTCGAATGCGCGCACAGCCGCTCGACCGCAAGGTGCGTTTTGCCGGTGTTGGTGGGCCCAAGCACGGCCTTCACGGGAACTTTGGGGGAGGACATTATGGCGCCTGCCTATCAGCCCCCTTCCCGCGCGGCTAGACCGGATTTGGGCTGTTCGCTTCGGCTCGCCTTAAATAGTTGCAACTGAAATCTTTGCAGGGCATTTGCGATTGTATGAGCAACCTCCCTACCCTTGATTTCGCGCTTGGCGAAAATGCGGAGATGATCCGCGAGACCACTTACCGCTTTTCCACCGACAAGATTGCACCGCTGGCTGCCAAAATTGACACGGATGACTGGTTCCCGCGCGAAGAATTATGGACTGCGATGGGCGAACTTGGCCTCCACGGGATCACTGTCGAGGAAGAAGATGGCGGCCTCGGGCTCGGCTATCTCGAGCATGTCGTCGCGGTTGAGGAAGTCAGCCGCGCCTCCGCCTCGATCGGTCTTTCCTATGGCGCGCATTCCAACCTGTGCGTCAACCAGATCCGCCGCTGGGCCAATCCCGAGCAAAAGGCGAAATATCTGCCCAAGCTGGTTTCTGGCGAGCATGTAGGCAGCCTTGCCATGTCCGAAGCAGGTGCGGGTTCGGACGTCGTTTCGATGAAGTTGAAGGCGGACAGCGTGCAGGGCGGTTTCGTGCTCAACGGCACGAAGTTCTGGATCACCAATGCGCCCTATGCCGATACGCTGGTGGTCTATGCCAAGACCGCGCCCGAAAGCGGATCACGCGGAATCAGCGCCTTCCTGATCGAGATGGGTGACGAGGGCTTCAGCATCGGCCAGAAAATCGACAAGGTCGGAATGCGCGGATCGCCTACCGCCGAGTTGGTGTTCAACGACTGCTTCGTCCCCGAAGACCGCATCATGGGGCCGTTGCATGGCGGCGTCGGCGTATTGATGAGCGGGCTGGATTATGAGCGCGTGGTGCTCGCTGGTTTGCAGCTCGGCGTGATGCAGGCCTGTCTCGACGTCGTTCTGCCCTATGTCCGTGAGCGAAAACAGTTTGGCAAGGCAATCGGCAGCTTCCAACTGATGCAGGGCAAGATTGCCGATATGTATGTCGCGCTCAATTCGGCGCGCAGTTATGTCTACAATGTCGCGCGCGCCTGCGACGCCGGGCAGACGACGCGCTTCGACGCAGCGGGCGCGATCCTGCTCGCCAGTGAAAGTGCGGTGAAGGTGGCCGGCGAAGCGATTCAGGCACTGGGCGGTGCAGGCTATACCAAGGACTGGCCGGTTGAGCGTTACTGGCGCGATGCCAAACTGCTCGACATAGGCGCAGGCACAAATGAAATCCGGCGGATGCTGATTGGGCGGGAACTGATCGGGGCGGTGGTTTGATAAAATGGACAAAGCCGAACTCAATCGTCCGCTTATTTCTGCACGAATAAACGATGAGGGCTATGCCGACGTCAGGATTGCTGCTTATCAGCTTGAAGGCCCATATAATTTTGGGCGTTTTTTGGCTGACGTCGCCCGACACGGGGCGCTAGCTTATTCAACAACTTGGTCATTGGATGAAAATGTAGCTTTAGAAGAAATTTGTGAGGGGTTGAGCGATCAGCTGCGGGACCAAAGTTCAAATGTCGAAAAAGTACAAGATGGGAGCTTGGATTCATGACGAACGATAGTACCGAATGACTTCTTTCTCGACCATCCTGCGGACGGCCCCCTCCTCGTCTCAACTCAAAGATTTGGAATAGAATGCGTCCCGTCCTTGGCATCATCGCGTGCAACCGCATCGTCGGCACTGAACCGGCGCAGGCCGTTATGGAGCGCTATATTCGCGCGGCGGTGACCTATGCCGATGTTGCGGCGTTGATCGTCCCTTCGCTACCCGACCTGATGACCGCGGCGGAGGTTGCCCCGCGACTTGACGGCATTTTGTTGACGGGCAGCCCATCCAATGTCGCGACCGCGCGCTATGGCGACGATGGCGGTGAAGGACCGTTCGATGAAGGGCGCGACGAAATCGCGCTGTCGATGGTCGACCGGATGATCGATCTCAAAAAGCCGGTTTTCGGCATTTGCCGTGGTTTTCAGGAAATCAACGTCGCTCTCGGCGGCACATTGCGCCGCGATACCAGCGCGAGCGATGAACTGCTGCGCCATCATGCCCCCGATGGCGTCTCGTTTGACGCAATGTTCGACCATCGGCATCCGGTAGCGCTGGCCGATGGCGGCATGCTCGCCTCTGCCTATGCGAAACCCGCACTCGACGTGAATTCGGTGCATTATCAAGGCATCGGCAAGCTGGCCGACGGCCTGACCATAGAAGCCCGCGCACCCGATGGCCTCGTCGAAGCCTATAGCGCCCGCCCCAATGGTGCACCGTTGCTCGCGGTGCAGTGGCATCCGGAATGGGGAACCGAAAATGATCCGGACTCGCAGACCTATTTTCACCTGCTTGGAAAGGCGCTAAGAGGTGAGTTATGAACCGGTGCATCACCCGTTATAACCGCTACCAAGCGCGAATAGGCTTTTCGCCCTGAAATCCGTCGTCCCTGCGAAGGCAGGGACCGCAGCAGGTTTAAGCCGTTCTGGCTGAATAAACCTACAACGGCCCCTGCCTTCGCAGGGGCGACGACAAATATCAGGAGAATCTACATGCCCCGCAATTACGACATCGCCGAACTCCGCCGCCTCGACATCGCCCACCACCTTCCTGCCCAAGCCGACTGGCAGGAGATCGAAAATCTGGGCGGTAGCCGCATCATCACCCATGCCGAAGGCTGCTATATCCATGATGGTGACGGCAACCGCATCTTGGACGGCATGGCGGGCCTCTGGTGCGTCAATGTCGGCTATGGCCGCGACGAACTCGCCGATGTCGCTGCCGAGCAGATGCGCGAACTGCCTTATTACAACAGCTTCTTCAAGACGGCGAACCCGCCGACGGTGCTGCTCGCACACAAGATTGCCGGCCTCACACAAAACCGCCTGCCGCATGTCTTCTTCAACAGTTCGGGCAGCGAAGCCAATGACACCGTCTTCCGCCTTGTGCGCCAATATTGGAAGCTGAAGGGCGAACCCAAGCGCAAGACCTTCATCAGCCGCTGGAACGCCTATCATGGCTCAACCGTTGCGGGCGTTTCGCTAGGCGGGATGAAGGCCATGCACCCGATTGGCGACCTGCCGATCCCGGGCGTCGAGCATGTCCGCCAGCCATATCAGTTCAACGAAGGTCGCGACATGTCGACGGAAGCGTTCGGCACGGCCTGCGCCGAAGCGATTGAAGCCAAGATTCTTGAAGTCGGCCCCGAAAATGTCGCCGCGTTCATTGGCGAGCCGGTGCAAGGCGCAGGCGGCGTGATCATTCCACCCGCCAACTATTGGCCGCAGGTCGAAGCCATTTGCCGCAAATATGGCATCCTGCTGATCTGCGACGAAGTTATCTGCGGTTTTGGTCGCACCGGCAATATGTGGGGCCATGAAACGATGGGCGTGAAACCCGACATCATCGCGATGGCGAAGGGGCTTTCGAGCGGCTACCTGCCGATTTCAGCCGTTGCCGTATCCGAAGAGATCATCAAGGTGATGAAAACCGGCGGCGATTTCGTCCATGGCTATACCTATTCGGGCCACCCCGTTTCAGCGGCAGTGGCGCTGCGCAATATCGAAATCATGGAGCGCGAAGGCTTGGTCGAAAAGGTTCGCAGCGAAACCGGGCCCTATCTGGCAAAAGCTCTGGCAATGTTGAGCGATCACCCCTTGGTCGGCGAAGCGCGCTCGATCGGCCTGCTCGGCGCGGTCGAAATCGTTGCTGACAAGGCGACGGGCGCCCGCTTTGGCGGCGCAGAAGGCACGGCAGGCCCGATGGTGCGCGACATCTGTATCAAGAACGGCCTGATGGTGCGCGGTATTCGCGACAGCATCGTGATGTGCCCGCCACTAATCATTACTACCAGCCAGATTGACGACCTTGTCGGCATCATCCGCAAGTCGCTCGACAAGGCGGAACCGCTGCTGCGCGCACTCTAAAAGGTTGACGTCCATGCCCACCTGATTCATTTAGGTGGGCATGAGCGACACCCCCGAAGACACCCCGCCCGACAACGAAACCATGCGCGAAGTGAAGCGTGCCAAGGCGCGCAAGGAAGCCGCGGAGGAAAAAGGCGGAATCGGCTGGAAGACCGCTGCCGGTATCGGCATCGGCTCGGCAGCGCTCGCCGCTGCACTGATCTACGCGAACAAAGCGCGCAAGAAAGACAGCGAGCAGGATTAAGCGCGCTGGACTTTTCCGGCGCTTCGCCTACCGCCTAAGGCGATGAATAACCCGTTTCGATCCGCAGTGCTTGGCGCTGTATCCGCCGCCGCATTGCTGGCCATCCCCACCCTTCCCGCTTCAGCGGCTACACCCACGCCCGCCAAGCCGGAGCTTACTTGTAAGGTCAAAACGTCCGAGGGTCTGTCCTACACCGTGATCAAGGCAGGCAAAGGCGAGAAACCGGGACCGGACTCCAAGGTCGAAGTCAACTATTCGGGACGGCTGGCATCTGACGGCAGCGAATTTGACTCCGGCGAAGGCGCGAAGTTCAAGGTCAGCGGCGTTATCGCCGGTTTTGCCCAAGGGCTGAAGCTGATGCAGCCTGGGGGAAAATACCGGCTCTGCATTCCTTCCGCGCTGGGTTACGGCCCCGAAGGCGGCGATCCGATCCCGCCCAATGCCGATCTGGTGTTCGAGGTGGAACTTTTGTCCTTCACCACCCCGCCGCCTAAACCCGTCATTGCACCAGCGGACAGAGTGTGTGCGCAAAGCACAACTTCGGGCCTGGGCTATTCAATCGTAACAGCAGGGTCTGGACGGACACCCACGGACGCCGATATGGCTTTGGTCGATTTCACACTGTTCGACGCGGAAAGTGGTGTTGTGCAGGAAAAGCGCGAATGGGAGAAAATCCCGCTCGCCATGGCTACCCCGCTGTTCGCCGAGGCACTCAAAATGATGCCAAGCGGTTCAACCTATCGTTTTTGTATGCCAAAGTCTGATGGCACCATGGGCGCGCCACAAGCCGGCACCAACATCATTGTGACGTTGATCGATGTCCGGCCTGCACCTCCCGCCGAAGATTGAGCTCAGCTCAGCAGCACCACCGGGCTGTCGGCGCGCCAATGCATGCTGACCCGGTCGTCCCAGGTGAAATCTTCCTGATCATGGCGTGACAGGTTGGGGCGCGAGACGCGGATCATCTCTCCGCTATCCAGTTTGATTTCATAGAGGGTGATGTCGCCAAGATAGCTCATGCCCTTGATCACACCGCGTGCGAAATTGTGACCATCGGGCGCGTCCTGCGCCGCGGCGCGCACCGCTTTCCCTTCGCCCGGCACATGCAGATAGATTTTCTCGGGGCGTAGAGCGACCCAGACGTCGGCACCATGCGGGCCGGTAACGCCGTGGTTCAGATACACTTTGCCGATGCCGGGGCAGTCGACTGCCGCCTTGTCAGGCTCGTCCAAAGTCAGCTTGCCCTCGAAAATATTCACCGAACCCACGAAGTCGGCGACGAAGCGGTTAGCGGGGAATTCGTAGAGATCAGACGGCCCGGCTAGCTGCGCGACCTCACCCTTGTTGATCACGGCGATACGACTGGCCATCGAAAGCGCTTCATCCTGATCATGCGTTACCGTGACAAAAGTGATGCCCACCTGGTCCTGCAGGTCAGAAAGCTCAAACTGCATCTGCGCGCGCAATTTCGCATCGAGCGCCGAAAGCGGCTCATCAAGGAGCAGTACCTTGGGCCGCATCACCAGACTACGCGCAAGCGCCACGCGCTGGCGTTGCCCGCCTGACATCTGGTCGGGCATGCGATCCTCAAACCCGCCCAGCTTGACCAGCTCAAGCGCTTCCCGCACCCGATCTTCGCGTTCGCCACGCCCGACACCACGAATCTTCAGACCATAAGCGACATTGTCGGCCACCGACATGTGCGGGAACACCGCGTAGCTCTGGAACACCATGTTCACGGGTCGCTTGTTCGGCGGTACATCGCTGACATCAACGCCGTCGATGATGATCTGGCCCTCGGTCGGCAATTCGAACCCGGCGATCATACGCAGCAACGTCGTCTTGCCACAACCGGACGGCCCGAGCAGGACGAAGAACTCGCCCGCCATGATGTCGAGATTGACGTTATCGACCGCAGTCACCTTGCCAAAGCGTTTGGAGACGTTGCGGATCTGGATGATGGGTTGTGGGTCGGACATATCAATGGGATTCCGCAATGGCTTTCACGCCCTGCAGCTTGAGCGCCACAGCGGTGAGAACGATGGTGAGAATGATGAGGATGGTCGAAGCCGCATTGACCTCTGGCGTGACCGAGAAGCGAACCATCGAATAGACCTTCACCGGGAAGGTGATCGTATCGGGGCCGCTGGTGAAGAAGGTGATGACAAAATCATCTAGGCTGAGCGTGAAGGAGAGCAGCGCGCCCGCAATCAAGCCCGGCTTCATGTGTGGCAGCAAGATGTCGCGAAACGTCTGCCATTCGGAAGCGCCAAGATCCTTTGCCGCCTCTTCTTCTTCCTTGTTGAAGCTTTCCAGCCGCGATCGGACAACCATCGCTACAAAGGGGAAACAGAAGGTGATATGCGCGATCGTGATCGCCGACAGGTTGAGCGGCCACGGCAGGTCGGTCGGCCATTGGATCTTGGCAAAAAAGATCAGGAAGGCAACGCCCAGGCAGATTTCGGGAACAATGATCGGCAGCGACATGGTCCCTTCGACCGCTCCTTTGAACGGAAAGCGGAAGCGCCACAGCATCACGGCCGCCAATGCGCCCAAGACCAGGCTGAATATTGTCGCCAATCCGGCAATAGTCAGCGAATTGACCATCGCCTCTACCAGCGAGTCATTGTTCATCGCCTTTTCGTAATATTTCAGCGTGAAGCCCTTCCATACGACGTTACGCTTGCTGTCGTTGAAGCTGAACACCATCAAGATCAGAAGCGGCGCGTACAGGAAAAACATCGTTGCGCCGACCCAGCCGCGCATCCACGTCTTGCGGGTATATTCTAGCGGCGCGACCGGTGTGCGGTTGAACAAGGCCATTAGTGTGCCTCCCTGCCCTTGTCGCGCCGCATCGATTGCAGTGCGATCAGGATGAACATTGCGTAGATCAGCAGGAAGGATAATGCCGCGCCAAAGGGCCAGTCATTGGCGCGCTTGAACTGGCGTTCGATCACATTGGCGATCATCTGGCTCTCGGTGCCGCCCATCAGGTCGGGCGTCAGATAAGCGCCGAGCGCCGGGATCAGCGTGATCATAACACCCGCCAATATGCCCGGCCCGGCGAGCGGCACGACAATCTTCATCAGCGTGCGCAAATGCCCCGCCCCCAGGTCAAGGCTGGCCTCAATCAGCGATTTGTCGAGCCGGTCGAGCGCTGCATAGAGCGGCAAAACCATGAACGGCAGGTGGACATAGACCAGCCCGAGTATCACGGCGAAATTGTTGTAGAGCAGCTGTACCGGCGTCCATGCCTCCAGCGGCTGCATCCCGACAAGGGTACGCAGCCAGCTTGCACCCTCCCACAACGCCCCAAGCCCCTTATTGGCATAGCCATTGGTGCCCATCAGCATCATCAGCGCATAGGTGCGGATCAACAGGTTGGTCCAGAAGGGCAGCATGATGCCGAGCAGCAACCATGGCCGCCATTTTGCCGAGGCGAAGGTAATCGCCATCGCCACCGGAAAGCCGATAATCAGACAGATGAGTGTGACAAGCGCGGCGACAGCCAGCGATTTCAGGAAGATCGAGAGGTACAACCACTCGGTCGCGCGCTTGTAGTTTTCAAGCGTCCCCGAAATCGCAATATCGGCTGGTCCGGCATTTTCGCCAAAGCTGTACAGCCAGACGATCGCCATCGGTATGAGGAAGAAAAGCAACAGCCAGAAAAGCGGCGCGCCCGCAATTGCTGCGAACGGCCGCTTATGCTGTTTCCAATCCTGTAGCCCCCCTGCCACGGATCAGGCAGCCCGCACGCGGGTGAAGGCCTCCTCATACATCGGCTGCAATTTGGGATTGTACGCGGCATATTCGCACTTGGCGAGTTCGGCGGCCGAGGGGAAGATGACCGGATTGGTTTTATAGTCTTCCGGCATCAATTCCTTGGCCGCATTATTCGGAGTCGGGAACAGGATCGTTTCGGCGATCTTCTTGCCCGCCTCTGCATCGAGCAAATAGTTGATGAAGGCGTGCGCATTTTTGGGACGCGGCGCGCCCTTGGGAATGCAGAGATTGTCCGAATTGAGCTGGCTGCCTTCCTTGGGGATGACAAAGCCGATATCCTCATCCTCGACCATCGCCTGCGCGATATCGCCATTATATTCGAGGACGACGTCTACCTCACCCTTGAGCAATAGGTCCTGGCCATTATCCTCATGGAAGGCCTTGATGTTCGGCTTTTGCTTGATCATCATCGCTTCGATGGTCTTGATATCGGCTTCGGTCAGCGCGTTGACCGACTTGCCGAGATATTTACCATAGAGTCGGAACATGTCGCCCGCTTCGGACAATACGGCAATTCGGCCCTTATATTCGTCGCTGTCGAACAGCACCTTCCAGCTATCGGGCGTGCCCTTCACCTTCGACTTGCGATAGCCGATGCCGAGCGAGAGCCATGTATAGGGCATCGAATATTTGCGTTTCGGATCATAGGGTACATCCTTGAATTCAGGCGCAATATTCTTTTCGAAGTTGGGAATTTGCGCAAAATCGAGCGGCATCAGCAGATCGGCTGCCGCCATGCGCTCGACAAAGTCGTTCGATGGAACGATCACGTCATAGCCCTGATTACCAGCCTTCAGCTTGGCGAACAGTTCATCATTGCTGGCGAACAGCGTCATATTGACGTCAACGCCGCTCGCGCCCTTGAAATCTTCCAACGTGGTTTCGCCGATATAGGTGTCCCAGTTGTAGAAGTTGAGCTTGCCTTCCTCGCCATTGGCGAGCTTCTTCGCTTCCTTCTCCCCGCAGCCTGCAAGCGCTCCGGTAAAGGTCAAGCCGACGGCGGCAACCCCCATGCCCTTGAGCAGCGAACGACGGTTCTGTGCATTGTCGAGAAGTGTCTTGAAATCCATGGCTTTGCTCCACCTGTTTATGCGTTCCCTCGATTCCCGAGACTGACGCAAAACCGGCGATTTTCAAAGCGTTTTTTTGACGTCAGGCATTCCGCAAATACCAGTCATAATCGAGGCGCGGGACTTCGCTGAAATAGCGGTCCTGTTCCACGCGTTTGACGATCGAATACATGTCGACAAACCGCTCGCCCAGATAGTCGCGCATGATGCTGGAGGCATGGAAACGGTCGACTGCGGCGAACCAGTTGCTCGGCGGTTTGTCGTCGCCCGAAGAGTCGCGATCATAACCATTTCCGACGACAGCCGGGCCGGGATCGGTCTGGTTCGCCATGCCGTGATGCATGCCCGCGAGAACCGCAGCAACCGCAAGATAGGGATTTGCATCCGCCCCGCAGGCACGGTGTTCGACGTGGCGGGTCTTGGGTGCGCCTGCCGGAATGCGGAAGGAAACGGTGCGGTTGTTGACGCCCCATGTCGGCGCGACCGGCGCATAGCTGTTTGCCTTGAACCGGCGATAGCTGTTGGCGTTGGGGGCAAACAGAGCGAAGCTGTCCCCCACATTCGCAATCATCCCGCCAATGGCATGGCGCAGCGCATCGGTGCCTTCGGGGTTTTCGCTGGCGAAGATATTGTTGCCATTGGCATCGTTGACCGAAACGTGGATATGCATGCCTGAACCCGCCTGATCGGCGAACGGTTTTGCCATGAATGTGGCTTCGAAGCCATGGCGCTGCGCAGTAGCCTTGACCAGCCGCTTGTACATGATCGCATCGTCGCAGGCGCGGAGCACATCGGGCTTGTAGCAAAGCGTCAGTTCGAACTGCCCCGGCGCAAATTCCGATATCGCGCTTTCGAGCGGCAGGCATTGTGCATCGCAAAAAGCGTAGAGATCATCAAAAAAGGGTCGGAAATCCTCGATTTCGCGCAGGCCATAAACCTCTACATTGCGCGGCCGATCCTTACTGTAGCCCGGACATGCAGGACGAACCATCCCGTCGCGGGTGCGCTTGGGATCGACAAGATAGAATTCCAGTTCAACCGCAACCGCTGGCACAAGTCCTTGCTCGGCATAGCGATCAACAACCCGTCCAAGCACATGGCGCGGATCGAGATCGTGCGGCGTGCCATCCAGTTCGTAAAAATCGACAAGGAACTGCGCCGAATTTTCTCCGGCCCAAGGCGTTTTCACCAGCGTTCCGGGCACCGGTTTCATCGAGCGGTCGGCATCGCCATCTTCCCAGACAAGGCCGGTTTCGACCGTATCCTGACCGGTAATGTCGACAACGGTGATTGATCCAGGGAACATCCGCCCGGTTTCATAAACCGCCAACACCTCATGCTGGCGAAGTCTTTTGCCGCGCGGCACCCCGCCCATATCGGTGTAGATCATATCTACCGCATCGACATGCGGATTGGCGGCGAAGAAAGCTTCGGCTTCGCTCTTCGGCGCGATGACCGCCGAGGATTTGGGATGGCTGCTCAATCTATTTACTCCAGAAATTCGGTAACCGCGTCGTTCAGCACATGGACCAACCGATCAACCTGTCCCTCCTGCGTTGCCGGAGACAGCAACATCATATTGTGGAACGGCGCAAGCAAAATGCCGCGATTGGCGAGATAGAGGTGGATTGCCGCCTCCAATTTGGGATTCATCGCGGCACGCGCCTCGCTGCCATTGGTGGAGGGCTTCTCAGCACAGACAAATTCGACGCGTGCGCCGACATTGACGACGTGCCAGGGCAATTTGTGCGCTGCTATGACGTCCTCGATGCCCTTCACCAGTCGCTGTGCGAGCGCCAGCATGTGGCGGTAAGCCTCATGCGTGATCACCTTCCCGACCATTGCATGCATCGCGGTAATCGCCAGCGCGTTGGCTGACAGCGTGGTGCCGATCCCGCTATGTCCTGAAGGGCGCGACGCGTTCAACTTCGCCATCCGCCCGGCGATTTCCTCACTGAAACCATAAACCGCTGTTGGCACGCCGCCACCGATCGATTTGCCGATCACCATCATGTCCGGCTTGGGTCCATAAGCGTTGCTGTGCCCGCCATAGCCTGATGAAATGGTGTGGGTTTCGTCGAAAACGAGGATCGTACCTGTTTCGGTGCAGAGCCGGCGCAACGTATCCAGATAGCCCGGCGCGTCGCGCACCATACCAACATTGGTCATCACCGGCTCGGCAAGCACGCAGGCGATGTCGCCCTTTTTCAATTCGCGTTCGAGGGCATTTGCGTCATTAAACTCGATAACGGTGGTCGTCGGCAAAATATCGTGCACCTGCCCGATCAGGCTGGTGCGCATTTTGGGTTCCCAACCCGAAGGATGCGCGCGCAGATCGACGAACACATCATCAACCGCCCCATGATAACAGCCGTTAAAAATCAGGATTTTCTTCCGGCCCGATATTCCCCGGCACCAGCGGATGACGGCGCGGTTGGCTTCGCTGGCCGTCGTTGTCACTTGCCAGCGCGGCAGGCCAAACATTGCCGACAGCATCGCGCCGAGTTCGACGCCTTTTTCGGTGGGCAGCATATAGCTCAGCCCCGCCCCCGCCTGCTTGGCCAGTGGTTCGGCGAGCGGCGCTGGCGAATGGCCAAACATGCTTGCTGTATCGCCGAGGCAGAAATCATCGAGCGTGCGGCCATCTACCGTCATCAGCATCGCCCCCTTGGCCCCGGCTGCCACCAGCGGCACCGGGCTCGGCCAATCAAGCATCCAGTGGAAAGGTACACCCTGAAACCAGTTCGCAGCCGCTTGGCAACCTAACTCAAGGGAAATGGGGTTAGCTTTGCGAAAAGCTGCGACCTCACGCGCGGCGATCCGATCTATTACAGCGTCTGAAATCATAACCGGTCCCTTAGCGCGTACCAGAGCAATCCCAAAGTCGCGAGCGGACGGGCGAACAAGCGACCACCCGGAAATGGCCGGCTGGGAAGTTTGGCAAAGACATCGAACCCACCCATCGTTCCCGTGGCAGCCTCAGCCAACAATTCCCCCGCGAGCGTCGTGACCAACGCGCCATGCCCCGAAAAGCCATGCGCGAAAAAGACATTCCCTTTGCGCCCCAGATGCGGAAGCCGGTTCATCGTCACTGCCACTGCACCGCCCCAGGCATAGTCGATGGGTGTTTCGGCAAGCGACGGAAAAACATCGACCATATGCTTGCGGACAAAGGCCGCAATGTCGGCGGGCGGGGTCGGCGCATATTTCTCGCCACCGCCAAAGATCAGGCGCTTGTCGGCGGAAAGGCGGAAATAGTTGAGAACAAAGCGGCTGTCGGCAACGGCGGCGTCGCTTGGCAATAATTGGTCCGCATCGGGCAATGGCGCGGTTGCTATGTTATAGTTCATGATCGGGACAGTGAAGCCGCCCAACTCACGGTCAATATCGCCCATCCAATTGTCCGCTGCCAACAGGATATGCTGTGCCCTTGCACTGCCCTGTTCGGCGATAATCTGATTGCCGTCGATCCGCCTTACCGGCGAATGCTCGAAAATCGTAACGCCTGCTTTCAGGGCTGCCCCTGCCAGCCCCAGCGCATAGTTCAGCGGATGAAAATGCCCGCCACGGGCGTCATAAAGGCCGCCATGATAGCCGCCACCGTTGATGTGCCGGCCCAAATCGCGCGGTTGGACAACCTCAGACTCCCAGCCAAAATTGCGCGCTAGAAAATCGGCTTCGCGCTGCATGTCCGCAAAATGCTCTGGCTTGTAAGCCGCCTCCAAATGGCCGGATTTCAGGTCGCAGGCGATACCGTGCTGCGATATCCGGCCGTTCACCCGTCCCACAGCGCCATAGGCCAAATCGAAAATCGCTTGCGCCCGTTCGCGGCCAAACTCCGCGTCGATTTCGCGCATTGACCAGCGCAGGCCGGGGATTAATTGCCCGCCATTGCGGCCAGAGGCGCCAAATCCGATGGACTGCGCCTCGAACAACGCAACCTTCAGCCCCTTTTCCGCGCAAGCCAAGGCGGCAGAAAGCCCCGTAAATCCGCCACCGATGACAGCAACCTCATAATCGCCCTCGCCGGCAAAGCTGGGCTGCGTGTCCCACGCATTGGCGGACGCTTGATAATAGCTGTTGTTAAGCGGATCGGTCATGCCTCTCTACTCGTCGTCATGCTGAACTTGGTTCAGCATCCATCGTGCAACCGAGACCGAAGGGTAGAGAGGTGAAATGGACCCTGAAACAAGTTCAGGGTGACGGTACTGGGATAGTAACAGAAGCCTCAACCTTACACCCGCAGCAGCAAATGCTCGCGTTCCCAACTGCTCACCACTGACTGGTAGTTGAACAGCTCATAATCCTTCACCGCGTAGAAGATTTCGAAGAAATCCTCGCCCAGCAGGTTGCGGACAGGTTTACATGCCGAGAAGCGATCGAGCGCGGCCTCCAATGTGCGCGGCAGGGTGCGGGCGCGGTTGTAGGCGCTGCCGGTAATCGCTTTTGCGGGCACCATCCGGTCGACCATGCCGATATAGCCGCAGACCAAAGAAGCGGCCATCGCGAGATAGGGGTTGGAGTCTGCCCCCGGCAGCCGATTTTCAACGCGGCGATTATGTTTATCCGAAATGGGCACGCGGAAACCGCATGACCGGTTGTCCTCTCCCCATTGCACATTGATCGGCGCAGCACTGTCGGGCCGCATGCGGCGGAAGCTGTTCACATTGGGGGCCCAAAGCGGCGAGATTTGCGGCATGAACTTGACGAGGCCCGCAATATAGCTGCGGAAAATTGCGCTATCCTTGCCGTTGGCATTTGAAAACAGGTTCTTGCCGGTTTCGGCATCGACCACCGATTGATGGATGTGCATCGCACTGCCCGGCTGCCCTGCCATTGGGTTCGCCATGAAAGTGGCATAGACGCCGTGCTGTTTCGCCACCGCGCGGACGACGCGTTTGAACAGGAATACCTGGTCGGCAAGCTTTAGCGGATCGCCGTGAAGGAAGTTCACCTCCAACTGCGCGGCACCCATTTCATGGATCATCGTGTCGATATCGAGCCCCATCAGCTCGCAATCGTCGTAGATATGATCGATGATATCCTCATATTCGTTCATCGCCTCCAAGCCATATGGCTGGCTCGCGGTCTCTGCCCGTCCGCTGGAACCGGTCGGCGGCACGAGCGGAAAGTCGGGATCGACATTCCGGCTGACGAGGTAGAATTCCACCTCTGGCGCGATGATCGGTTTCCAGCCTTTGGCGGCGTAGAGACCCAGGACTTTCTTCAGGATGGCACGCGGGGCCAATTCCACCTCAGTGCCATCACCATTATAGGCATCGGCAATCACAAATGCGGTGGGCGATTTGAAGCCGGGCGCGATGCAAATCGTGTCCGGATCGGCGATCAAAATCTTGTCGGGGTCTTTGTCCCAGATATCCTCGATATCTTCGGGATAATGCCCGTCGATCGTGCAGATAAAGACGCTGCCGGGAATGCGGAGCGACTTGTCACTGACCGAGGACAGGAATTTCTTGGCGGGCAGAACCTTGCCGCGTTGCACCCCGTTAATATCGGGAACGATACATTCGACTTCGTCGATTTTGTTTTCGGCGATCCAGTTCGCCAGATTGACAGACATTGTTTTTCACCGGTTTAGGGCCGGAAATGGGCCTGCCACATAAGGACATGCCGGGCTTGAACAGTCAAGCCCGGCATGCATTTTCGATGGTACTGGCCTTTCGGCTAGCAAAAAATCAGAAGCCGTAGCTGATCGAGAAGACCGCACCAGCCTTGCCAAGGCCACCAACGAAACGGTTGGTATCAACATAGGATGCACCGAGAGTAAAGCCCTGTACTTCAGCAGTCACGCCCAGCGACCAGTCGATCTTGTCATCGCCGAACGCGCCATCTTCATAGCCAACCGAACCGGTGAATGTCAGCGGAGTGTCTGGAATGCCGATCGAAGCGTTGGTGCCGATATAGACATTGTCGGTGTTGCCCGTGCCGTCCTGACTCGGTGCATAAGCGAGCGTGGCGCCAACCGTTGCCGGACCAACCGTTGTACCAACTTTGCCGATGAGTTCAGCATAGTTGAACGACGAAACACCGGGGTAGATGTAATAGGTCACGCCAAGATCGTAGGTCACGGCATCACCACCGGCAAAACCTGCGTAGAGGTCAAGTTCCAGATCATCGCCAGCATTGTCGGCGATGTTCGAACCCCAGGCACCAACATAAAAGCCCGATTCATGGCTGATGGTGATAGTCGGCTGAACCGCAAAATCCTTGTCCGACAGCGAAACGCCGCGGAAGCGATAATCGGAAACAACCGCGATGCCACCCGAAACGGTGATCGGACCTTCGGCTTCTTCAGCGGCTTCTTCCTGCGCGAATGCAGGGGCTGCGGCCGAGATGCTGCCCAATGCAACGCAAGCCGCGGCCAGCTTGAAAACAGATTTACGCATATTTTGACCTTTCTTCACTTAAAACTCGCTGACAGTCGGCACAAAGGCCCCTGCCCCCAATATGGCTGTTCGTTCCCGCGAGTTCTGCCAGCTTCCACTTGTTATATGGTTAACGATGCTGTCAGTGTGCAGGTGCACAAAAACAGCAAAGCATCGCCGCTTCAAGCAATTTTATGTCTGCAACATTGTCCTTTTTATAAGTTGTGGCATATCGGTCACAGTTAATCGGCACCAAACAGTGTCAAACAAGGACCGAACCGATGCGTGAAAACGACCCTTTGGCGGCATTCTGGATGCCTTTCACCGCCAACCGCGCCTACAAAGCGCACCCGCGCCAACTCGTCGCAGCCAAGGACATGCATTATTGGGACGCCGCCGGAAACCGCATCCTCGACGGCACCTCTGGCCTCTGGTGCAACAACGCAGGCCATTGCCGCGCGCCGATTGTGGAGGCGATTGCGAAAACTGCGGCGACCATGGATTTCGGCCCGACCTTTCAGTTGGGCCATCCGCTTGCCTTCGAACTTGCATCTCGTGTCGCCGCACTGATGCCCGACGGGCTCGACCGTATCTTCTTCACCAATTCGGGCAGCGAGTCAGTCGACACCGCCTTGAAAATCGCACTCGCGGTGCAGCGATCGCGGGGACAAGGCACCCGCACTAGGCTGATTGGGCGCGAACGCGGCTATCATGGCACCGGCTTTGGTGGAATATCCGTGGGCGGCATCGTCAATAACCGTCGCTGGTGGCAGGGGCTACCCGGCGTCGATCATCTGCCGCACACGCATGATCTGGCGCGTAACGCCTTTACAAAGGGATTTCCGGCGCATGGCGCGGAACTGGCGGACGACCTCGAACGATTGGTCGCGTTGCATGGTGCGGAAACCATCGCGGCTGTCATCGTAGAGCCGATGGCAGGCTCCACCGGTGTGCTGGTCCCGCCCGTCGGGTATCTGCAACGGTTGCGCGACATATGCACCAAGCACGGCATCATCCTGATCTTCGACGAAGTGATTACCGCTTATGGACGCGTCGGCGGCGCAACCGCTGCCGGAACATGGGGCGTCACGCCCGACATCATCACCATGGCCAAGGGCCTGACCAACGCTGCTGTGCCGATGGGTGCGGTCGCGGTCAGCCGGACGATCCATGACCATGTGGTAAACAATGCGGCGGACGGCATCGAGCTTTTCCACGGCTACACCTATTCGGGCCACCCCGTAGCCTGCGCGGCGGGGCTGGCGACGCTAGATCTTTACCGCGACGAAGGGCTGTTCAACAAAGCCGATGAACTGGCCACCTATTGGGCCGACGCCGCGCACAGCCTTCGCGGCAAGGCCCATATCATCGACATCCGCACCATCGGACTGGTCGCCGGTATCGAACTCGAACCCCGCCCGGGCGCACCCACGAAGCGCGCCACCGAACTCTTCCATGCCTGTTTCGACAATGGCCTATTGGTGCGTGCAACGGGCGATATTATCGCCCTCAGCCCGCCGCTGATCTTGGAGAAGGCGCATATAGATGAGATGTTCGGGAAGATCGGGGAACTGCTCGAGACGATCGGTTAGCGCCGCCCAAACAGTCTCCTGAAGAATCCCGGCCTCTCTTCCTCAGCCTCGACAAGCACCTTCTGGCGCAGGCTGCTGCCTGAAAATTCCTCGGGGATTTCTTCCATGTTGCGCTTGATGGTCACTGCAAGCTTCGGGATCCGCGCCATTTCAACAATGACCGCCGATTTCGCCATATAGACCGAGCTGATCTCGGGCTTCATATTGTGCATGCCGACCAGAACGGGCACATTTTTGCGAAGGCCAAAGCCTTCGACCAATGCCTTGACCGCCTGATGATAGCGCACGGCGCGCAGCATTGAAGCGAGACGGAACTCGACATAGAGCAAGGGCGCGGTGTCGGCGGCCAGACCGTTCTTCTCATCCAACACGTGCATCTGGTCGCGGAAATAATATTGGCGCTTGTGGTGCAGCAGCGCGGTGTTCAACTGGCTGAGGCCGTTAATCTCCAGATAGGCCTCCATATCCTCACCCTGCCCCCACCAGCTTTCATCCTCTTCAAGGCTGGCTGAGAGAATTTCGTCGCGCGCCATTTCCGAAAAGGCCAGATGCTCGTCGCTGTAAAACATCACTTCGATCATAGGGTGGTGCGTGATGCTCTTGTCTTCAAACACCAGATCGGGCTCGTTCGAGATCATGATATGCACGGCAGTGATCGGCTCACCTTCATATTGCGCGATGGAATCGCCCAACTCTTCCCAACCCGCAATGTCGACGGCTTCTTCGCTCAGATCGCGGCACAATTGGCCGAGCGGCGTATCGAGGCTGGCGAGATCTTCCTCAATTATTGCGGAGGCGGCATCCAGATCGCCCGCATGCACCATCGACTCGATGCGCTGGAAATAGGCATTTTCGACCGTTTCATCGGCCCATGCCTTTTGCAAATGATGTTCCATCGGGCCCCCGCCTCAAGCAAAATCCAAGACGGCAGGGTTAAGGTGGAAAGCTTGTTATATTGTAAATCAGCCTAAAAGCCGAGGCGGGACTGTGCGGTTGACGACTTCCCGCAAGGCAAAAGCAGTCTCTATGCGTGCCACACGGGGCAGTCGCGCAATCTCCTGCCGGTGCACCCGCTCATAATCCTCAATCGATGTCGCGCGGACGGTCAGGTGATAGTCGTTGCGGCCACTCATCAAGTGGCAGCGCAGGATGGAAGGGCTTTCGACAACCGCGCTTTCAAACGCCTCCATCGCTTCCTCGCTCTGGCTATCGAGCGTGATCGTTACCATCACCGTAGCGCCCATCCCCAATTTGCGCAGATTCACATCGGCGCGATAGCCGCGCAATATGCCCGCATCTTCCAATGCCTTTTGCCGTCTGGACGCCGCACTCGGCGAAAGGCCTGCGGCCTCACCAAGCTCCTGCTGCGTAGCTCGACCGTTAGCCACAAGCGCGCTGAGGATTTTGCGATCCAACTTGTCTATATGCATATTTTAAGCGCCTTTTACTCAAAAAAGATGATTTTATGCATCATTCAGGCATATCAGTCCAGAAATTGCGCATTATATCCGCGCCCGACATGTTAAAAGCGGCGCAACACCGCTTTTATGCAGGAGAGATTTATGCGCGTTGGCGTCCCCACCGAAATCAAGGTCCATGAATATCGCGTCGGCCTGACCCCGTCTGCCGTCCGCGAATATGTTGCGCGCGGGCACCAGGTGATGGTGCAATCGGGCGCTGGTGCGGGCATCATGGCGACCGACGAGGCGTACAAAAAAGCCGGTGCCAAAATCGTGAAAACCGCCGAAGAAATCTTTGCCAAGGCCGATATGGTGGTCAAGGTGAAGGAGCCGCAGCCGAGCGAATGGGTGCAGCTACGCGAAGGCCAGATCCTTTTCACCTATCTCCATCTCGCGCCGGATCCCAAGCAGGCCAAAGGTCTGGTCAAATCGAAATGCACGGCCATCGCCTATGAAACCGTGACCGACGCACGCGGCACCCTGCCGCTCCTTGCACCGATGAGCGAAGTCGCTGGGCGCCTTGCGATCGAGGCTGCAGGCGAAGCAATGCGTCGTTCGGAAGGTGGCGCTGGCATTCTCCTCGGCGGCGTTCCGGGCGTTCCGGCTGGCCGCGTTTGCGTGATCGGCGGCGGTGTTGTCGGCACCCATGCCGCGCGCATGGCGGTCGGGCTAGGTGCTGATGTCACCGTCGTCGATCGTTCGATCCCGCGCCTGCGTGAAATTGACGAACTGTTCCACGGTCGTGTGCGCACCCGCTATTCGACCCTGGACACTATCGACCATGAAATCAGCATTGCCGATGCCGTTATCGGCGCGGTCCTGATACCGGGCGCCGCTGCACCCAAGCTGGTCACGCGCAAAATGCTCAAGCACATGAAACCGGGCTCGGTTCTGGTCGACGTAGCGATCGATCAGGGCGGTTGTTTTGAAACCTCAAAGCCCACAACACATGCCGAGCCCACCTATGTCGTCGACGGCATCATCCATTATTGCGTCGCCAATATGCCGGGCGCGGTTCCGCAGACCAGCGCCGCTGCGCTCAACAACGCCACCCTACCTTATGGCTTGGCGCTAGCGGATAAGGGGCTGGAGGCTTTGCACGCGCATAGCGAAATCGGTCGCGGGCTTCTCGCCGGCCTCAATGTCCACAAGGGCAAAGTGACCAGCAAGGCGGTGGCCGAAAGCCTGAACCTGAAGTTTGTCGACCCCGAGGTTGCACTGGCTGAATGATTGCGCCATCCTCCCTCTTGAGGACATAAGAGGGAGGGGAACATGCCCAAAAAGGCGATTATTGCAGCGACGGCACTTGCAGTTGCAGCGTCAGGTGCGCAGGCACAGAGCGAGCACAAACAGCTGGATGCAGCCGAAAGCGATCCGGCCAAGCTGGGCTGGATGCAGGGCACACCTCCGCCTGCGGACAAGCAGATCAAGTTTGATGACGGCAGCTATTTCCGCTTCCCGCAGCTGCGATGGAGCTTTTCGAACTGGCGGCAGTTCTTCCCGACCCTGCCGCTGCATCGCGGTGACACCTCGGCTCATGCTTTTCCGCGCAAAGAGCGCGATGATATTGACGCGCTGGCCTTTACGCCGCTGGGCAGCGACAAGCCGATGAGCTGGAAAGACGCTCTGGATGCAAACTATACCGACGCCGTCATCGTGCTGCACAAAGGCAAGATTGTTTACGAGCGCTATATGGGCGTGACCACACCCGCGTCGCAGCACATCGCTTTTTCTGTCACCAAATCCTATATCGGCACACTGGCCGCCAGCCTCGCTGCAGAGGGCAAGCTCGATCCCGATAAGCTGGTTACCGATTATGTCCCCGAACTGGCGGGCAGTGGCTTCGCGGGGGCAACCGTCCGCCATGTCATGGATATGACGACCGGCATCGCTTTCGACGAGACCTACACCAATGCTGACGCAGACATCATCCGCCATGCCCGTGCCGGTCGTGCCGCGCCGAGACGCGCTGACTATGATGGGCCCGACGGCTTCCTCGCCTTTCTGCCCACCATTGGCAAACAAGGCGAACATGGGGAACGCTTCACCTATCGCACCGCCAATAGCGACGCGCTCGGCTGGATCATTACCCGCGCAACCGGCATTCCGGTCCGCGAGCAGTTGGAACAGCGTTTCTGGTCAAAGCTGGGCATGGAGCAGGATGCCGCACTTGTCGTCGACGCGCAGGGAACGCCCTTTGCAGGCGGCGGGCTGATGCTTTCGCTGCGCGACATGGCGCGCTTTGGCGAAATGATGCGGCTGGGCGGAAAATGGAATGGCCAGCAGGTCGTCCCCGCAACAGCCATTGCCGACATCACCAAGGGAGGCGGCAAGGCGGAGTTCGCTAAAAACGGCGCATACCCGACCCTGCCCGGCTGGTCTTACCGTAACCAATGGTGGGTCCGCCATAACGACCACGGCGCCTATATGGCGCGCGGGATCCACGGCCAGGCGATCTATATCGACCCCAAGGCCGAAATGGTCATCGCCCGTTTCGCCTCGCATCCGGTCGCAGGCAATGTCGCGATCGATCCGACCTCCATCCCGGCCTATGAGGCCTTGGGACGATTGCTGGCTGACGAGAAACGCAACTAGCGGATAACGCCAATCGCATCAGGCGTCGGCATATTGTCGTCGGGGGACGGGATAGGCCCTCCCCCCATCCAGACCGCCAGATTGGGCGACGTCTTTTCAACGACCGACGGGAATTTGATCAGCAGCCATGCGGCATCCGCCATCACGCGCGGACCCGGATAGATCGCCTTGAATTCGGCCATCGTCATTCGACCGGTCTTGAAGCTCCAGCCGCTGCCCGTCCCCGGAACAGACGCCCGGGTGCGGCTATCGTAAACGGTCGAGACCATTTTCTGCATATCCTGCACCATCCACATCGACCCATCAAAAAAGGCACCGGAGCCGGGCGCTTCGCTTTCAAACACGATCAGATCCCATTTGCCAAGTTCGCCTGCGGGGAGCTTCATAGCCTTTTCGAGTTGCACTGCGCCCACTTTGCCAGCTTTGAAATCGCGGACATAAACCGAATTGTAGAATCCAACCGCTGTAGCGATCCCATCAGGCTGCCCATGCACCGCAGCGCTTGTCACGACTGCATCATCAGCTTGTTTCGAAGCCCATTGGACATTTTGCGCCGCTGCATTTTGCGAACCCAGCGCCAACCCCGACGCAAAGGCCAATATCCCAATCAATCGCATACATCCTCCGGTCATTTTTGCGGGTTCAGAAATAGCCAATCGGGAAGACCCATTCGCTACCCGTTTGGGTAGTCAGAAATAGAAACCTAAAGCGGTGTGCTGATGCAGCATGATGCAGCGCAGTTGTCGAATAATATTACTTTGGTAATATCCACGACAACGCAACGGAAGTTGGGCTTTTGCAGAATTCCTGACTGCTCTGTTAAGTGATTATCGTTGTGCGTTGGTCATTTGCCAATTGACTTGAATTGCACACCTTATCGCTTCATGAAGTTATTGATAGGCGACGTTGCCTGTTTTCATATCTGTTCGCTGAGGCAAAATCGAATGAATGAAGAGCAACCCTTCGTCGACTATTACCGGATTTTGCAGGTTAGCCCGAACTGCGACTCCAAGATATTGGAGGCTGCCTATCGCCATCTGGCGAAAATCTATCATCCCGATCATCCGGAAACGGCAGATGTAGCGCGGTTCAAGGAAGTCGTTGAAGCCTACAGGATGCTTCGCAACCCCAAAAATCGGCAGATGTATGACATATTGCACAAGGAAAATGTCGTAGCCGATGAAGCGGAAGCGACCGAAGGCGAAGGACAGCCCATTGACGGCAGCGCGGCGCTGACGGATGCGGAAGCACATGAGAAAATTCTGATGTCGCTTTACCGCAAGCGGCGGGAAAATGGCCAAAATCCCGGCGTTCTTGAATATTATATCAAAGAATTTTTGAACTGCCCTGACGATATTTTTGAATTCCATATCTGGTATCTGAAATCAAAGGGCTTCATCGAACGCACCGAACAGGGAACCCTGGCAATCACGGTTGAAGGCGTCGATCATGTGATTGCAATGTCGCGGACCAACATGGTCCAACAATTGCTGATCGCCAACCAAACCGCCAACGGCAACGACGCCGATTAAAACCAAAACGCATCAAATACTAAGCCTTGCGGCCTCGCATGGGGATAATCGCTGCAGCTGAACAAGATAAGTGGTGGACAGGGCTGGATTCGAACCAGCGTACGGAAAACCGGGCAGATTTACAGTCTGCTGCCTTTAACCACTCGGCCACCTGTCCACTTTTCCACGGGGCGTTGCGCGAGGCAAAGGGCCGGTCCCGAAGAAGAAGCGGCCTATTGGCGAAACGCCGCTTGCCTGTCAATGGCCGAGATGGAATAGCGGCAAAATGAGTTCACATAAAAGCCAACGCCGCCGGGGTGCGGCCCAAACCAGTGGCAACCCAAAATTCTGGGGGCGCCATGCCGTTACCGCCGCACTTGAAAATCCAGAACGCCGCGTCCTGAAAATCTGGGGCACGCGCGAAGCCTTGTCGCAAGTTGAAGTCCCGCAGGGCGTTCCCTTCCAGTTTTGCGAAGGATCCGATCTGGCTCGCTTCGTGCCAAAGGATACGCCGCATCAGGGCATTGTCGCCGAGGTAGCGCCGCTCGAGGATGTCTGGTTGTCCGATATCCTCGATGCACATGAAGAAGATGACCGGCCGATCCTCGTCCTCGATCAGGTTACCGACCCACATAATGTCGGTGCCATCTTCCGTTCGGCGGCGGCATTCGATGCCATTGCGGTGGTGACGCAGGATCGCCACGCGCCGCCCGAATCGGGTGTGCTGGCCAAGGCCGCTTCAGGAGCGCTGGAAGTGGTGCCATGGATTCGCGTCGTTAACCTCGCCCGCGCGCTGGAAGAAATTGCCGAGCATGGCTATTGGCGCATTGGCCTTTCCGGCCATGCCGATACCAACCTCGACAAGGCGCTCGCGCCTCGCCGAAATGCACTGGTTCTGGGGGCCGAGGGCGAAGGCATGCGCGCCAATATCGAGGATCATTGCGACCAGCTGGCAAAGCTGCCAATCAGCGAACAGATGGAAAGCCTGAACGTCTCCAACGCCGCAGCGATTGCGCTTTATGCCGCCGCGACCCTGCGCCAATCGAAAGCTGACTAATGCATTTCAAGAAAATCGCCGCCCTTGGCCTGGCTGTTGTTGCCCCCCTAAGTCTTTCGGGTTGCCTGCTGTTGCCCGGCGAGTTCAATTCGGAAATGACGGTGATGGCCGACGGCCAATTTGCCTTCAGTTATAAAGGGCAAATTCAGCTGGTCGGCCTTGCCAATTTGCTCAACGAAACGCTCGATAACGAAGGTGGCAACGCCGAATTTGTAGCGGCCTGCTATGGCCCTGTTCCAGAAGCTGAAAAGAGCGAGGAAGAGCAGAAAAAGGAAAAACGCAAGGAAAAAGCCGCCGCCAAGGCAGCCGCCGATGCCGCCGCCGCTGATGCCGCATTGGCCGAAATTGCCGCTGACACAGCAGGCACTGCCGCGTCGAAAACCTCTCAAGAGGATTTCACCCAAGAAGCCGAAGCAGAGGCCGATGCAGCAGCAGCGGCTGAAGATGCGGCGGGCGCAGCAGAGGATGCGGCCGCCGAAGCCGCTGCTGCGGTTGAGTCGATGGAGGACGATTATAGCGAGCGTGAATGCACAACCGCTGAAGTTGAACAGCAGAAAAAAGAATGGGATGAACAGCAGGCTGCCTCCAAAAAGGAAAAGGAACAAGCCAAGAAGATGTTCGCCGCCATGCTTGGCGGTATCGATCCCAGCAACCCAAAGACCATTGAGCGCTTCACCAAGGAAGTCGAACGACTGGCCGCTTGGAACAAGGTCGAGCATCTGGGCAACGGCCTGTTCATGATCGACTATTCGACCAAGGGCCGTCTTGCAGATGATTTCGCCTTCCCGGTGATCCCGCGCTATGCGCTGGGCAATCCGATGATCCACGTCACACGCTGGGACAATGGTCGCGTGCGGATCGAGGCCCCGACATTCCATAACGACGCGGACGTTTCTTTGATGTCGCTGATGGGGGCCGGATCGATGATCCCAGGCATGGGTTCGGCAAAGAAAAATGTCGAACCGGTTGAGGTCAAGGGCACCTTCACCATCCGCACCAATGCGAAGATCATGGCCAATAACACCGATGAGGGACCGGTCGACGAAGGTGCGATGCAGGTGCTGCGCTGGGATATCGGCCCGAAGACTTTCGGCCCGCCGATGGCCTTACTGAAGCTTGTGAACTGATGGGGCTGACTGCCGAACAGATCAAGCACTCGCTCGATACACTGGCGGGAAAGGAAAAGCGCTTTGCGATAGCGCTGGAGCAAGTCGGCTATCCAGAACCCCGTATCCGCGAACGGGGCTATACGACGCTGCTACGCACGATCGTCGGGCAGCAGGTCAGCGTTGCTGCGGCTTCATCGATGTGGAACAAGCTGGCGACCAAGCTGGACGAGGACTGCGCACCGGAAAAGCTGCTGGCCGAAGATTTTGACAGTCTGCGTGCGTGCGGCCTGAGCCGCCAGAAACAGGGCTATGCGCGCAGTCTTGCCGAACTGGTTGTTTCCGGCGCACTGCCTCTCGATGCACTGCCCGAGGATGACGAGGAGGCGATCGCCTATCTGACCAAGGTCAAAGGCATCGGCCGCTGGTCAGCCGAAATTTATCTGCTCTTTGCCGAAGGACGCCCAGACATTTGGCCGGCGGGTGATCTGGCCGTACAGGAAGGTGTGAAGCGCATCCTGTTGCTTGACGAGCGCCCGAGCGAAAAGCCGACGCGAGAAGTGGCAGAAGCCTGGCGGCCGCACCGCGGTGCCGCCGCGATCTTTACCTGGCATTATTACGCTACCGGCTTTGAGGCGATTTGATAATTAAAGCCGCAGCGTCGGATTGAGCTTCATCATTTCGAGCACAAAAGATTTCGGCTTTTTGAAAAACTTGCTCTTCCGGTTCACCGACAGACCGAGCAATGCCGCTGCCTCCATCACGAAATGCACGCAATTGCGCTTGTTGAGGCTGTAGCTTTTGCCCGGCATGCTGCGCCATTTTTCGACATGGTCGATCAATTTGCGATATTCGGCATCCGACAGGCGCAAGGTGAAATGCGGGTTGCTGCGCGACACATATTTGGCATCCTTGGTTTCGATCATGCCCTTGACCGAACCCATCAGAATAGCGGGCGAAACGCTGACGGCAGTGAAGCCGTAATTGGTATCGACCTTTTCGCCGGTGGCATCGACTGTTCCCTTCAACCGGATGAAGGCATGGGGGAAATAGTCCCCGAAATCATGGCTGTAAAAGGTTGCGATAACGTCCGCACGAGCCTGTCCTGGCATCGTCGCCAGCAACACTGCAAACAGGATTGAAATCAACAAGCGAAACATCTGCATAGGTGAAAGCAGATTATCGTCCTCCATTCCATGCTGCAAGTAGGGGTTGACCCGAAGGGCGAATTGCTGTGCTTACAGCGATGCAAATAAGAGGGAGAGTCGAGCCATGTCCAGCAACCGCAAAAGCATTTTCGTAACCGGCGCCGCGTCGGGCCTTGGTCGCGAAGTATCGCGCTACTTTGCCGGAAAGGGCTGGTTTGTGGGGCTGGCGGATGTCAACGAGGCGGGCCTCAAGGTAACGGCTGATATGCTTCCGGCTGGTCAGTGGTCGATTCACAAGCTTGACGTGACCAACCGCCCGCAATGGAAAGAGGCGATTGCCGAATTCGGCAAGCACACGGGCGGCAAGATGGACGTGCTGTTCAACAATGCCGGTGTTGGCACCGGTGGACCCATACAGGATATGACCGACGAAGAAATTGACCGGATGATTGCTATCAATGTCACCGGCGTAATCAACGGCATCCGAGCCAGTTTCCCCAGCCTGAAAGCCACCCCTGGCAGCTGCGTACTCAACACGGCTTCAGCGGCCGGCATTTATGGATCAGCAGGCCTTAGCGTCTATAGCGCGACCAAATTCGCAGTGCGCGGACTCACCGAGGCGCACGACATTGAATGGCGCGAGCTGGGCATCAAGGCGCGTTCGCTGATGCCGGGTTTCATTGATACCAATATCATCGGTGCGGTTGCTCCCGGATCAAACCAGACAGGAAAGCAGCGGCTTGAAGAAGCGGGCATCGAGGTCAGCCCGGTGTCGATCATCGGCCCGGCCGCCTGGGAAGCCGTGCATGGGGACAAGGTGCACACACCGGTCAACAAGCTGGCGAAACAGCTCGCGTTCGCCGCGCGCTGGTTCCCGGGTCGCTTGCGCAGACAATTATCGACGATGCAGGGTATCGAGACGGTCGTGAAGAACTGAGCACTCTCCCCTCCCGCCTGCGGGAGGGGCTGGGGGAGGGTCTGAAACGACCGACGGCTCGCTTCGCCCGCACCCCCCCTTAATCCTTCCCGCAAGCGGGAGGGAGAAACTAGGCGAACCCATCAATCGCGGCCGCCAGTGATATATCGCGCTCCGACAAGCCACCCGCATCGTGCGTCGTCAGCAATATTTCGACACGATTGTAAACATTGAACCACTCAGGGTGGTGGTCAGCCTTTTCGGCAAGGATCGCCACACGGCTCATGAAACCAAAGGCTTCGGCGAAATCTGAAAAGCGGAATGTGCGCCTGATACCGCGCGCTTCGCTATCATAGCTCCAGCCGGTCAACCCTGCCAAAGCAACTTCACGTTCGCTTGCGTCCAGTTCCCGAACTGCCATCTCACTCTCCTGCCTTTGCTTTTTGCGCGCGCCGTGCCTATGTCGCGCCATGCCGCACAGTCAAGCCGCATCGCCAAGCATCAAACTGAACCGCGTCGCCATCATTCGCGGCACTCGGGTAATTCTGCGCGATTTCGATCTGGAGGTTGAACGCGGCGAACTGGTCTGGGTTCGCGGGGCCAATGGCAGCGGCAAATCGACGCTGTTTCGGGCGCTGTCCGGGCTGCTTCCGGTTGCGTCGGGGGAGGTCAGCATCAGCGGCGCAATTGCGCTGTGTGATGACAATCTTGCCCTGGACCTTGACCAGCGGCTCGGAAAAGCCATCCGTTTCTGGACGGACCTTGACGCCATCAAACCAGCGAAGCTGGAGGCTGCGCTGGAAACGCTCGACCTGATCGGTTTGGCAGATTTGCCCGTGCGGTTACTATCAGCAGGTCAAAAACGTCGTGGCGCATTGGCGCGGCTATTGGCCAGCGACGTGCCAATCTGGCTGCTCGACGAACCCTATAATGGTCTTGATCAGGCGAATGTCGCCCGTCTGGATGCGGCTTTATCCCGCCATACCGAACAAGGCGGGATTGCGCTGGTTGCCTCGCATATCGCACCGACCGTCATCGTCACCCGCAGCCTTGTTATCGACCGGCCAAAGGCGGAGTTGGCCGCATGAAAGGGTTTGCGAGCATTGCCTGGCGCGAGGTCCGCATCGCCTGGACAGGCGGCGGGCTGTGGCTGCCGATCGTGTTTTATCTTGCAGTGGCGACGCTGTTTCCATTCGTCACCGGCCCGGACAAGGCCCTGCTCGCACGGGTTGGAGGTAGCATCCTGTGGATCGCGGCTCTGCTGGCCAGCTTATTGCCAATCGAAAGGCTGGTACTGCCTGACCGTCAATCCGGCGTACTCGACCAGCTTGTGCTGCGCGGATGGGCGGATGAATGGATTGCTGCGGCCAAGATTGCAGGCCACATCGTTGGTTTCGGCATCCCGTTGCTGCTCGCCACGCCCGTTGCGATCGCCCTGCTCGGCGTGCCCGATGCGCAGGCAAAGACATTGATAATTGGCCTCGCCCTCGCTTTGCCCGCTTTTGCCGGTCTAGGCGTGACAATCGCGGCGCTGACCGCTGGCCTCAACGGCGCATCGGCGCTGGGCGGGCTGCTGCTTGTTCCGCTTGCTATACCGATCCTGATTTTCGGAGCGGGAACTTTGGGCGATTCAGCCAGCAACGCGCTGCAATTGCTGGCAGCCACGAGTTTGGCGATGACAGCCTTGTCGCCTTTCGCCGGCGGGGCGGCATTGCGCGCCGCCCGCGACTGATTCAGTTGTTCTCGGCCGCCATTTTCTGCGCATAGCCCTGCGCGACCATCGCCTCGACCATGTCGAACAGCTTGTCCGGTTCTTGCGCACGCATGACAGGGATCGCTGCTTCCATGCCTTCGGCCACGACAATTTCCCGCTTGCCGGCTTCGAGGGCATCCCAGATGGTCTTGGCGACATCTGCGGGGTCAAGGCCATTGTCGATCGCTGCATCGCTGACACCGCGCACCGATCCGTCAGACGCCAGTGCATTGCGTGAAACATTGGTACGCACTGAACCCGGGGCCACAACGAGCACCTTGATACCCTGCCCCGCAATTTCACTGCGCAACGAATCCGCATAGCCAACAAGTCCATGTTTGGCCGCGCAATAGGCGGTGCGCATCGGTACGCCTGCTTTACCGGCAACGCTTGAAATCATCACAACCCCGCCCGAACCGCGCGCCAGCAGGTGCGGAAGCAAGGCCTGCGTGAGGGCAATCGGCGCGAGCAGATCCACATCGACAATCTGGCGGTAGACCGACATGTCGGTGTCGATGGCGAGAGAACGTTGCGAGATGCCGGCATTGTTCACCAGCACATCGACATCGCCGCTGAATGCAACCGCCTTTTCCACCAATGCAGGAATCGCTGCATAGTCGGTGGTTTCAAATGGCAGCACCAGACAGCGATCCGGCGCATTCGAGGCCACAGCCTCCAACGCCGCAACATTGCGCCCTGAGAGCACACAGCGCCCGCCGCGTTCCAGCCATTCCTTTGCCAACCCCTCACCAATGCCCGACGATGCACCGGTTATCCATGCTGTCTTGCCGCTCATTTCACATCCTCCGGAAAGGACGCCAGTTCGTCGTCCAGTGCCTTCTGTACGGCTTTGTAGAAGGCCTCACGCCCATCCTGCCCGGCCGGGTCGGTGGCGCGCGGCCAGTTGCTGTTTGATGCGATCACCAGCTTGCGCTTGGGATCGATAAAGATACCTTGGCCGAAAATTCCCTGCGCTGCATAGCTGCCATCATCATAGGTCCACCATTGGAACCCATAGCCTTTGCCGGGCGTGCCGATATCAGCCTGCTTGGTGGTCGCCGATGCTATCCAGCCGTCGGGCAAAATCGCCTTGCCGTTGACGAGACCGCCACCGAGGATGAACATCCCGAAGCGGGCATAATCGCGGGTCGATGCCTGGATGCAGCAGCCGCTGATTTCATGGCCGGTCGACCCCAGCAGCCAGCTTCCGTCCTGCTCCATGCCAAACGGGGCCCAGACCTTTTCGGAAAGATAGTCGGACAGTTTCTTGCCCGTTGCCTTGCTGACGAGAACGCCGATCAAATTGGTCTCACCGGTCTTGTAGACCCACTTTGTGCCCGCCGGAGCCTCGCGCGGCAGCTTGCGCATATAGCTGACGGTTACGTCGATGCCCGGTTCGGCCTTATGCTCATTGAAGCGCGCCACATCGGACTTCGGATCTTCATAATCCTCATTCCATTTGATGCCCGAGGTCATGGTCAACAATTGCGCGATGGTGACATCGTCATAGGCTGACCCCTTCATTTCGGGGATATATTGCGTCACCTTGTCATCAAGGCTCTTGATATAGCCATCCTTGATTGCGGCACCGACCATCGTCGAGGTCAGCGACTTGGCGACCGAAAAGCTGGTCCATTTGCCATTGCCATCGAAATCGAGGCCGTATTTTTCGAGGCGAACTTGGCCATTGTGGACAATGACGAGGCCCGCGGTGCGCTGCGCCTTCATATAGGCATCAACGTCGATACCCGGCTTCAGTTCTGCACCTTTGGGGAGCGGAAAGACCTTCTCACCCGCTTCGATAATATTCGCCTTGGCCAGAACCGGCAGGCGATCCATCGTACGGAAGGCCGCATCGCGCTGCGCGATGGACCAGAACAGGACGTTGCGATCGGTCGGCAAGTTTGCCGCCAGATTGCGCATATCCTTGTCCATCGTCAGCCAACCGATGCCAAGCACCGCCGCTGCTACGACCAACAGGCCGATAATCCATTTTTTCATGTTGTCCCTCTCCCGTCCCGCTTCAGTTTTTGACCAGTGTCACCTGCGCCACATTGATTCCGCCTCCACGGAACCCGCCCTCGCAATACATCAGGTAAAAACGCCAAAGCGCAATGAATTTTTCATCGAATCCAGCGGGCAAACGCCCTTCCGCTACGGCAGCCTCGAAACGTTCGCGCCATAGACGCAGCGTCTCTGCATAGTGCGCGCCATAATCGACCTGATCCTCCCAGCGCAGCCCCCGCTCCTCAGCCAGTGCGCGGAAACGACTCTCGGACAGCAGCATCCCGCCGGGAAAGATATAGCGCTGGATAAAATCCTGACCGTCGGCATATTGCTCGAAAATATCATCCTCGATCCGAATATATTGCAAGGCAGCCCGGCCGCCCGGTTTGAGGCAGCGGGCGATAGAGTCGAGATAGTCGGGCCAATATTCTTGCCCGACAGCCTCGACCATCTCTACACTGGCAATGGCATCATATTGCCCCACCACATCGCGATAGTCGGTCAATGTTATTTTCCAGCCGTTTTTCGCTGCCAGGCGCGTTTCGGCAAAGCGGATCTGTTCGGGCGACAGGCTGATGCCGTGATAGTTTGCCAGACCGCGTTCCAGTGCGACTTCTGCCAGACCGCCCCAGCCGCACCCGATTTCGAGTAGGCTGTCGTCTCCATTCAGATGCAGACGATCCAGAATGAGATCGATCTTGCGTCTTTGGCCTGATTCCAGCGCCTCCTGACGCGGCGGGAGTTCCGCAAAAACGGCACTGGAATAGGTCATCGTCGCATCTAGCCATGACGCGTAGAAATCATTGCCCAGATCGTAATGCGCCTCGATGTTGTCGCGCGCATGCTTGCGGGTGTTACGATGAAACCATTGCGCTATGCGCCCCGCGATGCGGGCGACGCCTGACGCCCGCCCGACGCTGCCCAAGGCAACACGATTGCGCATGAACAGATCGAATATCGGTACCAGGTCGGGGCTGGACCACTCCCCTGCCATCCAACCTTCATACCAGCCGATCGACCCGCCCCGAACGAGGCGGACTAGCGCGCGCCAGTTGTAAACATGGACGACGGCCTGCGGGCCTGGAAGGCGGCGGCCGAGCAAGCGCTTGCTCCCGTCGGGCAGATGCCCTTCGATTGCACCTTCCGCCAAACCGGCGTCGATCCGGTCAAGTATGGCATGGAAAAAGCGCGCCGAGGCCTGGCCATGCCAGCCAGCAAAAAGGCCGCCCCTCGACCCTGGCAGATAGTTCTGCTGGACGAGGTGGCGGCCCCTTTTATGTTCCGGCACATTCATTGCGCCAGTTTAGGCTGTGATTACTTCTTCTTCAACTCATCGCGAATTTCGGTGAGCAGATCGACCTCACTCGGGCCGGTGGCGGCTGGCGGCGGCGGCATGACCTTGTTGGCCTGACGCACGATCAGGAAAATGACGAATGCCAGAATCAGGAAATTGATAATCGCGGTAATGAAGCTGCCCCAGGCGAAGACATTTGCACCCGCAGCTTTCGCCGCAGCCAATGACATCCCGGCCTGAACTTTGTCCGCACCGCCCAGAACGATGTATTTCGCCGAAAAGTCGGTTCCACCGCCGGTGATTAGGGAAATCACAGGCATGATCAAATCATCAGTAAGAGACGAGACAATTTTACCGAATGCGGCACCGATAATCACACCAACCGCTAGGTCGAGCACGTTACCACGTGCGATGAACGCTTTGAATTCACTTAACATTAGACGTCTCCCCTTAGGCTATTTGGCCTAAAACCATGGTAAACATATTGTAACATGTGTCGAGAGGCCGAGATGTAACTTTTTCGGTGATTGAAACGCGGTTGTAGCTGCCCTATCTATGCAATACACAAATGCTTTCCGGGGAAGGAGTACCCTCATGCGTTCCGATCTTGCAAAATTCCTGCTTGTACCTGTTGCCGCCGTTTTGGTGGCCGGTTGCGGTATCAACAGCGTGCCGACTGCCGAGGAAAATGCGAAGGCGAAATGGGCTGACGTTCAGGCGGCGTTTCAAGAACGTTCCAATCTGATTCCCAACCTTGCAGCCGTCGTCAAAGGTGCCGCCGCGCAGGAAAACAAGACACTGACCGAAGTGATCGAAGCGCGCGCAAAGGCAACTTCGGTAACCCTGGCGCCAGGTGATCTCAGTGATCCGGCAAAGATGGCGGCTTTCCAATCCGCGCAAAACAATTTGTCGGGTAGCCTGTCGCGCCTGCTTGTGTCGGTTGAACAATATCCGCAACTGAAAAGCCAGGAAGGCTTCCTGAAATTGCAGGACCAGTTGGAAGGTCAGGAAAACCGCATCCGCATCACGCTGCGTGATTACAACGAAGCGGTGCGCCAGTATAACACGACAATCCGCACCTTCCCCGACATCATCGGCGCGAAAGTGATCCACGGCGCCAAGCCGATGGTGCCCTATGAAGCGTCAACGCCGGGTGCAGAAGTCGCGCCGAAGCTCGACATGGCGCCGACGCAGTAACGCCGCTGAACCGGACCAAGCACATGCTCAGGGCCTTTGCCCTTTTCCTCGCGACGCTGAGCGTATTGATCGGAAGTCCTGCATCCGCGCAGGATTTCCCGAAACTGACCGGCCGCGTGGTTGATCAGGCCGACTTGCTGACGCCCGAACAGGAAGCATCGCTGACGGCCAAGCTGGCGGGGCTCGAAACCCAATCGAACCGCCAGCTGGTCGTCACCACGATCAAAGATCTGCAGGGCTATGAGATTTCGGACTATGGCTATCGGCTTGGTCGCCATTGGGCCATTGGGCAGGATGGCAAGGGCGAAAGCGAAAAAGATAATGGCGCAATCCTGATCGTTGCCCCGACCGAACGCAAGATGCGCATTGAGGTGGGATACGGTCTTGAACCGGTGCTCACCGACGGCCTGTCCTCGAGCATCATCCGCAACGACATCACGCCCTATTTCAAGGCCGGCGATTTCAATGGCGGGATCAATGCCGGCGTCGACCGCATCGTCACTCAACTGACCCTGCCGCCCGAAGAGGCTGCCAAGGTTGCCGAAGAGGCCGCACTGGCCGAAACGCGCTCGAATGAAGATGGCGAGGCCGTCTTCCTCGTTATCTTCTGGCTGTTCATCTTCCTCTTTTTCATCCTACCCATCATCATATCGATTGCGCGCGGCGGCAAAAAGCATCGGCGCGGCCACGACAAGCATTGGGGCGGCCCGGTGATCATCTGGGGCGGTGGCGGATCGAACTGGGGCGGCGGCAGTAGCGGCGGCTTTGGCGGTGGCGGTTTTGGCGGCGGAGGCTTCTCCGGCGGCGGCGGCAGCTTCGGCGGCGGCGGTGCCTCGGGGGGATGGTGAGCATGGCCTTGCGCAAGATCAGCCATGTCAGTGAAGCCGATCACCAATTGGTGACTGCGGCGGTAGCCGAGGCAGAACATCACACAAGCGGCGAAATCGTGACCATCGTCACCGACCTGTCCGACGATTATCACGACATCGCGCTGTCATGGGCGACGATGATCGCGTTCCTAGCCTTGTCGGTGGTCGCGGTATTCCCCGATTTCTATCTCGGCATGGTCGACCGCGCATTGGGCGGATGGGAGCATGACTGGACGGCGAGCGAATATCTAGCGCTGATCTTCCTGTTCATGGGCGGCAAATGGCTCGGCACCTGGCTTCTCATGAAATGGATGCCGCTGCGGCTATTTCTGACGCCCAAACATATCAAGATGCGCCGCGTGCGCGCCCGCGCAATCGATCTGTTCAAGGTCGGTACCGAGAGCAAGACTGTCGGACGTACCGGAGTGTTGCTTTACCTTTCAATGCGCGAACACCGGGCTGAAATCGTTGCCGACGAAGCCATTGCCAGCAAGGTTGCTCCTGAAGTCTGGGGCGATGCCATGATCGCGCTGATCGACAACCTCCGCGAAGGCCGCCCCGGCGAAGGCATGGCCGAAGCGGTTCGGCAAATGGGCGTAGTGCTGGCAGAACACTTCCCCAAAGGCAGCGAAAATCCGAATGAATTGCCCGACAGGTTGATCGAAATCTGATGCCGGACAACGGAGTCGAAGAAATCGTCTGGCAGGGCAAATTCGTTACCGCCAAGCGCAAAGGCAAATGGGAATTTGTCAGCCGGTCGCGCGGGATTAAGGCGGCGGTTATCCTCGCGGTCGAGGACGGGCATGTCCTGCTGGTCGAGCAATATCGCGTTCCGCTTGGCAGGAACTGCATCGAACTGCCCGCAGGCCTGATCGGTGACGAAACCGAAGGTGAAGACCCGCTGGAGGCGGCAGGCCGCGAACTGGAAGAAGAAACCGGCTATCGCGCGACAAAGCTCGAATCGCTCGGCGAATATTATTCCTCCCCCGGCATGGTCAGCGAAAGTTTCACGCTGGTGCGGGCTTCGGGTTTGACCAAGGTGGGTGAAGGCGGTGGTACCGATGGTGAGGATATCACCGTGCACCGTGTTGCCCTAAATGCACTTCAGGGCTTTCTGGATGAAAAACGCAGTGAAGGCATGGGCGTTGATGTACGCCTTCTAATGCTTTTGGGCCCGCAGCTTATCTGAAATTGTCGGCGTAAGCCTGCAACTTCAGCACCTTTGGCGCAGCCGGGATCACCGTATAGCTGATACCATTTTTGTCGGCATAGGCCTTGGCGGCCTCGAGCGTAGCAAATTTCAGGTTCAACTGGCGACGCGTATCGGCCGAACCGGCCCAGCCCATCAGCGGATCAGGGCGCTGCGCATCGGCGGGAATATATTCGAGCACCCATTGCCCGGTGCCGTAGCGGCCCGATTGCAACGCATTTTTCGATTTCTGGACGATCCGAGCCTGAGTCATGCATGCGCCTTTCCGAGATTTTGCGCCGTTGTTCAACCCCAAAACCGTAGTGCTGAGCCTGTCGAAGCACGCCCAGCAGTTAAGCGCCCTTCGACAGGCTCAGGGCTACGGTGATCCCTCACTAAATTCCCTGCTTTTTCTTGGTTTTAAGACTGGCCACCGCAGCCGTCGGATCATCCGGCCAGTTATGCTTGGGATATCGCCCGCGCATTTCCTTGGCGACATCGGCCCAACTGCCTTTCCAGAATCCGGGCAGGTCGCGCGTGGTCTGGATCGGGCGGCCTGCCGGGGAAGTGAGCGACAGCACCAGTGGAGTTCGATTGGGGCCGATGGTGGGATGCTCCGCAAGCCCGAAAAGTGCCTGCACGCGCAGTTCCACGGTCGGCCCGCCCTCTGCGGCATAGTCAATCAAATGGGTTGTGCCTGCAGGCGATGTGAAATGCGATGGTGCCAGACGCTCGACCATCTGCTGATTTTCCCAACCCAGCAGTCCAAGCAATGCATTGTGCAATGCGCCAGGATCAAGTTCAGACAATCGCCGCTTTCCGCCCAGCAAAGGTGCGAGCCACATCTCGAGTGCCTCGCCTAGCTCGGCGTCGCTCAAACCCGAAACCCCTGCCCATTGCGCCCGTTCGCGCAGCCGTATCGAGGCGTCGCTCCACGGTAGCAGGCCGAGCCCATGTTCGCGCACGCCCTGCAGCAAGGCAGCGGCGATAGCCTCCGGATCGGCCTTGGCGTCCTGCCCCTTTGACAGAGTTATCGCACCCAGCCGGCGACCGCTTTCCGTTCGCACACCTCCGGTTGCCGGATCAAAGCTTGCGTGCGCGCCGCTAACAATGCGGTCGCCATAGAGCACCTCGATTTCCGCAAAATCAATTGCTGCTGCCGATAGTATACGTGCGCCCGATGCCGCTCCTTGGATATCGGCGATCGCTAGCCATTCTTCTTTGGCCAGTGGGTGTGCGGGATCGAGCCGATATCCCCTGCCCCCAACGCTCAGCCAATTTTCGCCGGAGGCGTCACGGCGCTTTGCGATGCGGTCCGGGAAAGCGAGGGCGATCGCTGACGCAATCCCCCTCCCGCTTGCGGGAGGGCTAAGGGGAGGGCTTGAAACATGTCGCTGCTGCGACTGGCCCTCCCCCAGCCCCTCCCGCATGCGGGAGGGGAGAAGGTCTAACCACCTCCTCACCAGCCCCAGCGCCGCCTCTGCCCTATGGCCGCGCTCGCTGCGCCAGCGCGCGAGGCGTCGTTCGAGATCGGTATCATTGCCGCCCAGTCCGCGTTCGGACAGCAACACGGCAACCTCGGCCGCGAGCTTGCCAAAACCGAGCTCCGACGCCGTGACCAGCATATGCGCGAGCCGCGGTGGCAGCGGCAGGCGCGCAATGGCGTTACCATGTTCGGTAGGGCGTCCGTCCGCGTCGATTGCCTCCAATTCGGCCAGTCGCGCGCGCGCTTCATCAATCGCTACTTTTGGCGGAGGATCGAGCCACTGCAATGTCGGCGGATCGCTGACGCCCCACAGCGCGCAATCGAGCAGCAGGGGCGAAAGATCGGCCTCCAATATCTCTGGCGGATCGAATGGCGGCATCCCTGCCGTCGCAGCCTCTTCCCACAAGCGATAGGCGACGCCTGCACCTTGCCGTGCGGCGCGCCCTGCCCTCTGCGTTACTGCGGCCTGGCTCGCCCGCTCGGTGACCAGCCGGGTCGATCCCGCTGCTCGGTCATATCGGGCACGGCGCGCAAGACCGCTATCGACGACGATACGGACACCGTCGATCGTCAGGCTGGTTTCGGCAATGGAGGTCGCAAGGATGACCTTTCGATGGGTGCTTTTGCGAATGGCTGCACGCTGTTCGGCTGGATCGAGGCTGCCATGCAGGCGGTGGATTTCGGCGGCGACACCTTCTATCCGCTCCGCTGTCCGCTCAATTTCGGCGACACCCGGCAGGAAGGCCAGCACATCGCCCTCAATTTCCTCTGCCAATGCGCGGCGGATGGCTGCTGCCATTTCATCCTCGATACGGGCCTCGGCCTTTCGCCCGATATGGCGCAATTCGAGCGGCCATGACATGCCCTCACTTTCAATGACCGGCGCTTGCATCAATCTGGCAAAACGCCCGCCGTCGAGCGTGGCTGACATAGCCATCAACCGTAAATCGGGGCGCAGCCCGCCTTGGGCATCAAGGGCCAAAGCCAAGCCAAAATCGCTGTCGAGGCTGCGTTCGTGGACTTCATCGAACAGCACAGCTGAGACCCCGGCAAGCTCGGGATCGTCCTGTATGCGGTTGCGGAATATGCCTTCGGTCAGAACCAATATGCGCGTTTTGGTCGACTGCTTGCTGTCCATTCGGGTCGCATATCCAACCAGCCCGCCAACAGGTTCGCCCATCAGTTCGGCAATCCTCTCCGCAGCGGCGCGCGCGGCTAATCTGCGTGGGGAAAGCAGCAATATCTGACCTGAGCACCAAGGCTCGCCCAACAAGGCAGAGGCAACCATCGTTGTCTTGCCTGCTCCGGGTGGTGCGATCAGAACAGCGTTGGATCCCGCGATAAGCGCGGCCTTCAATTCGGGCAGTACAACTTCAACAGGAAGGGTCACGCCGCCTTAATAGGCGCGGGCAATGGCAAACTCCACCGCCTCGACAAGCGCATCCTTGGCTGCGCTGGCTGGGAACGGGCCGAGGGCGTCGATGGCGCGCTGCCCATAATGGCGGGCACGCTCCAGCGTATCGTCGATGGCGCTATATTTGCGCAGCAGACCAGTCGCATAAGCCAGATCATCGGCGCTTACACGGTGACCGAGCATCGCATTGTGCCAGAAGCTCTTTTCCTCTGCATCGCCACGACTGTGTGCGAGGATTACGGGCAATGTCACCTTGCCATCGCGGAAATCGTCACCCGCATCCTTGCCCATCGTTGCGCCGTCGGAGACATAGTCGATAGCATCGTCGACCAGCTGGAAAGCGATCCCCAGATTGCGGCCATAGGCATCGAGCGCCAACTCGTCCGCCTCGGAGCGTTCGGCAACCACGGCCGCAATGCGGCAGGCGGCAGCGAACAGCGCGGCCGTCTTCGAACCAATAATATCGAGATATTTTTCTTGGCTGGTGGAAATCTGCCGCTGTGCGGTCAACTGGTTCACCTCTCCCTCGGCAATCACCGCCGACGCGTTGGACAGGATTTTGAGGACCTTTAGCGAGCCATCCTCGACCATCAGTTCGAAAGAGCGGCTGAACAGGAAATCGCCGACCAGCACCGCGGCCGGATTGCCGAAAATCAGATTCGCGGCGGTCTTGCCGCGCCGCATGTCGCTGCCATCTACAACATCATCGTGCAGCAGCGTCGCGGTGTGGATGAACTCTACTGCTGCTGCCAGCTTGTGATGCCGATCCCCCGGATAATCGAGCAAGCGCGCGCAAGCGAGCGTCAGCATCGGTCGCATCCGCTTTCCGCCGCCGGCGATCAAATGCCCTGCCAGTTCCGGGATTAGCGGAATTTCCGACTGCATTCGATCGAGAATCACCGCATTCACGCGGTTCATTTCCGGAGCCACGAGATTGAGCATCGGCTGGAGCGAAGGCGTGCGCGCGGCGCCAAGTTGGTGAATGGTCGCAGTCATATCCTCCAAAGCCTTGGCAAGCGGCAGCCCCGCGCGCAAGTGCAAAAGCTGCAATGCCGCTTGCCTGTCACGCCTTGGCACGGCATGGAATGGGCGATGGCACAGGACGACAAGCTCACCCGGTATCGCGAGAGCATCGACAATATCGATGCAGCCCTCGTGTTCATGCTCGCCGAGCGTTTCAAAATCACGCAGGCAGTGGGCGAATATAAGGCGACGACCAAGCTGCCGCCCGCAGACCCTGGTCGCGAAGAGCGGCAGATCGAGAGGCTGCGCCAATTGGCGAAAGACGCCAATCTCGATCCCGATTTTACCGAAAAATTCCTGCGCTTCATCATCGATGAGGTCATCCGCCACCATGAGCGGATAAGGGACGGGGCTGGCTAAACCGCTTTGGGCAGTTTCAACCTGACCAACAAACCGCCCATATCCTCGCTTTCGTCCAGTTCGATAGTGCCGTTGTAGATTTCGGCGACGTCGCGAACGATAGCCATACCAAGGCCAGTGCCAGGCTTCCCGCTATCGAGCCGTACGCCACGGTCGAAAATGCGCGCCCTGTCTTTTTCAGGGATACCCCGGCCGTCATCTTCAATTACAATTGCGACCATATCGCCCGCATCCTCGACGGTTACAAACACGCTGCCGCCGCCATATTTGGCTGCGTTTTCGACCAGATTGCCAATCATTTCGTCCAGATCCTGCCGCTCGACGCGCACCGCAACTTCCTTGTTGCCTGCCATGTCGAGGCGGACATGGCGGTATAGGCGTCCGACCGCGCGCTCGACCGATTCGAGGCTTTGCCATACTTCTGCCCGGCTATGACTATGCCCACGCCGCCCGACCGCGCGCGCGCGGGCGAGATGGTGATCGACCTGACGCCGCATTGTCGTTGCCTCACGGATTACAGTCTCGGCAAGGTCGGGGGCCTGTGCCGTGGCGCTGTTCATGATAACCGTCAGCGGTGTCTTCAACGCATGAGCAAGATTGCCTGCATGGCGCCGCGCCTCTTCAGCCTGCTTCTCATTATGGTCAAGTAAAGCATTGAGTTCATTGACCATTGGCATCACTTCATCAGGCAATGCGTCCTGGATTCGATGCTGCTTGCCGCTGCGCATCGCCGCAATCTCCCGGCGCACATCGCGCAATGGCCATAGTCCGTAAAAGGTCTGCAAAGCGGCCATGATGATCAGTCCGAATGCCAGCACCGCAAAGGCCGTCGCCAATACGGTGCGCAATTCGGTGATCTGGGCATCGAGGCTCTCGCGGCTTTGTGCCACCATGAAGATCCAGCGCGTATTGCTATCGGGCAAGACGATCGCGCGTTCAACGATGCGGAGCGGCTCTCCGGCAAACTCTTCGCTGGACCGGAAATGCGGCTTGGCATCGTTGTGACTCAGATCGACACGTAACGTCCGGTCCCACAGCGAGCGTGAAGGAAACGGCATTTTGCCCTTCCCGCTGATTTGCCAGTAAAGCCCGCTGTTGGGTTCAAGAAAACGCTGGTCGCCGAGCGGCCGATTGAGGCGCACCTCACCATCGGGCCCTATTTCGGCCGAGGCGATCATGGCCGTCAGCACATATTCCATCTGGTCGTCGAAATTGTCCGACACAGCGTTGACCAGCACGCGATCCAGCGCCAGCCCACCAGCGATTAACAGCAGGGTTATCCAACCGGCGGCAATGATGATCATGCGGCGGCTCAAAGAGCCGGTGCCGCGTGCGGGCTTGTCTGCTGTCGTTACCGGAGCAACATGGCCCGCCTCTTCCGCCATGATGTCAGCCGCGCGGTTCTTCCAGGCTATAGCCAAGACCGCGAATGGTCGAGATCACATCCTGACCGAGTTTCTTGCGGATGCGGGTGACGAAAACCTCGATCGTGTTCGAATCGCGGTCGAAATCCTGATCGTAAATATGCTCGATCAGCTCGGTGCGGCTGACGACCTTACCCTTGTGGTGCATCAGATACGACAGCAGTTTATATTCCTGTGCAGTCAGCTTCACCGGCTCACCGTTGAGCGTGACGCGGCCCGAACGAGTATCGAGACGAACATCGCCAGCTGTCAGTTCGGAAGAGGCGTTGCCCGAGGCACGACGGATCAATGCGCGAAGGCGCGCGATCAGTTCTTCGGTCTGGAAAGGCTTGGCCAGATAATCATCGGCACCGGCATCAAGGCCCGCTACTTTGTCAGACCAGCTGTCGCGCGCTGTTAACACCAGTACAGGGAATTTCTTCCCTTCACGCCGCCAGCGATCCAGCACCGTCAATCCGTCAACTTCGGGTAGGCCGAGGTCGAGGATCACCGCATCGTAATTTTCGGTGGAGCCCATGAAATGGCCGTCTTCGCCATCGATCGACAGATCGACGGCATAGCCTGCACCTTCCAGCGTCGATTTGAGCTGCTGGCCCAGCGTCGGTTCGTCTTCCACGATCAGGATGCGCATATCGCTTCCTTGCTCCCTTTTGGTTATTTTCGATTTACCGGAGATAACAGATTGAACGGCAGGCGCAAACCAAAGGCTTTGGTCTAACGTTGACGCAATACACTGCCCGAGCGCGCATCGACATCGACAAAAATGACGCGGCCCGAATCGATGAATTTCAAGCGATAGACCTGCGCATTGCCGTCATATTCGGGGCCAAGATATTCCATCCCGCGCATCCGGGGAACGACACGCCCTTCGATCTCGCGCAGCGAAAGCACTTTGCCTGAATTCATCTGTTCGCGTGCCTTGCCCTGATCATCCCCTTTGCGGGCATAGACCGGTGCAGATACACTTGCAGAGCCGAGCGCAGCGGCAAGAAGGAGGAGAATGGCTTGTTTCATGCCACCCTTGTTAGTTGCGCCGCATTGAACCGAGTCTGAACGGCGCGTCAAGGATTTGGTAAGGATAAAGCCGTCCTGCACCACTGCTTACTTCACCATTTCAAAGGTAAAATTCATCGCCGATCCGATGCGGACCTGCCCCGGCACAATGGGCGTATCTTTGGCCGAGGATTGTTCGCGCACCGCCATCACAGGCATTGGATATCCGCCAAAGTCGCCGGATTGCTCCTCGACCCGCAACACGCGCGCACTGGTATACCCAGCCTTGCGCGCGATTGCATTCGCTCGCTTCATCGCGCTGTCCCACGCCTTGTCACGCGCCGTTTCTTTCAGCTTGCTATCATCATCGACCGAGAAGCTCGGGCCGTTGAAATTGGTCGCACCGTCACTAGCCAGCGCGTCGAGGAACTGCGGCAATTTCTTCAAATCGCGCAGCTTGGCGGTAACAGTGTTGTTCGCTTCAAACCCGCGAAAAACCTGCCGTCCTTCGTTGTAATCAAACTGCTGGTTCAGCGATATCTGGGTCGTCTGGATATCCTTGTCCGCGATGCCGAGTTTCTTCAGCCGCGCGATAACAGCGGCCATTTGCGTATTATTCTGGCGGACGGCTTCATTGGCGGTCGGGGCCAGCGTCTGTACGCCGGTTGAGAAACTGGCGACGTCGGGGGTTGCATCGACATATTCAGTCACAGAAAGGTCGATGACGGGATTGGTTGCAGTGATATGAACTTCGGTTGCCATAGCTTGCCCCGTGATGCTGCCGGTTGCCAAAAGTGCGGCGATAATCAGCTTACGCATAGATACTCCTTCTTGCGATCAGATCGCGGAGGAGCGTGCAAACTCGATATAAGTTTCGCGCAACTTCCGCGTGATCGGTCCGCATTTGCCATCCCCAAGCTGAACGCCATCTATACAAGTTATCGGAAGGACAAATGCTGACGCAGCGGTGACCATCGCCTCGGCGGCTTCCTTGGCCTCCTGTACTGTGAAGGGTCGCGTCTCGACCCCGACAACGCCCTGCCGCGCCAGTTCGAGAACCGCCGACTGGGTGATGCCATGCAGGATATTGTTGTCGAGCGGGTGGGTGATGAGTTTGCCCTGCTTCGTAACAATATGTGCATTTTGCGAAGTGCCCTCGGTGATGAAACCGTCGCGTACCAGCCAGGCATCGTCCGCTCCGCGCGCTTTCGCCTCCGCCTTCATCAGCGATGCGTAGAGCAGTTGCGTGGTCTTCACATGTGCCATCTGCCAACGGCGATCGGGCAGTGTGACCACCGATACCCCGCTCTCTGCCTGTGGCCTGTCCACCAGCGATGCGTTCTGGGTGAAGCCGACGATGGTCGGCGGCAGGTCGGTAGAGGGAAAGAGGAAATCACGATCTCCGGGATTGCCGCGTGTGACCTCGAAATAGATCATGCCTTCGACGAGCGCGTTGCGTCCAGCGAGTTCGCGGCACATGGTCAACAACTCTTCGCGCTCCGGCGGCTGCGGCATGCGCAGCTCGGCCATAGAACGGTGCAAGCGCGCGACATGGCCGTCAAAATCTATCAGCTTTCCATCAATGACTGAGACAACTTCATATACCGCATCGGCGAACAGGAAGCCGCGATCGAAAACGGACACCTTGGCTTCGGTTTCGAGGACATATTGTCCGTTGAGATAGACAGTGCGCATGGATTGGCTTTGCGCGAGAGCTTGCATCGCGTCAACCTTCACCCTATCCGCCGCGCACCATGCGTGCCCCTCCCATCCTGTCCTACGAAGGTCTCTCGCTGCAGCAAGGCGCTGGCTGGCTCTTCAGTGACATCGACGTCCATATCGGTCCGCGCGATCGGCTCGCGCTGATCGGACGCAATGGCGCTGGTAAGACCACGTTGATGAAGCTGGTAGCGGGCAGTATCGACGCGGATCAGGGCAAACGCACTGTCGTTCCCGGCACCAATATCGTGATGCTGGAGCAAGACCCCGATTTTGCGCCCTTCGATAAACTCATCGACTATTGCCTGTCGGGCGAACGCGCGCCGCCGGAGCATGAGATCCGCGCGATCGCTGATCAATTGGGTATCGACCTCGATCGCGAAGCCAAAACTGCTTCTGGCGGCGAACGGCGGCGTGCCGCTATCTGCCGTGCGCTGGCAAGCGAGCCTGACCTGTTGCTGCTCGACGAACCCACCAACCATCTTGATCTGGCCGCGATTGAATGGCTCGAAGACTGGCTGACGCGCTATAAGGGCGCCTTCATGGTCATCAGCCATGACCGCACCTTCCTGACCCGGCTTACGCGCCAGACTTTCTGGCTCGACCGTGGATCCTTGCGTCGCAACGAAATCGGCTTTGGCGGCTATGAAGCCTGGATGGAGGCGGTCTATGCCGAAGAGGCACGTGCAGCTGATCGGCTCGACGCCAAGCTTAAGATCGAAGCCCATTGGCTCGAACGCGGCGTCACTGCGCGGCGAAAGCGCAACCAGGGGCGGCTGGCGAAGTTATGGGAAATGCGCGCGCAACGCGCGGCCATGCTCGGCCCGCAAGGTACCGCAAAGCTGGCGGCAGCGTCCGACGATTCAAAGACCAAAACGGTGATTGCGGCAGAAGGTGTTTCCAAAAGCTTTGGTGACCGCAAGATCATCCGCGACTTCACCCTGCGCATCCAGCGCGGCGACCGCATCGGTATCGTCGGCGCAAACGGCACTGGCAAGACTACGCTGATCCGGATGCTGACCGGCGAGATGCAGCCCGACGAGGGCAAGATTACCCTGTCGAAGACGCTGACCGGCATCATCATCGACCAGCAACGCAAACTGTTGGCGCCCGAAAAGAAGGTGCGCGATGTGCTGGCCGATGGTAGCGACTGGATAACCGTTCGTGGGCACAAGAAGCATATCCAGGGCTATCTCAAGGAATTCCTGTTCGACCCCAACCTGGTTGAGGCACGGATAGGAACGCTCTCGGGTGGCGAGCGTTCGCGCCTGCTGCTCGCGCGTGAATTTGCCCGCGAGGCGAACCTGCTTGTGCTCGACGAACCGACCAACGATCTCGATCTTGAAACACTAGATCTGTTGCAGGAAGTCATCGCCGATTATGAAGGCACTGTCCTGATTGTCAGCCACGACCGCGACTTCCTCGACCGTACCGTCACCTTGACGCTCGGGTTGGACGGGTCGGGGAAGGTTGACATTATCGCTGGTGGCTATGCCGACTGGGAAGCGAAGCGTGACCGCCGCCCGCAAAATGCCGCCAAAACGCAGAAAGCAGCACCTGTGCCAGCTGCGCCCCCTCCCCCGAAGGCTTCCAAGCTGTCATACAAGGACCAGCGCGACTATGATCTGCTGCCGAAGCGGATCGAGGAAATCGATGCGGAAATTGCCAGGGCCGAAACCGAACTGTCCGATGCCAGTCTCTACAGCCGCAATCCGAAACGGTTTGCAGAGCTAACAAATGCAATCGACGCATTGCGCGCCGAAAAGGATGCTGCTGAAGAACGCTGGCTGACGCTGGCGGAGATGGTAGAAGCTTTGGCAAGCTGAACTCCAGCCTTTGAAACTTGATTTTCGTCACCCCCGCGAAGGCGGGGGTCCATCTCCGGAAGGATAAATTTCATCTGCCGGTGATGGATTCCCGCCTTCGCGGGAATGACGAAGTCTTTTTAGGCCAGTACACATTCAACCCGGCAAGCGGTAATAGTCTCCCAGTCGGTCGAGCGCGATTCGCAGCACCAGCTTGCCTGAGCGTAGCGGCCAACCCATCGCCTTCTCTGCCACCGGCACGCCCTCGCCTGCGCAGATCACCCGCCATGCAATATCGCTGAGATCGGGGCCCAGCACCGTCATGGCGTCATCGAAACGCTGCTTGGCGTGCAGCGCGCGTTCGGTGGGCGTGAAGGACGAGGGTGCACCGCGCTTGCCGCGCGATACCGGCGAGGAATCCCAAACCATCGTAGTTCGCGCACCAAGGCAGGCGTTTTCATAATCGGCACGGAGTTTCTCTCCCGCCAGCAATTGCCGGTCAGACAAATGACCATGCGCGTGCAGCCAGGACAGTGGAGATTCGGACAGGTTGACCGTGACCGTTCGCCTAGGCGCGCGACGGCGACCGTCATCGTTCGGGTCAGGCAGCGCACGTTCGACGAGCATGCGCGGATCGCGAAATTCGGCGGGTGCATTGGCTGTATTGCGACGCGGCATAAATGCTCCTTCGACTCGTTAAAAAGCCCTCTTGCCATTTGGAGAATTATGTAGGACAGTGAAAACCTATTTGGTTATCGAAAGCCTGCGCCATGCTGCACCGAATCCGCGAAGTCCGCCGCGCCAAGGGGTACACCCTGCTCGACGTCGCCGAACGCTGTGACCCGCCGACCACGGCGCAGACCATAGGTCGCCTCGAAACCGGAACGCGCACCTTGTCGCTCGACTGGTTGAACCGGATTGCCAATGCGCTTGGAGTCGATTCAAGCGAATTGGTGCAGCTGCCCGATCAGAAAGAACTGCCGGTTGCGGCGCACCTTGGAATGGATGGCGTGCAAGCGCCGACTCAGGCCGATACGATGGTCGCGCCGCGCCTGCTTGGTGAAATGGTGGGGCTTCGTGTCATGGACAGCATCGGCGACTATAGGCGCGGCGATGAAATCTGGTGCGAGCAGTTACCGCCCGAACGCTATGCCGAGGCACTCAACTGTGACGTGCTGGTCCCCCGCCCTGCAGGTCGCTTCCTGTTCGGACGGTTGTTGGGACGCGAGGATGGAAAGCTGCATTTGCTCCCGCTTGCGGCCGGCGCGCGCCAACAGGTGGTGGCTGATCCGGCATGGATTGCCCGCGCCGTTAAGCTGGTGCGAACACTATAAAGCCATGCGCATCCTCTCGCTCTCGACCCTTTACCCAAGCGCCGCCGCGCCTAACTTTGGGCGTTTCGTCGAACTGTCGCTCAATGCCGCCGAAGCAACGCGTGAGGTCGAGATAGTCCGCATCAGCCCCAATGGCCTGCCGCCTTGGCCTTTATCCAAACTGCTGCCCGCATATCGCTTGCGGGCCGATTTGCCACGCGAAGATAGTTGGAATGGGAAGTCCATCTTGCGGCCGCACTTCACTTTGCTCCCCGGCATGGTCCCAGCCCGCAATGCCGCCGCTATTGCCAAGGCCGTGTTACCCTTTGCCCGTCGTCTTCACGCACAGCAGCCATTTGATTTGGTAGACGCACAATTCTTCTGGCCCGATGGCCCGGCGGCAATGCACGTTGCTAAAGCGCTGAACTTACCCTTTTCAATCAAGGCACGAGGGGCTGACATCCATTATTGGACCACGATTTCCGGATGCCGAGAGCAGATCGTCGAAGCAGCGCAAATGGCGAATGGATTGCTGGCAGTTTCAGAGGCAATAAAGGCCGATATAGAAGCACTTGGCGTGACCCCAAACAGGATCCGGGTCCATCGTACGGGCATAGATCGGGCGCTTTTCGACGTTCCATCCGAAGCGCACGAGATGCTGCGCGAACGGTTGCAGGTTCCTATCTATGAAGCGCTGCTTGTTTGCGTTGGCACCCTTATTCTGCGCAAAGGCCAAGCCTTTGCAATAGAGGCGATGGTGAAACTGCCCGATGCTCGGCTCGCGCTTATCGGTGAAGGCGAAGACCGGCAGATGCTGGAAAAGCTGGCACATGAATTGGGCGTTGCAGATCGCGTCCACTTCCTCGGATCATTGCCGCATCACGAAATCGCCCGGTATCTGAAAGCAGCTGATGTCGCGGTGCTGCCGTCTTCCAGCGAAGGACTGGCCAATGCCTGGATAGAGGCGCTAGCCTGCGGAACACCCTTGGTCATCACCGATACAGGCGGAGCCCGCGAAGTGCTGCATTCAGATACGGCGGGTAGAATCGTCGAACGCAATGCCGAAGCGATTGCCGCGGCAGTGCATGAATTGCTCAGTGCACCGCCCCACCGCGAAGCGGTAGCTGCTACGGTTGCCGATTATAGCTGGGAAGCAAATGGCGCCGCGCTGGTTGCGCATTGGCGCCATCTACTCGGCAGCAAAGCTTAGACTTTCCCTTCGTTCAGTCGCTCAACCTTGCTGTCAGCGATCTTTTCAGACGGCACAAAGCTGTCCGAACTGACCCCGAACCAGATCAGGAACGGCGCCGATTGATAGATTGACGAATAGGATCCGACGAAAATACCGAAGGCCATCGCGACGCTGAAACCGAATATCACGTCCGGGCCAAACAGCACGAGCACAACCAGCGGCGTCAGGATCGTCAAGCTGGTCATCACCGTACGCGACAGCGTTTCATTGACCGAAAGGTCAAGCAATGCGGGCATATCCATCTTCCGATATTTCATCAGATTTTCGCGAATTCGGTCGTAAATCACGATCGTATCGTTGAGCGAGTAACCGATGATCGTAAGCAATGCCGCAATGGTATTCAGGTCGAATTCCATCTGGGTGAGCGCGAATAGGCCGAAGGTTAGCGTAATGTCGTGGACCAGCGCCCAAATAGCCCCAACCCCGAATTGCCATTCGAAACGGAACCAGACATACATGGCAACGCCCAGCGCGGCCGCTATCAGCGCGAATAAACCCTTGTCGAACAATTCACTCGACACTTTGCCCGAAACCGAATCGACACCGTCTATACGGACTTTGGGATGGTCTTCCTTAACCTTGGCGATGATTTTTTCCGCCATTTGGTTGGCAAGTTCAGGTTTCATATCCGCGCCTTCGGGCAGTTTCATTCGGATAGATACCTGATTTTCTGCGCCAAAGCGTTGAATGGTCGGATCTCCATAACCAAGCTCGCCTACGCTCTCGCGCAAAGCCTCAACCGGCGCGGTCTGTTCACCGACGAAAGTCGTGCGGATCATCTGGCCGCCAATGAAGTCGACGCCAAAGTTCAGGCCGCGCGTCGCGACCAAAGCGATCGAAGCGATCATCAACAGGATGGATATCCCGAATGCGATATTTCGCCATTTCAGGAAGCCGATATTGGTATCGTCGGGAACGAGCTTCAGAAGTTTCATGGACCGAACCCTTGTATTAAATATTGATGTCTTGCGGACGATTGCGCTTCACCCATCCAGCCACCCACATGCGCGTGAGTGTGACGGCTGTGAAGACTGAGGTAACGATGCCGATCATCAGAACGACCGCAAAACCACGGATCGGTCCCGAGCCGAAGATGAAAAGCAGCACCGCTGCAATGACGTTTGTGATATTTGCGTCGAAAATGGCACGACTGGCTTCTTTGTAGCCATTTTCCAGCGCCTGGATAACGCGCCGCCCTTTGCGCCGTTCTTCGCGAATACGTTCATTAATGAGCACGTTGGCGTCCACCGCAGCACCAATGGTCAGCACGAAACCGGCGATACCCGGAAGCGTCAATGTCGCATTGAACATCGCCATCACCGCAAGGATCATCGCAACGTTTATGACAAGCGCATAGCTCGCATAAACGCCAAAGCGCCCATAGGTCAGGATCATCCATAACAGCACACCGGCAGTTCCGATCAGCGCGGCCAGTATCCCGCTCTTGATCGAATCCGCACCAAGATCAGGGCCGACCGAACGTTCTTCAACAACCTTCAAATCCACCGGCAACGCGCCCGAATTGAGTGCGATCGCCAGCTGATTGGCACTTTCGACCGTGAAGCTGCCCGAAATCTGCGAGGAACCACCCAGAATCGGTTCGTTGATCCGAGGTGCGGAAATGACTTGACCGTCGAGGATGATCGCAAACAGCTTGCCGGTATTTTGCTGCGTCATGCGGGCAAAACGTTGTCCGCCTTCACCGTCGAACTGGATATTGACGACCGGCTGGTTGTCCTGCGCGTCAAAACTCTGCTGCGCGCCGGTCAGCCTGTCACCGGTGATGCCGCCCAAACGACGCACAGCGATGTTCGGCATTCCCGTCGGGTTGGTTGGATATGGCAAGACTTGACTACCGACACGCGCCTTGCCCTGGGCGGTTTGCTCCGGATCAGCGCCCTCATCCACCAGCTTGAATTCCAGCTTTGCGGTCTTGCCGATCAGTTCCTTCAAGGCCTGCGGATCCTGAAGCCCCGGCACCTGCACCACTATACGATCGGCTCCTTGACGAATGATCGTCGGTTCGAGTGTGCCGAGCGCATTGATGCGGCGATCAATCACATCCTTCGCTGAATTCATAGCCTGATCGAGCACCGTCGTATTTCCGGAACCTGAAGGCGACAATGTGATGCGGTTTCCATCGGTGACATCAATCGACCAATCGCGCCCGCCGGTGGTGTTAGCGACAATTGGCAATAATGCCTCGCGTGCGGCGTCGATCTGGGCGCTATCGGGCACCACAAAGCTGAGTTTGCCGTTCGTCCGGCTTACATTGTCGATCGAAATGCGTGGTTCTGCGCGGCGCATTGCTGTGCGCACGCTGTCCTCAAGCGTTTCCAGCCGGTCACGCTCCAACTGTGCTACATCGGCTTCCAATAGAATGTGGCTGCCGCCTGCAAGGTCGAGACCTAGACTGATCGTTTGCTTGGGCACACCGTCTGGAATACGATCAAGCCACGCCTTGGGCAGAAAGCTCGGAATTGCAAGGAGAAGGCTGAGCACAATCAATGCGCTCAGCATGATGACCCGCCACCGTGGAAAATCTAGCATCAAATACCCCTATGGGATTGAACCGGGCCGCAAAGGCCTCAGTCGTTGGCCGGTTTAGTCGTGCGGCTTTTAACGTCCGCAAGGGTCGATTTCAGCGCCTTTACGCGTACATTTGGAGCCAGTTCGACCTCGACATGATCATCGGCGACCTTGGTCACCTTGCCCATAAGGCCGCCGCCGGTCACAACTTCGTCATTCTTGCCAACCGCTTCGATCTTCGCCTGATGCTCCTTCGCGCGCTTTTGTTGCGGGCGAATGAGCAAGAAGTAAAACACTACGAAAATTAGCAGCAGCGGCAGAATGTTTGTCGTAAAGAAATTCATGCCTGAAACAGAACCACCGGCCGCACCGGCTGCGGCTGCTGCAAAAATCATGGACGATGTCATTATGGCTTTCCCCGATTGTTCTTGTTGGAGGGCAGATAGGAAGCCCTGCCGAAAATCCAAGGCGCGCGGTTACCACCATGGTAAATCGCGCGCAACGGGAAAGCGTTTATCGGGCAATAAGGCCCCTTGCTTTTACAGATTTGCCGCCATATAGGCCGCGCTCCGGTCGGGACGTAGCGCAGCCTGGTAGCGCATCACACTGGGGGTGTGGGGGTCGGAGGTTCGAATCCTCTCGTCCCGACCAATAATTTCAATAACTTAGATCCAATTATATGAGCGCCAACCGCGCTCTAAATGCCTCATGGTGCACTGATGGTGCACTTATTTAGAATATTCTTACATGATGCCGATCTGAAACTCACGAATCGATGCGAGTCTCGGTTCGATTCTTAGGCTGATTTACCTCCTGACGCGGACTTTTGATCGGCCTGTGCTGGCTTTGACTTGGTCAATAGTGGCGAATAAGGACGGCTCGATAGGACTGCACGGAGACGTGACGCCGCCATTTAGGGCGCGTAACCACGTTTAACTCTGTCGCGGCAAATAACCGCATTATGTTTCTAGTATGTTCTTTTTTTACTCTCAAAATTCCGTCCGGGAAACGGGATGATCGCAGCTACATTGCTTGCTTGTTACAAGCTTACCGGAAGAACCTATAATCACATTTTTTTGCAATCATTTTCACCTATTTGGAGAGCACATGATGCATGTGGCATTGTTAACCTGCACCGAGGTTATGCGTTTAGTTGGCATCAAGAGCAGGACTACTATTTGGCGAAGAATCCAGAACAAGACTTTTCCAGAGCCGGTAGATATTGGTGCTGGGCGAATTCGGTGGAGAGAAACTGATATTGAGCATTGGATTAATACGCTGCCCCAGCGGAGATATTGAAACCACTAACTCTTAATCAGCGGGTCGTGGGTTCGAACCCCTCAGCGTCTACCATTTTTTTCAATAAGTTAGCGCACTTCCAGCACCTGTTGATTTGGTTGCAGCAACCACCTAGCAATCACGTAAAATAGGGTGGCGTCGGACTGCCTAGCAATGACACGCGATTCCGATCATTTGTTTCAATTCCGAAATCACGGGGTTTTTACCCCCCCCCAAGTGTGAGTTGGCGATTTAGCTCAGGCCATCTTTTGCGGTGATGTTGGCCGCTCCAAGCTGCAATTTAGAATTTCGTTTGCCGACATAATTCCACATGTCATCCAGTTCAGCGGCCTCCACGAACTGCTGCCTCTGGAAATTGTTTTTCGCCCAGCGACGAAGATAGAACGCAAATTGCGCTCTCGGATGTTTCCCATCGCCTATAGCAAAGATGGCGTCGTATGGAGTTACATATGACCAAATCCGGGCCATATGGAGTGCTACTACGTCACTGTAGCCATCAGCCGTTGTCTTCATGGTGCTTTTCTCAGGACACCCTGGATCACAAACCAATCGTTTGACCATGTTAGGCGCCTTCAGCATGTAGGCTGCGAGAAAAGCTAAATCATCATCCGTCATATTGGCGCTAGGCGCGTGAACCATTGCTCCCTTGGCAATACGCTTAGCGACCGCCTGCTTACGCGTCGTTATCTTGATACCCTTTGCGCCGAATGAACCGCCCCGGGATTGCCGGAGGCCCTAACTCCTGAGAGGAAGGGTCTACGAT
>CALMYW010000519.1 GCA_937873665.1 uncultured Sphingorhabdus sp.
GCCAATGGCAGCATAATTTAAGCTGAATGGCCTCCGGCAATCCCGGGGCGGTTCATTGCCCCCCGTAAGGAAAGCCTGCCCCGTTGCTCCACCCCTGCCAAATATCTCGCGAAAAGGGGCTGATGCCGTTGGTATCCTGATAATCCGACCCCCGATAGGAAATCACCGTTCCCGAGAGGCCGTCTATCTCCGCATCGGAAACATCATAAGCGATCGCGTAAAAGCCGGTTGCTTGCCAGCTTGCATATTGATCAGCAGTTATACCTAGTCCGTCGCGAGACCGAATCCGCGCGTTGCCAATTTGGGTACCATCCACTTTGACACCGAAGCCGTAATCGCGATTGTACGCATCCATAGCAAGGATCGAGAGGAATAAATCACGACTCAATGTCATTTAAACAACTCCGTTGAAAAACTATTCGGTCCGACTAACTGAATAGGATCAGTGACTTCATCCAGGTACTTTGGCGGATTAGACTTAAGAGTTCCGCGTTCCAGCCCGATGCTCTTTAGCCACCCCAACCGCTTCTCAATCCCTGTCGTCACCTCTTCATCGGTGACCTGCACGGTGATGACCTTCAGCCGATAGCCCTTGCCAAAACTGGCTTCGAGATTGTCGGGATCAACCCGCTCCACGCTTGTCGGGTCCTTGATATCCTTGAAGGTAACGAGGAGAGGGTATGCGCTAATGCTGCAATTCAAGGCATCGGCGCAGCCTGTTTCCATTTTCGGCGGCAATATTCTGACGTCGCGCCCGCGCCCCATCCGTTCCAGCATCGCTCGGGCGTCGCCATAGTCAGCCATGTCGACAGCTTGGGCCACCCGCAGGAATGTGAAAGGGGTGACGTCATTGGTCTCCCCACGTAGCAAAGCAAAAAGCGTTTTTCCTTTGCCAAGATCTACAGCAACTGCCTCGCCCTTGAAAGATATCCCTCCAGTACGCCCAGACGATTGCCGCATCCATTCGGGGTTACTGACTGCTCGCAATTGGATGACGCTCGATCCGGAATTGATTCCTTGGGGCGTTTCAACTTCTACAGTCAGGCGATAGCGCGCCTCCGTCGAAGGGCGGACAAGCGCGTCGCACCCCGAAACCACCAAGGCCATCCCGCCCAGCAACAGCCCGCCAAAAATCCTGCGCGTGATCATGCGTTCATCCTTTCACAGAAAATTTCGCGATTGGTTGCAGCAATGTACTGCGACTGAGAATATCGATTACTGACTACGGAATGATAATTCCAATCAAGTACGGACAAAAAGGCCGTATTTTCGAACTTCGTGACCCAAAAGTGACGTTTTTCATCAGGAACTACGCAAAATATAGAAAAACTCATTGCGCCTCCAAAAAGCAGAATCCAATCCGCCACCATCTGTGCTCAAAGCTAGCGAGCGATACTTGCTCGTCAAGTATAATTTACAGTGAATATTTAGTTTCAATCTATTTTCAGCGTTCACGTCCCGCTTCATCAAAAGTTTGCACCATTGGTGATAGCAAATAGTCAATAATGCGTCGTTCACCGGTCTTTATTTCCGCCTGAACGGCAAGTCCCGGACCGATGAGCTGGTCTTGCCCGCGTACGCGGATACTGGGCTGGAGGAGGCGGATGCGGGTGGCATAGACCAGTCCCTGCTGGATCGGGCGCCCATTGGGATCCTTGGCCATTTGCTGTCCGGGCTGGCTCAAATCGATGGCATCGCGACTGATGCTTTCAACCACACCAGGAATGATACCATAATCGGTAAAATTGTACGCCTCCAGCTTGATCCGCACAGGCTGGCCTTCGTGGACGAACCCGATATCCTTGTTGAGGATATTGGCCTCAACGACTGCGGTTGCACTGTCAGGCACGATAATCATCAGTGCCTGCGCAGGCTGCACCACGCCTCCGATAGTAGAGATCGCCAATTGTTGAACGGTGCCGGAGACTGGAGCGCGCAGCTCATAAAACGCCTTGCGCCTTTGTGATTTGGTGACCTCTTGACGCGACAGTCCCGACTTCTCCAGCGCTTCCGCCATCTCGGTGACTGCCCCTTTACCGAAGTTGCCTTTGAGACGAGCCAGCTGCCCATCGATATTGCCGATCGCTGCGCGGGCTTCCGCCGCTTTGGCGCGTTGCACTTCGATATTCTGGATATGCTCAAGACGGAGCTGTTCATATTCGAGCAGGCGGATTTTGGAGAAGTAGCCCTTGTCAGCCAGTTCCTTTCGAGCCTCGAGCTGCTTCTCGACCAAAGGAAGGGTCTGGGTGAGTTTGGATATCTCCGCTTCGGCACCGGCAAGCTGTGCCTGTTGCTGCGCACGTTGCTGCTGAAGGCTTACCTTCTCGCCCTCATATTCGGCAATCGCCGTACGCACATAGTTCGCCTGCGTCTCGGCGATTTCTGCAGGCGTTCCTGCTGGTGCCACAAAGCGCGCGGGGCGCCCTTGCAGATGCGTGAGCAGTGCAGCGTTGCGTGCAGCGATCACCTCTGCCGATAGCAGGCTTTGTTCTGCCTGCTCCGCTTCCGCGCCCGCCAAAGTCGGATCAAGCTCAACCAACAGCTGTCCCGTCTCAACGCGCTGCCCATTCTTCACATGGATCGCGCGGACATAGCCGATCTCGATTGGCTGAATCACCTTCACATTGCCGCTGGGGATCACCTTGCCACTGGCCGTTGCCACCACATCGACCTTGCCGACAAAAGACCAGATCAGCGTGATGGCAAATAGCGCACACAGGGCGAGCATCAGATATCGCAAACCGGGGCTTGGCGGTTTCTCCATGATCTCCAGCGCTGCGGGCAAAAACTCATGGTCACTGCGCGGTTTGGCAATGGCCTCGCGCTCGTCCTGCTGTTTCCAGCTGGTCTTAAGGACCGCCCAATGATGCGCCAAAGCAGGAAAACGGTCAGCAAAGCTCATAGCTTAGTTCCCATCTGCTTGGCATAAAGCTGCGCATAACGGCCACCGGCCTTGATAAGCTCTTCATGGCTCCCCATCTCAGTCACCTCTCCGCCTTCAACCGTAATGATGCGGTTACATTGGCGGACTGCGGACAAACGGTGCGCGATGATTATGACTGTGCGGCCCTGCGCAATGCTCGCAAGGTTGTTCTGGATGATTTCCTCGCTCTCGGCATCGAGCGCACTGGTGGCTTCATCAAGGATCAGGATGCGCGGATCGTTGATGAGTGCGCGGGCAATCGCCATGCGTTGGCGCTGTCCGCCCGAAAGATTGCCTCCGCGCTCGTCAATCACCGTGTCATAGCCATGCGTCAGCTGCAGGATGAACTCATGCGCGCCTGCCAATTGCGCAGCCGCGATCACCGCTTCCATCGGTCGTGTTGGATCGCCGAGCGCGATATTCTCGCGCACCGTGCGGTTGAACAATATATTTTCCTGCAAGACCACGCCGATCTGTCTACGCAGCCAAGCCGGATCAACGAGCGACAGGTCGACACCATCAACCAGCACACGGCCCTGCTCGGGAACATAGAGCCGCTGGACCAGTTTGGTCAGTGTGGATTTGCCTGAACCCGATGGCCCGACAATGCCGAGCATCTCGCCGCCTTCGATCTGCAGGGATATTCCGCGCAGTGCCTCGGGGGCATCGGGGCGATAGCGAAAGCGGACCTTGTCAAACTCCACCGCGCCTGCAATCGGCGGCAGGCTTGCACGACTTGGATTGTATTCAGGCTCGGCAGGCGCGTTAAGTACGTCGCCCAAACGGTCCACTGATATCCGCACCTGCTGAAAATCCTGCCACAGTTGCGACAGGCGCAGGATCGGTGCCGACACGCGGCCCGCGAGCATGTTGAAGGCAACTAGGCTGCCCACGCTGAGGTCACCTGCAATCACCGATTTTGCACCAAAGTAGAGGATGGCAACCGTGGTCAGCTTTGAGACCAGCTGGATGAGATGGCTGCCGGTATTGGCAAGCTTGGCTACATCGAAGCCGATATTGGTATAGCCGGAAAACAGCTTCTCCCACCGGTCGCGCATCTGTGGCTCGACCGCCATCGCTTTCAAGGTGCCGATTCCGGTGACGCTTTCAACCAGGAAGGACTGGTTCTCCGCCCCCCGGCGGAACTTCTCTTCGAGCATGTCGCGCAAGGGCGGTGAGATGAACAGCGAGATTGCCACATAAAGCGGGATCGAGAGCAGCACGACCAGCGTCAACAACGGCGAATACATGAACATTACCGCAAAGAACACGATGGTGAAAAACAGATCGATCACGACAGTCACCGCATTGGAAGTCAGGAACTCTCGTATTCTCTCCAGCTCACGCACCCTGGCCACGCTGTCGCCTACACGGCGGGCTTCGAAATAGCTGAGCGGTAGGTTCAGCAAGTGTCGGAACATCCGGCTACTAAGTTCACTGTCGACCCGGTTGGTAGTGTGGGCAAACAACCAGTTCCTCAAACCCGACATGGCTGTTTCAAATATTAGCACCACTGCTAGGCCGAAGGCCAATACGTCCAATGTGGTAAGCGACTGGTGCACCAGTACCTTGTCGATCACCAGTTGGAAGAAGATCGGGGAAACCAAACCCATTAGTTGCAGGAAGAAAGACGCGATCAGAACATCGCGTAAGGGTTTGCGATATTTAACCAGCGCCGGAATGAACCAGCTGATGTCAAAGGGTCGCTTCTCGCCTGCCATCGCTTCGCGACTGGTGAGCAGCAGCAGGCGGCGAGCAAAACGCTCCTCCAGCTGCGCAGCGCTCCACACCTCGGGCCGCTCGGCATCGCCGCGCTGGATGAGATAGCGCGGATTGATGCTGTCTTCCTCGATCTTGAGCAGGATGGCCGCATTGCCGTCAGTGCTATCCATCAGCGCAGGCAGCGGGACCTTGCGCAGTTCTTCAACATTGGCATTTCTGAGCCTCGCTATCAGTCCCAGTTTCCTGGCAATCCGCGACAGGTCTTCAAGACTATAGGGATCATCTCCCCGCCCGCGATCATGCGCAATCTGCTCAGGATCAGCAGGTGTTCCCAAAAACTTGGCCAACAGTATGAAACAGGCAAGTGACGGATGTAAAAAAGCTTGCGTAGAGGCAATACTCCCCTGCGCAGGACTTGCAGGTCCTGTGTCTTCATTTTCCAACCGCACGGATGTTCGACCCCGAATCTCTTCTTGAGGTGTCGCATCTAGCAGAAAAGTATAGGAAACAAAATAGCTATACGACGAGTTGCAACTGTTTCAGAAGTTCACGACTTGGATTTGTTCGAACAAAGTCATATGTTAAAAAAGCGATTTAACCAGCGAAACTAAAGCTTTATTTAGGTACCATGCGACGTCTATACAAGCGCCTTATGTTCACTTCAGAGTCGAAAGCAAAAAGGCTCCTAGGCGGCGTGGACAAATTGGTTGACGCGAGACTCGGTGGTTGATTCAAGGCTTCCTTTTGGAGGCAGGGTTGAGCCGGGGCGATCTGAGCGAAGCGGAATGGCGTGTTTTGAAGGATTTGCTGCCGATTGAGGCCGTAAACCGTGGGGCTGGGCGGCCACCTGAAGAGAACCGTTCCATCATCAACGGGATCCTCTGGCGTCTGCGTTGCGGCACGCCGTGGCGCGATGTCCCGCCCAAGTACGGCAATTGGAACACGATCTACCGGCGCTTTCGGCGCTGGAGCGAGGCCGGGGTCTGGGAGGCTGTTTCAGTCACGCTGGCCGAGATCATGGCGGACAGCGGCCATTACAGTATCGACAGCACAACCGTTCGCGCTCACGTCTCGGCAGCGGGCGGAAAAGGGGGGCTCATCGACGCGCTCTTGGCCGCTCGCGGGGCGGGTTCACCAGTAAGCTTCACTGTCTGGCAGATGCCAGAGGACGACCGGTCGCCTTCCACCTGACGGTCGGCGAAGCAGCCGATTGCAAGGCCTATGACACGTTGATCGCCCTGCCGGAGCGGGCACCAAAGGCGCTACTGGCGGACAAGGGATATGATGCCGATGCCATCCGAACCGATCTTGCGCATCGTAACATCCAGGCCGTCATCCCGGGCCGTTCAAACCGCCGGATCAAGATCGAACATGACCGGGCACTCTACAGGGAACGTAATCACATCGAACGCTTCTTCGGACGCCTGAAAATCAACCGCGCCATCGCAACCCGCTACGATCAACTCGCCGAAAGCTTCCTAAGCATGGTTCATATCGCCGCCGCCAGATACTGGCTCAAATTTGTCCACGCCGCCTAGGGCGTGCATTTCGGACACGCGATCGTCGAGCGCGCTAGGTATTCACCATCAAGGTCTTGCGGAATAATTGCGTAGCAATCTGTCTATAAAAACCAAATGTGATTTATCTATATTATAATGATATGCCATTGTTATCATTGTATATACTATTGTCATTTTATATTGGAACGATAATTATTAAATTTTATTTGTATTTGGATCTACGCCAATATTTGAGATTTCAGCTATCCAAATATCAATCTCTGCTTGCACCCAAACAGCACATTTCGGACTCAGTGATCTTGATCGAGGAAAACTTCCTTCCGCCATCCGCTTATATATCGCCGAACGACTCAACCCAACGCGCTTCATGACCTCAGGGAGGCGGATGAGGCGGGACGGATTCGGTTCTGAACTATCAGCGAAACCACGGGTCACACTTTGGCAAGAGACTTGGTCTATTTTCATGATAAATACCCATCTAACGCATTGAAAATTCTCGGCTAATGACATCACGCACATGCTCAGCGAGCAATTTAGCTACGAGCCGCGACGTGCCGACAGCCCAGCGGGGCCGGATTTCCTGCAGATCTTCACCCAACGCCTCCGCCAGCGTTGTGGGCAGCGCCCGGAACAGCTCGTCCCAAAACCGCCCTATGTCCTGGTGCATCCATTCGGAAGCCAAGTCTTCGTGGCCAGCAAGCGCCAGCGCCAATATACCTTTGGGTGGCACGCCAGAAGCACTAAACAGTCGAAGCGCTTCATCGGTCGTGACTGCCCTGGTACCACGGATGACGCCCAATAGCGCATCCTTGTGAAGACCTGTCTCCCGCGCAATAGTGCGGCGGGGCTTGGATGATCCATCGATGGCTTTTGCCAACGTTCGCGCCAGCACCGGATCGACGCCGGGTCGCTCGGCTATTTCCATCTGCATGGATGAATGTCCTTTCTTGGTTAAAGCTATCGATTCGAATCAATATGGCGAGACTCGTGCTGTAGGAAAGCAGAAAGAACATTAGCAGAACATATAGGATTTCCTATTTTGAGACGATTCGGGCGAGTGGCCAAATCCCCTCCCCGTAATGGCCGATTCTCCGGTCTCTTGTTGACGCCTGATTGACGGCTTTTGGCGCTTCTCCAGTCGGCGTTTGCCGCACTTCCGGAAAACGAGCTCCCCGTCGATCACTCCGAGCGCATTCCGCTTTCCTATCGCTCTCCTAGCGCGCCATTGAGAACAGACAGCGAACGATATCGCTGCCCACCCTCTCGATGGAGAATGCATCAATGACCACAATGTCCCTCAAACCCCGCCTCGGCAAAATGACGGGCCTGGCGCTGCCGATTGCGGTCGCAGCCCTTGCGGCAACGGCGGCTTATGCCGGTGCCGACACGACCTTCACTCCGGCGCTCACCAAGTTCACCGACTTTCTCGAAGGTTCGGGCGGCAAGATCATCACCGTGCTGAGCCTTGCAGGCGGCCTCATCGGTCTTGCCTCGGGTCGCTTCACGCTGAGCCAGATCGCTGTGCCCGTTGCCGTCGGCATTGGTGTTGGCACCGGTGTGCCGATCGTCACCTCGACCATCACCGCGGTCATCTGAGCGGTACGCGAAAGGAGGGTGGCGTCATGACGGACAGATATCTTGTTCCCAAGCGGCTCGATGATCCGGAGCTTATCGGCTTCTGGACGCTCGACGAGTTTGCCGGGATCATCATCCCCTTCACCTGGGGAATCCTCAGCCAGCATATCTTCATCGGCATTATCGTGTCAGCCGGAGCCTGGTTCACCTTGCGGAAGGCAAAAGCAGGGCGTGCCAGTTCATGGGTACTCCATGCCGCTTATTGGTATCTGCCTTCGGGGTTTACCGGTCTTGTCGCAACGCCGCCCTCCCATTGCCGGCTTCTGGCCGGGTGAGGGAACTATCATGCTGACCCATATTTCGCACGAGCGCAGCCAGTCGCTCCTTCGCCAGAGAAACCTGCTTGCGCTGACGAGCGTCGCGCTGGGCTTGGCACTGGTTGTCACCGGCGGCCTGGCCGCCACCCGCGACCGTGAGGTCATATTGGTGCCGACGGTTTCCAAGCCCTTGAGCATATCCAAGACCGGGGTGAGCGCCGACTATCTAGAACTGGTGACGCGCGATGCATCACTGATGCTGCTCAACCGCAGCCCCGAAGGGCTCGACTATTGGATGACGCAGATATTGGAGCTCGCCTCTCCTGCCCATCATGGCAGGTTGAAGGCCGAATTGCTGCGGATCGTCGAGGAGCAGCGCGGCTCGGACGTCACCCAAGCCTTTGTCATCAAGGGGCTCTCGGTCAATCCGCATAAATTGACCTCGGAAGTGCACGGCAACCTCAAAACCTTTGTTGGAGCACAGGTTATTGCAAGCGACGAGCGCCGCTTCCGTTTCGACTGGAGCTACCAGGGCCTGCGCCTCGGGCTCGCAGGCTTCACCCAGATCAACACCGAAAACAATCCAGAGGAGAACATAGATGCGGAATAAAGCCGCCATTTGCACCTTCATGGCCACAGCCAGCCTGCTGCCCAGTCCAGCATTTGCTGACCAGTATAAGCAGGCCGCCGACAATGCGCGCATCGAATGCGTTGTGTCGAAGCAGGAGCTTAGCCGCATCGCGCTCGTCGGCGACCAGTTTGCGAGTGTTTCCAAAATCTCGAGCGGCACGCCCTTTAATGATTTTGCGGTCACCAACGAACCGGTGCGCGGCGACATCTACATCTCGGTCCCCGAGACTTATGCAGCGGGATCGATCAGCTTCTTTGCGACCACCAAAAAGGGCTTCGTCTACAAATTTGCCTGCAAGGCCGAGATGATCGAAGCACAGCAGCTGTTCATCAGCAATCCGACGCTCGCCAAAAGCGATGCCGCCAATTGGGAAAATCAGACGCGGCCCGACCAAAGCGCAGTGCGTCTGATCCAGGCGATGGCGACCGACAAGACCATCGACGGTTTCGAAATCCGCCAGTCGGCGAGCCCTGCGGCCCGCGTCGGCAATCTCGAAATCCAGCTGATCGCTGAATATCGCGGAGCGTCACTTCTTGGAAAAGTCCTGCGCCTCACCAATCGCGGCAAAAAGCCGCTGCCGCTCGCCGAACGCGATCTCGCGCCCAAGGACACACTCGCGATCAGCATTGGTGAGCCGAGCCTTGCGCCAGGTGCGAGCACTACGGCGCTGATCGTCGGAGCCAACGGAGACTATGATCATGACTGAAACTGGCACCGCAACACCAAATGCCGACAAGCCGCCTTTGTCGCTGGCGACGCTCAATGCCCGGACGGCCAAACGCCAGCAATTGCTTCTGGCAAGCGTCGGAGCCCTTCTGCTTGCTGGTGGAAGCTGGTTCATCTTGGGATCGGATGATGAAGCTGCCGACAGCAACACGGCCTCCGCGCAGGAAATCGACACGACCGGGCTGGTCAATCGCAACCTCTCACAAAAGGAATTTGTCGCAAGCTATGGCAATCGCCTTGATGCGATTGCGCGCGAGCAAAAGGCACTCAAAGAAGCGGCGCTCCCCCGTGCTGATATTGAAGCGCAGATGGCAGCGTTGCAGGCCGAGAACCAGGCAATGCGCATCGACGGACAAGCAGCGATCGATGCGGTGTCGGCCGAAAATGCGCAATTGAAAGGCCAACTCGCCGCACAAGCGGCAGCGCCCCCTCCCCCGCCGGTCCCTGCTTACGGACCGCAGGCAGGTGGATATGATGCCCGCGGGCGCGGTGGCAGTGGCACGGGTGCTGGCGGCCAATCCTTGGCCGGACCCGATGCTGGCATGTTGCCGCCGGGCGAGGTCAAGCTTTTGAGCTTCGGCAGTGACAAGGCAGCAGGCGGTCCCAAAGCCGCGCGGCCCGATCTGCCTCCACTTCTTGTTGAAGATTCCCCCGATTATCTGCCGCCCAACAGCTATGCGCCTGCAACCGTCATTGTCGGTGTCGATGCATCGGCGGGTGTCTCGAGCCAGACCGATCCGTTACCCGTGGTCTTGCGGATTACAGGGCCTGCCCGCTCGGTCATGCAGAACGGCCGGGTGCTGACAACAAGGCTCACCGGTTGTGTGGTCAATGGTTCAGCGCGCGGCGATCTCTCGTCCGAGAAGGTCTATGTCAAACTTGCAAAGATGACCTGCGATCAGCCTGGAGGCCGGGTCGCAGTCTCAGAGGTCAAGGGCTTTATCAGCTTTGCCGGTAAATCGGGTGTGCGCGGCCGTGTTGTCAGCCGCGAAGGCAGTCTTGTGAGCCAGGCGCTTTTGGCCGGGATCATTGGCGGGTTCGGGCGCGGCTTTTCGGCCAATGCCAACAGCATCTTCACGGGCACCACCACCGACAGCGATGGCAACCGCACAAAGCTGTCCGCCGGCGACATATTGGGCGGCGGGCTTGGCCAGGGTGCGGGCGATGCCGCCGATACGGTGAGCAAATATCTCATCGAGCGCGCCGAACAATATCAACCCGTCGTCGAAATGCCCACCGGCATCACCGTCGACATCGTCTTTCTCGACGGCGTTTATGTGAGGAACAGCCAATGAGCCAACCAACCAAAACATCCCGCTTCTGGCTGAAGGCAGGCGGGCTCGGTCTTGCGCTTGTCGCGCTGTCCGCCGCCACGGGCTGGAGTGTCGCACACTATGGCAGTGCTGCAATCACCGCGCCCGATATCGCCAAGGTACGCGAGGCATTGAAGCTGCGGCTTCCCAAGACACCGATTGACGCGATTGATTGCAAAGGCCTAGCAGGGCTGTGCGAAGTCGCCTCCAAAACCACGCTATTCTATGTCGATACCAAGGCCAAATATCTGGTGATCGGCCGCGTCTACGACATGGAAGCGCGCCAGGATCTGACCGCCGCGCGGCTGCTTGCGCTCAATCCCGACCTGCTGGCGGCAGGGGCTGCGCGCCGCACCGATGGCGAAAATGCTGGCCTGCCCCAACAGCCCACGGTGCCCAAGAAGGTACCGCTTACCGGGCTCGATCCCAAAGGTGCGATACATTGGGGGCCTGCAAACGGGCCCAAGGCAATCGTCTTTTCGGATTTCAACTGCAGCTATTGCAAGAAGCTCGAAAGCGAGCTCATCGCAATCGGCGCGCGTGTTGAAGAGCGCCCGATCTCGATCCTAGCCAAAGAAAGCCGTAGAATCGCAGAAGCTGTGATCTGTGCTGACAATCCGGCAGCAGCGCTGCGCAAAGCCTATGCCGGTGAAACGCTCGGTCCTTCCAAAGCCTGCGACACCAAAGGGCTCGATACCAATGAAGGCTTTGCCAAGGCGCATGGCTTTGGCGGCACACCGGTGATCGTACGGCCTTCCGATGGCGCAGTGCTCGAAGGCTACCGCGCGGGACCCGAACTCAAAGCCTTTCTCGCAAACTCACCCACCAAATCCAAAGGATGATCGCGATGCGTAGCCTTTCTCTTATGCTCCTTTCTGCCCCGCTTCTCTTTACAACCAGCGGCTGTGCCACCTTTGCGACCAATATCGCAGGCGACTTTGAATGCCGTGCCAAGGGCAAAACCACATCTGCAGACTGCTTGCCCGCAAGCCGGATCGACGCCGATGCAACCGCGATGCTCGCAAAGGGCGATCCCCGAACGCACCCCACGCCGCGCGCTGGCGTAGCGGGCGGCGATACCGGACGCAGCCGCGAACGCACGATACGGATCGTCTTTCCAGCCCATGTCGATGACACCGGCATCCTTCACGAGGAATCTGTCGCCTGGGCGATCGCGGAACAGCCCGATTGGACCGCACGGCTGCGACGGAAATCGGACAATGGTGCAAGCGGTTTTGTCCGTTCGGTCGCGCGCGCAATGAAGGCAGCGCAGCAGCGGCCCGAAACAGCGTCGCCGCATACCGAAGATGGCACAGCCGAAACCGCCGATAACCCAATTTCCGATGATCCCTTTGTCATAGCCTCGCCGCTGGCTCTCCCCTCCACGGCGCGCGAGGCTGTTGCCGGTGCCTCTGCACCGGCGGTCGAGGGGTTCGACATGTCAGCCCCCCTCCCGCATGTTCGGACCCCTCGACACCCTGAAACACAAGACGCGCCCGTCTTTCCGAGTGCCGAGGCCATAGACGCCGCCAAGACGCCGAAGGAGCCCGAATAATGACAATGGGCTTCACTTCGCTAAAATCGCGGATTTTGGAAGGTCTTTTGGGTGACGCCGAAGAGGTTGAGCCGCCACGCGGCGGCTTGCTGCTCGAGATGCTATCCGACTGGCTTCCCTACCGTGTTTTCGATGCGCGCAGCCGGCTCTATCTCAACGCGCGCTCGAAGGGCTTTGTTCTCGGCGTCACCCCGCTGATCGGCGCCGATGAGCGGACCGCCGAGATATTGGGGCAGTTTTTCTCCGAAGGCCTGCCGCCCGGTGCCTGTCTGCAGATATTGCACCATGCAAGCCCCCGGATCAGCCGCATCATCGCTCCCTGGTTTGCGCCGCGTTATGCGCAAGGCGGCGTCTATGAAGCGATCGCACGGCACCGCGCCAACCGGATGTATGACCTAGTTTGGAATTCGGGAAGCAAGGATGCTCCTTTTCATACGCGTCACCATCAGCTGTTCCTGTCCTTGGGCGTTCCTTCGCAGGCGGATGTCAGCAATGAAGAACTGGTCCAGTGCCGCGACGGGTTGATGGCGATGCTGCGCTCGTTGAACCGTGGCGTTCATGAAATCGAACCGCAGGCGCTGATCGCGCTTATCGATGATCTGACTTCGCCGACGACAGCACCACAGGACGATGTCTGCCCCTATAATCCGCTCGATCCGATCTCCTCGCAAGCCTTGCGCCGCGACATCGAGCTTCTGGTCGAGGAAGACAGGATGCTGCTCAGGACCGAGCGTTTCCGTGCGACCGGTGAGGAGAATGAGGGCGTCCCCGAAATCGGCACGGTCTATCCCGATTGTTTTGATATCCGCCATTATGGGGTGCGCAACATGCCGCTGCGCTGGGCGCCCTGGGAATGTTCGCGGCTGATTGGGGATCTTTTTACCGACAAGCTCCGTTTCCCCTGCCCGACCGCGACCATGCTGTGCCTCATTTACCCTTCGCAGGAAGCAGCGGCGGCCCGGGCGGGGTACAAGTTCATGCGGACGACGAGCCTTGCAGGCACCAAAAGCGCGCGTTTCTTGCCCAAGATCGCCGAACAGTCTGCCGAATGGCAGCATGTACAGGCCGAGCTGCAGGAAGGCCGCAAGCTCGCCAAGGTGTTTTACGGGGTCACCGCCTATTCACCGCTCGGCGATGGCGACCGCAACGAACGCGCGATCAAGTCGATCTACAAGGCCGCAGGCTGGGACCTCATCGACGAGCGCTTCCTGCAAATTCAAGGGTTGCTCGCCGCAATGCCCCTGACGCTCGCCGACGGGCTCGCCAAGGACATGGAAAGGTTGAAACGCATGAAGACCTTGTTGTCGACGACGGCCGCCAATATCGCACCGATGCAGGGCGAATATCTGGGTGGGCCACTCCCCCATCTGCTGTTCGTCGGACGGCGCGGCCAGCCCTTTTTCTGGTCGCCCTTCGAAAATGAAGCAGGCAACCATAATGTCGCGATCTGCGGCAAATCGGGTTCGGGCAAGTCGGTGCTCTTGCAGGAAATGTGCGCAGCACTCCGAGGTGCAGGCGCACAGGTCGTGGTCATCGACGATGGCCGCAGCTTTGAACATTCGGTCAAACTCCAGGGTGGCCGCTTTGTCGAGTTCACGCTTGCCTCGGGCTTCTGTCTCAACCCCTTTTCGATGATCGATGCCGAGCGTGCCGAACAGAATGAAGATTATCGTCTCGACTGCTTCGGGATGGTCAAGGCCATTATCGGCCAGATGGCGCGGCACAGCGAGACCTTAAGCGATGCCGAACGCGGCTTTGTCGATTCCGCCGTGATGAAGGTCTGGAGCGAGGAAGGCACCAAGGGTTCGATCGACGGAATTGCGAGAGCGCTTGTCGCCACCGCCAATCCGATTGCCGAAAATCTCGCAGTCTCGATTGCGCCTTATATGGCAGGAGGCAGCTATGGCGCCTTCTTTACAGGCCAGGCGAGCATCGACTTGGATGCCGACTTCACCGTGTTCGAGATGTCCGACCTTGCCACCCGCGAGGATCTGCGCAGCGTCGTCCTGTCGGCTATCATGTTCATGACCAGCCAGGCAATGACGCGGAGCCCGCGCTCGGTGCGGAAATTGCTCCTTATCGACGAAGCCTGGAGCATGCTCAAAGGCGGCTCGATGGGCGAATTTGTCGAAACCTATGCCCGCACGTGCCGCAAATATGGCGGTTCGCTCGCAACTGCGACGCAATCATTGAACGACTATTACAAATCCGATGGCGCCACCGCCGCGCTCGAAAATAGCGACTGGATGCTCATCCTGCAGCAAAAGCCCGAGACGATCGCCGATTTCAAACGCGCAAGCCGGCTTGATATGGATGACCGTACCGAAACGCTTATTCGGAGTCTCAAACGCTCAGGCGCCGATTACAGCGAGGTTTTCATCAAAGGCCCCGAGGTCGAAAGCATCGGGCGTCTGGTGCTCGATGATTATTCAGCGACGCTCTTTTCAAGCTCGCCCGACACCTTCGCCAAAATCGATGCTGAATTGGCGCGCGGCATGCAGCTGGCGGACGCGATCGAGCGCATAGCCTTTCCACAAGCTTTCTAAAAACTAACTTCCAAGGAACTGAAAATATGACTTTTGATTTTACCACGCCGATGGACCGGGCTGCCGATGTAAGTCAGCAAAACCGGAAAGCGCAAGCCTTCCCCTGGCGGCGCTTCGTGGGCGACGGCTGCTATATCTTTCTGCGCAGCAGCGCCTTTGCGGTCACTACCTTTCTGATGACATTGGGGCTGCCGCTCTTCTTCTTCCTACTCATTTCCGGCTGGAACATGGATCTGCTGTTCCTCCAGCTCGACAATATCGCGAACCGCTATCTAGGCGCCGACAGCGCGCGCCAGCTTGCCTTTTCGGGTGAACTCCAGGGCGGCTTTTTCCTCTTCGTGTTGCTGATCGCGATCTGGCGTACTCCGCGCTTTGTCGCCGACCTGATGCGCACGCTCGACGAAGGTAAAATGTGATGGAGAACATTTTAGCAACATCTGATCAGCAAGTGCCGCAGCGTCGCTTTGCAGGCTATTCACTCGCCACCCTCGCCAATTTTGCTGGCATCATGGTGGCAGGCCTATGGGCAAGCTGGGCCACGACCGCACTGGTTGAAGTCAAAGAGCGCGAAGTCGTGACCGTCGAGCTGGCCGGCATGATGGGCGCCTTTGTCGAAGCTGAAGCGAGAAGCGGCAATCCCCCCGAAATCATGAAAGCGCGGGTCGAGCGCTATCTGAAGGCCGTCGAAGCCTCGGTCAATTCATTGAGCGCAGACGGACGTACCGTGCTCGTGGCCGAAGCCGTGATTGCAGGTTCGGCTCCCGATTTCACCGAAACCGTGCGCAAGGATGTTGCGCGGCGTCTCGAGGGCGAGGCCCATGCGCGTAAATAGAAACGGCTCTGCTCCCCGCTTGCCCAAAAGGCTGCTCATTTGGAGCGGTCTGGCTGCGGTTGCGATAAGCCTCTCCAGTCTTGCAGCCTTTGCCCGCGACCATGCATTGATGATCAATATAAGCCCAAGCCTGCCTTATTGGGCGATCTGGCTTGAGCGTGGGGTGATGCCGGCGCACGGCGAGATCATTGTCTTCGATCCGCCACCGTCCGCGCTTTTGACCGCGCATTTTGGCGACGAACCTAAGCCCTTCACCAAAAAGGTCTTGGGCGTCGCTGGCGACCGGGTCACGCGCAAGGGACGCACCTATTTCGTCAACGGACGCGCCGTCGCGACCGCCAAGCGCACGAGCATGAGAGGCGAGCCACTTGATCTCGGACCAACCGGGCTGATCCCGCATGGCTGCTATTTTGTAGGGACTGACCACAAAGACGGCTTTGACAGCCGCTATGCCGCGATTGGCTGGATCTGCCGCCCGCGCGTCCTCGGGGTCGGGAGGCCGATATTGTGAAACATGTCTCCGCAGTCTTCATTGCCACGCTTCTCGCCATGGCATTTGGCGCATCACAGGTGTCGGCAAAAGATTATGGCCAGCAAGGTGCGGTCTTTCCTATTGCCGAGCCCGATCTGCTCGAACAGATCCGCTCCAAATTGCAACGCCTCGAAGCGAGCGGTGAAACCGCGCGGTTGAATGCGGATTTGAAGCGCCGAACAATAGCCCGGGTCAACCGGCCCGAGCCTGTTGCTGGCATAAGCGTTACGCAGACAATGCGGCAATGGCGCTTTGATCCGACCATCCGGGTCGAACAGGACATAAGCGATGACAAAGGACGGCTGATCATAAGATCGGGCACACAGGTCAACCCGCTCGACACGGTGGTCTTGCGGCAAAGACTGGTCTTCGTCGACGGCGACGATCCCGCACAGCTTGCCTGGGCAACGAGGCGCTACAAAGCGACGGATGCCAAACTCATTCTCGTGCGCGGTGCGCCGCTTGAGCTGATGCGCGCGCGCCAGCGGCGCTTTTATTTCGATCAGGGCGGAACCCTGGTGAAGCATTTCGGCATCCGCGCGGTCCCGGCGACAGTTGAACAGCAAGGGCGCTTCCTGATCATCAGCGAGGTTCCGCTTCGCAAACGAGCGGAGGCACAATCATGAATTTGAAATCAAGGCTTTGCAGCGCATTTGTGGCAATGCTTCTAGCAATTGGTACGAGCGTAACACCTGCCTATGCCGATGCGGGACCTGGTCGCTGCACGGGCAAATTCGTCAACCCGATCACCGATATCTGCTGGTCGTGCCTCTTTCCGATCTCGGTCGGTGGCCTCAAAATCTGGCCGTCAAACCGCCCCGATCCCGACAATCCGGATTCGCCCCTATGCCTTTGCGGAATCCGCCCGGGCATCGCCATGGGCTTCTGGGAGCCAGTGCGTTTGGCGGATGTCTCGATGAAGCCATGGTGTTTCGTCAATCTGGGCGGATTGAAACTCGATCCCGGGTTCGACATCGGCTTCAAGACGATTGCAGGTCCCTCGGCAGTCGGGGGTGCCACGCAGTATAACTCGCAGTGGCATATCCACTGGTATGCCTATCCGCTGATCTACTGGATGGAACTGGTCGCAGACTTTCTCTGTCTAGAAGCGGCTTCGGTCGACATTCTCTACATCAGCGAGATCGACCCGCTCTGGCAGGATTCCGAACTGACCGCGATCATCAACCCCGAAGCGGTGCTGTTTGCAAATCCGCTGGCGCTCGCCGCCTGTGCCGCCGATTGTGTGCTGGCAACGCGCAAGCTCCCCTCGGACAAGCTCTTCTGGTGCGCGGGCTGTCAGGGATCGATGTATCCGATGAACGGCAATGTCTCGGCTACCATCGGCCATGTCCAGGCTTCAAGGCTCGCTTTGTCGCGCTTTGCCTACAAGCTCCACCGCCAGCTCGTCTCCTGGGGGACGATGGGTTCCAAAGGCCTGTGCGGCAAATATCTGATGCCGGTGATGAGGAAGCAACAATATCGCTTCCAGCCCACCAACCCCAACCCGCTCACCAAGGGCCGCTATGCCTGTGCGCCGATCGGGGCGTCGACCACCTTCAATTCGGCAGGCCAGGTCTATCCCGCAATCGGCGAGGATATGGGCTATCTGGTCTGGCGCAAACGGAATTGCTGCGCTTTATGAAATACTCACTCCTTTTCGCTGGTTTTGCCCTTTGCATCGGGACGGCCGCTGTCGCAGGACTGGCCGCTCAACATGGCGAGACCGAGCTCGACCTTTCCGCGATCCGCGCACGCGCCTCCGAAGCCGAGGCTGATGCAGCCGCGTTGAGCGCCACAGCGCGTGTGCGCGCCGAACAATTGCGCGAGAGCGCCAAAGAAACTGCACAGACGAGCGAGGCCAATGGCAAGCGCTATGCAGCTTCGGTGCGACCTCCTGCCGGGCCACCGCTTGATCAAGCCTTCGACTTCGACCGGCTCGTTGCCGATACCGCAGGCTTCGACGAAGCTCGCATGGGAGTCGCACCGCGTTTCATCGCCTTTGCCAGCGTGTCGATGCCGGCGCCCGCGCTCAAACAGATGATCGGCGATGTCTCGCAGGCAGGCGGCGTGGTCGTTTTCCGTGGATTTCCTCAGGGAAGCGCCAAAGCACTCACCACCGCACTTTTGAAAGTGACCGGAAGCCAGGGCGTTCCCGAAAATGTCGGGATCGATCCGCGCCTCTTTCGCGCGTTCAGGATCGATACCGTCCCTGCTTATGTCGTAACCGCGAGCGACTTTGATGTGTGCGACGGGTTCGATTGCGTCTCGAACGTCCCGCCGCACGACCGCATGACGGGCAATGTCAGCGCCGAATACGCCCTGTCGACCTTTGCCTCAGGCGGCGGACCCGGCGCGCCGCTTGCCCAGCTTCATCTCAAGGCTTTGCGAAAGGCAAAGCCATGACCGGCAAAACACTTATCCGGCTTGGCGCGCTGTTCCTTATCGCAGGATCGCTGCCCATGAAGGGCGCGTCTGCACAAACTTCGACGGCTGCGGCCAAAGCCGATGGCAAAGCCTTTGGCCGCGAAAAGGCTGCGACCGCGCAACCAGCGGCAAGCACCGATCCCGATGCCGAGCGCATTCCCAATTTTAACGATAGCCCTTCCCAATCGGCTTATTTCGACAATCCCGATGCCATGGCGGGTGCAGCAGCTAGCCAGACAAGCGCGCATGAAGGCTACCGCGCGATACGCTCGTCGATCGACCAGCGAGTGCGCTTTGCGCCGGTTGATCTGGATGCGACGATCGCACGCAGCAAGGCGATCAGCGAAGACCCGCTAAGCTATACAAGCGGCATGAGCGTGAGCGGAACGCAGGGGCGCTGCGTTCCCCTGCCTTCGGCTACGGCAAGTTCAACCCGCTATTTTGCTACCTGCAATTCGGGTTTCTCAGCGAGCGAAGAGCAGAAGAGCTGCAATATCCCGATTGTCGTTACCGCCGCACCCGCTACGCGCTATACCTATTGGTGCAGCGCCTTAGGCACCAACAGATTAAACCGGGTCGATGATTGCGCACTCTTTGACAATGCCCAATGCACCTATGCGGGCGAAATGCCGGGTATCTGCCTCGAATGGGAGACGCGTCCCAACAACCAGCGCTACTGCATTGAGCCCGGCGAACCCATTACCATATTAAGCTGTCCGTCGCAGGTCGCAGGCGGCACGGTCCGTGGTACCACCACCCAGAACAGCATTGTCGTCACGCGCGGTGAAAGCCAATGCGCGCCCTTTGCAAGCAACACCGATTGCGCTGAAGATCGCGAAACTTGTACCGACAGCGATCCGGTCACCCGCATTGTCAACGGCATAGCGGTTACCCAGCCCTGCTGGGCATGGGCGAAGAGCTATACCTGCCGGACCTTTACTGCGGCCGAGGATTGCCAGGCGCTAACACAAACCCCCGGCTGCAATCTGGTGCGCGAGGATTGTCTGACCGACGAGCCATGCCGGACATGGGAGCGGGTCTATGATTGCCCGGTCCCCGACCAGCCAGCCTCGGCGAACCAGTTTATCTGCGATGGGGATGTCTATTGCATCGACGGGGCGTGCGAGACCATCGAGCGCGAAGCCAATGACGAGTTCAAGGATGCCGTCGTTGCACTGAATGCGCTTGATCAGGCCCGCCGCGAATTTGATCCCAATTCGCTCACCTTGTTCCGGGGCACGCGCAACACTTGTTCATCGAAGGTGTTCGGTGTCCTCAATTGCTGCAAAGGCAAGGGCTTTCCGCTCATCCCCGGCATCAGCCTGCTCGTCGCACTGGGCTGCAACACGCAAGAGCTGCTTTTGCACGAACGCGATGCCCAAGGGCTGTGCGCCTATGTCGGAACCTATTGTTCGGACAGCTTCCTCGGTGTCTGCCTCACCAAGAAGAAGGTCTATTGCTGCTTTGAATCGAAGCTGTCGCGTATCCTCCAGGAACAAGGGCGCCAGCAACTGCCAAAGCCCTGGGATAAGCCCAAGACCGAGGCTTGCGCAGGTTTCACTATCGACGAATTTGCCCGGCTTGATCTTTCCCGCATGGATTTCTCCGAAGTCTATGCCGAGTTCACCCAAGCCGCACGACTTCCCGACGAGCTCGAGGCTGCCACCCAGATCCAGCAGAAAATCGAGGATTATTATGCCAATGCCCAGATTTGAACGCCGTGCGCTCGCGGCGATGATCGTGCTCGCACTCACAGTCGACAGCACTCAAGCAGCAATTGCTCAGACCGGCGCCACCAACGCACCTGCAGAAAATGACGCCTTTTACTGCGAGGAGAGGAAGCTCGGCTACTGGTTCTACTGCACGAAGCCCAAGCCTGCACCCAAGACAGAAGCAGCAGCACCCGCACCAGTCCCCGATGCCGTGACACGCATGGATGCGATCACGGCAGAACTGCGCGAGCTGAAAGCACGTGCAATTCTCGAGCCGACGCCCGCCAATGTTACCGCCTATATTCGTTTCCAGCGCGAGCAACTCGATCGCGCCTCCTTGTTCGCCGACGTCTGGCAACGCGCGATCTGGCAGGATCCTGATCTCGATTATACACTGCAGCGCCCGGTCTCGACGCTCGCCAAACGGCAATGGCAGGGCAGCCGCGCCAGCGAACGCAATGGGGTGATGGCCGGATTGTCGGCGCGCTACGGGCTCTTCTATTTCTTCGCCCAAAGCTGCGGTGCCTGCGAGGTCATGTCGCCAATTGTCCGTTCGGTTACATCGAACTGGGGCATTACTGTGCGCGCGATCTCGACCGATGGCGGCCCCTCGCGCCATTTCCCCAATTACATCGTCGAGACCAACCAGCGCAGCAAAATGGGGCTCGAGCCCAAGGTCACGCCCGCAGTGGTGCTTTGGGATGCCTTGAAAGGCCGCCCCATTCCCATCGGATACGGCGTGATGTCCGCCGATGAACTGCAGGACCGCATCTATCTTCTCACACAAAAGGAAGCCGGCCATGACTATTAGACCGAAAACAGCAATTGCCGCCCTCCTCGCCTGCTCGCTGCCGCTAACTGCGGCGCAAGCCGATGTTGGCAGTTCGATGGATTCCTTTTTGACTGATGTCGGCGGTGCCGCCAATGTGTCGGGACCAACCGCGTATGAAGGCCAGTCCGCAGGCTATTACAGCCTCGGCAATGTCTGGACGCGCTTCCCCCAGAAGACGACCAACATCGCCAATCTTCAACTTCCCCGCGCCCGCGCGGGCTGCGGCGGCATCGATATTTTTGCTGGCAGTTTCAGCTTCATCAATGCAAGCGAGATTGTGGCGATGCTCAAGGCCGTCGCCAACAATGCGGTTGGTTTTGCCTTCAGCCTCGCGATCGACACGGTATGCCCTGAATGCTCGAAGATCATGCAGGAGTTTTCGCAAAAAGCGCAGCTGATGAACAATCTCAACATCAACAGCTGCGAAATGGCGCAAGGTCTGGTCGGCGGCATCTGGCCCAAGGGCGACCTTGCCGACAAGGCGATTTGCGAGGCGATCGGCAATAGCGAAGGCATTTTCACCGACTATGCCGCCGCCAAACATGGCTGCGGCACCCGCGGGCAGCGCGCGAGCACGACGGCGCAAGGGGCAGGCAAATATGATGATGTGAACACAGGGGTTCCGCGCAATTACACTTGGACCATCCTCAAAAAATCGGCCTTCTTTTCGCCCGGAGGGACATTCGATCGGGAGCTTGCCGAATATGCGATGACGCTTATCGGCACGATCATCTATGTGCCACCCAAGGATGAGGAAGAAGGCAAGTTCGTTCCCTTTGCGGGCGACGCGTCTTCGACGCTCGTAACCGCCTTGCTCGACGGCACGCAGGGCAACCCGGTCAAAATCTTCGACTGCGACGAGCCCGACAAATGCCTCAACCCGACCTTCAAGACGCTGAGCCTGCAGACATCAAAAGCACTGCGCCCGCGCGTGGCAGCACTCATCGAAGGCATGGTGCAGGCGATCCGCGACGATACACCCATCACCGAAGCGCAAAAGGAGCTGCTGCAGGTGGCCTCGGTTCCGCTTTACAAGATCCTGACCGTGCAGGCGGCCTATGGCCGCGGCATGCCGACCGACGACCGCGAGACCCTGGCCGAGATTGCAAGTGTAGACCTGCTCTTTGCCATTCTCGACCGGATCACCGGCGAAGCGGGCCGGTCTATGTCGAGTTTCATCGGGGCCGATGAAGCCAAGATCGCGATGTGGCAAGGTCAGGTGAACGCGGTCCGCCAGAGCCTCGCTGACCGGCAAGCCAACACACATTTGCGCGTCAACGCGATCATGCAGATCATCGAGAAGACCGCCTTCCTCGAAAATGTGCTCGCCGCCTCGATGTCGCCCGGAATGGCGGCATCGCTCGACTGGTCGCGTGCGGTCCAGACCCGCAGCCTCGCCCACTGACGCACAAGGAACACCAATATGGTCGAGGTCTTCACGGTCGGTGGCGGCGACTATCTGGTCAATGTCTTCAATGCGGTCGCCGCCTGGACGGGGAATGGCGGTTACAAGGGTCTGCTCCAGGTCGTGATGGTGATGGGGCTTGGCTTTTCCGCACTGATGCTCGCCTTCAACCAGGACTGGCGCGCGTGGATCAACTGGTTCCTGGGTGCTACCCTCATGTACAGCTGCCTGATGGTCCCCCGGCTCGATGTGCAGGTCACCGACCGATTGAATCCAAGCCTCGCACCCTCGCAGGTCGCCAATGTGCCGCTGGGTCTTGCCTTGATGGCAAGCTTTACCAGCCAGATTGGCGATTATCTGACTGGCTCGGCTGAAGTGGTATTCGGGCTGCCAGGCGATCTCAATTACTCGCAGAACGGCATGATCTATGGCGCGCGCCTCTATGATGCAACGCGGTCGCTTCGTATCTCCGATCCCGAATTTGCTGCCAATCTTGACGAACATTTCCGACAATGTGTTTTCTATGACGTGCTGCTCGGCCGCTATTCGATGAAACAGCTCGCTGAAAGCACCGACATCTGGGCGACGATTGCGCCGGGCAGCCAAGCGCGCGCACAGCGATTCCTGACCCGCGACACGTCAACCGGCGAAGTCACCGCCAATATCATCACCTGCAGGGAGGCTTATACCAGCCTCAACGGCCAATGGGTGCAGCTCATTGACGGCATGGGCAATGTTTTTGGCCGTCAGCTCTATCCAAACCAGAGCGCAGCCCTCGCCAAGGCCAAGCTCTTTGCCGACCTGCCCATCGCCTATCAATATCTGACTGGGGTTTCCTCCAATGCGACCGCGATCTTCAAGCAGACGCTCACCATCAATGCGATGAGCCAGGCCATGCACGCAATGGGCGGCGCCAGCGGGGCTGGCAATGTCGATGTCTATGCCCAGACCCGTGCCGATATTCAGACCGAGCGCACCTACAGTTCGATCGCGAGCAATGCCATGAAATGGGTGCCGCTCCTGAATGTTGTGCTCACGGTCCTGTTCTACGCGCTCTTCCCTGTCCTCTTCCCGCTGTTTCTGATGCCCAAGACCGGACCGCTTGCCTTGAAAGGCTATGTCACCGGCTTCTTCTATTTGGCCGCTTGGGGACCGCTCTTTGTCATCCTCCACATGATGCTGATGTTCAAGGGGGCGGCTGACATGACGGCTGCCAGCAATGGCGGCATGACGCTTGCGAGTTTCACCGGCATGGCGGACGTCAACAGCGACATCGGCATATTGGCTGGCTATCTCATCGCCTCGGTGCCATTCTTGGCAGGCGGGGTCGCCAAGGGGGCAATGGCGATCTCGCACCATGCCACCTCCTACCTCAATCCGAGCCAGAATGCTGCTGAAGAAGCCGCGCGCGAGGCAAGCACCGGCAATGTCTCGCTCGGCAATACCAGCTTCGAGACCTCGAACGTGCTGACCCGCCAGTTTGCCCAAGGCAATGTCGCCCCGTCCTTCACATATGGTGCAGCGCAGACGCGCGGTTACAGCGAGAGTGGCACGATGACGACGAGCTTTGCCGAAGGCAGCTATGACCAGCTCCCGAACTCAAGCTACCCGTTCACCCCAACACTGGGTCAGGAGTTCACCTCGCGACTATCGACGATGGCGAGCCAGTCCAAATCGAACAGCGAGACCTTCTCGAACCTCGCCCAGCAATCGACCGCGAATGCGGTCACGCATTTCCGGGAATTGCGCAACCAGGTCAGCAGAGGCAGCTCCTTTGAAACCGCAACCGGCCAGACCAACTCCGACAGCGTCAACACAGCGTTCAACGAGGTCGATCAGGCCTCGAAAGCGCTGCAACGCCAATATGGCCTCAGCCGCCGTGCATCCGATGACATCACCACAAGCTGGTTCCTCAATGGCGAGGGATCTGCTGGCATTGGCGGGAAGCTGGGCCCTGCCAACCTCGGGGTCGGTGTCAAAGGCGGGCGCAATCAAAGCTGGACTGACAGCGATATCGGTATCGCGTCCGAGGATCGTTCGCGCATCATGGGCAGCCTCAAGCAGATCTCCGATAGCCGGAACTGGTCGAGCGCGCGTGATAGCTTCGTTAGGACTGTCAGCACGTCGACCAGTTCGTCGATATCGACGAGCGCGAATGGCATGAACGCGTCGCTGACCGAAGCGCAAAGCTTTACGCAAGAAGCCCGGCGTTCTGAAGAGATCGCAAACCGGTTGGAGCAGCAAGCGTCTATGTTCGAAGGGAACAGCGCCTCCGGCAGCCTGAACCTGTCGCAGACCTACCGCGAATGGGGTCTGGGAGAGATGGAGCGCAACCGCGACTTTTACGGCAATGCGCGCTTTGACGACATAGACTTCCAGTTGAGCGAGGAAGGCCAGGCACTTCAGGCGCGCTTTGTCGACAGCTATGCAGATACCTTGCGCGACGGCATAGAAAACCAATTGGTCCTTGCACCCGGAAAGCCGGTCTCAAGGCCAAATGTGTCTTCTCCAGCAGATGTAAGAGGTAACTCGAAGGTTGGCGCTGGCAGCGGCCAGTCGGCAGTGGGTAACGCAGCTCCTGGCTCCGTTCGCGAAGAGGTAAACGCCGCTCAACAATCGGGCCGCAAACGCATCGACACCATTCGCGATTACCTAGAAGGAACCACGAAGGGTGCCCGCGGCGCAGACGAGGAGTCAGCGGACAACGTAAAGGAATGGCGCTAATCCAGCCGCTCTAAAGAAGGCTTGTTGCAACAAGGTAGGCAAATACGCCAGCTATCGCAACGACGCAAAAGATCAGCAACTTTCTGCTGATCGGATCGCGCCATGATTTTTGGAGTCGATATCCCGTTAAACGGTCTTCAGCGATGGCCTGGTCGATTTCTGCGAAACCAGACCATTGACGGCCCGCATCGCTTGGTTCGCGATCTTCAAATTTCTCGGGTTTGTTATCCATTGGGCCACTTCCTTTCCGACTGCTCGCGGGCCACCTCAACTCTGCAGTGTGTGATTAGGTCATAGCCGAACGAACCCGCGAAGTCAGCAAATTCGTTAGAACGCACGACTTTACTGATGCTCCTTTATGTGAATTTGCGGCGTGGAATCGCAGATTGTTTCGACCGATCATCGCGCCCAGGGCTCGCAGCGCGAGCCACCAAAACGACACCCTTGCAACGGCGCGACGAAGCTGGACGTCCTGCGCGCGGGCGTGTGCGCCTGCGGGCGTCCAGCAAGGAGAGAGGCAAGAGTGTCAGCGGGTCAGACAAAAGCGCCGCACCCTGGCCGAACCTGAGAGGCCAGAGAGCGACACCAAAATCTCCCGCTCATTTGGGCCATATCGCGCTTTCGTATTTCTGCAGATTAGACTCTTTTAAAGTTTGAACGCACATTCTCTCCTTCGAGGAGGGATTCGCAGTGCGCCTTTTCATCGTGTTGAGTTTGTCCGTTGCCGGTATTCTATGTGCACCCGCTGCTGCGCATCCCGGTGGCCTGGCAGCTGATGGCTGTCACAATGATCGGCGTAATGGCGGTCGGCATTGTCACCGCGCTGCCGCGCAACCTGTTCGAGAGGTCCAACGCGCTTTTGGTCGTGATGTCTACTATCCCAACTGCGCAGCCGCGCGCGCAGTAGGTGCTGCGCCGATCAGAGCCGGAGAGCCAGGCTATGGGCGACATCTTGATCGTGACGGCGATGGAAAAGCCTGCGAATAGCAGGGCTAAGCTGGCATATTCCGCTAGCCTAGCACCAGTCGCGTTTCTGGCCGCCCTGATAGGGTTCTGCCAAGCCTTCTGATATTAGCGTATCTGCAACATCGCTGCCATCAACCCGCACTTGGCGCAACAGCCGACCATAGCGATCGCGGTCCCGGTCTGCGGTCGCTGCGAAAGCAAGTTCACCAGAGTTCAGCAGCTCCAATAGTCGCAGCTTTGCCTGCTCTCCTTTTGCGGCTTCAGCCGCGCAAGCGGGCTCGGATATCTCTGGTGTGTTGAAGCCAACGAGCCGGATCTTGTCGCCATTCATCCGGATCGTATCGCCATCGACGACGCAGTTGGTATCACTGCCGCCTGCGCACAAGGAAAAGCTGAACGTCGCCGCAGATGTTAATCCCACGCGCTCTGCACTTCCATTCGTTTGCCAGAAATGCATGCCAACCCCAATGCCACCGCCGAGGATAATGGCTCCGCCAAAGAGGAGAGCGATGTCCTTGGCGCCAAAAGCCTTGGATCGCTTCGATCGCTTCATGGGAATGATGTTAGAATGTCGCCTAGGTCGTTTCATATGCACATTTGGGTCGGTTTAGTTTGGCAGTGACTAGGTTAGACAGAGATGGGCATCAAGTGTCATTGACTCATTGTTCCTTATATGTTCCATTTAGTCCATGAACAGAATCACCCCTGACGCGCTGACGCGTCACCTGGAAGCCGCCTTGATGATGGCGCCGCCCGAGACATTGAATGCCTTGCAGCATCCCGACCGATATCGGGGGCTTCGTGCCGTTTCCCGGCTAGCCGATCGTCTCGCACACCGACTGCAATGCTTCGATATATCGCTGGCAGATGGCAGTGCGATGTGCAGTGACGATAACGTCCAGCAGCAACTTGCAGGCTGTGCGTGAGCGCGAACCTGCTTTTGGATGGGTGCCAGGCAAGGAAGGCTATTTGCCTGTGCGCACCTTGTTCGACTGCGCTCTCTACAAGATCAACCTCAGAGTGACCTGCGGCGTCTGTGGGCGCAGCACTGTCATTGATGCACCAGGGCATTGGTGGCGATGCGAGCAGCTCACGACGGATGATAATCTGAAGGCATTTGTCGACCGGCTCTATTGCCGGGCTTGCTGGGGGCGATCCTATTTCAAGCGCCGTCCGGCAAAGGTCGAGCAAACCAGTGATCCTGTCGACGGGCCACTGTTGCCAGGCCCAGACCACTATGCGTGGAAGCGCATTGTCAACCGCCAGCGTTCGTGATTGGATAGCTTCATGTGTAACCTCTACGGCCACAAAGTATCCCGCGCCGAATACCTGTTCCACTTCCGCTCAGCCGATGAGTGGCGACGGGAGCTTGAGAAGGACTACACATCGCCGGGGCGCGAAGGCTGGACCGTGAGGATGCACAATGGCCAACGCACCATGACAGCTATGAAATGGGGATTCCCGCCACCACCGAACATCAAAGGTCCAGTGGTGAATGTCCGCAACTATGACAGCCCGTTTTGGCGACCCACACTCGCCAATTCGGAACATCGCTGTCTTGTTCCCGTGACGCAGTTTCAGGAATGGAGTGCAAAGCCCGATCCCCAAACTGGTAAGAAACGAGCCTATTGGCTCCACCTACCATCCCAGCCCGTATTTGCCTTTGCCGGGATATGGCAGCCCGATACACAAGGCGATGTGTTTGCATTCCTAACCTGCGAACCCAATCCGCTGGTTGGTGCCATTCATCCAAAGGCGATGCCGGTCATACTGCAACCAGAGGACCATCAAGACTGGCTTGATGGTGCTGATGCCCGCAAGTTGGCACAGCCAATTCCATCACAACTTATGGCGATTGTTGATTGAGTTGCAGTGCGCGCAAAATGGCGGCTAAGTTCGACACTGCCGACAGTCTCCTTTTGAGGGAGTGATCGCGGTAAGCGGCCATTCGTTCATTCGACGCTCGAGAGGCAGTTTTTCTCCTCGACAAGTCCTGATCGGCGATTGTCGAGTGGCAACGACGTTGTGTCAAAAGTGCTGCCTAAGTGCTCAGAGAAAGGACCAAATAGCCCAAAGATGGTAAAAATTAAGATAGTAACTAATTACTATCTTTGTGGTATGGTGGTCTATGACCCGCAAAAAGCTTCCTGCCGATGTGCGCCGGGCCGCAACCGTTGAAGCGGTGATCGCACTGGCGGCTACGACCAATCCCGCCGACATCACCACCACACAGATTGCGGCATATATGGGCGTGACCCAAGGGGCGCTGTTTCGTCATTTTTCCGACAAGGAAGCTGTCTGGTTAGCCGTGATGGGTTGGACGAGCGACACCCTGCTGGCGCGGATTGATGCAGTTGATGGAGCAACGCCCACGGATAAGTTGCAGGCCATCTTCGCAGCCCATGTCGAGTTTGTTGTCGAGCATACCGGCGTTCCCCGTATCCTGTTCGGGGAATTGCAGCGCGATGCGGACGCCCCAAGCAAGGCGAGAGTGCGAGCGTTGATGAGCGGGTATCGCAGCCGCGTGCTTGGCCTGCTCGAACTTGCCAAGACACAAGGCCAGATCGACGAAAAGGCTGACTGCACCGCAGCCGCCACGATGTTCCTCGGCATGGTGCAAGGGCTGGTAATGCAGGCGATGGCGGCCGATGATTTCACCACTATGCCTGCGCTATCGACGAGGCTTTTCGAAGTCTTCCTGGATGGACTGCGAGGAACCAAATGACCTTGCCGTTCACGATGAGCCGCCGTGGCTGGACGATGCTGGCGGTGCTGGTGCCCTTGCTGTTGCTGTTTGCATGGGTCGCCTTTCGATCTGGCCCGTTGGCACCGATCAACGTGACAGTCACCCAGGTGGAAGAGCGCAGCATTTCCCCGGCAATGTTCGGCATCGGCACCGTCGAGGCGCGCTACACGCAGAAGATCGGGCCAACCGCTGCGGGCCGGGTGACAATGGTCGCGGTGGATGTTGGTGACACAGTAGTCGCAGGGCAGTTGCTGGCGCAGATCGATCCCATCGACCTTGACCAGCGCATTGATGCAGCGGCTGGCGGGACGGCGCGGTCAGCCGCGCTTGAACAGGCCGCCGTCGCTCAGATCGCGGATGCGAACGCGCGGGTTGTCCTCGCCCGGTCCGTGGCCGCACGGACGGAAGAACTAAAACGCGGTGGCTGGGTTACCGATGCGATGGTTGATCAACGCCGTCAGGAACTGGCCGCTGCGCAGGCAGGGCTTGCCGCTGCACAAGCCAATCGCAGAGCTGCTACAATGGATCGCGGGCGTCTGGGCGCGGAACGATCGGCGTTGGTCGAGCAACGTGCCAACCTGCGCCTAGTCGCACCGCACGCCGGGCTCGTGGTGCGCAGAGCCGTAGAGCCCGGCACGACCGTGGTGGCCGGTCAGGCTGTGATCGAGATTATCGATCCTACACAATTGTGGATCAACGTGCGCTTCGATCAGACCCAATCGGCTGGTCTGGCGGCGGGTCAGCCGGTTCGGGTTGCTTTGCGGTCAAGGCCGGATGCACCCCTTTCAGGCATCATCGAACGCGTTGAGCCGATGGCAGATGCGTTGACCGAAGAAGTGTTGGCCAAGGCGCGGTTCACTGCAACCGGCGGACTACCCTCAATCGGTGAGCTGGCGGAAGTAACCGTGGCCCTGCCTGTACAGGCACGATCGCTGGCCATTCCCAATGCAGCTGTTTACCGGATCGATGGACAGGTTGGCGTTTGGGTGATCCGCGATGGCGACCTCGTCTTTGCGCCCGTCAAACTAGGCGCACAGGATCTGGATGGCTGGGTGCAGGTGTTAGGCGGCCTCACCCGGGGCGAGGCAATCGTGACTCACAGCGCGCGGGCACTGTCGGCCAGCAGCAGGTTCAGCATTGTCGAAGCGCTGCCATGATCAGCCTTGCTGGGCGCGACATCTTGCATGGCTGGGGCAAATTTGTCCTTACCGGCGTGGGTCTCGGCCTGTTGATTGGCGTGACTTTGTCGATGGCTGGCGTCTATCGCGGCATGGTCGATGATGCGCAGGCTCTGCTCGATAACAGCCGGGCCGACCTGTGGGTCGTGCAGAAGGACACGCTTGGCCCCTATGCCGAACCCTCCAGCCTGACCGAAGACAGCGAACGCCCGATCCAGGCGATGCGCGGTGTCGCCCAAGCCGCGGGCGTTACTTACCTCACCATGCAGATCGCATACGGTGACAAGGATGTGCGGGTGATGGTCGTCGGAGCGGAAATGGGCGAACCGGGATTACCCGGACAGCCGACCCATCTCATCTCCGGACGGCAGATCGTGCGCGGCCATTATGAAGCTGTGGCCGATGTGAAGACTGGCTTCGCAATTGGTGATCGTGTCAGGGTGCGCCGCAATTCTTACACCGTCATCGGGTTGACCAGCCGGATGGTGTCGTCGGGTGGTGACCCGATGTTATTCCTGTCGCTAAAAGATGCGCAGGCCGCCCAGTTCGAAAGGGATAGCGACGCCATCGTTCGTCAGCGCGCGCGAACGGCTGCCAATCCGCAACTGAACCCGCCGGGTAATCCGGCGGTGGCGCAAGCCGTAGACGCCGTTCAAACGGGCAATATCAACGTCAATGCCATTCTGGTCACCATCACGCCAGATGCCAATCCCGATGACGTCGCCGCCGCGATCCGCCGCTGGCAACGGCTGACGGTTTATACCCGGGCTGAGATGGAAGAAATCCTGGTTCAGAAGCTAATCGCCAACTCGGCCCGGCAGATCGCAATGTTTCTGGTCATCCTTTCGATTGTCAGTGCTGCTATCGTTGCGTTCATCATCTACACCATGACCGTCGGCAAGATCCGTGAAATTGCCGTGCTGAAACTGATCGGCACCCGCAATCGCACGATCTCGTGGATGATTCTGCAACAGGCGCTGGGGCTAGGCCTGATCGGCTTCATTGTTGGCAAGATCGCAGCCAGCCTGTGGGCACCCTTCTTCCCTAAATATGTTTTGCTCCTGCCATCGGATTCGATCTTGGGTTTCGTGGCGGTGATGCTGATCTGCACACTTGCGAGCCTTCTGGCCATTCAGGCCGCGATCAAGGTCGATCCGGCGGAGGCGATCGGTGGCTGAGGGCATCATCCTTGAGAATGTCGTCAAGACCTACGGCAGCGGCGACACGGCAGTTTATGCCCTGCGCGGCGTAGACATGGCGGTGGCCAAGGGCGAGGTCGTGGGGCTGATCGGGCCATCGGGTTCGGGCAAGAGTACTCTGCTCAAATGTCTTGGCGCGGTGATCGAGCCGACATCGGGCAAAATGACGATTGGCGACCAGTGTATTTATGACAATGGCTGGAAAGTCCGAGATCTGCGCGCGCTGCGGCGCGACATGATCGGCTTCATTTTTCAGGCCCCCTACCTGATCCCATTCCTTGATGTGACAGACAATGTCGCGTTGCTGCCCATGCTGGCCGGAAAGCCGAATGCAGTGGCGCGAAAGATGGCGTACGATCTTCTCGATGCGCTGGATGTCGGCCACCGCGCGGCTGCCATGCCCTCACAACTTTCCGGAGGGGAACAGCAGCGCGTGGCCATAGCCCGCGCGTTGATCAATCGTCCGCCAGTGATCCTCGCCGATGAACCCACCGCGCCGCTGGATGGCCAACGCGCGCTAGCCGTGGTTGGTCTGCTCAATGACATGGCGCGGCAGTTTGATACGGCAATCATCATTGTTACTCATGACGAAAAGATCATTCCGACCTTCAAGCGGCTTTATAATATTCGTGATGGGAGGACAGTTGAAGAGGTGCCAAGCGCGCCCGTTCCGAAGGTTTCAGCATAGTCCAAGGCCCTCATGCATTGCCCTTCCTGCCTCGGCAGGAAGCCGATCGACCGAGAACCTCAGGAAAGCTGCGAAGTCATTCTAACGGCAGCTTGCTGAGATTGGAATTGCCAAAAGCCGCCGGTCCGGACACGGCCCGGTCCTAACCGTTCGACGACGTCACCCGAGCACCCGCGCAAATGTCCGCAACTGGCGTAAGCCGATATTCAGCGATCCCGCAAGAAGTGACGGCTAGATCCCAAGCACAGTAATTCCAGCTCTGAAAGTGCTGAGATGAGTGAAGATCGGCTATCGACGGACCGATTTTGGGCGGTGAACGTCCGCTATGTTAGCGGACCCTGACCGAAACACAGGCCAGTCGTTCGAGCGATTGCCGTTGACCAAACGTCAGCCGCTCGCTCAATTCATCGCATACGTCTCCTGATGTTCAAAGCCGACATTGGCGCGAAGAACGGGACCAGCGCCTTTACGCGTTTCGGTCCGTTCATGCACCGGCTCAGGCCAAGGCCAGGCAGCATAGCCGCTCTTGTAGACTAGAATAAACATTATGCGTCACGGTCTTGATCGTCCTTGCTGCGCCCGTTCCGCCAACGCCTAAGTTCGGCGAGCAGCGGTACCAGTGCCGCAATCACAGCCGCGGCCGCAGTGAGATAGTTGGGGTCCATCCGAGCCTCCACGCCGCCGCAAGAGGATCGCGTTCGGCTACCCCGATTATATGCATGGGGCCTTAAGATACCGTTAACTAGTTGTTAACGGTCTTAAGATACGATGTTTACACGATTATTTGGAGCATCAGAGTGCTACGAGTTTCGGAATTACATGGTGTGTTTTTTTGCGCATTCATAGCCCATTGGTTCAGGGGCTGACTTTGTGGCGAATCGCGTCGCACCGAGCATTCGTTGGGCGTTGCGTCACAGCGCCGACAGTAATGCCGCATTGGCCCGGCGGTTCGAACTCGATCCGAAGACCGTCGCGAAATGGCGCTCGCGCCCGGATTATGAGGAACAACGCCCTGGCCCAAAAAGTGGCAGGTCGATGCCATCTGAGGTGGAAATGCTGGGGATAGCTGCACGCACTATGCTGCAACTTCCGCTAGACGATTGCCTTGCTCTGTTGCATCGTGAGAACCCAAGACTGACCCGATCCTCGCTCTATCGGTCATTCAAGAGGCATCGCGTCGATGGCAAGCTCAACCTCTTGAGTTCGAGCGATTCAATCTATCGTCGCAAAGCGGTGAAAAGCATCGGAAGTCTGCTGGGAAATATCATCGACATCGAGGTGGATGGACGACAGAAGGCTGTGCTTGTTCTGACCGATATCGTAAGCCGTTGGACATTTACGCATGTCCTGCGACGTCTCGACGCCGACAACATTATTGAGGGATTCGAGCGTTGCTTCGCCAGCTTCGGTCATCGCGTGCATTGGCTCTTTGCTGATACCGGCAGCCGCATGCGCTTGTATCGACCCACTGGCTTCGCGGAAGGGCCAAATCCCGAGGAGTATCTCATGAAGCGTTATGGCGTTCGGACGGCTCCCGCCCATAGCCGGGCCAACTGGTCGGAACTCGGTATCGCAAAAGCGCTCGGTGCCGTGCTTTCGAGCTCAACTGGGGATTCGGCCGATTTTGCGCAGAAGCTCGATCGATATGTTCGATTCTTTAATGAGGAAGTCTGTTTGCAGGTGCTGGGTGGCAGCACGCCAGCCAGGTTCCTCCGCGATCATTCCGTCAAGGTGCCTAGATTCCCAGTTCTACGAAGAGCGTATCTCGGTGTTGAGATCGACAACGGGCTTAACTTGTCCGAGCGAACGGAAAACTGAGCCAACGCCGGCTTGCTGGGGCCACCTGGGGAGCCGGTAGCGCCGATGAACCACCGGCAGCTATTAACGATCTCGCTGACGCCCTTGATCGGCAGCAATGTTAGCGGCTCTAAACCTTTCCTGGACGCGTTCGAATATCGGCATCCACACCATTGGATATCGAAACACTCGCCACAGAACGCTAGTGACTATGCGGCAGTATTTCGAATGTACGCCGCTGTCCGCGGATCGCAGTCGAAAACTGAACCGAAACAGCGTCAGATGTCAGCGCTGATGTAATCAAGCCCCAACAAAGACTATATGCAATTAGAGTATCGCCGTAGTGCTTAGCTCTTTGAAACCAGGGTTCGATTCAACCTAATTGTCCACAACTAATTTCGTTGTTCGATTGAACCCTATTCCTGCTTCGATCATGCAGTCTGCCATGGATGCTCACATGATCCTTCGGTTTTTTATATGGCAGGGCTGATATCGGCTAGAAAGCGCGCGACCACTTTGGCGCTGGTCAACGGTTATGGGAGCAAGATCTCAAACCCGCGTATCCGCCATTTCCTACTTCGTGAACTCATGGCGCTGGTTCGTAGCGAGATTAGGCGGACACATGGCAGCCGGTCAGGCAAAAGAGGCCCTGGTCGTGCTGCCGACCGTTTTGCACGCGCGCAGAGCCGCAAGGTCAAAAAGCAGGTCGAGAAGCAGTTGGGATTTACAAAGCGTCAATTCGGACTTTTGAGCAAAGCAACCTTGATGCGCCGTTTCCGGTCCTCGGAACTGCTCGACGCGCTTGATCCGGGTCGACAGAGTCGATGGATTAATGTGGTTAAACGGCCGATAAGGGATGAAAATGCTCCGCTTCCTTCTGTCGAGCTCAAAAATTTCGACCTGATCAGATTCCCGCACGAAACGCTCGACACGCTTGCCGAGATTTCAAAAGTCGAAGGCCAGGAGCTGGTGGCAAGGCTCGATTTTCTCGACAAGCACGTGAATGACGCCGGTGCGTTTCTCGTACTCGCTGAAATCTGGCCAGCGATCACTGCCTCCTTCAGCCATGGTCGAATGGAGGCCTCGATACAGAAGGTCGTGAGCGCGATCGGGCTTGATCGTGAACTTGGCGTCCAGCTGCCCGCCGTTTCCAACCATGATGACGTCTGGGCGTTTCCTGCAGAACGGCGCCGGCCCAAGGGTACGACCAAAGATCCCGACGCAGAATTGTCGCCCACCGACCGCGACAAGCTGGCAACGCGGTTTTGCAGCCTAGTCGATGGCTGGCTATGCGTTCCCAACGATCCCGAATGCGAAGATGCCGGTTACGAACTGACAATCGATGCCAAGAGCCATTTGGCTCTGCTGATTGGCGAGGTTCTGTGCAATGCCGAGCGCCACAGCCAGCCAGGGAGCGACGACGGCGACTGGTCAACGACGGCATTCATGGTCCGGCGGCAGCGTGACGACGGCGAGTGGGAACTTTTGTGCCATATGGCGTTTTTGAGTGTTGGCCAGTCAATGGCGGACTCGTTGCAGGAGGCATCGCCCGAAGTGCGCAAATTTGTCGACAGCTATACATCGATGCACAGGCGCTGCGGACTACGGCAGGACACACTTGAGACAATCGTTGCCTTACAGGATGCGGTAACTGGAAATGCTGAAGCTTATGAGGACACGCGCGGCGGCTTTGGGCTTCAGGATGTCCTTGCCTTCATCAACGACCTCGCTGAAAATGACAAAACCGGAAAGGAAGCCAAGGTAACGATTTTGTCAGGAAACAGCTGTATCCAGCTCAGTACGCCGCATCTCGCCGGAAAACGCGAGGCGCTGGGCGAAAAGCGGTTGCACTGGTGCAATGTTGAGAATAAGCGCGAGCAGGCCCCAGATCCTGCAATGGTGTCGGATCTGAAGCGAAGATTTGCTGGTACTTTGGTGACGGTAGCATTCACGCTCGATAATAATTATGTAGATAGCTCGGAGTGAGTCTGATGATGATTATGAGCAAGATCGATATCGACGACCTTACCGGCAATGGTAAAGTGCATACACTGAGTGGGCATTCCAAAGGGCTTGCCGCGCGCAAGAAATTTGACCTCGACGAGCTGGACAGGGAAAATGCGATCGTGGATGTGGTCGTACCCGACCATCTGTTCAGCTTGAGCCCTTCTTTCGTGCAAGGGTTGTTCACCGCGAGCGTCCGCTTTTTCGGCAACAGCCGCGAGCGGTTCTTTGCGCACTATAATTTCCATGCAAGCGATCTTGCCATGCGCCAGATCAACCGCGGCATGGATGCCATATTGACCAATCGCAGTCTGTAATCCAATCGCTCAATCCATGTCCGGGGGCTCGCAAGGCGTTACTGACGCCGTATTTTACGGGTGGTTGGTTACAGCCATTGGCTGGGTCATCACGATGGGTTGGAATTTCCTCAATCGCAGACATAGCAACGAACTAGCCGCCAGCATACGCAAGGACAATTTTGCGCTCGATCAATGGAACAGCGTACGCGATTCGATCGAGGCCTGCCTGACTGCCTTCAGCGAAGCGGCGCTTGAACTATCGCTGATCCATAGCCAAACCCTCGCCGAGCTTAAACTGCAATGCGAAACTTCGCTTCGCATCCTTACCCTGAAGCAGGATTTGCTCGCCCAAGCGCTCAAGACCGCAGATGAAACCTATTATGTCGATGGCGATGACTGGGAACCCATGGCTAATGGACCTGAAGTTGATCTGGAAACAAGCTGGGATCATGTTGTTGCAATCGGCGAGCAGATACGCGCCGCGCGCAGCATCGCAGCGGTAAAAAACGCGATACTGCCTGCGAAGATACAAGTCAGGGAAATTTGTGACCCTATCCGACAGCGCGTGCGCGTCGAGACCATCAAGCATGACCCCGACAAGTCCTGAATTATGAGAGTTTCGGTCACAAACCCGCGATGACTATCAGGCCTTATGGCCTATGCCTATTGCTTGCAAGTCTACCTTTCGGTCGGGCGCGGATCGACTGCATTACAGTCTGCCGCATCCTATTTAGTATGGTCGCCTTACGGCCAAGTGTGGCCACAATACACAGCAGAAATGTGTGGCCGGTTTGATCGGACAAGCAACGTATCCCGGACGGCAACTTAGTCAGCAAATGCCGACCTTGAGTCCGTCGTTGCAATTGCAACAAGGCTATCTTGGTGTCGACGGCCCAACGCCTCGTCCTGACACACTCTGCAAGAAACCTACGGTATCGCGCTACTGAGCGGTGGCTTGGCCGACAGCTGATCAATGCTCCCGCATATAGGCACTTACCCGTTCGAGCGTGCGGCGCCTCGGGGAACGTCCCGAACGCAAATCCTCGACAAATCGCGGATCCTTGACCGCAAGCCGCCCGAACCGTGTGGGCGATAGGCCATGCCGCTCGATATATTGCTCGATTTCGCCGAGGAGAGGATGCCTCATAGACTCACACTTTCTTGCTTGTGTTCTTGTTATGTTCCTATTAGGAAGACTTCCTAGAGTCTAGGATAAATTCCTAGCAGCGAGACAAAGGACCAAATGCGATGAGCGATCCCCGTGCAGTACTGGACGAGCTGATCCGGAAAAATGGTGATGACTATTCGGCGATATCGCGCCTCCTTGGGCGTAACGCCGCCTATATACAGCAGTTCATCAAACGCGGATCGCCGCGCATGCTGTCCGAAGGCGACCGGAGCATCCTTGCCCGCTATTTCGGGGTCGAGGAAAGCCTGCTTGGTGGACCGACGCGGCGTGGCGGCCCCGTCACCGAACTGGTGCAGGTGCCGGTTCTCGATGTATCCGCCTCTGCAGGGCACGGCGCGCTTGCCGAGATGGAGCAGAAAAGCACGCAGTTCGGGTTTGACGAGCAATGGCTGCGCAAGCTGACAACGAGCCGTGGTCCTAGCCTCTCGATCATCCATGTACTGGGCGATTCCATGGAACCAACGCTCGCCGACAAAGACGATGTCATGGTCGATCTGGGCGACGGCCAAGCCCGGCTGCGTGACGGGATCTATGTGCTGCGCATGGATGATACGCTCAGCGTCAAACGCATTGCACTTGAGCCCAAGGGACGGCTGATTTCGGTGATTAGCGACAATCCGGCCTATCCAACCTGGCATGGGCTTGACCGGCGCTCGGTCAATATCGTTGGCAGGGTGCTTTGGTTTGGACGCAAATTGCAGTAAAGCTTTTCCCATGTTCCTGCTTTTTGCTGCCACCGTAGTCGCTTCCGGCAAGAATTTCGCCTGCACACCGACGCATGTCTGGGACGGCGATGGTCCGATCTGGTGCGCTGAAGGCCCGCATGTCCGTTTGTCCGGAATTGCGGCGCGCGAGATGGACGAAAGCTGCCGGACCAACCAGCCCTGCCCTGAAGCCTCAGCACTCGAAGCGCGCGACCAGCTGGTTGCCTTTCTGGGTGGCGCGCGAGGGTCAAACGAGACCGGTCATATCGCCGTGCGCGGGCCCAGGCTTAGCTGCCGCTCCGACGGTTCGGCGGGCGGCACGCGTACAGCAGCCTTCTGTACCCTGCCCTCGGGCGAGGATCTGTCCTGCGCGATGGTCGAGAGCGGCACCGTGTTGCGTTGGGACCGTTATTGGCGGAACCATATATGCCCATGAGCCAACCTGTCCGCGAGACCGGCCTGCTCGTCGATAGCGCGCAGGGGCCTCAGCTGAAGCTGCCAGGTGGCGGCAATTGGCAGATCGAGCCCTCGCGTGCCGTCAACCGGTTGATCGGCGAGCGCGTCACGCTCGAAGGCACAAGATCGGGGTTCAACGACATTGCCTGCCAGCGCATCTGGAAGGAAGGTACCGAACGTCCGCGTTTCGAGATCGGGCTGGTCGAGAAATGGACTGTGTCCACGTTTGTTGCATCGAGCCTGATATTGGCGGTTGTCGGCTATTTCTGAGCCGTCGCCGCGGCCAATTTGGCCGAAATTGTCAAGCGACTTTGGCGGCCCTTGACGTTTCTATCCAAGAATTTTTAGCAATTTGGGCGTAGCAAGAAGCTGCGACCCAAGGGGTTTGGGCAATCGGTTCAAACATCCTTTCCTTTGAAAGACCCGCCGGCAAGGCGGGTCTTCTTTTTCATGGGCAGCCAAAAAGGGATCGCTGCTGCCAAGCTAGATTCCAATCTCGAACGGTTTGATGATCGACCGGTCGCGCTCGGGCGGCTCGCGTCCCTGGCTCGTCTGGACCTCCTGTCCTTTGGCAAGACCTGCAGCGGCAGCTTTCTTCAACATGCCCGTTGCTTCAAGCGCCGATGTCTTCATGCCGGAATTCCGCTCCACTGCCGCCTGCAACCGGTCCCTGTTGTCGAGGAACAATGTGAGCCCATCACGCAGCCGGGTGATGGTGACCAGGAAGGTCTGCTGGTTCGAAAGATTTTTCTCGCGGCTGTCCATGACTGCAATGCCGCGATCAGAGGTCAGGCCCTGCGCCATATGGGCGTTGAGCGCATAAGCGAGGTCGAGCCGCTTGAGCATCGGATCGTCCTTCCCCAGCTGTTGCTCGATCCCCGATGAGGTGCGGACCGTCAGTCCCTTGGGATCAACCGCCAATATCTGCGCCTGATCGGCGTTGAGCAGCCCCCGCTTATGGTCAGTGTCGGTCCAGCGGATACGGTCGCCCTGATGCAGATCGAGGGGCTTTGGCTCGAACAAGCGCAACGGATCCTGATTGCCTTGCGGTCGCAGCTGGCCTGGCCTGAACACAAATTGCCTCCCGCGCCGGTTTTCAAGCGTGACGCTCCCCTGGGCTGCATCGACGCTTGCGACCGTGTAGCGGCCTTCGTGAAGACCTTGGCTGCGCTGCCGCCTGGCGACCTCGACCAGCATGCCGGGCGCGTAGCTTTTCGCATAACGCAGCTCCTCGCGGGTCAAATTGACGCGCGCGAGCGTTTGGACGCTGAGCGCCCCTTTCCCAAGCTCGCCATTGGCCCTGAGCCCGGTCTGCACGGCTTCATTGACCGCACTTCGCAAATTTCGGCCCGAGGCATAGATCGACGTGCGCTCGCGCTCGGCGGGCGACAGCGACAGCCAGGCGCTGGCGGCTGCAAGTGCCGCATCCTCTTTCACCTCAACAATATGCGGTTTGAGACGATTAAGTGCTTCAGCGATATTGCCGCCCTGGGCTGCCTGTTGCGCCGCGCGCAGCGTCTTGTCACGCGCGCGGATATTGAGGTTCATGATCGCGGTTTCAACGCCTGCCTTTTGCATGACATCAAAGGGCTTGCCCGCATCGACCGCACCCAGCTGCTTGCGATCACCGATGCTCGCAAAGCGGTCGACTTCAAGCAAATTGGCGAGCCGCACGAGCTTTTCCTTGTCGCTATTTCCGACCATCGAGGCTTCGTCGAGCAGGAGAACACTTCCCCTATATTGCGCCCTTGCTTCGGCGAGTTTGAGCGGATCGGGTGAGGAGAGGAGGCTTGCATGACGCCGCAGGAAACGCGCCACAGTCATCGATGCTATCCCGGTATCGCGCTCGAGCATCTGGACCAGTGTATTCTGAACGGCCAGCCCCAGCACATCGCGTCGTTCTTCGCGCAATATGTCGGCAACAGGCTTCAGGACGGTGCTTTTACCTGCCCCTGCTATCCCCTGGATCGCGACGATACGGTTGTGCGAACTCAGGATCAGGCGCCCTGCCCCTTCCTGGCCGTGGTTGAGGGTCATGCCATATTTGAGTTGGGAAAGCGCCTGCAGCCGTTCACCCGCAACGTCGGATTCCACGATGGGCGCGATGCGATTCCGCCCTTTGTCGACCGCACCCAGGATGCGCTGTTCGAGCGCAAGCGCATCGGCGCTGGTGACGATGCCGCGATCGACGCCTTTACCTGCAACCAGATGGCCCTGGCGCAGCAATTGCGCGACGCGCTCCTCGATCTGCGGCAAGGCGGTTGGCAAGCCAAAATCGAGCGCTGCCTTATAGATTGCGGTCTTTGCAAAGGCAGCTTCGCGCTCACCCAGATGGCGCACAGCCGAGGCAACGGCATGCACGGCTGCAATCTGTTCGGGGCTCCGCTTTCCCAGCGCTTTGGGTATCAAGGGATCGACAGGCGAAAGCCCCAGTCTTTCGGCAAGGCCGCTGGCCCATAAGCGCATATTGCCGACGCTCTCTGCCACCCTTTGAGTGAAAGTCGGGACATGGCCGATGTCCGAAGCCGCACGTGCATTGGCCCGTTCGATGATTGCAGCCGGGTCAAAGCCGAGCTCGTCAGCCTTCGCCGCCCAGCTTTGTGCAAGTGCCGCACGGTCCTCGATCTTGGGCTTGGCAGAGCGAGTTATCAGATTGGCAGCATTGCGCGCAGAGAGGCCTTTGCTATCCATGTTGGATAGCGCATTGATGATTTCCGCGCGCCGCGAACTGAACGCGTCGCGAATGTCCTTTGGCACGCCTTTGGCTTCAAAATTGCCATGCTTTCCCTGTTCGCCAATCTCATAGCCAAGCTTTTCAACCGACAGCCGGAAGCGGGCCATCGTCATGGCGTTCAACAGGGTATTATGATCCCAAAGCTTGTCATTTCTGAGTGCACGCCATTTGCCATCTGGTCCTTTGGTTGCATTGGCAACGACGGCATGAAAATGCGCATTGGGCTCCTGGTTACGGTTGGTGTCGTGCCCAAACATCGCCACCAACAGGTTTCGGGTTGGTACAATCTTCTCCCGGCCTTTTACCTCCATCCGGGTTTCGGCAAGGTGGGTTTCAGCCCAGCCAAGCGTTTCCTTGACCGCTGCCGCATAAGCATCGAGGATGCGGGTATCGCCGCCGACCAGTGCGATCAGCGACCAGCTTTTGGGCATTGAGAAAGTGAGATCGGTGCCAGCCCGGTGCGGCCTCAAATCGCTCCCCAAACGCGTGCCGTCCGGAAGATGGCCTTTGAGTATCGCCTCAAACTGTTTTGCCTCGACACGGCCATCCAGTCCGAGCGCTTTCGCACCCTGTCCGACCCATTCGCCCGACCGGTCAGCGTCCGCGCGGGTATAATAATTGTCGGCGGCAAAATAATTGGCGGCACCCCCTGCTGTGCGGACATTGGCTACCGAGAGCATCGATCACGCCTTCCGGCAACATGCGGCATGAGCGGTCTCACAGATCCATATCGAGGTCACCCAGATCGACCGCATCCTTCGCTTCGTCGCTCTCGCGCATCCCGTCTTCAAGCATCAGCCGTCTTGCTGCATCGGCTTTGCCAGCACCCTGTTCCGGGGCTTGACGTTGCGGCTGAATTGCAGGCTGGGATGGCGGCATGACGCCCGGCGACGACAATTGGTCTTGCCCCTCCGATGAGGGGGTATCGACCCGCAAAACCTTGTCCATTGGTATTGCAGGCTGGACGGTACCGGGCTTGGCTATTTGCGGCTGCGCCGCGTGCTTGTCTGGCTGCAACGGCTCAAGCTTGGCTAGGGGTTTAGCCGTGGCTTCCGCCTCTGAAGGACGAGACTGCAAATCAGGCTCTGTGCGCTCATTTTCAGCCACCGGTTTCGCCTCGGTCAGCGCCAATTCTCCTTGCTTCGGAACAACGCGTTTGCCCGCACCATCATCGTTTGAAGACGGATGTTCATCAGCTCCTGTCTGGCCTTCGGAATGCGGCATTTGATCTGGGTGTGATCTGTTCAGCGGACCGTCATCGCCCGCACGCCGGATGAAGGGTTCGGCCCTTTTCTTGCGCGATACAGGGACAAGCTTGACCGGTGCTGCCGGAAATCCGTCGGGAAATTTCAAATAGCCCGAAAGCCTTGGCAGGTTCATCAGCTGGTCGGGTAACAAGAGCGGCTCGATGTTCTTGCGCGGGGTCAGGCTGACGGCATCGCGGGCATTGTTATAACCGTATGTATAGCCCTCCTCCATGTCGCGCACCTGGGTATGGCCGATAAAGTCCGAACACCATGTCGCAGTCTCGCGGTCGGCGGTTCCGAGGATCAATTTGGTCCGGGCAAGCGAGGACAAGGTCATCGCCATATTGTCCCCATATACTTCCTTGAGTTTGGCATAGGCATGGATGCCTGTGACAATTGCTCCACCAAAATTGCGCGCGGTCTGGAGCCCTTTTTCCAATGCGGGCAGCCGGTGAAGCGCGCCCATTTCGTCGATGAAAAACCAGAGCCGCAAGTTGCGCGTACGCTCCATCGCCATCAACGTGTTCATGGCGGTATCGAGCCAGACAGTCAGCAGCTGTGAACAGACGCTCATGTCTATATAGCGCGCGGAGATGTACAACATCGAGCCGTCGCGCTTGTCGCTTTCAACCCAGTCCCGTACCGAGAATTGCGGACCTGCTCGCGGCAGAAGTTTCAGCGCCTTGGCGTTGGCGTTGAACACCGCCCGGATCGATTCCGCCATGCGTGCAGCCTCAGGCGCGGTCAGCGGATCGGCAATCGTACCGCGCATCAATTTGTGCACCTGCGTCAGGTCAGCGGTCATCAATTCGCGCGCCAAGGCCTCGTTGGTTGCGCTGCCCTTGGCTCTGAGTTTCAGGCACATTTCGACAAACAAGAGCCTGGCGGCCAGCACCCAGAACTGCTCCGAACCACCGCCGTCATGCGGAACAAGCGCTTCGGCGGCCGCTGAAAATTCGGCTTCATCGCGGCATTCGTCAAACACGCTCCATTGCGGGCAACGGGCATCGAGCGGGTTCAAGATGATGTCCCGATCGCTCTCGTAAAAATGCTCGATAAAGGTACCGGTCAGATCGAAGATAACGGCACGCTGGCCGCTCGCCCTTGCCTCCTCGATCATGTCGGAAAGCGCGACTGTCTTGCCCATCCCCGTGGTACCAATAAGCATCGCATGGCTTTGTTCGAGCCGCCATGGATAGCTGACCTGCGCCAGATGCGAGGGTGCATAAGGAAAGAGACGGTGCAACTCGCTCGGAAGTGCAAATCGCCACTGGACCCCCAGCGCTTCGCTCAGCTCGCGCTTGCGTTCGCGGGCATTATGCTCGCCGATTTCAGCGACCAATTCGGGAAGGGTCGCAAGCATCGCGCCGCGCTCATGCTTGCGCTCTTTCGACCGGCTGCCAAAGTGCGATGCAAACCAGTAGAAGGCGACCATCGCAGGTATAAGGAGCAGCGCCGCACGCGTCAGTGCCTGCTTGAGCAATGCAAGCATATGCTCCCAGGCAAGCATGATCGGCGGATAATGTTGGGCAGTACCCAATGGTAGCTCGACCGTGCCACCGAGCCCGGTTTCAATGGCAATGAGTTTGGCCGGATCGAACTCCATGAAACCGTAAATCGCGGCATAAATCCGCATCCAGACGAGATAGGTTTCGTGGGTAGAAAGCCCGCCCGACAGCGTCCACCAGCACATGCCGCCGATCACGATAGCAGCGACAATGAGCGGGCCTTTGAGCCCGGCTGCAAACATGAAACCGAAATGCCCCAGAAGCTGGCTGCCGCGGGTGAAGTTCAAAAGGTTGCGCTTCATTTCGAAGCCCCTTCGACGGTAGCGGTCGCAATCCCCAATTGCTTGCAGCGCCGCGCATAGGCGGCATGCGCACGGTCCCTCAATTGTGGATCGGCATGGCCTGCAAGGAGCGCATCGATACCAACCATCGCGAACACCGATTGGCGGTGAATACGCTCGATTGACGATGCCTGCCCTGATGCCGGATCCTCGCCGTCACAGGCCGCCATGAGTAGCAAACGCACCCATTCGCTGACGCTCATACCCTTGGCCTTGGCCGCCATGCGGACACGGTGTGCGAGGTCATTCGATACATAGATTTGCAGTGACAATGGACGTGCCATTGCGAACTCCTTCCTTGAAAAGGAGCCCGTTCACACTTGCGGAAGGCGATTTGGATTTAAGTCATCTATTAGAACATGTCAAGAACATTGAAGCTCGCGGAAAACCGCCATTGCTGTTCGGGGATGATTTGGATCCAAGTCATTGGGACTCGTGATTTGAAAATGATTGGAAAGTTGCCATTCCTGATATTTGCCTATTTCTCCCCGATTTCTGCCATTTTTCGCCAGCGACATGTCGCGTACGGTGTGCTTGCATTTTCAGTGCTCCGAAGGTGGATTCGATGATGATTTCTGACTTGGAAAAAAGCCTATGAAACTGCGGGTTTCGATGGATTTCATAGCCCGATTGGCGCCTGAATGGAATCGAAAACGAGCGGACATCGCCGCTTCATTTTTGGCAGTTTTCCGTTAAAGGGTCAGCAAATAGCCATATTTGACGGTTAAAACGTGAGGCGTTCCGCGCCTCTCCGCCTATCCCCTACCCTGCAAATGCCGGGTCATTTTTGCCAAATCATGGGTTGCAGTATTGGCACTAAAAAAGGCCCCGCAACTGATGCTGCGGAACCTTTTTGGTTTGACGATCAGGAATGCTGCGGCGCTACTTCGAGCGCCGCTTCTTGGGTTCATCATTGGAGGCCTCCTTCGCCTTGACGAGGAAGTCGACCTGCTCGGCGACGATCTCGCAGCCGTAACGGTCGGTGCCATTCTGATCAGTCCATTTGGTGTAGTGGATACGCCCGGTGACCATGATCATCGCGCCCTTGGTGACATGCTCTGCAACGCATTTGCCGACGCCGTTGAAGCAGGTGATCCGGTGCCATTCGGTTTCGGATTGGCGGTTGCCTTCGCCGTCTTTAAAGCTGCGGGTGGTGGCAAGTGATACGGTGGTGATCGATGCCCCTGACTGGGTGTTACGGACCTCCGGAGTGTTGCCAACGAAGCCGACGAGAGTGACTGTGTTTTTCATGGCATTGACCTTTCGAAGCTGTTTCTAACCGTCCAAGGGACCATCCCTTTGACTGAGCCCCGTTAAGACCGGGCACGGTCAGGACTGCACCGAGCGCAGCGAGGGAAACCCCGCTCACAGGAGTGGTGCGGGCAGCGGCGCGAAGCGCAGCAACACGGTCCGCATGAGCGCGGGTTGCAGACCTGCCCGGGTCCGGTCAGGGGCGTGGATTAGTCATGAAAGGGGATGTTCATTTGGGCGGCTACGGCTTTGATTTGGAACGCCCATGAAGAAGGCTCTGCCCGCCATTGTCATTGCTTGGGAACCCGTGCTGTGCTTAACACCAGAACCATGCAGGGGTCTTCCGACATCGATACATTTATTGCCGCATGGCGCGATACGGGAGGATCGGAGCTCGCCAATACGCAGAGCTTCATAAACGGACTGTGCCAGATTCTCGAGATCGATGCGCCTGCGGGTAGCCGGGCCGACGATACGCATAATGATTACGTGTTCGAGCGCCGCGTGTTTCAGGACAATGGCGATGGAACGCAGAGCTTTGGCCGCATCGATTGCTACAAGCGGGGCGCGTTCATTCTGGAAGCAAAGCAAGGCAGCGAGGCAGATCGGGCGGCGGCAGAACGTAACGAAGACGATCTCGACATTTTCGGCCAGACCGCCAGTGCCCGCGTCAAGCGCGGCACTGCGAGGCGCGGCACGCCTGGCTGGGCCAAGGCGATGGTGCAGGCCAAAGGGCAGGCCGAACGCTATGCCAAAGCACTGCCCATAGACCATGGCTGGCCGCCCATATTGCTTGTGGCGGATATTGGCTATTGCATCGAAGTCTATGCCGATTTCACCGGAACGGGGAAAGCATATGCGCAATTCCCGGATCGGGCACGTTACCGCATCATGCTGGAGGATCTGCGCGATGAGGCGGTGCGCGATCGGCTGCGCGCGATCTGGACCAACCCCAAAAGCATCGACCCCGCCGCGCGCGCCGCCGCCGTCACACGTGATATTGCCAATTTGCTCGCGACAGTAGCCCGCAGGCTTGAAAAGCGCGGCTATAATGCCGAAACGACGAGCGGCTTTTTAATGCGGGTGCTGTTCACGATGTTCGCCGAAGACAGTGGTCTTATCCCGCACAAGAGCTTCACCAACCTGCTTAAAAACCAGCGCGCGCACCCTGAACATCTGGAACATCAATTGGCCGCATTATGGGCGGCAATGGATGAGGGGCAATTCTCGCCTGCGCTGGGCGTGCCGCTCAAAAAGTTCAACGGCTATCTGTTCAAGGAACGCACCGCTATTCCGCTTGATGCCGAAGAACTCGAGGTGCTGATCCAGGCGGGCGAGCATGTGTGGACAGAGGTGGAGCCTGCGATTTTCGGCACACTGCTGGAACGCGCGCTCAACCCCAAAGAGCGGGCAAAGCTTGGCGCGCATTATACCCCGCGCGCCTATGTGGAACGCCTGATCAGCCCGACGATTATGGAACCGCTGCGAGCGGATTGGAACGGCGTGCGCGTCGCCGCGTCTGAGCTGATTGGCGAAAACAAGGCGATTGAGGCCAAGGCGCATGTCGAAGCGTTTCACGCCAAGCTGGCGCAAACCAAGGTACTTGATCCGGCGTGCGGCACCGGCAATTTCCTCTATGTCGCAATGGCGAGGATGAAAGAGCTGGAAGGCGAAGTGCTTGATCTGCTGGTCGAGCTGGGCGATGACCAATATGTTGCAGAGATTAGTGGCCACACTATCACGCCGGAAAACTTCCTTGGCATAGAGATCAACCCGCGCGCGGCGGCGATTGCGCAACTGGTGCTTTGGATCGGCTATCTGCAATGGCATTTCCGCGTCAACGGTGCAGACAAAGCCCCGCCTGAGCCCATCCTGCGCGATGTGCGCACCATCGAAAATCGTGATGCCCTGATCGATTGGGACAAGCGCGAACTCGTCCGCGATGATGCAGGCAAGCCGATGACGCGCTGGGATGGCGAGACGATGAAGGATCATCCGGTGACGGGCAAAAAAGTGCCCGATGAAGCGGCACAGGTGGAAGTCTATCGCTATATCAAACCTCGCGCGACCAAATGGCCCAAGGCGGATTTCATCGTTGGCAACCCGCCGTTCATTGGCGGCAAGGATGTTCGCGAACGATTGGGCGATGGCTATTTTGAGGCGTTGTTTAAAACCACCGATGTGCCCGAAAGCGCGGATTTTGTGATGCACTGGTGGGACAAGGCGGGGTTGGCGGCGCGCAAATCTGCCACGCGGCGATTTGGGTTCGTTACCACCAACAGCATCACACAGGTGTTCAGCAGGCGGGTGATAGCCAAGCATCTGGAAGCGAAAGACCGCGTGAGCCTGCTATTTGCCATTCCCAACCATCCTTGGGTGGATGAAAAGGACGGGGCCGCCGTGCGTATTGCGATGACGGTTGCGGCCAAGGGCAAGACCGAAGGGCGGTTGCTATCGGTCACCGATGAAAGCGCTGCACCGGAGCGCGTGGAGTTTTCGGAAAGCATCGGCGCGATCAGCAGCGATCTGCGCACCGGGGCCGATGTGACGGCGACGGTGCAGCTAAAGGCGAATGAAGGCCTATCGTCCATGGGAGTTAAACTTCATGGCGATGGCTTCGTAGTTACACCTGAGCAGGCAGAGCAACTTGGCGCTAGTAACTTCCCGAGTAAAATTCGAACAGGAGACGGCGACGAGCTCGAGGTCATCTTTGACTATCGTAATGGCCGCGATCTCGCATCCCGTCCGCGCGGAGTGAAACTGATTGACCTTTACGGACTTACTGAGGAGCAAGTGCGGGAGGGGTATCCAGCGGTTTACCAGCATATCCTTACTAACGTAAAACCACACCGCGAACTAAACAATCGCGCCAGTTATCGGGAAAATTGGTGGCTTTTCGGAGAGGTTCGCTCCGAGATGCGCAAGGCTTTGCGTGGTCTTTCTGAATATATCGCGACAGTCCATACGGCAAAGCACCGAGTTTTTCAGTTTATGCCGACAACCATCTATCCTGATAGCATGGTGGTTAGCATCGCCACCGAAGACAGATATATATTAGGAATTGTTTCCAGTTATGTTCATGTTGTTTGGTCTGCCGCGACCGGAGCAAGACTCGGCGTTGGAGATGACTTGCGATATAGTAATTCCATTTGCTTCGCCAAATTCCCCTTCCCCGCCGATGTCCCCGAACAGCTGAAGGACAAGATCCGTGCCGAGGCCGAGGCGCTCGACGCGTTGCGCAAGCGCGTTCTGGCCGAGCACGTGGATCTGACCCTCACCAAGCTCTACAATGTGCTGGAGGCGCTAAAAGAAGACCGCGCGCTGACCGACGGGGAGCGGGACATTCATGACAAGGGTCTTGTGACGCTGATCCGCCAGCACCATGATGCGCTCGATGCTCTGGTCGCGCAGGCTTATGGGTGGGAGGGGGACTTGGCGGACGAAGAGATATTGACCCGCCTTGTCGCGCTCAACAAGGCGCGCGCTGCCGAAGAGGCCAAGGGCGTAATCCGCTGGCTCCGCCCCGAATACCAAGCGCCAGACTATACCGCCCCCATCAACGCGACGCTCGATCTGGGCGAGTCCACCGCCCCCGCACCGGATAATGTCATCCCCTGGCCCGAAAAGCTGCCAGACCAAGTCAGCGCAATCGCCGCCGTCCTCGCAGCCGCGCCAACGCCGCTTGCCGCGCAAGACATCGCCCGCAACTTTAAGGGCAAACGCGCCGTGTCGGTTAAGCCTGTGCTGGATGCGCTCGCGGCAATTGGCCAAGCAAGACGATTAAAGGATGGTCGGTACGCTGCATAACCAGAAGCCGAAATACTGAAGCCTTCACTTATTACTTAAAGCAATGTGCCCTGCCCACTTTCTTCAGGTTTCTTGCGCCGCTGACGCCGCTTGAAATCCCATGGCGGTTCAGGGTTATCCATCGCCCATAGTCCACGCCGATTTCGCTGCGCGTCCTCCTGCGCACTGAAATATTCGTCTTCCCGCTCGAATGTCCATCGCTCGACCACCCAAGCCCAGCCATTTACGATCATCTCAAGCTCAATGTTTCGGGTAGCTGGGCGAGCGTTCTTAACGGTGCCTGTGCTGCATAGACCATTTAGATAATAGTTGATCCTGCCGACCTCCAATTGCTCGGTCAGGTATCCCATGCACAACATCCGTTTGTATGGATCAATTGGAACGCCGCCGGTTGATTCCTTACCTATCGGATCAAGACGCAGGGTTTTCCCGGCGATCAAACTTTGAAGAAATGCTTGCGATTCAGGGCCGAAAGGCTGTTCAATCTCAGGTGCATCAATGAATGCGAAGCGAAAGGGAATGCGTGGAACCCAGGCTTCACGCCAAGGATGCCAGACATTCGCCAAAAAACCGTCACCATCAAACACCTTAACGACGTTGGCCTTCAAGACCTCAACTGGTGAGGCTGGGCCGGGATCATCAGGGACTATGATCATAGCAGACCGTTCGTCTCGGCCGTCATTTTCTGAGCAACCAGCCAAAGCGTTCAGGGTCTTGTGCAATCAAAAACTCAGTTATCCGCTGCCTCTGCGATCTTGACGTTCGGGACAGCAATGCGCGCAAGTCTTTATCGATAGCGTGTCTGTCAGCGCCAAGTTTCTCGGCTTTCACATACCAATCACGCCCCGCGATCAACTCACCGAGTTCGATATGTACAGCGCCGAGTAACGTGCAGGGACGGAAGTCCTTCGGCGTCAATTCATGCGCTGCTAGTCCCTGCGCCTTCGCTTCATCAAGGTTATGCAGATCGCGTAACGCTCCTCCGCGAGTGGTTAGAAGCGCTGACCGCGCCTTAGCGTCAGTTCCCGCTTTTGCAAGTGCCTCGTCCGTCAATCCCAACGCCGAGTTCGGCTTCGCTGCCTTTCGCCAATGACTGCTAGCGTTAATGGCTTTCCACGGGTCGCGTGATCTTTCCCATTCGTGCGTAAGCGCTTCTGCCTCAATTAAATGCCATGCTCTTTGAAGTTCTTCGGTCCAGCAATCCTCAGCTTCTGTTTGAAGCCAAGCAACATCGTCGGCATTCAGCCGATCACCGCTGGAAACGCAGCGAAGCAGCGACATGACGCGTGGATAATGCTCTGATTCTACGAAACCGATCCCGAAACGTTGTTTCAGCTCTTTAGCTTCACGCTGTCTTTTGAGTTTGGGATCGCGTGCCTGTGCGGCGAAAAACTCCTTCAGTTCAGCAGCCCGCTGCATTGCTTGTGCGGCAAGCGCTTCCGCGGCTTCGGCGGCACGTTTTTCGGCAAGTGCAATACGATCCGAGCGCTCTTGTTCAGCCTTCTGCTGAAAGGCCTCCCAACCCATCTCGCCAGCAACGAAAAGGCAAAGGGCGTCGAGTTTGTTTGTCACCAAAAATCCTAGCGACAATCCACTAAGCGGAATACCGTCGTCGATCTTCTTCAAAATACCATTGAGCCGAGCGCCTTGTTGTGCTGCTCCCGGGAGATCGTCGAGAAAATATCGGCTAGCTAAACTATCTACCATCATACCTTATCGCGCAGATCATTGGCGGAAAAACTAACGAGAATGTCCAAAGTTGCTTTGCATGGAACTAGTCGATGGTCTGTCGTGTAGCACGATCTGAAACGATAGCTCTATTGCGTTTATGTTGGATAACTGAATGTTGAGATCGTTGATGGCAACGGCGCTGGGCCTACTTAACATTTCTTGGTGTTAGCCTTGTGATCACGATACGCGTTCCAGCTTTTGCAGAGACTGTTTTTTCGAAGTTTGTAAAGATAGGGGAGATTCATCGGCGCTGCTTCAACGGCAGCATTATAATCAAGCAGGAGCAACATAACATCGCCCATCTGGGCACCCCTAGCTTGGGCTGCATTTAGTCGCAACCGAAGTTGGCAGATTGAGCGGGCAGCGGCCCAGTGCCCCTGGAGAGCACCAAACACTTCGGATGACAGGAAAAATGGTAATAGCGCTAAAAAAACCCGCGCAATCGAAACGCGTAGCTCGGCATTGTCTGAGGGCATCAGAATCAGCCCGCCAATCACTGCGACTAGAGCGATCATAACCAAGAAGAGTGCCATCCATCGCCCGCTTTCCTCTTGCAGCTTTTCTGTCCAAAACGCAGATTCTTCTAGCATCTCAGCAAGTCGCGACGGCCCTTTTGGAGCCGTAGTCGCAAAATAGTGTGGATCGGCGAGCTGGGTCGCACGGCTGTCATCCACGTTGAAGGACTGATAAATCTGGAAAAGTTGTTCTGGGGAAGGAGCGTCCGTGAAGCCTTCCAATACAAGACAAGCCCGCCTCGCTTGATCGCCATCTGTTTTATAACGACGATAATTGTGCGTTGCAGTTAGCCAAATGACAAGTAACACGGCACCTGCGGCTGCAAGATAAAGTTGAAGAGCGCTATCATTAGAAAATACGGAGACTGCCGCGATCGCTGCGATTAGGAACTGGGATGTAATCACCCACACCCGTAGTCGCTGAGCTTCATCGAACGAGGCTCGTTGATATCCCACAAACTGGGCTGGATTGAAGCTATCGGACATTTGCCCCACCCAAAACGCTGCGTACAAACTCGCTTTTTCCAGCTGCATACGCGTCTAGATCGGTAGGATGCAGGTCCGCAAGGTTCCTCTTCAGAATTTCATAACGCCTAGCTAGGCTACTGTCGGATCGCAAAGCATCGCGAAATGTAATCATAGCTTGCCAGTACGGCCCATTTATTGGCGCAACGTGCAAGTGTACCGCCGGTTTATCTTCTTCGCGGACAAGTTCCAAGAATGAAACACCGTATTCCTTTGATTGAGCCTGCCCCTGCTTATAGCCAAGCTTTTTTAGATCTTCGAAAAATGCTTCCTTTGAAGGTGAAAAGGTCCCGATTAGTAGATCAATGATCGGCTTACCCGAGATTCCCGCTATCGCTGCACTACCTATAGGCTCAATATCGCAAGGACCGAGGGCCTGTTTTATTCTTTTCATTTCTGCGACTTGAAGCTGAGGCCAAGCGGGATCGTAAGGGAGTATCCAAACCTCCTGAGATGTCGATTCACTCATTCGACAGAACTAACGGCAGTCACTGTTTAACAGCAACAATTTTTTGACAAAATGGCGAATGGCCTTGCTGTGCGTTTGCAACCTAGCACGTAAATTTGTCAGCGACTTCGCCATTTTCGCAAGATACAGGATCGCTCAATTGCAGACCCTTATTCGTCACTCAATTATCACCAAGAAAGGCGCACTCTGACCGACAAGACGATCATCTGAACGCCTGATTATGAACGCTTCGGCGATATGCACCCCGCGATAGCGTAGCGATTCCCATCTCCGATTCCCAGTCATGGCAGGATTGAATCCCCCGCGCCCTTGCCCCAACGCCATTGCCATTGCACCGGTATTCGTAATTCTCCATTGTACTCGATAGCCTTCTGGCAACGATTGCCCGTTATTAACCGTGACATCGAACCAAATTCCACCCGATCTGGATAGGCTTTCTTCTTGTTGCAGACGCCTGCCTGACATTGCATCCTTCGAACTTTGCCAAATAGCAACGACTTGGACGTTTTGGCTGAATGAGTCTGCCTTGGGCCAAGGCGGTGCCTGCATGTGAGGAGGCGAGAAGAAGGTACGAGGCAGAATAGCAACCCCAAAACTCGCAACTGCATCCACAAGTCCGTCCAGATGAGCGGCGGTAGACGCCAATAGATTTGAAACAAGCGATTTGCTTTCATCAGCGCTTGCTTTCGTCAGAACGGATTCTCCCTTTGCGAATTCATCGCCGAATATGCGCCTCCAAGCTGCTATGCTCCTTGCGCGATCTTCCTCATCATAAGCCTCATCAATCCAATTTCGGTATTTGTTGATGAAATTTCGGAAATTTGAGTATTGTGCCTCGGTCCAGCTCGCGGCAAGGTCCTCGGATGCCAAATGTGGGTTGCTCACCACAGGCTTGTGGGGTCGAGCCTGGAGCCAATCATCCAGTCGGCCCATTACGGTCTTTAGTGTGGTTGGCACGTCAGCAAACGCGTCCGATTCCTTGTCCGTCCAGTAAATTTGGTTTGCCAATAGCGTCGTGAGCAAGACGGACGGACAAGTGAAGGTCGTCTTGATATCTCTAAGATACTTGAGCAAGCGAGTCACTTTACGAAATGAGTTGCTGCCTGAGTAGCCATTCTGTTCTTTCAACCATTCAGTAAACAACATGGGCTCCGATCGTTCAAATAAATCGGCTCCTCTGTTGCAGACTTCGTAACGATCCGGAATCAGCCGCCCCACCACGCATGGCGCAATATCGACCTGCCGGTCGCCGACATAAGTGATCGTGACACAATAGTCCCACGTCTTAGCCTTATCGCCGTAAGTCGCACTATCCGAGAATGCTTGCCCTAATGATTTCACATAATCAGCTGCTGTCCAATTATCGACTGGCTCGACAAGGACCAATAGGTCGGCATCGAATTCGGCTCCATGCAGTGGTTTGATAATCGTATCATGCGCCCATGACCCTTGCGGATAAAAGCGGATGATTTCAGGCGCCCAGTCACATTGACGCACGAAATTGGTCAGCGCACTGACGTTTGTTTCAAGCGCATTAAGCCTTGTTCGATTAAGATTTACGGTATCGTTCAAGAAGGACCTGAACTGCGAAATTAACTTCAAATGCCCCCCAAAAAAGAAATAGAATTATCAAGTGCCCAACAAAGCAAGTGGGGTTTGCTGCCTACAGATTCAAGTTCTTACCAGGTACCCTACGCTGGCGTGATACGGCGCATAGCGCGAAGCGAAATCCGCTGTTAAAAGAAAGCGATGTCAGGAATGAGTACGACGGCCAAAGGAAATGCGTTTCGCGATACACTGGAAAAGGTGCTGAGCGCTGCTGGCTTCAATACGTCCACGGAAACGAAGGTGGGTCAGAAGAACGTAGACGTTGCTGCAGTGTGGACAAAAGACGATGTGGCTGGCGAACAGCGGTACGTCTTTGAGGCTAAAGATTACAAAGGGACGTTACCGGCAAAGGAGTGTAGCGAATTCGTCTCTGATAATCTTCCGCTCCTTCTCGAAGGTGCGATTGACCGTGCTTGGCTCATATCGAAAGGCCCAATTGCGCCAGGTGGGCGCGCTGCTGCGGAGCGGCACCGTGGCTTGCAGATCATTACGTTTATCGAACTCCAGCGGCGGTTGCTTCTGATCGACTCATATCTGAAAGACCTCATTGAGACTTACGAGCAATCCCAGTTGGAAAGCTTTTACGTGCGGCCTGAAACGGCTAGTGGAGCGGACCTCGAAAATCACATCAAAGGTTGGATAGAAAAAGACGACGCGCCACCGCTCTTCGTTCTGGGTGCCTATGGCAAAGGCAAATCTACCTTTGCAACCCATTTGGCTGCTACTATGGCGCGCTTAGCGCTGGTCGACCCTAGTGCGCGTGTTCCCATATTGGTCCGGCTGGGAGAAATTGCCGACGAGCAGTCAATTGAAGGCCTGCTTGGCAAAGTCCTTGCCAGCCAACATCGCGTGACCAATTACCATTTTGACACGCTGCGAGCCCTAAATCGCAACGGCCGGTTTCTGATCATATACGATGGCTTCGATGAGATGAAGCATGGGCTGACGCCAGCAAAATTCCAGCAAGTGTTGGCTGAACTTATGCGCTTGGATGAGGGAGATGCCCGCATACTTGTACTTGGTAGAGACACGGCCTTCCACGACGAGGTAGAGTTCCGAGCCGTGATCGACGGCATTCAGCGAACAAGCGCCGGTCGTGAAATCACCACGCCTGGACGACGCAGCTACAGCCATGTCGAGATCCGCGGCTTCACTGCGGACGAGGCTCGAACGTTCGTTTCCAACTATCTTCCGATACGCGCCGAAAGCGAACGCGAAGGGCCAGCGACGGACCAGGCTTGGATTGCGCAGCGCGTCGTCGAACTTAGCAGCGGTCGCTTCGACCGGCTGCTCGAGCGTCCTGTACACGCGCAAATGCTCTGCGAAATCGCGGTGCAACCCGACCAGCTCCGTGCGGACATGTCAGTATATGAACTCTTCGATAGCTTTGTGCACCTTTTGATTCACCGCGAACTCGAAAAGCGCGGTCGGGACCGATCGTTCCCGCTGGACTCGCGTCGACGGTTTAACGCCCACCTAGCTTGGTGGCTTTGGGAAATGGGAGGTGCATCCACCACGACGTTAGCGGATATTCCACAGCACATTTGCGACGCCGCGACACGGGACCTCCATCACTCTCTCGATCGTGAGGAGATGCGCCGGGAACTCATCCAAGGATGCCTTGTCGAGAAGGGGGTGAATACGATTTACTTCCACCGCTCGCTGCAAGAGTTTCTTGCAGCGGAGCACCTTATTGAAACTGACCTCCTTCAACGCACTGGATCGCCGAGCTGGTTACACGAGGTCACTAGTTCTGTGACTCCAGAAGTTATCGAGTTTGTGGTCGCCGGTACTATTGTATCAAAGGAACGACGGGACCGAGCGCTCTCGTGGCTTGGCAACCTCGCTGACGCCAAAGGTGAGCGCATTGCGCTGCCAGGTTTTGATCTCTTCACGCAACTCGGTAAATCGCTAAATCTTGTGATTGAGGAGCCAAATGACTCTCCATGGCTGATTTGGCTGGCGTTCTTTCTTAGAACCGGCGCGCGTGACTTTGGTGCACGTGGTTCCAACACCTTTCCCGTTCTCGCTGATCTGATCTCCGGAACGAGGGGCGCATCACTGGAATGCCAAGCGGCCGCGCTTTATCTGCTATGTAGAGTATTATTTCACAAAGTGACGGATCAGTCGTTCGCTGTCGCGCTAGCAGCGATGATCCCTGTGAAGCAGCTTTCCGAAGCGACGACCGAGGCGCGAGTGAAGAAATCGGAAAGACAGATTATCCGCCAAGCAGACGACTTTACGTTCTGGGCGCTCCTGCGCTGCTGGAAAGTGGACCGGCATGAGGATGAAACGCTTCTCCTCTCTGTGGACCTCATTAGCCTGCATAACGATACAATGGGGGCGATGCCCTATGGCTTCGACAATGATGGGGCGATGCCGGTGCAAGAAGTGGTTACGGTGCAGGTACAATCCATCTATCGCGCCCTTGCTAGCTTCAAACCAAGCGTTCCTGAAAAGGAAATCGAGGCCATAAGGCCCTTCTTCAACGACGCAGACGTCCGCAGGAAGATCGCGCCTGTCAAGGTAGAGTATCGGCGCCCGCAGGTGCAGGTCACGCCTCAAACCATGCCAGAGGAACGGCATACCTTGACGTTACGTAGGCGTTCCAGCAATTGATATTGGAGTTGATCGAACGAACGTGAGTTCGTGGGAACCTCACTGCTCCATAAGCGCGCTTCGCGGAAAACGATGGTCGGTTTCAACGAAATCTTAGCAGCGCAGATGAGACTATGAGAACGTATGGCCGCGCCCAAGGATTTAAATCGCAGCGTCGAACGGCAGAACTGTTAGCGCGAGTAGAGGTAAAAAGCGCCTGCTGAGCTGCGACAGCTTCCGATGAAATTGCGGAGTTCACCGTTGTTGCAAAACCGGCTAAGAGCAGCCGCTGCAACAGAATGGGCAAAACTGCTGCAAGTGAAACCATTTAATTTCAGTATCATAGTACAGATAATCGAAAAGGAATGGTTATGAGCACAGCTTGGTTGAAAGCAAACTTGCCAGGGTTTGCAAACTTATCGCTGGCCGAGCGCCGAGCAATTGCCGATTTCACATTTTTGTGGACGCTTTTTGAGGCAAGGATTCTCGCAACACGCGGAAGCGCGCAGGCAATCACAAGCGCGGTGACGGCATGGTACCAGGCTGGCCAGCTTGCCGTCAATTCCTTCGATGGCGAACTTGCCTATTTCCGCAGCCGCTATTTTGAAAACGGAGAATTCACCCATCATTTTGATGGGCTGCATCTGAGGCAGAACGACAACCCCGCGCTCGTAAGAGGCGTGATTGATGGAAGCGACAATGGGGATCAAAACCGTGTGATCGCGATTCTGACGATACTCTTCCGATATCGAAACAACCTCTTTCACGGGATAAAGTGGCAGTACCATTTTGTCGATCAATTAGAGAACTTTCGGCAGGCCAATGCGATTCTAAAACGAGTTCTTGAACGTCACGGAAACTTGCTTGGGCCTTAACCTCCACCTATTCTCACTGAACATTAAGCCTGCATCACATTGTCCGAGCATTTGGGGTTAGCCATGCTGAGAAACACAGAAATCTCAGAACTTCGTCCCGAGATGATCGAAGTCGTGAGAAGGGCTCAGCACCTTGTGCATTCCTACCTCGCGGGATTGGCTTTCATTGCCAAGGACACGGCACGTGACCCCGCCTTCACCTCAAATCATCTTCTTTCTTACCTTTCGCAGGATATCCTTCAGTCAGCGATGGCAGTGATGACTCTCACTACTGAAGGGGTGCTAAATGTGGTCCGTCGAGAGCTTCGATTTTTAATCGAGGCGTCAATCAAGATTTGCTATGTTCAGCAGCGCAGTTACTCATCGACTATCGAGGAGAAGTTGCAGCTCTATGATAAGGTTTTTCAGTCGCAACGCATTTCAATCAAAAACAATCTCGACCTACCGCTTTTGTCGGAAGGTATTCGAGAAGAGTTCTACGAAGAAGTCGGCCGCTTATATGGAGCAACCTCGAAGTACGTTCATCTGTCACCCGACCAGATTGTCGAATCAATCGCTTTGGCTCAGGCCGGCATAACGTCCGGCATGGAAGGGCCATCCGAAGTTGAAAAGCTGAATTTATTGGCCGAACGCGTTCTAGCAGCATCGTTAGTCTTACTTTTTCATAGCGTCCCTAGTTGGGTGGCGGGAGACTGGTTAGTAGACCGAAACGGCAGCACGATTGATTGGCACTTTGTGCAGTCAAAATTCATTGCCGATCTAGACCAGCAATTTGACTATAAGCACGAACGGCAAGATCGATTGGCAGAAATCCAAGCGCACCGTGCTGTTGGAATAAGGTTCTAAGCCACCTCGCAATCAGCTTTTAGGCAAAATATACTCGGCAAAGTTTGGTACGATGTGTTCGTCCCAAACCTCTGCGCCTATCAGTTTTTCGCCAGCGCTGTTTATTTCTTCCAGCGGCAAATCACTCACGCGCACGCCGGTTGGGACATAGCGCAGCACGGCTTGCCCAATAGTGATCTCACGGCTCGGAAAGCTCTGCGAGAATTTGCGCAACTGTGGGACCAACCGGTGGTGAAGCTGGCTATCAGAGCGCCCTTCATGCTCTGCATAAGCACGGCGAAGCTCCGCGCTAACCACATCGTCAACCGTAGCCTTTGTGAGCGCTGCATCTTCGGCGGCGACAATTTCGGGTAGGTAGTCATTCATTGGATCACCTTGCGGATTTTGAAGCCGGATCGTGGCATCGACAATGACGAAAGGTGGTGCAACTACCCAAGCGTGACCACGCTGAGCCCCAGGGAAGTCTATAACGTCGCAGGAAGCCTGACCGCGCCAAAGGTCAGCCTCAGTGACTTCGGCAACGAAAGAGCCCATGAGTCCGAAGCTCCAAATGCCCATACGATCGAGGATGCGAGGCAACATGGAGGAAACATGCACGCAGCTTCGCTGCATACCTTCCTTCTCAAACAGGTCTGCCATGAAGCTTGCCAATTTTGGTACGATAATGCGCGCTCTTGCGTCATATTCAGCAGAGCGCGGACGCGTATCTACCCACTGCGCGTATTTCTCCAGAAATTGCCCGTCCATTTGCTCCCGCTCAAGGAAAGCCTGCTGATCGTAGAAACCAAACTCTGCCGTATTGATGCCAAAGCCACGCAGCTCTTCCTCTATGCTCTGATGTGCGTTGACTTGCGCTCTAGCACGCTGCTTTGCTTGTCCCATGGCTTCCTCTGAGTTTTTTGGCCTACCCCCTGCATTATAGACCGTGGCCCGCTCGAGCCATCGATCATTTATTCGCGCAACCCTATTCCCCTTTTGTTGCATCCCAACGATGACTGCTTTCCCATCATTGGCCGTAGAACTGGCCAGTCCGTAATCTCCAACGTTGTCGCCCAACCTGGGCCGATCACAGCCGCCGATTCCAGTCGTTCGGAGTCGACTTCCACCTGCTGAATCTATGACGGCTTTCGACGGCGCGGTTTTGGCATCGTGAACGGCTGCTATGTTGGTGAAATAGGAACCCGAGTTTGCTGATGCACAGATCATCCGCTCCAACCATCCAACAACTCCCCTACCTTCTCCGCCGCAGCGACAACCTGCCCGTCATCCAGATGCGCATAACGCGCAGTCGATCCAATTCGCGCATGGCCAAGCAGCTTCCCGATCATGGGTAGCGTCTCGGACATCGCCGCAGCATGACTTGCAAAACTGTGCCGAAGATCATGCAGCCGGACATGGGGCAGGCCAGCTGCCTTCCTTGCGTGGTAAAAATGGTGCTCCACCGATGATCTGAACTGCGTTGTCTTATCATGCCAAAATATCTGGTCGTGCGCTTTATGTCGCGGCAAGGCGTCGAGCAACGCCCTGACTTCTTCCCCGACCCAAACGGTGCGCGGCCCGGTCTTGCTGTCGTGCAATAACAAGCGCCGCCCTTTGACCTCACCCCATGTCAGTCCCAAGATTTCGCTTTTTCGGCATCCGGTGAGCGTAATCACAAGAAGCGCCGTTGCCTGCATCGGAAAATCCTGTTTCAGCTCTTCGAGCACGGCGCCAAATCGCGCCAATTCTTCCACGGACAGAAAGCACTGAAATTTGCGTTTGCGGTTGGGCCGGATACCGCGACAGGGATTTGAACATTCCTCGCGGTAGCCCCAGCTTTCCGCCCTGTTGAACATGGCGCGGACCAGTTCGAAGCAGCGGTTTCCGGCACCGGGCCCTCCCCTGTCGGTAACACGCTTGAACCATTTGAGCACTTCGGCTTGCGTGATCTCGTCAACGAAACGACCGGGAAAGGCGTTATCCAGATATTTGCGGCGCGAAATATCATGGCTGGCAATTGTCGATGGTTTCCATTGGATGGCAACCTTCTGCCAAAACTCCTCCAAAAAGACGTCAAAACGGGGCGAAGAGCGAATACGCTGTGCGGTGTCAGCTGGATTGTCGCCGGTTTGTGCGCGTAGCAGTATGCGCTTTGCGACATCAGTCGCCTGTGCATTGGTGAGCAGAGCGGCATTTCCAATCGTAACGGTGCGCACGCGGCCTGCCATCATGGTCTGCAAAATGTAGACTTTGCGACCCGACGCATAATGGCGCACGCCGAAGCCAGCCAAGGTCAATGACCAGATGGTCTGTCTTGGACGGCCCCAGCGGCGTATCCCGCTGAAGGGAGTGATGCCAACGATTGCAAGTTCTTCTGCAACAATGCGGGCAAGGCTATGGGCGGTCATGCTTTTACTCCCATTGCTGAAGCTATCGAGGAACAGATGCGCGATGCGGCATCCATCACAGCGTCGTCGGCCAAGTGCGCATAACGCGCGGTCGTTTCCGGCAAACTATGGCCTAGGAGCTTCCCGATCACGCTGAGCGAGATGTCGTCGCGGATCGCAACCGAGGCAAAACTGTGCCGCAGGTCGTGCATCCTGACATCGGCGAGTGCCGCGCGTTTGCGCAATATCCGCCAAATGGGATCAACGTTGAAGGGGACATGGGTTTTGCGGACACAGCCAAAGAGCAAGCCCGATTGCGAACGATTGGGTAACGCATCGATAACCGCCTGTGCCTGCCGGTTGAGATAGATGACCTTGGGACCTGTCTTACTGTCGGGAAGGAACAGGCGTGGCGGCTTGATATACTCCCAGCGCAATGCAACGATCTCACTGCGGCGTGCGCCAGTGAAAATCAGAAGCCTGATGATAGCGACCGCCTTCGGGAACTCGCTTTCCGCCTCGCGCAGGACGGCAAAGAGGCGGCGATATTCAGCCGGGCTCAAATAGCGTTCGGGTAGCTTCCGCTTGAAACGCGGAGTTCCTCTGCACGGGTTCGAACCTCGCCGCCTATACCCCAATTGCTCGGCATAATTGAGCATCACTGCCAATACCGGCAATGTGCGATTGAACACACCCGAGCGCGAGGCCATCGCATCGCGCCAGCGCATGACTTCGCACCGCGCAATCGAGGCCAATGGCATATCGCCAAAGACCGGTATCAATTCCGAATAAACTGCCTGGCGATTGCGATAGACGGTCTGCGGTTTCCAATGCCGCTCATAATCACTCAAAAATTCATCGACATAATCGGCAAATATGACAGACTTTGGTAAGCGCTCTTTGGCTCTTGTCGGTAGGCCATCAAGCTGGTTTGCAGCCAACCGTTCGCGCGCCTTCCGCCTTGCCTCCTCAGCGCTGACCTTGTTGACAGGTCCCAGACTGATCGTGCGTTGTACTCCGCGTTCGCGATAAAAGACGACCCAGTTTTTGCCATTGGGCGGACGGAAACGAAGACCGAAACCGGGAAGCTCGCTATCCCAGATCGTTTCGCTATGCTTGCTGCAACTTCTGCGCGCGGTATGATCGGTCAGCCGGACAGGTGGATTTTGTCGTCGGCGATCCGTTTGGGATTGCTGATTCGTTTCCCCTTCAAGACCCGTTTTCGGGGTAAGCGGATAGCCATTTCCACCCCCCGGAACGAGCGTGTCGCCCACGACACAAACTCGTTGATTTTCAACAATATAACTCTCTAAACTTGCCGAGGTCGGCGTACGGTGTGCTTAGATTTTCCCAGCTGCGAGGGTTCGATCCAGTGTCCAATGCTTTACGCGATGGTGCCTTTTGCGTTCTTCTCAAAACGGACCTTGCCTTCGCGTAAAACGCGTTCGCAAAATGGCTAGCGCCAAGATCACTTTGGCACGCGAGCAAGAAAAAAGAGGAAGCCCGTGATGGACTTCCCCTTGAGCGTATTTTCTTCAAAACTCGTCGAGCATTTGGCTTGGAACCGAGTCGACAATCCGGTCGACCAGGTGCTGGGGTAATGCTCCATAATCGCCTTCGTCGACGACGATATAACCCCGCTCGAAATCGGTCAGAATATATTGGTTGAAGTAGCTGTGAAAGGAGCGTGCGTAAGCGCAATGCATCGCAGCCTTCAGTGCCTGCTCATCGGCTTGGCGTTGCGTATATTCGAGTGCTTGTGAACCGTTCATGATAACCTCCTGATGATAAAGTGATGCTTCGCATCAGGATGCGGACAATGGGCAGGAAGGACGGGTCAGGGACCGCATGAAACATGCGGCCGCGCGAGCGGCGATGGGGGCAACGATTTTTCTGGGTGCGCTATGGCAGAGCCGAGCCGCATCCGGAAAAATGGTGGGGCCCCGTCGTCCTTGACGCGTCCCGAGACCTACCCATTAGACTTGGAATATTGTGAGAGAGCCCCTCCCCCACTCTCCATTAAACCGGTGTGGAGGCCACACTGAAGATTTCATTTTCCTACAGGCGCCCTGTCCGGATAGCGTCCTGAATTGGAGGGGACCAACGGCCAGCGAAAGGACATCTTATGGCCCGGTCCAAAACCAGCGCAGTCGATGCGCTTAAACGCCTGCAAGCCCAACGAAGCGAGCTCGATGCACGCGAAACCAAGCTGCGCACCGATGCAGCAAACGAACTGGGAAGAATGCTGCTCGAATGCGGCGCCGAGACGATCGATGCTGCAAAATTGCGACAACTGATAAAGCACACCAGCGCGATGGGCATTGATACGGTGCTTACAAAACTCGGCAAAGCCTAATCCATGAATGGCGGTGGCATGGGGCTCGATGCCCCTGCTGCCGCCCTCAATTCCAGCACATAAGAAAAGACCCCGCCAGCTTGTGCCAGCGGGGCCTTTACGTGTTTTTGCCGATCAGTCTTCGTCGATCGGCGGCGCGTCTTCGTTGTCGTTCGAACGCGGCTTGGTGTGAAAGTCGACCTTGTCCGCATAGATTTCGCAGCCGTAGCGCTTGACGCCGTCCTGGTCTTCCCAGGATGAATAATGGAGCCGTCCCTCAACGCTCACCAGCTGGCCCTTCTTGCAATATTTGGCGACGTTCTGGCCAAGGCCGTTGAAGCAGGTCACGCGGTGGAATTCGGCATCCTTCACGGTATAGCCGTTTTCGTCCTTGAACGTCTTGCCCTCCTTGTTGCGGGCGGGCCGGTCGGTGACAACATTGATCGTGGTGATCGAGCTGCCACCCTGGGTTGAGCGGCTTTCGGGGTCGCGTGAAATGCGGCCGACGAGGATAACGAGATTGGTCATGTTACTTCTCCTGAATGCTGCATCCGGGACCATCCCCGGCTGCGAACAGAAAAGGAGAAACGGCGAGCGGGCGGTTGCACCGCGTTCACGCGGGGAACCCGATAAGCGTCGGGTGGTGCGGGCAGCGGCTTTAGCCGCAACACGGCCGGCAGAGTTCGGGTTGCAACCGACCGCTGGCTGGTTCACCTCGGTTCGCAAAAAGCCGGTATGATCCTGGGTGCAGACAGATTTCAGGAAAGAGCTGTCGCTGTCTCATTCCTCGTTTTGCAGTTTTCGCCCATCCCGGTCCACCCTCAGATAAGGCTTACATCGCTTCCTCATGTCAACACTGTCAGGTTCGCAGACGGGAAGCCTCAAGCCGCAATCGGAAACGGCGTTGAAGGAACCTCCACCGGCGGTGTGTCATCTGATCGCTGGTCCAAACGACGCCCTTTGAGCATTCAGGCCTGGGGTGCGATGAGGCGTCCCCAATCGGCAAAACTGGGAATGAAACCCAGATCCTCGATCACATGCTGCTCGCCAATCAGGCGGACAGGGACATGCTTTCCATCGGCATTGACGATTATGCTCCCAAAGAGCGTCTCGAGCATTAAGATGCCCTCGGCATGGTACCGCAAGGTCCGGTGGCGCGGGTCGGCGAAGATCGCTTTCGACTGGTCGAACCATTGGTAAAGTGCCAGATAATCGTCCGGCACTCATCCCCATTTACGGACCATCCACAGCGGCTCAACAGCTCCTAGGATGCCTCCCCTCTTGGTAGAAAAACGCCAGCGCCCAAAGGCGCTGGCGCGAATGGAGGGTGGCTCATTACCCCGATCTGGGGGTTCTTGCCTTCGGTGAGGTGCCAAGCGGACCGCGGCGGTCAACGACCGTCACGCGGGCGGCTTTGGCATCGATCACCAAACGTTCGAGGACGCCGTTTCCAGGAAAGGCGACGACATAGCGCGGATCGAGCGAGAGCATCTGCTCGTTGCGCTTGAACCCGGCGCGTGCCCCCAGTCGCCGGTCGAGCGCAAAGGTCAGTTGGGCAATCCCGCGACGCTCGGCCCAGGACGCCGCCAACCGGTCAACACCCTTGGTGTCGCCGCCATGCACCAGCACCATGTCGGGAACCGTGCCATGCACTTTGTCGAGTGTGGCCCAGACATTGGTTGCGAAGCTTTTGGCTTCATGCTCGGTTGGAAAGCGACAGCGTCCGCCGGCGAAGATGACGGGGGTGCCTTCGGGCATTGCTGCGCGCTTCTTCGCTGCACTTCTTGCGCGCAAAAAGTCGCGACCCTGCACCACGGCCGAGGTAAGCATGGCGCCATGGTTGAAGCGCGAACTGGAGACGGGTTTCCAGGACGATCCGAACTCGTTCATGTAGAGGGCTGCTGCAAATTCGCGCATCTCTTCCAGTGCCAACATGCTTGCTTCGGCACATTGCGCGCGTTCGATCTGGGTCTCGAGTTCATGCGTCAGTATCTCCGAGCCATCGTTCGAAGCAATGAGTGCGCGCACCTCGTCGGTCGCACGGTCGACACTCGTTGATTTGCGTTCCGCCGCACGGTGAAAGAGATTAACGAGGCCCCAGCCCAGATCCTCGGCATCGGCTTCAAGCGCTGTATCGCTGAACAGTGCAAAAAGATCCGACCAGACGCCTTCGAGCGTTTGGGCAACAGCCTCGGCACAGGGAAAGTCGGTCTGAGTTACGGGAGGCGGGCTTATGGTGAAACCGGAAAGATCGAGCCCGGCAAGTTGCTCGGCAAAAGTTGTTTGCATTGTGGTTCTCCTGACTATTGGCTGCTAGCGGCCTCTCCGCCAGCGAGAGCCCGTCAGGGCCAGCTTCAGGCAGGCAAGCGCACCGACGCGCCAGCGGAAGGGGAACCGGCCAAGGGCAGGCTGGCGCGGGCAGCGCTTGTGCAACAAGCGCAACACGGGCCTGCCCGGGCGGGTTGCGCAGGGCTGGCGGCTGGCCCAGGGCCTCTCTCGCTATGGCGATGGCCGCACGCCTCAGGCGTCAGGAATTCATGTAAGCGCGTCTGCGCCCTTCAGCCGGGACCAACCAATCCGAACCCGGCGGCTGTGAACACCAGCTGATCCTCGGCCGGAAAGGCGGCGAATGCTGTCAAACGATCTTCTTCGTAGCGCAAATGCCAGGTTCGCTGCGTCACGGGATCGCGCCCGCCAAAGACGCTTGGCTCCAGGATGACGATGTTGCAGCGCGCCTCGGGATCGCGCGCCGATATCGTGCGGATCAAAGCGAGCGATGCCTCACGAGCGGCAGCGGCAAGGTCCTGGCAGGCACCATAGTCGTTGCGGTCGATCCAGCGCGCTTGCTCAGCATCGAAGGGGGGACAGGTCAGATCGATCGCCTGCTCAGAGCGAACGGCTACCGTGAAGCTTGAATGCTCGCTGGTGGCTGAGGAAGGCTCGAACCCCGGTGAACGCAAGAAAAAGCGCAAGCGCCAATATGCCGTCTCGGCAATGGCGGTTGCCTCGGCTTCGCTTGCATAGAAAATCCCGGGGCGTTCATCGGCACGACGAAATCGGCTAGGAGTGCGATGGCCATAGCGGAAGGGCGAAGCCAGCAGATAATGGAGACCTTGTGCAGCCTTGGGCAAATCCGGTTTGGCGGCTTCCGCAAGCGCCTCAAGCCGTGCCTGATCGGCAAGCGAAGCGGCCAAGCGGTTGGTCGAGATGCGGTGCTGTGCCTCGACCACCCGCCAGACATGACCGTTGTAGGCGCGAACCTCAGACGCGAGCGCGGTGGGCGTCCACATAGTCGCAAACGGTCAATAGGCCCTTGAAGCTGTCGATGAGATCGAGCGGCCGGGCATCAAGGTCAAGATTATGCGTCTGGAGCCAGCGGCGCGCCGCCGCGTCGTCGCTTCCCAGAAGCGAATCCAGGCTTCTGAACAAGCGCAGCAGAAATTGTCCGGCCTCAAAGGACTTGGACGCCGGATCGAGCATAGTGCGCCCGGTGGTCAACCGCGAGGCGGTCGCCTGCGAGAGACCGAGAATGGTCCCCAATTTGGCGGTGCTCAGACCCCAATAATCTGCTATTTTTGCAATAGCAGAGGTGAGAACGCGGGCATCCTCCTGTGCATCAACCTTGAAGCGCGTAGCCATGGTTCATCCTTTCATTTGAATATAATGACATATATTCATTCAAATGAATAGTAAAATCTTCGTGTCGATGAACGCTCCGCATTCAGGCCGCTTCTGCCACGGACTCTGCCTCGCCGAGGCCACATTCGCGGCCACCGAGTTTCAACAGCAGCGCACTTGCTTCTTCGGCGCGGGCAGCGGCGGTGAGGATTGCGCGGTCATCGTCGCGCAACAACTTGAGCCAATGGTCGACATAGCTTGCATGATTGTCGAGATGGGTGACCGGAAGTCCGAGTTCAGCGCCCAATATCGCGCTCGACAATTCGGCAATCAGTTCTTCGGCGGCATAGGCCGCACTGCCGAAGCGGTTTTTGAGATTACGGTCGAGCCGTGATCCATGCCCGGTCCAGTGCGACAATTCGTGACCAAGCGTCGCATAATAATGGTCAAAGCCTGAAAAGAGCTCGGGTGAGGGCATGGTGATCCGGTCGGCGGCCGGTTCATAATAGGCTTCGGAGCCCATATGGCGAAGTGATGCCGGTATCTGGCTGAAGAATAAGTCAAGGTCAGCTTTGCGCCCCTCCGGTTCGACCAGCGTAAGATCGTGCAAGGGATGATAGCGTTCGGGCAATCCGTCGATCTGATCGGCATTGAACACGGCATAGGCACGAAGCACACGGCGGCTTTCTACCTGTGTTTCTCCGCTTTCGGGCGCCTCGACCTCCTTGGAATAGCATTTGTAGAAAATCGCGATGGTCGACTTCTCGCCCTTGCGCACCTGCGCGTTCAATTTGTTCGCCTGCGCATAGGTCATCCAATAGGGCGAGGCATAGCCGCACATATCAGCAACCATCCAGAGCCAGAAGACATTCATACCCCGATAGGGCGTGCCGCAACTGCGCAGAGGGCGCGACACAGGGAGACCACGCCAGGGTTTGACCCAGGGTTTGGTGCCAGCCTCGAGCCTCTCGATGATCTGGTTGGTGATGTGGGTCGCAGGCGACACGCCAGCGCGTTTCGAATGATAAGCCATGTGGGAAACTCCTGAATGTCGGCCGGACCAGTCCGGCAATCGACATGGACCACAGGCTCCCCTCTCCTCTCTTTCCATTTGGCGATGAGAAGAAGCGGCCCCCATGTTTGCCAAGGGAGCCGCTTCCAACGCAGGCTCAAACCCGTCCTGTCAGGAGGAGGTCAGGCGGCGAGTTCGACGCCCGCATTGTTGGTTGTTTCCCGATTGATGGCGGGATCTAGGGCGGTCGACCCATCGGCATCCGGTTCAGCACCGTCTGCTGCATCTGCTGCGATCTCCGCATCGGTTTCGTTCGCAGATCTGTCGCCAGATGTATCGGCAAAGCGCATTGCGGGGGGCAGCCAGGCAAGTGCTCGTTCCTTAACCTCAACTTCGGTGATGAAATTGCCGGCGAAGATGCGTTCAGCGCTTGCAGCAAGTTCACCTTTCTTCGATGCTGAGAAGCGCGAAGCAAGCGTAGGCCCACCCACATCGGTCAATGCTTCGAGGATCACGGCTTTCGAGACCCTGTCGAAATAATTGGCCGCAGTCGGACGCCACCAGGCTGCCATGTCGATCCCGGTCAATTGCCCCAGATGGTCGTGGAAGACATTGCCGCGATTGCCGCTCACATTGAGGCTCGCCTCGAGCGTGCGACCGACCACCCAGCCAAGCCATGCCGAACGGGCTTCATCGTCGAGGCGGCGGAAGAGGTCGAAACGCTCGGCAATGCTGTCGCCCGCGCGCCAGCTTTCATCGAGACCGCCGCGAAGTTCGGCGATCGCAGCAGTGGCTGCCGCATCCTTCGCTTCAAATCCGTGCGCCGGACCCGATGAAGCCGATCCCCGGATGGTAAGGCCCGGTGATGTAGACCAGCGGTAGGTGTCCGCGTCGGCCAGAATGAACACGAACAGGTCGAGGGCGAGCGCGGGATCGCTTGCAACATGGAGCGCCAGCACGTCGCGGCGTTGCATCGCGAGTTCGTCGACGAGCCGCTGCGACATGGCCGCGCGAGCGGGCTTGTCACCCGATCCACTGCTGACGACCTCGACCGCGCCTTCCTCGCTTGAGTTCACGACAAGCACATTAGTGAAATATTGCGGCTGGAGCGTGGGCACACCGTCGCGGCCAAGCGTCAGGATCATCCCGCTTTCGCGCTTGATGTCGGCGTCGATCTCGACCGGACGGTCACGGATCGCGGCAATTTCGGCATCGATGCGCTCGATTTCTTCGGACGCTGCACTTGTATCGTCCTCGCTTGCATCTTCATCCTCGAGGATGACCGCTTGCGCGTCATAGGCGGCATCGAGCTCTTCGATGCGGGCCAATTCGTCTTCGGTGTAGACGCGCTGGGGTACGGGAACGCGGTGCAAGCCTTCGACAAGGTCATGGCTCACATAGACGTCGAGTGTCGGCTTAACCCAGGCAAGGCCCTGCTCTGCCGCAACGCTGGCTGCCGCCTCTTCCATCCTGGCATTTGCGAGATTTTCCAGAAGTGCAACGTCGAGCCAGCTTTCATTCTCTTCATCGTCGAACAGCTCGCGGTCGACGCGCCCGCCGGCTGCAAGATAGGCGTCCTTCCCGACCAGTTTCGCACGCGGATCGCTGCCGCGCACCGTACTGTTCAATACCATGCGGCGAATGCTGTCAGGCGAAGCGCGGTAGCAGGATTGGACGACTTCATCATAGACACGCGCCTGGATGGCCTGATCCGAGGTTGCCCCGTAAGCTTTCGCCATATCGAGCGTGATCTCGCCTGCAGCCAGCGCTTCGAAGACCACAGGGGCAAGCGATGCCAGACGCAGGCGGCCTTCGACGAAGCGGACGGTCAAGCCAAAGCGTCGTGCGACATCTTCGGGCGTTGCACCGGTTTCGATGATGCTCGCAAAAGCTTGTGCTTCATCGGCCGGGTTCATCTTGAGCGTGTGAAAATTCTCGGCAAGGCTTGCTTCGCGAACCTGCGTTTCATCACCGTCGAGAACCAGACACATGATGGGGAGTGTGCGCGACAGATGCTTGTCTGCCGCAAGCGCGAGCAAAGCCCTGCGGCGGCGTTCGCCTGCTTCCACCTCATATTGGCCCTTCTTGCCTTCGCGAACCACGAGGTTCTGCAAAAGGCCGTGCGCTGCCACACTTGCCTTGAGTTCGGCATCGGCGACCGGATCGGAGCGCTTGCGGACGTTCCGAGGGGATGCAACAAGCTTGTTCAACGGAATTGACTTGATCATGGGATTTCTCCTGAAGTGCGAGCCGACGCACCGCCAATCGGACGCCAGAGCTCAGCTGCTCGAGGGCCCCCTCCCCTCTTTGCTCCAGTTGGCGAACTACCATGGCCCTACTTTGCCCAGCACAATCGGCCACGAGCATAAAATTCTTGAACCTTTCATATTGTGGAAGTATTGAGAATTTTATGACAGCTTTGGTCAAAGAAATTTCAAAGGCGGGATTGGCAGGCCGCATCCTTGCAGAACGACAGCTCGCAGAGCTTGTTGGCGGGAGTGCTGCGCGCCGTTACGGGCTGGTCAACCGTGCGATCAAGGATAGAGCGCTGCTCCGCATCAAGCGCGGGACCTATGTGCTCGCAGCTCACTATCGGGCCGAGCCGGTCCATCCCTTTGCTGTCGCGCAGAGCCTGCTTCCCGGCAGTTACATCTCATTCGAAACAGCACTTTCCTATCATGGCTGGATCCCGGAGAGCGTGTTTACGACTGCCAGTGTATCGCCGGGCCGTAAGACGCTCGAATATACAACCGAAGCCTTCGGCAGCTTTGTCTTTCACCCGCTCGCTATCCATCAATATCGCCTGCTGACCAGCGTCGATCGCGTGGTCCTCGGCAAACAGACTGCTCTTGTTGCCCAGCCCTTGCGGGCCCTTCTCGACCTTATGGCGTTGCGCAAGCAGCCTTGGCAGGGCCTCGATTGGCTGACGAGCGGCATGCGGATCGACGAAGCGCAGCTGTTTGCGCTTAAGCGCACAGATTTTGCCGCATTGAAGCCCGTCTACAAGCATAAGGCGGTGAATGCGTTTCTCAACCAACTCGAAGACGCGCTGTTGAGCGGGAAGGCAACTGGCCGACGGAGTTCGCGAAATGATTGATCTGATCAAGGAACGGCTGCGCCGCTATGCTGCTGCAAATCCGCTCGAAGAAGAAAATGCGGTCAAGGAAATCCTCCAGGAAATCGCGCTCTACGCGCTTTGGCGCAGTGATTTTTTCGATGTCGCCCTGTTCCAGGGAGGCACCAGTTTGCGCATCCTGCACGGCCTGCCGCGGTTTTCCGAAGATCTGGATTTCCTACTGCGTACACCAAACCCTGATTTTGACTGGTCGCCCTATCTGGCCACGCTCACGCAAGTGGCTGCGGAGTTCGGCGTCAAGCTGGAGGCGCAGCCGCCTGCCCGGATGGATAAGGCCATCCATGCAGCGCTCATCAAGAATGATTCCATTGCCAATCAGCTGGACTTGTCTTTTGTCGGCCAAGACCGGCGAAAAACAATCCGGATCAAGCTCGAAATCGACGTCAATCCGCCCTTGGGATCGGGGGAGGCCACGAGCTTTCTCGATTTCCCCCTGGATTATGAAGTGCGCCATCAGGACCTACCGTCCAATTTTGCGCTCAAGATTCATGCGCTTTTATGTCGCGGCTTTTTGAAGGGTCGCGACTGGTTCGATTTTTCCTGGTATGTTTCGCGCGATATCTCGCCCAATCTCGCTCTCTTGCGCAATGCTCTCATTCAGGCAGGTCCTTGGAAAGGCGATGAAACCATTTCCGTCGATATCGCATGGCTGAAAGCAGCACTTTCCAGCACGATCGCCAAGATCGACTGGAAGGAGGCGGGTGAGGATGTTGCCCGGTTCCTCCGCCCAGCAGAGCTTCGCTCAATTGACCTGTGGAGCGAGCGGTTCTTCACGGCAAAGCTCGATAAACTTGCAATTGCGGCGATTGAAAAGCCGATTCAAAAGAGCAAATTAGATCGGTGATTTTTGCAGTCACTAACGAAGTAAGCCAGCCCGTAGGCAATTTGGTGCCGTGGGACGCTATAAAGTTTCAGACATAGGGGTATCTTGCACCATTGACCGCTTCCGCTAACATTTCCGCCGTTCGTCGCTCTGAATTTGATCGTCAGAACCGGTCGTTCGTTCAGCAGATTTGCAGAGCCCATGAATGACCGCCTTTGCGGCCGCAGACCGTATGTCTGTGCGGCTGCTTTGTTGTCGGAGACGGTCCGTCAGCTTCCATTGTGCTGAGTCATCCTCCTTGGTTGGCGGCGCGAGACCGATTGGGTGGAACCACCAAACGTGGCCTCGGAGCCTTCTGGAGGCCAACCGATCGAACGTCATTTGATCTTTTTAGCGATGTAGTCCGCTCTTGCCTTCATCCCCTTCTCGTTTGAGTTTTTAAGCCTTTTGTAAACGTCTCCTAAGTATCGGCGGCCGCGGCTAGTTTGAGCCGCTTCATCAATCAGCGCGAGCGCCATGTTCCCATCATCGGCCAATCTTCCGAAAATGTCTGGATCGAGGCGATTGTCGACAAATTTACGCGTCACGGTTTCCCGCAAACGAGAGCTGTTGTCCCAAACAAGCCAACTGCCTCCTTCAAGGCGCCGGGTCACCATGATTTCCACTTCATAGCGGTAGCGATCCGCTCGCAATGCCCGGTAGACCCGAGCATAGGAAAATCGAAGCAGCTCGGCCGGTGATTGCGAGCGGGATCCCAAAGCCCTTGCGCAAAAAAAAGCGGCAAGAAACTCTTCGTCTGACTGACTCAATTGCCCTTTTGCATGCTTCAACGCGGTTAGCCATGGATCGTCGGCAAGATCGCTGGAGACACTGTCCGGGTTAGAATAGCGTGCCAAGTCGGCAATGGAGGAAAGCCTCCCGACTTTGCCGGATGCCAGCACCGCCCCTAGCTTGTCCGGATTGTTGGCGAGGGCCCGCAACCAAAGCTGAACGGCTTGGTGATCGGCTTCTGCTGATTCCAGCGCGCGAACAAGCGCGTCTGGTTCGCTATGATGTACGATCATACTCGCCGGGCCTGTTCTGCCAGCGGCAAGAAGGGCCAAGGCTGCTTGGCCAGCGTCTTTGATCAGTATGTTGGATGCGAGTTCGTCATCGACGTCCGGCATTCGCCAGAATTCGGCCTCAAGCAAAATGTCCGGTCGTTGTTCTACGATCGGTGGAATGAGCGACGCGTGCGTTCGGAGCCCAGCGATGATTTCCTGACCTGGCATTTCCTTCAGCGCGTGGGCAGCTAGCTCTCCCAGGGGTCCGTCTTCAACCAAAGCTTGATGGAAGCGATCGGGCGACCGCTTCCAGAGCGCAATTCCGAATTTATCGGCTACCTCAATCTTCTCGCCGAAAGCCGAGGGCGATTTGAGCGTGTCGAGCAAAAATTCAAAAACGGTATCGTCAAGACCATCGAAGCTTCCCAGCGCCTTTCGGAAAAGGAGTGAGCGAACCGAGCGTGCTTGTCGACGCCCATTTTGATCCAAGCTGGCAAGCGCCCCTACAGCGCCAACCAGGTCGGGCGTGTCATTGACGAAGAGGCTCGAGTAGAGGTGACACAGCGGGACCATTGCGCGTCTGCCGCCATCGACGTCGCCGCCCGCACGCCGGAGGAAATCGCGAAGACTTCCCCCTGCTGGTGTCACTAAATCGATCAGCAGAGGGTTAAGAGCAGGGTTTGGGCGCACGTCGTGTGCCGCTATCGCATTTGGGAATTTTGAGGCGAGTTGACGATCGCTTAGCGGCGCAAGTTGGAGATCGAGCGCTACACCCTTGCCGGCGCGATCCATCCCTGAAAGTGTGCAGAAGCCGAATGCTCGCCGTAGCCTTGGCCATTGCTGCATCCATATTGTGGTCACAAGTCGCTCGTCCTCGAATGGCTCCTCGCATGCGGCGACGATCGCTTTTTCTGGGAAGGAATAGAGCGCATTGACGATTTGCCCGGCTCGCAAATAGCCGTCCAGCCGTTGCGGAACAGCCGATGGAAGGACCGTTATTGGAACTCGATAGGCTGAAGCTGCATCCTGATTGCTTGGTCGTTTGAACCCATCAAACAGGGGTTGGGCCGATGCCATTGTCGCGAGGTCAGCATTGTCGATAATCAAAGAGTGAGTCCATACGCAGCCAGGACGCGGCATTTCCGGAGCTGCCCAGGTTCGCGCGAGTACATATTTGCCGACCTTTTCCAGCGCGTAGCCGGTCAGATAGCCAGTCCGCTCGGGCTTGACACCAGGCCCAGACAAATCGCTCATCACGAGCATGATACGAGATTCACGGCTATCGAGCGGTAGCGAACTCGAGATGAGCCGGTGTCCATCGCTATAGCCGTGCAACGCCTGATGGACGACAATTGGTTCCATCAGCAGATCAACCATTGGAGCGGCAAGGTAATGTCGGTGCTCAGCTGATCTCCATCTACTATTTGAATTCGATCCGAAGGGCGCTCCAGTTCGCGCAAAGCGTCAGTCTCGGGAAGGCTCTCAGCCTTGTCGGGATCCTCATACACGCCCCCTTGCGCACTTACCCCCCAAACGCGCCATGTCCACGGGTCGCGACCGTTGCGCAGATATTGGGCGAGTAGTGGCAGCTTGGCCTCCAGCAGTTCCTCAGGCGAAAGTTCTTCGGCCGCCACCTTGTCCCAAGCCGATATGAGAACCGCTAGGCGTCGTGTCCCAACATTCAACTCGCCAGACATCAACATCTGCAAGAGGTCGACGATCCTCACCTGCGTGGGCGCGAAATCCGGACTCCAATCAATCGGCTCTGGATCAGGCGTAGTCGGCAAGCCATTGCCTGCTGCTTTTGCCATTGCACTTGCTAACTTCGATTGTTCGACGATCCACAAAGGATGCTTGATCGTGTCTCCGTTCACGAGCAAAACAATTGCTGGGGTCGACAGTGTTTCCAGCATGCCGTGATCCGCCTCTCGAAGTTCCCACATCCTGCCAAAATCCTCACCTGGCATGTCTGGAAAAGAAACTTCGACCAGTCGATTTCCTTCATCCTTCAGCCTCATCGAGACAGTTTTGGCACCACTGTGTTGAGTTCGCTGTTGGATCTTGCCCGATCGCCAGCGCTTGGCCAGCGCGTTCAAATGCTCATAGTTCCCTTGGCTGAGATTCTCGAAGCCAAGCGTGGTCGATGCGCCAGGCTCCCGAACCATGTGCCAAAGAGCCGCAAGGAAAGTTGTTTTTCCCGACGCCGGCAAGCCGATGATTGAAACATGGGCCGTTTGGTCAGTCATCGGATGCCGTCCTGGTTGACGGCAAAACGATCAAACATGCGATCAAATCCTGCGTGAGGCTCGGGACCAGGAACCGTCGAGGGTGTCGGCGCTTCGAGCCAGTAGAGAAGAAGATCGCCAACGCCGTCCCCCCTCGGCACCAGCTCACTGTCTTTTGGGGATGCTGCAACCACGAAGTGCTGAATTTCGCCGAGATGGGCTGAATGCGCGGTCGATATCGCGTGCACCAAGCCTTCGAATTCGCGTTGCGCGCGCTCAGCGTGCGGCGATTTGAGCACAGCATCCTTCTTGGTGAGGACGATGGCCAGACGGCAGCCCTTTCGTATAGCTTTGGATTCGATCAGCGCATCGATGATCTGCGGTGTTGCCGCTTTGACCTCATGGCGCTGTGTGCCATCCGCCAGTTGCTCGCCATTTACCAGCAGTGTGATGCAATCTGCCCTTCGAAGCTCAAAAAATTCGTTTGCATGCACGAGCTGGTCAGTTGCCGCCAGATAGTCTTCCCCCGATCGGTTGCCGATAAACAGAGATCTCACATTACCGGAAGTTTGGGCGAGGTCGAGATGAAAGAAGGTGGCATCTGCGCCGCTGCTGGTCCGCTCGGTGTGAGGCGCCGTTCGGCGTGAAGCTGCGCGAGCATCATGGCATGTCTTTTCCAACCCAACGAGAGTCGTTGATCCGGCGAAACCGACGCCCGCTACGGGGCCTGCCTGAAACAAGTCATAGAGGCCGGCAATAAGACTGGTCTTTCCAGACTCGTTTGGACCAACCAGCCCAATTACGCGCGACACATGTCGGCGTTGCATTTCGGATGCGTCAGCGCGTTGCAGCGCCAGCCCTGCAGCGAGAGACATCACTTTTCTGGCGGGCTCGGGTTCGACTTTGTGCTCCTCGACAACGGCTATGTCCTTCACGGACGGCGCGCTCAAGTGTGGGCACTCGTCGAGCGCGTAGCCTTCGACGCACTTACTGTCCGATCCAAAGCTGCACGCGGCATTGCTGCAAGTCTGTTGCTGAGAGAGCATCGGGTCAGTCGCCGACATAAAGGAAGAGATGTTCAAGATAGAATAGTTCGGCCAAGCGCACCGCTGGAAGTTTAGTGTCGGCAGGCAGCCCTGTCATTGCGGCCCAGCTCACTTGCCACGCATCTGCTGAGTTGACCTCCGCTCTTTTCTCCAATGCAAAATGGAGCGGTGTGGTGACCGGAGAAACTGCTTTCGCGCTAGAGACGGCCTGTGCCCAACCGATATCGGGCGCGTTTATCGCGTCTTGGATCGTGGTCGGCTTGTCGCCCACACCGGCGCGTGCGAGCATCGCAGCAACAGATGCAGGGCCAGGCGAAATTTCTGCAAGCTCCCCCAGCTCTTTTCCAAAAGCGAGTGGCCTGAACATAGGGTCAACCTTTGAAAACGGCTTACCAGCAACGCTACTGTACTCGCCCATCAGCCACCACAGCATTTGGAGCTCTTCATCGCCAAAGGTCAATTGGCGCGAAAGCCGTTTTGCAACCTTGTTCTGGGCCTCGACGATTCGCTCCAGTGCTGCGCCGACCGAATCGCTCAGCCTTTCGATTTCCTGTTTCCATTGGTCCTCGTCCGCCGGCTCTTCTGTTTCCTCCGAAACTTCGAAATTCAACTTGGGTACCGCAATCTCCAGATCTTTGGCGTCCGGGCGTGTATGGGCTTTCTTCCGCAGGGCCGTAAGGGCTGTGCTTGCCATTGCGGCAAGGTCCATCGGGAGCTCGGGCGACCGCAGCCCGGCAAATGAGGAGGTGATGACTGCGATTGCGGCATCGGGCAGGCTCGAGAACAAATGAACCAACGCCGCTGCTGAAAGGAACTGGAGCTCGCGTTTCGCCGATGAGGGATCCATGGAAGTCGAGCCTCCTGACATCGCAGCAAGAACGGCTTTATATTTATCCTCCAGCGCCTCGGTTTTTGTGCCGCTGGGAGGAGCGATACTGGCAAAGGCCAGACGGATCAAAACCTCGACAGTCCGATGATCTGCAATCGCGGCAGTTTCGACAACGCCCTTCCACCGAGCAGCGCGCGTTGCGCCCTCATCCATAAACAACTCGGCATACCAGCGGGCGAAATCGGAGTTCATTTCCGGAACCTTTACCATCCTCAAACCTCCAGTTTGGCGACTTCGGCCGCCACCTTTTCTATCAAGTTTCGTTGGGCAGCGCGGATTAAGGCCCGTCCATATCGCTCAGGTTCGGGTAGCTTCATCTCGCCTTCTTCGAGCAGCTCCAGGCTCTGGGCAATATCGCGCCGCTGGCTGCTGGAGAGGTTCCAGAACCGATACAATAGGTCTCGCGTATCCTCCTCGCCCATGGCAGCCTCCGCATCCTGGGCGGCGATGGCCTCGCCGCTGGCTTCGAGCACCGGCACTAACGTCACAGTCGAATCCGTTGATCGGACATTGACCGCCGGAATTTCCGGCTCTTCTGGGATCAAGATGGTAGATTCGAAAACATCTGCGCCTTGACTGGTCTGAATTGCCACAAACCGTTCCGGATTGTCTTGCATACGACGTTGGTGCAGTCGAACTCTAACACAACGGGTTTTACCTGCGCCTTCGATTTCAAGATGGATTAGATTATATCCCGGATCATAGGGCTTTTCAGATCGCGAGGGATTAACGGCTCCAGCACCAAGCCGAACATAATTTGCTTCCATGACCGCCCGTTGCTTATGCTTGTGGCCGAAAAGATGGAACATCGCGCGTGTGGTGAGTGCTTCATCTACGTCTTCACCATCCTCGAGCCATTCAATTGGGTGATGTACAAGCGCGAGATTGATGGTGTTCGGCGCTGGGTCGAGCACGGTTTGAAGCGGGCTGAGATAGAGATGGCCGGGCTTGTCGTCTTGCCCTTCCCGGCCTGAAAGCAACGTGGAGGAGAGCCCGTAAAGGCGAAGGTTCACGCCGCCGTCCAGAGGTATGTCCTGATGCCAGAACGGCTTGGCGGGCCAGATTTGGCAACCAAACGGAGCGGCGAAGTCATTATATGCTGAATGAGGCTGGAGAAGCTGTTGGCCTGCCGCTTCGTCTTTGAGTTGCTGCCGAAGCTTGGCTTCGCGTTTTGCGAGCGCAGTCGAGCCGATAGCGTGCTGGACGTTCTGGATCGACACACCATCTTTGATCATGGCTCGATCAACGTCGTGGTTGCCCGGAACGACGAAAATGCGCTCCTTAGGACAGCCGGAGATTGAGGACAGTTGCTGAATCCAGTCGCGCGCTGCTTTGTACTCATCTGGCGCGGCCTTGTAGGCAATGTCACCGCCCACAAGTATTGCACCTACTTCTCCTATTTGCTCGACCTGCTTCGTCAGATCGCGCATCATCCTGGTTCGGATTGGGGAGTCTGGATCCATCCATGGATCGAGGCAATCTGGCGCTTTGAAGTGGATGTCCGAAATGTGAAGTATGAGCATGTATGATCGTCCCCTGCGAGCCAGGGAGGCAACCCCGCCATGCAGAACCCGAGATAGCTCAATTCAAACAAAGTTCAAGAAGATGGTGTATGCTTAGAGCGTCGACACTTTGGTTTAGGATTTGCCGATTGCGTGAACGGCACGGTTGCAATCATAAATCGCAATTGTTCCATGTTAAAGCACAGTTATTCGATAATGTGGGTGGGCGTATTTACTTTGACGTTCTGCGAACCAGTCCTTTGCAGAACGAGCCTCTGTCGGTTCGGTGATCGTCCAACGAAGCCGCCATGCGCAGGTAAAATGAACAAAGAGCAGCTTAGCGAAATCTAGGCTCCATATCGGACTGTCGCCACTGTCCAACTTGGCTGCCCCTGATATCATCCGCTCAATCTTCAAACATGGGGCTTTGAAATAGCAGTCAAGATCGACGCCGCATCTGCGCATGGCAGAAAGAGCCGCGTCTGATAACGAATGATCTCGGTGAAGCAGCCTTTCGCTTTGTACCAATCCAGCCTCTCCGCCGACCAGCCTGACAGTTCCAGACGCTGACTTCCATTGACGAGCGAGCGCTTGACGGTCAGCGGCTCGACACCCAGGAGCAGCAAAGGCTTTCCAGTCCGCATGACTAGCGAAGCAAGCTCGGCTGGCGCGATTGCTTGAGGCAGGTCTGTGCCCAAGGCCGCCGCCAACTCTGGAATGTCGCCCATGCCGATCTCGCGCCCCAGCAGTGAACGGCCATCCTTCGCCGCGATCCGGCTCACTCTGACATAGTCGCCCGGAAGCTTGTCCCAGATCGGCAGCAATAGGCCGGTCGCAAGATGCAGCCGCTCGCGTTTTGGCGACGCCAGCGCTTCGGCGGTTTCGGCCCGCCAATCATTCTCAAACTGCTCGCGCCCGACCGGTTGCCAATTGCTCTCGGCAAGCTGTCCGGATGTCAGATATTCGGCGCGCAAGGGCCGGACGAGTTCAAATCGTTCGATACGCTCGCCGTCATCGGTGAGAAGCCCGCGTGCGCGCACGGCCAGCGCGACGCGCCCCGAACGCTGGTTTTGCATCGGACGGGTATGAGCATGGCCTAGATCGTGGATTTTGGTAAGGTCTTCAAGGCCGAGCGGTCGCTGGCGGCGGGCAATCTCGATCTCGAGCAAATGCGTCGTGGCACCCGATGCAGCGTCGATGCGCAGGACTTGATCTGTGAGTATTTGATAATCCTCGACAGGGATTGTTTCGACGCCAAGATCAAGCGTCCCTGCGACACGCGCCGCATCGACACGCGCTTCAACTAGGCCCAGATATTCATCGAAAATGCCGTTCTGCAACTGGATCGGAAAGGCGAGGATGCGATTGAGCCAGCGCTGAATGGTCGGCAGCTCGTCTAGCAATCCGCCACCTTCGGCCTCGATTCTGAGACCCGACAGCTTTTGGAATCGGTCCAGGCTGACGGCGTCGAGCTTGCCTTGGTAGAGCAAGTGGAACCAGCGAGTGAGTGCGTCTTTCGCGTAAATGCTCTCGAGATTGTCGGCCGGATTGAACAGGTTCTGCCCGCCCGTTTGGCGCTGACCGCGAGTGAGCGCGCCAAGGCTGTCGAGACGGCGCGCTATCGTCGAAATGAAGCGCCTTTCGCCCCGAACATCGGTCGTGACGGGCCGGAATAGAGGCGCTGACGCTTGATTGGTCCGGTTGGTGCGGCCAAGTCCCTGAATGGCTGCATCGGCGCGCCAGCCCGGCTCGAGCAGGAAATGGATCCGGCGCTCCTGGTTCTTCGCATGCAGATCGGCATGATAGCTGCGTCCCGTGCCCCCCGCATCGGAGAAGACGAGGATACGCTTGTCGCCATCCATGAAGGCCTGGGTTTCGAGGACATTGGAGCGGGACGAACGCGACTGCAGCTTTTGACTACCGTCGGTTCCGACCACCAACCGCCGCGAACGTCCCGTGACCTCGGCCACTGCATCGACACCGAAGCGTTCGATGATGGCATCAATCGCGGTTGCTACAGGCGGAAGCGCACACAGCCGCTCGATCATCGCGTCACGGGCTGCGACGGCGGCACGGCAGCGGACCGGATTGCCGTCGGCATCGCTCATTGGCTCGGAACGGGCTTCGCCATTTTCATCGACAAAGACCTGCATCAACCGGACGGGAAAGCTCTGTACCAGATAGTCGATCACATATTC
>CALMYW010000520.1 GCA_937873665.1 uncultured Sphingorhabdus sp.
GTGCGGAAGCCGCAAGATTGCAAAAGATGCCTTGCACCTTGTCGGCCGTGCTGCCCACCGTTTCAGTGAACCAGCGCTGGAACAGCGCAAGGTTCGGCTGGTCTCGCGTTTCCAGATACGCCGCGATCAGATCGTCCTTGCTACGGAAATGGTAATAGAGCGTCCGCTTGGTCAGGCCCGCCTTCTCAGCGACGGCATCGACGCTGACGGCGCGGATTCCCTCGGCGTGAAAGAGCTTGCCGGCCGCCTCGATAATTCGATCGCGTGTGGGCACATCGGTTCTGGTCATACCGCAATGTATACCGACCAGTGAATATACTCAAGCGATCGCTCCGCATATCATATCCGTCATGAGCAGCTTGACTTCGCACTCCACGACTATTGACGGGCAAACGGTTGAACTTTCCTGCCCTGACGGGGTGCGTCTCGGCGGCCATCTCTGGCGCGCGAACAAGGCCCATCCCATCGGAACGGTGATCGTGAATCCGGCCACCGGCGTCCTCGCCCGCTATTACCATAGTTATGCCCGGTTCCTTTCCCGGCACGGGTTCGACGTGCTCACTTACGACTATCGTGGCATCGGCTTGTCGCGACCCGAGCGTCTGAGAGGCTGTGGCTATCGCTGGCGCGACTGGGGCGAGCGGGATTTCGAGGGCGCTATCAGATTTATCGGACAGCACGGCCGAAGCGACCAGCTGCTTGTGGTGGGCCACAGTATAGGCGGCTTTCTGCCGGGACTTGCTGACAGCGCCGGGCGCATAGCGCGCATCCTGACTGTCGGGGCGCAATATGCCTGGTGGGGCGACTATGCCGCCCGTCGCCGACTCCCTCTCTTCCTCAAATGGCATGTGGCGATGCCTGCGCTGACATACGCTTTCGGCTATTTCCCTGGTCGCAGGCTGAACTGGCTTGAAGACCTGCCGGCTGGCGTAGCGCATGAATGGAGCTTTCGCGGGTCACGGTTCGAGCGTAGCTACCCGCCCGACGAGCGGCAAAGTGTGCTGGAGCGCATGGCGACCGTGTCCGCCCAGGTGCTGGCTGTCAGCGTTTGCGATGACGAGCTTGGCACACCGGCCGCGATCCGCCGAACGCTTGAATATTACACCGGCGCCGAGCGGACGTCGGTGCTGCTTCAGCCATCGGATTACGGTCGCGAAGAGATTGGGCATTTCGGCCTGTTCCACGACAGCCATGCCGCTGGATTCTGGCTCGATACCCTGATGTGGCTGCGCGACGGCCGCAATCGCTGGCCTGACCATGCCATTGCCCGCTGAACTGGAGGGTCAAATGCATCGTCTCTACTATTCGCCCGGAGCCTGTTCGCTCGCCGTCCGCATCGTTCTGGAAGAAATCGGCCAGCCCTATGAGACAGAGATCCGCTCCGCCAAAAATGGCGAGGGGACGTCGACGGCGGACTATCTGGCGCTCAACCCCAGGGGCCGGGTGCCGGCGCTCACTGGCGTTTCCGGTGGCTCCGGCGGCGCGCCCGACCTGCTGACCGAATCCGTCGCCATCCTGCTGTTTCTGGCTGGCAGCTATCCCGAGGCGAAACTCGTGCCTGCCGATGCTGCCGCCGAGGCGCGATGCCTGGAATGGCTGAGCTGGATCTCCGTCGATCTCCACGGCGTTGGCTACAGCCAACTCTGGCGTCCGCACCGCTTCGTGCCCGACCCCACGCTGCATGAGGCGGTCAAGGGCAAGGGGTTGGAGAACATCCGCGCCGCCTATGACCATATCGACCGCATCCTGTCCGATGGCCGCGACTGGGCCGTCCCTGCCCGCTATACTGTCGTCGACGCCTATCTTAGCGTGTTCTGGCTCTGGGGCCGTCGCATCGGCCTCGACATGGAGGCGGGTTGGCCCAATTGGGCGCGGCTGATGACCAAGGTGCTGGCGCGCCCCGCCGTTCGGCGGGCGATCAGCCTGGAAGCTATGGGCTGACATGGAGCGCTTCACGCCGCTCAGCAGGCGCTGCTCGAAGTCAAATGATCGAGCAGGCTAAGCGCGGCGGGAGTCAATGCCGTCTCATCTCGGACACAGACCGACAGTTGTCGCGTTGCCCAATCGTCTGTAAGCGGCGCGAAAGCCATCCGCGTCGAGCGCTTCGCGCGCCGTGCCGCCGTTTCCGGCACGATCCCGATGCCGACACCTTCGCCCGCCATACGGCAGATGCCGTCGAAACCGCGAAGCGTCAGACGCAGCTTGATCTTCGCTCCCAGCCGTGCCGCCTGCATCTCGATATGCTTTTGCAGGGCACCGTCCATCAATCCAACGAAATGGCAGTCCAGCAGATCGGCAAAGCGAACCTGTCGCTTTCCTGCCAGATCGTGATCGGCCGGGAACACCATGACAAGCCGGTCAATGGCAAAGGGGCGCAAAGTCAGCCCCTCCGTGCCAGCAGCATTCGACAGGATGCCGATCTCGGCAAAGCCGGCAGCAATGCTCCGCGCTATTTCAGTGCTCTGCCGCTCCTTCAGTTCGACATCGACCTGAGGATGGGCCGTCAACCAGGGCGCAAGCCTTTCGGGCAGGAACTCGGAGATAGCCGCTGTATTGGCGAGGATGCGCACCTCTGTGCGCAGTCCTTTCGCGTAACGTCCCAGCTCGCCACGCATCTGGGCCACCTGGTGCAGGATCGCACGGGCATGATGGGCTAGCGCCTCACCGGCCTCCGTCGGAACCACGCCGCGACGGCCACGATGGAGCAACAGCACTTCGCCCGCCGCCTCCATATCCCGCAGCCGTTCGCTGGCGGCCGGCAGCGACATCCCCGCTTCGATCGCACCGTGGGTAATGCTGCCGGCATCAACGACAGCGAGAAACAGGCGAAGGTCGGTCAGATCGAAGCGCATGCGGCAAGAATAGGGCCTCAGTGCATTATTGGGACACAGATATACGGTAGTCGGTCGCGCGGTCTCGGACCTGCTATTTCCTGAGCTTTTCGACCCCGAGCTCGCGCCAGATCCAGGAAAAATCGTAGGTTGCCATGGGATCCGCGTCGTTGGGTTGATTTGCCGCCCGGTTTTCAATGAATTTGAGCCACTCAGCGATCTTTTTGCGCCCGCTCGCGGTTTTTGCTGCCTCGCGAGGTGTGAGCTCGCCCAGCATGCCGACAGGCTGGTCGAGCGCTTCGCGGTAATGCCTGTCCATAACATCATGAACCAGTTGCGCAGCCGCTTCGGGCAGAACAGCAGGCTCTGCCGATGGCCGACCTTGGTGGTCGCGCATCGCCTGCTCGATCGTCACGATTTCGGTCAATGGTTTGCCCACGGCGGTGCCCAGCAGTTCGGATAGCGCTGCGGTGCCGATCTTGGCCCGATTGGCTGAGTTGACCGAAAGAACGAGAGACTTGCCCTTGATTTCGATGGTGCCGAACACCGTCCGGCCATCATCTGTGCTTGTCCCGAAGGCAAGTTTCCCGGGCCCTTTTGCACGCGGTATCGTGTCTGCTGACGGCTTCAGCCAGTTCCAGAACTGATCGTTCGCGCGGTGCAGTTCGGGGTGCGCATCGAACAGAGCAGCGACGGCTTCAGCGGATGCCCCGCGCTTGAGTGGGAAGCGTACATTGTGGAACACGAGGTCATCGCCATCGGTGTTCTGCACGATGGGGGATTGCAGCCCCATCGCTCTTGGCAAGACGTCGAACAGCCATGCCGTGGTGAACAGGTGTGCGATGCTGGCAAGCGTTTCGTGGTCGATATCTATCTTGGCCGACTTTCGGCGCTTCCCGCTCGCGACCCTGAACCCATCGAGCAGTTTTTCCGCAGCCTCAAGCGTGAAAGGCAGGATGACACCGGACAACACGTGGGCGCTGCGTTCGGGCACGACCCGCACGGCAATCCTGTCCCATTGCCGCAGCGTGCGCGATGCGGATTTTTCCCTGATACGAATGGGTTCCCTGCCACGCACGAGATCGCGAGCGGCAAACCCCTCACCTGGAACGACGTCGCTGACTTCGTACAAGCTCATCGCTGAGTCCCGAAGGGCGCGTAGATAGGTCTTTGTCGGTGCCTTTTCGTTCCAGCCACGCCGCTTGAGGTAGTCGTCGACCAGATTTTCGCCATTGGGTTCGAACCGGCGTGTCATCAGGTCTTCGAGCGCGCAGCCAAACAAAACCCCGGTGTAGTGATCGCTGATGATGTCGCCGATCTCATCAAATTCGAGGTTGAACTCCTCCATTGCGGCTCCGACGTGATCGGAAAGCGCATCATGCAGGGCTTCGGCCCAATCATCGCGGGTCGCGAATTTTATGATGCGGGAGAGATCGTGGCCGACGTTCATACGGTGCCTTTGAGGAAAGCGCGCCGCGCGGCAACGATCCGCGACACTGTGGGTTGGCTGACACCGAAGATGCGGGCCATTTCAGCAGCGGACTTACGGCCCGAAGTTACGCTGTCCGCTATTTCGGCGCGTTGTCTGGCGTTGAGCTTTGGTCGGCGGCCACCAACACGCCCCTCGGATCGCGCCTGATCGAGACCGGCTCTGGTGCGCTCGCGGATCATGGCGCGTTCGAACTCGGCGAAGCTGCCGACCATTTGCATCATCATCCGGCCTGCCGGTGTCGTCGTGTCGATGCTTTCAGTCAGAGATCGAAAGCCCGCTCCAGCCGCCTCGATCCGATCGAGCAGGTGCAGCAAGTCTTTCAGCGACCGAGAAAGGCGATCCAGCTTCCAGACCACCACAACATCCCCGACGCGAAGCTGATCGAGCATTCGGTGGAGTTCAGGCCGATCCCAGCGGCCACCGCTTGCGGTCTCTTCAAAGACCCGCTCGCACCCCGCGTCGATTAAAGCACGCATCTGCAGCGCGGTGCTCTGATCGTCGCCCTTGGAGATGCGCGCATAGCCGATCAGCATGTTGGCCTCATTCGCAAACGGTCGTTTCTGAAATGCCGAGGGTGGTCACCTTACCGTCAGAGATTACGGCTTTCAAAATCCTCTTTCAATTCGATAACGAATGGAAAGACGTTTGTGAAGGGATTCAGTCGATGCCTGCACGCATTCCGATGACAGAAAAGCAAAGAGCAGAGCTTTTGGCACTGCCCGGCACCGAAGATGAGGTAGTGCGGCACTACAGTCTCGACGATGCCGATCTTGCTCTGATTGCCAAGGCCCGAACGCCGGCAACGAGGCTGGGCTACGCTCTTCAGCTCTGCTGTCTGCGCCACCCGGGCCGATATCTGCGCCGGGGAGAAGTACTGCCGGCGATCATGCTCGATTACATCGCCGAACAGGTCGGTGTCGATGCTGATGTCATTGCTGCATTTGCGCGGCGTGGACCGACGCGGTACGAGCAGCTTGCGACCATAAAGCGAAACCACGGTTTTCGCGACCTGAGCCATCCGCTGCGCGCCGAGCTTGGCGCATGGCTTGAAGATGAGGCTGCCGCGCTAACGGACGGCCAGGCATTGCTCGAGCGCCTCGCCGACAGGATGCGTGCAGATCGCATCATCATTCCGGGGGCGAGCGTCATCGAACGGATGGTGGCATCTGCGCTGCACCAGGCCGACAAAGCTTTCGCGGCCTCTATCCATGTTCAGCTCGATACCGCGTCCCGGCAAAGGCTGGACGCAGTTCTGGCCGAGAAAGTCCACGATCAGCAAAGCCGGCTGAGCTGGCTGCGAGCACCGCCAAACCGCGTGAGCGCCCGCACATTGCTGGAACTTCTCGATAAGATCGACGCGATCCGGGCACTGGGGATCGATGAGGTTTCGGTTCCTGACGCGGCATGGGCCAGGATGAACCAGTTGGCGCGCGAAGGCTTTCGTCTGACCGCCCAGGCAATGCAGCAGATGACGCCGCCTCGCCGCATGGCAACGCTGGTGGCGACAATGCGCGAATTGGAGGCCACCACTACCGATGCGGCGCTTGCCATGTTCGGATCCCTGGTGGGGCGGGCAAACCTCCGGGCCCGCAAACGCCTGGGCGAAACCATCCTTGCCTCGGCCGATCAAGGGCGAGAGCGGCTCGTCAGGATCGCTGCCGTGCTCGAGGCAATGACCACGGCTCTGCGCAATGGCGAAAATGTTGAGGTTGCCGTCACCTCTGTCGCTGGTCTTGATCTGATCGAAGCCGACGCACAGCTCATTCGCCGTTCGACTAAGCCGGGTCGTCCGGATGTCGTGGGCGAACTCCAACCGGAATACCGGGTATTCAAGCAGATCGGCAGCCGCTTTCTCGCTACGTTTGCGTTCGATGGGCGCAAGTCAACGTCCTCGCTCCGTACCGCAATGGGCATCCTCGTCGATCTTGGCGGAAACTGGCGCAAGCCGCTCCCTATCGATGTTCCGCTCGGTCATATCGAACATCGATGGCGCCGACATCTGTTCGCCGACGGAAAGATCGACCGGACATATTGGGAGCTTGCCACATACTTTGCCGTGGCAAGCGCGGTGGCTTCAGGCGATCTTTGGGTTCCCACATCGCGAATGCACCGCGCGCTCGAAGACTTGATCCGCCCTTCGGTGGTACCGATCATTCAGCCAGCGAGGTTGCCTGATCCTGGCAGGCTTGAGTTCGAGCAGTGGATCGCTGCCAAGTCGGCGCAGCTTGACCGGGCGCTGCTCGCGACGGCGAACAGCCTGTCATCCAAGGATGCGGCGTTGTTTACCGGCGACCGGCTTCGATTCCCGAAGATGCCCAAGGAAAGCGCAGCAGACGAAGAGCAATCGCGCGACACAGCCTTGCAGTTCTACCGGCTGTTGCCCACGGTACGGATCACCGACGTGCTGCATCAGGTCGCCAAATGGACGGGCTTCATCGACCATTTCACCCATGTCTCGACCGGACTTCCCCCGAGTGACGAAAAGACATTCATTGCCAGCCTGATCGCTGAAGCCACTAACCTGGGCCTCAGCCGAATGGCCGATATCTGCAACGTCGCATCGCGGCGGGCATTGCTCAGAATGCAAACCTGGCACATGCGAGAGGACACATTCAGGGCGGCATTGGCCACGCTGACCGACGCGATCCATGCCGAACCTGTCGCCGCATGGTTCGGTGAGGGTTGGCGCGCTTCGGCTGATGGCCAGCATTACTATCTTGGCGGACCAGGAGAAAGTGGCGGGGCAGTCAACGCCCACTACGGTCGCGATCCCATCGTCAAGATCTACACCACGATCACAGATCGCTACGCCCCACTGCACCAAACCGTAATTGCCGGGACCGCGGGCGAGGCAATTCATGCGCTTGACGGCATTCTGGGCCATCAGAGCGGCGTCGACGTCTCCGCGCTGCACGTCGATGGCGGCGGAGTGTCCGATATCGTGTTTTGCGTCATGACGATGCTGGGGCTCAGCTTCGAGCCAAGGATCCCCCGGCTTTCTGATCGGAGGCTGTACGCGTTCGAACCGAAGGCCCGCTACGGCAGGCTTGCACCGCTGTTCGGCCACCGCCTCGACCAAAACCTCATCCAAAGCCACTGGGACGAGATACACCAGATCATCGCGGCGATGCGCAACCGCGTGGTGACCCCGTCGCTGGTCTTGCGAAAGCTTTCTGCCTATCGCCAACAGAACAGCCTTGCAGCCGCCATGCGTGAAATCGGGCGGATTGAGCGGACCATCTTTACCTTGCGCTGGTTCGAGGACTCCGACTTGCGCAAGCTGGTCACCGCCGAACTCAACAAGGGTGAAGCCCGCAACACCTTGGCGCGGGCCGTCGCGTTCCATCGCCTTGGCCGGTTCCGTGATCGCGGCACTGAAAACCAGCAACTTCGCGCCGCTGGGCTTAACCTCGTGTCGGCCGCAATCATCCTCTACAATTGCAAGAATCTCAACCGGGCAGCGCGCGCGCTCAAAGAACGGGGACAGCCCGGCGTCGACGGTCTACTGGGGAAAATCTCTCCGCTGGGATGGGATCACATCAATCTGACCGGAGATTATGTGTTCTCCGACGATGCCCAGCTCGACCACGACGGATTCTTGCCTCTTCGGATCGACGCGCTGTGATCGAAATCTGCCTATCTCGCCAAATCCAATCCTACCGTATATCTGTGTCCCAATAATGCACTGAGGCCTTGTTGGTCCAGTCTCCGGGTTGGCCAACTACCGCTGTGCCGATGGCGCGGCCGAGGCGATCACTGAGCGAACCGCCCTTTTGAATCACGTCGATGCCGTAGACCGATAGTGAATATCCGCTTTTATACGGAAATAAGCACAGCGTCAGCGACAGTTGTTGGGTTCGCCGGACTTCGCGCTTTGCGCTCGCGATCCAAACGGCCCCGTTGCATTTCACTTGTGTGAACATTGCGGCTTGCGCCGATCCTGCGATAGCGGCGATGCCCGCGAATGCGGGGTTTTCGTCAAGTTTGACGAGCTGCATCCTGGCAGGCGTGTCGGGCAATTCGCCCATAACGACCGGCGTGATGGTCTGGGAGTCGGAGACATTCAGTCGCAGGCCGGCGGTCAATGCCTTGATCATGTCGGCGCGTGGTGATGCCGTCTCGAAATTAAAGATGTGGTAGATTTCCGTAATGCGGCTTGCGTCCTGCGCTGTTGCGGGTCCGCAGACAGTTGTCGCGAGTGCCGCAGCGAAAATCGCGCGAGTTAATCTCGATTTGTTGGGAAGACTCATGGCGACCGCTCCTCCGGTCCAGTGCTTTCATCGAATGCGTTGAAAGTCAACGATGTTCGATGTGCGGCGACGAGGAGAGGCGTCTGGTCTTTACTTCGTCTGTGCTTGGCTTGGCCAGATGTATCGCGCTGTGAACTGCCGCGCACCGCACTTGCGGCACGGTCCTCGTATTCGGGACGCCAGTTCGTTGATGCCGGTGGCTGAATTCCCTTTGCGGGTCTGGATGAGTTTGTCGATGACGCGGCGCGGTGGCATTGCGTGGCGATCTGAGCATATGGCGCAGTTGATCTCAACCAGGGCGGTGCGATCAGTGATGTAGGCGATCAGCGGTACGCCTCGAGGATAGGTGAGTTGGGGTGGTCTGATTGCGCAGCCGCGCCAATGCGAACATCGCAGGTGCCGCACGAGTTCGATGACGCGCTCTTGTGCGAGGCCGGCGTCTATGGCTGCCTTAAGGTCGATATCGCAGCGCCGCGTGCATTCTGGTGAACGGCAGTGCGAGGTGGCTGTTTGCTTTCGTTGCCACGCGGCCAATATGGTTGGGACTTCTTCATAAGAGGAGAGGTCGGCCGAGAGTTGCCAGCCATTTGCCTGATACGGGGCCAGGTCTTCGCGCGTGCGCTGTCTTTGTATTTCATCGAGTCGTCGGCGACTCATATTGTGGGCCATTGGGCGGCGTTAGCGTAGTCAGCGGGGCAAGAACAAGATAAGAACGCGTCGTCAATTCCCGTTGCCGTGGCGGGATCAGGCTGGGGGCGCTTCAGCATGTGCGTCGGGCTTGTAGTGAAGTTCGTGTGTGTGGAACCAGGTCGTGCCTTCGGCCGAAATCCTGAAAGCGCCGCCGCCGAATGCACCTGGAACAGCTTTTGAGCAGGTTTCGGCCCAGGTTACGACGATCGGCAGGCTTTCCTTGATGGTTCGCGCGAAGAGGTTGGCAACAGGTTCGAAGGCAAATTGTTCGGAATCGCCGGTTACCAAAACGGTGTCGTCGGCCTGTTCGTCGAAGGTGAATTCGGTGTCGAAGGAGGGCAGGCATGGATCGACGAAGATCGAAAGGAACTCATCGAAGTTGGCGGATCGGCCGTCGGCGGGGTTGGCAAAAGCGTTTCGAAACGCCTCGGACATCCCGTCCCACTCGGGGCTGAGGTCGCCAATTTCGGGGCCGTTGATGATGCTTAGGGCGCGCAGCGCCTCTTGGAGAAGGTCTGCTTCGCTCTTCGTCACGGAAAAAGCGAAGGTCGTCATGGTGTAATCGTTCGACATATGTGCCTCAGTTCGGTTTTGGGTTGTTGTTGATGCGGGCCTCATAGTGGGTGCGGTGGAGGCCGCAGATATCGTCGGGCGACCAGGCAAGGCTGGATCCGGAGATGAGGTGGCCGTCGGAAGGCATCACCAGAACGGTGCCTTCAATCGGCTCGTCGTGGAATGTGCCGTTGATCGGATCGAGGACGCTGAGCCAGCACTTGCTGAAGATGATTGGCGCTGCGAGATCGAGTTCGAAGACGTCCTGCAAGGGAACGATGGCATAGAGTGCGAAGATGAAGGTGCGGGAGCAGGCGTTTTCAATGGCCTGATTGAGCTTGTCGGGGGCGACCAATGGTGCTCGGCGGGCACGCATAGGTTTGAGACGTTGCCAAGCGGGGTGGCTGTTCTTCGTGTTTTTCCGGAATTGCGAGACGGTGTAGCCGATTTGCGACAGCGCAAACTGCAGGTCGGTGGTGATAGCGAGCTCTTCTGGGTCGGACCAAGCTTTGTGGCTCTCGATCAGATGATCTTCGAAGGAGAGGCTTTGGGTAAAGGTGAAGAGGAGTTCGCAAGTGTCATATGAGCTCACCGTGTCAGCAGGAGAGGAGGCATCCGTGGCGGTAACAGCCTCTGCCCAGTGGTCGAACAGCGCATCTGCGACTTCATCTTTGTCGAGGTGATCGGGAAGCGCCTCGAGATCGGCGCGGAGCTCGGGAAGCGCTTCATGGTACCATGTCTCTTGGGGTTCGGTCGGTGGCAGGAGCTGGTCAATCGGGCTGCTCGGAGTGGTCTCTCGCTTGGACGATAGAATGGCCTCGGCGATCCGATTTGCGGTTGCGTGGTCGGTTGAACGGTAAGGATCGAAGGGCCAGTTGGTGTGCGGGTGAGCTGAGACAATCGAGGCGATAAAGCGCGCTCCTTCAGGGGATGTCAGTTTCGCTGTGAATTCGGCGGTGGTTTCGGATTGGGCGAGATTTGCAGGTATTTGCATGGTGAATCCTTATGATCGTTCCCCTGCGTCGCCCTCCTCCTCTCCCGCCCCGGGTTGACTTTTGAGCGTCTTCCGGCGTAACTGGCCGTGCGAAGTCCCCATCACGCCAGCATCTCGTAGGAGATTTGCTGTGCGTTTGATTGCTTTCAGTGCTGCGTTGGCAGCTATTGTTGCCGGGACTTCGGCATTCGCTCGCGAAGCGGACTTGCTCGATTTTTCGCGGTTACCTGAAATTGCTGCGCAACAATCCTCCGCGGATGGTCGTGATAGCGGGCCGCGTCTTGACGGTCTTGGGAGCAATCCGTTTGCGCAGGCTGGCGCCGTCGATGGGTCGGTCGTTGATACGATGCGAGCTGATTTCATCAACCGGGGTTTCCGCGATACACAGCCGCAGCTGCCCCAGCTTCCCGTTCCCGATGTGTCGATACAGCCGACGTTTCGTGAGAACGGTGGCGGTGCTGGGAATTTTGCGATGCCTGGCATTGCCAACGGTTTTGTCGCTGGACCTGCGACCGGCTCTTTTTCGTATTGCGATGGCGCGAGCTATACACCGACCTGGTGGCTGCATAAGTCGGTCGAGCAGCGACGTGCTTATTATTTCGATACCGTCGCTTCGATTGCGTGTGAGTACGGGATCCCAACCTCTCTGCTCGATGCGGTGATCGCCCAGGAGTCTGGCTACAAATTTTGGGCAGTCAGTCATGCCGGCGCGATGGGTATGATGCAGATCATGCCCGGTACGGCTCGTCTTCTGGGGCTCGCATTGCCGTTCGATGCCCTGGCGAACATGCGTGCTGGCGCGCGTTATCTGAAGCAGCAGCTCGATCGTTTCGGACGTGTTGATCTCGCGCTCGCTGCCTACAATGCTGGACCTGATCGGAAATCGCTGCGCGCTGGGTACATTCCCAGGATTCCCGAAACGATCAATTATGTGTCGACCATTACGACCAATTGGGCTCGGTTGAGCGATCCTGGTGTTCAGGTGGCAAGCAATGTCGATCGCGGCGCGATTGCGGCGGCTGCGGTTCGGGCGTCGGGCTACCGAAGTGTCGAGCTTGTGCGTTATGACGGGTTGAACGCGGCAAATCCGACATAGTGAGCATAGAGAACGGCGATCGTCATGATGCAAGGGAAGCCGCAAAAATAGCTGAGCTGAAAATGGAGCCAGACGCGCGGTAAGAGCAGGATTTTTTGCTTCGTAGTCTGGGTGGTGAGGTCCAGCTGTCCGGTTTTGATATCCCAGATGGTTTTGGCAATCGCGCAGGCGGCACAGATTGCCGCGAGCAGGCCCACTGCGGCGTAAAGGTTTGTCCAGGCTTCGATCGCTTCTGGCCTCATCGCTTTTCCCTAGCATATTCAACACCCGTTTACGAGCGGGCATGGTGCGTGCCTGTCTGTTCGCGGCGGCCCCAGATTGTGGCGCCGAGGTTCAGGTCAGCCCGGTCTGCTGCGTTCAGCATTCCAGCAAAGTAGGACTGGGGGTTGGCCGCGTTGCGGATTTCCCCGTCGGCCAAATGCTGGGCATAGACGATGACCGCAAAGGGTGCGGCGGTTGGGCCCAATTTGCGCAATGCCTTGGACCACATTTTCTCATTGAGCCCGGATTGCTGGGCCAAGCTGGCCCCAACATCAACCATGTCCCTTGCGCCTTTCAAGGCGTCGGCCGATACCGGGAAGAGGATTGGGAGCTCCGACGCTGCGATTTTGCTTGAGGTAAGTCCGAACGGATCCTCCGTTGAAATTTTGGCACCGCCGGTTCCGCTACGCGCCTTCTGGCGGCTCTCTACAGGACTCGCAGCTAAATGGGATGTAGAGTGTGTGGTGTCGATCTCGACCCCTTGGAGGGTCGTTTGTTTGGGCAATAGATCCTCGCAAATCGTCTCGAGCGCAGTGGTGTCACGTTGTTTGAAGGCTGTATGGAGATCTCGCTCAACGGCTTCGATCGCGGCCGATGCCGGGTGTTGGTCAGCTTCAGTGCCCGCTAGGAGTTGCTTGGCGCCGCGCAAGGCGGCCGATGCGCGGCGTTTGAGCTTGAGACTGGTTTGCTTTCTCGCGATGTAGTCGGATGCAAGCGCGCGGAGTTCGTCGAGACGAACGATAAGCGGCAAGAGGCTCAGGCCGTGGCCATAGGGTTTGCCGTCAGCTGTTCGCCGGATTCGGCGGCGGCCGTTCGCCAGTCGGTCATGATCGATGATCAGACCGAAAATTCGAAACTCCCTGAGGGTCTTCTTGGTGCGGTCCAGGGAGAGATCGAGGCGGTTGGCGAGGGTTTCGTTCGATCCGCCGTAGATCGGTCCGGTTTCGAGATTCGCCCAGTCTGCGCGCGATCCGAGCATGAGAACCAGGGTTTTGAGCTTTCGCCAGATAGTGGGAGTGATGCCCGTTCCGCAGCCGCGATTGTCGGCGAGCATGTCGATCGTATTGAGCAGATGCTTGTAATTGGCGGTCCCGGTTTTCTCGATGTCGCCGGGCGATGGGGCCGCGCGTGCCCGGCTCCGTATTGAAGCGGCGTAAGCAAGGCGTTCCCGGTCCACGGACAGCTGCGCGCCGATCGGCAGGTTGGACGTGTTTTCGTTCAGGAGTGCTCCAATGTAGGCACCCAGATTTTTGGCAATACTCATCTATCGGCTCCCTCGAGAGGGTCCGGGCGGGACGACAAAAAGGCTCATGCTGAGGTCTAGGCACGTTAAAAACCATGCCGAGATCAGCACAAAGCACTTGCAATCATGTCGGGAGCAGCTACGTTGGCGGTGAGTTTGTTGGTGCTCTACGCACTGCTCCTGGCCGGCCTAGCCGGCCTCTTTTTTTGGTCCCGTTCCGGTTCCCTCCTTCCTGCAACCTGGGGCGGGTTGCGCGCCATCTTGAGCGGAGTGCTTCAGGCGTGTTGATCCACGCGCGAAAAGCGCTTGCCTTTGATTTCGTGTCACGCTAGGAAGGGGTTTGACGATTACCTTCTAGCGTTTCGAAAAGGGCTCCGGCGCCAACCGGGGCCCTTTCCGTTTATGGCGTTGCCGCAGGCCATTCCAAGACCGTCTTCTGGACAGTCGGATCGGCTAATATGCGGCGGATCAGTTCGGTTCGCGACGGGCATCCGTGCCGATCGCGGAGGTCGTCGAGCAGGTCGATTTGTTCCTGGTCTACCCACAATTCCATGCGCGCTTTGCCTTCTCCTGTAAGGCGATCGCGGTGGCGAATCATTCGGGTGCGAGCGAGTCGAGAATCGTGCATGATGTCAGTAATAGCTGACACCGACTATAATGCAAGCCGTAACCGGAAACGCTTCTGGAAGGATTATGCGAGCAGCTCGCAGTCAATATTCGCTACGCGGTCGTGATGTTGCAGTAGCATATCAACGCCTCGTTTCATCACTTCATGGATGATCGGCGCTTTTATCTCAATATGAATGCCCGTTCGGCACGTCTGTATATGGCAGAAGAATGATTTTACTGCCTCTGCAAGCATAATTACACTGAGGTCATCATAGACATCGACACGGCGCATGAAGACCACGCAGATTTTTGCGCGGACGTGATCGATGGCGAGTATCTCGAAGATTTTATCCCGCCGATCATCGGGCAGATGAAGTGTCCTGGTGATGCACTTGCTCAGCGTTTGTCTCGACAGTCCAAGCTTGGTTGCGAGATCGCCGAAGGTGACCGAGTTCGAGCCCATCTTTTGGTGAATCAGCTCTTTGTACAGGCGCTGCTCGTCGCAGAGCGGTGGAGCGCCTTCAAAGTCGAATTGGGTTTGTGTCAGGGATTGCTTCGGGATCGTATGGGCCGGAGCGAATGCCTTGTCAGGCGTGAGGACGGCCACATTGTTCACGAGCGCTGTGTACCTTCAGGGCCGCGCATATCACGCTGGACGCTCTGCGTCGAAGCGCAGCTGTCTCCGCGTGAATGGTGGCATAACTGGTGCATCGAGCGACCCTCCATGCACATCGTTCTATAGGATCACATAGTAGTCAAGCGACTTCCGCACGCAGACGTTAATTTTTTCCTAGCCTTTAGAGTAGGCGGTGAATGTTCGCATTGTGGATGACGAACGCGATAACTGCACGGTCGGTGACCGGAATGTGGGAGATTTCCGCGAATTTATCGCGCACGGCGTCATAGTCTTCGGTCCAGCTTGGCGATACCTGAAGCCAGACGGCAATCGGCCCATCCAAGGGGTAGGTTTCCCAAAACTCGTGGACGTCGTCGGCGCGTAGTTCGGTGTTTTTGGTTCGAGCGCAGGCATGTTGGACTGTTGCGCGAAAGCTCTGGAAACGTCTGGAATTGCGCGTGTATTCGGCAATCGCCTCCGAAAAAAGATCAAGCAGCGCTTGGCTGATATTGAGGCGGATGGTCCGCATCGGCGATTGGTCCCGGTCTTGGATTGCGAGTCTCTGAGGGGCTGATCTAACGATTTCGAGAGAAAATTTCGATTTTTTTCGGTTGAATCGGGTTTCGGGCTCCGAACGCGCATGATCGTGCGCGCTGATGCGCACGATCGGTTGCGGCGGCGCGCATGATACGGCGCACTGTTGCGCACGTTCGGGTGCGAAGCAGTGCATGATCGTATGCGCACCGGAAGGCATTCGCGCACGATCGGTTGCGCCAATTCATTAAATTCGATTCGTGCGGGGTTTTGAATTGCTCGGGGTGGGGTCCGTCTGTTCTTTCTGATTGCCGTAAATCATGCGGTTAATTGGAAAGGAAGGTAAGCAAATGCTGACCAAGTTCAAAGGGAAGTCGGGCGCGCTGCTGCGTGCGGGCGCGTTGGTCGCGGTCGCCGGGCTCGTGGGTTCCGAAGTGGCGATGGCAGGTGCTGATGCGACGTTCAACACGGCGCTGACGAGCTTCACGGGCTTTCTCGAAGGTTCGGGCGGCAAGATCATCACCGTGCTGTCGCTCGCCGGCGGCATCGTCGGTCTCGCTTCGGGCCGCTTCAGCCTCGGCCAGGTCGCGATCCCGGTTGGGGTTGGCGTTGGCGCGGGCACTGGTGTGCCGATCGTCACCGCCGCCGTCACGGCAACGGTCTGACCACGATTTCGTCCCGGGACTGGCGGTGTCGGTTCCGGGACGGATTGGAGAAGGGTGGCGGTTATATGAATCGGTACACAGTTCCAGCGCATTTGGATGACCCGGAGCTCATCGGTCTTTGGACCCTTGATGAGTTTCTGGCGATGATCATCCCGTTCGCTTGGGGCGTCCTGTCGCAACACATCCTCTTGGGCCTCGTTTTTGCGATGCTGGGGTGGTGGGGTCTTCGCAAACTCAAAGCAGGTCGCGCTGTAAGCTGGATCATTCATACCGCTTACTGGTATTTGCCGGGTTCCTTTATGGGCCTGAAGGCAACGCCACCCTCCCATTTACGTTTGATGGCGGGGTGACATGGATCTAGGAATTTCAAACCAGGCTGCGCAGCGCGTCGTCAAACAGCGCAACATGCTGGCCGTCGTGTGCGCGATCCTTTTTGCGATCAGCGTGATGCTGGTTTTGATTGCGTCGAATAAGGATCGCGAAGTGGTGCTTCAGCCCGTGCTGGCGAAGCCGCTGACGCTGTCTTCCTCGCACGTCGACAAGGACTATCTCGAGCTCGTGTCGCGCGACGCCGCCTTGCTGACACTCAACAGGTCGCCTTCCAATCTCCAATATTGGATGGATTCGATCCTCGATATTACCGATCCGCGCACCCATGGCCGGATGAAGGCCGAGCTCTTGAAGATTTTCAATGAGCAGAACGGTTCGAACGTGTCCCAATATTTCACGATCGAGCGCCTGAGCGTCGATCCCGAGGGCCTGAGCAGTGAGGTCAACGGAATGCTGCACACAGTCGTGGGTTCCAAGGAAGTCACCGCTGAGGCGCGCACCTTCCGCTTCGTGTGGACGTACAACGGGGTGAGTTTGAAGCTCGCCGGTTTCGGTCGTGTGACCGAGAAAGATGGGAAGGACGCACAGTCGTGATGGATCGTGTTTGCTTGGGGCTGATCGGCGCAGGGGCTGCGTTGTGTGGACGGCCGTATTCGATCGGCGGGCGCGGTTTGGGCGTCGTGTTGATGGGTGCTGGTATTGTGTTGCTGGCAAGTCCCGCGATGGCCGATCAGAATGTTTTGGTCGCCGATAATGGCACCGTGCAGTGCATCGCTTCGGGCAAGGACCTGACCAGGATCAGCCTCAATGGCGATCAGTTCGCCTCGGTTTCGAAGATCACGACCGGGGTTCCGACCGAAGATTTCAAGATCGTCAACGAGCCGGTGCGTGGGGACATCTATTTGTCGGTTCCCGATGGATTCAACAAGCCGACGTTGTCGTTCTTCGGAACCACGCGCAAGGGCTATGTCTATAAGTTCGTTTGCCGGGTTCAGGGTAGCGAAGCCGAACAGCTGTTCGTTTCGAACAATGCCGTAACCAGCGAGCGTGCCAAGGATTGGGAGGTGCGCTCATCTCCTGAAGACGCCGCGGTGCGGCTCAGTCAGGCAATGTATCGCAGCGAGAGCGTGGACGGGTTCGAGATCCGGCAGACGCCTCTCGAGCCCGTTATGGTCGGCAAGCTGCAGGTCCAACAGGTTGCCGAATATCGGGGAGCTGATCTCAAGGGCATTGTGCTGCGCGTCCGTAACACGGGCCGCGAGGGCGTGTCACTCGACGAGAACGTCCTGGCCGCGCGCGGGGTCGTTTCCTTTATGACGCCGGTGAGTGTGCTCGATGCGAGCAAAGAGACCGCCGTTTATCTCGTTCAATCAAACGGAGGCCAGTGATGAACCTTAGGTTTTGGGAAAAGAAGCCAAAGGCTCTCGACGGTGCTCCCGAAGAGGGTCCGGAGTCTGCATTGGGCGACGCTTTGAGCGCGAACGAGGCGGTTAAGCGCAAGCAGATGATGTTGCTCGCGGGCGGCGGTGCGCTCGCGCTTGTCATGGGCTCGCTCTACATTTTCGATGACGGCGACAAGCCCAATGGCGAGCTTGATGAAGCGGCGGTCGAAGGTGTTTCGACCGACGAGATGGTCAACAAGAA
>CALMYW010000521.1 GCA_937873665.1 uncultured Sphingorhabdus sp.
TAGGACGACGGCGAGCGGCATCTTGCGATAGGCCGTCAACGCATCTGTCTCATAAGCCCGACACTCGTCCGTCGACGTTATTAGCCCAGCGGGGTCAACAAGGCGGGTTAGATCGTTTATGATTGAATCTCGGCGCGCGAGGATTTCTCGATTTGGTTCGGTGAACCTAATTTTGCTCATCGTATCCTCGTCATCGGATATTTTTCCGATGGGTCAGTCGCGGCCTGATGCAATCGACATAAGCCCGACGCATCCACCATCGAGCTTCTATTGCACTAACGCCACGACCCTCTCAGGGTGGCCCGACCAGCGCCAACCAAGCGTCGGCCGCGATAGCCCTAGCATCATTCCGCCAAGGGCCGGAGGATGAAGCCAGAGTTGCTCCGGATCTCGACCGCTCCGCTTCTCCTCGCGCGGATCCAGCGTGTGTCCCACGTCGTCCGCCTTCGCCGATCTTTCGATGCGACCGATCTCTCGGCTTTCGGCATACGCCATATAGAAAGACGAGCCTTGGCGGGCGTGATACCTGCCGAGCGTCTTGGTGAAGTCCGTCGGCGTGATGACTTCAAATCGGTCGAGGCGATCAGGCGCGAAGAGAGTGAGGACGCCCGTATAGCCAAAGAGCTCCGAGGTAATCGTCACGAAATTCCGTGTATCAAGACGAAAGACTTCGGCGAAGCGCGTTACCGCGGCTGCCTGGTCGGCCGCGAGCAAAGTCACCTCATAAAGGAAATCAATCCCGCCGACCGGCTCCACCGTACGCGGGGGAGAGATTACGAAATGGACCGGCTTCCCCTCGATTTCGAACCGGAGAAAATCCTGGCCATTTTCGTGCTGATGCTCAACTCCGACCGACGTGGCATGATGCACCAGTGCACGCGGGTCGAGTGAGGTCGCGCCGGCGCCGAATAGATGAGATCGCCCGCGTCTTGCCAGTTCGTCCGCGACAACGCCGTTGCCTTCCGGCTCCAACAACTCAATCTCGCCGGTCCCGGCACGCAATGTCACTCGTTTGGCGCCCAATCCCCGGACCCGATCCGCAGAGACTTGTTCCGCCCCCAATCGGCGACGCCACATCTCCGCGGCACTTTTGGCATCCGGCGTCGCGATCTGAACGCGGTCGATGGTCAACAACACTTCGCTAACTCGCTTTAGGCGTTGGATCTTTGGGCCCTAGAGTCTGGCGCGGCGAAGGACCGTCGCGAGGTTTGACCTGCGCGACGCATGCTCCGCGACGGCGTATCAGCATTGCCGATCGCGCATGCTAACCGTGCATCTGGGTCAGGAACTTAGTGTTGAGATAAGCGCCCATCGCTTCTGTACCACCTTCCGAACCGTATCCGGAGTCCTTGATTCCTCCGAAGGGAGTCTCCGGTAAGGCAAGGCCTTGGTGGTTGATCGACACCATTCCACTCTCCACGATCGAGCCGAGCGCGCCGATCGTCGCCGCTGACTTCGTATACGCATATGCAGCAAGGCCATAAGGGAGCCGATTCGCTTCGACCATGGCATCCTCGAATGTCGAGAACGACGCGATTGGCACAACAGGGCCGAATGGCTCCTCGTTCATAATGCGCGAGTCCAGAGGCACGTCCGTCAGAACCGTCGGTTGAAAGAAGAAGCCATCGTTGCGCAGGCGCCTTCCACCTGTCCGGATGCGCGCGCCGCGCTGAACGGCGTCCGAGACCAGCGCGTCCATCGCCTCGACTCGACGGAGATTAGCTAGTGGTCCCATTTGGGTCGCTTCGTCGAGGCCGTCCCCGACGACGAGAGCTTTGGCAGCAGCGGTGAATTGTTCAACGAAGTCGTCGTAGACCCGTTCATGGACCATGAACCGGGTCGGAGAAACACAAACCTGGCCGGCATTCCTGAACTTTGCCGCGGACAGCAATTTTGCCGCTTGTTTGACATCTGCGTCCTCGAAGACTAGCGCAGGCGCATGTCCACCTAGCTCCATCGTAACGCGCTTCATGTGACTTCCAGCGAGAGCCGCAAGCCGCTTCCCGACTGGCGTCGAACCCGTGAACGAAATCTTGCGAATGACAGGGTGGGCAATCAAGTATTCCGATATGTCGGACGGCACACCGAAAACGAGATTGAGGACACCGGAGGGCAAGCCGGCATCGACATAAGCATTGACCAGAGCTGCACAACTTGCCGGCGTTTCTTCGGGTCCCTTCAGAATCACGGAGCACCCGGCCGCCATCGCAGCTGATATCTTTCTGACGGCTTGGTTGATCGGAAAATTCCACGGCGTGAAGGCGGCGACAGGCCCAACTGGCTCGCGGATCACGACCTGCTGTACGGCGCCGGAACGTGACGGAATGGTCCGACCGTAGGATCGACGCGCCTCCTCCGCGAACCAGTCGATGATGTCTGCGCCGAGCAACACCTCCATCTTCGCCTCGCCCAGCGGCTTGCCTTGCTCGAGCGTCATGATACGCGCGATTGAGGCGGCTCGCTCGCGGAGCTTTTCGGCAGCCCCACGCATCAATTTGTATCGCTCGAAGGAAGACGTCCTCCGCCACAATTCGAACCCGCGCACGGCCGATTCAAGTGCGTCGTCGAGATCGGGGATAGACGCGTGCGCAACTGTTCCGATCAATTTTCCCGTCGCCGGATTCAGGATGGGCTCGACCTTTCCGCTCGTTCCATCGCGCCAGGATCCATCGATGAACAACTTTGTATCGGGGTACATCTGCTCGCGACTTGTCACCATTTCCGTCCGTCCGGTCTATAATTCGTTAAACTGAGGTAGCCGCTGACAGCGACTCCTCGGCGCGCTTTTTCAAGTCGTGCTTTCTAATCTTCCCGTTCGGGGCTACCGGAAGTTGCGGCAAGACAATGATCTGCTGCGGCTTCTTGTATGGTGCGAGCTGCCGCTCCACGAGCGCGAGCAGTTCGGCCACTTCGATGGTGCTTCCAGGGGTCGGCTCAACGAAAGCGATGATTTCCTCGTTGCCCTCGATTGATCGCCCGACTACCGCGGAATTGAGAACCGCCGGATGAGAATTGAGGACAGCCTCGATTTCGGGCGGATAGACGTTGAAGCCGGACCTGATAATTAGCTCCTTCGACCGGCCTTGGACCACCAGTTCGCCGCCCGGCGACCGGCTGACGATATCTCCGGTTTTCAAATATCCTTCGCGATCGATCGCCTCCGCGGTCATGTCCGGCTGACCATAATACCCCAACATCACGTTGGGCCCGCGAACGAGCAGTTCGCCCGCTTCGCCATCGGGTACTTCCCGCCCATCAGGTCCGACGATCTTGGTTTCGATTCCCGGGATTGGCGGTCCGATGTTGATTTCGTTGCTTCCCATGGCATACAGCGTCCGACTGATGGTCGGAGACGTCTCGGTCAGCCCGTAACCATTATGAAGCACCACGCCGAACACTCGCTCGACGCTCTGTCGCAGAGACAGATCGAGCGGTGCCGTTCCGGTATAGACATAACGAAGGTTATTGGGCGTGAGCTTGATATTGTTCTGATCGACGTAAGCGATGATCCGCGACAACATCGCAGGGACGGCATTGAAGGCGGTCAACGAACCATTCACGACGGCGTCGATTGCTTGCGTGAGAGAGAACCTCGGCATGATCCGCAGGTGTGCGCCGACAAACAACATACCTTGCAGCAACGTCAACCCGTACGAATGAGAGATCGGCATAACGCAAAGCGTGACGTCCTCGGGAAAGAGCGTGTTGGTTCTTTTGCCCCGGCCCGCCACGTAAGCGAGGTTGCGATGACTGAGCATCACTCCCTTCGGGCGACCGGTAGTCCCCGTCGTGTAGATGAGAACTGCAACCTGACGGGCGGGATCCTCATAGACCTCCTCGGGAACGGCGCTCGCCTCCAACTTACCGACCTTGATCGCTCCAATCCCCGTGAACGCTTCGGCTTCCGCGCCGCGCCGGCACGCCGCAGCATCTGCTTCCGCCGATATTCCATGCGTATAGAATACGCGTCTGGGCTTGCAATCACCCTCAATGGCGTCCAGTTCGTGCGGGCCGAGCCGTGCGCTCGTCATCACTGCCCATGCATCAAGCCGGCTCGCCGCATACATCAGGACGATGGCGCCGATTGAGTTCTCGCCCACCACCATGACCCGATCACCGGGACGGATCCCTAGACGCGCCAAGTCACCTGCAACGGCCTCGATCGTATCGATCAGTCTCCGATAGGACCAAACGATGCCCCGCTCGTCAGTAAGAGCCGGCCGGGATGCTCCTGCTTTGGCCCCCTCATCCACAATGAGGTGGATGCGTCGCGGCAGGCTAGTCAAATAATCCACTTCCATGGTGGGCCCAATCTTCTTCGCCAGAACTTCCGCATCCAGCTCCTCGACTACAAGCGGCTGCGGATGGCGAGGTTAGTCTGTTGCTGGATTTTCACCGATACTGGTAGGACCAGTTTGGTATGATCACAATCGTATTGTCAAGTGCGTTTTGAGCGGCGCCGCATAACGCGCGCGCCAACGGCCTGAATTTGCACAATCGATCGAAATTGAGCTTTCTAAGCCGCCGCGTCGCGCACGTAACGTGCAGTGCGGGTACGCATAGTCACCAGTTCCTCGGCGGAGGTCGGGTGCAGCGCCATAGTGGCGTCGAAGTCCGCCTTGGTAGCCTTCATCTTTACGGCAATGGCGATGACCTGAACCAATTCGGCCGCGTCCGATCCAACGATATGGCAACCCACGACGCGGTCGCTCCCCGCGTCAACCACCAGTTTCATCAACACCCGCGACTCGCTGCCGGACAGCGTCGCCTTCAACGGGCGGAACGCCGCCTTGTAGACATCAACGATAGCGAACTGCGCCCGCGCCTGCGCCTCGGTGAGGCCCACGGTGCCGACCTGGGGCTGCGTGAACACGGCGGTCGGAATATCGATGTGATCGACCTTGACCGCCCGCTTGCCGAAAACCGTATCGGCGAAAGCGTGGCCCTCACGGATCGCTACCGGCGTCAGATTGAAGCGATGGGTGACGTCGCCGACCGCATAGATATGTGGCACCGAGCTCTGCGAGGCTTCGTTGACGACGATGCCTCCGTTATCCGGGTTGATGGCGACGCCGGCTTTCTCCAGCCCGAGATTTGCGACGGCGGGGTGACGGCCGATGGCGAACATCACCTTGTCGGACGCGATGCTGGAGCCATTCGACAGGTGCGAAGTGTACTCGTCGCCATGTTTCTCGATCTTGTCCACCGTGCAGCCGGCGAGCAGCGGGATGCCGTCCTTCTCCATCTCGGCGCGGAC
>CALMYW010000522.1 GCA_937873665.1 uncultured Sphingorhabdus sp.
CCGGCATCGTGCCGGTGATAGTCATGACGCCGCCGCGTTCGATCACGCTCAAATCGGTGCGCAGGCGCGCGCTGGCGATCCTGAGGCCGCGTTTCGACCAATGCACCGTGTCAATCATGCATTCACCTGCTCGCAGCGCACCCAGCCGCCGCAATACGCGAATGTCGAGTGCCAGCGCGTCCTCAACATCGGCCACGCGCGTTGATCGCTTTGCCCCCGATCCTATGCCACCCATCGCCGCCTCCATCATGTGCGGCACCATCATATACCGGACAGGGCCACGTCTCAGGGCCAGTCTTCAGACCCGGCATGAAACAGTCCGTATGCCTCTAAAGCGCCTGTTTCTGCGAAATCCTGCGGCTTGGGGCGGGCTGGACCAGCTTTTTATTGAGTTGAAACCTTTACTTCCTCATACATGCCGTTGGAACCGCCACGCACGGTTCTGGGGCGTAGTAACCCCGAATAGCCGGTTGGGCTGCCCGTAGTAGCCCGACACATCCTTGACCCTATGGTCGGGGAGCCTGCGACGTATGTCCAGGGCTTCCCAGCCTAAAGGTCGTAGGGACCGAGCTATCGGTTTACTAACTCCCCGATCACCAAGGATCAGGTGTGAAGTCGAAAGCGGGGGCGTACCGCACGACTTCAGGGGGAGTCGAATGAAACGCATCCTTCCATTCTTTGCAGCCTTGGCACTAACCGGTTGCGATGCGATCCTCTCTCCTGAAATCGAGGACTGCGAACAGCAGTTGCTTCGGGAACTGCGCGCACCCGCGACATACAATCGCATCGAATCTGATACGACGGTCATGGATCATCTCAAGCCACCCGAATTTTGGGTTTCGATCAAGTATGACGCAGCCAATGCGTTCGGAACACCTATTCGCGGTGAAAAGATTTGCCGGTATGCTTTGGTTGATGGCCGCGCGGACTTAAATCGCCCCATCGACATCGGGGCACCTATAGCCGGACTGGATTCCCCTGCGGAAAACATACCCTCCGCGCCTGTCGGCAAGAATGGCTCTTCAATTCCCGATGATCCACCGCAATCCGAAAAGTCAGCGCCAGCAGACCGTGTGCGTCACAGCCTTGGTTCCGATCAAAATGCAGGCAGGGATAAGCCTGTTGCAGCCGCCGAACTTTGCTGGGAGGGCTATTGCCCCTGCGATCCGCCTCAAGGTGGTCCCGATCAGCTTCTTTGCGATGCGCTTCGAAGGGGCGATGCCGACCCCAAGATGCTGTCGGCTGGTAAATCGATGCGGGAAACGCGGCGGCAGATCGGCGAGTATCAATTTTGACGTCCGCCGCGCCATTCAGAAGGAACGTGCGAATGCCCCGGAAAACAGTTTGGACTTTGGCGGTTGCATCCGCAGTTGCTTTGGCATCGCCTGCGCAGGCCGATGATTGGACGCTGGTGTGTAGCTATGATCGCGGCGTTCTTGTCGAAATCAAATACAACGCGGGCGATCCATCCCATGACGTTGCCGTCAGGCTGAATGGCGAGACGAACCTTCTCACCCATCGGGCGTTTGTTCCGGCTGCTCGCCTTACCGCCCCGAACAGCTACACGTTCATTGTGGACCGAGAGCGCACCGGGGTGGGTAATGAACGCAATCTCATCATCAAGTTGAACACCGACACGATGGCCTCAACCTTGGAGGCTGGGAACGGGGTGTCATGGGATTACCTTTCCTTGAAGGGAACCTGCTCGGAAAAATAGCCGATCACGCGGGGTTACCATGCCGGAATTTGTGCATGGCCACAGTCGCCGGGGTATCGCCCGATGGCAGTCGGCAATAAGGTCTGCACATGACCCCGCATGAGTTCCTAGCCAGATGGCGTAATGTCGAACTGAAAGAGCGCTCTGCCTCGCAGGCGCATTTCATGGACCTGTGCCGCCTGCTGGGTATTGATGACCCGGTTGCGGCGGACCCCAAGGGAGAATGGTTCACCTTCGAAAAAGGGGCAACCAAGACGAGCGGCGGCGAAGGCTGGGCCGATGTCTGGCGCAAGGGCCACTTCGCGTGGGAATACAAGGGCCGCGCCGCCAATCTTGAAAAGGCGTTCGACCAGCTCCTGCGCTATTCCATCGCGCTTGAAAGCCCGCCTCTGCTGATCGTCTCCGACATGGAGCGCATCCGCATCCATACCAACTGGACCAACACGGTTCAGCAGGTCCACGAACTCGCGCTGGAGGATTTGGCCGACGCGGCGAAGCGCGACCTGTTGCGCGCCTGCTTCGAAGACCCGGAACGTCTACGCCCCGCAAAAACTCGCCAAATGCTGACGGAAGAAGCGGCGCGAGAGTTCGCCGCCCTTGCCCAACGCCTGCGTGATCGGGGCAACGAGGCGCATGCCGTCGCCCATTTCGTGAATCGTCTGGTCTTTTGCATGTTCGCCGAGGACGTGGGCTTGCTTCCGAATGCCATGTTCACGCGGATGCTGGAAGCGAGCAGGACCAACCCCGGCCAATTTGCCGATCATGCGCGCACCCTGTTTGGCGCAATGAAATCCGGCGGCATGGTGGGTTTCGAAAAGGTCGAATGGTTCAACGGCGGCCTGTTTGACGATGATAGCGCATTGCCGCTTGAAGCCGCTGACATAGGCAATCTAATTGCCGCTGCTCGGCTGGACTGGTCGGAAATCGACCCATCAATCCTTGGCACTTTGTTCGAGCGCGGCCTTGATCCAGACAAGCGCAGCCAGCTCGGTGCGCACTACACTGACCGCGACAAGATCATGATGATCGTTCGGCCTATCATTGTAGAACCACTTGAACGTGAATGGGCAGAAGTCAAAGCGTTGATCAGTGCTCAGATGGATAAGGTCGCTGAGGCAAAAGCGCGAACCCCGAAAACGCAAGCAGAAGCGCGAAAAGTTCACATGGCAGCGCGCCGCGCCGAAGAAGCTGCGTTTCGATCTGCACAGGCGGCACATGCAGGATTCATTGATCGGCTCCGGGAATTTCGAGTTCTCGATCCTGCATGTGGTTCAGGAAATTTCCTTTATCTTTCATTGCTTGCACTGAAGGACATAGAACATCGAGCCAACCTCGACGCTGAAGTGCTCGGTTTAGGCCGCTTTGCCCCGTCAGTTGGGCCTGAGAACGTGTTGGGGATCGAACTGAACCCCTACGCGGCTGAATTGGCGCGGGTTTCAGTCTGGATCGGCGAAATTCAGTGGATGCGGCGCAATGGCTTTGATGCCTCGCGCAATCCTATCCTGCGCACGCTGGGGAATGTCGAATGTCGTGATGCCGTGCTAGATGTGGCGAGCGGGAAGCGGGCCACTTGGCCGGAAGCAGATGTGGTCATCGGCAATCCGCCATTCTTGGGATCTCGATTTCATCGCAAGGGGCGCCCCGCAACGAAGACGAAACCCGCCCTTGAAGGGCTCGGGGACGATTACACGGACCAACTGTATACCGCTTACAAAGGGGTGGTTCCCGCGTCGGCCGACTTTGTCAGCTATTGGTTCGCAAATGCTCACGCCTTGTCGAATGGGGCACGGCTCATGGGTGTTGGGCTGATTGCAACTAAATCCATTGGAAAGGGTGCTAGCAACGAACCGTTGGCGAACTTTGTTCGCAATTCCGATTTCGGCATCTCCAATGCTTGGCGCAACGAGGAATGGATCGTCAATGGCGCGGCAGTCCGCGTGGCGATCGTATGCGTGACCAAGTCACCGAGCGAGTTTGTGCTTGACGGCAATCCGTGCGCAAGCATCAATACTGATCTTACTAGTGGTCTCGATATAACTGATGCAAAACCACTCAAACAGAACCGAAAAGTCGCGTTCCAGGGTGTCAAGCTGAATGGCCCATTTGAGATCAGCCCATCCACCGCCCGCCAAATGATCTCAAGGCCGCTAAACCCAAACGGGAAATCGAACAAATCAGTCGTGCGGCGGTTTGCGGGTAACGATGACGTTACAATGCGGGATCAGGACGCTTGGGTTATCGACTTTACTGATTTCCCAGAATTATCTGACGCCAGTTTGTTCGAAGATCCGTTCAGATGGGTTGAGAAGGAGGTGGCTTCCCAGCGCGCAGTACGCGAGGTTGGAAAAGCTACCGAAGTTGAACGGCTCGAAAAATTCTGGCTCATGCAACGGCCACGACCAAAATTAAGGATCGCTGCAGCACCGTTTACTAGAGTAATCGCAGTTCCCGAGACTAGTGAGCACCTAATATTCAGGTTCATATCCTCAGAGTATGTATTCAGCGGCAGTCTATTTGCTATTTGCCGAGACGATGACGTTTCCTTTGGCATCCTATCTTCATATTTCCATCGGGTATGGACACGCGCTCATGGCAATCAGTTGGGTGTCGGAAATCAAGGGCGATACAACGCAACCCGGACCTTTCTAACTTTCCCCTTCCCGAAAGGGCTTACACCCGACATTCCCGCCGCCGACTATGCCCATGATCCTCGCGCACAGGCGATTGGTGTTGCCGCAGCGAGGCTCAATGAACTGCGCGAGAACTGGCTCAATCCGACCGATCTGGTTCGACGCGAGCCTGAAGTCGTGCCCGGCTATCCCGACCGCATTTCGCCGGTAGATGATGCAGCGGCCAAGGAACTAGCGAAGCGAACCCTCACCAACCTTTACAATGCGCGTCCCGCATGGCTCGATCATGCCCACCGCGCGTTGGACGAAGCCGTGGCCAATGCCTATGGTTGGGGCGACGATTACCGTGCCGGATTGCTTACCGATGATGAAATTTTAGCACGGCTGTTCCGCTTGAACCAAGAAAGAACTGGCACCGGTTAATTCCGCTCAAATTTCAGGCGTAGGCAGAATTCCAACTACAATCAGCCGGGTTACATCAAGAGAGCGATCGCGAACTTGGTATGTCTGCAGATATACCAAATCCTTCTTCATATGATCTATGAGGGTTTGCTTCAATTCATACAACTTATCGTAAGGTATACTGAAGTTAAGGGTCTTCAATCCCTCCTCAATTTTGACCTTTCCCCACCCATTGTCTTTGTTGAATTGGATTACATCGCCAAGTAGTGGAGTAATTTCCTGGTCGACGATAGCGGTCTCAATGTCTTTCGCCATCCTTTGATCAAGGAACAGTACGGATTTGGCCTTTCCGCCAACCGATGATGTAATTTCAAAAGAGTCTGCACTCCTCCGGAGCGCTGTCTGCGCCATTTCACTTAGCAAGGGGGCGGCCATGGCGATTAGTTTTTGACCGCTCTCGTAATCTATTTTTGAAATCGCAGCTTCGTTCTCAGACAACCGCTTTTCACGGTGAGATTCGGCAACTCGCCTTCTCACAAGCTCTTTTGTTTCGGGCGGAAGGCCGGCAAACAGAGCCGCATCATCCAGATAAGAATCAATAAGTTTGTCTACCTCCGCCATTTGACCATGACTAATTGTGCCATCGGTATTAAATGTAGGATTTGGTAGAAGATTTTGCGCAAGAACATCGCCGTCGATTTTCTCAACGATTCTTTCAGAGACATATGCAATCATATCAGACAATGGAATTTTGACAAAATCCTTGCTGTCTTCCGGCTGACCAGGGTCTTCAATATTAATATTGAATGAGCCATCCGATTGGCTTACAAGTTGTATGTTTATATTTGACCTGGCCGATATTTTTTTGACGAATTTACCCTTCGCACGAAACTGCGCCAGTTTCACCATCAGTCTTGAAGCAGCATATTGAAATCGAGCGGACTCATAAAAGTTCATTCGATGGGCGTCGGCAAGCGCTCCCTCGAAGTGGAATGTGAGTTTTTCAGCCATTTCGAATCGCCCTCTGACTTCCGCGCTCACTTGCTAAGTGACCGGCAACATTGCATTGTATGAAAAGGTTTCCAAGGATGACCTTTTTCTCTCGCATGAAAAATCCAGCTAGCTACAGGAATCTTTGTTGGGCCCCATGAACGACATAGGCATTGGCGCAGTCGGGGCCGCAATCATTGCTGGCCTTATCTCGCTTCTCGGGCTCATCATCGGGAAGGAGCAAAAGGTTTCGGAGTTCCGGCAGGCCTGGATCGACGAACTTCGCAAGTGCCTTGTTGCATATTTGGTAAACATCAATGCCATTGCTGACGCCCTCCGTGTGGCTACCAAGAATAAGTCGGACCCAGTGGGCATCGATCAGAATTACAAGCTACTAAATGAGGCTAATCACGGTATCAGGTTGCGCGTTAACAGTGATGAGCCGCCATCAAAAAATCTTCTTACGTCGATGGAAGAATTTGAGAAGCTCGCGCAAGATAATTCTAGTCTTACACCCGAAAATATAAGGAATGCGGAGTTAAAATTTCTTAGCGCATCCAAAGAACTTTTGAAGTTCGAATGGGAAAGGGTGAAGCGCGGAGAAAAAACATTTTATGTTACCAAACGCATCGTCATTGGGTTGATATTGGCGATGATGGCGATTTTTGCCTACCTCTGGTGGAATCGGGTCCCGGAATCCGAGCTTAATCCGCAGGCACCGATTGAGAGGGCGATTAATACGACGATCCATTGTCCAGATCCTGAACGTGGTTCCGTGCACCTGCCACAAGGTGAAATTCGACCCATCGGGCGGGCAGAGCATACCAGCAAATTACCTGGCGACGGCAATGCTTCTAAGACAACTGGAGATGCCACACAGCCCACAAATCAGGGCAAAAAGCAGTAAGAGCCCTTACGAAATGACGATCTTCGCAATGGTTCTGCCGAGGGCGAAAGCACTTGTCCGTGCAGCATCTGGTCCCCCATTGGGACCCCGCTAATGGCGCGCAAGGTTCAGATGCGCCGTAAGTCATTGAAAACGTGGTGAGCCCTGCTGGGTTCGAACCAGCGACCTACTGAT
>CALMYW010000523.1 GCA_937873665.1 uncultured Sphingorhabdus sp.
GAACATGAGTTCAGAAAGAGACTGCGCTCTGGTCAATCGACCTCCCTTGTGGACGGGTTCTTGCCCGCCGCATCATTGCAGGCAACCTAGCACAAGATCGATTTGATTTCCGAATCCGCGTGGTTCGGATTATCCGGATTGCGTCGTTAGAGTGCAATTTGAGGCATCGGTGGCGAAAGCAAAGTTGCCAATCCTGCGAACGATTGCCTGCCCGGCGCAGGTTGTCTTCGCTTTGCTTCGAGAGCCGCGAAAGCGGCAGCGCTATGACAATCCCGGCGAACTGCCCGGCTTTCAAGATCTTACTGAAGGCGATGCGCTGCGCTTCGCGCAAGAGCTCATCGATCTCGGCCTTGTTGGCCGCGATCACGGCCGCTTCACAATCGTCGACTGGACCATCGAGCGCATCGTCGAGCATCTGGCGCTTGCCGGATCTATCCAGGCCCTGGCTGCGGCTCAGGTGGCTGCACTGCAGGGCAAGGTCGATTTTGCTTACCTCGAAGACATCAACGCGGCGCTCAAATCCTACGAGACGCAGGCGGACAACCTGCTGCAAGGCGCCTTTCTCGATTACCAATGGCATCTCGAACTTGTCCGCCTCAGCGGCAACCGGGTGGCCCTTGCCACTTATGCCAAGGCGATTCCGCCCGCGGTTTGGATTGCCGGAGCCAACTACTTCCAGCTCGACGAGGCGCGAAGCTCGTTGATCGAACATGACCGCCTGGTCGCCTACATGAAGGCCGGGGATACCCTGCGTGCGCGGGACGCCGTGTCGTTTCATGTTGAGGAGGCGGCGATGCAGATCCGCCGCGCAGGGGCAGCGCGGATCGAGAGTTATCCGGGCACTTCAACCTAGGATTTCAGCGCATCGGCGCTGCGAGGGGAGAGGGTGCGGATTTCACGCGGAGGGCTCGACCTGTTCCTGGCACATGATTGAAAATTCAGTCCGATTGGGGTAATCATGGCCGGGGCGAGGAGACCCTCGATGGACCATGATCGTTACGGACTGGATGGAATGCCGATCTCGTGTCGCGGCGCTGACTGCGATCCCGTCACGGGTATCTCTTTCCCACGGGTCCGCGGAAAAAGTAGCACCGGAATCCCGCATCTCAGGGTAATTCTCGCAGGTCTGATGCTCGCGTTCATTGGCTTCTTCGCATGGCAGACGCACCTGCTCGGCTGAAGGCTTAGGTTCGCCTCCGGGCGACATGCAGGTGATCACGTTCTGGTTTGTCGGGGAAACGCTCGAACTGGACAGCATAGCCCTCGCCCAGACGGTCTCGAACCTGCTTTGCCCAGCGCTCCCCCTGTTCATCCGAGATGTTGTTGCCTCTGAAGTCGAGCGCACGGTCGGCGTAGTGCGCGGATCCCGCCATATGCTGGGTGCTGTCGTTGCCTGAGGTGACTACCGGCGCCGGCAGACCAAGTGCGCGCGCCTCGTCCGCGACCACGCCCAGCGCAGGCACCAACCCACCATCCATACGGCTGAGCCGAGCGCCAGGTTTGACCGTCATGCCAAGATCGCGTGCATAGGCCGCCCCATCGACTGGGCCTTCGGGGATGGCGAGCAAGGTTCCTCCCTCAAGCGGTGACGGCACGAGCCTATCGGCGCGCGCAACCTGCGGTAGTGATGGCGCTTGTGGCATGCCCAGACCGGCGTTGGTGCCCAGCGAACCTGTGCCAGAAATGTCGGAGACGTCAGTCAGCTCGTTGATCCGGTGCGCCCTTAGGTCGCCCATCAGGTCATCCATGATGTAGGTGATGGCCTGGTCACGGCGGGTGAGGTCGCGATAGTCGAGCCGTGGGTTCGAGATGTCCGGCAGGTGCCATTCGGGATGATCACGCTGCAGCGTCTCGTAGCGATCCTGGATGAGGTTCGACATGTCGCTCGAAATCTGGAAGCCATGGCTTTCGGCATAACTTGCCTCGGACATCATCCGAGTGCCGATCTCTCGATAGCGGGCGGCGGCAGCACGGCGTTCTTCCGCTTCTGCAACTCGCCAGTCATTACCTTCTGTATTGGTCCGCGAATGGCTATGATCGGAATAATCCGAGCTCTGGCTGTAGGTTCCCGACGACTGGATATCGCCGCTCGAACCGCTGACGACCACCCGATCGCTGGTCTCTTCCGACTTGTCTGTGCCGCGTGTGGTCTGATTGGTGGCCGAACGTTCTGTGCCTGCCCGTGCGTCGTCGCCAACTTCCTTTCGGCCGAAAATCGAGCCTTGGAGGGTCGCGGATAGGCCGCTGCCAGCAATATCCTTGCCCGGAGTGCCCAGAGTTCCGGAGCCAGTCAGGCTTGCGGACGAACCGAAGGTCCGGCTCGCAAAGTCGCCAGAAGACCTCGAATTGCCTTCCCGCAGGATCAGATCATTGTTGGTGACCTCTCGCGTCGAACTGCCCTTAGCCCCCTCAACCACCACGTTGCCACCGACATTGTGGGTGTCGGAAGCCCGCGAGCCGCTTTCGCGCCGCGCGCCAGAAACGTCGCTGGATGCAGTAACAGCGCTGCCGAACTGGCCCTTCGAACTGGTCCAGCTGGTCGATGTGCCGTTCTCGATCTTGTCTGCTTCGCTAAGGTACCACTGCCCCTGCGACCTGAGATCAGTCGCATAGCCACGGGTCATGGTCGGCTTGAACGGTAGCTGCGACATTGCGGCATTGGTATCGATGACCGAATGGCCTGAGCCGTATTCGTTGAACATGCGCCCGTCCGCCTCGCGGAAACCCGCATGCCCGGCACCTGACAGGAGGTTGGGCGCCATGTTCCATTGCGACATCTGCCGGTTTTCGGCGTTGAGATTGCCGTAGCTGACATCGCCATAAGCGTAGTTGCCGGTGGTCCGCTCGAGCGCCGCGGCGTCCGAACCGGCCTGGACCGGAGCGAGCATCGAACCCAGGTTGTTCGCCACCGACATCGTCCCGCGCATGACCATCAGCGCCAGGACCGGCACCGACATCATCAGGAACCCCGCCATGGTGGCGACGTCCTGGTTCACCGCGTCAATCCCCGCCCAGTTGGCAAGGCTCACGCTTCCCGCCGAAACCGCATTGGTCTGGCTCGCCAAGCGATCCATGATGAAGGAGTGAATGAGGACATAGATCGGCCCCCAGGCCGATAGATAAAAGAAGCCCGAGAAGTAGCCCTTCAATGTCGCGATGCCGCTGCGTGGGAACAGCAGCAGCGGGAAGACGATCGGAAAGAGCGCGTAGAAAACGACGGTAAGGACCACGCCGAGCACTGGAATCCAAATTAGGCCCTGCTCGGCCGCGGTCGTCATGGCGTTGCGGGTCTGAGTGTCCGCGCGCTGAAGCGCGAAGGAGTCGGCGTCAGCATTGCCGAAATCGAGCTGCGCGGCCTCGAAGGCATCAACCATGCTCTTCTGCTTGAAAAACTGGTTGCGGGTCATCGCCGTGCCGGTGAGCAGCTGCGAAACAACCGGCACGTCGGCGGCAAGCTTCGCGCCGGCGGCCGCTTCGGTGAGCTTGGGATACATCGAGTGCGCGAAGGGCAGCGCATAGGCGTTGATCTGCGCGTCCCACTGGTTGTTGATCAACGTCCAGGACTGAGCGCAGGTCTTGCCCTCGATATCGACCGTGCCCGCGCCCGTATCGGTCAGATACTTCATGCCGCGGTTGGTCGCGGCATTTACCCCGAGTTCAGCCCAGAGATCGGGCGCTTCGCTCAGGAGCTTGAGGCTCTTGGTCCCCAGCAGAATGTCGTAATAGGCGCACTGCTTGAGGTAGCCGTCGAGATTGGCCTTGAAGACGG
>CALMYW010000524.1 GCA_937873665.1 uncultured Sphingorhabdus sp.
AGGGCGGGTCACGTTGAAGGCAACTAATGCGCCTAATCCGCCACCCTTTGGTCAAGCGCGACCTGCTCGAGCTTGTCGATCACATCGTTGAGTCGACGCAAGGCGACGTCGCGGCGGCATCGCGTCGTCTCGATGAGATTGACGCCCTTCTTGCCGAAATAGCAGCAAACCCAGGTTCGGGCATGAGGCTTGCTGCCCCCCTCGACGGATGGCTGGTCCGTCACGGAGGGCGTGGTCATCGCATTACGATCGTGTTCAAGGCCGATCCCCAACAAAACGCGCTTTATGTCACACTGGTCGCTTTCGGCGGGCAAGACTGGATGTCTGGCAGTGTTGGACGAAAAACCTTCGTAAATGAGAGTTTACTCAGCCAGAACAGATCCAAAGCAGAAATATAGGCACTTCATGAAAGCATTTGAATTCGATCACAATCTCATCGACGCCTACGCGCGCTTTTCGCGCTCCTTCAGCACTGTCCGAGCAGATGACATCGTGGGCGAGATCAAACGCCAATATGATGAAGGGCGCTTCTGGCCTGATGCCCTGCTTTCACTGAACCCGAGATTTCTTTCGGGCCCAACAGTCGACGACCTTGTAGTATCGGGGGATCTAGACGAGGCAACCGCCAAGATCTTCCGGATCGGCACCACGCCCATAAAATTCCACCGGCACCAAGCTCAATCCATTGCCAAAGCACGCGCCGGTCAGAGCTATGTGGTAACGACGGGAACAGGTTCGGGGAAATCTCTTTGTTTCTTCGTTCCTGTGGTGGACGCAATTGTGCGTGCACGCAAAGCCGGTCGGCCGCGCAAGACGAGCGCGATCATCGTCTACCCAATGAACGCTTTGGCAAACAGCCAGATCAAAGAAATCGACAAGTTCATTTCCCAATCCGGGCTGCCAGAAGATCTGAAACCAGTGGTGCGGCGCTACACGGGTCAGGAAAGTCAGGAGGAGCGTCAACGGATTGCTGACAATCCGCCAGATATCCTGCTCACGAACTTCATGATGGCCGAACTACTGCTTACGCGGCAGGACGCCCTAGATACCAAGGTCATCGACAACGCCAGCGGGCTCGAGTTCATCGTGCTCGACGAACTGCATACTTATCGCGGTCGCCAAGGTGCTGACGTTGCTATCCTTGTTCGGCGCCTTCGAAATCGCTGCGCACCAAACAAAGCTCCGATCTGCATCGGCACATCCGCCACCATGGCAAGCGAAGGTTCAGAAGGGGGGCGCGCAAAAGCCGTGGCTGACGTATCGTCTCGCCTTTTCGGGGCGTCGATTGGCCCTGATGCTGTTATCGACGAGTCTCTTCAGCGCGCAACCGATGACAGACTGAAGCTGGAAGATGTCCGGCCGCAGATCGCCTCGGCACTTGGCAACGAGTTGCCTGAGGTATTGACGGATGAGGTGTTGCGCCGACATCCTCTCGCTGTTTGGGCTGAGCTTGCGATTGGTCTTGATGATGGCCAAGAACTCAAGCGCAAGAAGCCTGTCCCTTTCGACGACGCAGTGAAGCAGCTGTCGCTGGATAGCGGCCTCGACAAGGAAACATGTCGAACTGGTTTCGAGCGTTTCTTGACCCGTGTCAGCCTGCCAGAATCTGAACGCGGCGGCGGTGGCTCTGGTGCTTTCCTCGCGTTCAAGCTGCATCGCTTTATTTCCGGGGCTGGAGAGATTTTCACGACACTCACCGGTCGGCCGAGACGGGTTCTGTTCGAAGGCCAACTGGAAGACCCGGATGCGCCCGGCCATCGCCTCTATCCAACCCGGTTCTGCAGGGAATGCGGCCATGAAGTCCATGTCGTCACCAAGACCGAAGCGGGCTACCTGACGCCAGTTGGTGAGGGAGACTCGGACTACGCCTTTGACGGCGATCCTGATAGTTACCCGGAAGACTGGCGCGAGGAGCGAAACGGCATCGAACGTCTTCGCGCTAACCGAAAAGGCCGATTGCCTGAGCAGATAACCGTGCGGCCTGATGGGCGATACGGCCCAGACGGAGCTAGTTTCTGGTTCATTCCCGGAAAATTTGGGTTTTGCCCATGCTGCCTTGACC
>CALMYW010000525.1 GCA_937873665.1 uncultured Sphingorhabdus sp.
ATTCTCGCGCTGGCGGTCACCGCCCATCCCGATTTCGACGATACCCCGCTGTTCGGCGTCACCTCAAGGTTTGTGCGCCAGACAACGATTTGGCGGACATAATGAGAACACTGGCTATGCCACGAGTTTGAGGCGGGCCATGGGATCGTTGAGGGTGCGGAACTCGCCAGGGGAGAGCCGGTTTGCCCTTTGCCACAGATAGTCGCCGGTCAAACTGATATGCACCCAGCCCATCGGCGAGAGATGGGCAAGCAGCGCATCATCGAAGGTGCCGCCGGATGATTGGAGATGCTGGGCGGCCCTGTCCATATAGACGGTGTTCCAGTAAGAAATCGCCGCGATCAGCAGATTGAGGCCCGATGCCCGATATTCCTGATTCTCGATCGAGCGATCGGTGAACCGCCCCTGTCGGTTGGTGTAGATCGCGGCGGCAAGGGTATGACGTGCTTCGCCTTTATTGAGGCCGGCCTGGCAGGCGCGACGCAAGTCGGGCTGTTCAAGCCAGTCGAGCGCAAATAGCGTCCGCTCGATGCGGCCGAGTTCGGCCAGCGCAAAATCCAGCCTGTTCTGGCGCTTGTAGGCGGCCAGCTTGCGCAGGATCGCGGAGGGCGCAACGGCTCCTTCCTTAATGGAGGCGACGATCCTGACGATGTCATCCCAATCGGCTTCGATCGCCGCCGTCTTGATCGTGCGGCCCATGAGGCTTTCGATGCCTTTGTAGGTCGAAGGCGCGGCGATCGAGCCGAGTTTCCGGTCGGCGATGTCGCGCAGACGGGGCACGAACCGGAAGCCGAGAAGATGGCAAAGGGCAAAGACATGGTCCGTCGCGCCGCCGGTATCAGTGTAATGCTCATGCAGCGGTAGCGCGCCGGCGCCGAGCATCAGGCCATCCAGCACGTAGGGGGCCTCGCCGGCGGTGGCCGACATGATCCGCGATCCGAACGAGGCAAAATGATCGGACAGGTGGGAGTAGATCTTCAGGCCCGGCTCGCTGCCATATTTCGCATTGATGTCGGCCGCCGCCGATCGGTTGCGGCCCGAGCGGAAGAACTGCCCATCGGAGGATGAACTAGTGCCGGCTCCCCAATGGCGCGTGAAAGGAAGATCATGGTGCGCGGCAACGATCATCCCCAACGCGGCCTGATAGTTTTCGGGCGACAAATACCAGTTGTGGGTCCAGGCAAGCTGGGCGTAGCTCACCCCGTCGCTGGCGTTGGCCATGCGCTCTAGACCCAGATTCGATCCATCAGCGAGAATGGCGGCGAGGATCGCGTGCGGGTTGTCATGCTCCTTGCCGGACCGAAGATCGCGAAATGCGCTCAGGAACCCGGTGCGCTCGGCCACCTCGACCAGGAGTTCGGTGATCCGCACGCGCGGAAGCAAGGCGTCGAGCCTGCGATCGAGAGCCTCCGCCTCGGGTGGAGTGATCGCCGGCATGGGTTGCAGCTTGAGCCGGTCGCGTTCGAGCGCCACGCCCGCGAGCCTGTTCGCCTTGAGTTGCTTGGCGAAACGGCGCAGCCGCCAGTCGAGCGTCCTTGCCCGCTCCTCCAGATAGGCGGCCGCATCGGTCTGGAATGGCAGGCTGTCGGCCACCTTATCGGCATCGCGTCGACTCAGCAAATAGGTGTCGAAGCGGCGATAATTGCGGGTTCCTTCGACCCATATGTCGCCGGCGCGCAACCGATCGCGCAGCGTGGCCATGATGGCCGTCTCGTATCGCCGGCGATCGACCTGGCCACCTTCGGTGATGAGGCGCTTCCACTGCCGGTTGGCGAATGGGAGCGGAACGCCCTCGGGCAGGCTGCGGGCCTTGCGGGCATTGGTATCGCGGATGACCTCGATGGCCTTGACCAGTTGCGATCCGCTCCCCGATGCCTTGAACGTGAATGTATCGAGGAAAGCCGGGCTGAACCGCCGCAGCGTCGCATAGCGACCAGTCGCCGCGACAAGCGCATCTTCGCCCGCCAGCTCGGCCAGCGCATCGACCTGCGATTTGGCTGCGACCAGTCTGTGCCAGCCTACCGCTTCGTCGATCAGTTCGAGCGGATTACCGCCATGTTCGACCGCCTCTCCCAGCGCGGCGATCGTCGCGCCGAACAGCCGCATAAGTTCGCCGACCGAGCGGATGCTGTCCTGATAGCGCCTTTCCCGCCCGCGCCGCGCCCGTGTGAACAGGCTTCCGACAAGCCTGTCGAACATCTGGATCGCACCATCGGCGAGCCTGGCATCGAGGTCGATGACCGCCGCGATCAGCGTCGCGCGGCGCCTGTTAAGGCTATAATCGGAGAGCAGGAACGCCGGCGCAACGCCACCTTCGCGCATGAACTGCGCGAACCGGAAGTCGGGGATTTTCGCGCCGATCGCCGGGTCGATGCCGATTCCGCGCACATAGCGTAGCCGTTCCAGCAGCCCGTTGATGTTCGCCGTGGTGGGCGCTTCCTCGAAATTGCGCAGCCAGGCCAGCGGCGTCATGCCGAAGTCGCTGTTGTTGACGATCAGATCATCGATCCGCGCCAGTTCGGCATGACCCAGGCTTTCGACAATGAGCGCCGCCGCGGCTTTGCGGGCGCGTGCCCTGCCGGCGAGGCCCGCACGTTCGAGCGTGTCTGCCGATGGAAGAATGAAGCGTTCCTGCTTCAGCCCCTCCATCAATGCGCGGACAATAGGTTCGCCCCGATCGGTCCGCTCCGCAGCTCTTGCGGCGAGATCGAGCGCGAGCGGTATATCCCCTCGCCGAAAAGGGTGTAGCCCCAGATGCCGTGCCGCAATGTCGGCATGATCGTTACGTGTTTGCGCGCGCTGGCCATAGTCGGCGAACGCATCAACATCGACGAAGAGCTGGGCGGCGAGATAGTGAAGGACCGCATCGGGGACGTCGACGTCGGGCTGCAAACCGAAGCCGGGATGCCGCATAAGCGCGATCTGCGTTGCCAGACCGAGGCGGTTGGCAGGGCGATAGCGGCGACCGACCAGTTCGAGATCCTCGGCGGCAAGGGTATAGTGGCCGACGATCGCGGTTTCGTCATGGGGGATATCGAACAGGCGACGCCTTTCTTCTCCGGTCAATAATCGCCGCCGCGCCATCCTGCCTCCATCCCGAGTCGAGAGCGACAGGCTAGCGTCAATCTGGAGTATAGCCTAACCGGACGTCAGGATGCAGCGGCGGTTTCTGTCAGGATAGGGTTATGGCAAGCATTTATTGACGCATGTTCCGCCGTGTCATAGAATTCAACCTGACATTTTGACCGGAGGCGGCGATGAAAGGCCAGAGGATCGGTTACGTCCGGGTGAGCACATTCGATCAGAATGTCGATCGCCAGTTGGACGGGCAGTCGCTCGACCGGATTTTCACCGACAAGGCATCGGGCAAGGACATCAACCGCCCCGAACTCGATGCCATGCTCGCCTTCGCCCGCGAGGGTGACACCGTCGTGGTCCACAGCATGGATCGATTGGCGCGTAATCTCGACGATCTGCGCAAACTGGTTCAGTCCCTCACCAAAAGAGGCGTCCGGATCGAGTTCGTGAAGGAAAGCCTGGCCTTCTCGGGCGAGGATTCCCCGATGGCCAACCTGATGCTCTCGGTCATGGGTGCGTTCGCCGAATTCGAGCGCGCCCTGATCCGGGAGCGGCAGCGCGAAGGCATTGCGGTCGCTAGACAACGCGGTGCTTATCGCGGGCGGAAACGTTCCCTCTCCGACGAAATGGTCGCCGAGCTGCACCGCCGTGTTGATGACGGCGAGCGCAAGGCCGTCATCGCCCGTGACCTGGGGATCAGTCGCGAAACCCTCTACCAGTATCTCCGCGCTGCCACCTGAGCCGGTTTCACCCAGCCTCGCTCACCCTTAGGCTTGTCTGATTGATACGACCAATGTCACGTCTCTTGAATTGCTTGAATCATATCAATGAGGATTGGAGGTCTCCTTCGTCAAACGAATGGCAAGAGCGCGACCGATTGCCGCTGCGGCGACTGGCTGGACGGCGCTTGGCGGAAATGGTGCAACCGAACTAGCATTGATCTCGCAAAGCGCATAGGAGCCATCGCTGATGGCTTCACCAGGGCGAAATAGGAAGTCGGCGTCCCAAAGAAGCGGAAGATCGTGGTCGGCGATCGACAGCAACCTTTGCATCTCTGGAATCCAGCGATCCTCCATCGCTTTCCGTAAGGCTGCGAAGCGCGTCACCTCCGGTCCGAACATGGCGCGGCCCATCGGCTGTGGGGTTGACGACGTTGTATCAATGGCCGTTGGCGTCATCAGCGCAGTGATCAGGTTGTGCCCAAAGCCAACCACTCGGTGCCCGCACACGTAGCAGCGGACCATGCCCTCGGACGACTGCGGCTGATAAGCCTGATCGATCAGCACGCCGCCGTCGTTTAGAAACGGCACCCACCTTTCCAAGCACTCGGCTAGGCTGATGCGCTCCGATTTGCTTCCTTGGCGGGCCTCTTGAACTTTCACCGACGTTTTCAAAGCCGGAGCGTTTCCCGCTTCGTCTAGTTGGACACGCCATACATTCCTGCCGCCGTTGCCGTAGTTCGGCTTCAGCACGCGCGGGCCTGCGGCAAGATGTTCGGGGAAACGAGCGCGAAGGCCTTCAGCGTCCACGTATCGATCGACATCGCTGCCCCATTCCATGGATCGCGTTGTGTAGAGCACTTCCTTGACGCCGATTTTGGCGATCACGTCAGGATGCGCGCTGACGACAACGCCGCACCCCGCGACTTCGCGCAGCATTGGATCGAGCTGCGAGCGGTCGCCTGAAATGTCCAACGGATTCACCCAGACCAGCACTGCGTCGCACGACAGCAGCTCGTCCCGAATCTCGCGAACCGCCTCGTCCCTGTACAGTACAGGCCTTGCGGTCGCCCCGAGCGCCCGCAAGGCCTGCATTATCGGCCACTGCCGGGCTTCATGAAAGCGATGCGTCCACTCGGCTGCTTGCCCACGCCAAAGAAGAGCGATGTTCGGGCCGGATGTCATTGTTGCATCTCCCCATCGGACCTGTCCCCTTTGTGGTCGCGAACTCAGGTGTCGCGCAGCAGTGGGTGTTAAGCCACGGCGGTCGGGTTCAGCCGCCGCCGCGCAAAGCCGCGGCATAGCGCCGGTCGACCACTTCCCAGTCGATGTTGCGGAAGAAGGCGTCGACATATTTGGCGGCGGCGGTGCCGTAATCCATGTGGAAACTGTGCTCGTACATATCGAGCGCGAGCAGCGGCACGCCGGCAATCGCACCGTGCATATGATCCCACGCCCAATGGTTGTGCAGCGAGCGCGTGTGGAGATTGTAGACGAGCACGCACCAGCCCGATCCGCCGGCAAGGCTCATCCCGGTACGGCGGAAGTCGGCTTCCCAGCGGTCGAACGAGCCGAACGCCGCGCCCAGCGCGTCGCGGATGGAACCGGCTGCCTGGCCGTTGCCGCCGAGCCCGTCGAAATAGACCTCATGGAGCACGACCGAGCCGGTGCGGTGCAGCTCCTCGCGCTTCAATCCGCCATAGACCACCGGCGGCAGGTCCGTGTCAGCGAGCGCGGCGGCAAGTCGTGTCTCGATCATATTCAGGGCCTTGACCGAGCCCGCATAATTGTTCTCGTGGTGCGATGTGATCAGCCTTTCGGAGAGGCCGTGAAGCCTGGCGGGATTGAACCTGAGCGGCTTGACCTGATGATTTCCGGCAAAGGCGGGGACAGCCGCCGGCGCTGCGGCCGGCGTCTGCGCAGAGGCTTCGTTGATAGTCATGGCGGCGGCTCCGATGCCAAGAGTTGCGATTGCACTGCGTCGGGAAAGATGGTCGATCGTCACGCGTCACTCCTTCAGATGATCATTACATATGCGGCCCCGAGGACCGAGCAGACGCCGAGCACCGGCAGCATGCCGGCCTTGAACCGGAACATGGCGAGTATCGCACCCACCGCGAGCGCCAGCGCCGGCCAGTTGACGGACGTTAGGACTGGGAGATCGATGGTGCCGGCTGCGAACGGCACTTCGCGGACTTGCTCGAACAGAGTGTGGATACCAAACCAGACCGCCAGATTGAGGATCACGCCGACCACTGCGGCGGTGATCGCCGAAAGCGCGGCCGACAATGCGCGGTTGCCGCGCAGCCGCTCGATGAATGGCGCGCCGGCGAAGATCCACAGGAAGCATGGCAGGAAGGTAACCCAGGTGGTGAGGATTGCGCCGAAGGTCGCGGCGACGAGCGGCGGCAGCCCGGTCGCTTCGCGGAAGGCCGCGAGGAAGCCGACGAACTGCGTCACCATGATCAGCGGCCCGGGCGTGGTCTCGGCCATGCCGAGCCCGTCGAGCATCTCGCCGGGCTGGAGCCAGCCATAGGTCTCGACTGCCTCCTGCGCGACATAGGCGAGCACCGCATAGGCGCCGCCGAAGGTCACCACCGCCATCTGGCTGAAGAAGGTGGCGATGCGGCTGAACACGTCGTCGGGGCCGAACGCGAACAGCAGCGCTGCGACCGGCCCGAGCCAGAGCAGCAGCAGGACGCCGGAGATGCGCAGCGACCAAGAGAGGTTCGGCCGGGCATGGTCGGGAAGGCCCTCGCCAAGAGCGGTGTCGCGGTCGTGGATTATCTCAGCGCCGGCGGGACCATGTCCGCCGCCGCCCTTGAATGCGGCGTAACCAGCGCGGCCACTGAAGAAGCCGATCAGCGCGGCGGCAAGCACGATCAGCGGGAAGGGCACGTCGAGCACGAAGATCGCGACGAACGCCAGCGCGGCAAAACCGCGCATGACGTTGTTCTTCAAGGCACGCGAACCCACCCGGACCACCGCCTGTAGCACCACCGCCAGCACGGCGGCCTTCAATCCGAAGAACAATCCCTCGACCAGCGGCACTTCGCCGAGCAGCACATAGACATAGCTGAGCCCTAAAATCGCGAGGAAGCCGGGCAGCACGAATAGCGCGCCCGCGACCAGGCCGCCCTTGGTCTTATGGAGCAACCAGCCAATATAGACAGCTAGCTGTTGCGCTTCAGGGCCGGGCAGCAGCATGCAATAGTTGAGCGCGTGGAGGAACCGCTCCTCGCCGATCCAGCGCTTCTCCTCGACCAGGATGCGATGCATCACCGCTATCTGGCCCGCCGGTCCGCCGAAGCTGAGCAGCGCGACCCTGATCCAGACGCGCACCGCCTCGCCAAAGCTGATGCCGTGCTCGTGCAGCGTCTCGACTGCGATTTCAGCGCGTGCGCTGGCCTCCATCTTTAGTCCTCTTTTCGCCGGGTGAAGTGAGCATAGAATCCGTCGAGCGCGGTCGATCCGCGCGCGATCCGCTCCTCGTCGTCGTCGGTGCCGGCACAGATGCCGGCGATAAGCGCGCTCACTCCCGGAGTTTCCGGGCGCTCGAACCGAGCATCGGCAATATCAAGGTCGTGAACAATTTCGCCGAGCGCCCGCAGCGCGGGGTCGGTCTCGAGACCGGTGAGGAACACCAAGGTCTCGAAGGAGCAGCGGTCGCCTTCGTGGGTGAACTCAGCGTCCGCCATGTCGAACCTCAGTTCGTCAGGCTCCGGCACATATCCTTTGCCCTCGACGAACTTGAAGCTCGCCTCGGGGTCGATGAAGCGGCGAATGAGCCAGGCGGACGCGATGCGATCGACATGGACATGGCGGCGCGTCACCCAAACGCGGCGCTTTAGCTCCGCCGGGGTCAGCTCGGGCGCACCGGGGCCGCTCACATCGGGATGTTGGTGAGAGCGGCGGTCCGCCTCGGTGATGGCGGCCTGTGCCGCCTGCCGACCATGCGCACCGAAAAAGTCGATCGCGGCGACCTCGTTCAGGCGTTTGCGCAGGCGGCCCACATCCGCCGCCGCGACATACTCGCCCTCACACAGCGCGCGCGCCTCGCGTGCCAACTCCTCATAGTCGGCGTCACGCGCAGCGTCGAACACTCCGCGCAGCTCCGCATCGCCCATGCCGCCGACAAGGCGCGCTTCGAGGATCAGCGCCTCGCCGCCATTTTCGGTGATCTCGCGATGCAGTTCTTCGAACAGCGCGCGCGTGTCCTCGCGATTGGGGAGCGCATGGACGGCGTTCTTGAGCGGCGCGGCCCCGATCGCCTGCAAACGCCGCCAGACCTTCACCCGCAAATAGGCAGGCTTAGCCGGAAGCTGCGGGATCAGGAGCAACCAAGGGGAAGCTTGTGTGTTTGTCATAGTTGTATCGTCACTAGCCTACAAGTGTAAGGGTTGCATCACAAGCCTCATGAGCATAGGACTGCTTATCCCGAAGAAAGAAACCGGAGCGTAATGTCGCGGCTCGCCGGCGGCGCGCTCGCATGACGTGAGGCTTTCCGTGTCGAGTGCGCTGATGAAGGATCAATTATGCTGAAAAAGACCATCGCCTTGGGATTCGCCAGCCTCCTGCTGGCAAGCCCGGCATGGGCAGCGCCGGACTGGTCGGCTGTCGACCGGGCGATAGGACGAGCGGGGGCCGAACAGCCGGGGGGCGTTCACCGCTACAGCTTCCCGCGTTCGGACCTGAGCGTCACGCTGGATGGGGTGACGATCAAGCCCTCCCTCGCGCTCGGCTCTTGGGCGGCGTTTCAGCCGATGGGCGACGAGGCGATGGTGATGGGCGATCTCGTGCTGACCCACGACGAGGTGAACCCCGTTTTGAGCCGCCTGCTCGCAAGCGGTTTTACGATCACCGCGCTCCACAATCACCTGCTCCGCTCTTCGCCTGCGACCATGTACATGCACATTGCCGGCCACGGCGACCCGGTGAAGCTCGCGGCCGCGCTCCGGCAAGCGCTATCAGCCAGTCGGACCCCGCTCGCCGCGCCGCAATCGCCTTCGGCCAGCGCAGCCGCATCGCGGCTCGACCTCGATGTGGCCGCGCTCAACCGGTTGATGGGCGGTGAGGGCAAGACGGCCGGTGGCATCCTCCAATACAGCTTTCCGCGCGCCGAGCGGCTGATGGACGGCGATATGGAGACTCCGCCGACGATGGGCACGGCGACCGCGATCAACTTTCAGCCAACCGGGGACGGCCGAGCCGCCATCACCGGCGATTTCGTACTTGTCGCAAACGAGGTCGATCCGGTCCTGCGCGTGCTGCGGACGAACGGGATCGAGGTCACGGCGCTGCATAATCATATGCTAAACGACGAGCCGCGGCTGTTCTTCATGCACTTCTGGGCCAACGACGACGCAGCCAAGCTCGCCCGTGGGCTGCGCGCGGCGCTCGACAGGATGAACAATCAGAGGAGTTGAACTCGGACGACGGCTCATTGGGCCGTAACCGCCGCCCGCCCGACCCCACGGCCCTTATGCAGGAAGTGGAATGGAACATGGCTAGCAAACGAACTCTCACTGTTGTCGCAGGCGTGGGCGCGGCCGCGCTGGCGATCGCGGGCGTGGCGATCGCGCAAAACCACGAGGCGAACGAAAACCGGATAATCGGCAAGCACAGCGAACGAGACATCCCGCTTGCTCAGGTGCCCGAGGCCGCGATGAACGCGGCACGCGCGCAACTCGCGTCAATAAGCAAAGCGGAGCAAGTCACCCGAAAGGCGGACGGAAGCACGCTCTATGAAATCAAGGGCAAGAACAGCGACGGAAAGACGATCGAACTGTTCGTCACGCCCGAAGGCCAGGTGCTCGGCCGCGAATGATGGATCAGCACGGGGCGCCGGCCGTCGAGGGCCGTGCGCCCCTTCCGAAATGATACTGCGGAATAGGAGACGAAAATGCGGCCAAGGCGATGGATATTGTTATGCGCCGCTTTGGCCGCCCTGCCTGATAGTGCGATCGGCCAAACCGAACCCGCGTCGGCGACGGGCTCGGCGTTGTTCGTAAGCTGTCAAGCGAATGAGCCGCGATGCGGCGCTTACCTCCAAGGCGTGCTCGACATGATGATCGTCGCGCGAAAAGCGGAATGCCGCGCTCCACGCTATGACCGATCGGCGCTGCGCGCGGCATATTTACGCTGGGCGGAGCAGAATAGCTATTTTATGAGTGTTCATATGGTGGCCGGAGCTGAACGCTCGTTAGCGAAGGCTTGGCCATGTCAGTAGCATCGTACCCCGCGGCGTAGCCTGCCCGGCGGCTGCCTTTGAGGGCAGGCGGAGCGTCCGCCTGGCGGTGAATTCCGCCAGCTCAACGATCCCATGTCGCGCCTCAAGCTCGCTAATTAGCCGATGTTCGCATTATGTCTGCCAAATCGTTGTCTGGCGCACAAACCTTGAGGTGACGCCT
>CALMYW010000526.1 GCA_937873665.1 uncultured Sphingorhabdus sp.
GCCTTGAATCAACCACCGAGTCTAACGTCAACCAATTTGTCCACGCCGCCTAGCCGTTTCGAAGCAGCTGACATTATCCTTGCCAACCCTCCGTTCGGAACGAAATCCGGCAGCAAACGAGACCTTCGTAAGGATATTCCGTATCCGAACGCAAATAAGCAGCTAGCTTTCTTGCAACATATCTATCTAAATCTCAAAATGGGTGGTCGTGCAGCAGTCGTTTTGCCGGATAATGTGCTTTTTGAGGACGGTGTAGGTAGGCAGATTCGACAGGATTTAATGGGCCTGTGCGATCTCCATACCATTTTAAGGTTGCCATCCGGGATTTTCACTAGCGCAGGCGTGAAGACCAACGTAATGTTTTTTACGAAAATCTCGGAAAAGGCAGCGAATGCCACAAAGGCCGTTTGGTTCTATGACATGCGCGCGCAAATGCCCAATTTCGGGAAGACCCGTACGCTGATTGCAGAAGACTTCGCCGATTTCATCAAGGCTTATGGAGATGATCCGCTGGGCAAGGCCAAGCGAAAGGACGAAGGAGAAGCCGGGCGTTTCCGCATGTTCACGCGTGAGGAGATCGCTAAGCGCAATGACAATCTCGATATCAGCTGGCTGCGTGAGGATGAGGAAGAGGTTGAGGAAGGCCTGACCGAGCCCGATGACATCGCCGCCGCTATCCTTGGCTACCTGCGCGCCGCGTTGGAGGAAATTGAGGCGGTGGCAGATGAACTGGCCGAGACTGAGGAGGTCGCGGTGTGAGCGAGGCCCGAAAGGTCTATTTGAAGGCGGCAAATCTCGCTGCCTTGAACCGGAAGGAAGCTCGGCGTGCAGCGCTTGCGCGCGCTCATGACATCCGTAAGTTTGAAATTGAGCTTTATTGGAAACGAGCCAGCTATTTTTGGGTATTACAGGCTGCTGTATTCACAGCCTTTGGCTTGATCTGGCAGGATGGCGATCTGGAAAAATGGGGGCCGATCACAGTCTCGCTTGCTTGCCTTGGTGCCTTAACCGCTCTGGCCAGTTGGCTTGCAGCTAACGGATCGAAATTTTGGCAAGGCAACTGGGAATTTCACATTGATATGTTGGAAGACGAATTTGAAGGCCGTCTCCATAAAACCATCAGACTAGGTCGTTTGGGCGTGCGGTGGTCAGTTTCTGGGGTTAATGACCGGTTGCTGGTTTGCTTCTTCGTATTCTGGGTCGGACTGATTTGGTTTGCGTTAAACAAATTTCTCAAAGGCGTTTGGCTTACTGGTCTGACCTGTTCTAGCGCTGACTTCGATAGTGATAGGACGGCTGTTTTGGCGCTGGTGGCGTTGACGATTGGTGCCGCAGGCTGGCTAATTGCGCGCCTTTCTGATTTGCGCGGAAGTCCAGGGGAGTCCTTTGAATCCGGTAACAATCCCAAAATTCAGACTTGGCCAAGGCTCGTTCGCGGAACCCATACGATGCAAATATTGAAGCGGACCGATACAAAATGACCCCCCAAATCCAAGGCGAAATCCACGGCCGCACCATCCAGCTCTTCCTTGTCGATGGCACGCCCACCGGGCTGCGCAAGGCGACGATCCATGGCTGGACCGGCCTCACCTTTGTCGCCACCGGTACAACCTTTGCGGCGCTCACGGCGCGGGCGGAGCTGGACCGGACGGGCATCTACATCCTCTCAGGCCCGGATGCTGAGGCCGTGGGCGGCACGCGCGCCTATATCGGCTCTGCCAACAGCGTGCGGGAACGGATCAAGCAGAGCGCGGCGCAGCGCGAATTCTGGGAAACCGCGATTGCCGTCACCACCAGCGACGATGATCTGTCCAAGGGCCATGTCGAGTATCTGGAGGCGCGGTTGATCGAGCTTGCGGGCGCGGCCAACCGTGTCACGATGGATAATGGCACCAGCCCCGCCGGGCAGCGCCGCCGCCTGCCAGAAGCGGATCAGGCGAATATGGAGGCATTCCTTTCCAACCTGAAGATCATCCTGCCCGTGGTCGGGCTGGATATGCTCAAGCCCCAGCCGCGCGCGGTGACGCAAACGGCGACGCCAGTCGCGCAGCGCATCAGCGGAGAGATCAGCTATGAAATCCGCCACAAATCCGGCGTGCAGGCGCAAGCGGTGGAGGAGGATGGCGAATTCATCGTGTTGGAAGGATCACAGGCGCTGCGCAACACCGGCTATGTGCAGCAAAGCTATGTCGCGCTAAAGGATAATCTGGTGAAGCAAGGCGTGCTGACCCCGCAATCAGACACGCTCTATGCCTTCGCCCGGCCCTACAGCTTTTCCAGCCCCTCCGCCGCAGCCGCCGTCGTGCTGGATCGCAACAGCAATGGCCTCTCCGAATGGAAGGTGAAGGGCGAAAAGCGGACCTATCATGACGTGAAGCAAGCGCGCATTGCTGCCGATGGGGTAGGGGTATGAGTGATTTGCCGAAGGGGTGGGCTGAGGCCGAAATTAGTGAGCTCGCGGCTTATGTGTCGCGCGGCAGGTCGCCTAAGTACGTGGACAAAAGCGCCTTACCTGTAATCAATCAGCGCTGCGTGAGATGGCATGGAGTAGATGAAACTTTTGTGAAGTTCGTCGATCCTACCACTTGGCATCAGTGGGATGACGAGAGACTAGTACGCCGCAACGACATTCTTTGGAACTCGACCGGCACGGGCACAATTGGACGCGCTGCATTGTTTAAAGAGCTGACCAGCTATGATCGAGCTGTGGTGGATAGTCACGTTACCATTGTAAGGGCTGGTCCGGCTGTCGATCCAGCATACCTGTTTGGCTACATCAAATCACCTGCTGTCCAAGACAAGATCGAGGATATGCAGAGTGGATCGACGAACCAAGTCGAACTCAATCGAAGCGAGATTGTATCGACGGTCGTGCCCGTTGCACCACTCGCCGAACAGCGGCGGATTGTGGCGAAGGTGGATGGGTTGACCGCGCGCACCGCCCGCGCCCGAAAAGAGCTGGACCGTATCCCCAACCTCATCGCCCACTACAAAAGTGCCGTTCTCGCGATGGCATTCTCAGGCAGGTTGACCCAAGATTGGAGGGTCGGTCTTGAACGCGATGCAAAAAGTGACGGTGAATACCCATTCGGATGGGTGGTCAAAGAGCTGGACGAAATTAGCACAATTCAAGGCGGTATCCAAGTCGGAAAGAAGCGACCTGCGTCAGCCAAATTGATTGACGTACCCTACCTACGAGTGGCGAATGTGCAGCGAGGTTGGTTGAACCTTGATGAAATCAAATACCTTGGTGTGACTGCTACAGAGAGAGATCGGCTGCTACTACAAAACGGCGACATTCTCATGAATGAGGGCGGAGACCGGGATAAGCTTGGGCGTGGTTGGGTCTGGCGAGCGGAGATTCCCGAATGCATTCACCAAAATCATGTTTTCCGCATCCGGCTCTACAATGACGAATTTCCTCCCGAATACGTTTCGCATTACGCCAACGAAAATGGCCAGCGGTATTTTATCGATCAGGGGACACAGACAACTAATCTTGCCTCAATCAGTAAGCGGAAGGTGGCAGCGCTGCCTGTGCCGGTTCCTCCCGTCGATGAAGCAATAGAAATTGTCCGCCGCATCGAGTCCGCCTTCGGCTGGCTGGACCGCATGGCCGCCGATCACGCCGCCGCCGCAGGCCTGCTCTCCAAACTCGACGCCGCCGTCCTGAGCAAAGCCTTTCGCGGCGAACTCGTCCCCCAAGATCCCAACGACGAACCCGCCAGCGTGTTGCTGGACCGTATCAGGGCGAAGCGGGAGGCGGAAGGCAAAAAGCCCAAAAGTGGGCGGGGACGACCAAGGGTTCCCAAAGCGGAAAAGGAACAAATTCATGTGCTTTGGTACGATGACGACCTCGTAGCATATGATGAAATGCCTCCACGCAGAAAGGCAAATGCGAATATGACAAAAAGCCGCCAAGACGATGACGTGAAGGACAAGCCCTATCTCGCAGGCCTGCTCAAAAGCGGATCGCACCACGACGTCCAAACCCTGTTCCGCGCCGCTGATCTGCCCGTCGCCGATTTCTACAAGCAACTCGCCTGGGAAATCGGGGAGAAGTATATCATAGACAGCCCAGACGAACTGAAAGCCGCCTGATGCGCCTCCTCCGCGTCTATATCGACGGCTATCGCAACCTGAAGGATGTCACTGTCGATTTCGACAAGGATAGCCTGACCACAGTCGTGATCGGCGAAAACGGCAGCGGCAAATCGAACCTGATCGAAGCGATTGTCGAGGTGTTTCGGGCTTGGGACTTGGGGGAGCAGGCGCAAATCAGATTCAACTATGACTTGCGCTACCGTCTCAATGCCTATGATGTGCGGTTGACCAATCAAGATGGTTTAAAGGATATACCGCCGGAATTTAAAGGCCAGCCTGCACCGGACAACGAGGATGGCAAAATTCATCTTAACGTGCGGAAATTCATTGATTCCCGAACGAGCAGAATACGCGCCCTTCATTTGCCGGACCTAATTTTCGGTTATTATTCCGGCTCAAGTAGGCGATTTGAATCGCTGTTCGATGATCATCAGAAGGCTTATTACAAAGAGATTATTAAGAACGATAAGCAGGTTGATTTCGATCAGGCCCGCAGCAAACGTCGGCTGTTTTTTTGCCGCCCAATTCATGGAACATTTGCGTTGCTGTCCCAATTTGTTTTTCTCACACCCGCAATCAAACGCGAGCTAGAAATTGGTCTGAAAATCACTGGGTTCCATTCCGCATTGGCCCATTTCAAGCAGCCTTCCTGGTTCAACTATAATCGGTGGCGGAGAGAAAACGCCAAGGGACAGAAGGCGGGCCAACGTGGTCGAGCCTCGCACGCAGATATTCTGCAATATGCCGATGATCACTGGCTTGCGAACGGCCCCGCTGGCGCGTGTATCGCAAATTTCCGAGCACAATCATTCTTCCCGTTGACTGTGACCGGGAAGGTCGTTGACGACTACCGAAGAAATCCGAAGGAAGAAGGGCAACTGGCTTGCTTTCTAAGGAATGGCGATGCCTTGGAGGGCTTGCGACGCACGTACAAGGATGACGGAGAATTGTTCGCTGCGCTGGAAGCCGCAGACATATCTGACCTGTTTCGCGAAATGATCGTCTGGGTCACGCGCACAAATGACGACACCGGCGACATCAGCTTCAGCGATCTTTCCGATGGAGAGCGGCAATTGCTAATGGTGCTCGGCTTGATTCGTGTCTCGCGCGGCAAAGAGGCGCTGTTCCTGCTCGATGAGCCAGACACCCACCTAAATCCAGCATGGCAGCTCACCTATCTCGATCTGATCCGCGAATGGACCGAAGTCGCGGCGGATGAGGATAAGTGCCAGATCATCATGACGACCCACAACCCACTGACCATCGCGGCATTGGAGGCGAAGGAGGTAAGGGTGATGTCAAGCGATGAAGATGGCAATGTCACCGTCGAGCCGCCGCGCATTGATCCGAGGGGCTTGGGCTTTGCGGGCGTGCTAACAGACATTTTCGGCCTATCCTCGTCGCTCGACAAGCCGACCCAGCAAAAGATTGATCGCCGAAATGAACTGGCGGCGAAAGCTAATCTGACGCCTGAGTTGGCAAAGGAATTTGGAGAAATCAAAGAGGAGCTTCGCCACTTCGGCTTCCTTTATGAAGAACGTGACAAGCTTTACAGTGAATTCCTGAGGCGACTCAAAGATGTAGAGCTTGCAAAGGTCGATCCTCTGACGCCTGAAGAATTGAGGGAACGAGAGAAGGAAACGCGGCGGATCGTCGAAGATTTAATGGGCAAGAAATGATCTACGTTCATCGTGACCTGACCAAAATCCCTCAAGAGAAGCTGGATGCGCTGAAAGCCGTGTCCGATGCACTTGATTCAATCGATGACCCTGCAATGCGGAAGGCCTTTATCGAGGCCAATAGAGCCGCTTGGAACGCTGTTCGTAGCGAACTGGAGGCTATGTCATTCGGAAAATGCTGGTATACTGAAGCCAAAGAGGGCTGCTCGCGATATCAAACTGACCACTACAGACCTCACGGTCGAGCCAAGCAGGCTGCGAAGACCTATGCCGCAGGCTATTGCTGGCTTGCATTCGACATCGACAACTACCGTATAGTTGGCGTCCTCGCCAATACACAGAACCAAGAATACTCTGTAGAGACAGTGGGCAAGAGCGACTGGTTTCCGTTGCTTGATCCAACATCGCGCGCAACGTTGGTTAATCGATCAACCGACGGTGAGGTGCCGCTCCTGCTTGACCCAGTGAATGAAGATCATCCTGAGAAAATCATGTTCAATGATAATGGTGAAGCTCATCCTTCGGATGAGTTGTCTGACGAAGAAAAAGCTTGGGTGCGGGACGCTATCGACCGGATGGGGATCAAGCAGGAAAAGCTCAATGGTCTTCGACGAAGAGTATGGCGCGAATGCGAGGGGCGCATCGCCAAATATGACCGTTTTTTCAAAAAGCCCTCAGCTGAACGCACACCTGAGGATAAACTCAGCATGAAAGAGTTGGCTGGCGAACTTCGGGCAATGGCATCGTGCCGCGCCCCTTTTGCGGCGACCGCCAGACAATGCCTAAAGAGCAATCGGCTTCAAGATTTGATCGTGAAAGATGAGTATGCAGCCGCCAATGCTGCTGCACATGCCTAGTAGAAATACGTCGGTTGGATGGGTTCAAAATCGTCTGATCGAGCCTCCTCTTTTGTAAAGGCAATATGTCGATCTGCCATCCCTTGATCTGATGAATCCATTCCTCTTTGTCATCAACTCTGCTCACACAACCCTGCACCCCGAGCCGAGTTGACGACAGGTGCAGATCATTCCTTGCCTTCGCGCAATTGCGCCGCAGAAATGCGCACCGGCTTACCATCGCGGACGATGATGATCCCGGTGTCCGTTTGGATTGCGGTTTTGCGGGCAAGGTCGGCAGCGCGCCGCATAGCGGCGAGCGAACCGCGCAAATCGGAGTTCCGCGCCTTGGCAAGTTCCTTTGCCGTCATTGGTTCTCTCCCCATTCGATCAGCAACAATTCCGCCCCACTGTTATCATAGAGCGCCCAATCATCAACAGCCGGTTTATAATGAAGCTCAAAGTTCGCAAGCCCGCTCGAGAAACGGCGACGGATCACGGCTTCCGGAATGTCATGCCCGCCCTGCTCCACGCGCAGGGCAACACGCTGAATTGCTGTTTCAACATCTGGCAGTTGCAGGAAAAACAGGCTGACATGGTAACCTATCGCCCGCCACTTCTTGATCTGCTGTACATAGCCGCGCCCTGACAATGTGGTCTCAAAGGCAAAGCTCTCACCTTGCTGCGCACAGTGCGCAATTTCTTCGAGCATCAGACGCGCTGCCTTGAATGCTGCTGTATCCGGCGCAAAAGGCGCAAGACCCGCTGCGATCAGATCAGCATTGATGAATCGTGGCAGTCTGGCTTCTACAGGCAAGAATGAGCGGGCAAAGGTCGTCTTGCCCGCACCGTTGGGACCAGCGACGATGATAATCTTCTTCTGCGAGCGCACTCGGGTCACGCGGCGGTTTCCAGCGACAGAATAGCAGGCTCGGGCGGCTGCGCCTTGCCCTGCTCCCAATCGCGCGCGACATCGGGAAGCACGCCGAATTCCTCGGCTACGTCTGCAACCGAAAATCCGGCGGCAACCCGCCGCGCCGCAAATGTTGTCGAACCACTCATGATCTTTTCCTAGCGGCAATCTGCCACCAATTCGAGTCGAAGCTTTCAACACCGCCTCGGTTTTGCATTGATGCCTTTAGAGGCTCATGCCCAGATATTTCTCCGGCACAGGGAGGGTGACTTCCTTCTCAAGTGCCTTGGGTTCCTTCGGCACTGCCTCAGGCTGAACCTCAGCCACTTTTTCCGCCGCTTTCTCCTTGGGCGGTTCCGCCACAATATCCAGCGCCGTCATTTTCAGCCCGCTGTTGGCCTCGATCTGGTTGATCAGTTTCTCGCGGTCATCAACATGTAGCGCAAGGCCCTCCTTCGCCCGAGAGGCGAGCACGTAGGCCAGGCTTTGGGTGTTGAGCATGCGGTCGTTGCTCGACATGACGGTGATCGCGTTCTCGACTGTTAGCCCTTGCGCCTTGTGCATGTTCTGGACAAGGCCATGCCCAAGCCGCTGCCGCATGGGGTCGTCTGCTTCGAGTTTGATCGTCCTGCCATTGTGATCGGTCAACAGGATCGTCTTGCCATCGACCGCATCCAGCCGCACAGTCTGGCCGTTGGTGGCACCCAATCGCTTGTCATTGGCCGTCCATTGCAGCGTATCGCCTGTGCGGACAGATAGTTCCGACGCCCGCGACAGGGACACGCCGTTGCCATTGGGATGGAGTTTCTCGGGCCGGAAGCAATGCTCGTCCTTGCCATTAGTCACCGTCACTTCGCACGTCTTTGGATCGGCGGACAGCACGGCGTAGCTGCCGCGCTCCAGCCCGATGGCGGGCATATCTCGATGCGCGTCCAGCACCAGTCCGGGCGAATAGCTGTTGACGCTGCGCATCTGCTCGCGGGTGAGGTTCAGGCTTTCGAGCGTTGGAAGCCTGATCTCCTCGGCTCCAAGCTTTCCTTCGGTAACCAACGCGGTGCGGACCTTGTCGAGCAACTGCTCACGCAAATGATGGCCCGACGTGAACAGGGCGGTGTCTGCACGGGCCTTGTCGTCCAGCGCCAGCCATGCCTTGGCCGCTGCTGAAACCGGATCGGCATTTTCAACCACCCGCTGTCCCAGCGTATCGAACGCCTCGCGCACCAGCCCGGCCTGCAATTTGGCCACTGCAAGCTTCATATCCGCGCCGCGCTGGCGCAGATTCGTGTCCAGCCGGATTGGATTGAGGGCGGCTTCCTGCAACTGCCGAAAGGGACTTCCCGCTTCTACGGCGGCGATCTGGCCGACATCGCCCACCATTACCAGCCGATTGATGCCAAGCTTCTCGGCGATCTGCATCAACCCCAGCATGTGCCGCGTGGAGACCATCGACGCCTCGTCGAGGATAACCGTCGTGCGCCCAAATTGCTGCCGGTCGGCAAGGCTTGGCTGTGCCGGGCTGCCGGCCAGCCGTTCATGTCGAGCTAGAAAGCCCGCGAGCGAGCGGGCCTCAATGCCGCTATTGGCATTGAGCTCTGCGGCAAGCTTGTTCTGCGGTGTCAGGATCAAGAGGGCATCGCGCGCCTTGCCATCCACTGCATTGACCGCAGCAAAGACCGTGGACTTGCCAGTGCCCGCGCCGCCCTGAATAGTCACAAAGCGATCCGTGCTCGCAAGGATGGCGGAAGCGGCCTGCCGTTGCTCGGGATTGAGCGCATGGCCAAGCACATCGGTCGCGGCCTTGTCGATCAGTGCAACCGCACGTTCAACCGGCACCCGCGCTGTCGCCTGGCCAAAGCCGTCGCGCGCGCGGGCGATGATCTGCTTTTCCATCTTGACCATATCGGGCGTGGTGAGCTGTGATTGCCGCTCGCCCTTGCCGTGTAGCAACAGCCCTTCGGCCTTGAGATGGGCAACGCGCGCTTCAACATCGCCAATCCGCGCCTTTTGCTCGGCGAAGCTCAAAGCATGTTGCAGGACATGGTTTTCGCTGAATGTCGCCTCGCGCTCCTGCAAGTGCCGGACCGACGCAGCAACGGCATAGGCAGCGCCCAAAGGGGAGGCGCGATTGATTGACGCACTGTCGGCAGTCAGTGGTTCGCGCGCTGGCCGAAAATAGGGCGTCACCCGTGCCAGCAAGGCTTCGCCCCATGCTCTTATGGTAGCGAGCACCCCGCGCGTGGCCGCGTTCTCCAGCTGCTCCGGAATCAGTCCGCGAAAATCATGTCCACGTTCGGCAGCCATGTCGCGCCACGCCTGCCGGACACTCGCCGGATCGGCATCGGGCTTTGCTGCGCGTGATCGCTCGGCAATGGCATGGCGGCCTTCGGGGCTGGTGATATTGAGCTTGTCCGCAATCTCGCGGATTTGCTGGTTGCGGATGCTCCATGCCTCGATGGTCTGCCTGTCGATCCCGGCAATCTCGAACGTCCCGTTCTTGCCGCCTCCGACAATGCCATAGCCCAATGCCTCGACCGCATGGCGCAGTTCATTGTGATAGATCGCGCCAATCAGCATGTTGGCGTTCCAGATCTTGCCATTGTGCAACGCGCGCCATGCGCCATCCGGGCGTTGCGTGACATTGGCGATCACGCTGTGCGTATGCAATTGCGGGTCGAGCTCGCGGCTAACATCATGGGTGAACAGGGCATAGGCCAGCTTGCCGGTTGCAACGATAAGATGCCCGTCCTTCCCCATCCGCGCTTCGGCAAGGTGCGACTCCACCCACTTCATTGCGGTCTGGACCGATTCATGATGTGCGCGGACGAGACGGGCATCGCCACCAACCAGGGCCATCAGCGAGACCGATTTTGGTGCGGAGAAGGTGAGATCAAAGCCCGGAGCGTGTTCCTTCGCGCCTCCGGTCAGCATTTCGCCATTGGGAAGCTGACCGGACAAGATTTGCTCGAACATCGCGCAATCAACCGGCCCCGACAGGCCAAGCGCTTCTGCCGCTCGTCCGCCCCATTCGGATTGGCCAAGCTGATCGTCCGCAGTGTAATAATTGTTATTGGCATAATAGCTGCCCGCGCTGGATGCGGAACCAACAGAGGCCATGCTCAGCATGGTCTCACTACCGCACCAGAGCGGGGAAGGTGAGCGCGCAACGCGTGACCTTCCTTGCGGCTTTCGCCCGCTCAATGCAGCGCGCATAATCCTTGGCGAAAGGCTCCGACTTCATCAACGCGCTGGTCTCAAAGATCAACTGGCCGGTGAAGCCGTCTCCGCCCGCCATGATGCCAGCGGCATGCACGTCATTTTTCCCGCCGATGATTTTGCGCGCAACGAACCGCGACAGGCTGGCTTCTCCGGGCAGGAGTGCGAGCAGGAGCACAAGCGCCAGCGCTCCACCTGCAACCGCCGCCCAGATGCGATAGTCCTGATAAAAGCGCGGCTGGATGACCCGCGTATTGATCTCGACCCGGTCAACCGACTTTTGCAGGTTGGCCAGCGAGGCTGCTGCGTTCCCAAGTGCCTGGGCATGTTCGCCATGCCGTTTTCCGATGGCCATCAATTCTGGTTGCGCCCGGACCTTGAACCATTGCTCGAACCAGTTCCGGGGATGTCCGGCATGGGCGTTTTCAATCCATGTCAGCAATTCGTCGAAACGTTCGACAAGTATCTCGGTTGCAGTTGGCTCGGGCTCGGCAACCGACTCTTCCGTCTCATCGGTGGGCGTTTCCGGCTCAACCGGTGGCACGGCTTCTGCTTCTGGCTGCTCCGCGTTTTTCTCGATGGCCGCGCTGATCAAGTGACTGATCTCGGAAGTCATCGTTGTTCCGGCCTCGCGGCACAGTTGATCGAACTGCTTCTTCATTGCAGGATCAAGACGGATTTTGACTTCGGAAGGTGCGCTCATGCCTGGGCTCCTGTTCCTATTCCCGTTCCTTCCGGAAGGGGATTGCCCTCTCTGGTCGCCACGGGCGATGTTTCGGTATCCTGTGCCAAGGCTGTTCGAGCGCAGTTGCCGAGCCATTGGCTCTGGCTCATGCCAAGCCCATCGGCGCGTGCCTTGATCGCGCTGGCCGTCCGAAAATCCAGATAGACAGTGATCGGTGTTCTGCTCATGTCCTTTGCTCCTTATTCGTTGAAATCGAGGGGAACGTCGCATTCTGCGCTCCCAAACCCGCACGCGCGTTCGCGCTTCGTTGGGTCGGTACGCGGCGGAATTCCGGGCTGTCTGACCGGCTGGGGAATGGTCCGCCCCAATTCCCCACACTGTGCGAATTCCTCAAAAGGCTGGAGACGCCCAGATTTCCGACATCCTTTCATCCCAAGGGGGATGCGTAAGGTGTGCATATATTTCCTCCTGTCAGATCGACCGGTTCGCATATATTTCCTCCTGTCAGATCGACCGGTTCTCCATCTTGGCCTGGATTGTGCGACATGGGTTTGAGCCCTTCGCGGAGCGGCGGGAGCGGCCATCTCAATGGCCCTTCCGGCAGACGTCCGGTCGATGAATGGCCGTTCCGGCAACGCAATTGTCGATGGCCGCGCGGACCCGGTCGGCGAGCTGAACGGCATGGGCCGGATCAAGGGCGATGCGGTCTGGCCCGAAATGCAAGGCACCTCCGATCAGGCCGTCATTGCCTTCCAGCGAATAGAGATCGAGCCGGAAGAAATGACCCCTGAGGGTTTCGGTGTCGATCTGATCGACAAAGCCCAAGGCGGTCGCCTCAAGGCAGTGGCTGGCCGGACCATCAAGCATGACCGGCTCCATGATGGGTGGGGGCCTTGCCGCGTTTGCCCGCTCGCGACGGCGATGGATATTCCCGGCTCGGCAGGTTGTTGAGCCACTCGCGGATTTCATCTTCGCGCCAACGCACTTTGCCATTGCCAAGATCGCGCGCAGGCGGAAGCCGACCATCGCGGGTCATCCGAAAGACGGATGTGCGGCTGAGGCCAAAGAGTTGCGTGATCTGCTTGCTGCTGATCAAGCCGGGGAGGGGTTGCTGTTCCACAAGGCATCCTTTCGTAACGATGGGATGCCCGCATTGTGGTGCGGCTTCAGGAAAGCGCAGTCCGTTTCAGCCTGAATTCAGGCTGATCTTGCCTTTATGAGAACAGGTCGGGCTGCCCGTCATTCTTGCGAACTGGCACAACGCCCTGTTCGGTTATGAAGGCCTTGAAGTCGGCGTAAGGGTGCTTGTCACTGGTCGAAAGCTTGCTTTCGACCGTGCTGACGCTGGGCAATTTCGCTGCGGTTCCAAGCTGCGCGTGAAAGGCCGTCAGGTGATCGTGAACCTCCCCGGCCAAGTCTTGCAAGGTTTGGGGCCGTGCGCCGCTTCTCTTGGCCTTCTTGGCATTGTTCATAAGCCGGTGGGCTTCAAGATAGACTTCCTTGAAAATAGGAGCGTCGAGATCGCTGACATGCTTCCACACAATATATTGATCAATCGCCACGCTGAACGGAAGATAGGGCAGACCAACCATCCAATAGCTGTCGTCAAGGCGTCGCAATTTCGGCTTGGTGCCCTGCTCGGCTGGCGCGCTGTCGCCTGCCTGAGCCTGCTGGTCCGCAGGGGCTGATGCAGGCGCGCCCCCTTGGACTATAACCAACTGCTGCTGCCGGTTGTCGACAAAGGTGGGATGCTGACTTTGATCGACGGCAAGATTGACGATGACGGCCTTGGGAATGTCTGGCCGTGCAACATCGAGGCAAATCTCATCCGGTGATCCTCGGCCCCATAAGGGTCTCACCCACTTCCGCAGCGCTTCATTGTCAGACATCAACAAGATTGCCCAGAAGCTGGCAAATATCAGAGCCGGAACGCTGTGCTTTCCCTGCACATAGGTTGCATGCCGAGTCTTGTTCGCACAATCCGCAATCAGCGATTGAAGTTCCAGCGGAATGCCGAGCCTTGTCGGATTGAACAGCCATCGGCCAATCGGTCCGTTCTGCATCAACCTTTCGAAACAAAGCACGGCGGCGAGGATGGCCGTGGTCGATGCGACGGCCATCGTCCAGACCGACCAGAAGCGCCCCCCGCTCGCGGCCATAAGGAAGCCGAGCAAAGAGCAAATCCATGCGGAGATAGCAACAACAAGCAAAGTGCGATGAAGGGCAATCCAAGGACGGATGATCCGGATCGCGTTCTCAATGACTCTATCGAGTTCCCGGATACCAAGAACATCGTCTTCCGGCGAAAGTTGCGATGCGGCCAATTGCCTCAGGAAAGCGCGATTCATGTCACAGCCTGCACTACAGTGCTCCGTCGTGCCTGATCATACGCCCCGTTCGGGTGGCGTAAGGTTGAAATAGTGCAGCCAAAGTCGAAGGCTCCTCCCTTTGCAGTCAAAAGGTGGCATAACTCAAACTGGACGCGCAATCGAAAATTGGCCTCAACAGGCTAGCAGTTCAGCCAATATTCTGACGTAGGCCTGCAATGGCTTCGATGCGACGGCGCACGATTTCGACCCGTCCCTCGCTTTCCTTGATATTGCCGTTGAGAAAATGCTCGAAATCGCGGTGCAGCTGGAGCGCCAATAACTGCCCGGCTATGTATTGGCGCACATCCTCATCGGTTTGTGCAACTTCGTCGAACAGCTCTTGTCGGCCGTCCACAAGGATTATGATGTCTTCCAGATCATGGCTGCCCAGCGGATCGTCATGTCCCCTGCCGTTATAGGCTTCGAATTTGGTGGCAAGAAAGAGCGGTGCCGTAAGGTGCTTGATTTGCCGACCGCTGGGTAATGCATATCGGATCGATGTTTGGATTCCTTTTGCATACCAGCGGTTTGAGAATCCAAGAATTTTGGGGTCATCCGGCATAAAATCGACCTTGAGGCTGCCCAGTCGCATCCGGCAGATGACTTCATCCTCGGATGATATGGTGAAGCCTTTTTTGTGCAGCTTTTCCTGCAAATGCATCCATTGGCCGACCCCGGACAGGTCAACAATCAAATCGACATCTTCGGTCGCCCGGACTTCCTGTAACGTGATGTCATCCGTGACCAACACAGCGGTGGAACATCCGCCGACAAATACCATCTGGTTGCACAGGTCGTCACCCAGTGCTGCCGCGACGGTTTCCAGCATATCCAGAAGTTGGCCCTGAATCGTCATTTTCCAAGTATCCGGGCTTCCAACAATTCCCGCGCCAAACCGGCCTCTCTTGGCCCGCCGACGCGTATCGCGTCGGTGAGCGCTAGATAGCCATAGAGCCGCACGTCTTTCAGCGCGGCTTCGGGCGCGGACCGGAACAAGGGCTTGATCGCAGGTCCGCGCTTTTGGCCTTCTGGATGCGGCCATATATAGATGTCTTCGCCCGCGCTGACGATCTGACCTTCGAGCGATGGGGCGGCAAACGCCGTCGGAATGCCTCGCTGTGGCGCGCCAGGTTTGACCGGAAATGCATATTTCAGGCCGTGCAGTGCAAACTCGGCCAGACTGCGTCGATTGACCCTGACAACTCCCTGCATCCGGGCGGCCAGTTTGGCGTCAACGCTGCGTTTGAGCGAGGCGGCAATTTCGGTTTTGCTGATGCCCAATGATGCTTCCAGACTGCGAACCGCATATGGATCAGTGCTGCCGGATGGTCCACCATGACCTTCAATGCGGTTCAAGCCCTCTTGCTCTTCCAGGCTGAGGAGCTTGAAGAGGATCACAATATCCTGACTTTTCATCATAGCCTCACTTGCCGTCCTCTGTCCTAGGACTGCGGACAGATAGACGTCTGGCACAAGGCCTGTCAACGGGAACGGAGGCTCTGCATTGGGGGGGTGTTAATGGAGTAAGGCTAAGGAGCCTCGGTGGTCATGATTTTCTAGATGAAAATATGAAACATCTTGCAACAAATCAGCACTTCATGCTACATAATGAAAGTCCAAAAAGTCAGTGAAAGGACTCAAATAAATTCATCATTTGTAAAGTAGGGGCCTCGTTAGGGGCCTTTTTTATGTCCGCATAGACATTGTCTAAGTCATTCAAATAGTTAGATTTTGTTGTCTAGTCCTCTTCTGGGCACCATTTCGGAGTCATCTGACTCCAAGTCTAAATTTCCATCTAAGTCATTGAACATCCTGAAAGGTATCGAGGCCACAGCGGTTCGATACCCCGTATCACGATGATAGACGATACGCGTCTCAAATGCGAGTTTCAGCACGGCTCGCTTGTCCTCTAATCTATTGGAAAACCAAAGCTTTTGCGGGTTTTCAAGAAACTCCATTGCGGTTCGATACGCGCCATCAAAATCGCGCAAGGGACGACCGCAATCCGCCACCTTTGCGCGCATTTCCGCTTTTTGAATCTCAAGCGCACGCAAGCGTTCTTCGTATGCTGAGATCAGCGTTGGCGAATCTGCATTCACGATGCGATCCACCAGCGTTGTGACTTGGCTATCGATGCGCGCAGCCTCTGCAATGAGGTGAGCGCGGCTGCTTTCAGACGACTTCAAACGCGCATCCCAGAGATCGCGGAACAGTTCGGACGCGAGCTGATACAGCTCCGGCGTAGGACGTAGCTGTTTGAGCAGATCGGCGAACTCGCTTTCCATCGCATCGCGACGGATCGACTTGCCCTTTGATGGGCAACCACGCGTCTGGCAGATGTAGTAAGGGAATTTCTGGCTACGTCCCTGCGACCAGCAGGACGTGATCGAATTGCCGCAATCGGCACATTCGACAAAACCGCGCAGCGGAAAATCCATGCTGGTATCGATGCGCGTGAGCAGTTTTGGTTTGCCGTTCAGTCGTTCTTGAACGCGGCTGTAAGTGCCGAACGAGATCAGCGCCTCATGCTTGCCTTCGCGCATGTGAATGCCGTGATCGGGTGCATCGACCATGCCTGCATAGAGCGGACGATTGAGCAGTTCGAGAACACGCTCAATCGTAATGTGATTACAACGTGATTCTGGCCATACCGGATGCGCTTCGAGATAGCGCATAATCTCGGCTGGACCTTCGAAGCGCCCCGAGGCGTAACTGAACCGCCCCGGGATTGCCGGAGGCTATTTGGTTTAAGTTACGCGGCCATGGGC
>CALMYW010000527.1 GCA_937873665.1 uncultured Sphingorhabdus sp.
CTTCAACCCCCAGCCGTCCCGCCAGGGTCATACACCAGTTTCGACTTTAGCTCCGCGAGCAATCGACCACACAAGCGGCTGCGTCCGCATTCGGCGTCAAGCTGGCCAGCTACCCGAATGATGTATTGAGGCTGAATGCGCAGCGCGAGGCGCAGGCCAAGATCATGGAAATCGATCGCAACATCACGCAATTGAAGCGCGAACGCCAGCGCAACGGGATCGATGACACCGAGTTCATGGAGAAGGTTGAGGCGCAGAACGCCAAGAAACTTCGTGTCGTCAATGATCTTCAGCGCAGGGCCGGAGGGGGTTAATTGTGGGTAGCCATTCCTGACGACCGCGCGCTGCCCGCCCAACATCTTCACGTTCCCGTATTCCTCCAGCAATTCCTTCACCTCGACCTCGATCGCTTTCTGGATCAATCCTCGCGCCCCGCGCCGAATCAGATCTTCCAGCGACAGTCCCATTTCCGGTCAGTCAGTGGGGCTTTCTTGCCGCATGTTCTGGATCCGAGCGGAGTGCAGGAGGAGGCACGAGAAGTTTTTCGGAAGAACCCGGCAAGACTTTCGGTCATGATCGTGAAATAGCTCACACGCATTCCGGTTTCTCCTCGCTAGGATGGACTCCGTTGTGGAACCGATTGCGTGCAGGGCTTACAGTTTCACCTCCGCTGATCCAACCTGCAAATTGTGCCAGATCTGACGGGTAGACCCTCTATACTTGACGAGAACCAATGACATGACGAACGAAGATGCTGGCCACTCTCGATCCCGCCGCTGGTTCTGCGATTCACCTCTGCAGCCTGCGTTAGCCTTGCGTTGTGTGCGCTAGCAACGGTCCCTCACTCTTCCCCAAGGCTCAGAATTCATGTGCGGCATTGCAGGACAGTGGAACCCGTCAGGCGTCCAGGTTGATGTTGATCGACTCGAGATCATGACGAGAGCACTCGTCCACAGGGGGCCTGATGACGAAGGGTTCTTGCTGCAACCAGGTGTCGGCTTGGGCCATCGTCGGCTATCGATAATTGATCTCGCGACTGGCCATCAGCCCCTTTGCAATGAAGATGAGAAGGTCTGGGTCGTTTTCAACGGGGAAATCTTCAATTACGTCGAACTGCGCAAGGATCTCGAGAAGCGGAGCCACCGCTTTCGAACACATAGTGATACCGAGACCCTCGTCCATCTCTACGAGGAATACGGTCTCGATTTCGTTCAGCATCTGAATGGCCAGTTTGCCATCGCGCTGTGGGATGCGACGCTCCGCCGGCTGGTTCTGGTGCGGGATCGGGTTGGAATCCGCCCGCTTTTCTATGCTCGGCTACGTGACGGGAGCGTGATCTTCGCGTCGGAGATCAAAGCCCTCTTTGCCCACGGCCACCTTGACCCGGAGCTTGATGCTCAGGCCATTGGTCAGATTGCCGACCTATGGGTGCCTATACCTCCGCGTACACCATTCGTCGGCGTCGAAGAACTGGAACCTGGCCATATTCTCGTACTTGAACCAGGTCGCGTAACGAAGCGCCAATATTGGCGGCATCAGTTCCCTCGAGTGAATGAATACGAAGACAGGCCGTTATCGTATTGGCAGGACGGTCTTCGCGGCCTGCTCGAGGATTCGGTACGGCTGCAGTTGCGCTCCGATGTCCCTGTGGCGACGTATCTTTCGGGAGGTCTGGATTCGTCCATCCTCACCGCCTTGGTCAAGCGGCACCACATCAACGACTTGACGACCTTCTCCGTTGCGTTTGCGGACGGGCGATTTGACGAGCGCGCCTTCCAGCAGACAATGGTCGAGCACCTTGGCACGGACCATCGACAGGTTGAAGTCAACGACGCGTCGATCGGACACGACTTTTCGGATGTCATCTGGTTCGCCGAGCGCCCAATCATGCGCACCGCTCCAGCCCCCTTGCTCGCGCTGTCAGGTCTAGTCCGGGACAGCGGAATAAAGGTGGTTCTCACCGGAGAGGGAGCTGATGAAGTGTTCGGCGGCTACAACATCTTCAAGGAAGACAAGGCAAGGCGTTTCTGGGCTCGCCAGCCAAATTCGACCTGGCGCCCGGCGCTGCTCTCTCGTCTCTACGGATACATCCAACGCGACTCCCGAGGCCAAGCGTTCTGGCAGCAATTCTTTGGGAAAGACCTTACAGCAACATCGGATCCTTACTACTCTCACCGGAGGCGTTGGGAGAACGCGTCTTATGTACGTCGCCATTTCAACTCCGACTTTCAAGCCGCGATGCGCGATAGTCAAACGGCGATTTCAGAGTTGGACAGATACCTGGATCCAGATCGTGCGAAATGGCATCCGCTCGCACAGGCGCAGTATCTGGAGATGGCGCTCTTCATGTCCTGTTACTTGCTGAACTCGCAGGGTGACAGGATGATGATGGGAAATTCCATCGAGGGACGCGTTCCGTTTCTGGACCACCGATTGATTGAATTCGCAGCCCGCATTCCCCCCAAGTTCAAGCTCAGGGGGCTGGACGAGAAGTGGATTCTGAAACGCACGTTCGCCGACCTCCTGCCAGGTTCAATCTCCCGGCGCCCCAAACATCCCTATCGGGCACCGATCGCAGCGTGCTTCAGCGGCTCGAACAGTACCCTGACATCAGAACTGCTACAGCCCGATAGTTTGCGCCGAACGGGAATTGTCAACCATTCTGCGCTGGCGAAATTGTTCGTCAAAGCAGGGAGGGTCGGACTCAGTGAGCGAGAGGAAATGGCTATCGCAACTACCGCCTCGCTGCAACTCCTGCACCACCACTTCATTGATCGTGACTGGAAGGCCTTTGCCGACTCCTGTAGGCGGCCAGCAGTCGAATCACGATCGTTCCTGCCAACTTAAACCTCAACCAAGAACCAATACCACCATGGACCAAGACGCTAGCATTCGCACAATTCTGCGCAAGTTTGTACTTGAGGAACTCCTTTTGGGCGACTCCTCTTCAATGGTTGCCGACGATGCGTCGTTCATCGAGTCCAGCATTATCGATTCAACTGGCGTACTCGAAGTCGTAAGCTTTCTCGAAGAGACTTTCGGCATTCGCGTAGAGGATCGTGAGATGTTGCCGGAAAACCTTGATTCGATCGACAATCTCGCAGGTTTCGTAACTCGCAAGCAACATGTTAGTTAATCAGTTTCTTCAGGCTTCGGCGGAGCGCTTCCGTGACAAGACGGCGGTTGTCTGCGGGCAGCGTCGCACAAGCTATGGCGAGGTTGAGACCGTATCCAACGCGTTGGCCCATGCATTGCGAGACGCTTGCGGATTACGCCGACAACAACGTGTTGCGGTCTACCTGGAGAACTCGGTCGAAGCGGTTGAGACCATCTTCGCAGTTCTCAAGGCCGGCGGGGTCTTCGTGGTAGTCAATCCGCAGGTCAAGAGTGACAAACTCGCATTCATTCTGAGCGACAGCAATGTCAGGGTGCTCGTCACGGATTGCCATGCGCTTGCCGCCATCGTCGATGACTTGGTTGGCTGCGCCGATCTTTCCGACATCATTCTCATCGACTCTAGCGAAACAGTGTTGCGTGAGCCGATCGCAGATGCCGTTAGGCTGGCAGACAAGAGGCTGCATCGACTTGACGATCTAGTGGCAACTCATTCCGGGATTAGGCCACACAACCCGACAATCAGCATCGACTTGGCGAGCTTGATCTACACCTCTGGTTCAACGGGGATGCCAAAAGGAGTCATGCTCACGCATGCAAACATGATCGCGGCCGCCACGTCGATTACGACATATCTCGAGAACACCGAGGATGATGTCATTCTGAGTCCGCTTCCGCTCGCATTTGACTATGGTCTGTATCAGGTCCTCATGGCATTCAAGTTCGGCGGGACTGTCGTTCTGGAAAGACAGTTTCTCTATCCCTACCGCTATATCGAATTGGTGGCACGTGAGCGCGTGACGGGGCTGCCTATCGTGCCAACCATCAGTGCGATCCTGCTCAATCTGAAAGACCTGGAACAACACGATTTTTCTTCCGTGAGATACGTCACCAACACGGCGCAGGCATTGCCTGAGCACCACATTCGTCGGCTCCGAACGGTCATGCCTCGCGCCCGCCTGTACTCGATGTACGGACTCACCGAGTGCAAGCGGGTGGCCTATCTGCCGCCTGAGTTGATTGATGCCAAACCGACTTCTGTTGGTGTTGCAATGCCGGACACCGAGGTGTGGCTTGAAGACGAACAGGGACGTGAGGTGGCTGTACCGGGAGAACCCGGTGAACTGATGGTGCGAGGGGCCCACGTAATGCTGGGTTACTGGAATCGTCCCGAGGAGACGACCAAGCGACTTCGTCCGGGGCGCTACCCATACGAGCGCATCTTGATGACAGGCGATATCTTCAAACAGGATGCGGACGGCCATCTGTACTTCATCTCCCGCAAGGACGACCTCATCAAGACCGGTGGTGAGCGTGTGGGTCCTCGTGAAGTTGAGAACGTTATATACGAGCTTGAAGCGGTCCAGGAATCGGCAGTGATTGGTGTGCCGGATCCGATCCTTGGCAATGCAATCAAGGCGTTCATCGTACTGCGCGAAGGGATGAGCCTTTCTGAGGTCGAGGTGGTCAGGTATTGCCAGAAGCGGATGGAGAATTTCATGGTACCAAAGCACGTTGTCTTCCTTCCCTCGCTTCCCAAGACCACCACAGGAAAGATCAGCAAGAGGGGACTAGCATGAGTTCGAGATTTGGCCCGGAGTCGCTGAAGCTGGACTGTGACACCGAGGTGACGCGCATAGCAGGTGCCATACGACAGCAATTGCGGCAAATCCGCCGCAAGGGAGTTGTGCTCGGGCTCTCGGGAGGTGTCGATAGCGCGGTAACCGCGGCGCTGGCGGTTCGATCGCTCGGCGCGGAGCGCGTATTCGCTCTGTTCATGCCGGAAGCAGATTCCGACCCACTATCCCTTCGACTTGGCCAGATGGTCGCTGCCCAGCTTGGTATCCGCAGCACACTCGAAGACATTGCGCCGGCACTCGATGGTCTGGGTTGTTATGAACGACGCAATGAGGCTGTCGCATCGGTTATCCCTGAGTTTCGCCCCGACTGGAAGTTCAAGCTCGTCTTGCCTGCGCACCAACACTCCGGTTTCAACTTCTTCACTGTCGTTGCGCAAAGTCCGGAAGGGGTAGAGCGGCGAGCCAGGCTGCCCTTGGATGCCTATCTTGCGATACTGGCGGCCACAAACTTCAAGCAGCGCGTTCGCAAGATGGTTGAGTACCATTGGGCGGATCGTCTTAATTTCGCAGTTGCAGGAACGCCGAACCGCCTTGAATACGATCAAGGATTCTTCGTGAAGCAAGGAGACGGCGCGGCAGATCTGAAGCCAATTGCGCACTTGTACAAGACACAGGTGTACCAGCTCGCAGAGTACTTGGGGGTGCCCGAAGAAATCCGCGAACGAGCGCCGACAACAGATACGTACTCATTACCGCAAGGGCAGGACGAGTTCTACTTCTCGCTGCCGTACCACTTGCTGGACCTTTGCCTTTTTGCCCGAAATCACGGCATTGCGGCATCCGATGTGGCCGAGGCAACCGGACTCACGATTCAGCAGGTGGAGGAAACGTTTAGAGAAATTGATGTGAAGCGTTCGACGACGCGCTACCAGCATCTCTCGCCCTTTCTTGTCGAAGAAGTTCCAGACGTCGGATAGAGGGGAGGGAAGAGCGCAATGTCCTACGATCCACAAGGCTATTGGCAAGAACGGTACCGAGACGCGAGTCTACGAAGCTCGGGGCACCGTGACCTGCCCGAGGCGTACAACCTGTGGCTCTACAAGCGCAAAAGGCAGGTTCTGCAACATGCCATCCGCGATTTGGGGCGTTCAATATCTGGTGCTCGCGTCCTCGAAGTGGGCGTGGGATTGGGTGCGTATGTCGAATTCTTTCGCGCAGCGGGAGCAGCACGGTTTGTTGGGACTGACATCGTTCCGCACGCTGTGTCGCTGTTGCGGCAGCGTTATTCGGGCGTCGAGTTTATCGAGCGCGACGTGACGGAGCCTGGGCTTAGAGATGCCGTCGGCGAGTTCGACCTTGTCGCGGCCCTTGATGTCTTCTACCACGTCGTTGATGATCGTAAGCTCGTGTCCGCGTTGGGCTTTATTGCCGAAGCGCTGGCCCCCAATGGCCTCCTCGCAATCCACGATGTATTCTTGCACAGACCTAGTGAAGACCACGGCTATATCCGATGGCGCTCGCTTGAGGACTGGGAGCGCCTGCTGGCTTCCGCCAACCTCGTTGTCGCCGATCGGCGACCAATCTATTTTACGATGGTACAGGCGAACGAGACAAGTTCGCGCTTCGAGGCCGCACTTCTCGAAGCTCTCTGGAGACTTGCGGAGCCTTTTCGACGTCGCCTGCCGGGTGTCGCAGGGGCCGCTGCCTTTGTCCTCGACAACATTGCTGGGTTTGTCCGGCGTGAAGGGCCCTCCATGGAACTGATGCTTGTTCGCAAGAGAGTTGGCGCAACATGAAGTCAAAGGTCGCCGGATGGCGGATTTTGATGAGCGGGCGGGAGGCGAATGAGTTTGACCGCCACATTGCCGAAAGCCGCGCTCGGGTGGTCATCGTCAACCCATTCGCCTACCTCGGCATGCCGAAATCCGTCCGGGCTGGACAAATTGCGCCCGCTGTCTGAATCAGGATGGGAAAGGGGATGATTGATGCCGAGAATCGCGAACCTGGATGATTGTTGTATAAGTAAATACTAATTAAGTGGTAACGCCGTTTGTAAGCGTAATGGAGGACACCTCAAATGAAGTCGCTTTTCTGGTCGCTACGGGAAGAAATTAGGGCTGCGATACTTTCGCTGCTGACTTGGCTTCCTACGGGACTCGGAGTAATCGCCCGTCGCCGTCTGTTGCGCCACTTTCTCGGGTGCGTTGGGGCAAATGCCAGAATTCTCTCTGGACTGCGTCTGACGAATCCCGAGAAGATTCGCATCGGGTCCAACTGTAACTTCAATCACAACGTATACATCGCCGGCGGCGGGGAGGTGACGATTGGCGATTGGGTTGGTTTCGGACCCGACGCGAAGATCTGGTCAGTAAGTCATCGCTTTGACGATCCGGACAGTCCATGGCAAAAGCAAGGATGGATCCGGAATCCGGTCATAATCGGGGACGACGTTTGGGTCGCTGCGAATGTTTTCGTAATGCCAGGGGTGACTATCGGACATGGGGCGATCCTTTCTGCCGGCAGCGTTGTCAATAAGTCGATCCCCCCGTTTGCAATTGTCGCAGGCAATCCAGCCCGCGTCATTGGGTGGAGACGGCCACAAGTAAGTGCCGCGGAAGAGGAGGTGCCTTCCGGCCGCAGTTCTGCAACTATCACACAACTCACGGAGCATTTCCGTCGCAGTGGGAACTCACTTGGCCAAGCGGCTTCCCCTCAGGTTCAAGCCTAAGGTTACAGCCATGGCGCACATTACAGATATGAAGCGTCGGCAAGTCGTCGTCGCCAGCCTCACAACGGTCGTTGCTGCCAGTCTTGGCGCTTGCAGTGACAGTGCAGTTCCCGCCAGCGTTGACAACTCGGCACTAGCCGTCGCCGCTCGGCGCATTGCGGAGATTCGAGTGCTGTTCGCGCATCAGTCGGTTGGCGTGGATGTCTTGCATGGTGTGGAGGCATTGGCGCAAGAGGTACAGGTTCCAATCCGCATTGTGGATCTCAAGGATATTTCGCACGATGGCGGTCCCGGCATATTTCACTTCAGGGTCGGCGAGAACGGAAAGCCCGAAACAAAGGTGGATGCATTTGTGGAACTCTTGAGTCGTGCGGAGCGCCCGCTTTTCGATGTGGCCATCCTTAAACTGTGCTACGTGGACCTCGACGTTACCGATAAAGGCAGGGCAAAGTCCCTGTTTGGATATTTCGCGGATGCTCATCGAAAACTTCAACTGACCAGACCTGACGTTCGTCTGGTTCCCGCGACGATGCCTCTGAGGGCCGACGTCAATACTTGGAAGACGCCTATTCGTCGTCTGATTGGCATGGGAGCTTACGGTGATGCAGAGAACATTGTGCGAAATGTCTACAACGGTGAAGTGCGCAACACTTTTCGCGGGACATCGATCTTTGACATCGCAAACGCTGAGTCAATGGAAGGGCAGCCTGGCCGGCAAAGCGGATTTATTCAGAACGGCCAGTTCATGCAAACCCTGTCTTCATTGAATACACGTGACGGAGGGCATCTGAACGAGCTTGGAAGTCGATTGGCAGGCGCTGAGTTCATACGTGCTGTGGCAAATGCGCTCACCTTGCCGTGACTGGACCCAACCTTGATACGGCTTAGTAA
>CALMYW010000528.1 GCA_937873665.1 uncultured Sphingorhabdus sp.
CCGGAATACACCATCGCCTACACCGGAAATTACACCACGAGCGCGGACGCTAACAAATGCTGGAATGAGGAGATGACTTATCTTGGTCAACGCGACGCCAGTCGAGATATGATCGGCCCACTGATAGTCTAACGCGTTTGGATAGGTCAGGAATGCCGTCACTATCTCCGCTTGCCAGGCCAGTGGATGAACCGTGAAGCCAACCGTCGGGGCCTGCGACCATGGTGCGTCATCAAATTCGTTGAGTAGCGCCTCCATTTGTTCCGGCGCGCGGCGCAAATTGCGCCTGTTTGCCTGGACAGCCCGAATGAGGCGATCCGCAGAGCGAGCAACCGCTTCCTGCTCGCGACGAGCTTTATCCGCTTCGGCTGCCGCTATGCGTTGCGCGCGATCCTCGGCTTCCTTCGCCTTTCGCGCGGCTTCAGCCGCAAGCCAATCACGTAAACGCGTGTCGAATGACGCCTGCTTTGCGTTCGCAAGCCACTCGCGCGGCGCACTTGTGAGCAGGGCCTCTTCAACCGCAGTTTGGTCTGTCGAAGTTCGAAACCGTCTGAGATCTATTTCAATGGACGAAAGGCCATCATTCCTCAGCTTGGTGAGTTTAGCCTCTTCGCAGGCATGAGTGACGCGGACTTCGACGATCAGTTGCGTGCCGTCTTCAGTGAAAAGGACGACATCCGGCACGATTGTATCGAGCCGCCTTTCCAGCCTTGCATGAGCGAAAGCATAGACTTTGGCTGGACTTATAATCTCGGTATGTCCGCCATGCTCGGCAATAATTGGGGGAATGGTGAGTCGCTTCTCGCGCTCGAGAACCTGTTTGGCCCAAATATGTGCATTAGTCTCCGCTACGTGGCTGCAAGCAATACCCTTATTGTAGTGGGCGAAGTGGTGGAGCTGTTTCGAGCCCTTTTTAGCGACCAAGACTTGATCACATGCCGGACATCGACAGTCGCAACGTAGGCCCCGCACGACCTCTGATATATGCGCTGTCCCACCGTCTCGCTTAATTCCGTAAACGAGTTCGTCGGAGAAGCCTGTGAATGGCCGGTGGTCGGCGTAGCCGAGAGGATTTCTGCCTTGCATGAGAATAAGCCGTCCTTGCACCTCGTCAGTTCAATCAGAAGTCAGATTTGGTGAAAATCTAGCAACGCTCCAGTCTGGCGCCGGGTCGATTGATGCCCCAGCGGCGCTCGATATAGAACTCCAGCGATCTGCGAATCTGAAACTTCAGAAGTTCTTCGGTGAAGCCGTATTCAAGCCGGACAGCGGCCTTCTGTTCGTCCGACAGGCCGCTCAGAGGCCTAAGCCGTATCTCAACCAGCTCTTCCCAATCAGCGTCCCGCGGTAGCTCCTGGCCAATCGGCGCGATTGAAAAGCTGCTGTCGGGAGACACCCGGACTGGAAGATAGTCGCGCCACTCCTGATGGTGGAAACTCCACGCCCTGACATGCAGTCGCTCTCCATCAGACGCGAAGTTTGCAGGTCCAATCCACTGATTTTGACGAAGTCCAGTCGACATCGAGACATAGTCGATCTCGATCTTCAGCCGCTGCTCGATCGCCTGATAGAGTTGGCGCATCACAAATGGCGGAGACTGCCGAACGGGAGATGGCAACAAAGAGAAGTCGTTGGATGCAGGGCTTCTGACAAGCTCATCCAGTGACCCGGGTTCATACGTGAAGGGCAACCCACGGTGTTTGCTGTCGGCAAGGTAGCATTTGCGGACCGCGTCATACCTGGGCTTTGGCTCTGCCACCCGCTCCAGATATTCCCTGAAGTCGATCGCCGCCTGCGGCGACGATATTCCAAATCGTTCGATCAAGTCTTTTCGATTCACCTGCCCGCGCCATGTCAGGCATTGGTCAAGATAGACCAGACGGGCGAACATCGCAGGCTTGAGGGTGGGATCGTTCATTGGGTCAAACGCTACTTGACTCGACTTCGAGTGTCTATATAATTTTTATACGTATTGAGATTCGGGGTTCTGCGAATGCGCATTTTGCACACAAGTGACTGGCATTTAGGTCGCCAATTCCACGGGGTGGCGCTGGAGGAAGACCACGATCACGCCCTTGTCCAGATCCTGTCGATAATCGATGATCAGCAGCCAGACGTACTCATTGTCGCGGGCGACATCTTCGACAGGGCCAATCCGCCCCAGAGCGCTCTCAAACGGCTTTCCGAATTCTTGACGACCGTAAGGGCAACATCATCCGCCGCCATCGTGTTGATCGCGGGCAATCACGATTCAGCGGCGCAGATTGGGGCGTTGGGCGTTCTTGCAACAGATGGTGAAGCCATCGTGCGCGGTCCATTGGACGAGAATGAAAAGCCGCTGATCATTTCCGATGCAGCCGGACCTGTGGCGATTTCCGCTTTACCCTTCGCCTTCGAATATGCGGCGCGGCTGTGCTTCGACGACGAGGAAATTGCTTGTCCCGGCGATGTCATTCGCGCTCAGCTCGCCAGTGCGCGCAAACACGTTACCGACGGAATGCGCTGGATCGTCGTTGCCCATGCATTCGTAGATGGTGCCGCCACGAGCGAAAGCGAGCGCCCGCTCATGCGGATGGTCGGCGGGATCGAAACGGTATCGGCGGCAGCGTTCGATGGGGCGCACTATGTTGCGCTAGGACACCTGCACCGCCCGCAATCGGTGGGGCTCAATCATGTTCGCTATTCCGGCGCGCCGCTGGCCTTTGGCTTCGACGAAGAAGGCCAGGAGAAGTCCGTCAGCCTGATCGAACTCGCGCATGACGGCACTGTCGAGGTGACCGAATTCTCCATCAAACCGCTGCGCCAGGTGCGAACCATCCGCGGAAGACTTTTGGAACTGCTTGCTGCAACCGAGGTGTCTAACGACCTCGTGCGCGTGGTTCTGACAGACGAAACACCGCAGATCGACCCGATGAAAAGGATCAGGGCACTCTACCCCAATGCGGTCCAGCTTGCCTATGAACGGAATGAGCGCCCCATCGCGCAGCGCCTGGAGGAGCAACGAGCGGCGATTGACGATCCGCACGCACTCGCATCGACATTCCTTGAGATTGTGAGGGGTGACCCGCTGTCCGAAGCAGAGGCGGGCATCGTCGCCCACGCGCTCAATGCGTTCGCGACGACGGAGGTAGGTCAATGAGGCCGATCAAGCTCACCTTGAGTGCCTTTGGCCCCTACGGCGGCGTCGAAACCATCGATTTCCGCGAAGCCACAGACGCCGGCCTGTTCGGGATCTACGGACCGACCGGATCGGGCAAGTCGTCGATCTTCAGCGCGATCGCCTTTGCCCTGTTCGGGGAGGGTGCGAAGGAAGAGCAAGGCATCGGGACAATGCGTTCGGATTTTGCAACCGATGCGCTGTTGACCGAAGTAAGCCTGCAGTTCGAGCTTGGCGCCAAGCGCTATTACGTCCGGCGGATCCCCGACCAGCCCCGCCCGAAGACCAGGGGCGAAGGGCAAACCATGCAGCCGCATGCAGCTTGGCTCTTCGACGTGTCATCGGTCGCGATTGACGATGTCGG
>CALMYW010000529.1 GCA_937873665.1 uncultured Sphingorhabdus sp.
GCGCCAGATTCTCAAGTCGTTGGAGCTTGGCATCCTTGAATGCTCTGCGAACCTGTGGCGCATACCGCAGGTAGATATCAAACTCGAAGGCCAGTTGGCCGGTGGGTACATAGTCCCATTCCGGACGCCTTAAACTGAAGCTGTGAGGCGTCCAGTCGCTGCGGCTCCAATCTCGCGATCGCCGCCGCTGACGACGCTCGTCTTCAGCGATCTCCTCAGGTGTCAGAACATGCTTGATGCGCTTGTAGCCTTCCTTGATGGCGAACGGGATAGCGACCGAGCCATTGGTGAAGGCAGCCTTGCTTGCCTTCGCAGACAGCTCAAATCCTTGCGCCTTGGCGGCGGCCACGATTTGAAGGAGACAGCGCTCTGCCCGGTCAATCGAACCCGGAGCAATTTCGACCTGTACATGTCCGTCCGATGAAAGGCTGACTAGGCCGGTGTTGCCGGGCTTGGCCTTCCGCAGCTTGTCGAAGCTTTTTTGGACCAAGGAATGCGAGACGGGATCTCCGGACAGATCGAGTTCGGACGCCTTTACGCGGGCTTGTTCTCGGGGCGACGCTAAACTGTCTGGTTCTTGCCGAACTTCACCGCTCGCGATGATTACCGTGAGGGCGACACCAGCTTTGGCCTTCGGAAGCGGGATTCGCTTCACCTTGTGGCCTGCAGCATGCTTTGCCCACCACCCGAGCGGCGGATTGGGAATATCGTGCTTCCTGCAGATCTTGTGGAGAGCAACGTCAGAAAGTCTGAATTCCTTGGCCAAGTGGGTCATAGGCTTTGACCAGACTAGTTCGTAGAATTCTTCGCGGGTAAATCTCTGGCTCATATCGGCTGGACTCCGCCTGACACGGTCGTCTGTTAGAAAAACTTTTCGGCTACAGTCCGTTTGCCACGTGGTTCTGAGAAAGCGAACTTGTCGCCCTCAGCATAGTAGAAGCCCGAAACATAGACATCGCCGTCGCCGATCTCGACACGGACGGAAAGTTCCATTCCATCGTCCCACGTGTCGCGGATTGCAGCTTTGCAGGTTTCGCCGCGCAGCTCGAAGCTGAACTTCTCGCTGGCCTTGTCCCAGCTCGATATGGCGGTGCGCAGAAGCGTTTCATTGATGGCATCGCGCTTCTTCTGCGAAAGCATGTCCAACGATTCTTCCCGTACTGGGCCGAACATGCCGCTGCTATTAAGGGCGTCTAGGATCTTCCGCATATGAACGCCGGTATGCTGGTTCACAAAGAGTGACGAACGCTTACCGTGGGGCCGGCCCAGAATGTAGGCGCGCATGTTCCACCAGGTCTCTGCTACTTCGGCATGTCGCGCATTCTTGACGGTTTGCCCTACGAACCATGCCAGAGCATCGCGGCCGCGGATGGTCCCGTCGGCTTCAAGCTCGACCTCATAGGCTTGCACCACAACGGGGTGTGCGCTGTCAGCGTATAACGGCACTTCAATACGGTGGGCGTGCAGACCCGGGATCTTGTTAACGGTCTCGACCAACCCGTCTGCGTCGTCCTGCGAGTATGGGCAGGTCACAAAGCCGCGCACGAACTCAACCGTGTGATCGGCGAGTGCGTAGGCCTTGACCTGCGATACTGCGGAGACGTGGTGCGAGGAGCTAGCAGGTGGGGCTGTTAGAATTGGATGCCAATCAGGGAATGCATACACGGCATTCCCCAAGTCTTGGATCAGACCCTCGACAGTCCGTCTTCCTGCCTCGGGGTCACTTAGGTTCTTGGTTAGATATTCGATAGCCTTTGCATTCTGTTGGCTTGCTTCGGTAGGCGCTCTGAAATCCATGACCTCGCACTCACGTGAAAATTGGAAAAACGTGAAATTCAAGAATCACGTGATAATATGATTCCACGTAAGTGTCTAGCTTTGCGGCATCGGAAGTGTTTGGCGGGTTTTTGGCTGGGGCGAATCTGAGACGAACGAACTTGAAGCGGTTGGTTTCGTCGCATCATTTGCTCAGTCCGCCGCAAGGGCGCCGCCTGGGGGTATTGCAGGGGGTATTTATCGGAGGATCCTCTAAATTATGCAATTA
>CALMYW010000530.1 GCA_937873665.1 uncultured Sphingorhabdus sp.
CGCAGAACTCGATGAACTCGAACCCGTCAAGGCCCAGCGGATTTTCGAACAGATCTTGGGAAAGGGGGATTTCGGTCAAGGTTGACTCCTCCGTTTAGCGGCCGAGCCTACCTGATTGGCTCTGCGCCTGTGTACCGGAAGCGACATGCGGATTGTGCGTGAAGGTTTGGCTCGATAGATAAAAGTGCGCGTTTTCTGCGCGTCATTTGAAGCTAATACGCAGGATTTTCGCATGGATCGGATTGACAGGAAGATTCTGCAGCATCTCCAGAGAGACGCTGCGATGTCGCATGCCGAGTTGGGTGAACGGGTGCACCTTTCAGCGTCCCAGGTTTCCCGACGGATTCAGCGCCTTCAGAACGAAGGGATCATATCCCGCCACGTTGCCTTGCTTGACGAGTACAAGCTTGGCTTGAACGTTGAAGTTTACGTTGCAGTATCGCTGAGCTCCTACGCGCCCGAATCCGTCACGAAGTTCCATGAACGGATGGCCCGACTGCACGAAGTAATGCTCTGCGCATCAACTACAGGCGATCTTGACTATCTCCTTAGGATTGTCACAAAAGATCTAAGATCATACTCTAAGTTTCTCAACAACGAGATTCTAGGGCACGGAGATGTATCAAGCGTACGATCAAGCGTGGTTCTTGACCGAATAAAGCATGAAACATCTCTACCCATTCAAAATTGAAATCAAGATCATGGCGATCGAACCGCATGATCAGTTCGACCTCCTGGAATTGAACGCGGCAATCTAACCCTTGCCCAGTGGCTTATAGGCAATGCACTCGACTTCAACGCCTGCTCCCAAGGCAAGGCCATCCGCACCGAATGCACTACGGGCCGGCAGGTGACCGGGCTTGAAATAGCTCACGTAAACCTTGTTGAAGTCCGGCCATTGCCTCATATCGTCGAGCATGACGGTGCATTTGACCACGTCAGACAGATCCGCGCCGGCGCTTTTGAAAGCCTGCTGCAGATTGTCCATGGCCAACCGCGCCTGATCCTCAATGGATGCAGGAATTTCGCCATTGGCCGTGATTCCGATTTGGCCGGAAGCAAAAATGAAATCGCCAGCTCGAACTGCCGCAGAGAAAGGTGCCGCCGATCCCGGCTCAGCGAAATACTGCGGGACTTTGGCGCTCCCCTCGCCCGCCATCATCAACATTAGAAGCAAGGCCCCGAAATTCGCTGCTTTACGTGACATGGCATTCCTGCTGACAGTTCATTACCCACGGTGGGAGCTGTGAAGCGTCCCGGGCTTTCCGGAGGCAGTTTCAATTGGGTCATGCCACCATATCGAGGGTCTCGTTGGCTGCATAGTAGTTGGCGTCGGCCTCGGCAGGCGGGATGTGTCCGATGGGGCTGAACAGGCGGTGGTGGTTGAACGGAGCGTACGGTAATCAAACCTTCAGAGCCGTTGTGGGCCCAAGGGTCCAACGCCACATGACAAGTTGACCGCTTGGAGCTCGGTCGCGGCACCTTTCTTGACACTTCATGAAATGTCATGATAGGGGCAAGCTATTGATTGGAGCTGCACCATGACCACCCATGCCCGCGAAAAATTCGCCACTCAGGTCAGCTCTGACATTCTGTCCGCCCTGCGCGGGCTGGCGCAAAGTGAAGGCCGACAGATTCAGGCGCTTGTCGACGAGGCACTCGCTGACTTGCTTGAGAAACGCAAACAAGGCCGTCCGCGCGCCAACGTGATGGCGGCGTATCAGGCCAGCCACGACAAGTACGCGCCGCTCTATAAAAAGCTGGCTGAATGACGGACTATCTGACCGTCATCGAGGTTCTTGCCATCCATCTTGACCAGATTGACCGCTACGGCGGCTCTGACGGTTTGCGCGATCCAGGTTCGCTCGAGGCGGCTCTGTTCCGGCCTCAGACCGGCTATTACGCCGACCTGATCGATCAGGCCGCCGCACTGTGGGAGAGCCTTGCGCAAAATCATCCCTTCATCGACGGCAACAAGCGCACCGCCTTCGCCGTGACCTACACCTTTCTGGCCATCAATGGCCTACGGATCACTGCAGAAGCAGAATCCGCTGCCGGGTTTATTATCGGCCTGCACGAGGCCGGGACATTCGAGATCACCCGCCTAGCGGAATGGCTTCGCCGCAATACGGTTGCCGAGAGCTGAGTGTTCAAAATCTATCGCATAGAAGCGCGTCAACCTCTCATTCCGCTGGACTAATGCCAGCCAATCGCCATGTGTCGGGCTGGCCCCGACGCTGATTCCATGCGCCTGGCCATGCCCCCGGACGCGCCGCGCTCCGGGCTCTGGGTGGTGGGAGCACCGCGCAGAGCCCTGCTCCCCATCATGAGGAGCATGCATGTCTGTCCGAACAGTTACCCCATCCAGTGACCTGCCTCCACCGGCGGTCAAGGGCCGCCTGAACCAGCTCACTGATCTCGAGGCCGAGCTCGCCGCCCTGGCGGACATGTCGCTTACCGAGCTCCGCAAACGCTGGCAGTCCGTTACCGACAAACCGGTGCCGCGCGTGCGCCGCACGCTGCTGCATCTGGCGCTGGCCTTTGAACTCCAGGCCGCGCTACATGGCGGCCTATCGCGCAGGGCCGAGCTGCGCCTCGCCTATCTTGCCGGCAAAGGTACTGCCGATCAGGCGGCAGTGCCCGGCATGCGCCTGGTGCGCGAATGGAACGGGCAGCTCCACACGGTGGTGATCGACGCCGAGGGCGCGGTGCGCTGGAACGACCAGACCTGGCGCTCGCTGAGCGAGGTCGCACGCGCGATCACGGGTACGCGGTGGTCGGGCCCGGCGTTCTTTGGCCTGAGGCACAAGGGCCGGGCGGCATGAAGGCGGTGCGCTGCGCGGTCTATACCAGGAAGTCGAGCGAGGACGGGCTCGAGCAGGACTTCAACTCATTGGATGCCCAGCGTGAGGCTTGCGCTGCCTATGTGCTGAGCCAGGCCAGCGAGGGCTGGGTACTGATCGGGGAAAGCTACGATGATGGCGGCCTGTCGGGCGGAACGCTCGAGCGCCCGGCGTTGCAGCGGCTGCTCAGCGACGTCGCGGCGGGGCTGGTCGACATCATCGTCATCTACAAGCTCGACCGCCTGACCCGCTCGCTGCTCGACTTTGCCAAACTGGTCGAGACCCTGGACGGGGCCGGCACCAGCTTTGTTTCGGTGACCCAGTCGTTCAACACCACCACCAGCATGGGAAGGTTGACCCTCAACATGCTGCTCTCCTTCGCCCAGTTCGAGCGCGAGGTCACCGCCGAGCGGATCCGCGACAAGATCGCTGCCTCCAAGGCCAAGGGCATGTGGATGGGCGGGATCCCGCCGCTGGGTTACCGCCCGCATGGGCGCACGCTGATGGAGGAGCCTGAGCAGGCCGAGCTCGTGCGCGGCATCTATGCGCGCTACCGGACCTGTGGCACTGTCCGCCTGCTCGCCGAGGCCCTGATTGCGGACGGGGTGAAAGCACCGCGGCGCAAGACCGCAAGCGGACGCGCCTTTGGCGGAGCGCCGTTCTCGCGCGGTCAGCTTTACGCGATCCTGCGCAATCCGATCTACACCGGGCGTATTGCCCACCGCAGTGTCCTGCACGAGGGCCAGCACGAGGCGATAATCGAGACGGGTGTGTGGGAGGCGGTACAGCGCCAACTCGCCGGCAAGGTCCGCGGCGTGCGGCATGGCGATGCGCCTACCGGCAGCGTGCTTGCCGGACGGATCGTCGACGAAGCCGGGGAACCGCTGATTGCAGCCCATGCCCGCAAGGGCGAGCGGCGCTACCGCTACTACGTCAGCAAGGCGCTTCACGAGTGCGGACGGGATAACGCCGCGGGGGCGATGCGCATTCCTGCAAGCGAGGTTGAGCAGGTTGCGGCGCAAGAGCTCGCCGCCTTGCTGGGCGACCCGCTTGGACTTGTCAGCGAGGCTGCTCTCGAGCTTGCCCCCTCCGAGGCAGCGCCGCTGCTCGCCCGCTGTGCGGCGCTGCAGGAGGAGCTATCCCAAGGGCGTCATGACCTCCTGTCATCGCTCATCCAGCAGGTCCGCGTCGGCGCCGGAGGCATCGAGATCGAGGTCGCAGTGCCAGCTATGGCAGCGGCGCTTCAGCTTTGCCCCGCTCCTGGCAGCCCGCCTCACCTGACCCGGCGCAGCAGCGTGCGGCTGACACGTACGGGCCGCGCGGTGCGGCTGGTGCACGACAATGGCGCCGCGGCCACCGCCGACGGGGTCGACCTCACCCTCATCCGCCTCATCGTCCAGGCCCGTGGCTGGTGGCAACAGATGAGCGCGCAGGGTCTAGATCCCTCGACCCTTGCTGCCAAGGAAGGGGTCAGCGTCTCCTACATCGTGCGGGTCCTGCGCCTGGCGTTCCTCTCGCCCGCGGTGATCGAGGCCGTGCTCGACGGGCGCCTGCGCGCCGGGGTCGACAGCACCGCCCTCCTCGACATCCGCGCCATCCACCCCTCATGGGAAGAGCAGGAGCGCAGGTGCATGCTGCGGAAGTGAGGGAGGCAGTAGCCACGGGCAGGGACTGAACTGGCAATGCTGCATGGCATCTGGCGGTCGTCACTGCAGATGATCGGGCAGCACAAGTCCGGGCAGTTGCAAAAACCGCAGCATTCGCGCCGTGTTTTGCACTTGCGAACCGCGCCGCCGATCCTATCTCCAGCCCTGCCTTACAGGCATCCTCTCCCAAGACTTTCTAGGGCCAGCGCTTTCTGGCCCTTCTTTCTGGGGCTGCGATCAGAGCGAAGTGGAGTTTTCTACCGCGGATGTCGGGCCGCTAGCGCGATCCCGGCGAGGTTCTGCGCGCGCTTGATCCAGCGCATCCGCAGCGGTGGCGACCCGCGGGAGAGGGCGAGCAAGGTCGCGGCATGGCCATGCCTGGCGCAGTTGGTGCTCAAGGTCTTGTTGGCTTGCCGGATTACCTCAGCCGCATCACCTATCAGCACAAATTCGGCAAGGCCCATCGATTGGGTCAATTCCAGCGCGCAGATTAATGCTCGCCACTCGGCATCGCTGTTGCTGCCATGCCCCAGATCGTTGAACAGGTAAGACACACCGCGGATCACCACAGCCGCCTCGATCCGCCCTGGATTAGGCCTGCAGCCGCCGTCGAAGAAGACTTTCAGCCTGCGGCGGGAAATCGGTGTTTCCATCTGAATTGGTGCTCCTGAGGATTCCGGAGATCAATACGGCCCCCGTATTGTCCAGCTTCCGTCTGGCGCCGACCGCAAGAACCAACCCGCTGCGACTGAAGACCTCAAGCAACGCCGGCGGTGCCTTTTTGCAGGGCGTATTCGACTGCATGCCTGAGCTCAGCGAATGAAGTGGCCGATGCCAACCTGCGTGCAGTAGTTAGCGACAGGCGCTTGGTGTTCGGGAGCGAGCGGGTGGGAACCACATAAAAATGCCATTGGCCTGGATCGCGATGATCCGCCGTGCTGTCAGCCACTGGATGATGCGCTAAGATATAGATATGAGCGGCCCGGCCGACTTCGTCGATCCAGGAAGATCCCTCCCACCGGCCTTTGCGCACGGCGATATCGAACGAACAGGTCGAGGGCTTATCGGAGGTTGCCCAGCTTTGCCTGGCTGCGGACTGCTTGACCTCCAGACGCAAGCCGTCGGCGCGCTCGAAGTCCCAGCTCGAATAATCCTCAGCACACCAGGTCCATTCTGGTTCCAATGCGCAAGCAACAATCGCTTCGACCACCTGCCCGCGCAGGACGTTGGTGACCAGGGGCCGGCCAAAAACCGCTTCGGAAACCTTGCGCTGAATGTCAGCGATTGCAGGGGCATCGATCATGGATGGTCCTTAGCCGCGTTCACCGGAAGCTGACAAATTGCGGCTTGAGAATGAATAGCCCTCCCAAGCTTGCTAGCGGCGCGGATCCGGCAAGCGCCCCTCACTCCAGGGCCCCGAGCGGACTCGTCACCACGGATACCACCCGGCAGGCGTGGTGAGGTCGAGCGCCATGGTCTCGATCTGGTGGCTCCAGGCGAGGGTCTCAAGCCAGCGGGCGGGAATGCCTTCCCTGCCATAGAGCGCTCCGGCAAGCTGCCCGGTGATCGCCGCGACGGTATCGCTGTCTTCGCCGAGGTTGGCGGCGAGCAGCACGGCCTCGGCGAAGCTCGAGGTCCGCGCCGTGCACCACAGCGCCGCCTCGAGGCTGTCGATGACGTAGCCCGAGCTGCGGATCGTCCTGCGGATGTGGGTGCGCCACGAGCCGCCGATCACCTCCGGGATGCGGCCCGCGTAGGAGCCCTGGCGCAGGCGCATCACTTCGTGACGCGGTTTGCCGGCGATGGCTTCGGCGAGCATGTCGGCGAACACCACGCAGGCATCGACCACCTCGGGTGCGCCATGGGTGGTCCTGCTCTGCCGCGCAGCGGCCTCGCGCCGGATCTGATCCTCGTGCCAGTAGCGGATCGCGACCGGGGCAAGCCGCATCAGGCTGCCATTGCCCGCCGACATCGGCGCGGTCGAACCGGCGATTGCGTTCCCGGTGCGCTCGAACCGGGCCAGCGCCTCGCGCACGGTAAGCCCGACGTCGACGCAGGTCCCGGTGCACGAGTAGTCACCGAGCCGGTGCCAGGCGACGAACCGGGTCATCAGGTCGGCCTCGTCGAGCCCGCGTGCCTCGTGGAGGCTGGCGGCGAGCGCCAGCGCCATGGCGGTGTCATCGGTCCACTGGCCGGCCTTCAGGCGGAACACCCCGCCGCCGACCAGGTCAGTGATCCTCGGATAGCTGCCGCGCGGCTTGAACTCACCGGTGGTGCCGAGTGCATCGCCAATGGCGAGGCCAAGCAGCGCGCCGATGGCGCGGTCGCGCACGGCCTCGGGGCTGGTGTTGGGCAGAGCCTCGTCAATGGGAGCGCAGCCCATCACATGGGCAAGCTGGGCACTGGTCTCAATGGCCCCGGGGCGAACCGAGCGCACCTGCTGGATCGCCACGTTCTGCTCCATGCCAAGCTCGACCAGCAGCCGCGCGGCAATCGTGCCGGCGCGGCCAAGGCCGCCCTTGCAGTGGACCAGCACATTGGCGCCATCCCGCACCCGGGCACGCAGACCCGGTCCGTGCTCGGCCCAGCTTGCCTCGAACGCGTTGTCGGGCACGCCGTAGTCGCGGATCGGCGCGTGGATCCAGGTCATGTGGCGCTCGGTGACCCGCGCGCCGAGTTCGGCGATCTCCAGCGCGTGGAGCTCATGCTCCTCGACCAGCGTCACCACGGCCGCCGCGTTCCACGCCTCGATCACGTCGAGATCGAGCGCGAGATCGCGCGCCCATGCCCCGGTCATGGCGCCGGCCTGCACCTTGCCCGGCGCAAAGGTCAGTCCGACCAGCCCCATCTGCGGCGCTGGCCGGACCGCGGCGATCTCGAGCGGGTGACTCATCGAGGTGCGGTGCTTCGGGCTCATCGGCGGCGGACTCCCTGATCAAAGGGTCCGGCGGCAAATCGCTTGCCCGACCCGGTCAGTCTGTCGCCATAGCTGCGCGCGCTCTGCAACTCTTATCTGGAGACTAAGCGGGGGTTCGGATTTAGACGCGCATTTTGCCGAACGAACCCGGGAACGGGCTCCGACACTTGCGCTGGTTTTGCCGAACGAACCTGGCAATCGCGCTCGCGCGCTGCAGGTCACGTGAACGTGGCCGCACAAAAAACCTCCCGCAGCAGGGGCTGCAGGAGGCTCGATGTGACGTCAAAGATAGGGCGGTGAGAAAGCTCTGCCCGGATCGCGAAGGTAATTGCTTGCCGCCGAACCCCAGATGCAGGTTAGAAGTTCAGCCCTTGCGCTTCGCGGCGGCGCGTTCGGCGCGCGCCTTCCTCTTCCGTTCCTTCTTCCGTTCCCGCTCACGGGCGTTCCACTGCATGCCATACTGGCGGCTGTACGGACGAAGGATACGCTTGCCGCGCACGATCTCTCCGATCCCGCGGTCCCGCGAGGCGCTGAAGCGGCGGCGATAGGCAAGCAGGGTCTCCAGTCTGGAGAGATCCACCAGGTTCGGATCAAGCTCGCGCGCCACAGCACCATCCGAAAACAGCCAGCCGAGCTTCGCCAGCTCCTCCCCGATCAGCCGGTCCGCGCGGGTGACCAGCAGCATGCTTTCGAGCAGCCGGTCGAGATGTTCGCGCCGCCGCTGGGTAATATAGCCGAACAGGACCGGGATCCGTTCGGCAAAGCTCCGCAGCCAGACAGGCAGGAACTCGGGCTCGGTGCTGAGCCTGCCCCTCAGGCCGTGCTTGAACGAGTTCCTCGCCGAGATCTGCCGGCCAAGCACGGTCTGGGGGCCCTTGCTGAGCCGGCCGTTCCTGCGGCTCGCTTCCCGGGCGGCTTCACTGAGCGGGTTCATTCCGCCTCGTCCGGATCATCGAGCAGGTTGCGGGCCTCGGAGAGCAAGCCATTGCTGATCATGAGCAGGGCTTCCCTGACCTGCATGGCATGGCGCTTGTCCCGCATCTCCAGCACCCGGTCGCGCTCGCGCAGGACCAGGAACTCGAGCTGCATCAGCTTGTCGATCAGCGCGAGCTCGCTGGTGAAGGCCTCGCCGAGCAGCACCTGCCAGCGCGGGTCGAGCGAGGCTGCCAGCTCGTCGCGTCCAGCGCGCACGCGGCGCACCAGTTCAAGCGCCGCCATGGCTTCGGCAACCAGGGCCTGGTTGTCACCACTGGCCGCGCGCACCCGCCCCACTTCCTGCAGCGCGAGGCGCTCCATGATCCGCAGCACCGCAGCCCAGTGCACCTTGCGCAGGTACTCCGCCCGCGCGGTCAGCATCGCGATCTCCTGGATCCAGTAGCGCTCGATGAGATTGCACGGGTGCAGGTCCTTGGTGAGCAGGCGGATCAGCTCATGCACCCGCATCGGGTCCTGACCCGGGAGCGTCGCACCGTCGAGCCCGCCGAACTCCGCATCGCCGAGCACCTCGCCGTTGTCCATCGGCGCACACGGCAAACCCGAAGGATCGGGCTCATCCCTCTTCGGATTACCCGCTTCCCCGTTATGGGGTTCTCCCTGCGACTTGTTACTCATGGCATGCCTCGCTTCGCTTCCGAATCACCGGGAGCGAGGCTGCTGTCACGACCTTGCGGGGCCAAACCCAGGACCGGTCGTGACAAGCACAATCCGGGGTGCCAAAGGGCTTTTCGCGTCTTTCGGAAAAATCTGCGTGCACCTCATTCGTCGGTGCATCACCAATGGCTTTAGGAACGGAGGGCGCGCCCGCGCCACGCTTTCGGTCGGTCGGACTGCTGTCACGACCTTTGCGGACAAACTCTGATCAGGTCGTGACAGCAATGACCTTCGGCGCACGGGGTTGCTTTGCGAGAATGGAAGAATCCGGCCCGCCTCAATTGCTCTTGGACGTCACAAGAAGCGGCAAGAGAGGCCAACATGACCTTCGCGCCGCTTCAGACGCTGACGCTTGCGGCGATTTTCGCCCCACCATTCCGGCCAGCGAACCTTTTCCGGCGTACTCGTTGCACGGACCACAAGGGCCTGTTCATCGTCATTCAACGCGCCTGGCTCAAGCCGCGCAAGGGCCAACTCGACAATCCATGGCATGAGCAGATGGTACTTGCGCGAACGCGAATTGAGAATCTGCAAGTCTTTCAGATCATCGAACATCCAGACCAGGTCGTTATCGAGAGGCGACTGAGAGAAGTAGAGCTGGTCGTCCTCGAGGCTATCCCGGTAACGCTCCATCTCGACCTTGAGACCGAACTCGAGCAGCAACTTGCGCAATTCCTCATCGCCCTTGAGCGCCTTGATCTCGATTTGATAGATCAAGTGCTGGAACCGGGTGATCTTGCGCGGTTCGCCAGTCACTTTGGCTTCCACAAGTTCGTCGAGAAAATGGACCGGAGCCGAACTCCAGCCGTTGGCCGGACGACGCCCACGCGGATTTCCGCTCTTGCCAGGCTTGAACTGGGTGTCGGCCGGATCCCGCGCTGGGCGGGCGGGAATGTAGAGAGCGTCCTCATAAAGGGAATAGGGGCGATCCGAGACTTTCTCCGGCTTGCACACCAGGCCGGTAAACCCACTTGCATTGCGCGATTCGAGCGCGTCACCGACCCAGGGCGCCAGTCCCAGCCCAACCCCCGTTGCGCTCTTGCCACCAACCAGAATTCCAAGCAGTCGCATCGCGGGAACCGCACTTACGTAGTTGCCGCCATTGGAATAGCGGGTCGGATAATGGCGCGGACCATGAACCCGCTCCTGAGCACGTGCCACCATCAGGATCTGCTTGATCGCACCAACATCACCCCGAAGCGCGTCCTTATAGACCTGTCGGAGGAGGAGGTCGTAGCCCGTATGCAGAGCGTTCTTCTTTAAGCGATATCGGGGTGCGAACATGAGATCCAGCGGACGCTGCCCAATGTAGCCGTGACGACGCTTGCTCATAAAAAGTTCCCGCGAGGCTCCTGACCAGTCGGCCCGGCGCCGCCTCGATGACGACAGGCGGGCCCCAAGCTGTTGTCACGACCCGCGTGAGAGAAACTGGAAATGCAGAATGACGCGCTCGCCAAGCGCACATTCAAGCTATTGCACGGAAAGACAGCCTGCCGACATGAATACCAAGCCTGCTAACACGAATTGCAGGCCTGTTAGGCTGTATGCCAAGCGACAACTCATGGAGATTATCAACAACTTACAAGGCTCAAGTGCAATGAGACCACCTCTATGGGCCTGTGCCACCCAAATGGCAGATCCAAATATCGCGGACCAGAACGTCTATTTAGCAAAACCGTACCAACGAGGCATTCTCCGCTGGCGCAATGAAGCGTTTCTGGCGCACCACGTTCTCTCGCTCCCGTTTCGTGGTACAGTTCCGTGATTGAAAATCGCGGAGTTATAGGGACTTGCGCCTGGCCGATATCGGAGCGGAGAGAAGTTTGTCCCGAAGGACTGGCGGAGCGGGAGGGATTCGAACCCTCGATACGCTTTTGACGTATACTCACTTTCCAGGCGAGCGCCTTCGACCACTCGGCCACCGCTCCGCGTGCACTGGAAGGGGCGCCCTAGCGTGCGGGCGGGGGTTTCGCAAGGGCGGTGGTTCTGGCAAGTTGAGAGGATGATACGTTCCTTTGGACTGGCCCCCGATGCCGCCGAGATCGAGGCGCTGGCGCGCGGTGCGCTGGAGCGGTTGCCGGAGCCGTTCCGGGCGCACCTTGATGGGGTATTGCTGCGGGTCGAGGACTTTGCCGATGCGGAAACGCTGGCCGACCTGGGCATCGAGGATGCGTTCGAGCTGACCGGGCTGTACGAGGGGGTGCCGGTGGGGGAGAAGCATTCCGCCCCGTCCGGCACCATGCCCGACCAGATCCGGCTGTTCCGCGCCCCGATCCTCGACGAGTGGATCGCGCGGGGGGACGAAACGCTGGAGCATCTGGTATCCCATGTGGTTATCCACGAGGTCGGGCACCATTTCGGCCTGTCCGACGCGGACATCGACGCGCTGGAGGAAATGGCGGACTGAACCGCTCTCTTTCGCAAGGCTGGCCGAAGGGCGGGCAGCGTGGCACAGTGCGGCGATGCACAAGTCCCTGATTCTGCTTGGCGCCCTGCTTTCTGCCGCGCCGCTTGCCGCCGAAGACAAGCCGCCTGCGCCCGCACCTTCGGAAATCGTTGCCGCCGCGCCGCAGGCGCACTGGACGGCCATCGCGCAATCCGACCTGCTGGTGATGGACCTTGCGCCCGATGCGAAGGGAAAGCCCCGGCGCGTAGTAATCCAGTTGATGCCGCCGCCGTTCTCGCATGGGTGGATCGGCAACATCCGCAAGCTGGCGACGGCGCACTGGTGGGACGGGCTATCGATCAACCGGGTGCAGGACAATTACGTCGCGCAGTGGGGCGATGCGGATGGCGAGGATCCGGCCAAGGCACGCAAGCTGCCGGAAGGTCTGGCGGCGGTGCCGGAGGGTGGCTATGTGCTTGCCGTACGAAGCGATCCGGCGCTCTTTGGCAAGGTTGCGGACTCGATTGCGCCGCTCGCTGGCACCATGCAGGAGTGGTTCGCAACCAAGGGCGCGTCGGGGATACGCGGTGACCGTTATGCATCGTCGACGCTGGCATGGCGGGGATGGCCGCTTGGGGTGGAAGACGGCCAGGCGTGGCCCGTCCACTGCTACGGCATGGTCGGCGTCGGGCGGAACCTCTCCCCCGACACCGGCAGCGGGGCGGAACTCTACACCGTGATCGGCCATGCGCCGCGCCATCTGGATCGCAACATCGCGCTGGTCGGACGGGTGATCGAAGGGATCGAGCACCTTTCCAGCCTGCCGCGCGGCACGGGGCCGCTGGGGTTCTACGAAACGCCGGAGGAGCGCACGGCGATCCTTTCGGTGCGGATGGGCAATGAAGTGACCGGCCTGCCCGCCTACGAATACCTCTCCACCGAGAGCGAGAGCTTTGCCGCCTACGCCGATGCGCGGGCCAACCGGCGCGATGCGTTCTTCATCCGTCCGGCGGGCGGGGCGGACGTGTGCAACGTGCCGGTGCCGGTGCGGCGGGTGAAGGGGTGACCGAAACCCTGACCCACACCGGAACCCTGTGGCGCTGGACTGGCGGCACCAATGGCACATGGCATTTCCTGAGCATCGACGGCGCGGCGGGCGAGGCGTTGTCGGCCACGGCGCTGATGCGGCGGATGGAGCGGACCATCGGCGGCTTCGGATCGCTGAAAGTGCACGCGGCGATCGGGGACAGCCGCTTCGCCACCTCGGTGTTTCCGTCCAAGGCCGAAGGCTGGATGCTGCCGGTCAAGGCCAGCGTGCGCCGCGCCGAGAATCTGGCCGAGGGCGACACGGTGACCGTGGCGCTGGAGTTCTGAACGGTTCAAGGAGCGCGGCCGCCGCGGCGTGCCTAGACTGCGCTCGACACGAACCGGGAAGGCAGGAGATTTTGTCGCAGATCGGGCGCGAGTAGGAAAACGGTTTCCGGTTCACCGCCCCAACCTCGCCCCGCCTGAGAGCGGCAACCCGCCTAGATCCGCTCTGCCTCGGCCACGGCATCGCTGGCGCGCAGGGCGGAGACGATGCGGGTGAGGTGCGCAAGGTCGCTCACCTCAAGATCGACCTCGTAGGTTCCGAACAGTTCATCGCGGCCGGTCATTTCCAGGCTGACGATATTGGCGCGGTTGCCGGCGAAGATACCGGCCGCCTCGGCGAGCGTGCCGGGGCGGTTGTGGAGCAGTACGCGCAGGCGGCCAACCGCGCCGGTCGTGCGGTCGCCCCATGACAGGTCGAGCCAGTCGGCATCGACGCCGCTGGCGAGCGACAGGCAGTCGATCGCGTGGACTTCCACGCCCTTGTCCGGCACGCGAATGCCGACGATGCGGTCGCCCGGCACCGGGTGGCAGCATTCCGCAAGGTGGAAGGCGACGCCCGGGGTCAGCCCGCGGATCGAGATGGCGCGTTCGTGGGCGGACCACTTTTCCGGTTCCGGCAGATCGGCGGTGCTGCCGGGGACCAGCGCCTCCAGCACTTCGCGGTCATCGATCCGGGCCGCGCCGATCGCCGCCATCAGGTCTTCCTCGCCGCCCAGGTCCAGCCGTTTCGCAGCCTCGCGGATCGCCTTCTTGCCGATCTTCGAGGGCAGGCGCGTCACGATCTCCTCGAACAGCTTGCGGCCGATCGCGGCCACTTCGGCGCGTTCCTTGGCCCGCACCGCGCGGCGGATCGCGGCGCGCGCCTTGCCGGTAACGACGAAGCCGAGCCATGACAGCTGCGGCGAGGCATTGCGGCTCTTGATGATCTCCACCACGTCGCCGTTCGACAGCGCGGTGCGCAGCGGCATGTGGCGCCCGTTGATCTTGGCCCCGACCGCGAACGAGCCAAGGTCGGAGTGCACCGCATAGGCGAAGTCGACCGGGGTCGAGCCCTTGGGCAGCTGGAGCAGCTGGCCCTTGGGAGTGAAAGCGAAGATCCGGTCCTGGTAGATTGCCAGCCGCGTGTGCTCGAGCAGTTCCTCGGCATCGTGGCTGGCATCGACGATCTCGATCAGGTCGCGCAACCAGCCGACCTGCCCGTCGGGCCGCGCCGCCTGCTTGTAGGCCCAGTGCGCGGCCAGGCCGAACTCGTTGGTCTCGTGCATTTCGCGGGTGCGGACCTGCACTTCCATGCGCATCGAGTTTTCGAAGATCAGCGAGGTGTGGAGCGAACGGTAGCCGTTCGACTTGGGCGTGGAGATGTAGTCCTTGAACCGCCCGGGAATCATCTGCCAGGTGGTGTGGAGCACGCCCAGCGCCTTGTAGCTGTCCTCGACCGTCTCGGTCAGGACGCGGAAGGCCATGATGTCGGTGATCTGTTCAAAGCTGACATGGCGTTCGGCCATCTTCTTCCAGATCGAATAGGGATGCTTTTCGCGCCCCGAAACCTCCACCTTCAGCCCGGCTTCGGCCAGCGCCTGCTTGATCGACAGGGCGATGGCATCGACCTGCCCGCCCTCGCTGGAGCGGATCTGGGCAAGCCGCCCGGTGATCGTGGCATAGGCTTCCGGCTCCAGCTGCTCGAAGGCCAGCAGCTGCATTTCGCGCATGTATTCGTACATGCCCACCCGCTCGGCCAGCGGGGCGTAGATATCCATCGTCTCGCGCGAGATGCGGCGGCGCTTGTCCTCGCTCTTGATGAAGTGGAGCGTGCGCATGTTGTGCAGCCGGTCGGCCAGCTTGACCAGCAGGACGCGGATGTCCTCGCTCATCGCCAGCAGGAACTTGCGCAGGTTTTCCGCCGCGCGTTCCTTTTCGCTCATCGCCTCGATCTTGGAAAGCTTGGTCACCCCGTCGACCAGCCGGGCGACATTGGGCCCGAACAGGCGCTCCACCTCCGCAACCGTGGCCAGGGTATCCTCCACCGTGTCGTGGAGCAGCGCGGTGACGATGGTTTCCTGGTCGAGCTTCAGCTCGGTCATCAGGCCAGCCACTTCGACCGGATGGCTGAAATAGGGGTCGCCACTGGCGCGCTTCTGGCTGCCATGTTTCTGCACCGTGTAGACATAGGCGCGGTTGAGCATCGCCTCGTCCGCATCCGGATCGTAGGCAAGAACACGTTCGACAAGTTCGTACTGGCGCAGCATCTCGGGCCTATGTGGGCGCAAGGCCGGGGGAAGGGCAAGGGGCTGAACACTCTTGCCGCGATTTTGTGCCGTGACCTTCGGCTGCCTGGGCGGTGCGCCGCTCTGCCCGGTCGAGCCGCGCGATCAGCATCAGAAGCGCCGCATTATCAGGCTTTTGCACCACGCCCAGCACCTGCCCGCGCCGCATGACCGGGCGCAAGGTGCCGCTTGAGAGGCGCTGGAACAGGTCGGGCGGTGTGACCTTCCGCCCCGGCGGCGGCGCGCCCAGCACGGCATCCCAGGCCGCCGCGAAGCCTTCGGCACCCGCCCGGCGGCGCAGGCGATAGGCCGTCTCGCGCGCCATGCCCACGGCGCGGGCGGCGGCACTGACCGACCGGGTCAGGGCAAGATGGCCGAGGAATTCCGCCTGGCGCAGCGGCGTCCAGCCATCCGCGCGCGGGCGCGAGGGCACGGGATGGAACGCGGGCACGCGGCGGGAAACAGTGGGGGCGGGATAGGTCTTCATCCCGCAGGTTAGGCCAGAAATGCGCCGAGTAGGAAAGCCGTCAGCTCCAGCTCGCCTCGGGCGGCAGGCTCATCAGGATCGCGTCGATGTTGCCCCCGGTCTTGAGGCCGAACAGCGTGCCCCGGTCATAGACCAGGTTGAATTCGGCGTAGCGGCCCCGCCATTCAAGCTGCGCCCGCTTGTCCGCCTCGCTCCAGTCCATGCCCATGCGGCGGCGGACGATCCGGGGAAACGAGGCCAGGAACGCCTCGCCAACGTCGCGGGTGAAGGCGAAGTTCGCTTCCCACTGCGCCTCGTCCGCGCATTCGAGGTGGTCGTAGAAGATCCCGCCCACCCCGCGCGCAACATTCCGGTGCGGAATGAAGAAGTATTCGTCCGCCCACTTCTTGAAGCGCGGGTAGTATTCCGGATCGTGCGCATCGCAGGCGGCCTGATACGCCGCGTGGAACTCCGCCGTGTCCTCATCGTAAGGGAGCGGCGGGTTGAGGTCGCCGCCGCCGCCGAACCAGGCCTTGCTGGTGGTGAGGAAGCGGGTGTTCATGTGCACGGCGGGCACGTGCGGGTTGGCCATGTGCGCGACCAGGCTGATGCCGGTGGCGGTGAAGCCGGGGTTGTCCTCGCTCGCGCCGTTGATCGAACCGGCGAAACCGGGCGCGAACCGGCCATGGACCGTGGAGACGTTGACCCCCACCTTCTCGAACACCTTGCCCTTCATCAGCCCGCGCGTGCCGCCGCCGGGATTGGGGTTGCCCTCTTCCTCGCGGCTCCACGCCAGGTAGTCGAACCTCGCATCGCTGCCGGCCTCGGCCTCGATGCTCTCGAATTCGGCGCAGATCCGGTCGCGCAGGGTTTCGAACCACTGCCGGGCGCGGTCGGTATAGGGTGTCCAGTCGGTCATGGGCCAAGGCCTTGCCAAGCGAATCCCGATCCGGCAAGGAAAAGCCATGGTTCCCTTTTCGTTCGCAGGCGAGGAGTTCGCGCTGACCAGCGCCTGCGCGCTGTACTGGCCGCGCGAGGCGGCGCTGCTGGTGGCCGACCTGCACCTTGAAAAGGCCAGCTTCTTCGCGCGCTTCGGGCAGATGCTGCCCCCCTATGACAGCCGCGAGACGCTGGAGCGGGTGGCGCTGGCCATCCGCGAGACCGGCGCGCGGCGGGTGTTCTGCCTGGGCGACAATTTCCACGATGCGGACGGAGTGGAGCGGCTGGAGCCCCACGCCGCCGGGATGCTGGCCGCCCTGACCCGCGCGACCGACTGGGTCTGGGTGGCGGGCAACCACGACCGGGGTAGGTCACGCGAAGGCACGCTGGTCGACGAACTCAGCGTCGCCGGACTGCTGCTGCGGCACGAGGCCCGCCCCGGCGAGACCCGGCCCGAACTGTCCGGCCACTTCCACCCGCGCCTGAAAGTCACCGCGCGCGGCCGCCGGATCGTCCGCCCGTGCTGGGTGGCAAGCGAACGCAAGCTGATCCTCCCCGCCTTCGGCGCGCTGACCGGCGGAATGGACGCCGCCGACCCGGCGATCCTGGCCGCGATGCAGCCCGCGCGCGAAGTGAACGCGGTCCTGCCGGTGCAGGGGAAACTGGTGCGGTTCCCGCTGTGGCGTTCCTGATCCGCCTGACGGCGGTGCGGGAAGCACGTCCGTGCTTCCCTGGCCTGGCCGGCCCTTCGCGGAGGCGAAGGGCGCACCCAACAAGGGTGCTTCCCGCACCGCCGTCAGGCGGAAAGAAAGACTCCTTCCCCCGCGCCGCGATTCGCTTTAAGAGCGCGCGCGAGCATTAGCTGCTACAGGAGAACGCAACATAGCACCCCCACCCCGGCGTATGATGACGCCTCCCGTGAAGAGCGGGCCGCGCTACAACCAGATGATCACGTCCGACAAGGTCCGCGTGATCGACGAAGAAGGCGAAAACCTTGGCGTGATGTACACGCGCGAGGCGATCGAGCAGGCGGCTGAGGTCGGGCTCGACCTCGTCGAAGTTTCGCCCAACGCCGATCCGCCGGTGTGCAAGTTCCTCGATGTCGGCAAGTTCCGCTACGAAGCGCAGAAGAAGGCCAACC
>CALMYW010000531.1 GCA_937873665.1 uncultured Sphingorhabdus sp.
AGATCGAATCCTTGTCTGGGTCTCAGGCTTGGTACGCGCTCGGCGAGCGCCTCACGGGATGGCGATCAGAACCGATCGAAGCGTGGCTGGGCAGGGAGGCTAAGCGAGGTTCGTGGTGAGCCGAGAGGCGCGCATCCTCTCCAACACCGGGGGCGCAACGTTTCTGAGGCAAAAAACGAAGCTCTAGGTGGGCCTGCCTGATCTGCCGGCCATACTTTTACCTTCTAAGATAGAGGGAGCGCGCGATCGGCCCCGATGGGCACCACAATGCAGAGATGTTCGTACGAGGAGCGGTAAAGGATGGCAGTTCCAAATATCTTCGACGTGTGTCTGCCCAGGGACGACGTCCGCGATGGGAAGGTCAGCGATGCGGATTTGGCTGCGGACCTGGCTGCAGTTATCACTGGAAAAGCGGTACCTGATTACTCGGACCCTGTGCGCTTCTTCGCGAACACGTATCCGACCAGAGGGCTTAGAAACCTTCTTGAGGCGGTCTGCAGGCGCTTGAGTGGCGCCGGCGGTGAGGCGGCGGCCGTGCTGCGCCTGGACACGTCGTTCGGCGGCGGCAAGACCCACGGCCTCATTGCGCTGGTTCACGCGGCTGGCGGAATGAAGGGTGTCGCCCGGCCTGAGGAGTTCATTGACCCCGCCCTGCTGCCTGCCGGACCGGTGCGAATCGCCGCGTTCGACGGCGAGAATGCCGACCCGGCCAACGGTCGATCGATGGGCGATGGTGTCCGTGCGCATACGCCCTGGGGCGAGATCGCCTACGCTCTGGCCGGAAAGGATGGCTTCGAGCGCGTCCGTGCGAGCGACGACCAGGCAGTTGCGCCCGGTGCCGACACCCTCAAGGAGTTGTTCGGCAACCAGCCCACCCTGATCCTCATGGACGAGCCGGCCATATACCTGCGCAAGGTCCGCGGACTACCCCACGGCGGACGTGACCAGCTAGCGGCCTTCCTTACCTCACTGATCAAGGCCGTCGAGTCCTCGCCTAACGTCTCGTTAGTCTTCTCGCTGGCAGTAGGCAAGGACGGCCGAGCATCCGATGCCTACGCCGAGGAGAACGATTTCCTGGCCAGCCGGATGGCAGAGATCGAGAGCGTCGCCGCGCGAAAGGCAACGCTGCTGAATCCAACTGAAGACGATGAAACTGCACTGGTCCTCCGGCGCCGGTTATTCGCGCAGATCGATTCTCAGAAGGCGGCCGAAGCCGTCTCCGCTTACCGCGCCTTGTGGAAGCAGCACGCCGCTACGCTACCGACCACCGCAGGCGATGGCGATTTTGCCGAACAGTTCGAACGCAGCTACCCGCTGCACCCCGCGCTGCTGGATACCCTTACGCACAAGACCGCCACACTAGGGACCTTCCACCGCGTGCGTGGCATGCTTCGGCTGCTCGTCCGCACCGTCGCCCAGCTCTGGCAGGATCGGCCCGCCGACGCCACTGCGATCCATCTGCACCACATCGATCCGGCCAACCCGGCGATTTACCAGGAGATCGTCACCCGTCTCCAGCAGCCGGAGTTGGTCCCGGCCATCCGCTCCGATGTCGCTGGTGAAAAGGGCCAGTTCGCGCTCGCCCAGCAGATCGACAAGGCGCAGTACGCGGGCCTGCCACCCTACACCGCCTATGCGGCGCGCACGATTCTGGTTCACACGCTGGCCTTCAACTCAGACCTGCGTGGCGTCAATGCCGACGAACTGCGACTCGCGATGCTGGGCCCCGCGCTGGACGGCGCCTTCATCGACGACGCCCGTACCCGCTTCCGCGACCAGTCCGCCTACCTCGATGATCGTCCCAACGCGCCGCTTCGCTTCCTCTACGAGCCGAATCTGACCCAGCTCGTCCGCCGCGAAGAGCGCAACGTCGATCGCGAAGAGATCCGCGCCGCGCTACAGGACGAGATCCGACGGATCTTCGGCGGAACGACCCTGGACCTGGTGCCGTTCCCGGCCGGGCCCTGGGACGTCCCGGACGAGGTCGGGACCGGCGCGCCTCGCCTGGCGCTAATCAACCACGAAGCGGACACGGTGGCCCCCGGTCAGGAAGGGCTCCCCGAGCGCGTGCAGGAGATTTTCGAGCGCAAGGGCAACTCCGGCAGCCTGCGGATGCAGCGCAACAACCTCGTGTTCCTGGTTGCGGACGAGGCCCGCGTGCAGCTCATGGTCGAGCGCATGATGCGACGCCTCGCCCTGCAGCAGATGACGCGCAACGAGCGCATCCGCGAGCTTCCCGAGCACCATCAGGCCAAGCTTCGCGAATGGCAGGAGCGGTCCCGGCATGAACTCGCGGTGTCCGTGGCGCAGTGCTACCGGAATCTCTACTACCCGGCGCGCAATCGCGCCGCGGGCGCGAACGTCGATCTGGCTCATTCCGTCATCGACCTCGGAACCGCGTCGGACCGGCCCGGCGCCGGCCAGCAGCAGGTTCTTACGGCGCTGCGCGACCTCAACAAGCTGCGCGGCGTCGAGGATTCGCCGGAGTCCCCAGCCTACGTGCGCGACCGCACGCCCCTCAAGCGTGGGCAGATCAGTACGGTCGACCTGCGCAATGAGTTTCGCAAAGACCCGGCGCTATCGATCCTGCTCGGCGACGACGCCTTCATCAAGCTAGTTCGCACCGGGGTCGAACGCGGTGACTACATCTACCGGCGCGGCGACCTGGTCTACGGCCAGGGCGACCCCGGCGCGCAGATCATGATCGACGAGCAGTCCTTCGTGCTCACTCGCGCATTCGCCGAGCAGAGTGGGCTGTGGCCGCGTGGGCCCGTCGGCGAGCCTGCGCTTGGTCCGACGGGGCCAACGCCGCCTGGCGGCCCTCCTCCTAGCGGAGCAACGCCACTGCCCTACGCACCGCACACGCCGGTCGGTCAGCCACCCGCTGCGGAGGGGCCGCCGCGCCTGCAGGCCGAAGGACCTCTCAAGGAGGCCTTGGGGATCCTGTTCGATAAGGCCCGCGGCAGCGGCTGCAAGCAGCTCGCGGCCCTCACGGTGCAGTGCTTCGACGCCGGCGAACTGTTTCGACTCCTCCCGGCGGCCAATGGCATCTCTGGCGCCAACAAGCGGGTCAGCGTGAACGTGGACCTGGAAATGGCGGAAGGCGGCCTGCTGACGATCGAGTTCGCAGGCCCCCTGACCGAGGCCCAGTTGGTTCGCGAGTTCCTGCAGCCGCAGCTCACTGCGGCCAAGGACAAGAATCCCCGCATGCTCAAGGTGGAGCTTCGCTTCAACGATGGCCTCGACCTGTCCGAGGATGCCCCCGAGCGCCTGCGCGATCAGCTCACCCGGGTGGGCAACGGCGCGGCGTTCGTCTCTGCTGAAGCGGAGCGCGCCTGATGGCCGGCGGCAGCGTCAAACCCATCCGCCCCGCCCGCAGCGCGTCGCCCCGCTACGAGCTGAGGCTCTTTCGTCACGGTCCCGGCGACAGCGAAATGCGTGTCTACCGTCTGCCAGTCGCCACCAGTGAGGACGGCGAGTCGGTTTTCGTCGGCGGATTGCGCGGGGCCGGGCTGGAGCGTTTTGAGCCCCGCATCCTGCGCATACTGCGCCAGCATGGCGTGCGTCTCGGGCCGGGCGCGCCGGGCCGGCGCAATGTGCAGGGCCTCGACGAGGAGACCGCCTTGGTTCTCGGGCTGTTGTTCCGCACCCTGGCGCCGATGCGCAACCGCGACAACATGCAGGCCTGCGTCGACGGCATCGAGCGCATGGGCCGCGAAGAGGCCGCCTACTGGCTCGGCATGGTCATGCATCGTCACAAACCTCGGCGCATTCTGCAGGCCCTGCGCATCGTCCTAAACGCGTCCGAGGACTGACCGAGACCGTGCGCAGCGTCCAGGACGTACGCGAGCTACTCGATCGCCTGGACGAGGGCGAGGCCGACGTGCTCGAAGCGCAGGACCTCGACTTCAAACGTTGGGATGGCCGCAGCCTGCCTGACATGCAGCGGCGGCTCATCGAGGTGGCAGTCTGCATGGCCAACGGGGGTGGTGGCACCATCGTGCTAGGCGTGGCTGATCGCGTGATTGGCCGTAACGCCGCGATCCTTGGGGTGCCGCTGGAGATCGACACCAACGCGCTGGTGCGCGAGATCTACAACCATACCGATCCGCGCCTGACGCCGGACTTCGAGGAACTGTCGGTGCCTGAAGGTACGGGGCGCCTCTTGCTGATGCAGGTGCGTGGCCCGATGCGACCCTACACCGACAGTGCCGGTCGCGGCACGATCCGCATCGACAAGAGCTGCGAGCCGCTCACCGGCAGCGCCCGCCGCGACCTGCTGATGGCCTCAGGTCAGGCTGATTTCTCGGCCCAGCCTGCCGAGGCGAGCTGGTCGGATCTCTCGCCCTCCGCGCTGGAAGCGCTGCGCCGCGCGGCCCGCGCCGAACGCAGCCCGGAAGACCTGCTGACGTTGTCCGATCGCGACCTGATCGACACGCTGGGCCTTGCCCCGAACGGACGGCTGACCATCGCTGCCCTTCTGCTCGCCGGCACGCCCGAGGCTGTTGCGCGCAATGTCTCCGGTTACGGCTGGACCCATCTGCGCATGCGCAACGCCACGGACTACACCGACCGGGCGGATGGCGGCGAGGCCTTGCCCGTCGCGCTGGCGCGTCTGCTCGACCGGGTGATGGCCGACAACCCCATCGCCACTGTCCAGCAGGGGTTGTACCACTTCGAGTACCGCGCCTACCCCGAGCTGGCCCTGCGCGAGGCGCTGCTGAACGCCCTCTGCCACGCCGATTACCAGCGCGGCGCGCCGATCATCGTCAAGCAGCACCCGCGGCGGCTGGAGATCAGCAATCCCGGAGGCCTGGTCGGCGACATCACGCCCGAGAACATCCTTCATCACCCGCCGGCACCGCGAAATCCGCTGCTGGTCAACGCGCTGGTGCGGCTGCGCCTGGTCAACCGCAGCAACCTCGGCGTCAGCCGCATGTTCAAGGCCTTCCTGCTGGAGGGCAAACCACCGCCTGCGATTGAGGAGCGCGGCGAGTCGGTCACTGTCACTTTCCAGCGGCACGAGTTCTCCGAAGCCTTCAGGCGCTTCGCCGCGGAAGAGTCCACCGCCGGCCGGGAACTGGACGTGGACCAGCTACTGGTACTGCAACACCTGTTGACTCATCCGGAGATCGACACCGCAACCGCGGCACGGCTATGCCAGCGTGGCGAGGTTTTGGCCCGGGAAACACTTAACGCGATGGAGACCACCCTGGACTACCTGGTGCGGGGTGGAAGCGGCCGCGGCACCTACTGGACGCTTCGATCGTATCTGCAACGTCGCCTGCACGGTGATGTGTGCGCCGATCACCACAGCCGGACCGACTGGGAGGCCGCCAAGGTGCGGGTGCTCAGCGTTCTGCGGCAGCGCCAGGAGCGTGGGGAGGACGGACTGACCAATGCCCAAGTGCGTGCCATGACCCGGTTCGACCGGCGCCAGGTCAATCGCCTGATTCATGAGCTGGAGGCCGAAGGCTTGGCGCGCCTACAGGGCCACGGCCGGGGCGCGCGTTACGTTGCGGTGGGGGAGTCGGAATGACTGGAATGTCCATGTCCGCGGACATTTCCCCGCCGAAATGTCCGTTTCAATGTCGCCCGAGCATTTCCTGGGCATTCCCGCCCCACGCCGCATGCGTGCCGGAGCGCAGCCCCACCGCGGGGACCCACGCATGACCTTGGTCGAGTACCTGGACGCAACGGAGTTCGCCGCGCGCAGCCTGCTGGACGCCATCTGGCACGAGCAGGCCGAAATCGAAGCGCTGTCGGCTCGCGTCGCGATCCTGGAGCGGCAGGTGCAGGCCGAGTACATGCGTGCGCAGAGCCTTATTGACCATGCAGAAGACCCCGACGACCTGATGCTGGGCGTGGGCCGACACTGGGAGAATTACTTCGGCCCAGACCGTGAGCGGCATGACCAGCAGCAGGAGTTGGAATGGCTGCGTGGGGCAAGAGAGGCGCGTGCGTCGGCCCTGGGCGCGCTGGCAGGTAATCTGCTGCAAGTTGCCAAGCAGGGGCTTTCAACGGCCTTCGGTGAGGAAGCCAACTGGCCCGATGGCCGGGCGGTAGGTAGCCAGACACTGAAGGCGGTGATCCGCGGCGCCCGCAACCAGACGATCCACTGGGAGGAGGGGCAATGTCGGCCGGCGACCGAGCAGGTATTCCAAGGCCTGGCGCAGGATTGCGGCGCACTCTTCGCCGACTACAACACGGCCAACCTGGCGATGCCGGTCATCACCCTGCTGGGCTGGCGAACTTATGAAGACTACGTGGCGGACATGCGCCGCTTTGACACCGGCGCAATCAACCACGGGAACGCGCAATGACGACTTCACGCCTGATCGAGAACTGGTTGCCCATCGCAGCGCTTGGCGAGGAGAGCGTGCGCGAGCGGCGTTCGATGACGGCATTGCCGCCGACCTACTACCTGCACGTGTGGTGGGCGCGGCGGCCGCTGGTGGCATCGCGGGCGGCAGTGCTCGGGTCGCTGTTGCCGGCTGACGCGGATCAAGAGCAGTTCAAGCGCGCGCTTGGTATCCATGGCGATCCGGTCAAGACGCGGGCGCAGATCGATGCAGCAAAACGAACCGGTGAAGATCTTGGGCTTGACCCATACGGCTACGAGCGCGCCTTCAAGTACGCACCGACGGAGTCGGAAAAGAGATGGGTTAAAGCGGAGGCCAAGAAGCTCGGTCTCACCGCACCCTCGGTGCTAGACCCAACCGCTGGCGGAGGGTCCATCCCCTTCGAGTCGGTTCGCCTTGGCTTGCCGACCTACGGCAACGACCTTAATCCGGTGGCAGTGCTGATACAGCGCGCGACCTATGACTGGCCCGTACGCTTCGGCGACCAAGTGCGCTCCCGGTTCGCTGAGATCGCGAAACGCTTTGTCGAGATGGCAGAACCGCGCTTCGTCGGCGTGTTCCCAGTGGAGCCCCAAGGGACTCAGGTGCTGGGCTACCTTTGGGCCCGCACCATCACCTGCCCCCACTGTGACGGTCTGGTGCCGCTGTCGCCGAACTGGAAGCTGGCTGGGGACGGCACCGGCGTGCGAGTGAAGCCCGACACCGCGGCGCGTCGCTGCAGCTTCCAGATCGTCACCAAGGCCAAAGACCACTCCGAGGGTACGGTGGCGCGCGGTGATGGCCTGTGTCCATTCCCGGACTGCGGTCGGCCGATAGACGGCGACCACATCAAGTTGGAAGCGCAGGCCGGGCGCATGGGCGATCAGCTCTACGCCGTCGTCTACAAGCACCGGGTGATGAAGACCACCAAGACCGGGCGAAAAAAGGAAGGCTGGGAGCGAGGTTATCGAGCGCCGACGCCCGAGGACGAAGTGGCGGAGCTGATCGCACGGCGGCTGGCCGAGAAGATGCCGCTGTGGGAGGCCATGGATGACGTGCCAAATGAGCGCGTTCCGCCGACCATAAACGATGATCGCCCTATCCAATACGGCATGCCGCTTTGGCGCGATTTGTTCTCACCTCGGCAGTTGCTCGGCCACGTGACCACGGTCGAGGTTTACCGAGAGCTCCTGGACGAGGAGCGTGCTGCTGGACGACTGGACGAGCTGACGCGGGCTGCACTCGGTTATCTCGCCCTCTCCATTGACAAGCTGCGCGACTACAACTCACGAATGTCCGTTTGGCACTCAGCGCGCGGCGTCATGACAAATACTTTCTCCACCCACGACTTTTCATTGAAGTGGTCGTATGCAGAAATGGCCCCGGCAGTCACGGGTGGCGGCTTGGACTGGGTGCTGGGTCAGACGGAGAAGTGCATCGGTGAGCTCGTCGCACTTGTTCGACCTGCCGACGCTGTTGCAAAGAGAGGCGGCAAGGCCAGCGAGCTCGACCTTCGCATGGGCGGCGGCTTGTTTGTCGCCGACGGCGCCCCCGCCTCTGCGCACCAGACAATCGAACTGAGTTGCAAGTCCGGCGACGCGCTGGACCACATCGGCGATGCCAGCATTGACTGCGTGGTGATGGACCCGCCGTACTACGACAACGTGATGTATGCAGAGCTATCGGACTTCTTCTATGTCTGGCTCAAGCGCACCGCTGGCCGGGTGTATCCGGAACTGTTCCGTCGCCAGCTCACCGACAAGGACAGCGAGGCGGTGGCCAACCCGGCCCGCTTCCGCGGAGAGAGGGGCGCCAAGGTGCTGGCCGGGCGCGACTACCAGGAGCGCATGGCGGCGATCTTCACCGAGTGCCGGCGCGTGCTGAAGCCCGACGGCATCATGACCCTAATGTTCACCCACAAGGCCACCGGCGCCTGGGATGCGCTGACCAAGGGCCTGATGGAGGCCGGATTCACCATCACGGCCTCGTGGCCGATCAACACCGAGGCCGAGGGCTCGCTGCACATTAAGGACAAGGCCGCGGCCAACAGCACGATCTTCCTGGTCTGCCGGCCGCGCCCACCCAAAGCGGCCGACGACACCCTGTACTGGGAAGACGTGGAGCCGAACCTGGCCGCCGCGGTGCGCAAGCGCGTGGCTGAGTTCCAGAAGGCCGGCATCCGCGGCGTTGACCTGTATCTGGCCAGCTTTGGCCCGGCGCTGGAAGAGTTCTCCAAGCACTGGCCACTACGCCGCGGCCGCCCGCGGCCGCAGCCCGAGCAGACCCGCCGCAATCGCCAGGCCGCGCTGTTCCAGGAGGAGTCCGATCCATACGAGGCGACGCCGGAAGATGCACTGGAGGCTGCACGGCGCGAGGTGAAGGACTGGCGTCTCAAGCAGCTCGTGCAGCAGAACACCCGCGCCGAACTCGATCCGTCCACCGCTTGGTTCGTGCTGGCCTGGGACAGTTTCGGAGCACCGGAATTTCCGTACGACGAAGCGCTGATGCTGGCCCGCGCCGTGGGCGTGGATCTGGAGCGCGACATCGTCGGCAAGCTGGCCGAGAAGAAGGCGAACAACCTGCAGCTGCTCGACTCCGCGGCCCGCGTCGCCAAAGGACGGAGCGGTTCGGCCGACGGCTCCAGCGGCATGCTCGATGCCCTGCACCATGCGGCGCAGCGCGCCCGCAGTCGCGGTGCTGCCTCCGCACTGGAGCTGCTCCAGCACAACGGCCTCGATACCGAGCCGAAGTTTCTACTCGCTCTCGAAGCCCTGCTGGAAGTGCTGCCGGTGCCGCCAGGGCTGCGTGGCGAAGCCGGAGAGGCCGAGGACCACGCCGGCGACTTCGATGCGCTGGAGAAGCTGCGTCGCCTGGCCTTTGCCGATCAGATCGGCCAGCCCGAGCAGTTGCGCATGTTTGAAGAGCAGCAGCGCGCCCTGGAGACGGCCGGGTGAGCCTGCTGCGCGACCACGACTGGCGCATCCGCTACACGCCCGAGCAGGGAAACCTGCTCGACCTCGTGTACGTGCCGGCCCTGCGTTGCGCGCACACCTACGACCGCACCACCGGTTACTTCAACGCGCGGGCGCTGACGCTGGCGGCGCGAGGCGTTGAGTACCTGATCCACAACGGCGGCCGGATGCGGCTGATCATTGGCTGCACGCTCGATGAGCCCGAGGTTCAGGCGATCGAAAAGGGACAGTCGCTGCGAGACACCGTTGAAGCGCAGCTGCTGGCGAGTCCGCTGCAACCGCAGCGCCCCGAAGAGACCGATGCCTTGGCGCTGCTGGCATGGATGGTGGCCCATGGCATCCTTGAAACCAAGGTCGCTATCCCCTGCGACGCCCAGCGTCGCCCGCTGCCAGCCAGCGGCCCGCTATTCCACGAGAAGTCCGGCATCTTCGAAGACAAGACCGGCGACAAGATCGCTTTCAACGGCAGCCTCAACGAGACCGCTGCCGGCTGGACGCTCAACTGGGAGAGCCTGAACCTGTTCCGCTCGTGGGTGGAGCCCGAGCGCGTCGCGGCGGAAGAAGAGAGCTTCGCCCGCCTGTGGGCCGACCGGGCCAGCCGCGTGATCACCCTCGATGTGCCGGCCGCGGTGCGGCAGGACCTGCTGCGCTTCCTGCCGGCGGATGATCGGTTGCCGCCGGGCATGCAGCCGACCGAACCGGATGGCGATGGCGTCGAAACTGAGGCGATAGATTCCGTACTGCCTGTACCCATCGTCGATCTTGACGAGCGACGGCGCGCGCTGTGGGGCTTCATCCGCGAGGCCCCACGGCTACGAGGCGGCGGTGACCTGGTCGGTGAGGCCACAGCCGCGGTGACACCTTGGCCACACCAGGTGCGCGCTTTTCATCGTCTTTATGACCAGTGGCCGCCGCGCCTACTGATCGCTGACGAGGTTGGCCTCGGCAAGACCATCCAGGCCGGACTGCTGCTGCGCCAGGCCTGGCTCGCCGGGCGCGCCAGCCGCATCCTGGTGATGGCGCCTGCCAGCGTCTGCAAGCAGTGGCAGATCGAGCTTCGCGAGAAGTTCAACCTGAACTGGCCGATCTACGACGGCCATGTGCTGCGCTGGCAACCCACGCCGGCGCAGCCCGAGGGTCGCGAACTGGCCGTGCTGCGATCCGAATGGCATCGCCAGCCGGCGGTGATCGTTTCCAGCCACCTGCTGCGCCGGCAGGACCGCTTCGACGAGGTGATCAACCAGGCCGAGCCCTGGGATCTCGTGGTCCTCGATGAAGCACATCATGCCCGGCGGCGCAGCCTGGCCAATCTCGACGATGCGCGCCCCAACGCCCTCCTGCGGCTGATGCGTGAACTGGCGCCCCGCGTGCCTGGCCTCGTGCTGCTCACCGCGACACCAATGCAGGTGCATCCGATCGAAGTGTGGGACCTGCTAGCGCTGCTCGGGCTTCCCGACGGCTGGCATGGCCGCGCCTTCCTCGACTTCTTCGAGCTGGTGGCGCATCCGAATCCCTCGAATGAGGCGCTGGATCGCATCGCGCGGCTGTTCACGGCGGCTGAGCGGCGCTTCGGTCTGCGCGATCCGGCGCAGTTGCAGCGGCGGCTGGAGGGCGTGGGCGCGCTGCGCCTGCGCCGCGTGCTGGATGCCCTGCGCTCGGAAGCCAGCATTCCCCGCCGCATGCTCAGCGCGGAGGACCGGCAGTTAGCCCTGCGTCTGGCGCGACAGGCCTCGCCCGTGAGCTGCCTGATCTCGCGCCACACCCGCGCCTTGCTGCGGCGCTATCACGAGCGCGGGCTGATCTCGACGCGCGTCGCCACCCGCATGGTCGAAGACCGGTTCCTCGATATGAGCGAGGGCGAGGCTGCGTTGTACGCGGCGCTTGAGGACTACATCACCCAGACCTATAACCAGGCATCGAAGGAGGAGCGCTCGGCCATCGGCTTCGTGCTGACGATCTACCGTCGACGCCTCGCCAGCAGCATCCGCGCCTTGATCCTGACCCTCGACAAGCACCTGCAGGCGGTCCGGCAAGGCGGCGCCGTACCGGACCTGCTCTCCGCCGATGATCGCGAGGCGCTGGAGTCCGATGTGGATGCAGGGGACGAGGCCGACCTCGATGCGGCCGAGCGCGCGGCGCTGGCCCGCGAAGAGGCCGGCGAGATCGAAACCCTGCTGCGACTGGCGCGCAGCCTGCCCGAAGACACCAAGCTCGGCGCCCTGCGCGAGGCCATCACCGAGCTGCGCACGGGCGGACATGCGCAGGTGATGGTGTTCACCCAGTTCACCGACACGATGGACCTCCTGCGCGAGAATCTCTCCGGCCAGGACGACCTGAAGCTGATGTGCTTTTCCGGGCGCGGCGGTGAGATCCGCGGTCAGGACGGCTCTTGGCGCACGATTTCGCGCGACGAAACCAAGCGCCGCTTCCGCCAAGGCGAAGCCCATGTGCTGCTCTGCACCGACGCCGCGGCGGAAGGACTCAATTTCCAGTTCTGCGGCGCGCTAATCAACTACGACATGCCGTGGAACCCGATGCGTGTCGAGCAGCGCATCGGCCGCATCGACCGACTCGGCCAGCGCTTTCCTGAGATCCGCATCATCAACCTGCACTACGAGGACAGCATCGAGGCCGACGTGTACCGTGCACTCGGGTCGCGTATCGATCTGTTCCAGACGGTGGTCGGCAAGCTGCAGCCGATCCTGTCCAAGCTGCCCAGCCTGATCACGGCGCGTGTGCTCACGGGTGGATCGCGTGGAGAAGCCGGACGCCAGCAAGTGGCTGACGAAGTTGCGCAGGAGGCTGATGCGGCCGAAGAGCAGAGCTTCGACCTCGACGCCATCCTTGAGGACGACCTGGTGATGCCGAGGCGGCTCACGCCGCCGCTGACGCTGCCGCACCTGGGCGCGGTGATGCGCGCGCCAGAGCTGCTGCCTACCCAGCTTCAGCTCACGCCGTTGGGGAATGCCGATTGGAGTCTGCGCCTGCCGGGCATGTCCAAGGCTGTGCGTGTCACCGCCGACCCGGAGTTCTTCGAGCAGCACGCCGGCAGCGTGGAGCTGTGGTCGCCGGGCAGTCCCGTGTTTCCGGAGCCAGAATGGGCAGAATGGCGACCAGGGGAGGCGATACCGCTCCAGTGAACAGAGCTATGTGCAATACTCTGCCTAGTCGCAGGCAGTTAAGGCTCGTCGAGCTGACGGTAGGTTTGACGGTAACTCGAAGTTCTAATTCGGAAATTTCCTTTTGAATCAGGATGTTCCGGTTGGTATTCCGGGGCACCCATACCACCATCC
>CALMYW010000532.1 GCA_937873665.1 uncultured Sphingorhabdus sp.
ACAGGTAGAAATGGGTGTGTTTGATATTGGCGTCATAGCTCTCCCGGCTACTGTCTATTGGCACGTCGGTGGTGTTTTCCGGAATGCCGAGCCGCCTCGATAGGAGTGTTTCGACCCCATCGTCATCGTCATTGACGGCGAGATCACCAAAGTTGGGAACGGCGACCTCAATCCCCCGGCGCACCATGGCCAGGCTGCAGCTGCTGCGCCCCAGTCCCGGGGCGGGCTTGGCGACCAACACCTCTTCACCTTCGAAGGCATAGCGGACGGCATACCAGGAAACGCGCTCCTGGATGATGCCTTCTGGGATGTTGAAGGTCGATCGCCCCATGCAATATTCGATTATGTCCGAAAGCGCCGACTTGCCTGTCGACGAGCGTCCGGTGATCACGTTGAGACCGTCATGGAAAAGCAGGTCGCGCCTGCGACCATCATGGCTGTAGATGTGGATCGATCTTATTTTCATGGCCGAACGCCCATCGTCATGTAGAGAGTGCTCCGATCGCCGACACGGGCGAATTCCTTGCCGACGAAACGCGCAACGCGTTGGCAGGAAACCGTTTCGGCAGTGCCGGTAATCGACTTGCGCAGGCCGTCTGGAGTTGCCTTCAGCCGCCCGTGCGCGTCGACCGTAAACAGGCCCATCTGCATTAGGAAGCCTAAGGCCTCGAAGGCGTAGGGCAACAGATCGGTGGTGCGACGCGCAAAGCCGACGAGCAGTTCGGGATGAGACGCGATGAGCTTCAGCAGGTAGCTGCGATTGCCGGCATGCAGGATCTCGCGCGAGCGTTTGTGGAGACAGAGAGGCAGCACCAGCAGCACGAGGGAAAAGGGCATGCCGCGTTCGTCCTCTTCCTCATAGCCGCACAGCGCGCGCATCAAGATAAGGCCGCAAAAGGCAGGGTTGAAAAGATTGCGAATTTCAACCGGTCGTTCGTCCCATCGCTTCATGCAGCGATCCCAAGCAATTGTTGCAGGCGGTCGAGGAAGCGGGGATGCCAATAAACCCGCGGCCTCGGGCTCGCATTAGCAAGAATGTGGAAGGCACCGCGCACTACATAGGGTTCGGTGACACGCTCACGAATGCGGAGCGTTGTCGTTTCCATCTCCGCCCAGCGGTAGAGTTCCCTCCCCGCTACCAGGCAGGCCTCGTCGTTGCCGGTGTCGCTCAATTGCTCGAAGACGATCTCGCGATAGCGCGACCACTCGTCGACCAGCCGATCCTCATATTCTTCGATCTCACCGGAAATCAGCAAACTCTCGCGTGCCCAGCTCGAGCGCTGCTCGAAAGCGCGATAGTAGTCGATGATGGCATTGCGGATGCGGGTCGCCGAGAGATCGAGGACGCGCAGCTGCTCTACGAACAGCCGCGGATCGTTGGCGACGTCGATTTGACCGTCGGGGAGGCGCCCCCGAAAGGTGATAGGCAGATTGTCGTTGCGATACTCCTCCGCGATCGCGGACAGCTTGTCAGAAACCTCGTAGCCATAGATTGGCTCCTTGCGCTCGCCGCTCAGCATCTTGATCGCGAGATCCATCCACCAGCCTTCGAGGCGTTCGAACACGGCCGTACGGGATTCCCGCCGGATGGTGCGCAGGTGGAGGTTGATCAACGCCGGCAGATCGGTGATCCGGGGCGTCGCGTCGATGATCGTGATGCGGCTGTAGAAATCGTTGAGCTCGTCTTCGGTCAATTGTTCGAGTTCTTCGCGTATCTCGCCGATCAACGCGGATGTGCTGGTGGCGAGCACTGCCCGCGCTTGCTCGACCCGATCGTCGTCACCAGCAGCGCTTTCGGTGAACAGGCTGAGGAACGTGCTTTCGCTAAGTTCGGCTGTCGAAAATAGCAAGAAACGGCCGTTCGATGCGATCCCACCAGTCTTGCGATAATAAGCCAACCATATTCGGACAGATTTCCAGAAATCAGTCGACAGGTTCGTTAGCTTGTCGCCTCCTGCCTTGTGCTTGAGCGAACCAAGTGATCGAATGCCGCTTTCGGTGACGAACTCGACATCATCTTCTTTCTCGAGGAAGACTGCGCTGCTCTCGGAAAGCTCCAATATCTTCAGCAGCGCAAATCGAGGCTGAAAAATGTAGCCTAGGCCTTGTTCAGCCGCAGAAAAAGGCGAACCAGCATTGCCCATTATCGACGAGACCCGTTCGAGTTGTTTCGACGTAGTCGCTGCTGCATCTGCCCCCCCGGCGTACTGCTATCACTGAGGCTCACGATAATTATTCCAAGCTTCAATCAAAGCAACCAACGATTTTGGCAAGCTGGTTTGAGCTGATCCGGCTATGCGCCTGTGAGGATAAGATTCCTTGATGCCTGCTTTCAATAACCACGCCCGAAAGCTGCCAACCCGCTGCTGGCCCAGTCGCAGGCGCTATTTCTGCTCAAGGGATCGTTCGCTTTGATGTCGGGTTCTGCCGATGAAGCTACCGCTGAACCCGCCGTGCGGTAGCGGCGGGTAAGTCCCAAAATGCGTTAAAATGCCGACGGCACTATCCTCGAGAACAGGGTTAGGTTAGCTGATGAACGGGCGATATGACTTGGAGGCGGCTTGGCCAGCGTTGTTGATCTTACAGATCCCGTCGCATCGGAGGAGCAAAACGAGGCTTTAACGCCCGCCGATCAGATCCATCGTATCGCGGAGGGGAAGTTACGCGCGTTTGCCGGGACAATCGACGTGACCACCAGCATCTATCTCGACGACGTTTATGCCCAAAACAAGAGCGTCGCCGAACACACAGCCGCCGATTATCATGGGCGGTTCCTGATTGAACTCGTCCAGAACGCCAACGACGTCCATGTGCGCGGCGCGCATGATGGTCAGATCGAAGTGCTCCTGATCGAGGACGAGGGTGATTTCGGAACCCTCTATGTCGCAAATCTCGGAAAACCATTCACCCACGACAATGTCGTGGCGCTTTCTCGCATTGGAATGTCGACCAAGCCGCCCGGTGAGTCGATCGGCAACAAAGGGCTCGGCTTCCGCAGTGTGAGCCACGTCTGTGACGCGCCCGAGATATACTCGCAGGCGTCGAACGCGATCGGTGCAGGCAGGTTCGAGGGATATTGCTTCACTTTCGCCCGGTCTGAAGATCTGCCTTCGCGAATCGACAACCCGACCGTCCTCGGCCTGGCGCAGTCCGATCTGCCGATGTTCTTTCTGCCGATTGCCCTCGGCACGCAGCCTGAGACCATCGTCGAGTATGCAGCACGCGGCTTCTCGTCCGTCATTCGGCTTCCGCTTCGAGATTTAGACTCGCTTCAGACGGCGAGGGACGAGGTGGCGGCGCTAGATGACGATGGCGCTCCCTTGCTCCTCTTTCTCGATCGTCTCGAGAAGCTCGACGCCAAAGTACGGACCCGCGCTGGTGAGACCTCCTTGGCGTTCACTCTTGAGCGGCATGAAGAGCCGATCACGTCCGCGCCGGTTGCCGCCTCAATCGTCTCGCTAAGCGGTGCGCACTGGTTGCTTGTCCGCGATCATGCGCCCGAGGCTCTCATGCAGCGGGCCGTCGACGATGGCGTCAAGGCGAAGCAGCTCCATAGCAGTTGGAAGGACTGGTCAGGGGTCGGTGAAGTTGGCCTGGCGGTGCCCCTCGACCATGAAATTTCGTCGCCCCGCCTCTATACGTTCTTGCCAATGGGGGAGGGCGCCACAGCGCCCTTTCAAGGCCACCTCCACGGCAGCTTCTTCCCGTCTTCGAATCGAAAAGCCCTCGATGCTAGTGTGGCGCTAAATCGCCTGCTCCTCACCCAAGCGGTCACACTAGCGGCCGCAAGCGTGCGTTGGCTC
>CALMYW010000533.1 GCA_937873665.1 uncultured Sphingorhabdus sp.
CTGCGCCGCCCCCGCCGACCTGCGCCGCCCCCGCCGACCTGCGCCGCCCCCGCCGACCTGCGCCGCCCCCGCCGGCTTGCGCTGGCTCTTCGGCTTGCGGTGGCCGAAGGGTGCGGTCTCGGCGTCCGCGTCGGGCAGAGCCGCAGCACATCCCGCCGACATGTGCTGGCCCTCCGGCTTGCGCTGGCCGAATGCCGAAATCTCCGGGGCTGCGATGGCCGAATGGTCCATTCAAGCAGCGCATGCCGGAGGGCCAGCGCAGCCGGAGGGCCAGCACATGCCGGAGGGCAGGGCAGCCAGAGGGGCAGGGCATGCCGCCGGGCCAGCGCATGCCGCAGGGGCAGCGAAAGCGGCCGGGACCGGATGCCCCGGCGGTAATGTGACAGGTGTCATATCCGGCCTTCCGGATTTCCCCACGCAGGAAGGCGCCCATGGCCCACAGCGACGCCGCCGCCCCCCTCATGCCCGAGCTCGCCTGCTACGGACTCGCCGGGCACAGTGCATCGCCGGCCGACCTCGTCGTCGAAGCCGCACGGGCGGAGGAGCTCGGCCTCGGTTCCCTCCTCCTGTCCGAGCGCTTCGCCCTGAAGGACGCGGGCGTCATGGCCGGCGCCGCGGTCGCCTCGACCACCCGGATCGGCATCGGCACCGCCGCGACCAACCACAACACCCGGCATCCGCTGGTCACGGCCACCATGGCCGCGACGCTGCACCGGATGTCGGGCGGCCGGTACGCGTTCGGGCGGGGCCGCGGCACCCCCACCCTGTTCGACATCAGGGGCCTGCCGCACGTCCCCTCCGCGCAGCTCGGGGACGCCATCGGCATCTTCCGCACGCTGTGGCGGGGCGGCTCGGTGGTCGGCCACGACGGACCCGCCGGCCGCTACCCCTACCTCGTGCAGGACCCCACCTTCGACGAGGACATCCCGATCCTGCTCATGGCGATGGGCGACAACTCGCTGCGACTGGCCGGGCGGATCGCCGACGGCGTGGTGCTGCACACCTTCATGTCCGATGCCGCGGTCGAGCGCAGCGTGCGGCTGGTCCGCGAGTCCGCCGAGCGGGCCGGCCGCGATCCGGCGCGGGTGCGCGTCTGGTCGGTGATGGCCACCATCGAGGACTCGCTCGACGAGACCGCCCGGCTGCGCAAGCTCGTCGGGCGCCTGGCCACCTACCTCACCGGCTACGGCGACGTGCTGGTCCGGGTCAACGGCTGGGACCCGGCGGGGCTCGAGAGGTTCCGCGCGGACGAGCGCCTGTCCTCACATTCGGGCGCCCTCGACGCCACCGACGACCTCGACCTGCTGCGCCACGCCCGCGACGTGCTGCCCGACGAGTGGCTCGCCACCGCCGCGGTCGGCAGCGCCGAGCACTGCGCGGACCGCATCGACGGCCAACTCGCGGGCGGGGCCGACTCGGTCGTCCTCCACGGCGCGACCCCCGACGAGCTCGCCCCCGTGCTGGCCGCGTGGCGCGCGAGGCGGGACCCGCGTCGCTTCGCTCATCTCGATCCCAACCCCGGCAGGATCCACCCACGAGAGGACACCCCGTCATGACCGGCATCGACTCGAGCCCGGCAGTGGTCTGCACGCCCGAGGAGGTGACGGCCGAGTGGCTGTCGGCCGCGCTCGGCACCGAGGTGAGGTCGGCGCGGACCGAGGCCGTGGGCACCGGCCAGATCGGCTGCTGCGTGCTCGCGCACGTCGACGGCGACCAACTCCCGGAGACCCTCTTCGTCAAGCTGCCCAACCCCGACGAGGGCATGCGCCCGCTGCTGCACGGCGTGTACCGCAGCGAGGTGCTGTTCTACCGCGATCTGGCGCCCACGGTCGCCGTGCGCGTGCCGCGCTCCCGGTTCGCGGCGCTCGGGGAGCGGGAGGGCGAGTTCACCCTGATCCTGGACGACGTGACCCCGCTGGTCCAGGGAGACCAGCTCGCCGGGCTCACCGTGGACCAGGCCCGCGACTGCGCGGTCAACCTCGCCGGCCTGCACGGCCCGCGGTGGTGCGACGAGACGCTGCGGGGCATCGAGGGGCTGTCCGTCCCGACCGTCGAGGACAACGTCACGCTGCAGGAGCTCGGCGGGCCGGCGCTGGAGGCCTTCCTCGGCGAGCTCGGGGACCGGCTCGACGACGAGGAGCGGCAGACCCTCTCCGGAATCGCCGCTCTGATCGCCGACTGGGCCAACGGGCGCAGCGACCGGTTCGCCCTGCTCCATGCCGACTATCGCGCGGACAACATGCTCATCGACCCCGCCGGCGGCCTGCCGTCCCTGGCGTGCGACTGGCAGACCCTCACCGTGGGCCTGCCCGGGCGTGACCTCGGCGGCTTCCTCGGGTCGAGCCTGACGGTGGAGGATCGCCGGTCCGCGGAACGCGGGATCGTGGCCGACTACCACCGCGCACTCCTCGGGCACGGGGTGGCCGACTACCCGCTCGAGACCTGCTGGGACGACTACGTCTACGGCCTGCTCCAGACGCCGGTGGTGGGGATCTTCGGCTGGATGTACGGCACGCGGACGGCCCGGGGTGACGAGATGTTCTCCCTGCTCATGCGCCGAGCCTGCCGCGCGATCGCCGACCACGACGCCCTCGCCCTGGTCCGCGCCGGCTGACCCCCACCCCGTCCCGTCCCCCGCCCCCCCCCCCGGCCGCCCCGCACCCACCCCCCGGCTTGCGCTGGCGGAATGCACGCAGATCGCCCGCCCGCGCTGCCGGTGTGGACCAATCCGCCAGCGCAAGCCCGGGGGCCGCAGGGCCGCACACCCCGCCACCCGCCTCCCTCGCACACGCCTCGGGCCCGGCCCCGCGTGTCGCGGAGTCGGGCCCGATCGGTCGGCGTCCGGCGTGTCAGTCCTGCAGGCGGTGATCGCCCCGCGGGCCCGACTCGACCGCGGACCGGACAGCGGTCCCGAGCTCCGGCGCGACGGCGGTCCAGTAGGCGAACACGCGCTCGAGCAGCTCCGACTCGGACGGGTCGATCTTGCTCACGTGGCCCGCGATGTTGCCGGCCAGTCGCTCACGGGCGGCGTCGTCCAGGACCTCGCGGTACAGGATGGTCGCCTGCGCCTGATCGGTGTCCTCGGCGTGCGAGGCCACCTCGCCTCGGTAGATGTCCGAGCCCTTGGTGTCCCAGGCGCCGAAGTCGTAGGCCTTGGCCGGGTCGGCCGTCGGGCCGTCGATCGAGTTGGGGTGGTACTCGGCCATCGCCGGGTGGTTGAACTGGTACTGCATGCCGCCCTCCTTGGAGTAGGAGTTGACGGGCGAGAGCGGCGAGTTGACCGGCAGCTGCTGGTAGTTGGCGCCGATGCGGTAGCGCTGGATGTCCGGGTAGGCAAAGACGCGGCCGAGGAGCATCTTGTCCGGCGAGAAGCCGATGCCCCGCACGATGTTGGTCGGCGCGAACGCGGCCTGCTCGATCTGCGCGTGGTGGTTCTGCGGGTTCCGGTTCAGCGTCATGGTGCCGACCTTGCGGAGCGGGTAGTCCTTCTGCGACCAGACCTTGGTGAGGTCGAACGGGTTGAAGCGGTAGCCGTCGGCCTCGTCGACCGGCATCACCTGGACGTGCAGGTCCCAGGAGGGGAACTCGCCCTTCTTGATGGCCTTGAAGAGGTCCTCGCGGTGGTAGTCGGGATCCGAGCCGGCGAGCGAGTCGGCCTCGCCCTGCGTGAGGAACTCGATGCCCTGCTGGGTCTTGAAGTGGAACTTGACCCAGTTGCGCTCGCCCGCGGCGTTGATGAACTGGTAGGTGTGCGAGCCGAACCCGTCCATGTGACGCCACGTCTTGGGGATGCCGCGGTCGCCCATGAGCCAGGTCACCTGGTGGGTGGACTCGGGGCTGAGGGTCCAGAAGTCCCACTGCATGGCGTGGTTGCGCAGGCCCGAGGCGCTCTTGCGGCGCTGCGAGTGGATGAAGTCCGGGAACTTGATGGCGTCGCGGATGAAGAAGATCGGCGTGTTGTTGCCGACCATGTCGTAGTTGCCCTCGTCGGTGTAGAACTTCAGGGCGAAGCCACGCGGGTCGCGCCAGGTGTCCGGCGAGCCCTTCTCACCGGCGACGGTGGAGAAACGGGCCAGCATGGGGGTCTTGACGCCCTTCTGGAACAGGCCGGCGCAGGTGATGTCCGAGATGTCCTCGGTGGTCTCGAACTCGCCGAACGCGCCGGAGCCCTTGGCGTGGGGGATGCGCTCGGGGACGTTCTCGCGGTTGAAGTGCGAGAGCTTCTCGATCAGGTAGAAGTCGTGGATCGGCTGCGGGCCCTGCTGGCCCACCTGGGCGCTGAACTCGTCGCTGGGGACCGGCTGGCCACTGTCGGTGGTGGTCGCGCCCTTCGGCTCGAAGGTGCGGACTCCGCGATCGGCGGGGTGCGTAGTCACTTCAGGTACTCCTCGTAAGGGGTTGGGTGGTGGTGCGGAAGTGGTCTGGCTCTTCAGTCTGCGACGAGAAGGGCTTCCCCCGCCCGACATTCGGGACATGTGCCCCAGTAGTTGACCTCGGCTTCATCGACCTCGAAGCCGTGGTCCCGCTCGGGCTGTAGACAGGGCGCGTGCCCGATCGCGCATTCGACGTCCTCGATCCGGCCGCATCGCCGGCACACGAGGTGGTGGTGGTTGTCCCCCGTGCGTCGCTCGTACCGGGCCGGGGAGCCGGCCGGTTCGATCCGCCGCATGAGGCCGACCTCGGTGCACACCCGCAGCGCGTCGTAGACGGTCTGCGTGGACACCGCGCCCAGCCGCTCCCGCACCTGGGTGGCGACGTCCTCCGCCGCGATGTGGGGGCGACCGTCGACGACGGCGAGGACCGCCAGCCGGGGGGAGGTGACCCTCAACCCGGCCGACCGGAGCAGCGCTCCCGGGTCCGCGATGTCCGTCGTCATGGGCTCCACCCTAGCCCGCTTTCTGGAACAAATCCATAATAAGAGCGATTCAGTTCTGTCTCCCTTCCCGGCCGGTCCCGGCCGGGCGGGCACCACACCGCGCCCGGCCCCTCCGCCCGCCGACTAGGCTGGCCGACAATCGGAGAACGCCCAGGAGGATGCAATGTCGGAGACCGCCATCGGACCGGTCGTGTGCGGTTACGACGGGTCGCAGGACGCCCGCCGGGCCGTGGCCTGGGCCGCTGCCTGGGCCCGCGACCACGACACGACCCTCGAGGTGATCTCCGCCGACCGCGCCGTCGGCCGCGTGGTCGCCTTCGACGACACCGCCCGCGCGAACGTCGAGGGGGCGATGCGCGACCAGTTGGTGGAGCTGACCCACGACGTCCCGACCGCCTACCGAGTGATGGCCGACAGTCCCGTCGGCGCCCTGGTCGAGGCCGGCCGCCACGCCTCCGCGATCGTCGTGGGCAGCCGCGGCCTCACCGCCCGCGAGGACTTCGCGATGGGCTCGACCTCCGCCGGCGTGGTCGAGCACGCGAGGTGCCCGGTCATCGTGATCACCCCGCGCACGCCCGAGGCCCCGAGCGGCGGGCCGGTCGTGCTGGCCGCCGACGGGTCCGCGGCCGGCGACCCTGCCGTCGCGTTCGCGTTCGACCAGGCCGAGCGTCGGGGCGTCGGGCTCCGGGTGGTGCACACGGTCGAGGTCCCCAAGCTGCCCGGCGCATCGCTGTTCGACCTCGACCAGTTGGCCGAGAGCGTCCTGGCCGAGGACGAGAAGGAGGTCACCGACGCCCTCGCCCCCCACGAGGCCCGCCACCCCGAGGTCTCCGTCGACCTGATCCTCGTGGTCGGCGAGCCCGCGACGACGATCGCCGCGGAAGCCGAGGACGCCGCGCTCCTGGTGACGGGATCCCGCGGGCACGGCGGATTCGCCGGGCTCCTGCTCGGGTCGGTCAGCCGCCGACTGCTCCAGACCGCACCGTGCGCGGTCGCCGTCGTCCGCCCCGCCGAGTGACGGCCTGACCGCCTGACCGCCTGACGCGCCTCCCCCGGTTTGGTCGACGCCTCCCCCGGTTTGGTCGACGCCTCGCATGTGCCAGCCCGTTTCCCCGCGGCAGATGTCGACCAATCACAGCGTGATGTCGACTAGAGCGGGGTCCGCCACCGTGGGCGGGCGAGGACGGGCAGGGGCGGGCGGGCAGGGGCGGGCCAAGCCCGGGTGGGACTAGCCGGGGCCGATGCGGAGCATCCGCGTGAGCGTGGGCTGCCACATCACGCCCGGGGCGTCGCCGCGGGAGACGATCGTGCCGGTGAGCTCCATGGGCTCGTCCAGCGGGGCGTGGCCCACCAACGTGCGGGCCACCTCGCGGCCGGTCTCCACGTCCGTCGAGGTCACGTCCACCGGACCGAACTTCTGCGGGAGCCCCCGATCGAGCGACGGGCCGAGCACAGGTCCGAGCCCCTGCTCCGCGCGCGGCGGGCCGTACGCCAGCGCGTGGATGAGGCCGTCGCCGGTGGTGAGCTTGGGCAGCGACGCGGTGCGCGCGAGGGAGGTCCACGCCCGGGCGCAGGCGCCCTCCGCGCCCGCGCCCGGGCTCACCTCGATCCGCGTCATCCCGCCGGCGTACGGCGCCCCGGGCGGGACCGCGGGCCCGTCGACGGCGAACGGCGGGTACTCGAAGCCGTAGGTGTTGACCAGCACCAGCGCGCCGCCCGAGGCGATGATCGAGTTCTCGGTGGCGGCGGGCCCGGGGATCAGCACCCCGTCGGCCGCCGCCGACTCGGGCCGCAGCGTGGTGGCGAACGCCGGCATCCGGCAGACAAGCGCGCCGTCGGAGCGGCGCAGGACGATCAGGTCGGGGTGCTCGGCGTCGTCGGTGATCGCCACCAACGAGTCGCCGGGCCCGAAGTAGGTGGGCGTGGTGCCCGACCCGTGCGCGAGCAGGCCCGGCTTGCGCCCCGGGCCCACGTCGTAGGCGTGGCGCCAGCGCACCACCGGCGTCCCGTCGGCCCGGAGATCGATCTCGTAGAGCGCCCGGGTGGTGATCACCGACGCGCCCCCGGGCCGGACCGTCAGCCCGTTGGTGATCCTCTCCCCCGCGGGCAGGGCGAGGACGCGCGGCTCGTCGTCGTCGCCGGGTCGAACGGTTCCCACCACCCCGCCCGACGTGGCGAACCACACGCGCCCGTCGAACGCGGGCATGAGGCCGGTGACGGCGTCGCCGTCGGGGACCGCGGGCGAGAGGTCGGCCAGGACGTCGACCGTCATCCGCCACGGGCCCCGGGGGGTGCGTTCGTGCCCCACGGCCAGCAGCCGCCGGTTGCCGTCGGCCACCACCACCCGGTCGCGCTCGTCGAGGTAGCCGTACACGCCGCCGAGCAGCGCGCCCTTGGCCAGCTGCACCTCCGCCAACACCTCGGCCGTGTCGGGGTGGACGAGCTTGACCGTCGGCGCGAGCGGGGTGGGCGGGGTGAGCCCGACGTACGAGGTGCACAGCGCGACCGGCAGGCCGTCCGTCCCGACGAACACCGTCGAGCAGGTGGCCCCGGTGAGCGCGCCGACGACCGCGGGACTCGCGCCGGGCCCGCGACCGGGAAGGGTGTCGGTGGAGGCGGCGTCGCCGTGGACCGTCGACGTCCCCGCCGGGCCGAGGCCGGGCGGGGAGGCCGCTTGCGCCCCCGCCGTGGCCGTCGCGCCGGCCACCACCCCGGCCGTCACCCCGGCCACCACCCTGCCCAGAATCCGCCGCACGCCGGTCATGGACCGATCCCACCACGCCCGGCCCGCGCCCGCCGGCGGACTCGCTCGCGCGGATAGCATCGCGCAGGTGACCGACGGGACCGCGAGAACGGTGGCGGGGGCGCCGGGGCGGCCGGTGAGCTCGGCCCGGATCCTCGCCACCCTGATGGTGCCGCTGTTCATGGCCCTGCTCGCGATCTCCGTCATCAACGTCGCGCTGCCGGTGATCGGCCCGGCCCTCGGCGCCGACTCGAGCGGCCTGCAGTGGGTTGTCTCCGGCTACGCGCTGTCCTTCGGCCTGCTGCTGGTGCCCTCGGGGCGGCTCGGCGACGCCTCCGGCCGCAAGCGACTCTTCCTCGCGGGGATCGCCGTCTTCACCGCCGGAGCGGTGATCGCGGGGTTCGCCCGGGACATCGAGATGCTCAACGCGGCGCGGGTGGTGCAGGGCATCGGCTCCGGCATGCTCAACCCGCAGACGTTCGGGCTCATCCAGAAGTACTTCCGCGGGGCGGCGCGGGCCCGCGCGTTCGCGACCATGGCCACCACCGTCTCGGTGGCCACCGCCTCGGGTCCGCTGGTGGGCGGCCTGCTCATCGGGGCGCTCGGCAGCGACCTGGGCTGGCGCGCGATGTTCCTGGTCAACGTGCCGCTCGGCCTCCTCGCCCTGGCCCTGGGTCACCGCTGGCTGCCCGACGACCGCCGTCTGCCCGGCGGCGCGGGTCCCGGCAGCGTGGGTCACGGCGTCGGCGGCTCCGCGGCGCGGGCGGGCGACATGGCGCGGGCGGGCGACATGGCGCGGGCGCGGATCGACGACGACGACGAGGTCACCGCCCCCGCCACCCCGCCCGTGCGGCGCGGGCGCCTGGACCTGGACCCGGTCGGCGTCCTGCTCCTCGGCGCGGCCGTGCTCTCGGTGATGCTGCCCTTCCTCAACCGCGGGGCCCACCCCGCGCTGTGGGCACTCGTGCCGCTCGGGCTGGTCCTGCTGGGGTCGTTCGTGTGGTGGGAGCGCCGCTACGAGCGGGTCGGCCGCCCGCCGCTGGTCAACCCGGACATCTTCCGCGATCCCGCGTTCCGCAACGGCATGATCATCGTGTCGATCTACTTCGTGGGCGGCACAAGCCTGTGGATCGTCATGCCGATGTACCTGCAGTTCCACCTGGGCTACGCGCCCCTCGACTCGGCGTTCGTCAGCCTGCCCGCCTCGATCTGCGCGGCGGTGTCCGCCCAGGTGGCGGGGCGGTTCGTGCTCCGGCTGGGCCGGCGGATGGTGATCGCGGGGTTCTGCCTCACCATCACCGCGCTGCTGACCTTCATCCTGCTCGCCGGGCTGGTCGAGTCCGGAGCGGTGGGGTACCTGATCTTCACGGCGCCCGCCGCGCTGATGGGGACGGCGCAGGGCATGACCATCTCCCCCAACCAGACGCTCACGCTCCGCGCGGTCGACCCCGCGTACGGCGGGGTGGCCGGCAGCATCATCTCGCTGGGCCAGCGCATGGGCACCGCGATCGGCACGGCGATGGTCCCCGGCGTGCTGTTCTGGGTGGTCGAGACCCAGGGCGACTGGCTGCTGGCGTTCCGGGCCGCGCTCGGGCTGATCGCCGCGCTGGCGGCGGGCGCGCTGGCGTTCAGCGTCGTGGACCGCCGCCGCGAGAGGCGCTGCGCCTGAGCCCGGGCCCCGGCGCCCCCTCGCGGACCCGGGCGTCAGAGCGTGGCGGCGAGCTCGACGCCCTGCCTGATCGCCCGCTTGGCGTCCAGCTCGGCGGCCACGTCCGCGCCGCCGATCACGTGGACGCGCGCGCCCGCCCCGCCGCCGGGCCCGGCGGGCCGGTCGGCCAGCCGTTCGGTCAGCTCATCGGCGAGGTCGCGGACCGACTCCTGGCCCGCGCACACCACGATCGAGTCCACCCGGACCACCCGGTGCTCGCCCTCGGCGGTGAGGATGTGCAGCCCGTCGTCGTCGATCCTCCGGTACGTCACGCCGGTGTACTGCCGCACGCCGCCCGTCTTGAGCTCGGCGCGGTGCACCCAGCCGGTGGTCTTGCCCAGGCCCCTGCCGATCGGCGAGGTCTTGCGCTGGAGCAGGTGCACCTCGTGGGCCGGCTCGTCGGCGACGGCCGTGCCGAGGCCCGAGCGGGCGAGGGCCGGGTCGGTCACGCCCCAGTGCCTCTTCCACGCCTCTACGTCGGTGGAGTGCCCGTGGACGCCGCGGCCGTCGAGGTCCAGCCCGGACCCGCCGGCGAGGAGGAACCCACACACGTCCACGCCGATCCCGCCGGCGCCGATCACCGCCACGCGCCGGCCGGGGACGCGGGCGCCGGTGAGCAGCTCGGGGTAGGTCATGACCATGGGGTGGTCGGCGCCCGGCAGGTCCAGCTCGCGTGGGCGGACGCCGGTGGCCACCACCACGTGGGCGAAGCCGGCGAGGTCGGCGGCCTCGGCGGCGCGGCCCAGGTGCACGGGCACCCCCAGCACGTCCAGGCGCCGGCTGAAGTAGGCCAGGGACGCGGCGAACTCCTCCTTGCCCGGCACGCGCATGGCGTAGCGGAACTGCCCGCCGATCTCGTCGGAGGCCTCGAACACCTCCACGGCCAACCCGCGCGAGGCGGCGGCCTCCGCGCACGCGAGCCCCGCGGGACCGGCACCGACCACCGCCACCCGCCGCCGCGCGGGCGCCACGGTGAGCAGCAGCTCCGTCTCCCGGCCGGCGCGCGGGTTGACCAGGCAGGACGCCCGCTTGTTGGCAAAGGTGTGGTCGAGGCAGGCCTGGTTGCAGGCGATGCAGATGTTGATCTCGTCGGCCCGCCCCTCGGCGACCTTGGCGGCGAATGCCGGGTCCGCCAGCAACGGGCGCGCCATGGAGACCAGGTCGGCCTGCCCGGAGGCGAGGATGTGCTCGGCCTTCTCCGCGGTGTTGATGCGGTTGGAGGCGATCACCGGGACCCCCACGAGCGCCTTGAGCCGGGCGGTGAGGTCGACGAACGCGGCCCGCGGCACGCTGGTGACGATGGTGGGGATGCGGGCCTCGTGCCAGCCGATCCCGGTGTTGAACACGTCCACGCCCGCCGCCTCGAGGCGGTGCGCGAGCTCGGCGGTCTCGTCCCAGGTCTGACCGCCGGAGACCAGGTCCAGGAGGCTGATCCGGTACTGGATGAGGAAGTCCCGGCCCACCTCGGCACGGACCCGGCGGACGATCTCCTCGGGGAACCGCATGCGCGCGCCGGCGCTGCCGCCCCACGCGTCGGTGCGCGTGTTGGTCCGGGCGGCCAGGAACTGGTTGATGAGGTACCCCTCCGATCCCATGATCTCGACGCCGTCGTAGCCCGCCCGCCGGGCCAGCCGGGCCGCGCGGACCCAGTCACCGATGGTGCGTTCGACGCCGCGCGCGCTCAGGGCCCGGGCCCTGAACATGCTGATCGGGGACTTGGTGGAGGAGGCCGAGCGGACGAACGGCTGGTAGCCGTAGCGGCCCGCGTGCAGGACCTGGAGCAGGATGTGCGCGCCCTCCTCGTGGACGGCGTCGGTGAGCCCGCGATGCCTGTCCGCCATCCGCCGGCTGGCCATCATGGACCCGGCCGGGAGTAGCCAGCCCTCGACGTTGGGCGAGTACCCGCCGGTGACCAGCATCGCCGTACCGCCACGCGCGCGCTCGGTGAAGTACGCCGTGAGCTCGGGCAGGTGCCTGGTGCGGTCCTCGAGCCCGGTGTGCATGGAGCCCATGACCAGGCGGTTGCGCAGGGTGAGGTGTCCGACGGCGAGGGGGCTGACGAGGTGCGGGTGGCTCTGGCTCATGGCCCCCATTGTGCGCCACCTCACGGGAGCCCTCGGGTCCGCGGCGCGCCGGGGACACCCCCGAATTTTCCCTTCCCGGGGGCGAACGGAGGCCTCGGACCCTATCCTTTCCCCACGGCCCCCTCTGCCGCCCTCACGCACGGTCCAGTCCCCTCACCCCTCCAGGAACCCCTCATGCACACCACCCGTAGTGCCCGCACGCGCGGAACACGCATTCTCGGCATGCTCGCCGCCGCGGTCACCTGCGCGGCCATCGCCACGCCCGCCGCCGGGGCGCAGTCGGTCTCGTTCACCATCGGTGGCCCCGCGCCCTGCGAGCAGACCTCTCCGGCCCAGGTCGAGCAACTGATCTCGGAGATCCACGAGCACACCAACCGGGTGCGGGCCGAGGCCGGCGCGCCGCCGGTCGCGCGGCTCGACAGCCTCGACCGGATCGCCCAGAACTGGAGCACCCGGATGGCCGACGAGGACAAGATGTACCACAACCCGGACATCCGGGCGCAGGTCGCTTCCACCTACGAGGGCCAGTGGCGCGGCTACGGGGAGAACGTCCTCCAGAACTGGTGCGGCGCGGACGGCGAGGAACTGGTCACCCAGTGGATGAACTCACTCGGACACCGCCTCAACATGCTCAACCCGCTCCACACCCACCTCGGCGTGGGCGCGGCCCTGGCCGACAGCCGGAAGCTCTACTCCACGCAGAACTTCGTCACCCTGCGCTGATCCCCGCCCGGGCACCGGCCCCGGACCGCCCCCGACGCCCCCGTCACCCGCCGCAGGTGACGGGGGCGTCGGGCCTGGTGAGAGGGCCTCCGCGACCTAACGGCTGGCTTATGTAACGTTTTGGTCTCTACCGTGGGACAGACCGCCCGATCCCCGGGCCCTGCACCGCGAAAGGACCCCAGTGACCCGAGCCCTCATCCGTACGCGACGCGCCCTCCTGCTCGGAGCGGCCGCCTCCCTGGCCATGGCCCTGAGCGCCGCGCCCCAGGCCTCCGCGCAGCTGCCGCAGATCGTTCTGCCCGGCCTGACCATCGGCTTCATCCAGCCGCCGGCCCCGGGCGCCGTGCCGGCGATCGACCCCGCCTCTCCCGAGTACCGCGCCCAGCTCGAGGGTGCGACCAACGCCGCCCGGGCCGCACACGGCCTGGCCCCGCTGACCGCCAACGCCGGCCTCACCGACGTGGCCATCGGCTGGAGCGGCACCCAGGCCGCCCAGAACCGGATGTACCACAACCCGACCGTCGCCGGCCAGATCCCCGGCGGCTGGGCCCACTACGGCGAGAACGTACTGCAGAACTACGCGCACGCCACGCCGCAGCAGCTCGTGGACCAGTGGATGGCCTCCCCCGGCCACCGGCTCAACATGCTTCACCCGGGGCACACCGCGATGGGCGTCGGCGTGGCCGTGGCCGCCGACGGAAAGCTGTACGCCACGCAGGTGTTCGCGCGCTACTGACGCCCGCGCGCTACTGACGCCTTCCCGCCGGCAGCGCCCCCGCCCGCGTCAGGCCAGCGCGCCCGCGAGCAGCGCCTCGAGGCCGGCGGAGAAGCGCGCGTCGAACTCGACCGGCGGCGTGGCCGGGTCGGCGACCGCCAGGTTGTGGTGCGTCTGCTCCTCCAGGCTCAGCCCGAGGACATAGGCCGTGAGCGCCGTGGTCAACCCCGCCGCCCGGCCGCCCAGCCCGTGGCGGGTACAGGCCGCCTCGACCACCTCGGCGACCGGGTTCACCGCGCCCGCGGCCAGCCCCAGCGCCACGATCTCGGCGCCGTCCGGAACGCCCGTCACCGCCGCGCGCAGGGCCGTGCCGATCGCACGCAGTTCCCCGGCCGCCGACCCCGCCGCCCCGACCGGCCCCATGGTCGCCAGCACCCGTTCCGCGACCGCCGTGAGCAGGGCCTGCTTGGACGGGACGTGCCAGTACAGCGCGCTCGGCTGAACCCCCAACCGCGTGGCCAGCGTGCGCATGGACATGCCGGGCAGGCCCGCCTCGCGGAGCAGGTCCAGCGCGGAATCGACGACCGATGTCTTGGTGAGAGCCACGGGCGCTGATCCTACCGCCCGCCCCGCCCGCCTCCTGAACGCTGTACAAGACGGCATCGTTCCGCTACCTTGAACGGCGTTCAATGAACGGCGTTCAGGAGGAACCATGCCCACCACCACCCCCCGCTGGCACGAGCTCGCGGACCACGTACTCGACGGCGGCGTGATCAGCGCGGCGGACGCCCTCGCGATCCTGGACTCGAGCGACCCCGAGCTCATGGAGGTCGTCGCGGCCGCCTCGCGCCTGCGCTTCCAGCACTTCAGCAACACGGTCAAGGTCAACTACCTGGTCAACCTCAAGAGCGGCCTGTGCCCGGAGGACTGCTTCTACTGCTCGCAGCGGCTCAACTCCACGGCCGGCATCCTGCGCTACACCTGGCTCAACACCGAGGAGGCCGTCACCGCGGCCAAGGCGGGCATCGCGGCCGGCGCCTCGCGCGTCTGCCTGGTCGCCAGCGGCACCGGCCCCAGCAACCGCGAGGTCGGCAAGGTCTCCGACATCATCGAGGCCATCAAGTCCGACACGCCCGGCGTCGAGGTCTGCGCCTGCCTCGGGGCGTTGAAGGACGGTCAGGCCGAGACGCTCTGCGCCTCCGGTGCCGACGCCTACAACCACAACCTCAACACGGCCGAGAGCCACTACTCCGAGATCTGCACGACCCACACCTACGCCGACCGCGAGCACACCGTCGCGCAGGCCCACGGCGCCGGCCTGTCCGCGTGCTCGGGCTTCATCGCCGGCATGGGCGAGACCCGCGAGCAGCTGGTCGAGCTGGCCATGGACCTGCGCGCCAAGGGCGTCGACTCCATCCCCGTCAACTTCCTGCTGCCCTTCGACGGCACCCCGCTCGAGGGCGTCGACACGCTCACCCCGCGCGACTGCCTGCGCATCCTCGCCATGGTCCGCTTCGTCGCCCCCGACACCGAGCTCCGCGTGGCCGCAGGCCGCGAGCGCCACCTGGGCCACCTGCAGGCCACGGCCCTGTTCATCGCCAACTCGCTGTTCCTCGGCGACTACCTCACCAGCGAGGGCCAACCCGGCGGCGAGGACCTGCAGATGATCGCCGACGCGGGCCTGGAGATCCTGCAGATGGAGACGGGCGGGGAGAAGGGCGGAGAGGACGACGACGACGAGGCCGTCATCCCCGCGCCGACCCGCCGGTCGCCCCAGACCCCGGTGGCCATCCGCACGCGTGGCGCGGGCACGAGCGAGCCCGCGAACGCCTGACATGCCCACGCAGGACGCCGCCGCGGTGCTGGATTCAGCCGCGGTGCTGGATACAGCCGCGATGCTGGCCGCGGACGCCGAGCACGTCTGGCATCCCTACGGCGGCTTCCCGGCTAGCACCGAGCCGCTGCCGGTGGTCTCGGCGCAGGGGGTGCGGCTGCGGCTGGCCGACGGTCGCGAGCTGATCGACGGCATGAGCTCGTGGTGGGCGGCCATCCACGGCTACCGGCACCCGCACCTGGACGCGGCCGCCCACCGGCAGGTGGACACGATGAGCCACGTCATGTTCGGCGGGCTCACGCACCCGCCGGCGGTGGAGCTCGCCACCCGGCTGGCGCGGATGGCGCCGGGCGGGCTGACCAAGGTGTTCCTCGCCGACTCGGGCTCTGTGGCCGTAGAGGTCGCGGTCAAGATGGCCGTCCAGTACCAACGCTCGCTGGGCCACCCCGCCCGCACCCGGCTGGCCACGTGGCGCGGCGGCTACCACGGCGACACCCTCTCCCCGATGAGCGTGTGCGATCCCGACGGCGGCATGCACAGCATGTGGCGCGGGGTGGTGGCCGAGCAGGTGTTCGCGCCCCGGCCGCCCGCGCAGTACAGCCCCGACTACGTCGCCGAGCTCGAGCGCACGATCCGCGGGGCCGCCGGCGAGCTGGCCGCCATCATCGTGGAACCGGTGGTCCAGGGTGCCGGCGGGATGCGCTTCCACCACCCGGACTACCTGCACGACCTGCGCCGGCTGGCCGACGAGACCGGCGCGCTGCTGATCTTTGACGAGATCGCGACCGGCTTCGGCCGGACCGGCCGGCTCTTCGCCGCCGACCACGCCGGCGTGGCGCCGGACATTCTCTGCCTGGGCAAAGCGCTGACCGGCGGGTACCTCACCCTGGCGGCGACGCTGACCACCGATCGGGTGGCCGAGGTGATCAGCGCCGGCGAGGCGGGCGGGCTCGCGCACGGCCCGACGTTCATGGGCAACCCGCTGGCGTGCGCGGTCGCGTGCGCCTCGCTCGACCTGGTCGAGGCCGGCGGGTGGCGCAGCGACGTCCCGCGGATCGAGGATCGCCTGCGCCGCGGCCTGGCCCCCGCGCTCGACCTGCCCGGCGTGGTGGACGTGCGGGTGCTCGGGGCGATCGGGGTGATCCAGCTGGACGCGCCGGTGGAGATGCCGGCCACGACGGCGGCCATCACCGCCCGCGGCGTGTGGCTGCGCCCGTTCCGCGATCTCATCTACACCATGCCGCCCTACGTGGCGACGGACCCCGAGCTCGACGCCATCTGCGCGGCCGCGGTCGCCGGCGCGGCGGCCGCCGGAGCCGCGGCCGCCGGGGCGCACAGCGCGACCGACCCCACGGAGGAGTACGCCCATGCCTGACCTGCTCGCCCCGACCTCCCCCACGGCCCCGGCCCGCTCCCCCGCGCTGGACTGGCTCGACGACGCCGCCGCGGAGCGCCGCGCCCGTCACCTGCACCGCGTCCTGACCCCGCGCGCCCCGGGGGACCGCGCGATAGACCTGGCCTCCAACGACTACCTGGGCCTGGGCCGGCACCCGGTGGTCGTGGCCGGCGCGATCGAGGCCACCACCCGCTGGGGCGCCGGGGCGACCGGGTCGCGGCTGGTCACCGGCACGACCAGCGAGCACGAGGCCCTCGAGCACGAGCTCGCCGACTTCACCGGGAAGCCCGCCGCGCTGGTGTTCTCCTCCGGGTACACCGCCAACCTCGGCGCAGTCGTGGCGCTGTCCGGGCGTGGATCGCTCATCGTCTCCGACGGCGGCTCGCACGCCTCCCTCGTGGACGCGTGCCGGCTGTCGAGGGCCCGCGTCGTCGTCGTCGACCGGGGCGACACCCGCGCCGTCGCACGGGCCCTGGCGGGGCGCACCGAGGCGCGGGCGCTGGTCGTCACCGACTCGGTGTACAGCGCCGACGGCGACCTCGCGCCACTACAGGCGTTGCACGGGGCGTGCCGGGACCACCGCGCGGTGCTGCTGGTGGACGAGGCGCACGGGCTGGGGGTGCGCGGGGCGGGCGGTCGCGGGCTGGTCCACGAGCTGGGGCTCAGCGCGCACGAGGACGTGGTGGTCACGGCGACGCTGTCCAAGGCGCTCGGCGCGCAGGGCGGGGTGGTGCTGGCGTCCGAGCGGGTGCGCGCGCACCTGGTGGACACCGCGCGGACCTTCATCTTCGACACCGGGCTCGCGCCCTCCAGCGTCGGGGCGGCGCGGGCGGCGCTCGCGGTCCTGCGCGCGGAGCCGGAGCGGGCCCGCCGCGTCCTGGACGTGGCCGGGTACCTGGCCGCGGTGACCGGCGCCGCCAGCCCGCACTCGGCGGTGGTGTCGGTGATCCTCGGCGACCCGGCCCGCGCGGTCTCGGCGGCCCGGCGCTGCGCCGAGCTGGGCGTGCGGGTGGGCTGCTTCCGGCCGCCGTCGGTCCCCGAGGGCACCGCCCGGCTGCGGCTCACCGCACGCGCTGACCTCTCCGACGCCGACCTGGCCAGAGCCGCCGACGCGCTCACCCAGGTGTTGGTCGAACACGAACGGTGGGGCGGCGCGTGACCGCGGGCACACGCGTGGAGTCGACGACCAGTTCGACGACGACGAGGTCGGCAGCCGCGGCTGGTGCGGCACCGACCACCGCAGCGACGGTCGGGGCAGGCCCGGTCGTCGTCACCGGGACGGGGACCGACGTCGGCAAGACCATCGCCACCGCCGCCCTCGCCGCGCTCGCCCGCTCGGCCGGGTTGGACGCAGGCATCTGCAAGCCGCTGCAGACCGGGCTGGCACCGGGCGAACCCGGGGACGCCGACGAGGCCGCCCGTCTCTCCGGGGCCCGGCGCGTGCTCGAGGTGCGGAGGCTCCCCGACCCGCTGGCCCCGGAGACCGCGGCCCGGGTCGCGGGGCTGCCGCAGTCGGGGCTCGAGGACCTGGCCGGGCCGATCCGACGGTGGCTGGGCCGCACCGACCCGCCCGCCCCGAACGGCCGCCTCGACCTGGTCGAGGGCGCCGGCGGTGTTCTCGTGCGGCTGGGCACTGACCTCACGGTGCTCAACCTCGCCGCCGCACTCGGGGCGCCCGTGGTCGTTGTCGCGCGGGCGGGGCTGGGGACGCTCTCCGACACCGAGCTCACCGTCCGCGCGATCGAGGCCGCGGGGCTGCGGTGCGCGGGGATCGTCATCGGCTCGTGGCCGGCCGAACCGAGCCTCGCCGAGCGCTGCAACCTCGAGGACCTTCCCCGCCTGACCATTGCTCCCGTGCTCGGGCGGGTGCCGGCGGGGGCGGGCCGGCTCTCCCCCGGCGAGTTCGTCCGGCGCGCGCCCGGGTGGTTCGTTCCGGATGCGCTGAACGAGCTACGACGAGGCCACCAGCCGATCGACGCCCAGGCCGCCTACAAGTGAAGCTAGTTCGCGGCCAATATCGAGGCTAAAGTGTGCGCATGGAAGCGATACCGCTGGGCGAAGCCAAGAACACGCTGTCGGCGCTGGTCGAACGGGCGGCGACCACGCACGACATCATCACCATCACGCGGCATGGCCGACCGGCCGCCGTGCTGATGTCAGCCGATGACCTGGAGTCACTTCACGAGACGATCTATTGGCTCTCGCGTCCCGGGACCTACGAGGCTGTGGCCGACGCTGACAGCGAGTACACCGCGGGTACGACCACGTCGCTGGACGACCTGCGCGGCGCATACGGTCTGCCGCCACGGTGACTGGCGAGCGGCCGGGAACCTACACCGTCGAGGTCGCCTCCCCGCCTCGACGTGCACTGTCGAGGCTTCCGGGCCGCGTCGTCCACGCGATCATCGAGTTCATCTCGGGTCCGCTGGCCGAGAATCCACACCGGCTGAGCAAGCCGCTTCGTCACCAGCTCGAGGGACTGCGCAGCGCGCGGCGTGGGGACTACCGCATACTTCTCCGCCTCGACGAGGAGCAACACACCATCGTCATCGTCGATATCGACCACCGTGCGCACGTCTACCGCACCTGACGCCCGTTCGACCTCAGAACCAGAGCTCGGCCAGCAGCTCGAGCGACCGCGCCCGCACGGCCGGGTCGAAGGCGTACGTGACGGTGATGAGCTCGTCGGCGCCCGTGCGCTCCACGAACTCCTCCAGCTGCGCCTTGACCGTCGCGGGCGAGCCCACCGCGCTGATCTCGAGCATCGCGGGGGACGCGCCGCCGAACTGCGCCGGGTCCACGGGCGGCTGGAGCTTGCGGCTGCGCCCGGCCCGCAGGTCCAGGAACATCTGCTGCAGGGTGGTGAACTCCCGCTGCGCGGCGGCGTCCGTGTCCGCGACGATCACGTTGATCCCCGCCATCACCCGCGGCGTGTCCAGCCGCGCGGTGGGCGCGTCCGTGCGGAACGTCTCGCGGTAGACGCGGATTGCCTGATCGATCTGATCGGGCGCGAAATGCGAGGCGAGCGAGAACGGCAGCCCCAGCTGCCCGGCGATCGAGGCGCCGTTCACCGTCGACCCGAGCACCCAGATCGGCACCTCCATGCCCTGCGAGACGGAGGACAGGATCGGGGTGCTGTGCGCGGTGCCGCCGGGCCCGAACCAGCCCTGCAGGTCGTAGATGTGCTGGGCAAACGCCTGCGGCTCGGCCGACGAGCGGCTCAGCGCCTGCGCGGTCATGCCGTCGGTGCCGGGGGCGCGGCCCAGGCCCAGGTCGATCCGGTCGCCGTGGAGGTTGGCCAGGGTGCCGTACTGCTCGGCCACCATGAGCGGCGCGTGGTTGGGCAGCATCACGCCGCCGGAGCCGACGCGGATCCGCTCGGTCACCGACGCGGCCTGCGAGATGAGCAGCGCCGTGGCGCTGGAGGCGAGGTTCGGGGTGTTGTGGTGCTCGGCGAACCACAGCCGCGAGTACCCCAGCCGGTCGGCCAGGCGGGCGGACTCCATCGACGCGGCGATGCCCTCGCGCGCGGTGGAGCCCTCCGGGATGGAGACCAGGTCGAGGATGCTCAAGGGGACGGACAACTGCACACCTTTTCTACGTTCATCGTGGCACTACGTTCAGCGTCGAGCCGGGGGCCGCGGGCCCACACCCTGAGGCTACCGACGCCCGCGCGTCGGTGACGGATCACCAACCGTCCGCGCCGCGCGGGACACCCCCGCCGCGGTGACGCGGGGCGCCACGTGTCGGCCCCCGGATACGACGACGACGAGGCGCGCTCCTGCCCGCCCCGGACGGTCGCGGGGATGCGCATTCTCAGCATCTCCCCATGTGGCGTGGACCACACTGGGCAGTGTGCGGGAATCTCCGCGCGACAGGTCCGCACGAAGGGTTCCCCGTGACACAGACACATCCTGACGAGCCGCTCCACCAGACGGTGACCGCGGGCGCCGCCGACCTCGACGAGTTCCGCGTGCGCCTCACCGCCTGGCTCGCGGCCCGCGACGAGGTGGAGTCCTCCGCAGGCGTCGAGGTCTCGGCGGTGAGCCGGCCGGAGAGCTCGGGGATGTCCAACATCTCGGTGCTCTTCGACGCCACGTGGACCCCGGCCGGCCCAACCTCCCCCGAGGGGCCAGCTCAGCCGCAGACGGCCCGGCTGGTGGCCCGGATGTGCCCCGAGGACGACGCGTTCCCGGTCTTCCCCGTCTACGACCTGCAGACGCAGTTCGACGTGATGCGGGTGGCCGGCGAGCAGACCACGCTGCCGGTCCCCCGCGTCCGCTGGCTCGAGCAGGATCCCGCCGTACTGGGAACGCCGTTCCTCGTGATGGACCGCGCCACCGGCCGCGCCCCGGTCGACAATCCCCCGTACGTCTTCGACGGCTGGCTGCTGGAGATGGATCCCGAGCAGCGACGAGAGCTTCAGCGCGAGTCGGTGGCGGTGTTGGCGGCGATCCACCAGATCCCCCGGCCCGCCGACCTGGTGCCCTCGCTCGCCCCTGCCCACGGCATGAGCGCGCTGCGCGCCCACGTGGACGCGCAGCGCGCCTACTACGAGTGGACCACCCGCGAGGACGGGATGCGGATCCCGGTGATCGAGCGGGCCTTTGACTGGATCGAGGCCCACTGGCCCGCCGAGACCGGACCCGATGCGTTGAGCTGGGGCGACGCCCGCATCGGCAACATCCTCTACGAAGGCACGCGCCCGTCGGCGGTGCTGGACTGGGAGATGGCCGCGATCGCGCCGGCCGAGGTGGACCTGGGCTGGTTCCTGTACTTCCACGACCTGTTCCAGGAGCTCGCGGTGGCCTTCGACTTCCCCGGCCTCCCGGACCTGTTCGATCACGGCGATGCCGCGCATGACGAAGGTTGGGATTTTCTCCTGGGAAGAAGCCGAAGTTGAAACCGGCGGCTCCCTGAAAGTTGGGACGGCGAGGTGAAGCGTAGCCTAACCTCTTTATCTGGCTACTCGCGCCGGACCGGGTAGCATCCTTGCGTCCAGCACGCCCCAAGCAGGGTCCCCGCGGTATGCAACTCGCCTCTACGTGAACCCCAGCTGGCCAATCGGCCAATCGACCAGCTCGTCATTCTGCTGCGCTCGATCATGGCGCTTCGCACGCCCTTAGTTCTTCGCCGAGGCAGCCGACCTTCGCCGGATCGGGCACGAAATCATCGAGTCCGTTCCCTGGCTGGTACCGACCCCGGCCTTGGGTCCGGATTATTGCGCTACGTCCGTGCGACGCCACCTGCTGGTTCACCGTTGGAGCCTCCATCCGCTCTGACTAACCGATCCTGCGCAGGTCTCTGCCGCGAAAACAAAGAGTCCGCGTCCGAACAGCGCAGGAAAGGCCGCCTTATCGGACGAAGTTGGTAGCGACTGTCGGCCTGACAGGCGATGGGCAAGCTAGGCGCGGCGAATCTTCGAGCTATGCCGCGGTATAACTTGCTCGGCGGTGAGACGATGTCGGGCGAGCGCGGTCGCGACTAAGGACGGATCAGTCCATGAATCGCCGCTAACTAACTGCTTGACGAAAGCCTCAACATCGGCACGCAAGGCGCGGAGATGAGACTCCGTGATAACTCTCGTGTCGGCTGGGACGTGGGCTTGGCTGTCTAGACGGTCTGCCGGGTGGACGAGTACGGGCGTCGGAGTCGCGACCTCTGGGTATCGCTCGCTGAACCACGTCATGGAGTGAACTAGCTGCTCAGCTTCGCTCTTAACAATGACCGGATTTAACCGCGTGACATCAGTCTTGAGCTCCACGACGGCGTACCGCGTGGCAGACAACGCCCAGAGGTTGTCTGGGCCGCCATCCCGATCCTCTTTCTCTGGCCGAACCGAACCAAAGCCCAAGTGGAGGCCGAGAAGGCGGATCTGCTCTTCTGCCCGATCTGCAGCATGCTCGACACCCCACACGATATTGTCGAACAAGGAGGCCACGGCGAGTTCGAGTGTTCGAGCATCACGGTAGTGCTGATCAAGGTAACGTGCTGCTGCTTGGCCTTGGGCTGCAGGCCCAGCGACCTTTTTGCGAGCTGGTGAAACCGCCGGCTTGAGCACGGCGGGGTTCAATCTACGCGCGCTGGCCAGAGTCTTCTGCGACGCAACCGGATTGACATGGTGCTCGTACGCCGCCAACTCTTCCAGATACCAGCCCTTTTCGAGTGGGTCGGTGACCGCATCCAGCGCGGCTCTCAAAACTAGGACGGCACCGTCAATGTCTCCAGCCACGGCACGGTTGAAAGCGTCGCGACGACAAGCCGAGAGCTCCGAAACATTACCGGTCGTGTCGTATACGACGTCGGCAGTGGCCTCCAGGCTTCTAGTTACCCAATTCTCTTCTCGCTGCAGAAACGTATCGAGCAGATCCACGATTGCTTCAATACCTTCGCCCCGGATCTGTTCTGCAAGCTGTTGACTTAACTCGATCTGAGCGCGTGTCGCCGGCGAGTAGAACCTGCGAAGAGTGGAATCATGGAGAGTGAGCGCCGCGTCGCTGTTCAAAACCAACACGGCACAGTAGTCTTCGACATCCCGGATACCGCGGCCCATGCCTTGCTCGATGCGCTGCACTTCGCGCAGCTTGAACGCCATAGACCCGATCAGCGCTGCCGATGCCCTCTGCTCATGTGGCGCGAGTGGAGTGGGCACGCCATCCACAATCAGAAGGCGACAAGCATCACCAGGCAGATCAACTCCGTCGTACTTGTTGACAAGCACGACGACTCCCACGTGATCACCAGTTTTCATCCGCTCTATCACGGGGCGCATGTCTCGAACGTGCAGTGTCTTGTCGGCGACATGCTCCCAGCGCTTAGCCACGTAATCGCTAGGCACAAGCACAACGACGTTAACGCGACTTGCCTTCTCCGCACCCCCGCGCTTGCCGTCCGCGAAATCGCGCGCCAACTTGTGAATTGCGCTGTCTGCCAGCTGAGGATTGATGGAGAGGGGGGCAAGGATTAGGCGATCCCCCAAGTCCGATGCCTGTTTCGGGGTAATGGGCCTGCGCACCGCCTCTGCATTGGCGTCGAGCTCCGTTACGAGCACGCCCTCGTCCTCAAGTGTCGCTGTGAGGTATACACGACGCTTTGCTTGGTGGAATGCCGGGATGAGTGAGACCTCTGGGCACGGAGTTTTGATTTCTACACTCTTGGACGTAACAGTGATGACCGCCAGCTTTAGCGAATCAGCCACAAAGGCCCAAGGATAGAATAATGTGTCGATATGGGCGTCGTTCGCGTGCGGCAGTAGCACGCTCATTACTTCCTCGGCTCGTTCTGCGACTGCCTTGGGCGGCACTCGGATCGGCGCGCCATAGTCGCCTGAACGGATCTCGGCGAACGCCTTAGGGCTCTGATCCCGCAGATCCGCGGCGAACAAACTGAGGAGCGCTCCATATGCGGCGCATGAGGAGGGTACCGATGCAGCAAACTGACCACCGGCTGCGTTGAGGGCAGAGTGAGCGTCGTCGACGACTACAACGCCAAGCGGAACAACGCGCTTCACCCCGCGCACACCAAATGCGCTGCGCCCGTTCAGCAGTTTGTGAAACGTTGTAACCAAAATGGAACTGGACGACCGAAATAGATCGTCGTCCGCATTGGTAGTCACAGCGATCTTGGCCTCGTTGGCTTCGTCGATCACTTGCTGAATGAGAAACTTATCTGGAACTAGGAATACGGCTGGCCCTACGCCCTCGTGCAAGCTGGACTGGGCGATCAGCAGGCCCGTAAGTGTCTTGCCGCCACCAGTGTTCTGCTTGAGAACGAGGTCGGGTTCGTCCCGACGGTCATACCACGCCTCCAGCACCTCAGTTTGCTCCGGGCGAAGCCGGCCCCACTTACGCCCCTGCAACGAGGCATAGATTTCTCGAGGTCGGGTTAGCTGGCTGCCCTTATTCGGATTAATTTCATTCCAGCGGATCGGCATCAGCGGCACCTTCCGAGAGTTGTCGCGTTGCGCGAGCGAACGATATCTGCCGCGCGAACTGGCGACGCTTCGATCTTACGGCACGATGCCGCGTCATCCGCGCCCATCCCGATAATTCGCGTGGTGGTGGGAACGAATACTCCCGTGTAGCAACTCCGGACATGCTCGCGGCATATCGCTCAGCCGATCCACTCGAACATTATCCGGAGTGCAAGACCTCGGAACACGCTTTTCGAGTTACTGCTATCAGGAGGCATCTGGCAGAGTTTGCGTCGAGCGTTCGACCGCAGGAGCAGTTGATTATCATTCCAACTCGATTAAGACGACACAGGTGTGCCCGCATCGAGCTGCCGCTTCACCCCAGCACGCCAACCCGTAATTCGCCAGCCATATTTGGCACTCGCGTCAGCTCCTTCGTCATCGCCCCGTCGCTCGACCGGGCCCTGGCGCTGACCCGATCCGTCCTGTCCGACGCCGGGTCGGTCGACGCGCTCTACCTCACCGGCGGTTCATCGCGTATTCCGCTGGTTCACGATCGTCTCCAGCAGATCGCGCCCATCGCAACCCTCGACGACCCCAAGACGGTCGTGGCCCAAGGCGCGTTGATAGCGACTCTGACCAAGATGGCCGGGCCCGCCTCGGCTGACTGCCCTGTCTCCCCGGCTACCGTCCCGCTCGCAATACCCGCCAGCGAACACGAAGACACCCCCCACCGTCCGGCTCCACCCAGTTGCCAGCTCTGACCACGACGGCCCAGCCGCCTTCCAGCCACGGCCTGACGCCCGGCCGCAGGCCAGCGTCCCAAACCGGGCCCGCAGCTGGAAAGGCCCAGCACTGACTGCCGCTGGGGCTGCACTTCTCGCGCTCGGAATCGGCGGGTACACGTTTACCGGAGACAGCGACTCCGAGCCTGCGCTGACCGCAGCCCCCAGCCCCGACTCCTCGGAACAGGCCGAGTCCGCGGGTGCCGAGCGGGCCGCCTCACCGCCAGGTACCGGCGGCGTCGTCGACTCCAAAGATGCCGCGCTCGCAGCGCTACCGACTCCGCTGCGCTCCGCCATCGACTCCTGCGAGCCCGACGGGCGAACCGACAGCGGTGCCCTTGAAGTCGCCTGCCAGCTGTCCGCGCAGTCCACTGTGGTCGACGGCCTCTCCGCGAGCGGCGCCGTCAGCATGTCCTTCGCCATCGACCCGGCCGAGGCCCAGAGAAAGCTCATCAGCATCCGCAAGCGCGTATACGACGACACCGCCGTAGCAACCAATGAGATCGTCAAAACCCCGCTCGCACCGCCGCAGCCCACATCAGCGGAGACGAGGACAGCTGGTTCCACGCTCAGTACGCGAACCAAGTCACCGGTCTGAACCTCACCCTGACCGGCAACAACAGCCTCGACTCGACCCAACAGTTCCTCATCCGGGCCGGCCTGCTTACCTAACCGCAGGCCGCAGGCTGCCCTACGCGACCGCCCGAGCGCCTAGGTGACGCTGCCTGACACCGTCTGGTGCCGAAGGCCGCGGCTCGCCAGAAGGCCGGCAGCGAAATCCGCGACGCGGTCGGCCTCCTCATCAGTGAGGTCGAACTCTCGGCCACCGATGACCGTGCGAGCTGGGCCAAGCGGCTCGAGGCCGTATAGAACCCGCGTGGTGGCCGTCAGCGCCGCACGATCAGCTATCTCGGTAGCGGTGCAATTCAGCGCGGACGCTATTGCTTCCAGCTGGGTCCGACGGACTTCAGCCGGACGCTCGGTGCGGCCGCGGGCGGTAGGAACTCTGCCGCGTTCCCAAATACTGACCTGCCCGTTGCTGACCCCAACGGCGTGAGCAAGTTTGAGCTGGCTGACACCACATTCAGTGCGGACGGAGCGAATGGCTCGCCCCAACGACCGGGCTTCCTCGGGAGTCACTGATGATCCTCTTTTGGGCACTGGGTCTTGGCTACGACGGACCAGTGTCCATCGTGCTCAGACACGGCAACGACCTCGACAGTCGGCGAACATTCACCCTGAGGGATGCTTGCCACACGGCGGTCAAGGTCGATGTGCGCATGCAGCTCGGTGGGGCCCGTACCCACGACGTAGGCGTCCATAGTGGCCTCAGTGTGCCTGCTAGAGCCCGGCGATGGGGACCCGTTCCGGCTCCATCGCCCGAGCTCATGTCGATCGGGTGCGCTGCTTGCCGTACCCGTGCAGGCGCCGCAACGGCGCCCCAGCCGCCTTCTCCAACCAACATTGGAGACCTGTGTGCCCGTTCCTTGGTAGCCGACGATGTTGGGGTGGGACACGCGTTCTAAAGCACTCAGCTCACGGTCGGTACGTTCCGCACCAGCCTGGGCGGCGTCAACGATCTTGAGCGCGTAGTCGTCCCCGTCGACTGTTTGAATGCGGAACGTACTGGCGAACCCACCAGTGCCAAGGTGGCAGCACTTCGCGGCGTCGGGAACGGGCTGGGCGGCAACTTTCTCAAGTTGCGTTCGGTTAGCAGACATATGCCCCTTCCCTGTCGTAACCTGCGGATCGGCCAGGACGTTGTGGTGAGGCCATTGTGCCATTCAAAGTGGCTAGACGCTCGGATGCGATTCGGATGCGAATGGAGACGCTTTAAGTATTGAAAAGGTGGTTTCTGATTAAGGTTGGTCGACGTTTAACCCTTCCGGCCCGCACTGTCCGATAGTCGGTCAATTGTCCAGAAGGCTGCCGTTACCAGTAGGCTTCCTGCGATTCCAATCAAGATGGAGTATATAGAGGCGTAACGACTCGATTTGCCCTGGTGAGCGCCATCTATCAGGCCGAACTCGAAGAATCTCGTCCAACCGATATTCTTATTAGCTTCGTTAAGGTCGAGCGTGAAGCCGGCGGGCATACTAGCCCAGTACTGGGACCAGCCACGCGGCTCCAGGATAGCGGATCTTGGATCGGGAAACTGATCTGATTTAGCCGCCACCTTGAAGGTGCTGCGCAAGACCGCATCTCCCGAGTAGGACCCAGAGTAGTCTGTGACGTAGAGCTCTGGCACTCCTATTACCTCTTGGCCATTACGTTCCCCGCGAAATGAGGGGGATACTTGGCAACTCATCGAGCTGGTTGTCCCGTCCGTGGTTAAGTCCGAGTCCCCCATTTCTCCATTACGTGTCCTTAAAACGCTAACTGCCCGTTCCCACTTGACTTCGGTCTTCCACTCTTCAGAGAGGAGCGCATCGGCGTCCAGGTCGCCTCGTTGGTTGAGTGCCGATACTTCTGGTGCGGAACCGAGGTCCCTCTTTAGGAGTAGCTCACTCAGGGGGTGCATGCGGTTTATATCCGTGGATTCCGGACTTTCTACCCGTTCGCACTCAAGGCCCGGATCTTCCGGGCCCCGCGAGTAATAGTCTAGCGTTACGGAGATGTCTTCCGATATGTCCGTACTGCTCCACAGTTCGATCGACACCTTAAGTTCGTTGTTTGCGGAATGGAACCAGTCGACATTTACGTTCGGGTGATCTCCAGTGCTTCCTATCCAGACATGAGCAATCCCATAACTTGAGTCTGGCCGGGGAGCTTTGTACCCAGACGCCTGCTCAAGAAAGTAAAAAGAAAACACCCCGAGCAAGAAAAGAATGAGGATGGCGGCGATAACTTTTGTCCATAAAAGTTGTGCTTTTTGCATGCTGCCACTCTCCGATCTGTGCCGACTTTTTCCGTCGAGTTTCTGGGGGAACCCTGATGTAGTATAAGTGAATACTAATGCAGAGTCAGCAGATTGGTCGAGCGGCGCTCGTGCCAAGTACGGGCCGTACAGTTGTCGAGTTGTGTGGCCGGCCATCGTTCCGGTGAGGTACACCCGTGCTGGACGCTTGGCGGCGCGGCATTCTGTGTCGCTGGGTGCGTTCGAGGTTTACGAAACAAGTGCCGTTGAGCCCCTACAGGGTAAAGCGCGTCCACTGACTACCGCAGGGGTTGTGCGACAAATATCAGCGCCCATGTGTGTTCAGGATGCCCCGCCCGACAAGGCGCCACGCCCAGCCCTGCCGCAGGAGCGGTTGAAATTACGCACATTCAGGCGATTCTCAGCAGTCCCATCCGTTTCCTTCAAAACCGGGTCAGAATCCCAGAATCCCAAGATTTCGTCCCAGAATCCAGCGCAATCACTCGCGTTGGGACCGATTCGGCGGTCATACTTGGGACTCGGTCTGCCAGGTAAGGCTAACCTCTTTACTTTCAGCAACTCCAGCTCTCTCCGCTCATGCCCCACGCTGCCCAATTGAGACCTGCCTAGGTCGACGGTGGGGCGCGTCAGCTCAGTGGCGGGCGGGACCCGCCCTTGGGGCCCCGGGAGCCGCCAACGCACATTTTGAGGCGCGTTCACGCACGTCAAGCGAGCATCCACCTGCGGCATAAGTCATTCGCTCCCTCCAGTCGGCTTAACCCGCCCAGGTATTGGCCATGGCAAGTCTGCTAGGCCGAAACCCTTCCCCCTTTCAGATACAGGCGCTGAGGGTGTCCGTGGCACACCGCCGGGGAAAAAGCCATCTTCCTGAACAAAGCCATCGATATTCGCATGAAAGTTCGCTTGTTGGTCCGGCGCCGGCTTCGGTAGCTGTACCTGGGGTTCGATGATGTCGTCGGGATGGAAGTAGAGATGTCTTTGCGCTCGATTTACTATCTCTTGGTTAAGCGTTCTGGCAAGTCTCGCTGTTCCAGTAATCTTTAGGTCCGGCAACATGCTCGAATTGAGCATAGTCGATTGAGGTGTCCGCGGCTGCGGCTGTATCACTAGGGCCATTCTTCTATTCAGGGGAGTGTAGAAAAGTTCGGCGTTCAGTATGCCGAGTCCCTCCCATTCCGGCCGGTCAGGGTTTCCTACGAGGCAGACGGGATGGTCTGAGGTGTTCAGAGTCCGTCGATTAAACTTAAACACCGTCCAGTGCGCACCGGCAAGATGATTGGTCATTCTGGGAAGCAGTCTGCCGATTAGCTGACCGTGCGAAGCCGGATCAGAAGCTAGCGTGGGGCCACCCGGCTTCGTCAGATCTAGCCATTCTGAATCCAATTCTTGGTCGCTGATCGGAGAATTTGTGGCGGTTTCAATGTGACGGCGAAGGGCTTCCTTGCCGGCTATACCAACTGCTAGACGGATAACGTTCGACCTGGTCCACTGCTGATTTTCTCGCTGCCCTTCACTTCGAAGGTGCTGCAAACTGATCCACTGTGCCAAGTTGAAGCGCTGCTCACCCGCAATGGGCCATGCGCCACTTGTCACGGATCGCAGCGCCCGTGAGGCATCGGCTTCGATGCCGCTAAAAACTCTTTCGAGAATGTCCGATTTTTCACCATCAGGAAGAGTTAGGGTGTAAAAATCCTTCCGGACAGTTGCGTCGTTAATCGATACTTTAATCGATTGCTCGCCCGAGGTGTCCATCCGCCGCACTTGATCCCGGCCGTTAGAGAAGCCTTTCAAGTAGAACTTCGAAACCACATGCTGCCTCTTGACGCGCTTAGTGTTCACCTAAAGAACCTTATCTGATGAGACGTCCACTTGCGGCGCACCTCATGCGCCACAGCAAGACCGGCGCCAGCCGTAATGCGCACAATCCGCTACTTGTTAGAGTCGCGCTCGGGATTAACTAGCCGTTCCGTCTCTAACGAGCTCTGGCAGGAGCGCTTTTAGCTCCGCGACGCACTTAGCTTCGTCAGCGGAGAGCCGTGTGAACCACACGTAGTGTCCGTGCGAGGTGCGCCATGGCCCCTTGCTTTCCGCGTACGCGGACCGGGCCTGTTCTGGGAATCGCACGTATGCGAGAGCCCCCATGGGAACAGGGGCCACCGAATGGGCTGCCAGGTAGGCGTTGAGTTGGTACAGGTCTTCTCGGTCTACGCCGCGCGGATCTTTAAGGGGCTTGTACTTGGCATCGATGATCGCCACAGGCCGATCGACCGGACCGACCACAATGTCTGGGTAGAGACGACCGAGCCCGGAACCGGGATAATGCTGGCTACGAAGCAAATGGCGCCCCTGAGGCAACGCCGCGCCATGGGTGACGTTCGCTGCGCCAAACGCTTTCCTTGCACAGTGGAGCAGGAAGAGCTCCCAAAGCTCGGCGACATCGACAAGTAGCCCCTCCGCGGAATCTCCGGTTGCCTGGGAGTGCAGGCCGCGGTTCCCGGCGATCTGAAGTGAGAGTTCGGCGACCCGCTTGTACGCCAGCGTGATCGGCGTGTATCTGACCGCGTCGAGTTCTCGCTTGGAGGGCAGTTTCGGTCGTGACCCGACCGCTGCGCGCAGGCGAGGCAGCAGTTCTTCGACGCGGTCGCCTCGCCAGTCTCTGCGGCGAAGGCGAGAGTCAAGGACCCGGTCTGCAACGACAATTGTCCGCGCTATTGGATTGCCCAGGTTCTTCGGCCGACTTATCGACGCGATTTGAGGCCTGCCAGCGGCCCGCAGTCGAAGCGTGTTTGAGACGTCTAGTTTGCCTCTTGCCACCTCGGAGATGTGCGTGCGCGGCGTACGTAACCCTGGCAGCCCGTGTCTGGCAGCGTTGGCGAGTTCGGCGCGCCAAATTGCAGCGACTAGCTCGGCAATTAGTGCCTGGCTACCGACGTGTTCACCAGCATTAGGCAGAATGCGCACATTGAGTGCGGCGCCCGCCCAGTGCGCGATGGTTTCGATTCCTAGCCTTGGCCGGATTTCCAGAATATGCCCGGCCCGGTGCAGTTCTCCGATGTAGCGTCCGGCTCGCCACTGCCCCGACGGGTCGCAGGTGACGATCGGCTCAGTATCGGCGGCTGCGACTGATCGCCCCAGTCGGGCCGTGACACTGTCTAGGTCAGTGCTGCTCGCGAGCTCGGAAAGCCATCCTGCTTCCTCGGTCGTGGGGGTGCGGTCCGCGCCGGCTAAGTCTGCGAACGTCAATCGCCCCATCAGGACAGGAGGACTTTCTCGAAGCGCTCTAACTCGGAGTCCCTTACGTCTGACCCTGCGAGATATTGTTCGATTAGCGGCTTGAGTGAGCGTGCCCACAGGTCGGTGAGCGGGGGCTGCGGTTTCCCTGTGCCAGCCCAAAGGTAGGTGCCGTTCGGAGGACGCTGGCGTCGACCTTCTGCCCATCGGCCGACAAAGAAGGCGATATCAGCAAAGTAGGTGTGGCCTATCTGGAACTGTCGGCCAAGTTCTGGCGATTGGGCGATCTCGTCATTGAGCGCCTGCGCTCTGTCTGCGAAGGTTTCGAGCTGGGGGGCAGCGTCGTCGTAGGTGAATCGTCGGGGCACCTCGCCTTCCCAACGGTCGGCGATGATGGTCAGCAGGGTGTCGGCCTCGAAGGGGCATTCGCGCCAGAGGAATCGCCGCCGTAGCGCGAAGTCGAGGGTCTCCACTGACTGGTCGATCTCGTTCATAGTCCCGATGACGTAAAGGTCCTCGGGAATTACTAAGACGTCGGGCTTTTGGTCATGCTCGAAGCCTGGGAGCTCCCTCTCAGTTCCGCGCTGACCACTCTCCAGTAATGAGAACGCTTCCCCGAGCATCTCTGACAGATTTGTTCGGTTGATCTCATCTAGAATCAGCACGCCTGGCAAGCGGGACAGGCCGTCAGGCGGATTCTGACTCTTGAGCTTCTCTACAAGCCACGGCAAGAATCCCGGGCGGTAGCAGGTGACGTCGCCTTCAAGACGTAGACCTCTGATGAACTGCTCATAGCCGTAGCCGGGGTGAAGCTGAAGCCAGAAGATGTTATCTCGGACCGCTTTCTCAACCTCAGCAGTCTTCTCGAAGTAGCGCTTCGGCCCCCAGGCATCAAGCGCCGCACGGCGGATCACGGCCTGGGCGAGCTGGGACGCTTGCCAAGTCTTGCTTGTCCCGGGTGGCCCGTACAGCACGATCTGCTTCTTCCACCTCAGCGCCTCAAGGTCCCCAACTCCCTCGCTATCGTGGTCTGCTGAAGCGCTCCACACTCCGCGGAGCTCGCCCATGTAAAAGTCAACGTTCTTAGTACCGAGGTGGCGCTCGATGTCTTGACGTATTAGAAGCAGCCGCTCGTCTACGTCCGCTGGCCCGTCGGCCGGGACCATCCCTTTAAACGCCGCTGCGATCTCGCGCTTGTGGGTGCCGCTCGAAATTCTCTCGAACTCGTCGGGGCGCAACAGATGGAGGATGATGTGCCGCATCTCGCGCAACGGCAGAGACGTTGAATCCGCGAAGTCTCGCAGAGCCCAGGGGCTGGCAAGAAGCTCAGTCCGCCGTTCAGGGGTCTCTCGCTTGAACCGCAAAGCGAAATCGATGAGGTAACCCACTTGCAGGTCGCGGCGGGTGTTGAAGCCAATCCCGGGGTGGCCAATCTTCTGAGCCATCGCCCTTAGCGGTCCGCTACCGTCCGGGAGCTCGAGACCAGAGCCGTCCAATGAGCCGCGCAGGACAGCAAGTTTCCCACGTTCGGACACTGAGCTCGCAAAGAGTAAGTGAATCAGGATTATCTCGGCCCCAAGTAACCGGACCGCACTGGTGGCGCCGCTCATCTGCTCGGACCACTTCGAGGCAAACCGTCCTCCAGCTGCCGCCCCGACCATAGGGTTCCCGTTAAACAGGCGGTTCAGCTCTTCGAGGTTCGCCAGTGCCCATGGCCGCTCCTCCTGATCCGGGAAGAGCAAAGACCGGTCCTCGACGAGGCAGTTAGATTTCCACTGCTCGATAGTCAGGTCGATCAGATCGCGTGCATGCCCGCCAAACCTCGCCATACCCCGGACCCCCACAAGCAAATCGGTGTGGCCGAAAGAGATCCGACCGTTTCGAGCGAGAGTACTCACAGTGCTACCCCGGGAAGCCTGGAATTGCGTCCTACGCAATGATCCGCACACCTGGGCGCAGCGACGCAATGTCACCGGGGCGAAGGCTGGCGGAGCCTCGCGGGCCGGCTCTCGCCATTGCCGACTGCAGCGGTGACAATTCGTCGTGCGAGCTGCGCGGCGAGGTCCACTGTGAGGTCCAGACAGTTTGACGAGCCCACTGTCCATCTAGGAGGTGGGCCCGCTCGCGGGGACTACGTCTAGTTAGCTGCTGCGTAGGCTTCCATCACGTCAGCGGGGATCCGGCCGCGATCAGAGACCGTATAACCATTGTTCCTCGCCCACTCTCGGATCAACCTGGTCTCGCCAACGGAAACACTGGAGGCGGCCTTACGGGCGGTCTTACGCTTGTTTCCGGGAGCCACCTTGGTAGCCGCGTTAAGGAACGGGCTGACGGCCTCGCGGAAGGCCTCGGCGTTGGCTGCGCTGAGGTCGATTGAGTAGTCCTTGCCATCGAAGCTGAACGCGATCGACTGAACTTCATCGTTATCGAGCGCCGCGCCGTCAATGTCATCGACGTAGCGAGTTTCATACCGCACTGCCATAATTACTCCTCTTATTGGTTCTTTCTCTGCCTGCTCAATTATGCCCGATATGGAGCGGACGCAGCCCCAGGAGCGTAGTTCGATTCTGGTGGCTCCGTGCTCGGCGTTTGACCCCGACGCTGGTTCTGCCGCACATGGCCCGAAGCCACCCCTGGGAGCCCACGACATCCGAGGAGCGGACTTGAGGACGCACTGTGTTTGGTTATGCTTGCTCGGGCGGAAGCTGTCGAGTTGTCTGGGTCTGCAACTCAGTCAGTCAATTGCTCGCAAGGCCGGACTGTGTCGGAGATGTCGGATAGGTTTTTCGGCATGCCACAGGGAAAGCAAATCGCGACCACGAAGTTCGACCAGACGTTGCGGGCGTCCGCTCAGATGCCAGGTGTCCGGATTGATCGCGAGGCTTTCCTTCGTAGCGAGCTGAGGCGATTTTGCACCGAGGCGCAGATCGAACATGCTGTCTCGACGTCGCCGGCTGAAGCCGGCGTCCCCCTCGGCGTAGTCAACAAAATCGCCGACAGCGTTATCAAACACGAGACCGGCAAGGTCACAGCGATCTCCGCCCTAGCGGGTATCCCCGGGGGGTTCGCTGCCATCGGCACAGTTCCAGCAGACATCGCGCAGTACTTTGGCCACCTACTGCGTGTGGTCCAGAAGCTCGCGTACATCTACAGCTGGCCAGACCTCTTCGAAAACGACGGGGAAGCTCTCGATTCTGCGACTGGGGTGTACCAAGGTTCTTAGACAGGCCTCTTGATGAGAGAGGATCGAGACCATGGCAACGAGTTCGAGGCGGAGGTTCAGTCCGCAGTTCAAGGCCGAGGCAGTGCAGCTGGTCCTGCAGAGTGACCGCTCGATCGCCGAGGTCGCCGGGGAGCTGGCGATCAACCCCGGGACCCTGGGCAACTGGGTCAATAAGCACCGGCAGGCCAACCCGGAGCCAGTTCCGGATATGAGCCCGGCAGACCACGGCCGGTTGGCGGAGCTGGAAGAGCAAAATCGCAAGCTGAAGATGGAAAATGAGTTCCTAAAAAAAGCCGCGGCCTTCTTCGCCCGGGAGCAGGACTGAACGAGAAATCAGCCCTGATCGAGGCGGAGAAGGCGAACTTCCCGATCGACTGGATGTGCGCCCAGCTCGGCGTTCCACGTTCGTCGTTCTACGCCTGGCGTGCCCGCGCCGGGCAGGTTACCGCCACCCAGGCCCGCCGCGAGGCACTCAAGGTCGAGATCCAGCGGGTCTTCGACGAGCAACGAGGCACGGCCGGGTGCCGGCGTATCGCCGCGATCTTGAATGACCAGGGACATCCGGCCTCGGTCGGGCTGGTCGCGGATCTGATGCGCGAGCTCGGACTGGCGGCGATCCAGCGCAAGGCCTACAAACGCACCACCGTCCCGGACGAAAACGCCCAGGTCTTCACCGACAAGCTGGGCCGGGACTTCGCCCCGGCCAGTCACCGCCCGGGCGCCGCGCTGGTCGGCGACATCACGTACTTACGCACTGGGCAGGGGTGGTTGTACCTGGCCACGGTGATCGACCTGGCCTCCCGCAAGGTGATCGGGTGGCAGACCGCCGAGCACATGCGCGCCAGCCTGGTCGTCGATGCCCTGGAAATGGCGCGTACGCAGGGCCAAGCTGTCGAAGGAGCGGTGTTCCATTCGGACCACGGGTCGCAGTACACCTCGGATGAGTTCGTCACCTACTGCGGCAAGCACGGGTTCACCCAGTCGATGGGGCGCACCGGGGTGTGCTGGGACAACGCCGCCGCCGAGACGTTCTTCGCCACCCTGAAGAACGAGATGTACCACCAGCAGGTGTTCCACACACGGGCCAGGGCGCGGTTCGCAGTCGCCGAGTACATCGAGGTGTTCTACAACCGCCGCAGACCGCACTCCAGTCTCGGCTACCGCACCCCGGCCCGAGCATGGGCAGACGCGCACTCCAACACCGCCGCCGAGGACCTACCCGAGGCGGCCTGAAACATCACAAATCACCGAGGACCTGTCCACAATCCTTGACACAGCCCAGACTATCCCGTCCGCTGACAGCGGGCCGGGATAGTCTTCAACAAGCCAGGCGCAGCAGGAGGGTCCCGATAGATGGCAAAGAAGTCGTCGAAGTCAGGCAGTCGCTCCGACAGAGTCGAGGAATTGAAGCGGCGCTATGACGCGTGGGCGCCCGTCAGCAGGGAGAGCTCGGGCTTCGGACCGGCCCGAGCTCAGCTCGAGGCCGCTATGGGAATTGAGATCTCGGAGAACCTCGATGCCAACCCGGAGCGGCTAGACGAGCTCGCAGCGCTCAGACAGATAGACGACCACCAGGTCTTAAACACTGCTCGGTGGTTCGAGTTACCCACCGAGCGGCGTGAGCGTCTAAAGAAGTGGGCGAGAGTTGAACGTCGTAATCGTTGGGCGCGCCGATTCCGGATCATTTTCTCGTTCCTCGGATTAGTTTCCTACTACGTCGGAGTGGTCGCCGCCGGGTTGCATCTCCCGATGATGGAGGAATTGGTGTTCGTGGCACTCTGTGCCCCGGTGGTAGTGGCAATAGTGATGCTGGGTAAGCGGTTCCTGCAACCTAAATCTGCCGCGCCCTCAGAGGAGCTTCGGGCCCCGTCTGTTGAAGCCGTGATGATGCAGCGCTTTTTCGACATCGGAAAGGGAATCGCTGCGACCGGAGCGTGGCAGTCCGACCCCGCCGGGCGATTGGATCTCGAGTCGGAGCAGCATGACATCGGTTCGCAACTCCGGCAGATGGAACTACTGGCTGCGTCGATTGCTGAACTCACTGGGAGTGACGACCCAGTTCTCGTGCGAGCACTCTCCAAGGAACGGGCCCGACTCGGCTCCGTGCGGATGTCTTTGGTCGACCGTCTCGCAGCTCTGGACCGGTACCGGGTATCGCTTGAGCAGGTTGATGTGGATACCGAACGAGCCGCTAGGTTCAGCACGGTGGACGAGATCACAAGCGGTTTGGACATGCTGGAGGCTGGGCGGGCTTCTACTGAGTTCTCGATTGACTACACCACCCGGGCCTCGGAACAACTCGATGAGTCGATCCGGATCTCCCGTCAGATGCTCGAGGAACTACGCGGACATCACTGAGCGGCCGAACTAGTGTCTGCGACTGCTTCCTGGTGTGCCACCCGACACAGTCCGTAGGCTTTTCTTGGTGCTGTCTGGGCATTCCTCGATTGGGGCCTCAATTTGTGCAGGCGTGGCTGTGTCTGCGGTGAGGCTTCCACCTTCAACTTCTGTTTTCGTGACCGGCATACCTGATCGCTTGCATAGTTGCATCCCGGACGCTGACAGGTGGTTGGAAATCTCGTTTCTGTTGCGATTGAAGCCAGTAAGTTGACCGCACGCTGAGCACATGCAGACGCGTGTAGCTACAGTTTTCTTGCGGCCGCCCATTGGTCCTCCAAGTGATCTGAATCATCCCGATCCTAAGGGAGGCTCTCAGCTTTGAGGCGGAGATCGGGCCAGGGCAGTACCAGAGAAGTACAGCCTTGAACTGGGCAAATGGCAGAAGACACATTATCGGCACGGCGAGAGCTCCGGACCGCAAGCGGCACAAATATCGATGGTTTCCGGAGCCGGAACCCCAGGCCGCGCTGATTACCCTCCAATCAGCTCCGCATAGGCGGAAAAAAGAAGCTCCAGCCGTTGCTTCTCTTCTGACGGCTTGTGAGATGCGCCGAAGGCCCGGTCAACCTCCAGATCGAGGGCGTCATGGGCTTCCACTAGAGCTGGATCCATCACCATGGGGTCGTACGCTATCGCCAGAGAGCGTTCGGGGTGTCTCGCCCGTGCCGCGAGTACCCTCTGCCCCGCTGCGATGACTGCCGACCGCGCCGCTTCGCTGAGTGGTGGAACGGGAAAGGTGTTCCAGGTCAGAGTGTTAGAGAAGCGCAGGTCGGATTTGATGCGCCCCCCCACAGCTCGCTGCCAGACGATGAACATGGACGATGAGATCAGCGCGAACAGAAGACCATCCTCGTCGGCGACCTGGAAGTTCGCATTGCTCGAGATAACCTCTGGAAGGAATCGCTGCGCTAGGAAGTACGGGCGACTTTCACTCACGTGCGCAGGAATCGCCAGGTACGGGCCGGCGGGACGTGGCCCGGGCCGGAACAGGTGGGGAGTGCCCTTGAGCTTGTAGGCATCTCCGGTCGGGGTTTGCTGTTCGCGCCAGTTCTTGCACCGAGTGATGTGATCTCGCAGAACGCTGGAGGCTTGCACATCTGACGGGTCGAAGTCGTCGTCAGCCATCCAGAGGCACCATCTGTCAGTGCCCATGATGAGTTCTCTCGCCCCGATGAAGTTGCGGACGTACTTCATCGCGATTGGATCATGTTCGGGGCGGGGTGTGCCCGCCTTCGGGACTAGATGCCCACCGTCAGCGGGTTTCAAGCCGTAGGTCACGACACCGAGCTCCGGAGAGAGTGGTTTCGAGCGCTTGTTCACCAGTACGTTCGGTCCGTCAACAAGATAGGCGTTGATGCCCTGCTCGACGGTGACCTCAACCGGATCGGCCTTAATGTCGGGGTAAGACCACAACCGCTGCTTGACACTGCGGTCCCGCGTGAATCCGACGATGACGCAGTGAACCGCTGCCTTACCGGGCGCCTCGGAGTCCGAACTTGATTCGCCAGCCCTCGCGTTGGATGGGACCGAATAGCGCGGGCACGGGTTGGCCTTGCGTGATTGAATTGGTCGTGACGTAGCCGAACTCGCCAGGCCGCCCGTCGGCGTAGAGGTGGAGCGCTTGTGCGTGCCAGCCAGTAACGAAGTCGAGGTAACCGTCGTAGTCGCGGCCCCAAACTCGACGCATATCGTCAGTTTGCTCGTCGGTCTTGGTGTACTGCCCGATGAAGGGCGGATTGCCAAAGGTGTAGGTAGGACCGGAAGCAGTTGGGACAAAGGCGGACCAGTCGATCCGTAGCGCGTTAGTACAGGTGATCTGAGCTGATAACCGGATTGGTAGTCGATCGGGGGCCATGCCGAATTCTTCGGCCATTTGTTGGTTAGCAAGGTGGTCGACGAGAAGCATGGCGGTTTCGGCGATTCGTGCTGGCCACTCGCTGATTTCGAAGCCATGGAACTGGTTGAGACGAACGTTCAACTCGGTAGAGACGTCGAAGGTTAGTTGGGCTCGCTGAGCGGGGCCGAGAGCGGGGTCGGCGAGATCGAGGTCGCGGCGAAGTTTGAGAAGTTCGAGCTCCAATGCCCGCATTTCCCGGTAGGCGACGATGAGGAAGTTGCCGCAACCGCAAGCGGGGTCTAAGTACTGGAGTGTTCCCAGTTCGTTGTGCAGCTTGGTCAGTTCCCGTTTGCTGTTCTTGGCCCTATCGAGTCGGTCACGGTAATCATCGAGGAAGAGGGGGCCGATGGTCTTAAGGATGTTCTTCTCGGAGGTGTAATGCTCGCCGGCCTCGCGTCTTGCTTCCTTGCTCTTAACGGTCTGGAACATACCCCCGAAGATCGCGGGAGAGATGATTGACCAATCGAAAGTGCACGCCTCAAGCAGCAGTTCACGGAAGGTCGCAGAAAGTGGCGGCAGGCTTTGCCGATCCTTGAAGAGGCCACCATTGATGTAGCGGAATTGACGGAGGTGGCTGTCCGTTGGGATCTTTCGATGCTTCTCGTCCGCGTCGAGGACGTCGAACAGCTCGGATAGATCGTGGTGCAGTGTCTTGGCTGCAGTGTGGTCGCGAAGAAACGATTCAAAGAGGCCAGCGGGCTTCCACATGTCTGCGTCGTCCCCGAAGAGAAGGAACAACAGCCGTGCGAGCAGGAGTGTGGCGTTGTGTTCGTCGACGCCAGCGGTCTCTAGTTCGGTGTAGAGGCCGCCCATGAGTCGGGCGGCTTGGGCGGAAGCAGTTTCGGCTTCTTGGTCGAATTCCAGCCTCATCCGATCCAGCAGTGTGACCAGGCTGATGTCTTCGTCGAAGTCGAGTTCGATGGCTTGCAGTCGTTGGGCGAGGGTGCGGTAGTTCGGATCGCCGGGGATATAGGGGTGGGCGAGGAGTTTGGCGTTCGCGGCACCGAGCTGCGAGCGGCGGGGCCAACGCCATTCTTGTTTGTGCTCGCTGGTGAAGATGACTAGGCGCTCGAGCGTGTCTCGGCCGACGAGTACGTCGATCTGCCGTTGGACGGGACGGGGCGGGAGCTGGGGGCAGTGCCAGATCCGCAGTCCCTTGAAGGAGGCGACGTTGGTCAGGGTGTAGGTGGTGCCGTCGACTTCGTGGCGGACGTCGGGGTGGTCGGGGTTGTCCCAGCCGAGTTCTTCGATGAATAGGGTGCGGAAGTCACGCTTGTCGACTAGGTCTAGAAGACGATTAGAGCTCATGAGCGGACTCCCATGCTGGAGACGATTCGGAGGGGATCGTTGCCGCTGCGTGCGGCGATGACGAGGTGATCATCGCGATGCAGTGCGGTGAGTTGAGCGGCAAGGGCGTCGTCACTGACACCATTGCGGATAGCTCGGCGAAGTTTGTGTTCCGCGTGCTTGGTCAATGGTCGCTGGTAGATGGACTCTAGTGCTTGTTCGGTGTCGTGTTCGAAGTTGTTGAGGGTTTCGCCTAGACGCCGCCACAGGCTGCGCCGCACGCCGCGGAGTCGGCCAGCAGCAGCATTCGGTGTGGATAGCGGGCCACGAACGAGGTTGGTCAAGAGTTCATCGTGGTCCTCGATAGGTTCCAGACCCGGTTCTTCAGGTGAGGATTCGAACGCTTTGAGAACCTCGTGCCCGGTGAGTAAGCGCATGGTTCCCTCGATGTCAGCGGTGCCGAAGCCGTCGATTCCGGAATCGGTACGCACGTAGGCCAGAACCCCGTCCGCTACATCTGTGAGTCTGCGTGCTCGGGTGGCGGTGATCATGTCCGGGAGGTGGGCGATGCGTTGGGTGAGCTCGGGATCGTTCTTGACGGCCTTATTCCAGATTTCGTACGCGAGGCTGGCGGCGTCAACGTCTTCGTTCAGGTCGTGGTCCTCGAGATTGCCGTTGTAGAGGTCACGGATGGCGTTGGTTTCGGATGTGGAGCCGAAGAATTGCTCGTCGGAGCCGAAAGCTTTGGCATTCGCGGTGAGGCGTTCGCTGATGCGTTTGCGCAGGGTGATGACTTCTTCGACTGACTCGTGGAAGAACGAGTAGAGCAGGACGTGGCCGGCTTGTTGGCCCACGCGGTCGACGCGGCCGGCCCGCTGGATCAGTTTGATGATGGCCCAGGGCAGGTCGTAGTTGACGATGATATGGGCGTCCTGGAGGTTCTGTCCTTCGCTGAGTACGTCGGTGGCGATCAGGATACGAAGCTCGTTGTCGATGACCGCCCTTTCTTCGTCCCCCGGGAGCTTGTTGGAGCGGGGAGCGAACCTGCGGGCAAGCGCAGTGGGGTCTTCGCTGTCGCCGGTGGCTAGCCCGACGTCTGGGACGCCGGCAGTTTTCAGGGCGTCGCCGATGTAGTTGGCGGTGTCTTTGTACTCGGTGAACACCAGGATCTTGTCTTCAGGATGAGTTTCTTGGACGAGCTTGAGGAGTTCATCGAGTTTCGAGTCCGTGTCGCTGCTCCATTGGCCGAACTTGTCCAACTGTTTCTGCAGGGCCTGAGTGTCGGTGACGAGGTCCTCACGCAATGTGGCGGTGAACAGGGCGGGCCGGACCCAGTTGAGACCGGAAGGGGCGGCTTCGACGAGGTGCTCATACCGGCGAGCCGGAGTATCTCCCAGCGCTGCTGAGGTTTCGTCTTCTGCGTCCGTGTCGGATTCGGTGTCGAACATCGACTCGGTGATTGTTCCTGCGGGCAGAGGCCGGTCGTTGTCGATGGCGTAGAGGAACAGTTCATTGCGGGCGATATGGCGTCGCAGCGACAAGGTAAAGGAGTGTCCGCAGGACGAGAGGCGTTTAAAGAAGTTGGTCCGCACGAACCCCGCAACTTGGCCGCGAGCGCGGGCCACATTGTCGACGAACTCCTGCTCCTCGGCAGTCAGCTTGGCGCGTTTGCTGACGTAGGCGCCGAGGTTGTAGCGAGGCAGGATCAGAGAGTTGATGGCATCGAGCGTGGCGTCGCTGGCCATCAACGCAGCGGGATCATCGGGCCCGAAGGAGTGGTTGATGGGTTTGGGGATCCGGTCGGGGAAACGAAACTTTGCCCCGGTGGAGAACTGTAGATACTGGCGCCCCTCGGCGTCGGTGGAGGAGTAGTTATCGCGGATGAAGCTACGGGTGCGGCGCACGAGGTGTTCACTCATGAGCCGTTTCCAGTCCTCAGGGTCGTCAGACTTGCGGAACGCGGCCAGGGTGGTGGTTTTGCCGTCGACCTTGTCGGCAATTGAGGGGTCCTGTGCGAGGGCATTGACTGGGGCGATACCGAGATCATCGTCTTCATCAAGGTAGAGGCCGAGCTGATTGGCGACGTCTTCGAACCTGATGTTGTAGGGCGTGGCGGTCAACATCAGTACTTTGCTGTCGTTGGCGTCAATGTAGTCCCGGATCGCCTTGTAGTCCCTGCGGGTATCGCTGCGCAATGTGTGGGACTCATCGACGATGACGAACGGGTACCGACGCAGTTCAGGCAATATCTTGTGTGCCACGGAGTAGGGCACTACTCGCCCGTGGAGGTCATAGGCCTCTAGGTGCTCTTCCCACATTCCTGCGAGGTTTTTCGGGCACAGCACCAGTGGGATGTAGCCGTGTTCGTCTCGCAGCATCAGCGCGGTTGCGATTGCAGTGAGTGTCTTGCCCAGGCCGACTACGTCGCCGAGCATCGTTCCACGGCGATGAATGATCCGGCGGGCCAACGTCTTCACAGCGGTGGCCTGATACTCGAGCAGTTGCTTGGAGATTTCATCGGGAACCGAGTACTCGGCGAGCCCATCACGGACGTCACGGGAGAGGTCGTAGCAGACCTTGAGGAAGACCTCGTATGGCTTGCGCGGTTCTTTTCGTGCCCACGATTCATCGAGAAGATCGAGGATCTCTGCAGTGACTGGGCGGCTGAACTTGTCGGCCCAGCGTGCTTCGAACCAGTTCGCTAGCTCTTGGGCGCCATGGAAGTCGACGACATCGACGTTGAGTTCCAGATTCGACGACAAGCCGGGGCTGGTCAGGTTCGACGAACCGACGAATCCGGTGATCGGATTATTGAGATCCTCTCGGTGGCAGATGTACGTCTTGCCGTGAAGTGGCCGGCGAGTAAAGACCTTGATCTCCACCGCTCCAGAGGAGAGAAGGTCCCGAAGTGACTGCAGGCTCTCGCGATCTGACTTCGTCGAGATTCCGCGCATTAGTTGTTCACGCAGATGGGCTAGGAGCTCTGTTTTGCGCTCTTGGACGGCACTACGGTCGGCTTCCGGGATGGCTTCGCCGGCGACCTCGGCCTGCAGCTGGTCGAGAGCCTCCTGCTGGGGCCCGCCCATCACCATCCCGATCAACACGCGCACGACTGGGTTATCGCTGTCGCTTTCCGCCTTCGATCGCACAATCTCATCGAAGGCCGACCAGCCGCGCAGGTTGAAGTAGCCGACCGCTACATCCATGCGGTCCGACACCTTCAGCGTCTCCTGCAGCTGACTGCCGAGTTTGCGCTCGATATTGTCGAAAAGCCTTGTCATTCGACCATCCTTCAAAGAATCAACTTGCCCAGCCTGCCCTGACGATCCGCTCCGAGATCAAGTTGAGTTAATCAGTTGTTCCTCACGTTGTAGCGGGCAGCTCCGACATGAACGGAGTCGGAGCTGCTCGATGCCCTCGTGATCCACGATGGCATGGTTCGAGACGGCGAAGGTGTTGCAGCGGTCGAGCCCGAGGAAGCAGGGCCGTCCAAGTGCTCCGGGTGAAACCTGCGCGTCCGCCGTTTCTCAAACACCATCCCCTTGGGGTACAAATCAACGGGAATCGAGCCCCGGAGCCCCCGGTGCCGAGGTCACCTTCGCCCTGCTGAGCAGTGCTTTACAGATTTGACTAACACGTAGCCCAGGCGTGTCGTACCCAGCCCGTATAATCGAATCAACATCAAACGGGGGCGGCGTGGACTATCGGGACCATATGGACGACCGGACGTTCCGGGGCATCGAAGAGTCACGGCGGCAGATGATGGAGCGCGTTGTCCCGACGATCACGATCCACCCGCACACCTTCGACATCGCCGCGATGTACGGCTCCGCCTTCGATCCAATGGAAAAATGGCGCGAGCAAATGAACAAGCAGGCCGCAAGTGTCCTCGGGACTGCGACCAAGGCTAATGCGCAGCTGCAAGCGATGGTAAGCACCAGTATCACCGCGCAGGCAGCGCTCCAGGACCTCTTTCCCCGCGCAGACCTCCCCGCCCAGATCAGGGCCACCCTCGATTTTAGTTTCAAGACACCCACCATTGCCGACTACCTCGCTCGGACCAACACGACCTCGATCTTCTCCTTTCAGGGTCCGACCATCGCGGAGCAGCTGGGCACTCGGATCGATACCAAGACCCTCATGGGGATGACTGGCCTCGCGGATACCGCGGGCAGGATCGCCGAGCGGTGGCGGTTGGCCAACACTGGCGCACTCTCAAACTTCGGGGAGTCCTTCAACTCTCTGAGTGCAGCGCTCGACTTCAATGAGGCACTTAAGTCGTCGAGTGTGGCTTGGACACTTGCGGGAGCGGCCGGCTCCCTAACCAAGGCAAACATTGAGGCTCTGTCACAGATCAACTTCGACTCCGGATGCGCTGCCGTTGTCGATCAGATTGTGGAGGAAGACGAGCCAGTTGCGATTGTTGCAGCTCAGCTTGAACAGGAACTTGTTGACCGCTATGAGGTCAGCCAAATCGTCGCTCACCACGTAGTTCGCATCCTTATATGGATGACTACCGCCGGGATTTTGATCGGAATCACACGCGGCATACCCGTACTTGGCGAGGTGGTCGGGACTATTTTGGAAGTAACCGAGATCTTCGGTCCGCGCGAATTCTCCAAGCGTGCGGCCCATAAGATTGTCCCAATTAACTGGGATTCCAGAGCGGATCCACACCCCCGGCAAATTTCGCGCAATTTCACTATCTCGAATCGTTTCTACTAAGTGATTCCGTCGATACGTCATGGTCTGCGGGGTGGTCGGCCGTCCCAACGGTGGGTGGTCCGGACTTGACGGAGTAGCCGCCGGGCGACGATGACGGGGTTTGCCAGGGAGATGAATGCGTCCACGACGCGCTTGGGATACCAGCAGACTCTGACAGTGCCTTCGGTTCGGCCTCCCTGCCCCGAGGCGGAAGCAATAGGTAATGGTTGAACTTTCGAATAACCGTCCCATTGGGGTACACCCGTGCGGCACGTTTGGAGGTTCAGCATTCCCGCTGTGTCGCAGGGTGGGTTTCACCGCTTGCGGAACAGAAGCCGCTGGGGTCTATTGGGTCCACCACGCCGCTGGTCGGTGTCCAGGTGCGGGGCATGTATGCCGAGCCCAGTCGCTTACCGCACTAGAGAGCAGAACCTTGCGCTTTCAGGTAATTCTCTACAGACCCAACCGTTTCCTTCAGAACCGAGCCAGAATCCCAAAATCCCACGATCTCGTCCCGGAATCCCACTTCTCGCCTTGCGCGGCAGGCGAGGTCGTCGAGCAGTACGAGCAGCTCACCGGTTCTACGGTCCGGGACCTGCCGTTCTACTACGTGTACGCCGGGCTGCGGCAGGCCGTGATCCTGTCGCGGATCACTCGTCGTCGTATCCACTTCGGTGAACAGGAACCCCCCGCCCACCCGGACGAGTACGTCCTGCACCACGCCATGCTCGCGCGGCTCATCGCCGACTGACCTCAACCACGATCCCGCCGCGCCGGCGGCCGACACCTCCGACAGGACCCACGTGAAGCCCACCCCGCTAGACGAGTTCCCCGTTCACCAGACGCCGCTGCCCATGGCGCAGGTGGGCACGAGCGATCGCAACTTCTACGACCGTTACTACCTCAACGCGCACGACCGCACCGGCGAGGTGTTCCTGGTGACCGGGTTCGGGGCGTATCCCAACCTCGGCGTGGTGGACGCGTTCGCGACGGTCCGCCACGGCGACACGCAGCGGTCGGTGCGGTTCTCCGACGCGCTCGACGCGCGGTCGCTGGAGCCGGCGGTGGGCGGGTACCGGATCGAGGTGATCGAGCCGCTGCGCACGCTGCGATTGGTCTGCGAGCACCCGGACCTGTCGATGGACATGACGTGGGAGGGCTCGTTCGAGGCGGTCCTCGAGGATCGGCACGTCCTGCTGGAGGGCACGCGCGCGATGCTGGACGCGAGCCGGTTCGCGCAGGTGGGGAGCTGGTCGGGGACGCTCTCGGTCGACGGCCACGACTTCGCCGTGGACCCCGACGTCTGGCTGGGCACCCGCGACCGCTCGTGGGGCATCCGGCCCAGCGGCGAGTCGGATCCGCCGGGGCGGTGGGCAGCCGAGCCGCGCGAAGGCTTCTGGTGGACGTACATCCCGCTGCGGTTCAGCGACTACGCGATGGTGATCATCCTCCAGGAGAGCCCCGACGGTCACCGCAGCCTCAACCACGCGAGCCGGGTGTTCGCCGACGGCCGGATCGAGCAGCTGGGCTGGCCGCGCCTGGAGGTCGACTACCGCGCCGGCACCCGGCATCCGGTGCGCGCCCGGCTGGACCTCACCACTCCCGGCGGCGAGCCGCTGCTGCTCGAGGTGGAGACCCTGGGCGGCATCCCGCTGAGCATGGGCTCGGGCTACGTGGGCGACCCGGCCTGGTCGCACGGCCGCTGGATGGGCCGGAACTGGAGCGAGTCCGTCTCCTACGACATGACCTCGCCCGACGTGGCGGGGATGCTGCCGTTCAACGTCGTGGACCACGTCGCGCGCGCCACCTGCAACGGCGACGAGGGCTGGGGCCTGTTCGAGCACGCCAATATGGGCCGGCACGACCCGTCGGGGTTCAAGGACTGGGTGGACATGGCGGAGTGATGTCGGATGCTGCCGCTATGGTCACGAGTTACAGATCAATTCAGAGAACAATAAGGAGCACCATTGCGGCGCCTTGAAGTCGTTGCTGCAGTATTTGTTCGCGACGGCCACGTGCTCGCTTGTCGCCGTGCACCAGGAAAATCCGCTGCGGGTAGGTGGGAGTTTCCAGGCGGAAAAGTCGACGACGGCGAGAGCCCCGAAGCCGCGCTGGTTCGCGAGATCCAAGAGGAACTCGGGATCTCGATCTCGGTGAACGCTTTCCTCGACAGATCCACCACCCCGGTCGGCGACAACGACATTGATCTGGCCTGCTACCTCGTGACGTCAGCAGACGTGCCCAGACACAGCACTGATCACGACGAGCTCCGCTGGGTTCCCTTCTCTTCTTTGCCCACGCTTGACTGGGCAGCCCCAGATCTACCTGCCGTGGCCATTCTCACGTCTCCCAACTACCTGTCTAACGTGGAGCCGAATTCGTGAGCGCACCGCTTCCTGATGGCCTTTACGAATCGGTCATCACTCCTCGTATCCAGCGCCGCCTCGACGTCACGGATCGAGCGCACACCATTGTCGATCTCGATCCCACTCTCGCTCCCGAGATTCTTGGCCGCCATATCGGAGATACTGTTCGGCGTCACTTGGAGTCCCTCGACGCTGACAAGAGACTGGCTTTCGTCGAGCGCCTTATTGACGTCATCGACTCCGAGGATGACCTCGCCGGCAACTCGCTGCTTCAGGCCATCTATCCCACAGGCAGAGCCCAGCCCCGCCGCCCATCAACTCCGCTTTCAGAGGGCGCGCTACTCACGAATGCTCGTGACGAACCTGGCCTGGGCAATGAACTCGCCCTCGAGATGGAATCGGCAGACGAGGTAGACCTTCTCTGCGCGTTCGTGAAATTCACCGGAGTCACGGTCCTCAGTCCACAATTCGAACTACTCGCCAAACGCGGGATCACGCCGCGAGTTCTTACCACGACGTACATGGGCGCCACCGATCGTCGGGCACTTGACGTTCTCGTTCGGGACTACGGTGCTCACGTCAAGGTGCGCTTTGAAAAGGCATCCACGCGGCTGCATGCCAAGGCGTGGCTCTTTCGTCGTCACTCCGGTTTCGACACCGCATACGTGGGAAGTTCCAACCTGTCTCGTTCTGCGCTTGTCGATGGCCTGGAATGGAACGTTCGGCTCTCCTCTGTCGCTCACTCTGCCCAGATCGCCAAGTTCCGCACGGTCTTCGACTCGTATTGGAACTTGCCCGACTTTGAGGCATACGACCCGGAGGAAGACGCCGACAAGCTCGATCAAGCGCTCGAGGAAGCCGGCGGACGTAAGAGCGGCTCCGTATTGGTCACCCTCGCCGGGCTCGAGGTCCGCCCATTCGGGCATCAGCAGCTGATGCTTGACGCTCTGGCCACTGAGCGCCACGTGTTCGGACACCACAGGAACTTGTTGGTTGCCGCCACGGGTACCGGAAAGACCGTTGTCGCCGCGCTCGACTACCGCAGGTTGGTCGAGGAGTCCAACGGCAAGCAGCCTTCCCTCCTGTTTGTCGCCCATCGAAAAGAGATTCTTGTCCAAGCCGTTCGGACATACCGCGCCGTGCTCGGCGACGGTTCGTTCGGGGAACTCTTCGTTGGCGGCGACCGACCCCGGCATTGGAACCACGTGTTTGCCAGCGTCCAGTCACTCGATCGCGATTCTCAATCACCCACCCAATGGGACGTCCTTGTCATCGACGAGTTCCATCACGCCGAGGCGAGCAGCTACAAGCGGCTCCTAGAGAGGTTCGACGCCGCTGAAGTATTGGGGCTCACCGCTACTCCTGAGCGAGCTGACGGCGTCGACGTCCGCGGACTCTTTGACGGTCGCACCGCCTACGAGCTGCGGCTGTGGGATGCCCTCGAGCAGGATCTACTTTGCCCATTCCACTATTACGGAATATCAGACAACACCGATCTCCGCGATGTCGAGTGGGCCGCCGGGCAGTACAACGCGGGCGCCTTGTCTGCGATCTACACCGGAAACGATGCTCGGACATTCCTCATCCTCAAGGCTCTCCGCGAGAAGGTTCTCGATCCGACGCAAATGCGCGCACTCGGCTTCTGCGTCTCAATCGAACACGCAAAGTACATGGCGAAGGCGTTCTCAGCTCGAGGTCTACCCTCTGCAGCCATCGTCGGCACCACCAACCCAGAGCAGCGCCGCGCGTTCGTCGAGCAACTGAAATCCGGCGATCTCAGTTGCATCTTCACCGTTGACGTCTTCAACGAGGGAGTCGACATCCCTTCCGTGGACGTCGTCCTCATGCTTCGCCCTACCGCGAGTTCGACGATCTTCATTCAGCAACTCGGCCGCGGACTGCGTCGCTCGCCCGGCAAGGCCGTGCTCATCGTGTTGGACTTCGTCGGACAGCATCGCGCGGACTTCAATCTCTCCGGACGGTTCCATGCGATGACGGGCCTGTCGAGGCGGCGCCTCAAGTCCGATCTCGAGGTGGGTTTTCCGTCTTTACCCGGCGCGTCTCGAATCGTCCTCGACGAGGTTTCTCGCGATGAAGTCCTGCTGTCAATCAAGCAGGCAGTGAATGCCAACACAAAGAACGCTCTCGCGAAAGATCTGCGCTTGCTCGAAGAAGTCCCCAAACTCGCCGCGTTCCTCGACGAAACCAATCGCGACCTTGACGACGTGTACCGCGCAGACCGTTCGTGGACAACCATTGTCACCATTGCCACGGGCCAACCGGAGCCCCACGGTGACGAGAAGAAGGTCCTCAAGAGACTCCAGCGATTGAGGACAGTAGATGATCTCGATCGGATTCGGGAGTACTCCCGTGTGGGTGAAGCGATCCTGGCTGGTCAGCCACTCTCTCGCGACGACTTGTGGGCGTCGATGCTGGTCGACTACCTAATTCCAGCGCAACCGACCCCCGACTTCAGCCAGACCGTCGCGGAGCTTGCCGCATTTCCGCGACTGTTCGAGGAGCTCATCCAACTCATGGAGGCGGCTACTCGGAATGTTCATCACGTTCCGCT
>CALMYW010000534.1 GCA_937873665.1 uncultured Sphingorhabdus sp.
TTAAAAACAGTCGCGAGGCAGGTGCCGATGCCCCAAAAAGCGAGGCCCCGTGGGGTGATCCCCACGGGGCCTCGCGTTAAACAAAAACCGCTGGATTCGGCGGATTGCTTTTGGCTCCCCGTGTGCAACCAGCTTCATAACCGTTCTCCACTCGGATGTCAATCCGAAAGCGCTTATCATTCAACGAGTTATCAAAGAGCACGCTGTTCCGGCAGACCGGAAGCGGTGTTGACCCGGATTTCATCCCTCTGCCTGACAACCACCAGATTTCATGGCTTGCTCCCGGACTTCTTGACTTCATAGATCATAACATGGTGAAGCCGCTGAAGATCGCGCTGCGTCAGTTCCTTCAGGGATCGGATCGGTTTCTTGAGGGCCAATCGCTCTTGCGCCAGCAGATAGAGGTCGTCTTTGGAAATCCCAAGCTCTCCCGCTCGTGCGTAGATCGGCTTGTAGAGACTCTCCTTCCATTTATCAGGGGCTTTCCTGCGGATTTTGGGTCTTGCCATCGCGACCTGAGCCTGAAGCCATTGAATTGCGCGGTCGGAATCCTGGGCGGGAATCTCCTTGTAGCTGGTCACGTTGAATTCGTTTTTCAAGCTGCTCCAAATCCGTTGCGCGGCTCGCTGTGTGTCTTTGCCCGCCGTCGTGTGGATATCGATATAATCCTTCACCAGGTCCTGGATTTTGCGAGCCACCGTGTTTGAAATGTGCTTGCCGCCCGGATCGGTCTGGACAACCGCCTTGCGAACCACTCGTTCGGTGCGGATGTTCAAGTCCCGTCCGGCAACCATGTTGCCCTTTCCTGAAACCGCCTGAATGACCTGGGGCGAATCGCTGGGAAGCGGCGTGATCGTATTCATCTCTTCGACTTTCGAGAACCATGTGTCACGATGCTTCCGGAGCTCGCTCTCGGAAAACTTACGTCCTCTTGGATGCTGATCGTTGTAATGCTCAACTTCCGCGTGGCAATCAAAACAGAGGGGAATGCAGTTCTCGAAGCTGTCGTCTCCGCCCTTGGATACAGGCCGAATGTGATGCGTCTCGATCCTGACGCCACAGAACTTGTGGCAGATGCAACAGCAGCGTCCCGAGGCAACGAGCGCCGCATCAACGACTTCTTTTGAGAAACTCATTGCCACCTCCGGAAATCCATCGGCTCTTGCACTCCGGACCAGGATGCCGCAGATGACAGGGAAATATGACTCCGCCCTGGCTTACGGGTATTGTCAAACTCAAGGAGCCTTGAAGGCACCATTCTCACTGCCTCCACTTGAACGTCCCATCCACCTGGAGGACGGTATTCGCCGAAATATGGCCCAAGGTCATTGGCCGAGAATTATTGCAGAACGATTCGACATACACCTTCAGCAGGCGACTCTGACGGAGGATGTCCAGTTCTCCGGAGAGATGGTTCACCACCTCTTGCGTCACCAGGGTGATCAGCTTTGCTCTGGCGCGTGATGTCATCACATTGAACCGATTAAGGCTCATCAGGAATTCGTCCTCGTCCTGAATGGCATCCTGGTCACCCAGGGCAAAGGAGGCGATGATCACATCACGCTGCTGCCCTTGAAACCGCTCGACCGTGTCCACAGCGTCCCGGATAAGTTGATTCGAAGCGCCTAATGGCCCGAACACCTGCTGGAGCCTCGCGACGATCAATGCCTGTTGAGCCCGATGTGGAGTAACGATGCCAATCCCACTGCGCCAGAACTCATCCATCGTGTATGGGGTGTGCGAAGCGGCTATCACGGCACCGGATGCTGGATCTCTTTCATTTAGGAGCTGGTTGCCGAGGCGGCCATACAGCAGGAAGGCCAGAGCTGCCACCGAATCAGCTTCAAAGGGATTCCATTGGCTGCTTCGGCCCTCGGGATACACAAAACAACTGACCGGAGCATCCGGATCAACCAGGGATGACCACTCCGGCGTCCAGAATAGAGACTGCGGCCATCCAGTGGGCGTCGCCACAGTCGGGAATGGCGTGACTATATCGATTCGCATGTCTGGCGAGGAACTTGTCAGAGCCCTGTCGTAACCGGCCTCATGGGCGAGCTCAACGATTACGCGACTGGACCGGTAATTCTCTTCCAGAATGGCGGGTTGAACTTGATGGAGCTGTTCAAAGAAGACATAGACAGAGCCGACCATGCCCTCGAGTCCGACTGGTGCTTTTGCTTGATGGATTGGCGGCAATTGCTTCGGATCGCCGGCGACAACCACGATGCCGTTTGCAGCCAGGGAGGCAAACGGCAGGATTGAGTGACCGACATCCACCTGCGATGCTTCATCGAGAATGATGCAGTCGAAGAATTCCTGACGGGCGGCGGCGTTTCCAGTCACCAGAAGGTTGTGCGTCTGCTCCGGGGTAGCACCCACCACCGTGATGCCCGTGCCATTTTCCAGGCGCTGCCGTAGCTGCTGTACCGCAATAGTGGGATTCCATTTGTTCAGTTCCAGGTCGAGACCGGCAGGAACGTTCTGGTCGATTGGCCGGTAACTGGAGCGGAGGCGCACACATTGCAGATCGGGATGCTGGGTCATCTGACTGATGTCAGCCACCGATTCGAACAGGACGTTGTCGAGAGCGTTGTACGTGGGAGCACAGACCAGAAGGCGCAAAGGGATGTTGCGCTGCACCGCATCAACAACCGCGCCGACCACCACCGCTCGGAGTGTCCGGCTCTTCCCTGTTCCAGGAGGACCCCAAACGATTTGAAGACGGTGGCTAAGCGATGCCTCCCATGCTGCCCACTGAGACTGATTGAGGGATATTCCATTTTGTTCGAGTTGCTGCCTGATCCCTGGCAGGTTTCTGGCAACAGCCGTGTTCGCCAGAGTGTTGCCGGACCACAATAGGTCTGCCGCAGGACTTCCAGGAGTCTGCCGGCCACTGCGCCTTGTGGTCAGGCCCACCGCTCTACGCACAAGGGCGTTGTTCCGAGCATTCGGAGGATTGCCGATGGCATGCAACGTCTCCCGCAACTTCTTTGTAAAGGTGTCAACCCACACAGGATCGAGAACAACGTCTTGATTGAAATCCGCCAGTCCTTGTTGCTCCAGATCGTCAAGCATCGTTGGATAGCGGTTGTTGGGAAGGACAGCGATCAGGCCAGCGTCGCGGTCGATACCAACGATCCGAACCCCTGTTGCGGTTTCCATGTATGTTCGCCATCCGGAGCCGTTGGGCGGTTCCAATGGAGTTCCTTGTGTTACCACCTGAAGCGACCTGTCGAGAAAGCCGGGCATGTTCTCGGGAGCCAGCGCAAAGCTGAAATCTCCCTCGCGCGCCTTCACTTCCCTCGATTCCGGTCTCATCTCGTAAACGCGCATCCTTGGAAGCGCGCCAATCCCCAATTGGGCCAGCGCTGCCGCCTCTGCAGCCCCGGTAAGCCGACGGGTCAACCTTGCGCTGCGATACCTGGCCTCACGCTCCTCTGGCGGCATGGCCCTGATCTGGTGCACCTCCAGTTCGCCAAGGGCGGCGTTGAGCCGCGCGAATCCATACCACAACTGCCCGTCAAAGCTGATTCCCGATTGTCGTTGTGGCGGCTCTATACGGATTTCTGGTGCGATTTGCTGGAGGGTAAGCCGGAGGTCCTCTTCGAGCCGCCTAGCAATCGCCTCGAGAGCGCCGAGTTGCTTGGTCACGGTTTCTCGCAGGGTCACAAGCTGATCGGACCATAGTCTGGGCCTGGTTACCCGCGCCCAGATTTCATGGGCCCGCTCACTCGGAATCTGGTCGCTCAGCGTGTCTTCAAACAGCGGGTGTACCGAGAACGCCGCCACCTGCTGGGGCAGAGAAGCCTGGTGGTAAACACGGGCCGTATGGAAGAGCGTGTAATAATGCGGAATCGGGGCGGCGAGCAAGGTCCGCACGACCTCTCGAACAATGGTGATCGGTGATCGCCGTGTTTCCATGGCAGCGTTGGGCAGCAGCTCCTCTGGCGGAAACAGCCAAGCGAGGTGTTGGATAGTTTGGTCGGCGAGGATAGCCTGCAAATGGCGGCCGATAATCCGCGTGAGATGCTTGTACTGGACTGAATCCCAGATGTAGAACTGGACCGTCGTACCCGCGTTGCGGTTTCTGGCATCCGTCAAAATCGCGTTGATGTTGTTCAGGAAGGCCAAAAGCTCCCGGCGTTCAACGGGCAGGTCCTTCTGGTCGATCACGTGCGTGTGCGGTCCATAGCCATGGGTGGCTCTCTGGCCAACATATCCGAACGGCTGCGGTTCTACCCAAAAGCCCTTCACACCCAACGAGAAGGTGATCGCACTTCCCAAGTCGAAATCGACCGAGAGGTAAATGTGCAGGTCGGCATACTTGGGCATGACCCCGGAAGTGCCGCTCTGTGGCGGTATGGCCGATTGCTGGGCTTGGAGGGATGCTGCTCTACCGGCAACGACGTGACGTGTCGCCCTGAGCGAATAGTGGGCGTTGAAGGCCGCAGAGGTCGGCTGCAGTTGCGCCAATGCAGAAACGTCCGAAACTCCTTGGTCGGTTAAGGCGGCAGATGCCCCTCGGGAAATAAAAGCGACTCTGCTGAGATGATCCGTCTGCTGAGCGGTCGGCATACAATGGAGGGCGTGAGCAGTCGGCTGGCCGTTCCGATCAATCCACGGGTAACCAAGGTAATCACACCCCTTGCACCTGTTGTCCACGTGCCAGGGGTGTTGCTGCCAGGGACATGCGAAAGCCCGGGGAAGATCAGCCATGAAGAAGTGCTTGACCCTGCCGACGAACACCTCGAAGGGAACTGCCTCGAGGTCTTCCTGCATCGCATCCCACATCTGGACATATGTGGGAGTGCCTCCTTGATCTTCGATCTCCCGGCAAGTCCGCACCAGGCATGAGGCATCGTGCGAACCAGGCCAGATCGCGGCATCCGGAACGACCACGTAACGGTTGTCCAAGCCCTGATCAACGAGCCATCCGGCCAAGGCCATAGAGTAAAAAGTGACTTCCGCGAAATATGAAGGAGATGGCTCAGCCGTTAGTTTGATGTCGATGACCCGGAGTTTGATCCGGTGGTCGTCAGCGGCCAGCCACAGGACTGCGCCGGCCGGTGTGACATACCGGTCGATGTTCGAAGTGGGTGGCAGCACTTCAATTAGGTCGGGCCGTAGCCGGGAATAATTCAAGGCATAGTTCTGCCTGTATCCTGCGATCCCCAGTGCGCCCTCGAAAGCAGGTCCAACGTCAAACTGGGATTCAACAAGGAAGGAGCCCTGCGGAGCAGTGTTCAGGTGATTGACAAGTTCGATCTCCCGAAATCGTTCCTGGCCCGCCTGATTCGTGTAGCGGTCGCCGATGACAACGGCGGTGCCGAAGGTGTCCGAGAGGTCCGCGATCTTCTCCGCCTGCCATTCCTCACCGGCTTGGGCCAGGTATTCAAGGCCAGGACGGGGGGGCTGTACGGGTGGCATGCCAGCAGCCGTTCTTTCCTGCTGGAAAGCCTGGGCATCAGGGCTCAGGTTCAGCCTGAGCAGACGAAGACATTCGGTTCTAATGAATTGCGATAGGGCCTCTTTTCCAACCTGTGGCATCTGTCAGCGTCCTCCAGTAGAGCTCGTTTTCAAAGCGTCCGAGAGTGGCATTAGATCGGGATGGGTTGGAGCGATAACAGCCGATGCCACGATCATGGCGCGTTCAAGGTTCAGGCGATCCGGGTCGCGGAAACCGATCTGTCGGGTCTTAGCCAGATCTTCGGCGTATGCGGATGCCTGCTGTTTGGCCTGTTTGATTGCGGTGCGCGGAACCACCGCATTGTCCGAACTCGCTGACGACACCTGACTGCCCTTACGACAGACAAACACGGCATCCCATTTGATGGTGCCGTCATAGGAATGCAGTCCTCCCTGACCTTCGCCGCGCAGGGGTAAAACGGTCGCGCACTTCAGCCCGGAACGAACAAGCGCGTCCCCGAGAGCGCCCCAAGCAACGGGTGACTTGTGGTGATAGGTGAAGACCATAATGCCGTCCTTCTTAAGCACACGGCGGCACTCACAGAAAATGCAGTGCAAGCTGTTCCGGTAGACTTCGATAGACTGGTCGCCGCGATCCGTCAGAGCGAGGTTCTCCTTGATCGGCGCTGCAATGGCCGGATTGTCGTAAGGAGGTTCGGCCATTCCGAGGGACTGGTGCCAGGCCAGGTAGAAGTCGGATAGTTCTGAGTAGCTCAGATTGTCGAAATACGGCGGATCAGTGAGGATGAAGTCGATACTGCCATCCGGAATCCCTTCGAGGCTTTCGGACGTCTTGGTGGAGATCGAAGCCCGGGATGATCCTCCCAGTACTCTCCATGGGTGCGTTGAGACTTCTTTCGCGGCGGTTTGGCGATAGATCATCGCTGGTTTTCGTCCACCCTTTGGGTCCAGATTGGTGGGCGCTGCCGCGAACGCCACTGCCTTGGCAATCTTGCCGAGGACATTTGGGAAAGTGCCGCGTCCGATGCCGTCGAGCCATGGGTTGATTTCGACCGGCCTGGTGATGTGCCGGTACCCGTGGATTGAAAACATTGGGCTGATGCGCCGATACCCGAACGCATAGGCCGTATACATGCAGTTCGTTGTAAGGTGTTCGCTGAAGGCAATGGCCAGAAGCCTGCGCGACCTGGAGTCCTCGACTCTGGTGATGGCTTGGCCCAACAATGTCAGGTGGAGTAGTTGACGGTCGTTGAAGAGATCGCGGTATCGGGTGAAGCCATGGATCAGTGGCCGCTGGTCGGACCGACCGTCTGTCGGAATGACCCGGCTGGGTGCAAAACTACCGCCGGCCTTTTCGATATCCTCCAAGAGTCGGCGCGCCCGACCGTAGCGAATACGGTCACCTTTGCTCGCCGTTTTGAAGTGGCGTGTTACACCGGTTTGAGGCTCTTCAAGATATTCCTGTGCGAAAAGTCGCCATTCAGGCCGCGTTGGCGCATCCCCACGCTCGCCGAGTCCCGACACGTCACCGCACCCTGGGCATCTGACCTTTCCCTGGTCAAGGGTTCCTTGCGCGATCCTGGTACGCGTCCCGCATCCGCATCGGATTTCCTTGCGGGCAAGAGGAATCTCCGAGACCTCATGGCAGCTTTTACAGAACACCCATTGAAGACCTTTTTCCTTGCTGTGCGCCAACTGGTAATGGGGATGAATTTCAAAGGTTGTTCCGCAGGCTTTGCAGGTTCGACATTCAACCCAGAAGTGGTGTAGGACTACGCGTTCACCGACACCTGGGACGTTTGTCCGGTGAAAGGTGCCGATCTGTTCGGACATCGTTTCACAGAGTGCGGCGATTTCCGGTGACAAAGGATCGTAAGAAGCTGTTTCAAGTTCAAATCGCGTGATGAAGGTGGCAACCGGATCGATGTCGTACCCAATCACGCGGGCACCACAGTGCCCGGCCTCGACAAGGCTGGTGCCTCCGCCCACGAAGGGATCGAGCACGACCGCACCGTCAAGTGATAGGTCTCCGAGGTACAGGTCCCAGAACCGGTCGGCTTCCTCGGGTTTTAGGGATAAGCCGGTCAGGATGGCCCGGAACTGTGAGCCAAGACGCCGTGCAAACCAGCGACGGACCCGGTAGATCGGATTGGTGCATTGACCTTCACGAAGAGCGAGCTCGGCGATCTCGGCAATGGGGACCTTCCCCGCTTCAAGCAGAGTGCCTTCAGGAAAGGCGGTGAAAGTCGGTTGTTGCCCGGGTTCGCCAGAAAGCGGATTGGCCTGGGAAGCGCGCTGGGCACGGGTCATGGTGCGCCCCCCTTTGTCGTCGGTTTCCTTAGCATGACGAGGTCGTCGTCCAACCCGTGGCGAAGGACATCGAGTCTGGATGACGCGGCCACGAGGTTTTCGGCGTGAATCGACTTGATCCGAAAAGGGAAGAAGCTCGGGCTATCGATCAGATCTTTCAGCGGAGCCGAGCCGTTGGCGCGGGCATGGAGGGACGCTTCGGCCAGCCATGCGATCAGTCGGGAATCCTCAACAGCCAGCGTTGTCCCGGCGGAGTAAATGCCCTTTACGCCGGTCTCCTGAAGCACGCCCCAGTCCAAGTACGAACGCAGCACCCGGCGGGCTGCTCTGGAAACGGTCTCCCGCTCGCCGTATTGCTCGCGGACCCGGCGCTGGACATGAGCCGCGGCAGCGGAGCCCTGAAGCCTCAGAAGACGGCCGGTCTGGATGGCTACACCCGACCAGAACGGGTAGACGGCCATGACCATCCCCCAGTGGATGGCCAGATGATCGCGCCGAGGAACACGTTTGAGGAGTTCCAGTCCTTCGACGCGCAACGACTCGAGTTCGCTCGGAACCGTCAGCCACGTCTTGAGGAGAATCGTGATGATCTTCTCGCGATTGCCGCGCTCGGCCTGGCCGCCGACGGACACTTTGTCCTTCAGCAGTTCCTGCAAGGCATCGTTGACCGTAGCCTTCTCATTTCCTGCCAGGATCAGGTTGGCCGTCTGCTCAAGCCATTCCAGACGCACTCGCTGACTGAATCCGATCTGGTCGGTTCGTCTGGTCATTCGCCCCTCCTCTCAATTTGGATCAGAGGGACGATGAGTTCCTCGACTGAAACGCCGCCGTGGCTCACAGCGCGCTGCTTTTCTTGGACAAACGCCTGCCGAGCAGGGGCCAGCAGGGCGAGGTAGTCCTCCGGGAGACCAACGGTGCCCCATTCCAGCGCAGCGGGAAAGCGTTCTTTCACTTTGCCGCGAAGGGCTGCGTCGGGATAGATGCGGACTCGTTCACCGCGCAGGTCCGCCACAGCCCCTTCGGATGGACGACCGCAACCTTCCGCTTCGAGGTTGCCATGATCAGAAGTCAGATAGACACGGAAGCCCCGATCCAAGAGCAGATCGAGGAGTGTGTTCAGATACGGCTGCTTGGCCCACTGGCACACCTGGTTGTGCATCCCGGCGGTGCCCATTTCCATCCCGTGCATGATCTTGTCGACCTTGTCCACGACCAGCCCGGCGACCCTTGCCTTGGGATGAGAAAGCGCTTCGGAAACGGGTTCCAGACCGCCGTCACCGAGCCCCTTGAGGTAGACGACCTCGTTTGGCGTAAGGCCCTGATCCGCCCAGAATTGCGCCCAGAGAGCGGATTCCTTGTCAGTGGTCTGGATGCTGTTCGGAAAAAAGATGGGAGCCTTGCCTGCGAATGTTGCCTGGCGCGAGACGGAGGTAAGCGAAGGAATCCAGGCAAAGACCGCCTGCTCCCGGAATCGCAGCCCGGGCTTTTTTGAGGCAAGTGCTTCGCGGACTACCAGCCATTGATCCAAGGCAAGGCCATCCACCACGATCAGTGCGATCTTGGCGGTGCGGTCTTCTCCCATTTGGCGGGCAAGAAATCGCGGGAGGTGATGCAACATGACCGGAGGCACCGGTGGCAGGTTGACCAGCCCGGCATACCGCTTGAAGAGCCAGGCTGCGAAACCGGCATCCACCTGTGCCTGCAAGTTCTTGATGCGCGTGCCAGTCGGTTCGGAAATCGCTTCGGCCTGATCGTTCGCCAGCAGGATCGCCTCCGCCCATCCGCGGGCAAAGTGGAACCAGTCCGTGTGCTTCGCGTCCTCGGCCGGAATGGATACTTCCAGGCTGTCGATGAGCTTGCCCAGGCGACGCGACCTGTCTTCGATGGGAGCGGTTCGAACGCCGATGCCTACCCAGGTTCTGGACAAGGTGACCGCATGCTCGTGTGGAACTGAATGCAGCAACCCCTCGACGAACAGGTTGTCGATGTAGACCCGGATGTCATGGTGGTCGAAGGGAAGTTCGACAGGTCCCTCAATGGACAGACCATAGGGCTTCTCATCCTCACGAACGCCGGACGTCCCTTTGGCTGCTTCACGGTCAAGGAAGATAGGCCAGCGCTCCTGGAGGAATGCGAAGAACGCCTCCCGGTCCGTAACCAACGTCTCAAGCGGCCAGTCATCGAAGGCGTTGTTCTGGCGCAGAAGCTGGATGAACCGTTTGTCGAGGTCAGCCGGGATTCGCTGTCCGCGGTAGTGACGGCGGAGCAGCACCCGCAAAAGGTCCGATGGCTGTTTGACCAGCTCGGGTGCGATTTCAAAGACGTGCCGGAGGACGAACTCCTTGGTGGCGTTGTCGCCCAACTGGCCGGGTGCATGTCTCTTCTGCGCCTCATACAAGGCATCGAGGTCCCCACGATCCAGGGCGGTCACGACCGGGTAGCTGAGATTCGGGAAGATGTCGCCGAGGTTGAAGGAGAGTCTGCGACCGGCCTGGAGGAGGTCATAGGG
>CALMYW010000535.1 GCA_937873665.1 uncultured Sphingorhabdus sp.
TCGTCGTTTCCTTCAACGTTAACACCTGTGCAGGAATTCACTGGGTCAATACAGGGGGCACGGTCTCGCCAGGCATAGAAGCCGCTGGCTGAGACGCCCAGGACGCGGCACATGGTGCGCACAGGAAGGTCGGCCTGGTTCGCCATCACGAGTCCGAGGACTTCGTTGAAGTCGCATCGCTGCGACCGGCAAACCAGGCCGTAGCCTTTGCCAATATGTCACGCTCCATCTGGACCTGGCGCAACTGACGGCGCAGGCGCGCCAATTCCTCTCGCTCGGCTGTACTCAGGCCTTCCTTGCCGGGCACTGGCTTGCCGTTGTCGATGGCGGCTTGGCCAACCCAGTTGGTGATGGACTGGGCGGTGACACCAAATTCACGCGAGAGCTGCGCGGGTGATCGGCCGATTCGAACGAGCTCGACCATCTGCTGACGGAATTCCGCCGGGTACGGCGGTCGTACTTTGGACATTTGCGACTCCTTGAACACAAAAAATGATGTGTCCACGGAAACGGGTCAACTCCAGCAAAGCGATGACTCGGCTTCACGAATGCGCTCGTCGTCCAATACCGTCAGAAATCGGGCCCAGTTGGCGCCAAAGGCAAAGCGTGCGGAGTCATCAATATTTTTCATGGTCAACCTTGTTTCATAGGGAAAAGTGCCAATACTCTTTGCCGATCATTTTTATTCAGGACCGCGAGCCAGCCAACCCCGAGCACTGAAAGCATGCTCATGATGATCGCTGTATTCGCCGGGAAACTCCCATGTTCAACCTGAAGCCATGTCGCGACAAGCCCCCCCATCAAGGTGACAAAAAGCACCAGCACGACAGGCCCGTAGTGCCACGGCAGAGGGTGTGCTCGCTGTGCCAACCAGGAAGCTACAAAGGCTTTAGCCATGTGACCCAGCAACACGCCAAGCCCGACACCCAATAGCCCAAACAGGGGGGTGAGTAGCCAGATACCGATTAAAGTGACCAGAATTGCAACGCTGTAAGCAAACAGACTCAGGTAGCTGCGTTTGGACAAGCCAATACCGATTTCGGTAATCCAACTGGTCGCCTGTATTGCCAAGCCCATGACCAATGGAAAGACAACGATGGCCGCACTTGCATAGCGGTCGGTCGCCAGAAAATGGATCAGTGGTTGAGAAAGCAAGGTGATAAACAGTACCGCCAAGCATATCCCGACAACAAATAGCTTCAACACCCAGTTAAAGGTTCGCGCGGCATCGGCTTGTTTGTGTAAGGAGAGCGAGAACGGACCCCATGCGGTCTGAAAGGCGCTAACCAGCAACGCAATCAACATTGCCATCTTTGTTGCGGCGGCATACAGTCCCATCGCCTCAGCACCCAGCAAACTATTTATCAAGGTGCGCTCTAGCGTGGGGGAAAATGCCCCAGCTAGGCATATCACCCCGTAAGGCAAGGCAAACGGCAGCATCTCGCGCAAACGCTGAAAATCCTTGGGGCGTGCCAGCCAACCCCGCACAAAGAAAAGACCCAATGCAGCAAATACGACACTGGTCGCAAACCCGACCCATAAAACCCCTGCAATACTTGCATCAAAATACAGAACCGCGACCACCAACAATGCGGCATGCACCCCCGTGAAACCGAGCGACATGGTGAGAAAGCGCGAACGGGCAAAGGTCCACTTCAACAAATTTTGCGAGAAATTGATGATGAGCAAAAAAGGAAGTTGTGCGAGGATGATCTTAAACAACAATACACGATCAGTCGCTGCAATCAAAATTTGGGTCAGCCAGCCAGCAGAAAACCATAAGACGGGAACAAAGAGTGTCAATCCGAACAATTGAAACACCAAGGATTGTGAAATTAACTGGCGGCGATCTTCAATGCTCTCATATTCATAAAAATAACGCGCAACCGCAGAGTCTTGGCCAAATACAAAAAAAATTGCACCCAAACTCGCCAAGGCCAGAAAGTAATCAAGCACCCCATATTCGGCGACGGAGAAGTGCCGTGCCAAGAGTGGGAAAGTGATAAGGGCAAATGCCTTGCTCAGTGCAGCCGCACCTCCGTATAGGATGGAATCTTTTAGCAGGAAGGACAGGCGGCCACGCAGGGATAATATGACCGGAGTTGGGGTTGTGCTCAATTAATGCTTCACTAGATGACTTAACTTTAGCTTTATAACAAGCTCAGCCACTGCTTGGCTAAACTGATACCGTTATATTGATCAAACCATTGCTTCGCAGATTGTCCAATCTGTTGTCTTTTTTCGCCGTCGTCAGCCATTTCTAATAAATGGTGAAGGATATCCTCCCGCCTACGGACAGGCAGCATGGCCGGTGCCGGGTATCCATAGAGTTGCTCGAACTCGCCCGCATCGAAATTGAAGCCTTGTAAGAGCGGCTTTCCGCTGGCAAATGCCTCCCAGCCTGTTCCGCCCCAAATGATCCGTGGTAAGTCGTAAAACTCGCCAACACCGATCGAAACCCGCGAAAGCAACCACATCAGCTCTTTACGGAACATTTTGGGCAGCCAATGAACATTGGCATCTATTCCCAGCTCTTTCACTAGCTGCTTGGTAGCAGTAATGTCTGGGCCATACTCGACGATCAAGAGAACAGGCTTAAGATGCGACCGATTCGCACAAAAATCGGCAAAGGCATATAGCAACCAATCATTATTTTTATTTTCTTTTATCCACGCCTTGTTTGAATAGTGACCAGGATTTCGCCATAACAAGCGAGAGTGCTGCAAAATTGTGAATTTTGAATTCGCGATAACAGCCCATGCATTTTCCAAGGGCTTACTGGGTGGATTCTTCGGAAGCTTTTCTTTGTTATATACCATAGGAATCGCAAGCTTGTGTGGCTGAACGCCTATGCTGGTTAGGACGTCATGCGTCAAACCCATCTCATAATTAATCACATTTTTCGATGCGCAAATCCCGCTCTCTTGTAGTCGCGAAATTTTATTTATAATTATTTTGTTGACGCCAAAAAAACCTTTGTCACGCACAACGAATGTGCCAGCTCGGAAAAACTCGACTCCGGTCGAGTATGGATAAAAAATATCTAAGGAAAATCCGGCTCTACCCAAAACTGCAGGCGATATACCAGAAGCAATGATCTTGTCATAGCCACCATAAGTCGCAGCAATCTCACGCTTCGAAATTGGTTTAACCCATGCTTCTGATTTGCCTAGCCAAGCCATTAGGCGAGAACGTAAAGCCAATATCCACGATAGCGGAAAATCAAATGCGGCGACTGGCGCATTAGGAATCTCAGTTTGATGAATGTAAGGTGCCCATTTCTCAATATCCCAGGTATCCGCTTCAGGCTTGAAGTGACTTAACGTGCCTTGGCCGTCATTTTTGTAGAGCAACAGATGTGCATCAACCCCGAGATCACGAAAATATCGCATCAACGCGAAGTTGTTGTTATTCATGTTCCCAATCAAGCCGATCTTCATTCTAAGACTACCTGCAATTTGCCCGCCTCTGGAAAATTCACCAACACCCCCATCCCCTTCTTCTGAAACACCACCATGCTTCCCAAAGCCACAGCAGAGGCGTGGGACTGCTTCACGACCTGACGGATATGTTCCAACGACCCTGCCCCACCATGCGCAATGACGGGGATGGATACGGCATCAGTTACGCGCTTGACAAGGTCCAGGTCGAAGCCATCCCAGGTGCCTTCCCTATCCATGGCGGTAAGTAGAATCTCACCGGCCCCCATTTGTTCAACTTCCTTGGCCCATGCCACTGGATCGCGGCGGGTGTTTTGCTTGCCGCTCAGGGTACGCACGGTCTGGCCGCCGAAGAGTCCTTTGCGCACATCGATCGAGACAATGACCGCCTGGCTACCATAATGCTCGGCAAGCTTGCTGATCAAGACCGGCTGAGCGGCAGCGTGGGTGTTGATGGATACCTTCTCAAAACCTATATCGAACACCGCCTTGGCTTGATCCAAGCTGCTGATACCGCCCCCGTAGCCAAGGGGCATGAAGCACTCATTGGCAATATCGGCAAGCACTTTAAGATTCGGTCCGCGGTTTTCGCGTGACGCAGTGATGTCGAGAAACAATAGTTCGTCCACTTCCAATTCGTTGAATATGCGTACTGTATTGGCCGGGTCACCGACATAAGTGAACTTGCCAAATCTAATGGTTTTAACCAGGCTTTCATTACGCAGCAGAAGGGTGGGGATAATGCGAGTACGTAGCAAGGTCACAACTCCACAAAATTTTTGAGGATTTGCATGCCGAATCGGTGGCTCTTCTCGGGATGGAATTGGGCGCCAAAGATGTTGTCGCGGCCTATAGCGGAGTCAAAATCAATCCCGTAGTGGGTACGCATGAGGGAGTGGGCTGAATCATCCACTTGCACGTAGTAGGAATGGACAAAGTAATAGCGAGGTTCGGAGCCCACTCCCGTGGTCAGACGGCTGGGAGTACTGACGTTGGCAATATTCCAGCCCATGTGGGGCACCTTGAGACCTTCCAGCCTGGGAAACCGCTGCGTTGTGCCGGATATCCAACCCAAACCTGGTAATTGCCCCTCTTCGCTGCTACGGGTTAGCAGTTGCATGCCCAGACAGACACCCAGAACAGGAACCTGCTCGATGAGGGCCTTGTGCTCAATGACTTCCCGCAGTCCGGGCTGTTCATTAATCCGCTGCATGGCAGCGTCGAAAGCGCCAACCCCGGGAAGGACCAGTTTCTCCGCGTTGCGAATCATCTCGGGATCTGACTCGATGCGGACTTGTACGCCGATACGCTTGAACATGTTGAGCATGGAACCTAAATTGCCCATGCCGTAATTGACAATGGTTATCATGTAGGGGCTTTGGCGGGAAAGCAGTATTTCAGGTAAAAGCTCATTGGTACAAGGTTCGCTTTAGCGAGGAAGTAAAACAGGGGGCGCAGGCGTTCAAAGCGTTTTTTATAGGTGGGGTATTCAGTCCAGTTTTTCGGCGGGGCTTGCATTACTTGCTCATACAGCTCATCACTTAGATCAAGGCGTTTCTTGAAGTAGCTCACCAGTTCGTCTTCAATAAGCGGGGGGGTGTTGTACTCGGCCCAAGCTTGTTCGCGAGTTAGGGCACCATTGCGCACCCGCGCTGCCAATGTGTTGTTGCGCATATCACCACCAAACTTCTGCGGTAGGTAAACACTGTGATAGAAGGCGGTCATGCGGTTTTCGAGGTGGTGGCCACCGTAGTAACGCCAGCCAAATCTTTCAGACAGGAATGTCTTGGCCTCTTCCTTTGAGTATTTGAGATACCAGAGGGGCCGAATGAATTTGACCCGATTGAACATCGCAGACTTCAGGAAGCGTGTGAAGGTCATCAAGGGGTATGTTTCCAGACCTGCCCGCCCGAACTGTTGGTGTATTGCCTCGATGTAGCGGCCATCAAAGTAATTGCGCCCCAGGGGCGTAATCCCCTCTTCGACGAAAGAATGCCCTTCCAGTATGTATTTGATGGAATACTTTGCTGCCACCTTACGCAGCAGATAGGCATAACCCAAGTCCGTCGCCGCCTCGATCTCGGCCACACCGGAGAGGAAAAAGGCCCGGAAAATGTCGTCGGCCTCCTTATTGGCCACCACATGGGTGTAGAGGTCGACATCCAGGCCATTCAACACCTTGTGGATGTTCATGGTGGCGATGGCGGAATTCCAAGTGTTGTCGTAATGCACGGCAAGCGGTCGCAGCCCCCATTCCTTAGCGAGATGGACTAAATAGGAGGAATCTGTGCCACCGCTGACGCCCACAATGCAATCGTACGGCTTGCCCTGACCTACACGCCTGATGTCATCCAGGATGGCCGCGAAGAGCGTTTCGCCTTCGGGTTGGCCCGTACCATATTGCGCGACGAGACTATCCACCTGTCGGCAATAGTTGCATACCCCTTCTTCATCGTAATGGATGGCCGGGACCCGCTCGTCGTAGATGCAGCGGGAACATATCTTCAGGCCGACTTGATGGATATCCTTGTTTTGAAGCACATTCAACCTTGATTGGTAGTGGGCATATCACCCTGGATCTGCGCCGGAGTACCCCAGGCTTTCATCCCTGGTGGGATATCCCGATTCACAAAGCTGTTTGCGCCGATCACACAGCCATCACCGATGGTTGTGCCCTTGCTGATGATAACGTTGGGGCCAATGTAACAACGGTTACCGATGCGTACAGGGGCGTGCTCGGGGGATTGCTCCCCCCTGCTTACTGCCCACTTTACCGTATCGTGGGTATATATCTGTACCCCGGCACTGATGGAGCAGTACTCGCCAATTTCCAGCCCCCCAGAGCCATCCAGCACGGTAAAAGGGCCTATCCAGGTGTTTCTGCCCACCGTCACATCTCCAAGGATGAGGGCGCTATCGTAAACGCTGCTACCCTCGCCAAACCCCAAGGACCGTGCTTTACTCCATCTGTCGACGATGTAGTCTGCAAACGGCAGGCTTCGATTCCAGCGCTGTCGCACCGTGTTCATTTCCTGCGCAAGCATTGCACGCAGTTCCGCTAGCAGTTTACCCAACCGCCCATTCCCTTCTGTGGGGGGATTGTCAACGGGAGTTTTGGCGTGAGAGTCGTCGTCGTTCATAGACTGTCCGCCATCCACCTATCGACATTGAGTAACGACCAGATCAAGAGGCGCCGATTCTGTTCCCCATTCAGATGCTGAATCACCAGCGGCTCCACTGCCTTGCGATCCAGAACCTGATAAATCGCAGCGTTGCCAGTGAGTAGTTTGCGCCTCACGAATTCAATGCTTTCACCCTTGAACCAACTCGCATCCGGTGAAGAGAAACCCTGCTTTTCGGCTTTGGTGATGTCCTCCGGTATGTAGCGCGCCATCATATCGCGCAGGAGTTGCTTGCCATCATTGGTTTTCTGGAAATAAACGCTCTGCTTGTCCCGAGGATCGTTTTCATTTACGCGCAGCACCTCGGCCAGGTTGTTCAGCTTGAGGTGAACCGGACATTGCATGGCGAAATCGACCAAATCGTTATCCATGAAAGGCACCCGGCTTTCCAAACTATGCGCCATGGATAGTTTGTCCTCTACCACGAACAAACCATGCAAAAAGGTCTTGGCTTCAAAATACAAGGAGTGATTGATGTAGTCCTCAGGCCGGTCTAGTTCATTGTCGTGAGTGGCAAAGACATCACGGAAGATGTTGCGTGTCCAGACGCCTTCGACCTCCTTTTGAACCGGGGCAAAAACCTGTTTCAGGTGGCGGTTGTCCAGCAAGCGCTGCCAATAGAGGTAGTACTGGTCTATATAGTGTTCAAAATTCTGGCTATTGGCCGCGCGGTAGTAGCGCCAAGGGTAGCCGCCAAAGAGTTCATCACCGCCACTGCCGGAAAGGACGACCTTGACGAACTTGCTGGCGAGCTTGGCGGCGTAGTAGTTCGGGTAACTCTGGCCAACGCGGGGCTCTTCCAGGTGCCAGGCCAGTTTGGGCAGGCAGCGCTCCATATCGCCGGCCTTTAACACCATTTCGTAATGCTCAGTCTTGAAGCGTGCCGACATGGCCTCGGCCTTGGCTCGTTCATCGAAGGCGAGTTCTATGCCGGATGCTGAACTAAGGTCGAAGCCGCAGGTAAAGGTTTTCAGGTAGGGGAACTGTTGCGCGGCAATGGCCGTGATTGAGCCAGAATCCATCCCGCCGCTCAGGTAGGCGCCCAGTTCTACATCACTGACCAATTGTCGATTGACGGCTTGTTTGAACAGGCGGTCGAGTTCTTCCAGGTATTCCTGCTTGCTGGCGGCGTGATCAGGTTCGCGGAAGCGGTAGTCCCAGTATTGTTGGGTGCTGAATGCGGTGGTCTGGGTGTTTAGGGTGGCGTAGTGGCCGGCCTTGAGAATATGTATGTCTTCGAGCAGGGTTTGGTCGGTGAAGATGTTCTGGAAGGTGAAATATTCCAGCAGCGCCGGTTTGTTGAGCTTGCGGTTGAAGCCAGGTTGCGCGGTGATGGCTTTTTGCTCGGAGCCAAAAGCGAAGGTGTTGCCTTGACTGGCGTAGTAGAGCGGCTTGATGCCGTAGCGGTCGCGAGCGAGCAGCAGGGTCTTTTCTTTGCGGTCCCACAGGGCCAGGGCAAACATGCCGTTGAATTTGAGCAGTGCGTCGGTACCCCAGTGGGCAAGCGCGTGCAGTACGACTTCACTATCGGTCTTGCTGCGGAACCAGTAGCCGGCGGCTTCAAGCTCCGTGCGCAGTTCGCGGAAGTTGTAAATCTCGCCGTTGTAACTGAGGACATAGCGATGGTCGGCACTGATCATCGGCTGATGGCCGGCCGGGCTCAGGTCGATAATCGATAGCCGTCGATGGCCCAACCCGATGTTGCCTTCGATCCAATGGCCTTCGCCATCCGGCCCGCGATGGACGATGGCGTCGGTCATCTTTTGCAGGATGACGGGGGAAACGGGGGCGCCGTTGAGGTTAATTAGGCCGGTTACGCCGCACATGGGTGTTTGGGGTGGGTCTTTGAGTACATTGCGATGGTTATGCGATCAGGCATGGTCTGCTGTGTAAAGCCAACCGCGTGTCCGCGCGTCGTTGGCCAATAACTTGGCGATCTTTTCAATCTGCTTGTTGGCAAGGCCTTGAAAATCAATAGAGACATGCTCTGGGTAGGGCTCCCCGTCGGGAATAACGGGGAGGTTTCTTTGACTGCACTCTTCAACTGTGACGCCCAACACGCCTAACGATTGACAATTCGGCTGTCGGGTGAATCGTTGCCAAGCGGCTTCGGCGGAAATTCGGCCCCCATCGTCGACGGAGAGCCTGTTTTCATCTTTTGGCGTAGGTCTGAATGCTTGCGAAGTAACGCGCTCAGCCTGGATGAATGTGGGGTGAATTTGTCGCAGAAGAATGGTTTGCGGTGTCATGCCACTCCCCCCTCAATCTGTTGGAGCGTTTGGTTCAATCTTTGCCAATCGTCATCCGTTGCTAGATTCAGCGCCATATCGTTCTGCATTTCATCACTGAGCCGCAAACTCTGAAAGACGGCTTGTTTGCTTTGCAAGTCAACAGTAAGCGTGATTTCTGAACCGTTCATACTCCACTCTGCCTGAATGCCGCCCTCTGGCGTTGGGTAAAGATGCGGCAGCGGCAGCATTAAATCGAAGCGATCATCAAATGCTGACGCCAACCATTGCAAACCTTCGTTGCTTGGCGCCTTGCCTTTGCCGTCTAACCAGCCATCTTGCAGTTGTGACAGGGCATCGAGACGAAGCGTAACGTCTAGCGGGTCAAGCAAGGAAATGTGTTCGACCGCATCAACCGTTTTCAATCGATCGTGACGATCTTTTTTAACCACGCCATGCAGCGTCACTGAAGTGCCGTTGCGATATTGAGTGAATGCCGCCATAACGGTTTCGAGGTGCTGGCTATTTAATGGCGCCTTGACTCGGGTGCCGTCATTCAGTTCAAGCTCGAAGCTGTGGCGTGCTTGATCGGCTTCGGAAATCTTTCCATGCAGCGTAACTTCTTCAGTCCAATCATCCACCTGAGCGGCGCGAATCAACTTGCGCCGTACTTCGGGCGTAAGCATCGCATTGCTCGCCCCGCTTCGCACAAACTCAATGGCTTCACCCTCGCGCAAACTTCGGCCAAGTCGGTCAAACATACTCAATAAACCAGGGGGCAATATCTGTGTGGTACCGGCCTCTGCAAGAGCTATTGATTCAATGATGGCGTCACGTGCCTGTTCAAAATACCTCACATTGGCTTCTTGGAACTGAAGGGCGCTGACCATGAAAATGACGGGAATTGCACTACCTTCTTCTACCCTTGAAAGTACGAATTCGAGGTGATTGGCAAACCCGCGTGGAATACGCTCGCGGTGCGGATTTTCTTGTCGATATTTCCACTTTGCCACTTCTACAATCATCTCTTCAAGCGCCGCAAAATCTCTGAGAAATTCCAAGGGAATCCCATGCTGATCAAACCTCAGACCGGTCAGGCGGGGTTTTAGGAATTCAGATTTGACTAGGCTGTTCATCTCTATTCACCAATACGAATACTCGTCATGAAAGTTGGCAAACAAGCAGAAAGTCGGCGCTGGCGGGACGGCGTTTTCATCTACGCGTACAGACCTGCTCGATGACGAAGTCTTGTTCTGCTTCGGTCATGCCGTGGAAGAGCGGCAGCGAGATACTGCAGTCGTTGGCGGCGTAGGCGTTGGGGAAGTCTTCGGGTTTTAGCGCGTATTTTTGCCGGTAGAAGCTCAACATGTGGACGGCGTGAGTGGCCGGGCGCGTTGAGATGCCGACTTGTTGCAGTTCATCCATCCAGGCATTTCTCGCCTGATTGATGCGCTGTATGGATTCTGGCGTGACGGGCTCAGGCTGGAACAAACAAGGGTAGCTTTGGTAACCGTGTTCTAGTCCGTCAATGTACGCTGGCGACTTGAGCCAGGGCAGCTTGGCGAAGGCTTCGTCGTAGCGTTGCGCAAGACGCTGCCGTTCGGCGATGATGGCTGCCGCGCGGTCCATCTGGGCGGCACCCAATGCGGCTTGTAGGTCAGTCATGCGTTGGTTGTAGCCCGCATCGGGGTGATCGGCCAGAAGATAGGGCCGTGCGCCCAGATGACGCTGAAGGTCGGACATTGCAGCGCCGTGGTCTCGCAGGCGGCGCAGCTTTTCTGCCAAGTCGTCGCTTTGGGTGGTGATCATGCCGCCTTCACCGGTGGTGATGGCTTTGCGCGGATGGAAGCTGAAACAGCCGGTGTCGCCCAGGGTGCCGACGTGCTGGCCATGGTAGCGGCTGCCGAAGCCGCACGCCGCGTCTTCGACTACCCACAGCTTGTGCTTGCGAGCGATGTCGTTCAGCTGCGCCATCTCGGCAGCCAGGCCAAAGAGGTGCACAGGCAAAATGGCCTTGGTGCGCGACGTGATCAACGTCTCTATTTGGCTAACATCGAGGTTAAACGTGGCGAGGTCGATATCGCAGAACACGACCTTGCCGCCCAGATGCTCCACTACATTAGCGGTGGCAATCCAGGTGAAGGCGGGCACGATGACTTCGTCACCCGGTTGCAGGCCAAGCGCTGCCAGTGAGAGATGCAGTGCGGTGGTGCAGGAGGTGACGGCGATGGAGTGCTTTGCGCCGGTAAAGGCTGACCACTTTTCTTCGAATTCCCTTACTTTGGGGCCTTGTACCAACCAGCCGCTGCGCAGCGGGCCGAGCACACTCTGAATTTCGTCTTCAGTCAGACTGGTTCTTGCGATGGGGACGTTCATTTTGGTGACTTTGTTCATGCCGGAAGACCCACTGCTTGACGACGCGCGGCCACTTCGGCTTTGTGTGACGACCGCCACTCAATCAGGCGCTTGAGACCTTCGCGCAGATCGAGCGTTGCAGTGAAGCCGATCTCGGCACTTGCCTTTTTGGGGCAACCCACACGGTTACGCACCAAGGTGGCCTGACTGCGGGGGGCGTAGTTGATGGGTTTATTGCAGCCGGTAATATCGATGAGAAGTTCCGCCAGTTCCTTCAGCGAGGTGCGCTTACCGGTGCCGACGTTGTAATTGGTATCGGTGGTATCTGCCTTCATGGCGCAAACATTGGCGAGTCCACAGTCTTCGACCGCAACAAAGTCGAAGGCTTCGGAACCGTCGCCCATGATGGTCGGACTTTCGCCTTTATCGATGGCATCAAGCATTTTCATGATCACGGCGATGTAGGCGCCGTGGTAATCCTGGCGCGGACCGTACACATTCATGTAACGCAGTCCGACGTAATTCAGTCCATAACGATGATGGAAGGCGCGCAACATGGCCTCACCGGCAATTTTGGTGGCTCCATAGAAATTCTTGTTATTGAAGGGATGATCTTCATCCATGGGCTCGCGTACCGCATCGCCATAGACCGAGGCTGAGGAGGATGAAACCAGACGCTTGACGCCCTTGGCAACGCAGGCTTCCATGACATTAAACGTGCCGCGCACGTTTACATCGAAGGCACTGCGTGGATAGTCGTGGCACTGGAGCAACCAGAGGGCAGCCAGGTGAAAGACGCCATCGGCACCTTCGAAGGCAGACTGGAGGATGTCCGTCTGCATGATGTCACCGCCGACGTCATAGATCTTTACGCGCGGATCTTTCAAGGCATCGCTGAGATTTTCTACACTGCCGCGCACCATGTTGTCGTAGATCAGAATTTCCTTGACGTCTTCTTTGATGAGGTGATCCACGGTGTGCGATCCGATCAGACCTGCGCCACCTACTAAAACAAGCTTTTTTCCACGAATGTCCATGATATTCCTTTATACGAAGTGCGTTGGTGAGTTAATGAAGATAGTGATCACATATATGTCGAGCAAATGGAAAAGCGCTAGTCCATGCGGGAGAAATTGCATTTAAGATGTGCGTCGAATTAGCCCCCTGCTCGACCAAAAAATCATTGACTAATTTTCGCTCTTGCTTTTCAAACATTTGGGCCCGAATGCCCACTTTATCAGTTGGCATCAGGTGTTTTACCGTAATACGTGGCGCGATCGCCCGCACCGCGTCGGCAAACCAATGCTTGAAATACCGCCGACCTTCTTGCCAAGCCAAACGACGAAACCCATCACGGTTGGCGCTGAACTGGCTCGTCAACATAGCCATGATTCGGCCAGTTTCCAGAACATTTAAATCCTCAAAGCCTCGATAGCTTTCGCGACCGAATGCAGGCACAGCCGTAGGTCCAAGGTATGTGGTTCCATCAACGGTTGTAGTGGTATGCACACCAAGAAATGGCACGCGTAAATCAGGCACGGGGTATACCAAATGATTAAAACGAATACCTGATTCTGGGTTGAGTTTCCAATATATGCCCTTGAATGGCAGTAGACTGTACTGTTCACCGCAAGAAAATTGATGAGCAACTACATCGGCATGAAGACCAGCAGCATTAATGGTGTGGCCATACGAAATTGTGTCAAATCCATTTAGAAACACTTGACGACGTTCTGCATCTACCTCGGTTATTTTGCTGCTGTAGCGCAGTGTGATTTTTTGGGACTGGAGTTTTTCATTCAGTATCCGCATAACGGCGACTGGATCGCCTACAGCGGTGCTTGGCACATAGATTGCGCGGCCAGATGCAGACCTTGCCTCTGGCTCCATCTCACGTAACTGCTGTTGGTCAAGCACTTCAATTTTAATTTCATGTTGCTGCGCACGTGCTGCGAGTGTTTCTAACTGCTGGGCATCTTGTAGGTCGGCTACAACAAGGAGTTTTCCGCATTCCCGAAGGCGAAGCTTGTGTTCCCGGTGGAATTCGGCCATTTCAATTGCACCCTGCTTACAGACCGTCGCTTTAAGCGTTCCGGCGGGGTAATAAATGCCGCTATGCAGTACGCCACTGTTTCGCCCACTAGAATGTTTGCCTAGCTCTGGCTCTTTCTCCAGCAATACGATTCGCGACTCCGGATAGCGCTTTCGCAATTCCAACGCGATGGTAATGCCTACGATACCTGCGCCGATTATCAGATAGTCTGCCGTCATCATGCTTGCAACACTTCAGCTATCAGTTGTTGATGCTCTCTGGTTAAATCCGGGCCCATCGGTAGGCTTATGACCTGTTTGGCGACTTGTTGAGCTACCGGTGTGCAATTGGGACAGCACAAATGTTTGTACGCTGGTTGTTCGTTAAGCGGTACAGGGTAGTGAACGGCAGTGGGAATGCCCTGTTCGTTCAGCCGTTTGGCGAATTCGTCGCGGTTGTCGACGAGGATGCTGTATTGGGCGTAGATGCTGGTATTGTGCGGTTCGAGGTAGGGCGTGACGATGTTGGCATTCTCCGATAGCAGCGCCGTATAGCGGGCACCGACTTTCTGGCGTTGTGCGACTTCCCAGTCGAATCGATCAAGTTTTGCCAGCAGGATGGCGGCTTGCAGGGTATCGAGCCGGCCATTGATGCCGATGCGGGGGTGGTGGTAGCGGCGGTCCTGGCCGTGGAGGCGGATTTCGCGCATGGCCTTGGCCAGACTGTCGTCATCGGTGAAGAGTGCGCCGCCATCGCCATACCCGCCCAGCGGTTTGCTGGGGAAGAAGCTAGTGGAGCCAATGGTGCTGAGCGCACACGACTTCTTGCCTTTGTAGGTGGCGCCGAAGGATTGGGCGGCGTCTTCGATGACCGGCAACCCATGCTTTGCGGCAATGGCGTTAATGGCATCCATGTCCGCACATTGGCCATACAGGCTGACGGGCATGATGGCCCGGGTCTTGGGCGTGATAGCGGCTTCGATTTTGGCGGGATCGATGTTGTAGGTGCGCGGGTCGATATCGACAAACACCGGTTTGGCACCGATGAGGGCGATCATTTCGCCGGTGGCGACGAAGGTGAAGGGGGTGGTGATGACTTCGTCACCGGGGCCGATGCCGAGCGCCATCATGGCGATGAGGAGGGTGTCGGTGCCGCTGCTGGCGCTGATGCAGTGCTTTACGCCGACATAGGTGGCCAACTTTTCTTCCAGCTCTTTGACCTCGGGGCCCATGATGTACTGGCCGTGGGCCAGGACGCGGTGGATGTTTTTTTCGAGTTGGGGGCGGATGGCGTCTTGCTGGGTTTTGAGGTCGATGAAATCGATGGGTTTGTCGCCGCCGACCTCTTTTAGCCAACCCTCCGCTTCGCTCGGCGTGGTTTGTTCAATTTTCCCGTTTGTGTGGAATCGTTTTTCATTGGTGACTATCGCTGTATCACCTTGCAGTGTCGATGCAGCCAGTACGATTTGTGCGTCTTCCAGGTCGTTGCTCAACTGCATTGCTTCCTCTTGCTGGAAGCCAAAGTTGCTCAACAACCGGGTGCTGTTCATTAATTCGGCCATTAAGGCTCGAGTTGCCTGAGCTGCATCGGGGGGCTGCATACCTGACTTTTTCAGCTCTTTATAGGTAATGTATTCCAGCACCGGCAAGCTGGTGGTGCTCAGCCAGCATTGGTAGGTGCTTGGGGTCGCGTTTGCAATCAGTTCGGCAATTAAGAATTGCGCTTCTTCCGGAACACGAAATAACCATAGGTCTAATACGACATTGACGTCTAGAACAAGGTTCTTCACCGGCTGTACCTTTCTTCGAGCGCTTCTAACAGGGTGGCCTTGTCTTGCGCCACAGTCGTGGCTGGACGCGGATGAAAATCTGGCCCCAGGATTTGCTTAATCTTTGCCAGGAAAGACTCGCCGGGGGTGTTTTCAAGGCTTTCGCTGACCGCTTCCGGTGCTGCTTTTATTGATTGTATTGGCTCATCAATCTCCACCTCTGGAATATTGACGATAACTTCAAATTTGCGGTGCTTGAATCGTAAAGGCATGGTGAGATTGATTGCACCATCTTCATAAATTGCATGGACTTGCATTGTCATCCTCCTTCGACATTCAATTGGCGGATTTAATTAAAGTGGCCTGGCTCAGTAAACCGTGGTTTTACTCTTACAAAAGTGCTTCAATAATACGATCTTGCCCGGCTATACAACTATCTCCGGCGACGTTGATGTCTAATATGAGATCCATAATTAACGATCATCCCTTAACTCGAAAGCGGCAATTCGCTCTAGTTGTTTTTCGGTGAGGTCAGGTAGCTGATCGTCCGGTGGCAAATGGGCATTGCGTATTGCGTCCAATCTTTCTCGCATCATGCGCGCGCGCTCTACAATTTCAATTGGCAGGTTAAAAGGTGTCTTTGTCTGCAGCTCGACTTCGTCGTCGGGTACGGTGACGACGAGTCGAATCCGCTCGTGCTTTAACTGGAGCGGTTCGACGAATTCGAGTTTGCCGTGGTCGTAGATGGCTTCAACTTTCATTTTGGGCTGCGGTTTTGCTGAGGTGGTCATTGTTCAGTCTGTAGAGGCTGCCTGTTTTTGGGCATTGGTAGTTGCCATCCCCCTGCAATGGCAAGGGGACTTGTTCGCCAAATTCGCTCATCCAACCAATTTGTCTGGCCGGCACGCCGACCATGAGGGCGTAGGGTTTGACGTCTTTGTTGATCACGGCGCCGGCGCCAATGAAGGCGTATTCGCCGATGGTTACACCACAGACGATGGTGCAGTTCGCACCCAGGGTGGCGCCCTTTTTAACCAGTGTGTTGCGGTATTCGTTTTTGCGCTCGATGAGCGAACGGGGGTTGTAGACATTGGTGAACACCATGCTGGGGCCGCAGAACACGCCCTCTTCGAGGGTGACGTTGTCGTACACGCTGACGTTGTTTTGGATCTTGCAGTGGTCGCCGATGTTGACCTTGTTGCCGACGAAGACGTTTTGCCCAAGCGAGACGCCTTTGCCAATCTTGGCGCCGCCGCAGACGTGAACCCAGTGCCAGATGCGGCTTCCTTCGCCGATTTGTGCGCTGTCGTCAACGATTGCGGTGGGGTGGATGGTGATCTTGGTCATATTTGGATTATTGTCACGGATGGTATATGAGGTCGGAACGAAGCACACCCTTATAAATAATCCGTGCCTATCTGTTTGCACCCGTAGCAAGCTGGCTAGTATTCCAACGGCAAAGATATCGTCTTGCCATCCCGTGCAGACAAGTACGCGGCAATGAGCAGCTCAAGTGACTTCAAGCCTTCACGGCCATCTGTTTCTGGTTCTGCTTTGCCACGCAGTACGTCGATGACATTCTTGTAGTACAGAGGGTGACCAAAACCGTAGACCGAGGTGGTTTCATAGTTGGCGGTCTGGATTTGCTGGTCGTAATCTTTGGGTTCGTCGAACTGCCAAAGCTGGATGTCGTTGACGGCGACGCCGCCCACACGCACGGTGCCCTTTTCGCCCAAGATGGTGATGCTGCCTTCCAGGTTTTTGGGATAGGTGAGCATGGTGACGCTCATGGAGCCTAACGCACCGTTACGCCATTTGACGTTAAGTACGCCAGTGTCTTCGACTTCAATGTCTCGCGTGGTGCTCATCATGGCCTGCACTTTTTCAACTGGGCCGATCAGCCAGTCCAGCAGGTCAACGTAGTGGCTGGCCTGGTTCATGAAGGCGCCGCCGTCGAATTCCCAGGTGCCACGCCAGCCGTTGCCTTGGTCGTAGTAGGCTTGCGGGCGGGTCCAGAACACGTTGAGATGAACCATGTGGATCTTGCCGAAGCGTTTTTCTGTGACGGCACGCTTGAGCAATTGCAAGGTGGTGTTACGGCGATTCTGTTTGACCACGAACAGCCTGACCCCGGCTTCGTCGCAGGCCTTGACCATGCGCACGCCATCGTACCAACGGGTGGCCATGGGTTTTTCGGTCATGACATGAACGTTGTGCTTGGCGGCCAGGACGGTTTGGTCGGGGTGGATGCCGCTGGGGGTGCAGAGGGCTACCAGATCGAGTTGCTCTTTTTCGAGCATTTCTTCCAGGTCGCGGTAGGCCGGGACGTTGTATTTCTCGGCGTGTTCGGCGAGAACAGTCGGGTCAATATCGCAGATGGCGGCCAGTTCCAGTTCGTCGCCATGTTTTTCGATGGAGCCGAAGTGGTTTTTGGAAATGCGGCCACAACCGACGATGGCGATTCTGATTTTTCGATCTTGTGCAATTACTTCGTTATGCATTTTATAACCCTCTATTTTATTTATCTGCCCAGGTGGCCAACATACCATTGCATTGCCTCTGCGAGCCCATCACTTAACCTATGCGTAGGTGAATATGCAAGCAAAGTTTGTCCTTTACTGATATCTGCTAGGGAGTGTCGCACATCGCCCGCGCGGAAGTCGCGATAGACGGGCTGTGCTTCCTTGAGATGCGAAAATTGACTCGCCAGGTTATCGCGCAGATGGAAGTAGAGTTGGTTGAGGCTGGTGCGGTCGCCGACGGCGACGTTGTAGACCTGGTTGGTGGGGTCGGTGGCTTCTTGCTGAGGTTGTTCCCTCTCCCCTAGCCCCCCCCCCGGGGGGGGAGGGGGATTTACGGTGGCGGCGAGCAGGTTGGCTTGGACGGTGTTGTCGATGTAGCAGAAGTCGCGGCTGGTTTCGCCATCGCCGTTGATGTAGACCGGCTCGTTCTTGATCATGGCGGCAATCCATTTAGGTATCACGGCGGCGTAGGCGCCGTCCGGGTCTTGGCGACGACCGAAGATGTTGAAGTAGCGCAGGCCGATTGTTTTGAAGCCGTAGGTTTTGGCGAAGACGTCGGCGTAGAGTTCGTTGACCAGTTTGGTGACGGCGTAGGGCGAGAGCGGTTTGCCGATTTTGTCTTCGACCTTGGGCAGGTCGGGGTGGTCGCCGTAGGTGGAGCTGCTGGCGGCGTAGACGAAGCGTTTGACTTTGGCATCGCGTGCCGCAACCAGCATGTTGAGGAAGCCGTCGATGTTGTTTTGGTTTGTGGTGATGGGGTCTTCGATGCTGCGGGGGACGGAGCCGAGGGCGGCTTGGTGGAGGACGTAGTCGACTGCGGAGGACTGAGGACTGAGTGCTGAGGACTGAGTTGTCCAGTTCATAGCTCGGTTGCAGTCGTCCAGGTTGCGAATGTCGCCTTTGATGAACTGGAAGTTGGCCCATTGCTCTAAGGTGACGAGGGTTTGGACTTCATCCAGGTTGCGTTGGTGGCCGGTGCTGAAGTTGTCTAGCCCTACGACGCGCTGGTTGAGTTTGAGCAGGGTTTCTAGCAGGTTGCTGCCGATGAAGCCGGCTACGCCAGTAATGAGCCAGGTTTGGGGTTGGGCTTGGAGGTGTTGTTTTAGGGATTCATAGGCAGTCATGATCACAACCTCAAGTCCGATTCCTGAGCCGACAGGACATACTTCAAGTCGTAGAGCACTGCAGTGGGCTTGCCCAAAGCCCGAATTGCAGTAGCGCCCATGTCTTTGAACTGGTGGTGTGCGACGGCGAGGATAATGGCGTCGTAGCCGCCGGTGTTGGCTTTGGCTATGGGCGTAATGCCATATTCGTGCTGCGCTTCTTCGACGGACGCCCAAGGGTCGTACACATGGACGTCGCAGTTGTAGTCTTTCAGCTCGGCGACGATATCGACGACGCGGGTGTTGCGCAGATCGGGACAGTTTTCCTTGAAGGTGAGACCCATGACCAGCACCTTAGCGCCTTCTACCTGAATGCGCTTTTTGGTCATCGCCTTGACCAGTTGAGCGACGACATAGGTGCCCATGCTGTCGTTCAAGCGGCGACCAGCCAGGATGATCTCCGGGTGATAGCCAATGGCTTGAGCCTTGTGGGTGAGATAGTAGGGGTCCACGCCGATACAGTGGCCACCGACCAGACCGGGGCGGAAGGGCAGGAAGTTCCATTTACTACCGGCCGCCTTCAGAATGGCCTCGGTGTCGATGCCCATCTTGTTAAAAATAAGAGCCAGTTCGTTGATGAGTGCGATGTTGAGGTCACGCTGGGTGTTTTCGATGACCTTGGCGGCTTCGGCCACCTTGATGCTGTCAGCCTTGTGGGTCCCCGCGGTGATGATCTCGTTGTATAGCGCATCAACTAGATCGGCGATTTCAGGTGTCGAACCAGCTGTCACCTTTTTGATGGTGGTGACACGGTGTTCTTTGTCGCCGGGATTGATACGCTCCGGACTGTAGCCGCAGTAGAAGTCATGGTTGAACTTAAGGCCTGAATGTTTTTCAAGCACGGGTACGCAGTCCTCTTCGGTACAGCCAGGGTAGACGGTGGATTCGTAAATGACGATATCGCCCTTTTTGAGTGCCTTGCCGACGGTTTCACTGGCTTTGATGAGAGGCGTGAGGTCCGGGCGCTTGTATTCGTCGATGGGGGTGGGTACGGTGACGATGTAGCAGTTGCAAGCACGCAGGTCGTCGAGGTTGGTGGTGTAGCTGAGGTGCTTGGCGGCAGTGAGTTCTTCTTGGGTGGTCTCAAGGGTGAAGTCGTTACCGGCTTTGAGTTCGTCGATACGGCGTTGGTTTATGTCGAAACCGACTACGGGGCGTTTGCGACCGAATTCGACAGCAAGCGGGAGGCCAACATAACCTAGGCCGACGATGGATAACTTAATGTCCTCTAAATTCACGATAACTACCTTTTCTAACAAATTGATTGCTCAAGAATTAGCGTGAGGCATTTTTGAGCCCACTGGGCTCTTCCTCGCCCACTTCAGCCTTCAACGCCTCAATCTCCACCTTCAAGGCGTCGTACTCTTCCATCTTGCGTTTCAGAAACCGGCTGGTCAGCGCCACCTTTTCGACAATACCCTGGGGTGTGAGCAGGTAGACGTACTTGAACTTGTTCTTGCTCTTCTGGAAGTTGCCCATCTTCACAAAGCCCTTGTCGATAAGGGCTTTGAGGCAGTAGTTGAGCCCGCCCACGCTCATGCCGAGCATCTCGGCCAGCTCGCGCTGGGTCAGGTCCGGGTTGTCTTGCAAGATTCGCATGATCCGGAAATGGGTGTCTTCCTGGATATTGGCTTGGCGGCTGGTCATAGGGATGAGTATTGAGGACTAAGGGCTTAGGACTGAGTGTTTCGGGCACGCTACCGCCATGCCGTGTCACGATCGGCTGGCGCGGTCTAGGGTGTAACGAAGTAGAAAGATGTAGCGCACTTCCGTAAGAAGTCGAACGAGTCTACCGCAGAACCGCCTTCAGTTCGAGATCTGAACGGAATTAATTTTCGAATCAAGAACAGATCGGGGGCTGCGCCGTGGTGGCGCCCGTCTTCAGAGCCCGGTGGCGGCCTCCTCCTGGGCCGCTTCGGCGGTCTCGGCCTGCTGCTGTTGCACGGCTTCTTCCATGCTGACGGTGTTCACCACCAGTTCCAGGTGAGTCAAGATTTCGGGCTCGTGGCGGCCGATGTAGCTCTTGACGGCCTCGTTGGCCAGCAGCTTGGTGAGGTAGCCCTTGGCCACCACCAGGTTGAGCAGGTCTGATCCGTAGTTGGATTCTGCCTCCTGGTACTTTTCCTGCACTTGGTTCATCTCCTTCTCCAGCTTTTCGATCTGCTCGATGGGTGCAGTCTTCTTCTCACGCTCGGCCGGCTTCACGTCGGTGCGCTGCTCGGGCGGCGTGGCCTTGAGCAATGCCTCGGCATGCGCCACGGTGATGGTGTTGCTGGCAATCATCAATTCCACCGCCTCCACCTGGCGGGCGGCCTTCATGTTGCGCAGGATGCGCGTGACGTCCGGGGTGAACTGTTTGTCTTGCAGCAGCTCGATCGCCTCGGGGCAGATGCCTTCGAGCAGGTTGATGCGCCGGTTGATGGAACTGAGGTTGACGTTGAAGGCCCGGGCCAGGCGCTCCTTGCTCACGCCCCGGTCGATGGCGCGGCGGATCATGTAGTGTTCCTGGATGGTCGAGAGCCGGTTGACCCGGTGGTTGTAGGTGTAGGTCTCGTCGTCTTTGGCAAACAGGCACGGGGCTTCGTGCAGGCCCAGCTCCTTCAGAGCCAGGACGCGCAAATGGCCGTCCAGCAGCAGGTATTCGGACTTCTTGGTATCGGGTTGCAGGATGGACAGGGGTTCGATCAGCCCGACTTCGTTGATGCTGGAGACGATCTGCTTGTACTTGCGGGTGCTCATCACGCCGTCGGGCACTTTCTTGCTGGGCAACTGAACCGCCCCGGGAATCGTGGAGGCTGTTTGGTTTAAGTCAGGCCGCCACCATGGCGGCTTGATTGGCGAGTTGCCGGTAGTAGTTTGCCTCAGCTTCTGCAGGCGGGATGTAGCCGATGGGTTCGAGCAGCCTGTGGTGATTGAACCAGGACACCCATTCCAGCGTTGCCAGTTCCACCGATTCACGGGTGGGCCAGGAGCGTCGGTGAATGACTTCTGCCTTGTACAGACCGTTGATCGTCTCGGCCAGTGCGTTGTCATAGCTGTCGCCCTTGCTGCCCACCGAGGGCTCGATGCCGGCTTCAGCCAGTCGCTCGGTGTAGCGGATGGAAACATATTGCGAGCCCCTGTCGGAATGGTGGGTCAGAGCCCCATCTCGCGCTGGTTGACGTGCATACAGCGCCTGCTCCAGGGCATCCAGAACGAAGTCCGTGTGCATGGAACTGCTCACCCGCCAGCCCACGATTCGCCGTGCATACACGTCGATCACGAAGGCCACGTACAGCCAGCCCTGCCAGGTTGACACATAGGTGAAGTCCGACACCCACAGCTGGTTGGGCCGATCCGCCTTGAATTGCCGCTTGACCCGGTCCAGCGGGCATGGCGCCTTCATGTCGCTGATGGTGGTCCGAACCACCTTGCCGCGACGTACTCCCTGCAATCCCAGTCGCTTCATCAGACGCTCCACCGTGCAACGGGCCACGCAGAAACCTTCACGTTTCATCTGTTTCCAGACCTTGTCTGCGCCGTAGACCTGCCGATTGGATTGCCAGACGCGTTCGATTTCGGGCATCAGCGTGTCGTCGCGCCGGGCGCGTGAACAGCGCCTTTGCGGGGCGCGTCGATGAGATGCGTGTCGCCTGTAGCCTGAGGGGGCGATCTGCAGCACTTTGCAGATCGGCTCGACCCCAAAAGCCTGTCGATGCTGGTCGACGAACTGCCTCAGGATTTCAAGCGGCGGTCGAGCTCCGCCTGGGCGAAAAACGCGCTGGCCAGCTTCAAGATCTCGTTGGCCTTGCGCAGCTCCTTGTTCTCTCGTTCGAGCTCCTTCAGGCGCTGCAGCTCGGATGTGGTGATGCCATCCCTTGCGCCTGTGTCAACCTGGTGGCGTTTGACCCATTCGTTCAGAGTCTGCGGCACGCAACCGATTTTGGGCGCGATGGATTCGATTGCGGCCCACAGCGAGGGGTACTGCCCTCTGTGCTCCAGCACCATGCGCACAGCGCGCTCGCGTACCTCAGGTGAAAACTTGTTGGTCTTTGTCATCGCTCAATCCTCTCAGAGAAATGAGCCTCCTCAAAAACCGGGGCGGTTCACAACAGCTGATCCAGCGGCACCTGGTAAGTTTCCAGCTCAAAGCCAAGCAGGGTGTTGAGCGGGGCGGTAGGCAGATTGGGGCCGTCGTGGCCGCCGTCACCATAGCCGGGCTGGTAGATGCCGGGATACATCTCGGTGAGGTAGTTGCGCGGGTTCGGCTGCATGGGGTTTCTGGCCACGTTCATGTCGCGGCTCTTTCGGGGTCGGGGGTGGTCGGTGTCATCGGGTTGGTGGCGTTGCCCAGTGTGTTGATCTGCTCGGCCAGGTACACGTCGGATCGCCTTGTTGTCAACGCCGGTCGAAATTTCCTAGGGGGGGGGTGCGGCTAAAAACTTGGACTACCTTGGAGGTAGTTGATGTATTCATACGAAGATCGGTTTCGGGCCGTAAAGCTCTATATCAAGCTCGGGAAACGCGCGTCTGTTGCTGTTCGTCAGCTAGGCTACCCGACGAAGAAGTCCCTGATTTATTGGTACCGTGAATACGAGCGCAGTCGTGAGTTGCGCGTGGGCTACTCTCGCGTTTCACACAAGTTTTCTGCCCATCAGAAGCAGGCAGCCGTTCAGCACTACCTGGATCATGGCCGGTGCATTGCATGGACCGTTCGAGACTTGGGATACCCGAATCGAGGAACTCTCGCAGCATGGCTCGACGAATTGCGCCCCTCGGAACGCCAACGTCTTGTCGGCAGGGCTCCAAGTGTGCCGCGCACTGCGGAGTTAAAGAAGAAGGCCGTGATTGACCTCTGTACTCGGCAGGCCAGTGCTGAGGCTATCGCGCAGGAATTGTCGGTATGCAGGCCAACGTTGTACAACTGGAAGAATCAACTTCTTGGTCCTGAAGCTCCTGCATCTATGAAACGCCAGAAACCATCAACGCCCGCTGCGGATGAAGCCCAGCTAACCGATCTGCAACAGCAGGTGGAATCGCTGCAAAACGATATCCGACGCTTACAGCTTGAGCAGGACCTATTGAAGAAGGCTAATGAACTCCTAAAAAAAGGCCTGGGCGTCAACCTGCAGGACCTGGGCAATCGGGACAAGACCCTGCTGGTTGACGCCCTGAAACACACTTATTCGCTTGTGGAGCTTCTGGTCAAGTTGGGTCTGGCACGCAGCTCGTACTTCTACCACTGCTCGCGGCTACGCATGCCCGATAAGTATGCAAATGCACGGCAAGCCCTTGCGGAAGTCTTCCACAGCAATCACCGTTGTTATGGTTACCGGCGCATGCGGGCAGCATTGCGCAGACGTCAGCTTCACATATCCGAGAAGGTTGTCCAACGCCTTATGAAACAGGAATGTCTGTTCGTCGCTGGCCGTCGCAGGCGCCGATACGGATCCTACATGGGGGAGATCAGTCCGGCGCCAGAGAACCTCCTCAATCGGGATTTCCAGGCCGCAGCTCCCAACCAAAAGTGGCTTACAGACATCACGGAATTCCAGATTTCTTCGGGCAAAGTTTATCTGTCGCCCATAATCGACTGCTTCGACGGTCTGGTGGTGAGTTGGACAATTGGCACTCGTCCTGACTCGGATCTGGTGAACACCATGCTGGACGCCGCGATTGCCACGGTCACAGAGAAGGAGGCTCGCCCGATTGTTCATTCTGATCGGGGAGGCCACTACCGATGGCCAGGATGGCTCAAACGGGTCGACGAAGCACACCTCATTCGATCCATGTCCCGCAAAGGTTGCTCGCCCGATAATGCAGCCTGCGAGGGATTCTTTGGAAGACTCAAGACTGAGATGTTCTACAACACCAACTGGCAGGACGTTTCAATTGATGACTTCATACAGTCGGTTGATTCGTATATCCGGTGGTACAACGAAAAACGGATCAAGGTTTCTCTTGGTTCGCTCAGCCCATTGGAGTACCGGGCAAGCCTTGGAATTTACGTTTAACCAGTCCAAGTTTTACGCCGCACCCCCCTATGGGGAAATTTCGACCGGCGTTGACAGCTCAAGACGGATTCAAGGTCAGCCTGGTCAAGCTTTGCCAATGGTTGGAGATGCCCCGGCGCACGGTGTACTACCGCCTGGCACTAGCTCTTCTCGTCCACGCAAATGACCAAGGCGTTGTCCGGCGGGCTCAGGTACAGGCCCACCACATCGCGCCGCTTCTCGATGAAGAACGGGTCGGTGGACAGCTTGATTCTCTCGGTGCGATGCGGCTGAAGACCGAACAGCTGGAGTACCGCTGCACGCTGGTCTTGGAGATGCCGGTTTCGGCGGCCACTGTGTGCGCGCTCCAATGCGTGGAGCCGTTCGCCGGCCTGATGTGCAGCGAGGTCTTGATCAATTGCTCCACGCGTTCATAGTCGATCGTGTGAGGCCCGCCCGGGTGAACATCGGCATAGAGGCCGGCGGTGCGCCGCTCGACGAACCGCTTGCGCCACTTGCCCACCGTGGCCTTGGTCAGATACAACCGCTGGGCAATCGAAAGGTTGGCCTCACCATCAGCACTGCTCAGAGCAGCCGGGCGCGAGCGGCTTCGGGCGAACGACACCATTTGCGAGCGCTCCTCGTTCGACAACACCAAATCAGCCTTCTGGAGCATGACTCCTCAAGACGCGAGCGTCGCTCGGTACTGCTACACTTTTCGGCATCACCGCAAGCCACTCGGCGAAGTGCGGCTCGATCTCAGGATGAGCCCGACCCAGGTCAACCGTAGCTTGCAGAAAGCCCAATTTGCTCCCGCAGTCAAATCGCTTTCCTGCGAATCGGTAAGCGAGTACCTTTTGTCGATTCATCAAGCGGGCAATTGCGTCTGTGAGCTGAATTTCACCCCCTGCTCCTTGCGGCAGGTTCACTAGGTCTTCAAAGATGTTTGGTGTAAGGATGTACCGTCCAACGACAGCGAGTGTCGAAGGCGCAGCCGCTGGTGACGGCTTTTCGACAATTCCGGTGAGTTCGACAAGACCGGTTGGTGTTGAAAAGCCCGATACGATGCCATAGCGATTCGTTTGATCGCGGGGAACATCCTGAACAGCAAGAATGCTTACGCGCTGCTCCGCATATTGACCGATCATCTGGCTGAGGATGCCGGGTGTGCCAACCATCAGGTCATCGGCGAGCAGGACCGCGAACGGTTCGTCTCCCACAAGCTCTCTGGCACAAAGTACCGCATGTCCCAGACCCAGTGCGCGAGATTGCCGGACAAAAGAACACACCATGTCGGGCGGTGTGATCCCACGGGCCACCTCAAGCAGGTTCGTCTTTCCGGCTATTTGCAATTCGTTTTCAAGCTCATAGGCGGTATCAAAGTGGTCTTCGACACTCTTTTTTGTGCGGCCGGTAACAAATATCATGTGCCTCACACCCGCCTCATAGGCCTCTTCAACCGCGTATTGGATTAGTGGCTTGTCCACGATCGGGAGCATTTCCTTGGGCGAGGCCTTGGTGGCCGGAAGAAATCTCGTTCCAAGGCCGGCGATAGGAAATACGGCTTTTTTTATGGATCGCATGTTTCGTGGGTGGTAAGTTTGGGGGGTGCTGGGTTGGAAGGAGGTACTCGGTCGGGACGCGACCAATCTGCGAGACAGCCAGCCAAATATTGATGTTGGATGTTAGCAAAGCGCAGGAATGTGCCTCGAACAATTGCTCTCAGAAGGCTAAACGACGGTGAGACGTTTGTCAGCGCTCTGGGCGCCTACCCCCCCCACCACCGCCGCCTCCCCAAACCCCCCATTCCGAAACACCGCCAGTACCGTGTCGACCACCTCGGGCGCACATGCCACCAGCAGGCCGCCGCTGGTTTGCGGGTCGGTGAGCAGGGCGCGGTCGGCTTCGGCGAGGTCTTCCGGCACGGTGACGTCTGCGCCGTAGCCGGCCCAGTTGCGGCCTGAGGCGCCGGTGACGATGCCGCGTGCGGCCAGGTCGCGCACGCCGGGAAGCAGCGGCACGTGGCTCCAGTCGATGTGCACCTGCGTGCCCGAGCCCCGGGCCAGTTCCAGTGCATGTCCGGCCAGGCCAAAGCCGGTGACATCGGTCAGCGCATGCACGCCCTCCAGGGCGGCCAGGGCGGGGCCCGGTGTGTTCAGGCGGGTGGTGGTGGCGATCATGCGGGCGTATCCGTCCGCATCCAGCTGTTCTTTTTTCAGGGCCGCCGACAGCACCCCGACCCCCAGTGGTTTGCCCAGTACCAGCACGTCACCGGGCCGGGCGTCGGCATTGCGTTTCACCCGCCTGGGGTGCACCAGTCCCAGGGCCACCAGGCCGTAGATCGGTTCGACCGAGTCGATGGTGTGGCCGCCGGCAATCGGTATGCCCGCCGCGCGGCACACCGACGCGCCTCCCTCCAGGATTTTGGCTATGGTCGCCGTGGACAGCACATTGATGGGCATGCCCACCAGGGCCAGCGCCATGATCGGTGTGCCGCCCATGGCGTACACATCGCTGATGGCATTGGTGGCCGCAATGCGCCCGAAATCGAACGGGTCGTCCACGATGGGCATGAAGAAATCGGTGGTGGCGATCAGCGCCTGTTCGTCATTGAGCTGGTAGACGGCGGCGTCGTCGGCCGTCTCGATGCCGACCAGCAACTCCTTGGGTACCGGCATCTGGGTTGTGCCCTTGAGGATGTCGGCCAGCACGCCCGGGGCGATCTTGCAGCCGCAGCCACCGCCGTGCGACAGGCTGGTCAGGCGCGGTTCGGCGCGGAGGGTGTCGGCGGTCTGGGTCATGGGTGTACTCCTGAAAGGGCCGCTTGCGCGGTGCGCAGCGATTGCAGCAGGGCTGCGCGTTCGGATTCGGGCGCGAACAGGCTCGCGCGGAGCCCGCATTGTGCGTGCAAAGCGGCCAGGATGTCGGGCGAGTGGCCGCTTTGCCCTGCACGCGCCTGGCGCAGCAGCTTTGCCACGGCGTCGGCATCGCCCTGCGGAAAATAGCCGCGATAGTCCGCGCCCAGCATGCCCACATTGCCCGGAATGTGCGAGGCCAGCACCGGCGTGCCGCTGCAGATGGCTTCCATGATCACATGCGCGCCGCCTTCCATCCGGCTCGGGTGCAGCAGCACATGGGCCTGCTGGATGCGGCGACGTGCCTGAGCATGGGTCATGCCACCCAGCCAGCGGTAATGAGGGCAGACGGCGGCGGTTTGCTGCGCCGCGGCGCCCAGCGCCGGGTCCAGCGCAAGCCCGATATGGTCGATGGCGATGCCGTCGTGCGGGGAGAGCAGGCGCGCCGCGGCGAAGATTGTCTGCGGGCTTTTTTCGTCGCGCAAATGGCCGACCACCACGGCGCGCAGGCGGCGGCCCGTTTTCGCCAGGGTCTGGCGGCTGGTGGTGGACTGCATCACCACGTCACACCGGGACCGCAGCCTGGCGGGCAAGGCCAGCGCGCCCTGGTCCTGCAGCACGATCAGGCGGGTCGCCAGGCGCAGCGAACGCTGCGCGTCGCCGTCGGTTTCGATATCGCGGTAAAGGTCGGTCCCGGTCAAGGCCACCACCAGGGGCCTGGCGGGATGGGACAGCGCCCAGGCGGCAATGCTGGCAGCCGACCGCCGGGCGTGCAGGGCCAGCACCAGCGCTGCCGGTTGCTTCGCCTCGGCGGCATCCGGCCAGCTGGCGGCCAGGCGCACCGCATAATGGTCGCGCAGCAGGCGCGACCAGCGGCGCGCGGTTCGCCAGTTGCCGTTGTTGGCGTTGGCCAGCGCGGGCGTTACCAGGCACAACGAGGGCTTTGACGACATGGATGCGGCGCGGGGGGGAGGTGGGCGGATTGTGGAGCAAGACGCCTCACGCTGCCTGGGGCGGCAGGCGCTGGCCGACGCGCTGGTGGTCTCCCGTGCCCGCACACTGGCTTTGTTTGATGCGGCAGAGCGCGCCCTGGGGCCGGCGCTGGTCGTGCCGGCCCGCGCCGAGCTGAATCCGCCGCTGTGGGAGCTGGGCCATGTCGGCTGGTTTGCCGACTGGTGGATTGCCCGCAACCCGCACCGCGCCCTGGGGCTGGCCGCCGACCCGGATGTTTCGCGCCGTCCCGCACGCCAGGCGGCGCGGGGTGTGGATGCCGAGGCGCTGTACCACTCCAGTCGCGTGGCCCACAACGCGCGCTGGCAGCTGCCCTTGCCCGACGCGGCGCAGACGCGCGCCGACCTGGAGCGCAGTCTGACCGACACGCTGGCGTGGCTGGAAGCCGCCGACGAAACCGACGCCGGACTGTATTTCTTTCGCCTGGCGCTCTACCACGAAGACATGCATGCCGAAGCGGCCGTGTACATGGCCCAGACCGTGGGTTATGACCCGGCCGATGCGCAGACCAGCGCCGCGCTGGACCGGCCGGTGAGCCTGCCGCGGCGGGTGGATGGGAGCGGCGCCGCCGAGCTGGCCGTTCCTCCGGGGACTTGCGATCTGGCCTGGCATGGGCCGGGTTTTGCCTTCGACAACGAATGCGGCGCGCAGCGGGTGCCGGTGGCGCCAGGCCGGATCGACGCGGCGCCGGTGACTTGGGCGCGGTATCTGCCCTTCGTCGAAGCGGGCGGCTATGACGATGCGCGGTGGTGGACGGCCGAAGGCTGGCGCTGGCGTTGCGCGACGTCAGCACGTGCGCCGCGGTACGTGCGCGTCGATACCGCAGGCTGGCATCAGCAACGCTGGGGTCGCTGGACACCCCTGGAGCCTCAGGCGCCGGTCTGCCACGTCACGTTCCACGAAGCGCAAGCCTGGTGCGCCTGGGCCGGGCGCCGCCTGCCGACCGAGGCCGAATGGCTGGCCGTCAGCGGGCAGCCCGGTTTTGCCTGGGGCCAGGTCTGGGAATGGACGGCCAGCCCCTTTGCCCCGTTCGACGGATTTCAGCCCCATCCCTACCGGGACTATTCGGCGCCATGGTTCGACGGACGCCCGGTGCTCAAAGGGGCCTGCGCCGCCACGGCCGCGTTGATGGTTCACCCTCGTTATCGCAACTTTTTCACCGCCGAGCGCAACGATATCTTTGCCGGGTTTCGCAGCGTGGCGGTTTGAACCGCATCCTTGCCCCCCGGAGACAGCCCCTCCGCCCGGATCGGCCCCGGTCAAGCCTCCAACCGGTGATCCGACCATCGACCGATAGCTATAAATAATATAGCTGGATATGACCTTTTTACTATGGGTACGGGCCGTTTTTGCTTGAAATTTCCCTTGGCGGGCCTGTTTGGGGTCGGCCGGACCAGGCCGGGCCCTTGTCCGAAGGGACAGTGCCTTCAGACAGGTGCCCAGAACACGCTGAACCAGCCCCGGGGGTCACTCCAGTGGGTGGCGGGGCCGAAACCTGCCGCGGTCAGCAGGGACCGGAAGCGCTCCGGGGTCCATTTGTAGGAGTTTTCGGTATGCAGGCGTTCGCCCGCGACGAAGCGGCGCTCGCCGCCGGGCCAGCGAACCGTCTGGGCGCCGTCCGATTCCAGGTGCATTTCGATGCGTGATTCGGCGCTGTTGTAGAACGCCACATGGCGCCAGCGGGCGGGCGCGAAATCCGATCCGAGCAGGGCATTGACGTGCAGCAGCAGGTTGCGGTTGAAGGCCGCCGTCACGCCCAGCGCGTCGTCGTAGGCGGCTTGCAGCACGCCGTGGTCCTTGACCTGGTCCACACCGATCAGCAGGCCGCCACCCGGCCCGCCGGCGCGGCACAGCGCATGGGCCTGGCGCAACAGGGCCAGGGCACGCTCGGGGGTGAAGTTGCCGATGCTGGAGCCCGGGTAGAAGACACAGCGGGGCGCCTGCGCCCGATGCTGGGTGGCAAGCCACTCCTGCGCCGCGTCGGGCAGAGCCAGCGTCTGCGAAAAGTCCAGCCCCAGCCCCAGCATGGGCAGGGCAGGGTGGCGCTGTTGCAAGGCGGTGAGCGTGTGGCGCAGAAAGTCCACCGAGATGTCCACCGCCACATATGCGCCCACGTGCAGCGGCGCGAACAGCCGCGCGGCTTTTGCACAGTTGCCGGCCCCCAGGTCGATCAGCACCGCCGCAGGTGGCAGCACCCGGGCCATGTCAGCGATGCCGGCGTCGAAAATGCCGGCCTCGGTGCGGGTGGGGTAGTACTCGCCCAGTTCGGTGATGGCGTCAAACAGGCACGACCCCAGCCGGTCATAAAAGAATTTTGGCTCGGCGCGTGCCGGCGTGGCCAGCAGCCCCTGGGCCAGCTCGGTACGGATGGCCTCGGTGTCGGGCTGATGGATCTGCAGGAAATGGGGGGCGTCTGAGGCGGGCATGGGGCGAGCGCTGGGCGCATGGGAAAGTTGGAGTCGCGCAGCGGTTTATACCCGCCTGTCGGCCCCCGGGAGCAAGCTTCCAGGGGTCTGCTGTCCGCGTCGGTCGGCGAATCCGGCATTTCCTTACAGGCGTTTGTCCGCATGGCCCGCAACCGCAAAACGGCGGCATTTCGGTTGTAATACGTTCGTTTTTTCTTCTGAAAGCGATTCCATGTCCCAGCGCCGTCTCGCCCTTTTCGCCGTTCTGGCGGTTCCCGCCCTGTTCATCAGCGGTCTGGCCCATGCCCAGTCCCCTGCCGTGTTCCGGGTGACCACCATCCCCGAAGAAGCCGCCACCGAACAGGTGCGCAAGTTCACGCCGCTGGCCGCCTATCTGGAAAAGGCGCTGGGCATGAAGGTCGAGTTCACGCCAGTCAATGACTACCCGGCGGCGGTGGAAGCGCTGGTCAACAAGAAGGTGGATCTGGTCTGGTTCGGTGGCTTTACCCACGTGCAGGCCAATATCCGCTCGGGCGGCAAGATCGTGCCGTTGGCGCAGCGCGAGGAAGACACCAAATTCCAGTCGGTTTTCATCGCCAAGACCGATTCCGGCATCAAGACGCTGGCCGACATGAAGGGCAAGCAGATCAGCTTTGGTTCGCAAAGCAGCACGTCCGGTCACCTGATGCCGCGCAGCTTCCTGCTGGCGGCCAACATCAACCCGGAAAAGGATTTCCGCCGTATCGCCTACAGCGGCGCGCATGACGCCACCATCGCCTCGGTGGTCAGCGGCAAGGTCGACGCCGCGGCGCTGGACGTTACGGTCTGGCGCAAGTTCGTCACCGAAAACAAGGTCGACACCAAGGCGGTCGATGTGTTCTACACCACACCGGGCTACTACAACTACAACTGGTCGGTGCATGCCGACATGCCCGCCGCCCAGCAGGCCAAGGTCAAGGCGGCGCTGCTGGCGCTGGACCCGGCCAAGCCTGACCAGGCCGAAATCCTGCGTCTGAACCGCGCCACCCGTTACATCGACACCAAGCCCGAAAACTACAAGGGCCTGGAAGCAGCGGCACGCAGCGCCGGCCTGCTCTGACGCGGGCAGGGCGGGGCGGTCTTGAAGCTTGAACTGCAGGCGCTGTCGGCGCGTCACCCGGCGGCCCGGGCGGGTGTGGCGGCGGCCATTCGTGAGCTCAGCCTGACGATCACGCCGGGGGAGCAGGTTGCCGTCATCGGTCCGTCGGGCGCCGGCAAGACTACCCTGCTGCAGGCGCTGGCCTGCGCGTTGCCGCCGTCGGCTGGCGCGCTGCGTGTGGACGGGCAACTGCCGTGGCAGTTGCCCCGTGGGCAGCTGCAGCGGCTGCGTGGCCGCTTGTTCCTGGCGCCCCAGGTACCGCCCCTGCCGCCGCGCCAGCGTGTGGTCACGGCGGTGCTGGCCGGCCGCCTGCCGGCCATGGGGCTGTGGCAGAGCGTGCGGTCGCTGTTTTATCCGGACGACATCCCCGCCGCCTACGAGGCGCTGGACCGCTTTGATCTGGGTGACAAACTGTTTGAGCGGGTGGACCGCCTCTCGGGTGGCGAGCGCCAGCGCGTCGGCCTGGCGCGCGCCCTGATGGGTATGGGGGCCGGGGCGAGTTTGCTGCTGATTGACGAGCCCTTGTCGGCCCTGGACCCGACGCGGTCCCGCCAGGCCATCGGCGCGCTGGTCGCCGGGGCGGGCGAGCGCGGGGCCACGCTGGTGGCCACACTGCATCAGGTGGACGTGGCGCTGGCGCATTTCCCGCGCATCATCGGTTTGCGCGATGGACAGATGGCTTTCGACCTGCCCGCCCGGGCGGTATCCCGCGAGCGGCTGGCGGCGCTGTACGACCAGTTCGAACATGAGCTGCGTGGCGAGGTTCCGGTGCCGGCGTCCGCCGAAGCCCTGGCCCCGCAGCCGGTGGTCATGCATTGCCGGTAGGTGGGTGGTGGCGCAACTGAGCCTGCCCCCTGTCCCGCGCCGTGACCCGGCCTGGCACAGCCGCCTTTTCTGGATGCTGGCCATCGGGGTGCTGCTGTGGCCGCTGGGTGTTGCCACCGAGTTCAAACCCTGGATCCTGCTGGAGCCGGACAACCTGAAGGTGACCGGGCAGTTCCTGGGCAGCTTCTGGCCGCTGGCGCATGATGGGGAGTTTGTGCGCATGGTGGTTCGCGAGACCTGGCGCACCGTGGCCATGGCCACGGCCGGCGTCACGCTGGCCCTGGTGGTGGCCATTCCGCTGACGCTGATCAACACCCGTGTGTTGTCCATCTCGGCCCTGTCGGGCCGCATGGCGCGCGGGCCGTTCTGGCTGCGCCAGGCGGTGCGCTGGCTGCTGATCGTATTGCGCAGCATTCCTGAACTGGTGTGGGCGCTGGTATTTGTCCGCGTGGTGGGTCTGGGTCCGACCGCCGGTGTGTTGGCCATTGCCCTGACCTACGGCGGCATGCTGGGCAAGGTGTATGGCGAAATCCTGGAAAGCGGTGAAACCCATGCCACGGAAACGCTGCTGCGCAACGGCAGCTCGCGCCTGCAAGCTTTCTTCTACGCGCTGCTTCCCAGCAGCGCGGCCGAGCTGACCAGTTACACCGTTTACCGCTGGGAATGCGCGATCCGCAGCTCGGTCGTGCTGGGCTTTGTCGGCGCGGGCGGTCTGGGGCAACAACTGGACAATTCGATGAAGATGTTCAATGGCGGCGAGGTCGCCAGCATGCTGCTGGTCTTCATCGCCCTGGTGGCATTGGCCGACCGGGTCAGCGCCTGGCTGCGAAAGGCGCTGGGATGACCCGGACGCGCGCTGCCAACGAGCCCTGGCGCCTGCCGCCGCCGCTGTTTGACGCGCGCTGCAAAGCCTGCTGGTTCACGCTGGCCCTGGTGGCGCTGGTCATCGCCAGCTTCTGGTCGCTGGATCTGCAGTGGGCGCAGTTTCTGTCGCTGCAGGCGGTGCACAGCATGGCGCGGTTCGTCGGCGAGTTTTTTCCGCCCGACACCTCGCCGGCGTTCCTGCGCAAGGTGGCCCTGGTGGCCGGGGTGACTTTGCCCTTGCCCCCGCGGGGTACCGGCCTGGTGGCGCTGGGGGGGCGGGGGCTGGCCGTGCCCGCCAGCCGCCTGTATGCCGGCCACACCGCCCCTGCCCGGATGCCGACCCGGCTGATACTGAACGCCCTGCGCAGCATTCCGGAGCTGGTGTGGGCGGCGTTGCTGCTGATCTCGGCCGGCCTGGGTCCGTTTGCCGGCACCTTGGCACTGGCGCTGCACACCACCGGCGTGCTGGGCCGGCTGTTTGCCGAAGCGATAGAGAACGCCCCCCCCGGCCCGGCGGCCGCCCTGCGTGCCCACGGGGTGGGCAATGGCCGGGTGTTTCTGTACGCGACCTTGCCGCAGGTACTGCCGCAGCTCATGAGCTACACCCTCTACCGCTGGGAAAACAACATTCGCGCCGCTGCGGTACTGGGTGTGGTGGGTGCGGGGGGACTGGGCCAGCTGCTGGCCTTCCACATGGGGCTGTTTCACATGAGCAAGACCGCAACCATCCTCGGGGCCATGTTGCTGATGGTGGCCGTGGTCGATGCCGCCAGTCACGGCACGCGTCGCTGGCTCACCCGCTGATTCCATCCGCCAATCTGCAGGATCATCATGTCCCTTCCACTGCTGACTGTTTCCCAGGCCTGGGTCGTGCTCTCGGTGGCCATCCTGCTGGAGGTGGCCGGGACCACCTCGATGCGGCTGGC
>CALMYW010000536.1 GCA_937873665.1 uncultured Sphingorhabdus sp.
TCCAGTGCGATGGCCGCACGCATTGCTCGCAGATGCGCTCCTGCGAGGAGGCGCGCTATTTCATCCAGCACTGCCCGAACACGCAAATGGATGGCGACCGCGATGGCGAGCCATGCGAGCAGCAGTGGTGTTAGGGATTAGGGGCAGCGTTTGTGGAAGTCGACTCTGACCTGTGTCTTCCTTTATTTCGGCGCCGGCTTCGGGGTCGGGGTGGAAGTTGCAAGTGCCCAAAGAAGGCGGCGAGACACTCTGTTGATTTGCGGGATTACTGGGAAAAGTGAATGACCATTACCGTTTCGAAGCTGGTCTTGAAAAACTATCGGTCATGCCCAGACCTAATTGTCGAGTTTAGCCGCTACACCGCGTTGGTTGGTTACAACAACTCGGGCAAATCTAACCTTCTAGCAGCGCTTTCTTGGCTTCTGAAAAAGTACTCGTTGCCTGCGGCGGAATTCTGGGACGAGCGAGAGCCGGTGAGCGTATCCGGCGAATTGAAAGACATTGACGAGGCCGACTTAGCGCTCTTGAACGATAGGGCTCAAGCGCAAATCGCCCCGTTCATCGTTGAAGGCACTCTGACCATCCGCAGATCGCAGCCGCATCCGGACGCCAAAGCATCAGAGCTCTCATTCGAGGTTCTAGATCCGGGAACCGGAGCTTGGCGGAGCAACCCTACCGGTATCGACAATGCCCTCGGAGTGCTCCTACCCGAACCTATCAAGATTGGAGCAATGGAAGATGCGGAAGAAGATGCAACAAAAGCTAAAACATCAACAACGATAGGAAAGCTGCTTGCAGAATTTACCGACGCCATTCAACAGGCTCATTCAGAAGAATTGAATCGCCATCTCCGCGAGGTGTCGAGGCGGATTTCAAGCACCGGCGACGAGAGAATTGCGGAGCTTGGTGTCATTGATGAAGGAATCAACAGCAAGTTGCAGGACATTTTCCCGGGAATGTCTGTGCGCCTGCACTTCGACGTTCCGGACGTAAGCACTCTGATTAAGACGGGCACCCTCCGGGTGAAAGAAAACGACGGCGTCGAAAGAGATTTTGGAAGCTACGGCCATGGAGCGCAGCGTTCCATCCAGATGACTCTCGTGCGTCATCTAGCAGAGGTAAAGCGGGGTCATCGAGTTGGCGGTACAACCTTGCTACTGGTCGATGAGCCAGAGCTCTACCTTCATCCGTTCGCCATTGAGCAGGCGCGCGCTGCGCTCAAGCAACTCTCATTGCATGGCTATCAAGTAGTCTTCTCGACGCACTCGGCACAGCTTATTCAGCCGGAAGATGCTCAGCATGTATTGCTAGTGAGAAAGCTGGCAAACGGACAGACGACTGTTCGCAAGAGACTTCGCGATGCACTAGACGTTGTCGTTCCGGATGCTCAACATCAAACGGAACATCTCTTCAGCCTCTCGAATGCAAGCCAGTTTCTATTCGCTGATGCCGTCTTGGTTATTGAAGGAAAAACAGAGCGAAAGCTTCTACCGGCGATGTATCAATCGCACACGCAAAAATCCCTAGGCCAGAACAAGATTGCCATTATTTCTTTGGACGGCACGACAAATTTGAGTAGAACCCTTCGAATCCTAGGAGAACTGGATTTGCCAACGAAAGCGATCGTTGATCTTGACTACGCATTTACGAGGGCAACTGCGGACGGATTTCTTGAAGAACTAGATCCTGATCTGACTTCTCTGAAGTTGACGCTTGTAGATATGGGGAGAAACGGGGAAATCACCATTGACCAGAGAACTCAGTTGCCGATGAAGGGAATTCAAGGCGGGGCCGCTGAGGCATATGTGTTGCTTGCGGCGCGAGCTGACGCAGAAGAAGCGATTGAACGTCTGCATTTAAGATTGCTGCAGCATGGAATCTGGCTTTGGACGCGCGGGGCGATAGAGCCGCATCTTGGGCTTAGTGGAAAGAATGAAGCTGCGTGGGCAAGGTTCCAGAAAAAAATTTTGGAAGAATCTTATTCGGCTGCTTGCGGTAATGACGCTAAGGCACTCCAGTTGATTGATTGGATTGCTACATAGTCCTGATATCGCTCCCACGGGGACTGCGGCGGAAGCGGAGCAATCAGCATTTCGCTCACTTCCGCCGGACGCGCATGGCCACTGCCACCGCGCACCCCACAGACTCACTTCACGGACGAAGACTCCACCCCGATGACCCCGCTCTCCCGCCTCGCGCTCGCCACCCTCGCCCTGCTCCTGCCCGCGGCCGCGCTCGCCTGCGATCCCGCCAAGGGATTGGACGGCGTGATGACCATCCCCGCCTGCGATCCGGCCACCGGTCCCGAGGCCTGCGTGCCCGGGCATGTGGCGGTGTACGAGGCGATGGAAGCCCTCGACATCCCGGACGTGTTCACCATCGGCATCCAGGCCAGTCCGTGGCGGATGTACGACGGCGAGGACCGCATCGTCACCATCGAGGAGATGGCCGCGTCGGTGCGCGCCAAGCGCCCCGCGACCGATACCCGCGTGCGCCTGGTCGGCTCGTGGACCTCGGCGCGCCCGGATGGCGCCGGCGAGACCTTGGCCCAGCGCTTGTCCGCGGCGCTGGACGGCCTGCCGGTGGACGGCAGCGACGGCTTCCTTTGGCTCAGCCCGAAGGGCGAAATGCGCACCACCCACCAGGCGTTCTCGGTGTGGCAGACCGGCTGGTACCACGTGCCGCGCGGCGGCGATGCGATGCTCGCGCTGGTGCCGGGTGCTGTGGTGCAGTTCGAGGATCGCTTCGCCCAGGACGGCCGCGCCGAAGGCGTGGTGCGCGCCGGCGTGGGCAAGGACGTCTTCATGCTGTGCCCGGACGGCGCGCTGGCCGCGTTCGAGCGCGCGGCCGCGATGGGCAGCGCGATCGGTGCCTACAACGCCGGGCTCATGCACGCCGAGGCCGGCCGCCGCGACGACGCGATCCGCCTCCTCGAGCGCGCGGTCGCGCTGGGCGATGCGAAGGCGGGGGATCGGTTGGATGCGATCCGCACGCAGGGCGGGATGCCGTCCGTGTCGAAGCCCTGACGCGCTCCAGCGCGTTCGTGCTCGATCGCGGCGGTCGCTAGCGGGCCGTCGGCGCGCCTTCAGTCCTCGGAGTCGTCGTCTTCGGACGCGGGCGTCCGCCTGGACGAACACCGCACCATCCAGGGACCGGATGCGATCAAGGCGTGGAAGCAGG
>CALMYW010000537.1 GCA_937873665.1 uncultured Sphingorhabdus sp.
CGGCGCAGGGCCTGGGCGTCCTCGGGATGTTTTTCGTTGAGGATCAGACAATCCTGCGGGCGCAGAAGCTGCGCCAGAATTCGCGGCGAGCCGGGGTAGAGGAGCGGCCCACCCTCCACATTCGTCTCGACATTCACCGCCTGCCCGCCATTCACCGCGTGGACCGCGGCGCGGTAGTCGTCCAGCAAGGGGTTCGGGGCGGCAATGGCCCGCAGCACGCCCTGCGTGGCCTCGCCGGTGCGCTGGGCCTCTTCGCCGCCAAGGTCGTACAGCCCGCAGCCGGCATGGGTGTCGATCAGGGTCAGCGCGCCCGGTTTTTGCTGCAAGGCCCGCACAAGAGCGATCAGCAGGCTGTGCTTCACGACATCGGCGCTGTTTCCCGCATGGAAGGAATGGCGATAATTCATCGTGCCTCAAAATCCTGAAGGTCTGTCTTCCTATGCCATGCCGGGCGGGAAACCGAGACGGAGGCGATGGAGGCAGCCAATCCGGCGCTCGTACAGATTCGGGCGGGAACCTTCAAAGCGAAAGCACCCTCTGGCTTATCGTTCTGATTTTACTTGGAAAAGTGGTGCCGCTTACGTGAAGCGCGGATGGATCGGCTGATTGGTCGCATGTCGAGTGCTCGTTTTCGGCAGATTTGCGTGTATTGAGTTCGAGTCCGCTTACGTGACCCACACTCGTGACCGTATCACCACCGTCGAGTAGCGCCTTGGTCAGCGCGTCGCGCGCGGCGCGTGGGCGGTGTTCAAGGTCGGCCAGAACGGTCTCGATCCAACGCTGGTGCTCGTCAGCCTGAAGGTCGGGTTGACTGTGATCGGCGCCGGGGTTGGTGGCGGTTGGTGCGGTTTCGTCGGTCATTCCTCGAACGTGCCACGGATCGGCGATCCGTCAACGTTCAGGAGTAGCGACCGCTGCCCGGTTGGAAGTCGCGCGCAATTGTCCACGGCCCCGGGCCGTTGCGTCGGCTTCTGCCCTTGAGCTTCTTCTTGGGCTTTTCGAAGGCGGCAGGTGGCCAGTTCGACCACGTGTCATCGGGGTTGAGTGCTGGCTTGGTGCAGCCCTTGTCGAGCGCTTCGCGGGTTAGGTTCCGGTATCTCATGCTGCCACCTTCATTCCGCGCTGGATGATGCGGTTCACTTTGTGCTCGATCTCGGCATAGCTAAGATGGGGCTGCTGCATCACGAGCCGCGCGCGTGCGGGCGCTGCCTTTCAAGACCGTGAGAATAGCGCGAATAAGAATGCCGTCTTGCCCTCGGCGGAGAAGCGGCCTGACAATTCGCCGCTAACCTTATCAGACGTTCGGGTAACGACGCGCCAGACAAGGAAGGGAACGGTGATCGAGCATCGTCGTTCGAGAAAGCCAATCGTTCCAAATGGCCAGTTGCGGCCATGAACTTCCATATCGCCGAAAGCTTCACATCCGCGCTCGCTCGCCTGACCGGGCAAGAGCAAAAGCAAGCCAAGACCGCTGCGTTCGATCTACAACTCAATCCCGCGCAGCCGGGACTTCAGATGCATCGCCTGAGCAACAGCCGTGACCCCAATTTTTGGTCAGTGCGGGTCAACCAAGACATCCGCATCATCATCCACAAAACCGAGGCAAGCTTTATGCTGGCCTATGTCGATCACCACGATGACGCTTACGCATGGGCGTCCCGCAGACGGATTGAAGCGCACCCGCGCACCGGCGCAATTCAGATCGTGGAAGTTCACGAGCGGATCGAAGAGATCGGCCCGCTCTTCGCACCAACTCAGCCGGTGGCTGCGCCGCCCGAACCTGTCCCCGCGCCCAAACCAGTGGCCGCCCCTGCTCCGGCCATCTTTGCAAAGCTATCTGAAGATGACTTGCTGAACGTCGGCACTCCGACGGACTGGATCAACGACGTCCGCACGTGGACCGAAGACCGCTTCTTCCAAATGAGTGACCGGTTGCCTGCCGAAGTGGTTGAGGCGCTGCTCGACTATGCTGCGACCGGACGCCTTCCAGTGCCCGAACCCGTGGCTGCCGATCCGTTCGAACACCCCGACACCTTGCGCCGGGTTCAGACCATCACTAACGAAGAAGAACTTCGCATCGCGCTCGACTTCCCGTGGGAGAAATGGAGCGTCTTCCTCCACCCGTCGCAGCGCGAAGTGGTGGAGCGCGACTTCAGCGGACCTGCCCGTGTTACCGGCACGGCAGGGACGGGGAAGACCATCGTTGCGCTGCACCGGGCTGCACGAGCAGTTCGCGAAGACCAGAATGCGCGGGTATTGCTAACCAGCTTCTCGCGCCCGCTTGCCAACGCATTGCAGGCCAAGCTGCGCATCCTGCTCGCTGAAGATCCGTCGATGTTCGACCGCATTACCGTTGCGTCGTTTGAAGATGCCGCGTCTGAGCTTCACCAACTCATGACTGGGCGCAGGGCAGCGCTGGCTTCCAAGGAGATACAGCAAGCTGCTATCGAGCGCGCCATGACCGATCAGGGATACAGCGAGCTTCCCGCGCGTTTCGTTTTCAGTGAGTGGCAGAACGTCGTCGATGCTTGGAACATCGGCAATCTTGATGACTATGCGGCAGTCCCTCGAATTGGACGGCGAAACCGTCTTGGTTCAAAGCAGCGTGAAGCGCTTTGGCCAATCTTCGATAGTGCTCGTGAATTGTTGTCAAAGCGGGGCATGATGACACCAGCCCAATTATTCTCGGCGGTGCAGTCGATTGCTGCGAATGCAACGGACAAATCATTTTCACACGTGATCGTAGATGAAGCGCAGGACTTGGGTGTCGCTGAGCTTCGAATGATGGGCGCTCTAGCCGCTGGCCAAAACTCCCATTTCTTCGCGGGCGACCTCGGACAACGAATCTTCCAGTTGCCGTTTTCGTGGCTAGCGCTTGGCGTCGATGTGCGCGGGCGATCATCCAACCTGCGGATCAACTACCGGACCTCGCGCCAAATCAGGGAGGCCGCTGATGAGCTTCTTCCTGCTATGGTCCGAGACGTCGATGGCATCGAAGATAAGCGCACCGGAGCGCAATCCGTATTCGAAGGACCGGCACCTACGATTTCGAAATGCGCAGACGAGGGGGAGGAAACCGCCTTGGTGGCGGCGGTGATCCAGTCAGCAGTGGATGATGGCACCAAGCCCTCTGAGATCGGGATTTTTGTGCGCTCTTCAGACTATCTCGGAA
>CALMYW010000538.1 GCA_937873665.1 uncultured Sphingorhabdus sp.
TATCGACTTTCCATCGAACCGCCGGCAGCGTGTCGGCTCCCGGCACGCCCAAAAGCGCCCAATCCGGTTCACCAGCCTTGAAGGAGAGAAGAAAGCGGCGGTGAGGTTCGGGCATTTCGCCAACGATCCGGGAAATCAGTTCCTCACGGACTGCATAAAGCGCATCAAGAGCGACCTCGTCCTGCGTCATTCCGACAAAGCCAGTGTCGAACTCATGCTGCAAATCCTTCCGCCGTGGCGCTAGGACTTCGGCCATCGGCCGATTGTGGCTCAGCATGTAGACGATGAAGGCGCGGCGCAGGTCGTCCGAGAGTCCCTCATTGGCCAGCAAGCCTCGCACGTCGAACAAGTCGCGGGGATGCTGCCGGTCGAGCGCGGCCACTATCTTGCCCGCGTAGAGATCCGGGAAGGATACGACCGCAATTTCGGCATAGCCGAATGCGTCTTCGACACGCTCGCGCACGCTGCGCTTCTCGGGCGGATAGACACAGCCGCGCATGACCGGCGTTACTTCAATCTTGATCTGAACGCCCGAAGCACCGACCAGGATCTTGGCGATGCTCCCTTCACGGTGGAGCGGCACGAGTTGTGTACGACTGCGCGGGATACCGGCTTCAATGGTCTGGGCGATCCGACGCATGGCTGCGTCAATGTTCGAAAGCGAAGCCGCCCTGTCCTCGAGCGGCAAGTAGGTCAGATCGATATCGACCGACAGCCGGGGTAAGTCGCGGATGAACAGGTTAATTGCGGTTCCGCCCTTAAGCGCGAATGCGCCCTCCGCGGCGACGAACGGTAGCGTCTGAACGAGCAGACCGACTTGTGTTTGATAACCTTCAGCCGCCGGCATCGAGATTCTCCGGCACCGTGATCTGATATTTTGGATCATACCGGCCACCCGGGACGATCTGGCGCTTGCCATGGCCAAGCTCGATCCGACTGAGATCCAGTCGGCCAAACCACGAATGTCCCTGGCGCTCAGCGAACCACAAAAACAGCCGTTTTACCTTGACGCTCTTGCACGCCTCCAGAACCGCCTGAACTCGCCGGGGACTGAGCGTTCTCGCCGATTCCATCAGCATATCGGCCTGATGGAAGGTGTCACGTTCAGGCAGCTCATCGAGGAGCTCGCACAGCGCGCGCTCCGGCGCGGACACATCAAGCTTCCAGCCCCAATGTCCCCATTCGATTTGTGCCAGACCCGGAGCGCCGCGCTCAAAAAGCCGTCCCCCCTTATGCTCGACCAGTCGAGCATCGCTCGCGATACGCTGCACCCAGCCGGGCAAGGCCTCAAAAGCGTAAAGATGGACAGTCGCGGTTCCGGAAAGCCTGAGGTAATGGGCCAGCCCGTGCAACTCCAGAGCCGACCGACCGCCCACATGCACCGACTTTTCGAGCAGCCGCTGGAGCGATATGACTATCCGTTGCCAAGGAACCGTCGTTTCAACACTTGCCGATGGGCGTCGATAAACACCTCTGACGACGCTTTCGAGCCGTCCCTGGGCAACATATTTCTCACGCCACTGGCGCCGGTATCCATGGCCTTCAAGCCAAGGCGTATCGACCACCAACCCCTCGGGGAGCAGACGGTTCAGTTGGTTTATCTTTTCATTTTTTTGAGCTACCATAGGTAGGTATATGTAGCAGATTCGCAAACCGACAGCAAGTTTACGACTGTGCCCATATCACCTATCTTTCGTAGGCATAAATTGACGCATCTCAAACCGCGCCCGAGATTGCCTCTCTTGCAATGGTCGCCCTTCAGGCCGGGCTGCTGGCTTCGCTGAATCCCCGAAGCGGGTTTTCCCCAATTCGGGCAAGCATCCCTGACGAAAAACTGCCGAGCCAATTAGCCAAACAGTACGAAGCGTTAAGGCAGTACCAGCCTAATCGACGGGATGCCGCGAAAGTCTTCGATCGCTACCGAGCGTATCTTCACCGCCTGAAGAAAGGCATCAGCCATAGGCTGCCCTGACGACGCTCTGCGCGAGCCATGTCGGAAGCTGTGGCGCGGCGGCGACCAATTCGCCGAACACGCCAGGCGGCATCTTCCGCTTCAATGTCGTGAGCGCCGCTTCCGCTTTCTCCGGGCCGAGCCAGGCCAATGCCCTGACAGCCTCGCCGGCCGGCCGGTTGGCCAGGGCCAGTTGCCAGCGCGGCGCGTGCCGCAATTCCACGACCTGCTTGCCGAGGTGCATCTTTCGGCTGCGCCCGGAGGTCAGATAGACCGAGCGGACAGGCACCTGCGTCGTCAAGCCAAGGGCGTTCGCCGCGGCGGCGCCGTTCGAGACGATGATCTCCCCCTTTTGGTTCGCAAGGGCCTCGACAGCCTGCTCGACCGAAGGTGCGCGCGTGCCGAACCGGCTGACGATGGGACGCAGATAGACGCCGCGACCAGCGCGGATGAGCTGCCCGCGCTCGGACAGACGCGACAATGCCTGATCCACGGCCGCCCGGTTTCCGAGGTGGAGCAGGCCCTTGGCGGACACGGGGACGCCTTCGGGCAGTCCCGTCGCATGTGCCAGAATCTGTTCGGTCAGCCGTGTCATCGTCTTTCTCCTGTTAGAAAGATACGCGAGCTTCTGACAGTTTTCAAGGAAGTCCGGATAGGGGAACGCCTTCCCCTGCGGCCGAGCCTTGGTCTCTGCCTACCCCTTCTGCGGGGAGATCCCCGCAACGCCCCCTTCAGAGTGAGAGTGCGGACGGATTTTCCGTGACGGGTTAAGGGCTGGAGGAGAGGCTTCCGGCGCCCGTCGCGGAGATCATCCCGATGGCCAGACAGGGTCGTAACCTCGCGGAAGGTGGCGCGCGCAGCAACCTTTACGACGACATCACCAACAAGATCATCGCCGAGCTGGAACAAGGTCGGCTCCCTTGGGTCCAGCCCTGGGGGGCGTCGCCCGATACCGCCCCGCTGGGCCTGCCGAGAAATGCTTCAACCGGCCGGTCCTATTCCGGCATCAATATTCTCATCCTCTGGGGCGCTGTCATCCAGCATGGTTTCCCCGCTCAGGCGTGGCTGACGTTCCGCCAGGCGCTTTCGCTTGGCGGCAATGTCAGGAAGGGCGAACGCGGCACGACCGTCGTTTATGCTGACCGTTTCACCCCCGAGGACGAAAAACGCCGTGCCCGTGAGACGGGTGAGGATGCGCATGCCATACCGTTCCTGAAGCGGTTCACGGTCTTCAATGCGGCGCAATGCGATGGCCTGCCCGGTGACATCACCGCAGTCGCGCCGCCAACGCCGCCGGGCCTGATCGAACCTCGGGTCGAGGCGCTGATCAGGGCCACCGGCATCGACTTCCGTATCGGCGGCAATCGCGCCTTCTA
>CALMYW010000539.1 GCA_937873665.1 uncultured Sphingorhabdus sp.
GATGCCCAAAACTGGGCAATAGTCGTCCTCATGCGGTTGGATTTCCTATCTGTACGTGTGGTGGCCAGCCCGCTGCAGTACCTGTTCGGCCGGCGCGGCATGCTGGCATCCAATGCCGCAGAAGGCGGAGGATTCCTGCGTACCCGTACCGAGCTTGATCGTCCGGACGTGCAGCTGACGCTGCTCGCGGGGCTCAAGGGCACGGCGCGTGCAATCCCCCGAGAGCACGGAATCATGTTGATGGTGTCGCTTCTGCGGCCGGTCAGCCGCGGCTGGGTGACTCTCGCATCCGGACGACCGCAAAGTCGGCCGGTGCTTCATCCGGCCTTCCTGGAGGATCGGTCAGAGGTCCAGACGCTGATCGCAGGTGTGCGCGAGACCCGGCGCATCCTGGCCATGTCGCCCATCGCCGAGTATCTCGGGGCGGAACGCACGCCGGGTGCTGACGTGCAGTCGGATGCGGAGCTTGAGCGCGTGATCCGTGCGACCTTGTCGACCGTCTATCACCCGGTGGGGACCTGCAAGATGGGCCCCTCGACCGACCCGCAAGCGGTGGTCGATGCGCGTCTGCGAGTGCATGGCGTAAAGCGTCTGCGAGTCGCAGACGCATCCATCATGCCGGACATCATCGGTGGCAATACCAGCGCTCCGAGCATGATGATCGGTGAACGGCTCGCCAGTTTCATCCTCGACGACGGGCACGCAGCGACGCGTTCGTCCCCGCGGCCGGAAGCCGTCGTGGCCTAAAGCCAGCCATGCAACCCTTCAAGGTCGACATCCCGGACACAGCGGTCGACCGCATCCTTCAGAGGCTACGCGATGCACGCTTCGCCCCCGCGCCTTCGGATGACGATGATTGGATCTACGGAACGGATGCCCACTGGCTGACCGCGCTTGTCGAATATTGGACGACGGCGTACGACTGGCGAGCCGCTGAACGCACTTTGAACCGCTGGCCGCAGTTCAAGGCTCAGGTGGACGGGATGTGGATCCACTTCTATTACGTCAAAGGATCTGCGAGCCGGCCGCGCCCGCTGCTGTTGACCCATGGTTGGCCAGGATCGGTTGTGGAGTTTCTGGGCTGCATCGATCGGCTCGCCCATCCCAACCGCCAAGGGGGCGACGCGGAGCAGGGGTTCGACTTGATTATCCCCTCGCTCCCTGGCTACGGCTTCTCTGACCGCCCGACCCGCCCGATGGGACCGCGAGCCGTTGCGCGCTACTGGCGAAAGCTGATGGTGGACGTGCTGGGATATGCCTCTTTCGTGGCGCAAGGCGGCGACTGGGGTGCCGCCGTCACGAGCTGGTTGGGGATCGACCATGCCGATGTCACACGGGCAATTCACCTGAACATGCTGCCAAGCTGGGTCTTTGCGCCAGCTGCGGATGCGGGCGAAGATGAGCACGCTTACCACGCTCGCGTTGCCGCGATGCGGGCAAGCGAGATGGGTTATTTCATGGTCCAGAGCACTAAGCCTCAGACCATCGCGCTGGCCCTGGCCGACAGCCCGTTGGGCTTCGCGGCGTGGGTCTGCGAGAAGTTCCGGACCTGGGGCGATACGCACGGCGACATCGATCGCCGCTTCAGCCGTGATACCCTGATCACGAATCTGATGCTCTACCTGATCACGGACAACGTCGGCCCCGCCATGTGGATGTACCGCGGGCGCGCCGAGGAGAGCCCCCCCGGAGCCGTCGTGCCCCGGGTCGAGGTGCCGACGGGTGTGGCCTGCTTTCCAGCCGAGGTGATACCGTATCCTCCCAGGCATGTCGCCGAGAGAGCGTACGCCGTCGCCAAATGGTCCGAACTCCCTTCTGGGGGGCATTTCGCGGCCCTCGAGGAGCCGGCCGCCTTCAGCCAAGATGTTAGGGAGTTCTTTGCCCATGTCGGCTTCTGATCCGCGTAGCCGGGCTTCCCGGGCACGCAGCCCGGCTGGTGAAGCGCGTACCGGTCGTGTCACTGTGGACACCTTCCCGCAGCCGAAGACGGCTGCGCGCGCCATGGATGAAATTGCAGCCCACTTTCGTGCCATGGTGGCCGATGGCCAACTGAAGCCGGGGGATCGTCTCCCCGCCGAACGTGACCTCGCCCATCGCATGCAGGTCAGCCGCAACACCGTGCGCGAGGCGCTTCGTACGCTAGAGCACGCAGGCCTGCTCGAGATGCGCAAGGGTGCCACAGGAGGTGCATTCGTGCGCACCGGCAGCAGCGGCGCCATCGTCACCGGCCTGAGTGACCTGTACCACCTGGGGGCGATCACTCCCCGTCAGTTGACCGAAGCGCGCATATGGCTGAGCGAGCTCGTAGTCCGTGTCGCGTGCGTCCGGGCCAGCGATCGCGACTTCGCTGACCTCAAGGCCAACGTGGCTGCTGCAGCGGAGGCCCATCGCGGCGGACGATTTGACGACCGCCAGAAGCTGCACCGCGAGTTCCACATCATCTTGGCACGCTCGACCCAGAACCCGATCGTCGCGATCACGATGGAAAGTGTGATGGAAGTCTTCGGCCGATTCATCGAGAAGATCGGTCCGCAGGAGAACCCGTACACTTTGCCTTCGCGGCGGCGTTTCCTGCGGCATCTCAAGGCCCGTGACGCAGAGAAGGCTGTCGCTGAGATGGCTAAGCACCTGCGGCGGCTGCACGACGATTATCTGGCCCGCTGGGACGATCTCGCGCCCTGAGACCTTCCGCCGCAGCGGCCATGGAGCGCCTGACACAAGCCCTTGCGGGTGTACTATTTCGGCTCTCAATTCACTAGTGTAAGGACACACATGATGGAGAACGGTATGTCCTCCGAGGATTCGCGCGAATCCGGCACCGGCACCGTCATCGCGGGCATAGTCGAGTACCTGCGTGAGCGGCGCCTTCAGCCCGGGGACCGTCTGCCTTCCGAGCGCGATCTGGCCGAGCGGCTCGGTGCGGGACGCAACGCAGTGCGAGAGGCGCTGGCCACGCTTGTGACACTGCGCATGGTTGAGTCGCGTCCGAACTCTGGGATCTATCTGCGCCACATGGCGCGGGACAGCAGTTTCGAGGCGATGGTACTGCTGGCCGACATGGGCGCGACGCCGACACCGACCGAAGTCGCAGAGACCATGGAGGTCCGAGCCCACTTGGAAGCCTTGTCGGCACGGCTGGCTTGCGAACGCCGCAGCGACGAAGATCTTGCGCGACTCGAGGCGATCCTCGCCCGCACCGAGGCGGTGCTCGCTGAGGAGGGAAACATTGCCGACGTGGACACCGAGTTCCACGTCGCGTTGGTCGATGCGACACACAACTCGGTGCTGGTGCGCGTGATGCACACCTTCTACCGGTTTACTGCGCGTCGGCGACGTATCCTCTTCCGGGACCGCGCGCAGGCGTCTGCCTCCGCCCGCGATCATCGAAAACTCGTCACGCTCATTCGCCAGCGCGATGGGGCCAAGGCAGAGCTACTGATCTTGCGTCACATGAGCCGTGCGCGCAGCTATTGGTCAGAAGTGCTGGGCGAATCGCGCCCAACTGCGGATTCACCCCAAGTGAAGGTCCCGCGCAAACGCATCAAGCGATCATGAGCGGCGACTGGGCCGCTTGCGATCGGTCGACGCGGTCGTGATCTTGCGCGGGTTGTCCTTCGGGTCGCGAGCGGTGTTCTCGGCGGGTGTGCGGCCCGGCGCCAGCTTCTGACCGCCCCTGCGCCGCAGCGCCGGAGCGTCTGGAGGCATGCCCGAGGCGCGGCGTTCACTGCGGATGAACTCCTGGGAGGCGCTTTCAACTTGCGGCAGATTGGCATAGACCCGACGCAGAAGGTCGCGCAACATGTCCACCTCATCGTCGCTGAGCACCGAGAGCGCGACTTGCTCGCGCAAGACGGCGAAACGGATGATGCGGTCGTGCAGCGCCCGTCCTTGCGGCGTGAACACCGCGTGCCGCACTCGTCGGTCTCGGGAGTCGTCCTCGAATTGCAGCAGCCCGTCCTGGTGCATTGCCTTGAAAGTGCGACTGATCGCTCCCTTGTCTGCGTCTAGCAGTTGCACCATCCGCTGCGCTGTTACGCGGCCCTCAAGCGCCAGCATCACCATCACCCGCCAAGTCTCAATCCCCACGGCATAGAGCGCAAGGTAAGCAGAGGAAGCCCGCCCCGACAGGTTGCCGGCAATCAGGGTCAGCAACCCGGGAACGTACTTCTCGAGGTCGAGCACAGGTCCATCCGCGGATTGGCGGATGGACGCCCGGCTGCGCCGCGGCTTTTCTGTACCCGGCAGGAATGGTTGGCGTTTGGCAGTCATAAGGAGAAGCTTAACAGCCACCCTGCCGTGCACGGCTTCACCGTTGGGAGGCCGGCAACTGCAGCTCCAGTCCTTCAAGCTCCGACGTCATGCGGATCTGGCATCCCAGGCGGCTGTTAGGTCGTCGCTCGGTAGCCGTCCCGTCCAGCAGGTCGTCCTCGTTGATACTGATGGGTGGGAGGCGGTCGAGCCATGCTTCGTCGACGAACACATGGCAGGTTCCGCACATGGCTGCGCCACCGCACTCGCCGATGATGCCGACGACCCGTGCATCGACTGCGGCGCGCATGATGCTGGAGCCGAGCGGTACCTCCAGCGCCACACGCGTACCGTCCGGCTGCTTGATTTGGATGATGGGCACGATTCGGTTCCTTCGATCAGGCGGGCACGAGTTCAAGCGGCAGGCTGTGCATGGCGCGCAGTGAGTTGTTCAGGTGACGCTTGTGCGGACCGGTCAGTCGGATTTCCTTCACGCGCTTGGCGAGCGCGCGCAGGACGATCTCGCCTTCCATCCGGGCGATCATTTGGCCGACGCAGCCGTGGATGCCGGCGCCGAAGATCAGGTGACCCACGGGATTGCGGTTCACGTCGAACCGATCGGGGTCGGACCACTTGCGAGGATCCCTGTTCGCGGCGCCGAGCAGGTTGAGCACCTTCCGGTCTTCCGGGATCGTCACGCCTGCAATTTCCGTCTCCCGCGAGGTCGTACGGAAAATTGTCTGAACCATCGATTCGTAGCGCAGGCCTTCCTCGAAGGTCTGTCGTGCAAGTCCGGGCTCGGCGTGCAGCTTCGCGTACTCGGCCGGATGGCGTGCCAGCGTCAGAAGCAGATTGGCGATGCCACCGATGGTGGTGTCGACACCTGCGGAAAGGAAGGAGCGCACCAGCATCGCAGCTTGGTCGGTACTGATCTCCCCCGTGTCGGCGGCTTCATAGATCAGGTGTCCCAGTCCGCCCGCCGCCAGCGACTCGCGCTTGCAGTGGTCCATGATCCAGGAGGAAACTGGCTTGTAGCGCTCCATCGAGCGCTCGAATAGTTCGTTTCGCGGACCGAGCGCATTGAAGACCATGTCGCCGTAAAGAAGCAGGTTCTCACGGCCGTTGGACTCCAGGCCAACTGCATCGGGGAAGACCTTCAGCGGGAAGTACTCCGCGATGTCCTTGACGCCGTCGATGCGGCCCTTCGCCAGCGCGCGGTCGACCATGGTCACGGCTTCGGCTTCGAACAGGTCGCGCAGACGCTGCAGATTCTTGGGGGACATGATCCGGGAGATGACCGTACGCACGACGGTGTGATCGGGAGGATCGGCTTCCAGCAGGATGCTCTTGGGACGGAAGGGCGCCTCATGCCGGAAGTTGGCCAAGCCCACGCCAGCAGACGAGATGAAAACCTCCCAATTGGTCAAGACCGCTTGGCATTCGGCATGTCGGGCAAGCACGAATAGATCGTACTTGGGCAGGTAAGTCACGGGTCCTGCCTCTCGCAGGACCTCGTGCATCGCATATGGCTCGTCGATGTTTTCGTCGCTGAAAGGATCGACGTCGATTTGGGGAACTCGTGTCTCGACAACAGCATTCATCAGAAGTCTCCTAATAAGTGGTGGGGCCACTTTAGCGACAACTAGTTGATAGTTCAAGCAAATTTCATAATGGATTTCCCTAGCAGTAATCGGCTCTCATCGGCCTTGCGCAGCATCAAAACGAGGTTATGATTGGCCCCACCAGTTTGGTCACTCCACTTTTACACATA
>CALMYW010000540.1 GCA_937873665.1 uncultured Sphingorhabdus sp.
CACGAGATCGTCGAAGAAGCCACGTTCCCACCCAGCGACTGCCCGCTGGTGGCTCTTGAGCCCCCAACCATCCTGCGCGACGCCCGAGACCCGCCAAGCCTTGGCGGTCTCCTCCATATGATCACCCATCGTCCTTCCGGTGATCCGGTTTGCCCAGCCCTTTGTGGGGAGCACGTAGTCTCGTGGAGTCAGAGACTGGAGGGCGGCAAGCGCGGCGGTCGCATCCTGCGCAAAGAGGTCGGTGAGCCGCTTCGATGCCTCGGCCGTCAGGGCGATTGACGGCCGGCTCATGACTTCGGACCCGCCGACCATGGTGAGGTCGGTTCCTCCGCCCAGCATCCCTGCCGCAGCGAAGGTCGCCGTCATGCTGGTCGAGCATGCCAGGACGACGGAGAACGCCGGAACAGTCGGATTGAGCTTGGCATCAAGCCAGGTTTCGCGAGCAATATTGCTCCAGCCCAAATTCGGGATCACGGTTCCCCAGACGAGGAGATCAGGCTCCGCCTGCGCCGCCATCGCCTGCACGACAGGCACGGACAGAGAGATGGCATCGTAGGCAGCCAACGCGCCTCCGCCGCGGCCGAAAGGCGTCCGAAGGCCAGCGGCAATGAAGACGGGTTCGGCAAAGCGGCTCATGATGATCTCCAAAATTAATCCGTGGGCTGCACGTCCACGATCGGCGGGACGCGAAGTAGCTTGCGCCGCTAGCCGCCGTAGCGCTCGGTTTTGACAATGGAGGGGTCCAGGCCGGCCAGCAGCGCGCCCTCGGTCGCGATGTTGACGAAACCGTTGGACCCGCAAACGAATACTTGTGTGGGCTTTCGGTGAAGCCGGGCCAGAACTTCTTGGACCATCACGCCGTCGATCCGTCGCGCAAAGTCCGATGCGCGGATCGGGTTCTCGCGCGTAATTGCCAGCGCCAAGGCGAATGCCGGATCGCTGCATTCGATGGAATGAAGCTCTTTTGAGAAGAGAACGTCTTCAGCGGTTCGTGCGGACAGGAGCAGCGCTGTCGGCACGACCTGGGCTAGTGCGCGGCGCTGCCGGATCATCGCCATCAACGGCACGAGGCCGGAGCCTGCCCCGATCAACAGCACTGGGTCTATGGCAGGTTCAGGCCATAGGAAATGGCCGCCGAGCGGACCACGAAGCTCGATTTCGTCTCCGATCGCCGCGACATCGTGGAAGAACGGCGAAACTTCGCCATCCGGCAGGCGCTCGATAGCGAGCTCGACCGTCGGGAACGAGATTGCCGAAGACGCAATCGAGTAACTCCGCATCGCACTGTAGCCACCGGGCGCGGTCAGCCGGACATCGACGTGCTGCCCTGCGATGTGCGCGAACGGTTTGCTCAACCGAAGGAAGAAGCTCTTGATACTCGGGGTTTGCTGGACGATTTCGTCGATCACGCATGACTGCCACGCGATTTGCGCGCCGTTTTCAGTCATTGGTGTATCGCTGCTCGCGCCACGGATCGCCATAGATGTGATAGCCGCGCAGCTCCCAGAAGCCCGCCTCGTCACGCGTTGTGAATTGCAGCGCGTTCACCCATTTGGCGGACTTCCAGAAGTAAAGGTGCGGAACCAGAAGACGCGCCGGCCCTCCATGATCGCGGGGAAGCGGCTTGCCCGCATAGTTGAGGGCGACCATCGCTTTCCCGGAGAGCAGATCCGCCAGCGGGACGTTTGTCGAGTAATTATCGTAGCAGTGCGCCAAGACGAAATCGGTGGGCCGATCGAGCCCTGCATCTGCAAGGATGTCTTCGATGAGTACGCCCTCCCAGGCGGTATCCAGCTTGGACCAGGACGTGACGCAGTGAATGTCTCGGGTCATCTTGGTCTTCGGTAGGGCGTTGAACTCGCTCCAGTTCCACACTTTGACGGGCTTCGGACCGATCTTGACGGTGAATTTCCAATCGGAGGGCTCCACGCTCGGCGTTGGCCCGGCCGTCAGAACAGGGAAATTCTCCACGAGATGCTGACCCGGCGGTATCCGATCGGACTGGTCGCCGCCTGGACCGCGGCCTGTGAAACCTCTGGTGACCATAGCGAAACCCCCTTGCTTGTCACGACAGACCAGAACCTGATTCAGTTCAGAATTCTGTAAAAGATCTTTGCGCGCACAACCGCCGAACGAGCCAATTCACTGAAAATCAGAATACCGGATTCTCTATTAGCGTAGAGAAAAGTGTTGGACCATTTTGAGTCGTGGTTATGCGTGAAGACTATAGCGTCAGTCCAGTATGATTTCCCAATACCCTGTAGCTATAGTTTCGATAGCTTCGAATCGGCATTGCAGGCGTATCCCCGTCAGCGGATTTCGAGCGGACGCCGTCGCTTGCCAACGTTGGTGTGAGACCGGCGGGCGAGATCGCCCCTGCCAACGCGACCGCTGAGAGGTCGACTCCTCAACCGCTTGGGCGCTTATCGCCTCCATCCGGATGCTCACCCGCCGAACAGCAATAAACCGCTATTTTCGATAAACTTCTGAATCCGGCTCCGAGGTATGGAAACTATGTCGTACCGCTATTGGATATGTTGCGCGCATACCTTCATAGTCTGACACGCGAAATCTTTAAATCCTGAGTATATTTCGGAAGAAATTTCGATCTGATCGATAAGACTTCAGGATACAGCAAGCTGGAGACACCGATGAAAGCCGTTGGTTACAAGGTTCCGGGACCCATCGCCGAGGACGCCTCTCTGGTCGACATTGATCTGCCTCGGCCTGTCGCTGAAGGAGGCGATATCCTGGTTGAGGTGAAGGCTGTCTCGGTCAACCCGGTCGACTACAAAATCCGCAGCAGCACGCCGCCCGCTGATGGCGATTGGAAAGTGCTGGGATGGGATGCGGCCGGGATCGTGCAAGAGGTCGGCCCCGACGTGACGCAGTTCGCGGTAGGCGACGAGGTCTATTATGCCGGATCGCTCATAAGGCCTGGCACCAATGCGGAGTTCCATCTCGTCGACGCCCGGATCGTCGGTCGTAAACCCGCGTCGCTCGACTGGGCGGAAGCGGCGGCGCTGCCACTCACGACGTTGACGGCCTGGGAAGCCATGTTCGATCGCCTGGACGTGACGAAGCCCGTTCCCGGGGCGGCGGCGATCCTCATCATCGGTGGTGCGGGTGGGGTCGGGTCGATCGCCATCCAGATCGCTCGACAGCGCACGGATCTCATCGTCATCTCCACCGCCTCTCGGCCGGAAACCCAGGAGTGGGTTAAAGGGCTTGGGGCTCATCATGTCATCGACCACTCTCGGCCGCTCGCGCCACAGATTGCCGAGCTCAACATCGGCGCTCCCGCTTTCGTGTTCTCGACCACGCATACCGAGCAGCATGCATCCGACATCGCCGAACTGATCGCCCCGCAAGGACGGTTCGGATTCATCGACGATCCCAAGGCGCTCGACGTCATGCTGTTCAAGCGCAAGGCAGTGTCGATCCACCACGAGCTGATGTTCACACGGTCGCTCTACGGCACGCCCGACATGGATGAGCAGGGCAAGATCCTCAATTCGCTGGCGGTGCTGGTGGACGACGGCAAAATTCGCACGACGCTAACCGAAAAATTGTCGCCAATTAATGCCGCCAATCTGAAGACGGTGCACGCACTGATCGAAAGTGGCGCGGCAAGAGGCAAGATTGTCCTCGAAGGCTTCTGATGACTGCCACCGCCGAACGTCTTTTCTAACCTCAAGAACGCCGGACGGATTACGCCACGGCGAAGGAAATTTCATGACGAAATCCATTGCCACCGCCTCGATCAACCGCGAAACCGCCGTCGCCCTCATCGACGCGGCGATCGCCGCGGCACGTACAATCGGCATCCCGGCTGCGGTCGCCGTCGTCGACGCCACCGGTAACCTGCGCGCGTTCGAGCGCACTGATGACGCGCCGTTTCTCACCGTCGATGTTGCCATCGACAAGGCTTGGAGTTCCGCCTCGTTTGGGTACCCCACCCATGTCTGGAACGACTATGTTTCGAACGATCCAAAAGTGGCGCCGCTGGCCTATCGCCCCCGGATGGTCGCTGTCGGCGGAGGCTATCCGATCCTGGAAGACGGGAAGTTGATCGGCGGGATCGGCATCTCCGGAGGCAACTATCAGCAGGATCAGGATGCGTGCGTCGAGGCACTCACGAAAATCGGGTTCGAGCTGCCAGCCTGACGACTTTAAGGCCATCGCCAGCGGCGGTGGCCTGCAGATCCGAACTTATGAAAGACTTTAAGATGGAAGCGTTCGTCGTCTTCACCCGCGAAGAAACCACCGATCCGGAAGAACTCGCAACCTATTCTGCAGGCGTCGGCCCATCGTTCGATGGCCACGACGTAACCTTTCTCGCCGCTTATGGCGCGATGGAGCATTTGGAGGGGCCGCCCGTCGAAGGGGCCGTAATTTTGCGGTTCCCGACGATGCAGGCCGCCCGTGATTGGTATCATAGCCCCGCCTACCAAACCATCGCTGCGCACCGTTTTGCCGGTTCCCGCTATCGCGCCTTTGTCATTGAGGGGCGGCGGTGACACACCGACGGAAGAACGGCGGGGCTGGCCACGAGGTATCGGTCGGCGAACTCGCATCCTACAACCTGTAGGGGATCAAGGCGGTGAGGTTCGCGTGCCATCGCCACACGCGACCACTCATCGGACTTCTGCATCGGAATTGGAGGATCAGATGAGCGTCGACGAACGACAAGCCCCCGAGCTGCGGGTGCAGAGATGGATTGGCGCGGATGGAGAAAGCATCGCGCCGCTCAAGCTGTCGGATCTCGGCACCGGCCCGAAAGTCCTCTTCGCCTTCCAGCACTGGTGCCGTGGCTGCCATTTGCATGGATTTCCGACGCTACAAAGGTTGCATGGTGCATTGAGCGCCAAGGGCGTGGGCTTCGCGGTGATCCAGACCGTCTTCGAAGGAGCGGATGAGAACACCTTCGAGAAGCTGCGCGTGAACCAGCTCAAGTATGCGCTTCCTGTCGCGTTCGGTCAGGACGAGCCACCTGCCGGCGCGACGCTTCCCACCTTCATGGAGGACTACCGCACGCGGGGAACGCCCTGGTTCTCCGTGATGGACGCTGGCGGCCGCATCGTATTCTCGGACTTCCATCTCGACGCCGATCAGCTCGTGAAGGGACTGGAGCTGGTGTAACCGATGCGGCGCTGGGTCATCCTGATTGCCACCCATCTCGCGATGCTCGCCATGGGCTTCGCGGGCGGTGTCTACACGCTGCCGATCCTGACCGCCCCCCAGGCCCCGGACGCGGCGGCCTTGCGGACCATCTCAGCCGAGACGCTCTACGCAGGGCGTCTGGCCCGCGATCTCAAAGGCAGCGACCTGCTTCACTGGGGGGAAGGCGAGATCCGGGTCTCGCGCGACCGTATCGCCCATATCGGGCGCCTCGCCCCTGGTCCCGACTACAAGCTCTACCTCGCACCACGTTTCGTCGACACGAAGGAGGCCTTTCTCCTGATCAAGGACAGATCAGTCCGCGTGGGCGACGTGAAGACGTTCAACGGCTTCATCGTCGAGGTGCCTGCCGGCATCGATGTCCGTGACTACAACACGGTCGTCATCTGGTGCGAAGCATTCGACCAGTTCATCAGTGCGGCAGAGTATCAACCCTCAAGTCAGGCCCGAGAACGAGCCCGGCGATGGATACCATGAGGTCGGCGGGCAAGCGCGGCCTCGTTCTCGCGCCGGTGGCGGCGCTGCTGCTGAGCGTCGCCGCTCTGCTGCTGGGCAATGGCCTGCTGAGCACGCTCCTGATCGTGAGAGCCGGCCATGAGGGGTTCTCGACCGGCGCGATCAGCGCGATGATGTCCTTCTACTTCGCGGGTTTCACGATCGGCGCGCTCGTGTTGCCACCGATCATCGTCTCCGTGGGACATGTCAGAACCTTCGCCGGCTTCGCGGCCATTGCCTCGATGACCGCCCTTCTCCATGTGGCGTTCGTGGAGCCGATCGCCTGGATGCCGCTTCGCCTGATTACCGGCTTCGCCTACGCGGGCATGATCCTCGCAACGGAGAGTTGGCTCAACGCCCACGCATTGCCATCCACACGCGGGCAGCTCCTGTCGATATTCGGAGTTGTCTCTATGGGCTCATGGGCAATCGGGCAGGCGTTACTCAA
>CALMYW010000541.1 GCA_937873665.1 uncultured Sphingorhabdus sp.
TAGCTCAGCTTTCGGCGGGTCCAGTCGACGCGCTTGGACGCCGCGTCCTGGTGCGAGGCCTTCGACTCGGCTGATCCGTCCGTGCAGGCCTCGACAATGTGGGCAACCTCTTCACCGAAACGGGTTCGTACGGACTCACGATGCGAGTCCCCGCAGTCCTCGATGACGTCGTGCAGCAGCGCCGCTATCGCCTGGTTCTCGCTGCCTCCGAACTCGATTACGATGCTTGCCACACCGAGCAGGTGATAGATGTAAGGGATCCCTGAACCCTTTCGGGTCTGGGCCGCATGTGCGACCCGTGCGTAGTCGATCGCGTCTGTGAAGCGGCTTGTCAGCATGGCTACCTCCGTTGCAGGCAGCTTCTCACGCTGGGGTCTCATCACGCGAGACTGTGACCTTCGAGGCCTTGGCTACTCCGCCTTAGGCAGGGCTTTACTGCGCGGCGTCTTCGCGGCTGCGACCTGCTTTAGCAGATCCCTCTTCTGTCGAAGAGTCAGGTCGTACCATTGGAGGAGCAGTTCGGCCAGCAGATCGTCGTCGGTGTAGAGGAACGCTGGCGGAATACCCAGCACCTCCGCCAATCGCTTGGCAGTTTTCAGTTGCGGCTCGTGCTTGCCGCGTTCGTACTGATTGATTCTTGGAGAGGCCACGGCAGGGTCCAACCCGGCCCGCAAGCCGAGCTCAGCTTGCGTCAGGCCAGCCCTTGCCCGAGCTTGGGCCAGCCGCTCCGCAAAGACGGGATGTTTCGCCGGTTTCACCACTTCCAGCCCCTAAGGAAACCTTAAGGATGATGTAAGTTACCGGCTCTTGGATACTAAGTTATTCTTAGCGCCCCAGCAACCACCCTACCCTTGCCGATGACGGCCACCGCTCCCGCAACTGTCGATGAACTTGGCCTGCAAGGCTGCTTATACCTGTGGGCACTGCTTACAGGTCAGAGCAAGCGCTTGCTGGTTGCCCCCACCAAACGCTTGACGCTCGTTGTCCTGAACCATCTTCAGGAGAAAGGGGTCATCGAAGTGCCGTGGCCAACGGAGCGATGGGAACTCCAGCCAGATGCCCCCGCTACGCCGATCGAGAACCTGCAGTGGCGCCTGACCTGGGACGCTTATGAGCCGGGCCGCCTTGGCGAGGCGCTGGAAGATTATTTCGATACGCTCGAGCGGGACGACTTCGTTACCGCATTTCAACTGCGCTTGTGGACGGACATCGGCTCGGCAGAAACCGAGCGCTTCTTTGAGCAGCAGTTGGCCAAGCACAGGTTCCCTGGCGGTTGGGCGCTGGACATTGCGTTTGCATACCGCGATTGCCCTGTTCTCACCCTGGCCCAGTGGCGCTACTGCGCTTGGGCAGCTGTGAGGCGCGGCGCTTCGCTTGCTTTGCAGCAAGGACCTCAAACGGATGGGGTTCGTGAGGCCATTTATCAGGAGGTGCGACGCAGAGCATCTGCCGTAGCAAGCGGCGCATGGAGCGGCTGTTCGTTTCCTCCATCATCTCCCCATCCAGAAAGCGCCCTCGGAAGAGGATTCGCGTACAGGGTGACCCGCTTGGGTCCCCTGTACTGGACGGGTTGGCCGAGCTCTGAGGTACTGCTCGGCCGCACGACAGCCTAGGTGTGGCGAGAGCCCATAATATGGCCTTGCGAATGAGCTACCTCACTGAAGCAACAAGGGCCGACCTCAGCAATCCGGCGGATTTCGCCAATCTGGGAAGCCACAGCGCGCGGATTCCTTGACCCTTCGAGCGATTCGGTATGGCCGAACGTATTGCTTATCAATAAGGACGATGAGGTAGACCAAGCCAATTACCATCGCGATGGGAATAGGGATGAGAGTTAGGCTCTTCAGTTCACCGAACCCGGTCTTTAGCAGGATGTAGACCGCAAAAACAAATGTAACAGCCATCATAAGGAGGCCATATATCAGCAGGCTGCGCGGCGCATCAATGGTGGCTGGGTAGTGGTCGTAGCGCAGGCTTCCCGATCGTTTGAGCAGACAGATCTCATCATCGGAGAGGTCAGCCTCACGCTTGAGGGCAAAGATGGATTTCCGTTGTGCGGCGTTGACAGAAAATCCGAACCGCTTCTTGAACACGACCTCATCGTTTTCAGCCGCCGTGTCTCGTCCTTCTGGCGAGATCTCGGACTCCCGCACGGCGTCACGGACAAGTTCGATCATGCTCTCAACTGCTTCATTCTTGCCTGTCCGCGACACATCGGCGCACTCCTTCTGGACCGCGCGCAAGAGCGGAACAACGTTATCGCACTGATTCCCCTTGTCCTCATCGGCCACGTGCCACCGCCAACGCCACGACATCTGTGACGAGTTCTTGACTGATGCGGCCTTGTTCCAGAGCAACCTGGTAGAGGGCGCGGATCACCCGGGTCCGGTGCTCAGGACGCATCTGCCGGCCAAGCCGGCTAAGTTCGTCGTCCAGTGCGCCGACCACTCCATTGATCAGTGCGAAGTCAATTTCCGGAGATCCCGCGACTTTCGGCTCGATCTCGTCGCCTGACATCAGCCAGACCGGGTCGATCCCATACTGGTCATAGATGGCTTTAATCAGACCCGCGGGCGCTTCGCGCTCGCCGCGCTCGTAATGAACGTACGACCTCTTCGAAACGCCGACGGCTTCAGCGAAGGCCTCTTGGCTCATCTTGAGCCCTGTTCTGACCGTAGCCAAGCGCCTTCCAATGAGAGCCTTGTCGATTGGACTAGTGGAAGATCCCATTCAAGTGATACCCATTTGTGCACTACCGTGAAGCGCAATTATGCGCTATAAGCTAGCACATGGGATCCTCGATGGCACAACACGAAGCGCTGAAGGGTCGGCTGCGCGTTGCAGGGTCTTCCTTCGCAATCATTGCGCGAAACCTGAACATCCAGCCCACGACGGTTTCAGCCACGTCGTTGGGCAAACGCCGCTCCAGGCGAATCGAGGCCGCCATCGCCGACGCGCTGGGCACGACACCTGAAGCGATCTGGCCAGATCGCTACCCGGCGCACAAAGGAGGTGCTACGTGAGCTAGATGTGCCTGCCGCCAAAGCGCGGAATGCAAAAAGGCCCTCAGCGTTGGCGCGCTAGAGGGCCTTGAGGTGCAACGGACTTGTTCGTCCACCGCACTATGCATGGCCGCATCCCTCTCGTCAAGCTCTCACCGGTGATTTTTGCCTTGGTGACGGGCAGCTTTTGCCGGAATCAATGCCATGCACGACACGAAAGAGGCGGCGCCGCCCCTGCCCCATAGCGCTCGCGTTTTGACGCAGGCAGAGGAAAAACGCCTCGACATCTATCTCTACCACTCTCCCAAGGCCAACGGTCGACTGGTCACGGTCGTCGAGCCTTGCCGCCTTGCAATAGCGCTAGCGCTTGAGTTCGATCCGGATGTCACCGCGTTCGTGGAGCGCCCGCGTTCTATTGCCGCTGATGATCAAAATGTAGAGCTCTGCTTCTGGATTCGTAGGTCAGATAACAGTGAGCAATATGTCTTGTTTAGACGGCAAAACAAGCCAACCGTTCACGCTGTAAGGAAGGAAGAAAGGCTGTGTGCGAGCGTGCTCGCAGCCTGCAAGAAGGCCGGAATAAATCTCTCAATTAAAAAGGCCGCTTCTATCGCAACAGAGCGAATAGCAAACGCAACGCGTTTGGAAATGCTGCCTTACGTGCAGTCGGCTACAACACTGCACTCAATCGACGTCCTCGTGCCTGCAATCATGCAGCACATGAAAATCTACCGCACGAGCTCCTTTCATGGACTGGAAAGATCTCTGCCGCCTTTCGATTGGCGCGACGTACGTAGCGCGACATGTGCGCTTATCCATCAAGGCCGCCTACGCATTGATCCCACACAACGCTTGACCACCACAACCGCAGTCCATTTTGTGGAGAAGGACAATGCGTGACCTTTCACCACAGGTTCTGTCTGAATGGGACGAGTTCACCACGGACCACCTTAAAGAAAAGGAACAAGCCGCGTTCCACGCGCGGAAGAACGCCATCATCGCAGTCGCCAGAGGCATGTCCATGGCATCAGCGGCAAAGAAGTATGGCGTTAATGCCAAGACGCTGTCAGAAACGATCAACAAGGCTGTCCGCGTGGCTTCGGACGGAAGAATGCATGGATGGCGAGCCGCCCTCCCCTACAAGGTAAGGACAGCTGGTAAAAAGACTCCGGTCGAGTTTCCGAAGAATGCCGGACCAGGCGCATTTAGGACGTTTCTAACACTGGCGCCCAGCGTCTGCGAGCTCCTGGACTCGTACACAGGCCGCCTTCCAGAACGCAACTTCCCAAGCAAGCAGTTCGAGTCGTTCTTTTCAAAGTATCGGTCAAAGGTCAAAGAGCTTGTTCCCAAGGACCGATACCCCGCCAATGACCCCAAATGCGCCCGGCGCAGCGTGATTGACTACATCCGCCAACAACGGCAAGGAAAGCCTTTTGTCGACGAAGCCTTCGAGATCGAAGATAACGTCGCGGCTGCTCAGTTTCCAGATGTATTTGCGTTGCAGTTGTGTGACTGGACTCAATACGATGGTCACCCACTCGACTGCGACATCTACGTGGAGGGTGAAGACGGCGATGGTCAGTCGGCCCTGCAACGCATCACCTGTACGTGGCTGCTGGTGGGCTATCTCGCGCTCCTGCGCATGTGCTGCAGCTGGAAGCTGTGCTTCGGAAAGAACTACAACGGCACGGATTTCAACGAAGCGTGCGCCAACGGTTTGCGCTCATGGACGCCGCGTTCGCTCGTGTCGCCCTCAATGGTCTACATCGCCGGAAGTGGGATTGGAACGTCGGAAGCCATCGGCTTCGTAGCCTGCGGGGCCATCACGAGCATGGACAACGCCATGGCGCACCGACTCAACGTCAACCGCCAAAAGCTCGCGAGCCAACTTCGAGGCGTTATTCACTTTGGAAAAAGTGGCGTACCGGAAACCCGCGGACATCTCGAGGCATGGAACAAGCGGTTGGAGGAGACGACCATCAGAAAGCTTCCCGGCGGCTACCGACCCGCCGGCGACGTTTCGGAGAAAGAAAGCACCAACAACTACAACTCGGCCAACTATCCATCGTCACCTGATGCACTTGAGGACCTGATGGACGTCACGATCAGCGCTTCAAATGTCGGTGAACGGGAATGTTTTCAATTGCGCTCCCCGACACAGGTCCTGCAAACATTCCATGCGTCAGGCGGGTGGATCTTCTCTACAACCAGTCTTGATGATCAAGCGCGCGAACTATCTCAACTACAGTTCTCTGGGGTGTTCAGAGGATCGAAGAAGAACAAGAAACAACCATACGTTCGATTCCAGTACGCGAGGTATCGATCGACGGCAGTAAAGAATCGTTGGGACTTGATTGGACAACGATTCATTGCTCGCGTCGATATTCATGATGCGCGATTCATCAGGCTCTACGACGAAAGCGGCGAGCTTTTCGTCGTCTTGCGAGCCATTCGCCCGTGGAGCCGTACGCCACATAGCTTGGCGCTGCGTCGATTGATACACCGCAACTCAAAGAAAGGCCATTTCGAAGTAAAGGGCACCAGCGACGCAGTGGAAGTCTATCGCAACTTCCTGCGCAGCCTCTTCGCATGCAGCCCAGATGCCGCCACGATGATGGCGCAACATAGAGATGCCTTCGACGCAATTCCAGATTCAAAGGAAACGAAGCCACCTACCGAGCCATCCCAGGCCAGGAAGGCGCGAAACGTATTCGTGCCTCTCAGCGGCCCCGTCACGTTGGGCAAGAAAGGGAGCCTGAAGTGACCGCATTTAAGGCTAACGGCACCCCAATTGTGCCCACCAGAGGCATGGAGAGTGGTCTCACTAACCTCGCGGCGGCGATAGAAGCTGAGTATGGGGGAATGGGGTTGCATTCCTTGACGCGCTTCGGGAAAACCACGCTAGCGGAATACATCGAGGCATGCCACGGCTGGCTCGATACTCCCTATGTCGCGACACTTGCCCGTCTCCGTGACCTAAAGTCTGGCCAGGGCGCCTTTTATGACTGGTTCACGGCACGCCTCGGCCTGCAACCTATCACTCAGCAAGCACCAGAACAAAAGCTGCTCAGGATAGTTAACACAGTCACCCTAAAGACCCAGGCGTCCAAAGCAAAGCTCTTCCTGTTCATCATGGACGATGCGAACTTGCTTGAGGCTGAGAGTTTTCAGTACTTCATCGACATCGACAACGCTCTTGAAGAAGGAGGGCAGAGATTCTTTCTGCTGTCCCTGTTTCAGGACAATCACACCGTCGGGCGCCGGGAAAAGATCAACAAGCTAATCGTGACTCCGCAGGTTCGCAGTCGCTTCTTGACTAGGTATCACGCCTTGCACGGACTCCGTGGCATCGCCGATCTTCATACCTATCTTCAACGTTTCGAGGATGAAGTCGAGACGGCGCCAGGATCGGGAGTCACTCTTCCCAGGCTCATGGCGCCATCGCTCTACGATTCCGGCTGGCGCATGTGTGAATCAGCGCAACTGATCTGGGAAACTGGCCAGCAGTATCGTGCCGCAGCTGGCAAGCAAGTTGACGGCGAGTGGCCCCTGAAAGCTTTCAGTCTCATAGCCAACTTTCTAGCACAACGTACGATTTGCAAACCAATGTTTTCGACGATTACAGCATCGGATATTGAGCTTGCGGTCCAGTTTTCCGATCTTGCTGCCTATGACGGGGAGTCCGGTGAAGTGGACTTCAGTGACGACGATGACTGACGCTGATTGGAGGATGGCGCACCGATCAAGCGACGATCTTTTCGGTGTTTCTGCTTTTGGCCTGCTCACCCAAATCCTGCGATTGAACTGCTTGACTCCGACTCACGCGTTCTCCGCTTTGGGTGTTCGCCTCAACTACAGCGAAGATTGGAGTCTGCGTCTTAGAAAATCAGACAAGTTGCGCGCTTCCATCGTGAAGAAAATGCCTTCTTCCGAACCTCTGGCCACACTTTGGGATTCGAGTCCTTGGCAAGCGTTCGGCTCCGGGCCTGGTTTTGCCAACCCGACCCTCACGACGTGTCGCGAGTGCATGCGCAGTGGGTTCCATTCAAACCTTTTCCAGATGCCCTGGGTGAACCAATGCCCATGGCATCGATGTCCACTTGCAAGCAAATGCGAGAGGTGCTCAACCCCCTTCTGGAAAAGCGTGGTTCGCGACTCTCCAATTTTGCTGTGCTCGTGCGGATTCGACCCCGTCGATTTGAAAGAAATCTTGCACGAGTCTCCGGATCAGATCGCTAAACGTGTTGCAATGATCCGGCGTTACTTGAAGTGGGCGGAAAAGAGTCGAGGAAGCCGAGATGCATTCGGATTCGAGGGCTCACCGTTCTTTTGGGACCACACGGAATCATCCGGCAATGATCGTAAACCGTGGTGGAAACCTGGCGCTCCAGCCGTTTCCCTTCTGGTCAGACACACTGTTGCTAGTTTTCAAGCGTCTTGCGTTGACGGAGAGTTGACCCGCATAGCGCGGGACATAAGTGACACCAAAGAGTTCTTCATCGAGCTCCCCACGTCTATCGCACCATCTATGAGAAGCGTCTCTTCAGCAGTTGCTAGCCAGTTCCCAGAAGATGCGTTTTCAGCACGTGAACGCGTGTTACTCGGCCTTGAGCAACATTCTGGTGCGGCCACTGAGCGTGCGCGGATGCCAATTGTTCTCCTACCCGCTTTCACCGTGACCACGCGAGCCTTCTTTGACGGCAGAATTCTGTCGATGAAAGCGCAAATGATCATCCGTGAGATTAGCGAAGCCATCTGCCGTGAAGACTGTGAACCTGAGCGCATGTACGGGCTACTGGTGGCTCTTGAGCGAATCGTATGTCGTGCTTACGCTGAAGCAGCCAACATTTCTTTAACGCGGGTCGTAAGTAGGTCGAATCCGTCTCCCATCGGAAAACTCTGGTCACCTGCCGTGATCGTCCGATACAAGCGTGAAAAGACCTTTCTTCGGTTCCTGTGGATGCGGGAGAAGGTCAATCATGAAAATCCCTGAGACATGATCCGACCTGATTAGCCCCGACCCTCAGCCGCGAGTCGCAGGATTTGCGCCGCCTGCGGCACAGCATGGTGCCACTTGAAGCCAACGAGGTGGCGCCATGGGCATCAACCGCGTGCAGTTCCAGCCCGGCCTTTCGATGAGCGAGTTCATCCACCGCTACGGCACCGAAGCAAAGTGTTACCGGGCCTTGTACAAGTGGCGCTGGCCTGAAGGCTACCGCTGCCCGGCCTGTGCCGGACGCGCGCGTTCGCGATTCAGGCGCGGCGATGCGATCTACTACCAGTGCCGCGCTTGCCGGCATCAGACGACCTTGACGGCGGGCACCCTGTTCGAAGGCACCAAACTGCCGCTGCGCACCTGGATGCTGGCGATGCACCTGCTGACCTCGACCAAGACCAATTTGGCTGCGCTGGAACTGATGCGCCACCTGGGCGTGAACTACAAGACCGCCTGGCGCCTGAAGCACAAGGTCATGCAGGCCATGACCGAGCGGGAGGATTCCAGAAAACTCCAGGGTTTCGTGCAGCTTGACGACGCCTATTTGGGCGGCGAGCGCAACGGCGGAAAGCCCGGGCGCGGATCGGAGAACAAGCAGGCGTTCGTGATCGCAGTGCAGACGGACGAACACCTCGAACGCCCGACCTTCGCAGTGATCGAGCGGGTCCGCAGCTTCGACAACGCCTCGCCCAACGACTGGATCACGCGCCGCCTGGCACCTGAGTGCGAGGTCTACAGTGACGGCTTGGCTTGCTTCCGCCGGCTCGAAGACGCCGGCCACGCCCACACAACGCTCGACACCGGCGGCGGCCGCGCCGCCACCGAAGTGGCTGGAGCGCGATGGGTCAACGTCGTCCTGGGCAACCTCAAGCGGGCGATCAGTGGCACCTACCATGCCGTCAAACAAGCCAAGTAGGCGCGGCGCTACCTGGCCGAAGCGGCGTACCGTTTCAACCGCCGGTTCCGCCTGCGCGAGACGCTGTCGCGACTTGCGACCGCGATGATGCGGTGCAAACCATGTCCGGAGACGCGTCTGCGGATTGCGAGCAACTTTCATGGCTGAGAGTCGGGGCTAATCAGGTGATACGATTCAGGTGTCCCCTACGCGCCTACTTTGCGTAGAAATCTCTGCAACGCATCAACCACGTGCCAGCCATTTCTACAATGGACAACCTCAGCGCAACTTTTTCTGCCCTGCCCGCGGGAGACTGCGCCTACAGATGTAGAAGGATGCTCCGTTAAATCAATGACTTGGGCTGCGCGGAGTTATCTACCGTGAACACATGCGGCCCGCACGGGCGCATCGAGCTTGCCGAGATCCGCATAGGTCCGTTTCA
>CALMYW010000542.1 GCA_937873665.1 uncultured Sphingorhabdus sp.
GTGATCGCGCGTTACATTGGCGAACGCCACAATCATGGCCTCATCGATCGTAACCCAGGGGGATGGATCGAACGGCTTGCCTGTAACTGTAGGCAGATCCGCCAATGGGATGAACATCGTCACGGGCTCACTCAGCTCCCTTCGTACCGGACTTCAGCTAACCCAATAGCCTCGGCACGGCAGAGGAGTGAGCCGTGGCGACTGGATTAGCTGAAGAACTGATCCCCGCAGAAGGTTTGGCCGACAATGCCGTGCAGGACATCATTGGCATATTCCCTTGCCGGGTACGCGGCTGCCTGCTCCCAGTTCAAAAGCCGACGCGATCGGCTCCCTTGAGATCGAGGATATCACGTGCCTCCTGAGGCGTAGCGATTTCCAGCGACAAGGCCTTCAGCACCTCGCTGATGATCTTGACCTGCTCGGCGTTCGACTGCGCCAGCTTGCCTTTCCCGGCATACAGGGAGTCTTCCAGACCAACACGAACATTGCCGCCGTTAATGGCGCCCATCGTCACGAACGGCATCTGGTGCCGACCCGCCGCCATGACGGACCAGCGATATTGATCGCCGAACAACCGGTCGGCGATCCGCTTCGCATGCATCAGATTTTCGGCATCCGCGCCTTGGCCGCCCAAAATCCCGAAGATCGATTGTACGAACAGTGGCGGCGTAACCAGTTTGCGATCCAGGAAATGCGCCAGGGTGTACAAATGGCCGATATCATAGCATTCGAATTCGAACCGCGTACCATGCCCCTTTCCAAGGGTTTCAAGGATATATTCTATATCCTTGAATGTATTTCGGAAAATCCAGTCCCGCGAGGCTTCGAGATAGGCCGGCTCCCAAGGCTGCTGGAAGCTTTTATACTTGTCCAGCATCGGATAGAGACCGAAATTCATCGAGCCCATGTTCAACGAACAGAGTTCCGGTGATGCGCGAACGGCGGCCGAAAGGCGTTCGTCGAGGGCCATCCCCTGCCCTCCCCCCGTGGTGATGTTCACGACGGCGTCAGTCGACTGCTTGATCCGCGGAAGAAACTGCATGAACACGTTCGGATCGGGCGTAGGCTGCGCGGTTTCGGGATCTCGCGCATGCAAATGAAGAATCGCGGCGCCAGCTTCGGCAGCCTCAATGGCCGACGTCGCAATCTGATCGGGGGTGACCGGAAGATACGGGCTCATCGTCGGCGAATGGACCGATCCCGTGACCGCGCAGCTGATGATGACTTTACTCATTCCAAATCCATTTTTTCCAGATTTAAGGTGCTGAAACCGACGCGCCGCTGCGATCCGGACAATTGATCAAAGCAGGTTGGGATCAGGCTGCGCGCCGATGAGATGACGGCCCAGAATCTGCGTGGCGATGTCGTAATCGTTGACCGCATGCGCAGCGGCGCCATGCATGTCGCGGAAACACCGCTGAAGCGGGCTGCTCTGCATGATGGCTCCGCCGCCGCTAGCGGTTATCAACCGGTCGACAATGCTCATGCTGAGCTTCGTCACATAAGGCAGCACCGTCCGCCAGCGGATGACGGTGTCCATGTCCGGCGGCTGCCGGCTGGATGCGACCGCATCGAGAACATTCCATTCCCGATGCAGAATTGCCTGAGCAGCCAGCATTTCGTTATGCGCGGCCGCCAAATGCATGAAGGCCGGCGGAGACGCCGAAACCTGAGCGCCGGTGTAGGCGCGCACTCGCTTCTCCATACGCTCCTTGTAGTGCGCCAGCGCCGCGCGGGCGATGCCGAACGAAACCGCCGAAAATCCCGATGCAAAGATGGATTGGAACGGCAGCGTAAAAATGTCCGCCTTGTGCGTACCATAGCCGCGTGCGGTGCCGTCTCCCAGCGCCTGGAAGGTTTCCGCCCGATAGTCAGGAACGAAGACGTTATTCAGGATGACGTCCTTGCTCCCGGTGCCGCGGAGCGCCATCGTATGCCAGTTGTCGACAATTTCGTAATCGCTGCGGGGCACTACGAAAAGCGAGTGCAGTTTCTCGCCGTTCGGCCCTGGAAGATAACCGCCAAAGAGAATCCAGCTCGCATGATCGCACCCGCTGGAGAAGCTATAGCGCCCAGTAAGGCGATAGCCGCCTTCGACATGCTCGACCTTACCGACGGGAGCAACCGACGAGCCGATAAGGGCGTGACGATCGGCGCCCCATACTTCCTCCTGCAGCCGCGTATCGTAATAGGAGATGGCGTGTGAGTGGACCGCAAGAAGCTGCGCCACCCATGCGGTTGAGGCGCATACCGAGGCGATTTCCGATGCCGCCTCCAGCATTTCACCCGGGTCGATTTCTCCACCGCCATATTGTGCAGGCTTGAATCCGCCAAGGAAGCCCGCATCCCGCAACGCGATCATGTTCTCGACCGGCACGACACGCTGCTCTTCGCAAAGCTCCGCCCGCGACGCAATCTCGTCAATCACAGCCCGAACTCTCTGCAGCAATCCGAATTTAGTACCGCTATCCCGGCTCATATCATAGTCAGCCATGATAAACTCCAACTTTCAAATAAATATTATTTACAGTATAAAAATTAAAAATCTCTATTTTCTCAATCAATAAAATTCTAATAGTATAGATTACTACATCTATATTATGCATTCAGCTCTTTATCTTTTTCCATCAATCGCGGCATATGGCCAAATACGGGCGTCACGCGACGTTCAATATAGCGCCAGGACCCATCGGGCTGGCGAATCAGCGTGTCGTCATAATCGAGAATACTGATGGGCGAGGCACTGGTTTCCGGATCGCCATCCGTCGCAAAGAGAGAAAGAACCGAGCGTCAAAGCGCCTTGTTATCGCCTTCGAATTCTATCCATATATTGGTAAAGACATGCCGAGATTTGCGCGTACCCGGCTTGCGCCGTCTTTCGTAAAAGTCCTCGATCTCCGCAACGCCTTCACACCAATAGCCTTCATATCCATAGCGGCCGGCAGGCGTGAACAACTCGGGCACGCCGCGTCCGTCCTTATGGTCTATCAACCACGCAAATTGGGCGTTCAGTTCAATGATCGCCATTTTGTCGACCGTCCTTGGATCAGGCTGAATCATGAAAATCCCCTCGCACCAAGCGTTAGGCAGGGAGCGACCTGTTCTCAATTGGTGTCCACCCCCAAGAAAATGGTGCTCTGACAGGGGTAGGCCGGCGGATCGCCAGCACGGTTTGAAGGATAAGTCCTTGCCTGGCTCGCCCCAGGGGCTAGCTAGAGATCGAGGCGCGCACCAACAGGACCGAAGCCGTTAGATCCTCGTGGAAGCGCCCTCGCAAAAAAGGAGCTTGGAAAAGTCTCCTTTTCGGGCCAGCACGTCTGCCAGCGAATAACGATCCAGGACTGCAAGGAAGGCCTCGAGGGCTTCGTCGAGCACGCCCGTGAAACCGCAAGCCGGCGCTATCACGCATGATCCACAGTCAACCAGATCAAAGCCGTCTTCCATGTGCCGAACAAGGGCGCCGACATTGATCTCGGACGCCGGCCTCGCCAACCGGATACCGCCATTTCGACCACGGACGCTTTGCAAATAGCCTGCATTCGCCAAATCGCTGACAACTTTCATGAGATGATTCTGCGACACGCCATATGCACGCGCGATGGCGGCGATCGATGATAATTGCCCCGGTTGCCGCGCCAGATAGAGCAGCACCCGCATTGCATAATCCGTGTACCGCGTCAGGCGCATCGAGCATCCTCAAAAAGATGTATTTTTCTTGCATGATTTTTGCAGCGTGTATACATGCATATCAAATACATGATTTTGAGTCGGATGGCGATACGATGTGCGGCGCGCGACAAAGAGTGCAGACGAGGTCAGGCAAATGGGGTCATTCTAGCGAAATGGACACAGGTCGCCTGCCTCCCAAGCAGCGCGCGCATCAGCTTGACCTGCACCATCACCTCCGTCCCACCGACGCCTCCCCCTAGAAGAAACACAGCGCTCAATCCCTAATCCTATCCGCTCTGCCACCAATTGTTCGATCCGCCACCACAGACGGAGAGTTTCCTCATGCACGGTTACGACGTGAAATTAGCCGGAATGGCGAGACCTGAAACGGCAATAGAAGAAGCTGAGATCCCCCTGCTGGTGAGAAGTTTTTACGATCGGGTTCGCAACGACGCCATGCTTGGCCCGCTGTTCAATGATGCGGTTCACGACTGGGACGAGCATCTGGCGCGCATCGGCGACTTCTGGTCGTCAGTCATGCTTTCAACGGGACGTTACAAGGGCAACCCGATGGCGATGCACATGCTGCATGCCCGTCGCATCACCCCGGAGATGTTCGACCGCTGGCTCGGTCTTTGGGTGATCACCACCGACGAATTGCTTCCCCGTCACACAGCTTCGGCCCGGCAGGCTAAGGCAACCAGAATTGCTGAAAATATCAAAGCCGCCGTTCGGATCATCGCGACGCAGTAACGGCCGCCGCGCTTACTCATTTTTCAACCAGGGA
>CALMYW010000543.1 GCA_937873665.1 uncultured Sphingorhabdus sp.
GATGAAGCCTAAGCCACCTGTAATCAGGACATTTCGCCCAGCAAAATGTGAAGTATTCAAGATGCTTGTCTTCCTATCCGAAAATTGTTCTTGCCAGCCAATAGCGCGCGGCAACCGTGGTCAACCGAGACTATCCGCAAAGCGACGGACAGCAACCAAGCCACGGTAGCTCAGGGGTACAGGGCCGACAAGTTTGTCGATTGCATCAAATTCACTAATTACATCCCAATGCAAACTTAGGATAGAACGGAAGCGCGGCAACGAAAATATCCAAGAAGGGTAACTGGCGCAGTAAATTTCAGCGGGCACATTTTGCACACACAAACGATCATTAGAACCCGACCAGAAAGGTGTGCGATCAACCAGCAGGAACGTTGCATCGGTTTGCCGTAACGCATCGAGAATATCGTAAGGCCGTTCGAGATATTGAAGGACACCGCTTAGAAGCACTAGATCCGGTTGAGATTCGGCTACGCAGGCATCGATCGATTCGAAGAATCGCAGCCGCTCATTCTGAAATTCACGCTGCCCGGCTAACACATGACTGAGCTGTTCAACAATATTCCAGCGGACATCTTGTATCGAATCAAGAAAGGCCCTGTTTTGGAAGTAGGTACTGCCGAGCGAGCCGCCAAAATCCATGACGTTGATCTTTCCCCCACACCGAGCTGCCACCCACATCAAAGCCGCGAGTAATGGCCACGCATACTGGACCTCATCGAAGAGAACGGAGTCGCGCTCGTAAACGGCGTCGCCATGTTTGACCTTCCTTAGTGCTGTTGCAGTCTTCTGTAGAATTTCTTCAGCATCGTAACCAGTACTCTCCGCGACGGCTTCCTCCCAGCAATCAAAGCTTCCGGTAAGTTGGAGTTGCCGGAATGAGTGATCACCCCATATGTGTTTGGCAAAATTACGCAAGAACCCAATGCTGGAAATAACAATGGGAGGAGTAAACGCCTTTAAAATTTTGCAAAATATCAATTCACTTGCTCCGAGCGGAAAATCTCTAAAGAATTTTCGAAAAAACCGGCGACAAGTATCGGGCACTTGCGCAAGCTTTAAAGCCTTCGCTGGTGCTTTACGACCTGATCCGACCCAAGTGCAATAGTCGATTCGTTTCAACTTCCTCAACGGCGAGTAGTTCGAAAAACTCCCCGAATAGTTGCTGAAATCCCTCTATTGTGTACCAATGAGGAGTGGGAGGGGAAGAAGTGCCATCCCACAGGCCCATTGGCATGAACTCGATCAAGGCATATTTATGCGTGTAGCTTGCGATCATCTGAATCACGTCGCGAAAAGAGAATCCTTGGGAAAGAGTTAGGTGGTGGGTGACTGCCAAAGCCAAAACGAGATCGCTCTCAAATCGGCTTGATGGCGGTGCAGTATAAAAATTTACCTCAGGGACCATTAGGTCAAATATCGCTGGAAGGAGAAGCTTCCCCTTTGGAATTAAATTTGTTTCGACGCAGGTCTTATAAAACTGCTCAATCGCATCGCAGTCGAAATCTGCGCAAATTACCTTTTTCACTTGAGTTCTTGAAACAATAAGAAAACTCAAGACCCCTTGGTTTCCGGCTAGATCAACAGCTGATTCGCAGTTCAAGTTGCGAATAATATCTAATACTCGATCGAATCTGCATGTGGACCTTATTGTCCCGTTATGTATATACTCGCTATGGTAGTTTCCCCAAGTTGTCCTATTTGCTTTTTTGTTTAGCTTCGAAATTTTCTTTTTTATTAGTTTTGGTGACTTAAGTAAGATCTCAGCCGGTAGGTATGCGAGTATTTTATTAAGAGCTTCAAGCTTAGATAGTTGCGACACGATATGCGATGCCAATTCTTCCAAATACGCCTTCCACTTGGAGAGTTGGATAATATGTTGTTGTGTAAATAAGCGGGTGGCTGTATGTTTGTATAGCATCCAAGAATGCGTCGGCATTATTTCGTGCGCACTGGCAATTATTCGCTTGGCTAGGAAATCATCTCCTGATGCCCAAATTGCTAAGGGCATCCAGTAGCAATTTAGGAAACTAGGTATTGTAATTGCGGTGGATCTTGAAGGTAGGCGTTCAAAACTTCCAAGGTCAACGTATACCGGGAGGGTTCCTCGGAATAATATGTTATAGGGATGGCAGTCTTTTAGTCCGAAACCATACTTTGCGCTAATTTCACTGATTCTTATGACAAGTTCCGCCGCCTCTTGAAACATGGTGAACGACCATTCAAAAGGATAGCTGACAAAAGGGAGTTTCTCATGTTGGATTACCAACGGGAATTCGTTGGTTACAAAATCAGTAACAGTGGTTACTGGAAAGATTCCATGAGCGCTCAATTTTTCAATTAATCCCGATTCAAGTAGATCGATAACCTTTTGGACTGCATTGGCATTTATTCCGCGATAGACTCCATCTCTCCAGTAAAATAGTCGGCCAACATCATCAATCTGTGATAGTTTTGAGAATACTATTTCTCTTTCTGTTATTTTTTTCATTGTTTGTTGTTGTTTGCCAACCAGCAATTTTGAAGAACTCCGAGCGTCCAATCTCGTGTTGGGGTTCGCCCGGTGCCAAATATATCTGAAGAGCTAATTTGAAATTCTGCGGCGCGTTGGATGTAATCTGACAAACTCGAGTGGTTAAAAAAAGCTATATTTACAAAACATCTTCCTGGCGTTATATTTAGTGGCGCGGTTGTGCAAGTTATGGAGCCTTGTGTAGGAAGGGACGCTGGAAGTGGGGTTGTGGTTTCACTGTCTAATCCGTAGATGCATGTTTCGTTTAAATCGTATAATCCAATCAGAACTTTGGGAATGGTGATAGGTTGAGAAGCAATGTAATTAATAGTAATTTTTATTCGAGAGTTTATTGAAATTTGACTGTTGCCATCAGCGTCTTCTATCATCAATTCAGTTATTCGTACACTCCCGTCACCTTTTCGGTCGATTCGGTTATTCAAACTTGTTAATGGATCGTCTGCATTTTTTGAAAGATATGCTGTGACTACGTGGTTTTGTGTTCCCTGCTCGGATAACTGTCCGTGTTCCAAGAGAATGGCAGTTGAGCATAAATGTTGAATTGCTGCCATATCGTGGCTTACAAATAGGACTGTTCTTCCGTTTTGTCCAATTTGTTCTAACTTGCCAAGGCATTTCCTCTGGAATTGAGCATCACCTACGGCTAATACTTCGTCTACGACCAATATCTCTGGTTCAAGATGCGCTGCCACTGCGAAGGCAAGACGGACATACATGCCAGAAGAGTAACGTTTCACCGGCGTGTCGAGAAATTTCTCGACCTCGGCAAATGACACTATCTCGTCGAATTTGTCACGGATCTCAGTTCGCTTCATGCCAAGAATGGCGCCGTTTAGGAATATATTTTCCCGGCCCGTTAGTTCCGGATGAAAACCAGTTCCCACCTCCAACAAACTGGCAACGCGACCATTTATCGTGATTCTGCCTTTGTCGGGCTCCGTTATACGGCTGAGGATCTTTAACAAGGTGGATTTTCCGGCGCCATTGCGTCCAATGATTCCGACGGTTTCCCCTCGCTTAATCTCAAAGGACACGTCCTTCAGCGCCCAGAACTCCTCCACTTCGTCGCCCTGAATGATCGCGCGCCCAGCCAGCATGTCCCGCGTTTTTCGTTTCAGATTACGCGTGTTTCGGACAATAACATCACGTAATGCCGTGTAGCGTTCAGCTTGTGCGGAGTTATGACCGACCAAGTAGGATTTGCCAAGGTTTTCGACTTTGATGGCGATATCGGACATGGCTCAGATCAAATCCGCGAAGCTTTTTTCCATCTTGCGGAACTGGCGGATACCGAGCCATAGGAAGGCTGCGATCACTGCCCAGCTCAAGACGAAGCCAGGCAGGAAGATCTGAGAGTCACCACCAAGAATGGCCCAGCGAAAACCGTCGATGACGCCAACCACCGGGTTGAGCGAATACAGTAGTCGCCATTCTTCGGGTACTACCGACGAACTGAAGCCCACCGGCGACACGTAGAGGCCGAACTGCACAATGAAGGGAATGATGTAGCGGAAATCACGGTACTTCACATTGAGCGCAGTAATCCAAAGGCCGGGGCCGAGGCTCGCGAGGAAGGCCATGATCACGAAAATTGGGAGGGTAAGTAGCTGCCAGCTGGGTAGAAAGCGGTACCAAAGCATCAACCCCAATAGAATGACAAAACTGATCAGGAAATCGACGAAGGACACCACAACGGCTGCGGTCGGTACGATCAGCCTTGGGAAGTAAACTTTGCTGATCAGGTTGGCGTTGCCGATGAGGCTGCCTGAGGCACCGGTTAATGCTGTCGAGAAGAGTTGCCATGGCAACATACCTGCATAGACCATCAGGGCATAAGGTGCGTCCCCATCGGTTGGGAGGTTCGCGATATGGCCGAAGATGACGGTGAAGACTACCATCGTCGCCAGTGGTTGGATTAGCGCCCAGGCGAGGCCGATGATGGTTTGCTTGTATCTGACAGCGACGTCTCGCCAGGCGAGGACGAAGAATAGCTCGCGATAATGCCACAGATCACGCCAGTAGTGGCGTTCCGCCATGCCCGGTTCGATAATTAGCGTGTGTCGTTGCTCAATCATGCAACTTGCTGGATTTCGGCAAGTACTCTATTGTGGTCATTGGCGGTACTCTGCATAGGTATTTTGAATACCTGTCTTGAGGAGGATTCTTGCCTGCCAGCCCATTTGGGTCAATTTCTGACTGCTCATCAGCTTCCTGAGTGTTCCATCCGGTTTAATTGCATCGAATTCGATATGACCAGAATAACCAACTGTATGCGCCACGATTTCCGCAACATCGCGGACAGGAAGGTCGGAACCGAACCCAACATTTATGCGGCTCGGATGCTGAAGTGTAATCTCTAACCACTTATCGGTATTCAGGTTCATGGCAACGATAGCCGCTTCGGCAAGGTCGTCGACGTGAAGGAATTCGCGGAGTGGCTTGCCTGTGCCCCAAAGTTGAACCGAGGCCTTGGGGGTGATATTGCTGTCGATCGTAATTGGCGTCTCTGCATCGAGGCCGATCATGGCTTTGATGTCGGGGGGGATCTGCCCATGGCATTGT
>CALMYW010000544.1 GCA_937873665.1 uncultured Sphingorhabdus sp.
ATTTCTCGGCGTAGTCCTCGTGGAGCCTCTCGGCTTGGAGCAGTTCCTGGATTGCGCGGTTAAGCAGCTTCTCGTCAACGCCGGCAAACAGCCGCTTGCCGGGGGAAGCTTGATCGGTACTTTGGATTTCGTTGTGCATAGTCACTACCGGATTGGCCCGGCCGTTGGTAGGCGTCGGAGCCAGTGCGGTGGACGAGCGAACCCGATGGCATCTTGCCCCACGGGATTGCGTGCCTTGGATCTGACGGCTGCCCACTAAGCGACGCGGGCATGAGGTGAAGGCCAGGGTCAGCCCTCGGACAAGGGCTACCCTGACCGCTTTGTCTTTTAGAACGATAACGAAGGCTGACGCGGACTTGGTCAGCCATAGCCTAGATTGACAGCGACAGGTAGTTAATAGATTCAATAGATAGTTAATAGATACAATAATAAACTATATATCCGTAAATCCCTGGCATTCGAAACCCACCAAAATGCCGTGTTCAATGGAAGCGAGCGTCCTCGCTTCGCGTATTTCCCGGGAAACTAATCAATGTCGAGATAGCGGAAACTCATTCGCGGGTCGCGACCCAGGCAAAGACCTCGCTAGCCCGCCAACCAACGCCACGCCGTCCGCGCTTCCTCCTCTTGGGAAAATCCTCGACGTGGTACTTGCCGCCTTTTTTGTTGTAGTTATATATCGTGGATTTACTCAGTTTCGTGATCTTCTTCACCTCCGGCAAGACCAGGAGGTGGTCTTCGGGATGCTGCTGCATGTGGGGCTGTTTATTCCTCCATCTGAGAAGAGTGTCGATTAAACCGCCCCCCGCGAGCTTGGTCGAAGATTCCGGGAACGTTCCGGGGCCTAGCGCGCCACCGTGGGCCATTGCCCCTAAAACGAGACGCAATTCGCAGCCCACATCGTTGGAGCGACCTATCGGCAGGCCAATCGGCTACGTAACGGCCTCGTGGGGCATCGATTGATCGATGTAACCACGCTGCGGAATCAGGGGGGGGGCAGCACCCCTTGATCTTGCGAACTTGCCGACCAGCGTGCGCTGTTCTGGGAGGCTCGAAAGTTCCTGCCGGTCCATGACACACGCACTACGTGGTTAAGTCGACGCGTCCAACGACGTCCAAAACGCTGGACGTTCAGTTCTGTGTTGGCATCAATGGAAAGTGACTTGTATGGTGAAGGATTGCCAGCAGGCCGCTCGTGCCCCGATGCCACCATTACCTTTCCCCAACCTTTACCCCACTTGCCCAGTCGATGTCTTGCCGGAACCGTGCCGTAGCGCGGTGATCTACGCCATCTTGGAGAAAGGGGTACCTGCGCCAATCGCGCTGACTGATGCCTTGGCCGCGATGGGGGCGGTCGTCCATTGCGGATACGATTGCCAAGCGCCTGACGGGGATCGCATCCCCGCCACCATCAACACATGCGCCGTGGCGCCCTCTGGGACTGGTAAGGGCGCGTCCCTGAAAGTGTTCTTCCGGTTGTTCCTGGAAGGCAGCCTGGAAATCCCAGCGGCCGAGGAGATGGCTTCCGGCGAGCTTCCCGCGACTGGCGAGACCGAATCATCAGGACTCACCGGGTTTGTAACGGGCAAAATTACACACCTCTCACTAGTGGACGCGTTGGCGGGTCGCGGCAAGAACCTCACGATCCAGCGCGAGGAAGGCGCCAGTTTCCTAAAGAGCGACCTTTTCAAGGAGGATGCGGACACCCTGACGCAACTGTGGAGCGGCAGCCCTCCGTTGGATTACACAATTCGCGGAAAGGCACTCAAGGCGCGAGATGCCCGGTGCAGCGTTGGCTTCCGCATCCAACCCGTCTTCATGGAAGAGTATCTCCGGAAGCGCGGCAGGCTCAGTTACAAACTAGGTTTCTGGCCTCGCTCCATCGCCGCCTGCCACAATCCAGTCCGCTTTCCCGCGAATTCGGATTGCGAGTGCCAGCATGACTCGCGCCACGACCCCGACCGCTTCCTCCGGAGGATGGCCAGGCTTGCTGAAAGGCTTGCGCGCCGAGCACGCTGCCCCCGTACCCTAGTGCGGCTAAGTGACGATGCGAAGGCCTTCATGCTGGAGCTGGAGTATTGCATCGGCCAGTGGGAACACGAGTACTACCTCGAGATCCCGGAAGCGGTCGGGCGCGCCTGGGAAAACACCCTGCGGGTCGCGACAGTGCTCCATGTGTTCTGCGTGGGGCGAGGCCCGGTTAGCAGGAGCATAGCCGAGCTTGCCTGGCGCATCGTCGAATGGTCTCTGTCGCAGCACAAGCTGATCTTCATCGATTCATTGGAAGGCGTGGCCCCGAGGCAGGATGTACGACTGCATGAGCCGGCTTGGATGGTACCCAAAACAGCGCCCAGCCCTTCGAAACGTCCCCGACCCATGGAAAATGCGATTTTGATCCTGGAGTGCCTGCGAAGCCTGCAGAGATTCCTCCCATCGCATAACGCGCTCGCTGCGCCGCGTAGCCTCATTCAAATGGCTAGTGGCCTCAATGGACGGGAGTTCGAAGCTGCAGTGGCTTGGTTAGCCTTGGAGAAGCGGATAGCGTGCTTCATGTACTGCGACAACGAATATTTGCGGATGCCTGCCCCATCCCGGCAATACAGTCGACCGGGTGCTCAATAAAAAAGATCGACCCGCAGTGCCCCCAAGGCCGAACTGGCCTTGGGGGAATGATCGAACTTGCGGCATATCGTTTGTCAGATGAACCCTGCGCCCGCCATGGATACGCTGGAATTACCTCCGACGATGACGTGGTCCAGCAAGCGGACATCTACCAATGCCAGCGCCTGCTTCAGCCGGGCCGTGACGGCCCGGTCCGCGCCTGAGGGATCGGTGATACCGGAGGGGTGGTTATGCCCAACGATCAACGCAGCCGCGTTTAAGAGCAGCGCGGCCTTCACTACCTCTCGCGGGTGGACCTCGGCCCCGTCAATCGAGCCTGAGAACATTTCGCGATACTCAATCAGTCGATGCCGGGTGTCCAAGAAGGCAACGGCGAAGATCTCCCTCTCGCACCCGCCCAGCTTCTCCAGAAAGAGTGCCTGTGCCGCCTCCGGCGCATGTAGTGCCGCACCTCGTCGAATGCGTTGGTCCACCACTTCACGCGCCGCGGCCACGATTTGATCGGGGCTGGCCGGCAGGTAGCGACGCCCGCCATCGCGCACGTAAAGGTTGGGTTGGTCATGGCTATTCATGGGGCTCCTATCGCCAAGGCATCGGCCACAAAATGAAGAACGGGCGCATGTGCGCCCGTTCGATGATGGTGCAAGCGATCGAGGGATGAGGCGTCGCGCTAATGACCCTCGTCCCGGTATCCGGGGTCATCGTCCGTGAGGGGTTGTTCCGCAGCCTCCCTGGGCCGCTCAGCCAGCAGGCACGCTTGGCTATCGCCTTCCATCGTGTTCCGGACACCCGGCACATTGCAGTACAACTTCCGCTGGACTTCGGTCATCCGCCCGGCATCGCGCATCACCTGCTCCTTCAACGCGTCCTGCGTCACAGGCGTCTCGTCGCCATCAATGCTATCCATGCCGCCCAAGGCCTCGAACTCGGCTCGGGCGGAGGGCGGAAAGCAACGGTCGTACTCTTCGACAGTCCGCGTCAGCTTCAAGACACCGGTCGAGGTGCAGAACACCGCGCGATCCTTGACGGGCAGGGTGTCCGCGATCTTGGCCATTTCCTCGATCGAAGTGGGCACCGGCACGAGCGCGACCACTGAACCTGCCAGCGACTTGCAGGCGTGCACGTCGGCTTGGCTCGGGAATGCACGGGCGTTGTCGTCACAGAAACGCCCGAGCTCGACGGGATCCGCTCCACGCAAGATGGCGAGCGCTCGAGCGACCGCCATCACGTCCGAGGCGTTCGCGCTTGCTGAAGGCCCCTCCGTCTCTCCGGCGGCAGTGGGGTCTGCGCGTGCTGCGACCCGTGCTGGCTGGCCTGCGAGGTCGAGCATGTTGCCCTGCTCGCCTTCCTGCTTCGCACATCCCTGCACGAGAGCTAGTGTCGTCAGGAATACAACGTATCGCAGCTCGGCGATGTGCCTCCAGACCCGGCTCATTGGTACAACGCCTTGCGAACTAGCTGCTTGAACACTGCGTCGTATTCCACGCCGAAATCGTTGTCGCCGCCCTCCACCGAGTAGATCTTGTATTCGATGTCGACCGATGCGCTGCCTCCGACGCCGTTATCCAGTGATGCGGTTCCTTCGCACAGGTAGATGTCCAGGTCCTTGTCGACCTGGGTGGCGTGCGTGTCCTTCAGGGTGAACCCCTTTCGGAGGTGGGGACCTCGTTCTTCGACCGCCCTCAACTGGGATTGGGCGACCGGCGCCTCGAACCGATTGTTGGCTGTTTGCTCCACATAGGCTTTCGCCCGCTCGAGCGCGCCATCGACCTCAGGGTTCACAACTTGCTCCTGGAAGAAGGCCTCGACCTCACTCGAGGCACAGTCTGGCGTCCCGCCGGCGCAACCAGTCAGGGCAAGCAGCGTGCTCGCAGCCATCAGATTCCACGTGTTCATTGACGCTCCTGAGCGTTGTTGTCGGGCATGTCATGGAGCGAGTCCCTGGAATCGCTGGACGCCGGCGCCGGACTGTTAGTCCCCGCCACCTCGGGATTCACGCCGACGCCCTTTGCCTTGATCTCGCCCCACAGCAGCAGGCTGGCCACCATGTAGGCCATGAACACCAGCACCGCGAGCCATGCCTCCTGCTCGATGGCGGCGACCAGCAAGAACCCGTGCAGGCCCCAGAAGACGATGGGCGATAGCACGCCGAACGTTTGGCGCAGCTTGATACGGCTGACGACGATGTTGTTGCAGAAGTACCGCAATGGATATCGAATGGCCCGGATCCTGGCGTGTGCGAGCACCGTGACAGGCAGGATGAAGAAGAGCAGCAACAGCACGTAGATGAACATCGATTCCCCCTGTGGATGTATGTCGCACCGTGGCTTGGTGCGGGTTGTAGGTCAGATATCGGTCCGCGGGTTCGAGGCGCCCCCCATGATTCGGCCCGCTTGATTGCCATGCCTCTATCTGCCAAATAGAGTCTGCCAGAGCAATAGGGGAATGGCCATGATGCGGACGGCTCCAGACAAACTCGCCGCCCTTGACCGAATCGTCCCTTCGCTCGCTGTTTGCTGCCCGGCTCGTCCAGGCGCGGGAGCTGCGTGCGTTGAGCCAGCGCGCGCTGGGGGACCGCATGGGATTGGGTAAGCAAAAGGGCTCGTCGCGGATCAATCGCTACGAGCACCAGCGCACTGCGATCGGGTTCGACAACCTCGAGGCATTGGCCAGGATCCTGGAAGTTCCCCCGGCGTACTTGCTTGCCGACAACCCAACCATGGCCGACCCGATTCTGGCGTTG
>CALMYW010000545.1 GCA_937873665.1 uncultured Sphingorhabdus sp.
AAACCGCCTCATTAATGAAGCGGTTGCATTTATCCAGAACCATAATCTCGATCCATTTTGGTGGAGGTGGAGCTTCGTGGCATCGGCCAAACTCTCCGAATAAAATTTTCACGCCGACATTTCTCGCTTGAGTCGCCTCAAGAAATGTGGGGAAATATCCTAAGTGTAATTCTCGCTGAAAGTATTTAATTCGCGCGCGATACTTTTTTCGTGGCGCAAAATAACTGACGCCTGTCACTCCAGAGATGTTATTCTTTTGAAGCGGTTGATTGCATTGGTTTTGCTGATGCGTACATATTCTCAAATTTTCTTTTCGGTTATCAAGCGGATTCAAGTTGATGTGGTCAATTTCGCAGCCTTCCGGAGCGATAAGTATTACTCTGTGAATACAGAATCCATTGCTGTCGCCAACATATCCGGGGCTTGCATTGCACTTGTACCAAGTCCTGTCTGATATTTTATCATAGTCCTCGGAATCAAAACAAAACACCTCTCCCGTACTCAAACTACCATATCCGATGGCCCCATCCTCAGAAAACCAGTATTTGTTAGGCATCGGCTATCACCTTCGCATATGGAATTGACTTGCTATCCCGTTCTACAAAAACACCGTCGGCACTTCCGACGGCTTCGATGTAGCGATGAATAATAACGTCTACGAATTTTTCGTCCAGTTCAATCAGGAAGGCTTCGCGCCCCAACTGTTCCGCGCAAATCAGGGTACTGCCTGAACCGCCAAAGGGGTCGAGCACCACGCCATTGGTCTGCGTCGAGTTCTTCATCGGCACAGCGAGCAGCGGCACTGGTTTCATTGTTGGGTGCTTCTCCGAGCGGCTTGGTTTGTCGAAGTTCCATATCGTGGACTGCTTGCGGTCGCCGAACCAGTTGTGTTTGCCGGATTTCTTCCAACCATAGAGGCAAGGTTCGTGGCACCATTGATAATCCGAACGGCCGAGCGTGAACGTGTTCTTTGCCCAGATGCAGCATCCAGACAGCTTAAAACCCGCATCCTCAAACGCCCTGCGGAAAGTCAGCCCCTTGCTATCGGCGTGGAATACATATGCCGCACCATCCGTGGCGAGATAAGTTGCCATCGCTGAAAAAGCGTCGTGGAGAAAAGTATAAAATCCTTCATCGCTGTCAAACTTGTCGTTCTTGATTTTGCCCGCCACGCCCTTGTCGTAGTCGATACCATAAGGCGGATCGGTCAGAATCAGGTTTGCCTGTTTCCCACCCATCAGAGCATATGTTTCGGACTTGGTGCTGTCGCCACATATGACTTTATGCCGGCCAAGCGTCCACAAATCTCCGAGTTTGGAGAAAGCGGGCTTTTCGAGTTCGGCGTCCACGTCAAAGTCGTCATCCTCGGCATCCATGCCGCTGTTCAGCAGCTTATCAATCTCAACGGCGTCAAAACCTGTCAGCGATACGTCGAAATCCGCGCCCTGCAGATCGGCGATCAGCAAAGATAGCTTATCCTTGTCCCATTCGCCGCTGATTTTATTCAGCGCGACGTTGAGCGCTTTTTCCTTTTCTTCGCTCATTTCTACGACGACGCATTCGACTTCGGTCACACCGGTGTCGATCAGCACTTTCAGGCGCTGGTGTCCGCCGACGACATGTCCGGTAGTTTTGTTCCATAACACCGGCTCCACATACCCGAACTCCGTGATCGATCGCTTCAGCTTCTCGTATTCCGGGTCGCCGGGTTTCAGGTCTTTTCGCGGATTGTAATCCGCCGGAACGAGCTTATCGACCGGCAGCGTTTGAATGACCATCCTGTTTTCCTTTCGACACGATTTTTCGTAAGCCGGCACGCGCGGCAGGAAGATTCCCTGCAAGCGCCTGCCCTCGCAGCGTTTTTCGTTGCTGGCTCGTCAGGCGATGGTATCTTAGCGATTGGATAAAAGCCTGTACTTCATCCATACTCATTTTCCCCTGCGAGCGGTCAGCAGCCGCTCAATAACGTCGTCCTGCGGATTCGCGCCTGTATAGTCAGCGGCGCAGTTTTCTTTGACGATCTGGAAGATCTCGTACCAGAGCCGGTTTGTCTGCGCTATGTAGTTCTGGCTCATGGCTACATATGGCGACTGGATTGCATTACCCGTCGTCGGGTGCTTTGCGAGGAACCCGTATTCCGTGATTGCCGCTTCACACTGAATCCAGCGCGCGGCGCTCATGGCGTACCGTTCCAGTACCTGCGGGGAGACGATGCTCGCACAACCGCGTTCGTTCAACCAGGTCCAAGTGCGTTCATATATTTCCGTCGCAATGAGCGGCTTCCCATCTTTTTGCACGGCGGAGAGCATCTCCCGCGGCGGCGGCATATTCACACCATGAAATTCACTGGCACCGGGAAACTCGACAACGGTCAGCTTCCGTTTGCCGGGATTCCCGTCCAGCACCTTTTCCGCCAGCGGTTTCGGCGGTCTGCCGCCCTGCCCGGGCGCCGGCCCACGTCTGCCCATGTGTGCTCCTCCTCTTAAAAACTTATGAGGCTATTACCCCTAAAACTTCCGCGAAAGTTTGTACGCGACCCGACCGCGTTGCACAAAAATCAAGGTTATAGCGATTTATATACCCCCCGGGG
>CALMYW010000546.1 GCA_937873665.1 uncultured Sphingorhabdus sp.
CAGGATAACTTTATCTGTGTAGCTTTCTTTCGATTTCAACGGGATGCCGATCTGAACAGCGAACCGGGAAGATATCCGTGTAAACACTGTTGAGCCCTTTACTCATGAGCCAGAATACAACTCTCATTTCTTTGGCCTTCGTATTTCTACATGCCACATTTGTCTGGGCTGGCGACGGCATATCGGCTAAGGACCGGCTGAAATCATGCAACCCAACAATTTCTCTTGGCGCAGCGGAGGAAATTCTTCGTAACCCTGACTCTCTGAAAGAACCTCTGGAGCTATTTGCCCCAGCAGTAGTTCTATTTCAACGGGGAAAAAAGGATGAAGGGGTTTTTTGGTTCTATGCTGCGCAACTACGCACGCGATATCAATTAGTTTTTGAGAAGGGGGATCGCGGTCAGCTTCTCTCAATCATGCTTATGACCGTGGGAGCACCAATAAACAACTACGCATTTCAGAACACTTCGAATCTTCGGCGCATTCTCGATCAGGTTCTTGAGTGGGACAAAACAGCCCCCAACCCATTTCGCGAAAACCCCCGTTCTGAAATTGCAGAACAGCAGATAGCCGCAATCTATGGCGGACTACGTGACCTGCAAGCCAAGCTTTCTGCTGAACAAGCCGACATAGAAGCCAAGGCGCGACGAGCCGCACCCGAGATCGAGCAGATGTTCACTGCGGGGAACAACCCGCATTGTCGCGCCGGTCAAGTCGATCCTGCTAATGCAGCGCAGGAGATCATCAAGGAGAAAGTATTGGTCAAGGCATATGTCGAGAACAATCCAGAAGTTATTCGGGATGCTGGTGAAATTAAGTCTACTTGGTTCGACCGTGTTACGACGAAGAGCACAGACACGATGCCTTTCCAATATGAAATGGGGATTATGTCCGCTACGGGAAAAGAGTCTCATGCAATCGTTGATGTTTCACGGTCAGGGGCCGATGTGAAGTTCAAATTGGTTTGTATTGCGCGCTTACGCTGGGTCTCCCGCGACACTGCCAAGGATCCGTGCACCCAATGACTAATCGACTCACCGGAGTCACATTAGGCCCAACCCATCACTTGCGCGTTCGCTTTCCAAATCGTGCTATTTCTGCTTAGTGTCGTCAGCACTCGGTGATGAATGGCTGCTTCCGGGAAGCAAAATTTCACTGACCGCTTTCCGGCGATGAATCCGAAGGGAGGACGGTCGCGTCGCGATTAGCTGACTTTCAACAACTATTGTGTAGACAGACCAAGCTTATCGACTTCGATTACGAATTGGACCTTTGAGCAGAAGATTAGGGTGTTCGCAAGTGCCAAGCGAAGAACATCGTAAGCGTAGGACGTGAAGACTGTGATCAACTCGTCTTCTCGACGGCCATGTGCCGTCAGCTGGGGCTGGCCCTGCAGCCAATAGATTTGCCGGATGACCTGCTTAACGGACTCGCGACCCTCCCCTTCACGAGCGAGAAGGAAGCTCATCCGATTAGCAACGCAATGCGCCCGCGGTTCCATCTCGTGCCTGAGCAGAACACCTTCGAGGGCAGAAAGACCATTTCGTAGGCGATCCATTGGGTCCACCAAGGTAGTACCTTTGCTGTAGGTAAGGAGGCTTGCTCGCACGGCAAGGGCGAACTCGCTCAATCCCTCCGGCATAACAAGCGAAGCTGCGGTATCCAAGAGGCCAGCCTTGAGTTCCGAAATTTGCTGCGCAGGTAGACGCCAGTAACCTACTTGTTTTGGCAGAATGCTTTGACTGTGAAGGAAGCCACCTTCGCGCATCACAATCAGCTTGGATGTTGGAATTAACTCCGCACCCGTGAGTGCTACTGGGCTGAACAGGTATGACCGAGGCGCCGCTGGCGAGAAAAAACGCAGCAAACCGACAGCGTCTTGAGCAATCCGCAGCGCTCGTTTCTGAACAGTTTCGGGCTCGGCTTCCATGGTGACTACCACGGCGGCATAGCCCTGCATCTCATGCCGCAATTTCTCGAATAATTGGCTAATTTGCTGTTCCTGCTCCGGTCGATTTGAGGGCGCCCTGCTACGCAAATTCTCCATTACGGTAGCGGTAATTGATTCGATACGAACGGGACCGAAGTCAAAACCGTGTTCGACTTCCATATTGGCGATCGGCGCCCAGACCTCGGCCACCGTGACGCTCTTCCGGGCCGCTGCGCTTAAGGCTTCAGTGAAAGTTGGCTCGTCCGCACCAAATCGTTGTCTTGCCCAATCGCCGAAGGTCTTTTCGATGAACTCACGGCTTAAGCTGGCGCGAGCCCACACCGATTTCAAAACAGCGTCGATCAGACCATCCAGGCCGCCATAGTCGTTCTCCGTCAGCCCATAGGCTTTGCCTTCATGGCGGATAAACATGAAGGCATCCTCTCCACTCGCCTCCTGCCCCCAGAACGTGATGGGCCCGAGCAGATCCTGATCCGTAATCGTCGTGGTTGGCCTTTCTGTCGGAAAACCATGAGGGCGCTGCTGTAAGTGAAGCTCTCGAATCTTACCTAGAAGGTTAGCGGAGATCTGACTGAGCTCAGTGGCCTGCATCGAAGTGAATTCAAAGGATTCGATGGTGGCGGAGTCAGGCGATTCAATAGGCGCAGCGGAGAGCGACCGCCTTGTCGGGCTAATCGCTTGGAGTTGTATCTGAAGCTGGCCGAGCTCTTGGAGGTCTGGCTGATGGTATGCCGCGAGAGTAGAATCCAGCCATCCGTGGAATTGAATGACGAGCGCCAGGTATTCTTGGGCAGACTCGTGGAGGTCT
>CALMYW010000547.1 GCA_937873665.1 uncultured Sphingorhabdus sp.
CATGACGAGTACCAGAGATGTGAAGGGAGTAATTAGCTGGCAGTCCATCGGCGATCGAGTCGCGCGCGGAGTGATTGGAACCACGGTCCGCGAAATGATGGATCCTCAATACCAGGAAGTACGCTACGACGCGTCTCTTTTCCAAGCAATTCCGGCTATCGTGGCAAACGACTATGTTCTTGTTCGGGCTAAGGACAACACGATTTCTGGCATCGTCACTGCCAGTGATCTGAGCATTCAGTTTTTGCAGCTCTCAGAGCCATTCTTGCTCCTCGGTGAGATCGAGAATCACCTGCGTCAGATTATCTCGGACGCGTTCAGTGTCTCCGATCTTGAGCAGGTTCAAGACATTCGTGACACGAGCAGGAAAGTCGCAAGCGCCGCAGATCTGAACTTCGGGGAGTACAAGGCATTGCTTGACCATCAAGACAGGTGGCTTCAGAGTAAGCTTCCTTGGGATCGTCGCGTGTTCTGCGATCAGATAGATGCTATTCGCGAAATTCGCAACGACGTCATGCACTTCGATCCCGATCCGCTTACGGAGGCTGATCTACAGACGCTTCGCGAATTTGCTCGATTCCTGCAACGCAGTGTGCCATCGAAGCGGTGACACCCAACCCGTAGGGCCGACGGGCCAAGGTCATTTATTCGGCTGCGACTTCGCTTGACGCCTCTGTCGCCTGAGAGGGAAAGGGGCCAGCGTCAATTCATTTGCACGTGCCGGCAAAGCCTGGAGCGGCGGTAATGCCGAACTACCATTCAACGACGCCCACGGCCCGGACGCGTCCGCGATGATCTGGCGCCTTTTTTAGCGGCAGGTGCGGCAGGTGGAGTAGGGGTTGGCGGATGGGCGATGGCGTCGTCGCGGGCACAACCGATCCGCATTTGTGAGTTTGACGATCCGTAGTTGCGCCAGTTTCGAAGAATGCTAGCAACCGCCGCAAAACCGCCCCAACTGTGACCTTGTTAACCGACGTTCACCTGGGTATAACAACTGGAAATGTGGCCCGAGCTACGTCTCAGAAGCATCCCAACCGGTATGGCTGCTGTTTTGGTAACTGTTGACACCACAAGAGTGTCCGATAAGGCACGTCGGGCGTCATAAGCCCGAAGGAGGCGCACATGCCATCTGTATTTGTCTCTTACTCACACGACTCACCCGAACACAAGGCGTGGGCACTCAAGCTGGCCACGGACCTCCGCAGCACCGGAATTGATGCTGCAATAGACCAGTGGGACCTCGTCCCAGGGCAAGACGTAGCCGCCTTCATGCAACGAGGAATAACGACGGCAGATCGAGTCCTGATGGTCTGCTCTGAGGCTTATGTGGCTAAGGCCGACGGGGGGCACGGTGGCGTTGGTTATGAGCGCCTCATCGTTACGGCCGAGGTGGTTGAGGCCATCGAGACAAAGAAATTCATTCCCTTAGTCCGGAACAATTCCGGCAAGGCGAAGACACCCGCATTCCTCGGGCCGCGACTGTATATCGACTTCTCTGAAGACAATGCTTATCCAGCGAATTTCGAGCGTCTTTGTCGCGAAATTCTTGGTGAACCGGCACACAAGAAGCCGCCACTTGGACGCAACCCGTTTTCAGGTGTAATTCCAGAGGCCGCCGAACCAACGCGCGTCATCGGTCTAACTGGCGTCGGCGCCGATGGCGTGCCGGTGCTTAGTAGCACTTGGTTCGAGTCACAGAGACAGATCGCAGACAAGGGCGTCGCCATGCTCAAGATCGCTGGCGTCATGGAGCTCAGATTTGCCCTTCACGATCCGATCAACAAATCCCAAATCGATCTTCTAAACGCTGTCAAAGCCGCAGAAATCGACACCTTTGGCTGGCCGATCGGCATCGTTCTTGATAACCGCGATGAGTATCGGCCGCGCCCATTTGCTGACGGTGTCCGCGCGGAAGTATCAATCGCCCAAGATGAAATGTCGGGTCGGCAGTCCTACGATTATTGGGCTCTCGCCAAGAACGGCGACTTCTATCTTCAGCAAAACCTCTTCGAAGACATGAGGGGCGATGGCAAGATCTTCTTCAATACTAGGATCGTCCGTGTTACTGAGTCATTGATGTTTGCGAGCGGGTTGTATGCAACGCTTGGCGTCCCGGCAGAAACCAAGTTAAGTGTCCGAGTTGGCCACAGCGGCCTCGCGGGAAGAATTCTGAGCAGTGCTGGGGGCCGTCGATACGTCAGTTCAAAGAAGTGCCTCGAACAGAAGTCGGAAACCGAAATTGTCACAACACTAGGCCTAATTCATGACAGGCTGGTCATAGACGTACAACGGCTCCTCGAACCGATGTTTATGCTCTTCGAGTTCTCCCAGTTCAATGACAGTGTCTACGCCGATATTGTCCGAAGGTTCGAGAGAGGCGAGTCGTCCTGAGATTCTTGATGAGGCCCACGCTGTCAATCGAGGGGGCCGTAGGGCGGAACACTTGCAGTTCCGCCAAACGAGTTGCCACGCGTTTCCCTATCGCTGTCGTTGTTGCGGCGCTTCCCACCAAAGCTGGCAGTTAGTCGCGAGCCCTAAACATCCCGCTTGAAATACACCTGCCGCGCGGCCCAGGCGAGTACGCCGAGATCGTCAAGCCAGCCGATGACGGGGATCCAGTCCGGGATCAGGTCGAGCGGCGAGATGATGTAGAGCAGTGCCAGCAGCGCGATGATGACGCGCTTCCACTTCGCCT
>CALMYW010000548.1 GCA_937873665.1 uncultured Sphingorhabdus sp.
GTGGTCGCTTAGGCCGCACAGAGCTCAAAGCGTACTTGACGTCCCAATGCGGCGGCGGCCCCCGCAAGCGTGGTTAGCGTCAAACTCGTATCAGTTTCATCCAGCAACCGATTGAGCGCGGCACGACTCGTATGCATCTTTTTTGCCATTGCCGTTTTGGTTAGTTTCTGCGAGGCCATTTCCTCCTGGATTTGCCACGCAATGACGCGCTTCACCCCAATGGCGGTGACTTCTTGCAGCATGGCATCTTCCGCCAGAAAATCATCGAGGCTGCTGCCAACATGCGGATTGGTCATTTTCGTCTCCTGAGCAATTTCAATCGTTCTTTGGCAAGGTCCAACTCCGGCTTGGGTGTCTTTTGTTGTTTCTTGATAAACGAGTGAAGCAACACCATCACATCGTCCTCGATCACAAACAAGGTTCTCGCAATACGACCATCGAGCTTTGTTCGCACTTCCCATATCCCACCACCAATATGATCCACCAAAGGCATTCCAAGGGGCCAACCGAACTGGACGGTCTTGAGATCTTCGCCAATTACTTTTCGGTCGGCGGCAGGAAGGGAGCGAAGCCAATCACGGACGGGCTCTGCTCCTGCTTCGGTAAGGAAGAATCGAACATCGAGAATCGGAGTTCGCTGCATACGTCAAGTGTATCACTATTGGTACGCCAGACAGTGCCTAATGGAAAGGAACACAATCGAACTCCGATTCACCCACAAGGAGTTGAAAATGGAAACCGTACAACTACGCATCCCGTGGAACAAGGGAAAGCTCATCGGTCAGAAATCGCCGCTGAAGTTGCAAGAAATTTACGCCATCCGCACCCGCCTGCAGTTGGCAAAGGAAACCCGCGAGTTGGCGATGTTTGACTTGGCGATCGATAGCAAGCTACGGGCGTGCGACCTGGTCAATCTGTGCGTACGGGATGTTTCTCACGGCAACACGGTAGCTTCGCGCGCCATGGTTATGCAGCAAAAGACCAAACGCCCGGTCCAATTCGAGATTACCGAGCAGACCCGGACGGCGCTGACGGCGTGGATTGACAAGGCACATCTGAAATCTGAAGAGCACCTGTTTCAGAGTCGCCTGCACAACTCGCCTCATATCTCTACTCGGCAATACGCTCGTATCGTGCACCGCTGGGTGAGCATGATCGGGCTGGATACGACGGGCTACGGTACCCACACCATGCGTCGGACCAAGGCAACGCTGATCTACCGGCGCACCAAAAACCTGCGCGCGGTTCAGCTATTACTCGGCCATTCCAAGCTGGAGAGCACGGTGCGATATCTGGGTATCGAGGTGGACGACGCTCTCGAAATTTCAGAACAAACGGACATCTGAGACCCCTCACGCTGATCGAAAAGATCGATCACGCAAGGGGTCTTGACCTGGCTCGACTTCAACGGCCGCTTTGCTATTGCTATCTCAATAGGCGAGCGGCCGCTTTTACTTTCTCGAATGGCGGCAATGGGGAGTCGGCTATCTCGTCGAGCTGCTGGCCGAATGACGGCAGTGAGGCGTTTGCCGTCATAGCCAGTTGAAGCACCACGGACGGCAAAGGGTCTGTGCGAGTAATTATTTTTCTAGCCACAAACCCAAATTCAAAGTGATTTGTAAGTATAGGATCGGGAATTCGGCTTCTTATTTACTAACTTATTGACATCAAAAACTCAATCATATTGCTTTAGGCCTATTCATAAGGCTTTGTCACTCACTCACTTACAGCCACACCCATCTCAGCCGTTCATAAAAGAAACTGAAGGACGCTGTCCTTTAATCGGCATTCCGATAAAGCGGGGCATGGCGCAAGCCATGCCCTGTTTTTTTGTGTAAGCGGGAACAGACAGGGCTTGAACTGACTGTTTCAGGTCATTCCCCAGCCCTACCCCTCCTAAAGTTACCCACTCGCAACTCAAACTCAGGAGGGTCTATGTCCGCACTTCGTATCGAAGACCATGTCCGCTGCCGCATGGTCACCCCGGATGGTCCATTGTCCATCACAGGCGAGATCATCAAGATTTTCCCGGCAGGTCAAAGCTTTTGGCTTCATGTCCGCCAGGATGACGGTGCTGTACGCATGGTCTATGAAGCAACG
>CALMYW010000549.1 GCA_937873665.1 uncultured Sphingorhabdus sp.
CCTGGCTAACTGCAACAGTGACTTCACTCTGCCGAAACGAGCGGTAAGGACCGGTGCCGCTGAAGTTTTCAACTTCAACACCTATTGCAGGATTCGGCCGCAGTCCTGCCTGAACCGCTCGAGCTTCAGCGGCTTTCAAGACAGCTTCAGCACGGGCAATGCGTGGAGAGACTTCGCGGCCTCTGGCAAGCGCATCATCCAGTGTCACCGGCTCGGCCCATGCCGGGCCGGCCTGTATCATCAGCGCACCTGCCAGCAGCAGGGCGCGCATTCGTATTGGCATGGGAAACTCCTGATCAATGCAGATTGACACGGACAATGGGTGCCCGCGTCAGGCAAAGATCAGGCTGAAGGCGGCTCAGTAGGCGGCGCGGAACGCCGCGAAGGCATGACAGCTACCCGCTTCTTGGGAAACATCTGTGAGCTGAATTCTACTGTAACATCAAGCGCAGATTCGTTGATTTCTGTCGCGCAGGTACAGTGATGATGAAATGGGGCCGACGGCGAACTGCCGTTTTCCTCGGTGTTAGATTGTTCCGCGAAGCCAGGACCCGCAACCGACGCTTCATTTTCATGCACGTCAACGACTTCGGTCGCATGTGCAAATCCATCGTCAGCATGCGCGACTGCTGGCGCAACCGTGCTCCCGAAGAACACGGAGAGAAGGACAAGAAATAAAATCATCCGGCGACGCATATCAACGCGTTTAGCAGGTGCGCTGTTTGCCGACAAACACTTCATCGCGGAAAACCGATCCATCGAGGTACGTTGGCTTGGAAGTCGCGGTACGATTGCCCAAAACTGGCGGCCAGGTGCCGCTCCTCGATCCTGACTTGCAAATGGCAAGACGCAGCAAAGGCCAGCCACGCGAGCCAAGCCCCCCAGCTATTGGTTGCGAGCGCTATGCCAAGCCCCATAAGGATCATCCCCACAAACACCGGGTTGCGGCTGATCCCAAACAAGCCGTTGTCGACAAACAGCGGGGCGTCGCCGTCGCGAACGCCAATGCGCCAGGCGCGGCCCATCTGATGCTGTGCAACAACAACGACAATTGCCCCGGCGGACGCGATCAGCGCCGAAGCAAAAAGATAATTAGCGCCACCCTCGCTAGCTGACTGAACGCTGGCGAACCCCAAGATGGTTACGCTAGAAGCAAACAGCGCGCTTGTCTGGCGCTGGACCCCCCGGGTTTTTGCAAACGCCCAAGGATTGTCTCCGAATTGCATGCGCAACGCCACTCCTCGTATGATAGTCACCAATACGACGATGAGGAAGGCAAGAGATGGAACAGCGGCAATCATCCTTATGACCGATCCGTTTCGGGCTCGCGTTGATCCTTCAGTTCCCGCAGCGATTGGCGAACGATTTGCCAGCCACCGCTGATGCCGAGCGCGGCCATGGTGAATGCTACAATGAGATCGGGCAGACCGCTACCGGACCACAGCACGGTAAGTCCGGCGCCAATAACCATCAAATTGTTGATGGCGTCGTTTCGTGAGCAAATCCACACTGAGCGCATGTTCGCATCGCCGGTTCGATACCGATAAAGCATCAATGCCACCGAAACATTGACAAGCAGTGCAATAATTCCAACTCCGCTCATTGCATATGGATTGGGCGATGCACCGTGGATCAAGCCCCATCCGGCCGATCCAAGCACTCCAATCCCAAAGAGTAGAATGGTCGTCCCCTTCAGTAGGGCGGCCCGTGCACGCCAATGTAAGGCAAGACCTGCGACGCCCAGGCTAATGGCGTAATTTGCGGCATCGCCCAGAAAATCCAAAGCATCGGCTTGAAGTGATCGGGAGTGCGCAAGCGCACCCGCAATAATTTCGATGCCGAACATTGCTGAATTAAGGCCCAACGCAATCCACAGGACCTTGCGCCACCGTGGATCGTTGAGTGCAGCCTTGCTCTCGCAAGCGCTGGCGCAACATTCGTCAGCCATCCGGGTTGCTCCTTGGTAAACCGAGTCGCCGCATTATATGCACCCTGTAGCAACTACAGGGTCAATCATGAAAATCGGCGAACTCGCCGTTGCAACGGCAACCAAAGTCGAGACCATCCGCTACTACGAGCGGATCGGATTGTTGCCCGAACCAGCGCGGACTGAAGGCAACTACCGGTCTTACGGGGAGGGGCATCGTACACGGCTTGCTTTTGTCCGGCATTCGCGCGAGCTCGGCTGCTCCATCAAGGACGTGCGGCCGCTACTCAATTTGGCGGACCATCCAGAGCGCGAGTGCTCTCAGGCTGACCACATCGCTACCCGGCACCTGGAGCAAGTTGATAAAAAAATCGCTCGGCTCGTTGCCCTACGGGCCGAACTCTCACGGATCATCGGCCGTTGCGAGGGGGAGCTCGCAGCCAATTGCCGCGTGATCGAGGCGCTTGGCGATCACGAACTGTGCAACGAGGACCACGATTAAATCGTCGGGCCAAATATTTCCACCCGCCCATTCCAGAGAAGGTTCGATCCCGGTCGACTTACCTCCGCCAGCGACCCCCAGCACCCGTCTCTGTGAACAGGGTCTCCGCAGGGCGCTGCGGCGTGCGCGGGCTTGCGCGGCCCAAACCGGATCAGGGCGCCGTCGTTGCTGCCGTCTCAGCCCCCTTCTGCGGCCCGGCGCGATGCCCGTCTCCGCACGGATCGTAATCGGTCCGGTTTCCCTGCTTTTTGGCATTAACAGGGAAAAACATAAATTTCAGGGTCAAAAACAGGGCATTTGGGGGCAGAATGGCCCTCGCGGCTCGGTGCGGACCGCAGATTTCAGCCACTTTCGAACCGCAAAATCGCCTTCCCTGTTAAATGCCATAACAGGGGCTTTAAATGGCGGAACAGGGCCTGTTATTGCGCATAACAGGCCCTGTTCGGTGCAATAACAGGAAGAATCGCCTGTTTAGCGGTGCCAGCGAAGCGTGGTCCGCTGGTCGTCCCATCCGGGCGGGATGTCCGCCTTGATTAGTGCCTCGAGATTGACGTGCCGGGGCTGGCGCCCGGCAAGGATATCGGCCTGGATCGCGGGAGCAAGAAATGCCAGCCGAACAAGGCGCCGCTCGTATCCCGAGGTGGGCGAGGCATGGAGGACCGGCCTGCCGCCTCCATCAAATTCCAGCATCCGGTGCGCCTTGCGCAGCGCTGCGATGAGCACCGGATCGGGCTGGGCGTCGAGCTTTGTGCCGCTTGCGATGGTCCTCGCACCTCGCCGGGAAGCGAGAGTGACGGGCAGAACAAGCAGGCTTGTGGTGCGGTCCAGCGGAATTACATCTTCCCCATCCAGGCATTGCGAAGCCGCTTCACCAGCGTGCCTAGCAGGCAGTGTCAGTTCGATCCGGTCGTGTCGCAGCCTGACTCTACTCACTTGCCCAAGCGCATCGTGCACGGAAGGCATGAGGCGCCCAAGCGCCTGCGCCAGGATCTTCTCCAGCGCGATCGCCGACACGCGCGAGGTGCTGTCCGTGGATTTACTGACGCCCTGCTGCAGCGCTGCCGACACGTAGTAGCGGTAAACTCGCCCCGAACGTCCGCGCGAGAACGAGGGACTCATGGGCTGATCGGCTGCATCGAATAGGCGCCCTGTCAGAGGAGCCTTGGCGACCCGGCTCTCGGCCTTAATGCCGTGCCGGCGCTTCTGAAGATCGAGCCGCGCCTGCACGGCCGCGAACAGGTCCTCGTGGATGATCGCCTCGTGCTGCCCTTCATGGACCAGCGCACCGTGCGTGATTTTGCCGAGGTAGGTTTGGTTGCGCAGCAAGTGGAACAGCGCACCGCGGCTGAATGGAAGACCACCAAGCTCCTTGCCGCTTGCAGTCACCCGCCGCTTCGAGAGGATACCTTGAAGCGGCAGTTCCTCGGCAAGCCGGTGCACCGAGCCAAGTTCAAGATAGCGGGTGAACATGTGCCGCACGATTGCCGCCTTGGCCTCGTTCACCCGCAGCACGTGGGTGCCGGGCAGCGGCCCATCATAGCCGAGCGGCAGGGTACCGCCCATCCACATGCCCTTGGCCTTGGAGGCTGCAATCTTGTCGCGGATGCGCTCGCCGGTGACCTCGCGCTCGAACTGGGCAAACGAAAGCAGGACATTGAGCGTCAGCCGCCCCATCGACGATGTGGTGTTGAACGCCTGGGTCACCGAGACGAAGCTTACGCCCTTCGCGTCGAACCTCTCAACGATGCGGGCGAAGTCGGCAAGACTGCGGGTCAGCCGGTCTATCTTGTAGACAACCACGACGTCAATCAGCCCTGCATCGATGTCGGCGAGGAGACGATGGAGGCCCGGTCGCTCCATGGTCCCTCCTGAATAGCCGCCGTCGTCGTATCTGGCGGTTGATAGTCGCCAGCATTCACTCGCCTGGCTCTTCACATAGGCCTCGCAGGCCTCGCGCTGGGCATCGAGGCTGTTGAACTCCTGCTCGAGCCCTTCATCCGAGCTCTTGCGGGTGTAGATCGCGCAGCGCTTCATGTGGCTTCGCGCAGGCCAAAGAACCGCGGCCCGTTCCAGCGGCTGCCGGCGATCGCCCTCGCGGCCGCTGACAGGCTGCGGTAGGTGTGCCCC